>NZ_JBIORT010000001.1:0-52500 GCF_051714385.1 Enterococcus sp. AZ141
TTATTTCACTGCGTCTTTAAGAGCTTTACCTGGTTTGAATGCAGGTACTTTGCTAGCAGGGATCTTGATTTCTTCACCAGTTTGTGGGTTGCGTCCTTTGCGTTCTGCACGAGAACGAACTTCAAAGTTACCAAAGCCGATCAATTGAACTTTTTCACCGTTAGCTAAAGCGTCTTGAATTGTTGAGAATACAGCGTCTACTGCTGCAGTTGCGTCTTTCTTAGTTAAGTCAGTAGCTGCTGCAACTTTTTCGATTAATTCTGCTTTATTTGCCATGGATGGTTTCACCTCCTGATATTTTTTTTGATGTCATGCATCAACAAAAATCTTGAGTGGTCCAAGGTTTTTGTCAAATATTGATTACCATCAATATTCTGATATAACGTTATCATAAGAACCTTGTAATATCAAGGATTTTAACGTTTTTAGGGGGTTTTTTTTTGGTTTTTTCCCATTTTTCTAGAAAAGGACAGATTTCTTTGTAAAAAGAAACAAAGTATGATAAAATCTCTATTTTCTTCTGCGTGGAATGATCCGAATCGGCGTTCCTTCAAAAGTGAATGCCTTGCGGATTTGATTTTCTAAGAAACGCGCATAAGAGAAATGCATCAGTTCTTCTTCGTTGACAAAAATAACAAAAGTTGGCGGTTTGACAGCCACTTGCGTCGCATAAAAAATCTTCAAACGTTTGCCTTTGTCTGTTGGTGTTGGGTTGATCGCCACCGCATCCATAATGACGTCATTCAACAACGCAGATGGAATACGCATGTTTTGATTCATGCTGACTTCTTCGATCAACTGCGGCAACTTATTCAAGCGCTGTTTCGTCACTGCGGAAACGAAAATGATTGGTGCATAATCCAAATATTGGAATTCATCTCTGATTTCTTCTTCAAAATCACGCATCGTATTCGTTTCTTTTTTCAATGTATCCCATTTATTGACAACGATAATGATTCCACGGCCTGCTTCATGGGCATAGCCAGCGATCCGTTTGTCTTGCTCGCGAATTCCTTCTTCGGCGTTCAAGACCATCAAGACGACGTCTGAACGTTCAATGGCCCGCATTGCTCGCATGACACTGTATTTTTCAGTAGATTCGTAGACCTTCCCTTTTTTACGCATGCCGGCGGTATCGATCATGGTAAATTCTTGACCGCTTTCGCTAGTAAAATGGGTATCGATCGCATCACGAGTCGTTCCTTCGATATCTGAAACAATTACTCGCTCTTCTCCAAGAATCGCATTGATCAAGGAGGATTTCCCGACGTTTGGTCGACCGATCAAACTAAACTTGATAATGGAATCGTCTTCTTCTTCCGCTTCATTGGTAAAGTGTTTGACTGCTTCATCTAGGACATCACCGATCCCTAATCCATGACTTCCTGAGATTGGGTATGGATCGCCCAGACCTAAACCATAAAATTCATAGATATCGTTGCGCATCTCGGGATTATCAACTTTGTTGACCGCTAAAATCACGGGTTTGTTGCTTTTGTATAACAAACGAGCCACAAGCTCGTCAGCATCTGTTACTCCTTCACGAGCACTCGTAATAAAAACAATGACATCTGCTTCATCGATGGCGATTTCTGCTTGATGCTTGATTTGATCCATAAACGGCTCATCACTTAAATCGATCCCACCAGTATCGATTACGCTAAACTCACGGCCTAGCCATTCACCAGTGGCATAAATACGATCTCTGGTCACTCCTGGAGTATCCTCAACGATCGAAATTCGTTCTCCAGCTATCCGGTTGAAAATGGTCGATTTCCCCACATTCGGACGTCCAACGATCGCTATTGTTGGATTTGACATTTTTTACCCTCCATTTAAAAAAGCAGTCCTTGTACGCTGCTTCTTGTATTCAATCTTACTTAGTTTACCTAAAGCCATGGAAAGTTGCAAGCTTTCTCGGCAAACAAAAAATCAGCTTATAACAAATTCAAACATCGAATCGTTATAAGCTGATGGCATACAATTACTCTTCGTCGCTGTCTTTTAAGGCATCGCCTAAGATATCACCCATGGTAAACCCAGTTGATTCTTCTGGCAATTGATAATCATCCTCTGAAACTTCTTGTGTTTCATTGGTATTTTCTGCTTTTTCTAATGCTTTGATACTTAATGCGATTCGGTGTTCTGAAGGGTTCACTTCGAGCACTTTCACTTGCACTTCATCGCCTTCTTGTAAGACTTCATGTGGTGTCGCAATGTGTTTATGGGAGATTTGTGAAATATGGATCAGCCCTTCAACACCTGGGAAGACTTCCACAAACGCACCGAAGCTTGTCAAACGTTTAACAGTCCCAGTTAAGACACTGCCAACAGCCGCTTGCTCTTCAATATTGGTCCAAGGTCCAGGCAATGTGTCTTTGATTGAAAGAGACACACGTTCTTTGTCTGCATCAACAGATAAGATACGGACGTTGACGGTATCTCCAACAGACAAAACGTCACTCGGTTTGCCAACATGCCCATGTGAAATTTCAGAGACATGGACAAGTCCATCGATGCCGCCTAGGTCCACGAAGGCACCAAAGTCAGTCAAACGAGCTACTTTTCCTTCTACTTCTTGTCCTTCATATAAATCAGCTAGTAAAGCTTCTTTTTGTTTTGCTTTTTCTGCTTCAACAACAGCTTTATGAGAAAGGATCAAGCGGTTTTCAGAAGGCTCGATCTCAACGATTTTAAAGGTCAATGTTTTCCCTTTGTAATCTTCAAAATCCGCAACAAAATGATCTTCGACCATTGATGCTGGAACAAACCCACGAACCCCTACGTCAACCACTAATCCGCCTTTAACGACGTTGGTGACTGGTGCTTCGATGATTTTTCCTTCTTGGAAATCTTTTTCGATATCTTCCCAAACTTTTTTCGCATCTAAGCGACGTTTAGAAAGGAGATAGCTGCCATTTTCTTTGTCTTTCCCAATTGCTGAAATCACAACTAATTCTAAGACATCCCCTACTTTGACTGCTTCGTTGATGTCTTCAACAGGTAAAGTCGATAATTCTTTTGCAGGAACAACGCCTTCGACACCGGCGCCTTCGATCCCTACGATCGCTTGTTTATCCTCAATGGCCAATACCTCGCCTTTAACGATATCTCCAACTTTTACTTCTTGGAAATTGTCTAAAGCGGCTTCCATTGATTCATTTCCACTCTCAACCTGATTATTTTCAAATTCTGTCATCTCTCATGTCCTCCTAACCAACAATTCTGCAATAATTGCACTACATCTTTTAGTTTAAAATAGAATGAAAAAAAAATAAAGCGATTTCTCTTATTTTCCTAAAAAACTACGGTTTTTTCGTTGAAAAAGTCTTTTCACGTCTGTTTTCTTGCTTGCTTTCATCTTTTTCGTAGGAAAAATAAAAAAACAATGGGGAACACCCATTGTTTTCGCTAGTCGATCTTTTCTTGGATCGTTTTTTTGATCGCTTCTACGACTTGCTCGATTGTTAAACCGGAGGTGTCAATTCGAACGGCATCTGTTGCTTGTTTCAAAGGGGAGACTTCCCGATGAGAATCCAAGTAATCTCTTTGCTGAATCTCTTCTTTTAAAGTTTCATAATCGGTACCGATCCCTTTTTGCTGATTTTCTTTGAAACGGCGCTGCGCCCGTTCTTCCACACTTGCTACCAGAAAAATCTTGACTTCTGCTTGTGGTAAAACCGCCGTACCAATATCGCGGCCATCCATCACGACACCGCCATCTTTAGCGATCATCTGCTGTTGTTGGACTAGTTTTTCGCGGATCGCAGGGTATGCCGATACCTTCGAAACTGCGTTGGTTACTTCTGGCTGACGGATCGCTTCTGTGACTTGCTCTCCTCCTGCAAAGACCTCTTGACCGTGTTCAGTCGGTTCAAAAGTGATGGGGTATTGATCGATCAAAGCAGCGATCGCCGCTTCATCCTCTAATGAACAGCCGCTTTTTAAGGCCAAATACGTGATGCTGCGGTACATGGCCCCGGTATCTGTATAAATAAACCCTAAATCATTGGCGATGATTTTTGCCACGGTACTTTTCCCAGATGACGCCGGACCATCAATAGCGATGTTGATTTTTTTCATTTTTCTTACTCCTCGTTTCCCAACGATGTGTATTCCTTCATCGTTTCTGCTTATCGTTCACCTTGGCTTCTTCCCACCAAGAAAAAAAACCGCCAAAGCGGTTTTTTATTTAATTCGTAATGTGTCGCCAGGGTATAGCATGTAGTTGTTTGGATCAATCCCATTTAATTGATATAGGGTTTCAACTGAGATGCCTGTACGGGCTGCCACTTGTTCAGGACCTTCACCTGCTTGCACCGTCGTGTATTCCTCGGTACCAGTCGCTCCTTGCCCTTGATTATTTTGCGTAGTGTCTTGCCCTGCATTGTTTTCTTGTTGAGCCGGCTCACTACTACTTGATGGCGTCGTTGAAGCTGGTGCAGAACTGCTACTGCTTGATGAAGAACTTGATTCACTTGTTGACGAACTCGTTTCACTTGTCGATTCAGCAGTTGATGATTCCGTTGTTGATGACTCGGTTGTCGAAGATTCTGTCGTACTTTCTACTGTACTGCTTGAACTTGCTGCGGTCGGGGCATCACTGTTATGATTCAATACCCAAATACCGGCACCAACCGGAATTGCCACGATCAAGAAAAGCAAAACTAAAACGATCGTCAAAAAGAGTGAATTCCCACGCTTTTGTTTTCTTTGTTGGGATCTTGATGCAGAATCATCGTATTCTGTATCATAGATTGGTTGTTCCCACGGTTCTTGATTTTCTGAATTGTAGTCATTGTCTTTCTTGCTCACTCGTATTCCCTCCTAGTTTCCTTCCGATGTATTATACCATAGGTAAATAAAAACTGTCCTGCAAAATACGATTCAATTTATATCTTTAAAAATTTTTATTAAACGTTCTTGCCAATGAAGGATGACTTTTTTTTCTAAAAGCTCTTCTTCCACTGCCAATTCGATCCCGTCATTGTCGCAACAATAAGGATTTGCTGATGCTTCTTCCCCAAAGTGCGCCAATAAAAACTGGCGACGACAGCCGGTAAAATGAATATAAGCCAACATTTTTTGTAATTGTTCTTGCTTTTGCTGTTCGTTTTGTTTTAGCGTTTCCAGCCAAAACGCAGCCCCCAACTCCTTCATCTTCAGCTGCCATTTTTCTTGCAGCGGTGTCAAAGGTCCTTTCATCTTTTTCTGATCCATTCGTTCTAAAGCACGGCGTTCTTCTTTGTTTTCTCGCTGAAAGAAGTAGTGAATCTGCTCATCGTGTTCCTGATAAAGCAAGATCGCACTGCTTTGTTTGCCATCGCGGCCTGCTCGACCGATTTCCTGACTGTAGTTTTCCAGCGAATCAGGCAAGTCATAATGGATCACAAAACGAATATCTTCTTTATTGATCCCCATCCCAAACGCATTGGTTGCGACGAGCAATTTTAGTTTATTCTGAGAAAACTGCTGCTGCAACGTTTTTCTTTGATCGCTCGCTAGACCACCATGATAATAGCCTACCGAATAGCGCTGACGCAGTTTGTTATAGACTTCTTCGACTTTGCTTCTTGTGGAACAATAGATGATCCCAGCCCCGCCTAAGCGGCTGAGATAGTCTGCTAATGCCGCATCTTTGTCTGACGTTTTCTCTACGAACAAGCCGATATTGCTGCGGTTCATCGAATAACGGTAGACATTGGCATTCTTTGCTAACAACACTTGCCGAATATCTGCTTCGACTTGCGCCGTAGCAGTAGCCGTCAATGCTAATGTGACGGGTGTCTTCAAACGTTTTTTTACTTCACCAAGCTGCAAGTACTCTGGTCGAAAATCAATGCCCCATTGGGAAACACAATGAGCTTCATCCACCACGAGCATAGCGATCTTAGCTCGTTCGAGTTGCTGCAAAATGGCTTCTTGCACGATCATTTCTGGACTTAAGAACAAAAATTTGTACTGCGATAAATGCTGCATCACATAGTGACGATCGGTAGGGTCCAGTTGACTATTAAACGCAATCGCGCGTTTTTCCCCTTGCTTTTGTAGGCCATAGACTTGATCTTCCATTAAAGAAACAAGCGGTGAGATAATGATTACGATGCCATCTATGAGGTACCCTGGCAGCTGATAACAGAGACTTTTGCCATTCCCGGTAGGCAAAATCGCTAACGTATCTTGCTGCGCTAAAACACTTTCGATGACTTCTTTTTGTCCTTGACGAAATGTTTTGAAGCCAAAGTACTGATTCAGTGCGTTTTCTAACATCGAATCCCCCGTTTCTGAGCAATCTGTAACAAACGAATCGTCAAAAAATCAGTCGTAAGAAGCTCCTGTAATTCTTGATAGCTGTTTTTCCAAGAAGTTGCTGGCAGCTTATTCATCAATGATGTATCAAAGCGCTGATACGGAAATGTCGGATCAAGCAGTGCCCACTCAATCAAATGATCATTAACGGTTCCTCGTTTGATCCTTCTTTTTTCCATGATCTGCTCAACAGAAGCTCCTTGCAAGAACAATGCACGACTTTCCAGCATACTTTGATTCAGATTCCTATTTAGAAAAGGCGACAATCCTTGAAACAGAACCATCTGAGACTCTTTTTCAACCAGGGCTAAAAATTGATGGATCGCAGCTCCTACATAAAGATTGTCCCAAGGCTTACCTTGTACAGATTCTGGCAAAAGTTGGAAAAACGCCTGCCCCAGAAGATCAGGACCAGATAAGGTACCCGCTAAAAAATCTGCGACTTCTGCGGGAAGTTGGGCAAAAACTGCCGAAAGTTCTCGATGAGTGATCTTTTTGATTTCAGGGTATTGATGGATCAGTCGACGCACAGGTTCTGTATATAAAGGCGTGTTCTCAACAGGAATATACTGATTCGTCACCTCTTGATATGCAGCTGCTTGAACCAGCAGTCGGACAAAACGCCACGCCTCCTCCGTCGTTCGTCCATACCGAAAATAATCCGTATGATGCAACAACATTTCTCTTGACTGTTCATAATTTGCAGCGGTCCTTTTGAGCAGCAGACCATCTGAATCTCGACTTAGCATCCCTTGTTGGATCAAGTCAGCGATCGTCTGTTGATACTCCCTCTCATTCAACTGTGGCAACGCTTGAAAAAGACCTAATCGATCATAAAAAAAGGCATAACTCAAGACAGAGCTAGTGCGCTTACCAATGAGAATTTGATAAAGTGTCGATGGACGCAACTTGTCAGTATCAGAAAACAGCGCTAAAATAAAAGAATCCATATCTTCCTCCCAGAAAGGACTAAAAAATGTCACAACGCTGTAAAATTGTTCCTGAGCGCTGCATTGCTTGTGGACTATGTGCGATCTATGCTCCCGAGATCTTCGATTATGATGAAGATGGGATCGTTTTATTTGCCCAAGAACCGAGTGCACGGCAACAGTTTATCATAGAAGAACAACAAGAAAAAGTCAAAACTGCTTATCGCAAATGCCCCACCAGAGCGATCCTTATAGAAAAATAAAAAAGTCGACCTGCCATTAACAGACCTTTCGTCTGCCACAGCAAGTCGGCTCATTTTTTATTTTCCTATAGCAGAATGATGGGGCTGCTTACGAGCCAACCATGGGAGCAGTTTGGCATGTAGTGCTAAAAAGACGGCACTGACGATCGCTCCTTTAACCAAATTGAAGGGTAAAATCCCGATCGCCACATATTGCGGCAAAGACATCCCTAAAAATTGATCGGCTGTGACCCCGAAAAAGCGTAGATAAAGCGGTGTGATCACAAATAGGTTCGCCACACTCATAAAAATCGTTACCGACAAGATACCGCTGATGACACCAACCATTTTGTTTTTGGTGTGGATACCTTTGCGGAAAAAGTAGTACATTGGCAAAGTAAAGGCACATGATGCTAAAAAGCTTGCCGTATCTCCCACCATATCAGCAGGTGAAAAACCAGATAAGAACAAATGCAGGACCGAACGAATGAAGGCAGTCACTACCCCACTCCAAGGACCAAATAAAAACATCATGATCATCACGGGAATATCACTAAAATCGATCTTTAAAAAGCTGAATGCCGGAAAAATTGGAAAAGCGATAAATTGCAAAATTGTTCCCATAGCAGCACACATGGCGATCGTCACCATTTTTCTTGTTTTGTTGTTCATCAGTATAAATCCTCCTAAGTTCAGGATTCCTCTTCAAACGAACCTATTAAATTTCCTCGGCTTTCTTGTCGGCGCCAGACAAAAAATGCCCTCTTTTTTCCACAGGGAAAAAAGAGGGCATTCGAAATAGCCATAAGCAAATCAAATACGCTCTATCTTCTTTATCCAGACTGTACTGTCGGTATCGGAATTTCACCGATTCAGCTATTTCCGAAGAAATAGGTCGTGGACTATAACCACCGGTCGGGAATTGCACCCTGCCCCTGAAGACGAACCTTTATTCTATTTATTACATGTTCTATTATACACAAAATCTAAACATTAACAATAGTTACGTTTTCAGATACTTTTCAACTATTTTGCACTGTTTTTCAGCTGGCTGACTTCTTTCTTCGACAACTCTCGGTATTCCCCTGGACGAAGACCTTTTAAATCTAACGGACCATAGTTTTCCCGTTTTAGTTTTTGTACAGGCAAACCAACTGCTTTTAGCATGTTTTTGACTTGATGATTGCGACCTTCGTGGATCGTCAATTGCACAATACTAGATTGTGCCGTTTGGTCTGTCGATAAGATTTCAAAGCGAGCAGGCGCGGTCTTACGCCCTTCGATCCGAATTCCTTTTGTCAATGGGAGCAGTTGCTTTTTATCCGCAATGCCTTTGACCTTGGCAACATACACTTTTTCGACTTCGTGTTTTGGATGCATCAGTGTCTGTGACAATTCCCCATCATTTGTCAGTAGCAGCAAACCGGAGGTATCATAGTCCAAGCGGCCGACTGGATACACCCGTTCAGGGACTTCAGCAAAATAATCCAAAACGACTTTGCGTTTTTTATCATCTGTTACAGCTGAGATCACGCCACGAGGTTTATAGAACAGATAATAGACATGTTGTTCTTGTTCGATCGGAACGCCGTCCACTTCAACGACGTCTTTTGAACCGACTTGGACCCCTAATTCTTTGATTACTTGTCCATTGACTCGCACACGGCCTTCGGTTATCAATCCTTCAGCTTTTCTTCTTGAGGTGATGCCGGCATGGGCAATCACTTTTTGCAAACGTTCCATCTTCATTCTCCTTCTGTTTCTGCTTGTTTGTAGCGGTCGTAAAAAAGATCAAACGGTGCATCTTCTTCAAGTTCATCTTCCATTGATTGGATGTCAGGCAATTCAGCCAAACTTTTTAAGCCAAAATAATCCATAAAGTATTCCGTCGTACCGTATAGGATCGCTCGTCCTGGTCCGTCCACGCGTCCCTTTTCTTCAATCAGCCGCTTTGCCACCAGTTTTTGGACCGAACCGCTGGATTGAACGCCGCGAATCTCTTCTACTTCCATCCGAGTGATCGGTTGCTTATAAGCAATGATCGACAAAGTTTCCAAAGCGGCTTGCGACAATGAACTCCCCATCGGTGATTCGGCGTATTTCTTCAATAAAGGGGCAAATTGCTTTTTAGTGGTTAAAATAAAATGATTGCCAACTTCTAGAATATGCAACGCGGTATGTTCATTTTCTTCATATTGCTGATTTAGTTCCTGCAAATGCTGATAGACACTGGCAGTATTACTTTTGACTAAATAACTCAGTTCTTCAAGTCCGATCCCCTCATCACCGACGACGAATAAGATCGCTTCTAATTCACTATATTTACTCATCTTCTTTACCTGTTGGATAGAGCAGAATCGACGCATAATTGTCTGATTGCTCTACTCGAATCGTTCCTTTTTTCATTAATTCTAACAGTGCCATAAAGGTTACCACAACTTCTGTTTTATTGTAAGAAGTAAAAAACGAATCAAAGCTGCGGCCTTTTTTAGCACTCACATGTTGCATCTCCAACTGAATCGCCGCCATCTTTTCATCGATGGTGCTTTCATCAGGAGAAATCTTGGTTTCTAGTACTTGGCGATTTTTCTTTTTCTCGATCATTTTTTGAAAAGCCAAAAAGAGATCGATCGTGTTGAATTGATTGGCTCTTAATTGATCTTCTTCCTCTTTGTATTCATCGACATCCATCGGATCTTTCGTGTAATACAAACTGCGCTCTTCCGCTTTTTCTGAAAG
The DNA here is from genome assembly GCF_051714385.1 of Enterococcus sp. AZ141. Classification (NCBI taxonomy): domain Bacteria; kingdom Bacillati; phylum Bacillota; class Bacilli; order Lactobacillales; family Enterococcaceae; genus Enterococcus; species Enterococcus sp. AZ141. The sequence continues at coordinate 10,220 of NZ_JBIORT010000001.1, forward strand.
CTGTTCGGCTGCGTACTTAAATTTTCGGTATTCTAGCAGTTGTGCCACCAGCATATCCCGCGGATCTTCTTCGTACTCTTCGACTTCAGCAATCAACTCTTGTTTAGGCAACAGCATCTGGCTTTTGATCGCCATCAAAGTCGCCGCCATGACTAAATACTCTCCAGCGACTTCTAATTCTAAAATTTTCATGGCATGGATGTACTGCATGTATTGTTCGGTGATGGTAGCAACTGGAATATCATAAACATCGATCTCCAGTTTTTTGATCAAATGAAGCAGCAAATCCAACGGTCCTTCAAAGACAGCTAATTTTATTTTGATTTCTTCCATTCCATCCTCGATTTCTAGGCGCGCGGAAAGTGCTGCTTGTACACTTCCGTCATCCGTTTCTTCGTTATATGCGTGTAAATTTGAGTGGTCGAGATGTCTGCGTGCCCTAGCAACTCTTGAACCGTTCGTAGATCTGCCCCGTTTTCTAATAGATGGGTCGCAAAACTATGGCGCAGCGTATGGGGAGTCACATTCTTGGTGATCCCAGCTTGTCGAACCAAGGCTTTTAAATTTTTCCAGATCCCTTGACGAGACAGTTGCGTACCATGGTTGTTTACAAACAGATGGCTTTCATCCGGCGTTTTTCTCGTCAAATACGGACGCGCATCGCTGAGATAGGTTTCGATCCATTGAATCGCTAAGTCCCCTAATGGAACGATCCGTTCTTTGTCGCCTTTCCCGGTTGTTTGCAGCAACCCCATACTTAAATGCAGATCGTTTAATTTTAACCCGATCAACTCACTGACGCGCAAGCCCGTCGCATACATCACTTCCAAAATCGCTCGGTCACGGATGCCCAAAACTGCTCGCGTATCCGGTGTTTCGATCAACCGCTCCACTTCTTGTAAACTCAAGGTATCAGGCAGCTTCTGCTGTTTTTTTGGTGAATCAATATGCTGCATTGGATCATGATCGGTAAACCGTTCTTGACGCAAAAATTGATGGAACCTTCGCAAACTGGAAACCATCCGAATCACGGTTGCCGAGGATTTTCCCGCTTCTTGCAGACTTTGCAAAAAAGACAAAACGATCACTCGGTCGATCTGCTGCCACTGAGTGACTTGTTTTTTTTGTAAAAACGCAAGATACTGTTGCAGATCTCGCTGGTAGCTGGCACGGGTATTTTGGGATAGCCCGCGCTCAATGGTCAAATAATGAAGATAATCAATGATTTGTTCGTTCATGGGCTTCCTCTACTTTCAGCTTTTTTATCATATCAAATTCTGGCTCGTTAAGATAGTAGCTTGCCAATAAAAAAGAGGCATCTACCCGTATCTTTTGCCCAAGGAAACACCCGAATCATAGCAGATTTTTCGGTTTCTTTCAAATCGGAAAAAAGAGCACTCTTCCTATTGGAAACCATCTGACTATCATTCGGGTGATAACAAACGTTTATTTAAGATCGCCAAAGTACAATCACTCGGCTTTGCTTTGGCACTTTTGACAGACACCATGAAAGGTCAACCGATGATCCTTTACTAAAAAATGGTACTTTTGTTCAACGATCTCTTCGACACTGCCCAGCAGATCCTCTTCGACTTCTTCAATATTGCCGCATTCCAAACACAACAAGTGATGATGAAAGTGTTTGGCACCTTCTTTACGTAGATCATAGCGAGCGACACCGTCATTAAAGCTGACTTTATCGACAATTTTCAGATCCGTTAAGATCTCCAATGTTCGATAGACGGTTGCCAAGCCAATCTCAGAATTTTTTTTTCGCACAAAAAAGAAAATCTCTTCTGCGGATAAATGGTCTTTCTCATTTTCTAATAAGACCAACAACGTCGCTTCTCGCTGAGGAGTTAATTTAAACCCCGACTCGTGCAATTGTTTCTTGGTCTTTTTTAACGCTGCTGTTGTGTTCATAGTTGCCTCCGTATGCCGTTAATTTATAACGATTCTAATCTGAGTGAAAATCACTCAAGACAAACATTGTAATCATTATAAATTAGAACGATAAAAGAAACAAGTATTCTCAATTAGGTTTTTTGATAAGAATCGTAAAGCCGTCTTTTTGCTCAATCAAACGCTGTTTCATCAAGGTTCCTAATGCCCGTTTAAATTGGCCTTTACTAATACCAAATGTTTGCAAAATCTCTTCTGGGGCTGATTTGTCCGTGAAAGGAATTTTGTTCTCAGGCGCTCGTTCTAAAAAGGTTAGAACCATGGCGGCATCATTTGAGATCGCCTCGTGGGCTCTTGGTTTCAATGAAAGGTTCAAGACACCATCTGGACGAATCCCAATCACTCGCCCTTTGACCACTTCCCCAAGGCGCGGCTCTTGATACCGTTCTGATGGATGGACGAAGCCAATATAAAAATCATCCGTCAGCAAGTAAGTACCCGCTAACTTCAAACGGTACACGCTACCTGTAACATCTTGATTCTTCATTTGCTCCGTACCATTTTTGCTCAATGCCTTAAAAATTTTCTCATCTGCTAATGAAGCCCAAATACGCTCTTTGTCATCGACCCGCAAGCTGACCATCAAACGGTCGCCTTTTTTGGGCCAAAGTTCCCGCATTGTTGGCAATTCATCTAATGAAACCACCATATCTTTGTCTTTCAAACCGATATCGACGAAAACGCCTAAGTCGCGACGGCTTCCTGTGACTGTACCAAAGGCATAATGCCCTTTGCGGCTTTTCGGAATATTCGTAGTGAGCACATTTTCTTGCTTTTGATTTTGATAGCCAAACCCTTCGACGGCTTCACCTAAATGATGTTCGCCTTCTTCCTTGGCTAGTCGGAAGGTAACCCCGCCTTTTTGAACAAAATAATTCTGTTCGTTTTCATCAATGATCAATCCGCTGAATACGGATGCTAATAAGTCTTTCATCTATTCTCTCCTTTTTCTTTAAAACTGCTCGTTCCTATAAAAAGAAACGCAACAGCGCCATAGCAATAACGCCTGTGATAACGATTTTCATCAAATCTTTGGTATAATACCCCACCAATAATGCCGGGATACAGGCAATGGTTTCTTTAACTTTCAAAATGGGGAATTGGCCTTCTCGAAAGATCAGCAAATTTTGCACCAATAATGCCGCCAAAATACACAACGGTAAGTAACTCAAAAAGATGGTGAAAGGTTCCGGAAATATGAGCTTTTTCGAAAATAAAAAAGGAACGATCCGCGGAAGCCAAGTAACCAATCCACATACTAGCATCAGTATAACAAAATTAGTCATGGTGTGTCACCGTCCCAACCAAACATCCTGCCAGTGTCGCCGCAATTACCGCAATCTCTGCGGTCGAAAAACGCATAAATAAAATCAAGGTCACCACAACTGTCCCTAGTATCAAGAGCGTTTGCTGGGTTTTCTTCTTAAGCGGTCGCTCTACTTGAAATAAAAAAAGACCAACAAACATAGCTACTAAGGCAAAATCTAAGCCTAACGCTTCTGGATCTGGAATAAATGAACCCAATAAACCACCCAAAAACGTCGCAAAAATCCAACTCAAATAAGCCATTACGTTCAACCCGTGGGTCCATTTCGCTGTGACTGGTTTGTCTTGTTGCAGTGCCGTCGTCAAAACGCCATAGGATTCATCAGTCAAAAGTGTCCCGATACCAATGGCAGAAAGCAACGGTGTCTTTTTAAAATAGGAAGCTACTGACAAACTCATTAAAAAGTGTCGTAAATTCACTAAAAAAACTGTTGCGACGATTGTCATGAAAGGTGCTTGAATCGCTAGTAAGGCGCAAATGATAAATTGAGCACTGCCAGCATAGACAATAATAGACATTAAAATAATTTCTAGAATAGACAACCCAACGCCTTTTCCCACAACCCCCATTGCAAAACCAATGCCCAGGTACCCAAGAATCGTTGGTACACAAGCAATGACCCCGTCTTCAAACCGATCATATCTCTCAATTTTCTGCACAAAAACCCCTCCTTGTTTGAACGATTATCTCTCATCATATCGAAAACAAGGAGGGGAAACAAGTATTTTTCACATGTGCATGTAATAACTCTGAAAATTTTCTAGTGACCCAGGAGACTTAGCGAACGGTGTGATCGTTCCCATTGCCTCTGAAATAGCCAGTTTTGGCGTTTACCGTAAATAAGTATAGCGGGAACGCTGAATCATCCGTTCCTTTAAGCAAGCTGCCTTGGGCGTTTGTCGCATAAAAATTGTAATAGCCTTCACCATTGACGATTCGTACACGTTCAAAAGTATAGCCGCCTTCTACCACATAACCGCGAGCAATCGCTGTGGCGATGATTTTTTCTTGGACACCATCTGCCCACACCCAGGCGCTATTGTTTACATCATTCAAATCACTTTGGCGGGCTGGAATAATTGGCTGATTGTTGGTATTTGTTGGTGTATTCGGCGAAAGCACATACTCTTCTTCAGAAGTACTTTGCGCGGGCGTCGCAGCGCTTGTAGATCCGCTGCTCGAAGCGGAAGCGTTGTTCTCGGAAGCCGCCGCTTGTGCTGCTTCTTGGGCAGCTTGTTGTTGCGCCGCTGCTTGTTGGGTAGCTGTTTCACGCTTCGTCAAGGCAGTATCGACTTTACGTAGTTCCGTCGTAAGACTTTCAACCAGTGAATCGATTGGCAAAGCTTGGATTTTTTTCATCAAGGCATTGTAGTTCTCACGAGTGACACTCGCCGGTGCTTCACCGTCACCACTTAAAGCCACCATGCTCTTCACTGCATTTTGAACTTCCTCGATCGCGCTGAACTCTTTTTGTCCCATGTCGATGGCTTGATTGATCAACTCATCAAAGGCATCCCCGTTCTCACGCTTCGCCATTGTGACAGCAGTCGCTTCTTTCAACGAGACTTCTTCCAACTGATCCTCCACAACTGCAGGACTGCTGAAATAGCTATTGATCTCTGTCAAAGCTGCTAATTTGTCAGCAATTGTCTCTGCTTCTTGTGACAAGATATCGTATCGTTCGTGGTCTTGAAAATCTGCCAACTGATTCGTCACAGCCGTCAGCTGTTCTGCTGTTTTGTCGCTTTTAATGAACACTCGCTCATCATTTGTATAAAAATCATTCAACTCATTTTCAATCTGATCTAACGTACGGTTCTCTTGCGCCTGTTGCGTTTGTCGGGCAGTTTCTTGTTGCTGCTGTTGATAGTAATAAGCCCAACCACCACCCGCTGCCACTAACAAACAAGCCGCTGTAATATAGAGTGCTTTGCGAGGGCTCTTCTTGCTTTCACTGGAAGAAGACGTTTCTTCTTCAGCAGTCTCCTTTTGTGGCGTTTCATCCGCTGCGGTGATTGGTTCAGGAATTGGATCGATGACTGGTTCTGGCTGCTTCTCAGCTTCTTCAATAACTGGCTCCGTCACCACTTCCTCCTCGCTTGACGGCAGAGGTTCCTCGCTGGCTTGCATCTGACTTTCCTCTTCAGCAGAGGAAAGATCAATGGCGGTTTCTTCTGCTTCTAGAGCAGCTGCTGCCTTTGCTTCTTCATCAAGTTTGTGCTGTCGGATATAAGCGGCCAAAATCTCAGAGTCATGCTGTTCATCCGTACTCAGTGCATCGGTCTCATTAACTTCTTCACTGGCTGAAATTGTGTGTTCTTCTGTAGACTCAGAGTTTTCCACTGTTTTTGGTTCTTGTTTAGACTCTGATTCAAGTGTTGTTTTTTGCTCATCAGAAAAAGCCTCTTGCTGTGCAAGGTCGATCGTTTCTTCATTCGAGGATGGCCGATCACCTAAGTGCTCCTCCATTTTTCCAATCGGAACATTTTTAAAGTCAGACCAGCGAATATCATCGTTTTTGTTTTGTAGCTCTTCTGGCGTAACGGAAGAGTCAGATGATGGTTCCTGTTCATTCTCCTTTGCTTGGTTCCATTGAAACCCGCAATTGGGACAAACGGGTGTTTCTTCTATTGCTTGAAATCCACATTCAGGACATGTCTTCTTCATTGATTCAAACTGACTCCTTTTGTTTTTTGCATTTCCTTCTATGAAGCAGTACCCTACCAGATCAAACGCTTGACGCGCCCACTGCTTCCTATTTCAAAGACCGACAAATAATGGGTCTTTTTTCGCATTTCTTTTTTATTACTCAATTGTGCAGATGCACAAAATTAAATTTATCACATTCTAGGCAATTAGCCAACACTTGCTTGGTTACGTTTTTATTAAGTTCTTTACTTATCCTATGGAGAGATGACAAAACCTGAACAAAAAAGACTTTCCAAAGGGAGCCTTTGGAAAGTCAATAAACCTTAATTATTCTAAGAAATCTTTCAATTGTTTTGAACGAGATGGGTGGCGTAGTTTCCGTAACGCTTTTGCTTCAATTTGACGAATCCGTTCTCTGGTTACCCCAAAGACTTTGCCGACTTCTTCTAAGGTCCGAGTACGGCCATCATCGATTCCGAAACGCAAGCGTAGCACATTTTCTTCACGGTCAGTTAACGTATCCAATACATCTTCTAATTGCTCTTTCAAAAGCTCATAAGCCGCATGCTCTGCCGGACTTGTAGCATCTTGGTCCTCAATAAAATCACCTAGATGAGAATCATCTTCTTCACCGATTGGTGTTTCTAATGAAACGGGCTCTTGAGCGATCTTCAAGATTTCACGAACTTTTTCCGTTGGCAAATCCATTTCTGCGCCGATTTCTTCTGGTGTCGGTTCGCGTCCTAAGTCTTGCAATAATTGCCGTTGGATACGAATCAATTTGTTGATGGTTTCCACCATATGCACTGGGATCCGAATGGTTCGAGCTTGGTCAGCGATGGCACGAGTGATCGCTTGACGGATCCACCAGGTCGCATAGGTCGAGAATTTAAACCCTTTGCGATAATCAAATTTCTCAACGGCTTTCATCAAGCCCATGTTTCCTTCTTGGATCAAATCAAGAAATTGCATTCCCCGACCCACATAACGTTTGGCGATGCTGACTACCAAACGTAAGTTGGCTTCTGCCAAACGCTGTTTCGCTTCTTGGTCGCCTTCTTCGATTTTCAGAGCGAGAGCCACTTCTTCTTCTGCGGTCAAAAGCGGTACCCGACCGATCTCTTTCAAGTACATCCGCACAGGGTCATTGATTTTCACACCAGTCGGTGCAGACAAATCTTCTTGAGGTTGGGTTTCTTGTCGTTTTTCATTACTCTTTAAACTATGGACTGAAGGCTCTCCATTTTCATCCACGACACTGATGCCGGAATCCTCCAGTTTTTGAATTAGTTTGTCCATTGCATCAGCATCCAAAGTATAAGGCGTTGCTAAACGATTGGTAATGTCATCGTAAACAACTTGCCCCTTTGTTTTGTTTTCTCGGATGTATTCGGCAACTGCTTTGTCATACGTTTTTTTTGTTTCTTCTGCCATGAAAGAAAGCCCCTTTCAGTTCGCTATTTAGCTTGTTTCAACCGTTTGGTCAAATCAATGATTTCGATTGCAAGTTCAAGTTCTAATTGCTGGTTTCCTATTTGTCTTGCTTCTTGCTGCTGGATTCGTTTTTGATTGATTTCTTCAGCAATGCCCGACTTTTGAAAGACCTGCAGAATGTCCTGAAATTCTTGTTCAGTCCCTTCCTCAGAAGCTTTAAGATCTGCAATATCGATCACCATTTTTTTCATTGAATCTTCTTTTAAAAAATCTAAGAACTTTGCTAAAACAAAGTGTTCTTCTGTTTCCATATACGCATCAAACAGCAGATACAGTTGTTGATAACGATCATGGATAAAGGATATACCACTCGCTCGAAAGCGATGGTTTAACGTACTGTCATGAAACAAACGGTACAATAATAATTCTTGCGCTTTTTCCACCTGTGTTTTGGGCTGCTGCCGTGTAGGCGGCGTAAAGACCATAGGGGTGTCTGTTGGCGGCGGTGGCGCTACATCTTGCATCGTCCGTTGCTCTTGCCGGTTTTGCTTGAGCTGCTGTTGCAAGGTCTCACGACTCAAATTGAACTCTGTAGACAACTGAGTCAAATAGCGGTCTTGCTCCAACAAAGAATCCACACGCTGCAATTCATTTAAAACAACTTGGACATAGTCCAGTTGCTCCTTCTCATTGGCTAAATTGCGATTCATCCGATGATAATCCATCTTGAAGGCAAAAACGGTTTCTTTGCCGTGGACAGCTAGTTTATAAAAAGCTTCTGTCCCATATTTGCGCAAATACTCATCTGGGTCCATCCGTTCCGGCACTCGCACCACAGATAATTTCAAACGGCTATTGTTTTGCAGAAGCTCGATCCCGCGGTTTGTCGCTTCAACCCCTGCACTATCTCCATCGTAACAAAGAATCACTTCTTGTGCCACTCGCTCGATATGGGCGATCTGCTGATTGGTCAAACTGGTCCCCATTGAGGCGATCCCATTTTCGATTCCTGCCTGCCAAGCGGCAATCACGTCCATAAATCCTTCAAATAAATACACTTGGCCATCTTTGCGCATCGCACGGCGTGCTTTGTCAAAGTTGAACAGAACCTCGCGCTTGTTGAAAAGGATCGTTTCTGGACTATTTAAATATTTCGGCTGGTCTTGATCACCAACTTTTTCGCTTGCTAGCCAACGACCAGAAAAACCAATTGTTTTTCCTTGAGGATTACGGATCGGAAACATGATTCGTTGGTAAAAGCGGTCTGCCAATGAGCCATCGTTTCGTTGAACAAAGAGCCCTGTATCAGGAAAAAATTCAGCTTTGGCTTGTTCATTCAAAAAGACTTTCTCCAAAAACGAGCGTTCATTCGGCGCAAAACCAATATTGAATTCTTCGATCAATGCCATCGTCAATCCGCGATCCAATAAATAATCAAGCGCTTCTTGGCCAGCAGCCGTATTCACCAACATGTGATGATAGACCTCGGCGGCTTTTTCATGCAGCGCAATCAATTGACTCGTTTGTGAGGTCGCTTCATTGATGCCTTCTGATTGCTGGTATTGCGGATCAAGAGGAATATCGTTCATTTCTGCTACTTTGACGACTGCTTCAGGAAAACTGATGCCTTCAAGCTCTTGCAAAAAACCGTAAACATTGCCCCCACGACCGCAACCAAAACAATGAAAAATTTGTTTGTCTTCTGCAACGGAAAAAGAAGGTGATTTCTCATTATGGAAGGGACACAAACCAAAATAATTCTTTCCAGATTTCTTTAACTGGACATACTGTCCCACGATATCAACAATATTGCTGCGTTCGCGAATATCGTCAATGATCGTTTGAGGAATTCGTGCCATCCACTCACCTCCATTTGGTAAGTATTCATCGTTTATTAGGTAAAAAAACGCACTAATAGGTATCAGTGCGAAGAATAATTAGACGGAATCACTCATAATGATTTTACCATATTCTATTTGTATTTCAAGCTTTTTTACTTCAGTTATTTTGTGACAATCAGGAAAAGAACCCTGCCGTAACATCGATTTTCCATCGGTTCAATTTTATTAGATCCGCATAGAACATATTGCCGCCATTGTGATACAAATGACCGCCATTATAAAAGACCGATTGAATGCCCCAATAACGATAGGTCTGTTCTGTATCATTGCCTAATAACGGGGATAAAACCTCTCTGGAATATGTTTCTGCTAATTCTAAGGTGTTCACGCCACCCCGTTCAGCGACATAATCAATATAATCTGTACCAAAATTATAAGCCTGGACTGCGGTCCAAAGATCACAGTTCATTTGCTCTGCTTTTTCGATCAACTCGGCTAAATAAGAAACCCCTTGTTCGATGCTTTGTTCTGGCGTATCAAATTGGTTTTGTTTTCCATATACACTTTCAGAACTTTGCATCGGATCATTGCCTTGTCCTTTTGACTCCGTCAGCATGATACTCATTGCTAAAGACTGATATTCAGAGATGTCGTGGGCTTGTGTCTGCTGTGCGATTTCCGCTTCATACGCATAGACAGCTTTCAATGCCGTGTAGTTTCGATAGCCCCAAACCCCTGCTCCAATCAGCAGCAGCAAGAGCGCAAACTTCAGTACAAATCCTAGGAAACGTCGAATTTTTCTCATCAAATACATCCCATCTTTTCTAAGTCAGAATCTATCGTACTATGAAATGAACAGGCTGACTAGAATTTTTTCTCTCCTAAAAAATCCTTAATAAAATCACAAGATTATTTAGAAAAAAACAAGCAATCCTAAGCTGATGGAGGGATTGTTGCTGGTTTGACATGAAAAAGGAAACAGTGCTCCTTCAGATAATGGAAGCACTGTTTCACTGATTTTTATTTTTCGATTGTGGTCACGATACCAGAACCAACTGTTCGTCCACCTTCACGAATGGAGAAAGTCGTTCCATTTTCCACAGCGATTGGATGGATCAATTCCACATCGATCGTTACGTTGTCACCAGGCATAACCATTTCCGTTCCTTCTGGTAAAACGATATTCCCAGTTACGTCCGTTGTACGGAAGTAAAATTGTGGGCGATAGTTATTAAAGAATGGGGTATGGCGACCGCCTTCTTCCTTTGTCAACACATAGACTTCTGCTTGGAATTTCGTATGTGGTGTGATGGAACCTGGTTTTGCTAACACTTGGCCCCGTTCAATTTCATCCCGGGTGATTCCCCGTAATAATACCCCTACGTTATCACCAGCTTCCCCAAAGTCCATCGTCTTACGGAACATTTCTACTCCTGTCACGACTGCTTTTTGTGTTTCAGGTTTGATTCCGACGATTTCTACTTCATCACCGACTTTTACTGTTCCGCGATCGATCCGACCGGAAGCAACGGTTCCCCGTCCAGTAATTGAAAAGACATCTTCGATCGGCAATAATAATGGTTTATCAGTGTCTCGTTCAGGTGTTGGGATATATTCATCTACTGTATCCATCAGCGTTAAGATCGCTGCTTCAGCCTCTGGGTCACCTTCCAAGGCTTTTAAGGCAGAGCCTTTGATCACAGGAATGTCATCACCTGGAAAATCATATTCAGTCAGCAATTCTCTGACTTCCATTTCAACTAAATCGATCAACTCATCATCATCGACAAGGTCTGTTTTATTTAAAAAGACGATCAAATGTTTCACACCCACTTGACGAGAAAGCAAAATATGTTCACGGGTTTGCGGCATTGGGCCATCTGTCGCTGATACGACCAAGATTGCGCCGTCCATTTGGGCAGCCCCTGTAATCATATTTTTCACGTAATCCGCGTGTCCTGGTGCATCGATATGGGCATAGTGCCGTTTTTCTGTTTCGTATTCTACATGGGCAGTATTGATGGTGATACCACGTTCGCGTTCCTCAGGAGCCGCGTCGATACTTGCGTAATCTTGCGGATTGGCAAGTCCTTTTTTCCCAAGAACTGTGGTAATAGCAGCAGTCAAGGTTGTTTTCCCATGGTCGACGTGTCCTATCGTTCCGATATTAACATGGGGTTTGCTACGATCATAATGTTGTTTTGCCATATTGTTTCCCTCCTAGAGAAAGTTGAGTCGTTCTTTGACTCGAATCATATTTTGCGATTTACGCTTCCAAATTCATAAGTATCAACTTATTTTTTGTAAGTTTAAATCTACTCTTAGTATAGGTCAAAATTAGTCAAAGTCAAGTGAGATGTCTCGTCAGCTAATCCCTAAGAATTTCTTTGCTTTTTTCGATCTATTGGACGTAGGACAATTTTTATGAATAATAGAAGATGAGGTGAGAAATGTGAAAAAAATCATTGCAACGCTGGTTTTTGCAGCAATTTTCCTTGGTGGCTGTTTTGCTACTTATCATTATTACTATGGTGGAAGTGACTACTATACAGTCATCAGGGATGCCGGCGAGCACGACACGGAAATTAGTGATAACGGAGTTGCCGAAGATGTCTACCGTTACACACAAGACGCTTACAGTTCCTCTGGAGAAGTCAAAACGGTCAAAATGAATGAGCACCGTTCCGCGCCTTTAAGAGAAGGTGCCTATTTGAAATTATTGGTCAATCCTAATAAAGGTGTTCTGAGCTGGGAAGAAGTTTCTGAAGAAGACGTTCCCAAAGCCGCCCTTGAGAAACTGACCGATCAATAATTGCTGATATTGATCAAAGATATCCAGAAAAAAAGCAGAGACTCCTCATTACTTAAAGAGGAATCTCTGCTTTTTTGTGCTCGTTCTATGTTGTTAGCTCCGCATCATCCACACATAAGACCTTTGTCCTACATCCGATTAATTACTTCTTCTACATTTTTGATCGTTACGGAAATCGTTCCGTCTGGATTATTGATAAATTCGATCAAATTTGGATCTCGGTAAACATCCAAAGGAACGATCAATTCGATCCCGTTAGATAATTTTAGTTTTTGTTTCCCGAATTTTTTCTCTGAGATCTCACGGACATCCCGCATCATTGGTGCCTGATTGACAAATCCTTTTTCAGCCACTTCTTCTTGAAAAGAAAGCTGAGCGGTAATATTGTCTTTAAAGACTTTTTGCGCCACTTCACTGACATCAATGTGTCCTGACTCTTCGATCGTGTCGTAAACCGCTTCTTTTAAATCGGCAACAACGTTATAGGTAGGTGTTTCAAATTTCTGACCAATTTTTTCCGCTACTTTTTTGATGACTTTGACGTTTTCTTCTAACGAGGGAATCGGTTCGGCATCAATGACTTTCGTTGAAAAGTAGGCATATTTTTCACCTGAAAAGCTATATTTCTTTTCAATCAGTTCAAAGTCTAAGCTCTCCACATCAATTGTGATCCCTTCATCGGCCTTTTGAGTTTTACCTGCTAGTAAGGCACGATGCAAAATCAAATTGTTTTCGATTCCAGCTTCCCCATTATCAATAAAGTGCGTATAGCCGTCTTGATAGTTGACCTTCAAAAATGCCAACTGCATTCTTGTATCAAATTCATACAAGACCACAAAGGCATCCGCACTTGGTGCATCTTCACTTTCCTTGTACGCTTCATACCATCGTTGCACGATCGCTTCACTGGCTGCGACAAAGTCTTCGGGTGCTTGTTTGACCAGTTGAGCGATCATTGATGTTTCGAGTAAACGCCCTGTTTTGGTTTGCGGTGTTGCAAGTTTCTGTATTTTTTTCGTCAAATAATCGCGGATGTATTCCGTGGTCAAATCGAGTTCAACTTGAGAAAAAACCGGATCACCAGTTTGACGGTCAATAATGTGTAATATCGCATGTTTCAAATAAATATCCATTAGTTACGCTCCTTATCCATTTGTCTAGTGTACAAAAAAAATAGGCGAACTGACAAGAGCCAAACGTCATTTTTCTTATTGGCCACTTCCTTTTTGAAAGATGCATTCATTGGAAAATCCGTCCTCGTCTGCTAAACTAAAGGTATCACAGAAAACGGAGGAATGAACATGAACAGCTATACGTTATCAAACAATGTAACCATCCCTGAGTTAGGTTTTGGCACATGGCAAACACCAGACGGCGACGTTGCCGTAGCATCAGTCAAAAAAGCACTGGAAGTAGGTTACCGCCATATTGATACAGCCCAAGGCTATAAAAATGAAGCCAGTGTTGGTCAAGCGATCAAAGAAAGCGGCATTCCCCGCGAAGAACTCTTTTTGACTACAAAATTGTGGAATGCGAACCATTCCTATGATCTTGTGATGTCTTCTTTTGAAGAGTCCTTAGAGAAACTACAAACAGACTATATCGATCTTTTCTTAATCCATTGGCCAAACCCAGTAGCCTTTCGTGACAACTGGCAAACAGCGAATGCAGAAACATGGCGCGCTATTGAAGAATTGTATCAAGCAGGCAAAATCAAAGCGATCGGGGTCAGCAACTTCTTGCCTCATCATTTTGAAGAATTGAAAAAAACAGCGACCATCTTCCCAATGGTCAATCAGATTTTCCTTGCACCTGGCGAGTTACAAGAAGAAGTGGTGACTTATTGCCATGAACACGATGTATTGCTTGAAGCATACAGCCCATTAGGTACCGGGAAGATATTTGATGTACCAGAAATGAAAGCATTAGCTGAAAAGCATCAAAAATCAATCGCTCAAGTTGCATTACGCTGGTCTTTACAACATGGTTTCTTGCCATTACCAAAATCAGTCACACCAAGTCGGATCGAAGAAAACATCCATGTCTTTGATTTTGAGCTATCTGAAGAAGACATGAATACGATCGATCAATTAGATGGCGTCGTTGGGAAAGCGACCAATCCAGATACGACAGGGTTTTAATTTTACTCTCTATAAGGAGAAGCCTATGAAGACAACTGATTTGATTCACCTCTCCCCTGCTGTTCAAAAAGCCTTACATGCTGATTTTGTTTTTCTTGTATGGCCAGACAAAGTCCAACATTTCCCGGCGCGTCAATGGTCGTCTAGCGACTATCAGCAGATGCTGGCTGAGAAACTCACTGGGGAAGTACGCTTTTTTCTTTGGGAAAACTACTTAGTCGCCACTGGAGACAAGGAGCTTTTGATCCTAATGCCTAAGTACCATCAAATCAATGATCTAGTAGAAACGCCAACGCCGCTTCTTTAGCAGCGCTGGCGTTTTTTCAGGAAATATATAATTTTTTTTGTATTTTTTCATGAGAATGACTGTTCTTTTCTGCAAATTTTCCTTATAATCGATAGTGATCGAGAGGAGAAGATTATGAAAAAGAAACAATTAGCAAAATTGAAACAACAATTCCGCCCGTCTTATGAAACAGCTCGACAACAGTTGTTTACAGCGATCGAGCGCAAAACAGCAGATAAGTTCGACCTTCCGACAACTGTTTATATCAATCCTAAAAATCAAGAGGAATTATTGATTGAATTGTTGAAGGAAACACCCAAAGAACAAAAAATCGCTGTTCCTTTAGATGAGAACTTCAAAATCGTCGTGAAACGAATTCAACGCTTAGAAGCTGGCTTACTTGATCGTTTCAGCGATAACTTAGTCGATGAGATCGCTGCTTACTGGTTACCGACCAATCCGCAAGAAAGTGCGGCACCTACCTCCGCTCCTGCGAAAGAACCAGCAGAAGTGAAGGAAGAAACGGCACCAACTATACCTGCATCAACTAAAACTAAAGAAGTGGAAAAATCAACGGCTGATGATTCTGACGAATCCATGACTTTTTCAGCATTTGCCGAAAAAATCGCAGCATTCCCTAAATTTTCTGCAAAACAATCTTCAGGAGAAACGACCGTGATCGAAGCTTCCCCGAAAGAAGATCGTGTTTTAGCAACAATTTCTGAAACAGAAAGTGATACTTTTACCATCGAAACCGCTCTAGAACGCAAATACAAAGTAAAACTAGAAGTCATTCCATTGATCGAGGCGTATGCCCACACGGCGATTTCTAAACGATAAAAAAACTGGGAGAATGAACCATTCTCCCAGTTTTTTATAACCCGACGATAGTGAATAAAAATACAGCTGACTAATTTTACTCTTTGCTAAAAGTCAGTAAGAATTACCACGCTTGTTAGCTTTCTTTTCAGAAATTTATAAAATCAATCCTTCTCCATAAACAAAATTAAAGGGATACTTTAGTATTCTTTTGCTTCCTTTGCGTCAATCCCTCTTCCTTAAACACTAGCTTCTCTTCCTTTTTCAATAAACGGAAGTACTCTGCCAAAATTTGCGGTGACTCTGAAAATAAAAGCGAGAAGCGGCTATTTTTGTTTTTATAAAAGGTTACAAAAGTTTGATTATTTACTGTTTGTTCAATCTCTATTGCCGTATATTGATCATATTCACCTTTTAAAACACCCAGTTTGATCAGCTGATCTGCTCCTAAGCCTTCTTTTGAAAAACCAACTAAACAGACTAAGCCGATTAGTGCAAACAATTTCAATTGGTCACTCAACTGATCTGGCCAAAAAATGACGAAAAGAAGCGCAGACAGAATTAAAGCAGTTGCCTTTTTTATAGAGTTCGCTTTTGCCTGCAAAAGAATTTTGCGCTGCTCTTTGAGTTGCATCACTAACAGAACGAGTAAAAATAAGTTGATCATAATTGCTTCCGCCATGAGTAACTTCCTTTCATACTACCATTCTGCAATAGTGCCATCATAGTTCTTCCATTTAGGGTTGGTCCAAATCAACCCTTCTTGCGAAATATCTCTAACTCTATCCTCATCCATCTCCAACCCTAAACCAGGCTTACTTGGTAATTCTACATAGCCATCCCTATACTGAAATACTTCTTTGTTTTTCACAAAATCTAACAGATCAAAGCCTTTATTGTAATGGATTCCTAAACTTTGCTCTTGAATAAAAACATTTGGGGTACAAGAATCAACTTGCAGTGTTGCTGCCAAAGCAACGGGACCATATGGTGCGTGTGGGGCAACAGCCACGTCATAAGCTTCAGCCATGGCAGCTATTTTTCGCATTTCCATGATCCCTCCACATAATGCCACATCAGGCTGGATCACATCTATTGCTCCTTGCTGAAAAAGTGTTTTAAACTGCCAGCGAGTATACAGTCTCTCCCCAGTGGCTAAAGGCGTTGCCACAAGCTGAGCAACTTCTTTAAAATGTTCCTCATTTTCAGGAAGAACAACTTCTTCTAAAAACATTGGATGATAAGGTTCTAATGCCTTCGCTAAAACCTTTGCCATCGGCTTGTGGACTCTCCCATGAAAATCAATTCCAATATCCAATTTACTACCAAAGCGTTCCCTAATCGAGGCGACACGTTTCACCACTTCCTCTATCTTTACATAGGAGTCAATATAGTGCAGTTCCTCTGTTGCGTTCATTTTAACTGCAGTAAACCCGCGGTCAACACGATCTTGTGCTTGCTCTGCGACATCATCCGGACGATCACCACCGATCCAAGAATATACTTTGATTCTGTCACGAGCAGCGCCGCCTAATAGTTCGTAGATAGGAACACTCAATGCTTTTCCTTTAATATCCCACAAAGCCATCTCTAGACCAGACACTATTGTTCCATGTATGGGACCGCCACGAAAGAAAGAGCGGTGCATTTCTTGGAACAAGCGCTCAATCTCAAACGGGTTCTGTCCTAACAAAAATCTTTCCCCTACCTCATAAGCTCCTGCAACAACTGTTTCGGTTTTTGTTCCAGAAATCATCTCTCCCCAGCCATCGATTCCTTCATCTGTTGATAATTTTACAAAAATCCAGCGGGGCTTTACTTTATACACTGTAATTTTAGAAATTTTCAAAACAATCTACTCCTCTTTTTCGACAATATTTTATTCAATTGCTGCTTCACGATTAATTTTTTTGATTCCTTCAAAGAAATACCATACACCGCCAAATCCTAGAAGAAGAACTGGAATACCAATCATCGGTTCATAGGTGAATGCAATGAAAACCAGGTAACTTTGAATCATTGAAGTTGCTGCAAAAGATGAAATAAGCATGGAACTTGATCCAAGATCAATCCCTACCTGTTTGGCTATTTCGGTTAGAATAGGTGAAGTAACTGTTCCACACCAAAGTAAAGAGGCGGTCACAACTAAACCGATAATAATGTTTTTCAGCAAGTTTCCTCTAGTCAATGCAACAACCATCGCTACTCGAAATGGAACTACAGCTAGATCGGCAAATGGCAACACACGATTTCCTGGTAAAACCAAAGCCATAGCAATTGTTAAAGGAATAATAATCAGTGCAGTTGTTATAACATCTGGATTGCCCACAACAACCGCTGCATCTAGTCCAATAAATAAACGGCGACCTTTAAATTTCTTCTGAGACCATTTTTGCGCTGCGTCTGAAATAGGCATTAATCCTTCCATAAAAAGAGAGGTCATTTTTGGTATCAGAACAAGGACAGCAGACATACTAACCCCTAATTGAAGAATCTGAGTGATATCATAGCCAGCTAAAAAGCCGATTGCGATACCTATGACACCGCCCATAATCATAGAGTCCCCAAAGAAGCCCAAATATTTTTGTGCATCCTTAATGGTAAACTTGGAATTTCGAAAAAGAGGAATGCGGTCTAAAAGCCAGTTTAACGGCCATGCAATTACTAAAGAAGATAAGGCTGAAACCGTGGGTAATGAAACCCCTGGAATTCCAAAAAAATCTTCAACCAAAGGCTGTGACCAATCAGACATTTTAAATGTGACAATTGCCATTACAACTGATGCGCCCACACCTAACGCTACGTTCTTAGTCACAAAATAAACCATTACACCAACAATAGCCATATGATGATAATTCCAAATATCAACATCCAACGTTTGAGTTCTTTTGAGAACCAACAAGATGATATTAACGATCAATATAGCAAATATAAGCAGTGCAATAATTGGAGATGCCCAAGTAACCGCCGCGATTGAGCCCCATCCTACGTCCAAGGCATCCAGCTGTACGCCGGTCCGCTCTACCATAGCACGGGCTGCTGGTCCGACATTGGTTGTCATAAAATCCAGAATCAGACGAATCCCTGCAAATCCGATTCCTAGTGTTAGCCCAGACTTAAATGCTCTTGAGATTTTCAAACCGAAAATCATGCCGATAATTGTAATAATGACAGGAAGCATCACTGTAGGACCAGCGTCAATAAAGAAATTGAATACATTCATTACATAATTCATTCTTTTTTCTCCTTAAATTTTTTATTTTAAATAATTCAAAATTTCTTCCATAGTTTGTTCAGAACCAATTCCCGTTAAAATAGGCATTCCCTTTACCACAGGAACTTCACCAGTCTGACCTTCAAATTGACCAGTTGTCACTAACAAGTCATAGTCTTGAACTTTACTAGGTACTTCCATCAGTTTGGTTTGGGTTGTGGAAGCCTCAACTCCATGTTCATTCAGATAATCCTTCACTTTTGATGCTACTACGGTTGAAGTCGCAATCCCATTCCCACAAGCAATTAAAATTCTTTTCATTTTCATTTCCTCCTATTTTTTAGGCTATCGCCTTTTTTAATAATGTTAGCAATTTTAGATCCGAATTCGCCGCCGTCATTTGTTCACGAAGTGGCTCATCTTGAATAATACTGACAATCTTTTGTAACATCTCCACTTGGCCGTGCGGTTCACCGATGGCCATCATGATAACGATTTTAGTAGGTAAAATGACTTGATTATCTTCCATATTGCGAAACCCTACAGCTGTTTCTAAGGTTGCAATCGCCAAAGTTGTTTGATTGACCAAATCAAAATTTGCATGAGGAATTGCTACGCCGGGCTGTGTCGAAGGTAAACCGGTTGGATATTCGGACTCGCGTAACTGTATTGCTTCGATATAATCTTCTTTGACATAGCCTCGTTGGTATAGTTCATTCGCTAAAAAAGCAAGGACTTCTTTATCACTGCCTGCTTTTATATTTCGAAATACTAGTTCTTCGTTCAGTTGCAATTCCATTTGTTTTCCTCCTTAAATCTCTGTTGCTAATTTCTGTAGTGATAGCGCTAGTTTTGCTGGGTCAGCAGCTTGCAAGTCTTGCGATTGAAAAAGATTGGAACCTAAACCAAGATAACTCGCTCCATGGTCAAAATATTCCTTGGCGTTAGAAATCGAAATTCCACCAACACCCATCAAAGGTAGCTTGCCCAATGGAGCTTGCACATCTGTGAAAAAGCGTGGTGTCACAACTGCAGCGGGGAAAACTTTAACGATATCCGCTCCATCTGTAAACATCTCATTGATCTCAGAAGGGCTCATTGCCGCTGGTACTGAGAGCACTTGCTCTTTCCTTGCAAAATCCATTATTTGCTTCGTAAAACGATGGGGACCTAATAAAAAACGAGCCCCAGCTGCGACGGCTTTTTGGGCGTCAGGTAACGTTCTTACTGTTCCTGCCCCAATGAGAATAGTTTCACCAAATAATTTGCTTAACTTGTTGATATGTTCTAGAGCCCCTAAAGTATTTAATGTGATTTCAACTGCAAACTCTTTCTCAAGCCCACTCATTGCCGTTAAAACTGAATAAGCTTGTTCATATGTGTAACCCCTCATAATAATTGTAAAGCGTGGGTAATCTTCTACTTTCATCGTATTCCTCCTAAGTCACTTGTCTAATTAGCTGATAAGCTGTTTTCGTATCTGAGCTTTCCTTCAAACGATTTAAAAACGTAGAATCATTACTAATATCTGCTAACTGATTCACAGCTTTCAAATGTTTCGTCAAATCATAAAACGATAATGGATAAATAAAATGGATTTTTTTACCGTTTGGAAAAGCGATTGGCTCAGCAGCAATCAATAGACTTATCCCGTCTTTTAATACGCCATTTTGTGGTGCTGTATGCGGGATACACGTTTGACTCCCTAAATACCCAGCGTATCCTTGTTCTTCGATTTGATCCAAACAATCTTGAATAAACAGCTCTGTAATCATCTGATCTTCTAACAAAGGATGGCAAGCAAATTTCACTGCTTGTTGCCAAGTTAGCTTCTCTGACGTTCTTCTTATAAAATCGGGTTTCAAATAATCAGTCAATGATGGTAACGCTTTAAAATTTTCTAAAGGTGAATCTTGCTTTTGCTTCAATAAAAAGTACTCTAACTCTTCCCTTAGTTGCTTCGTATCATTTACTTGAGCATATGTGCGAATCACCGAAAACAACTCATCAACTGAGCGGTCTACTTCATTTAATCCTAACTCTTTTAATACACGATATCGCAGACTTATCTGTTGCTTATAAGTCATGATAGGATCAATAATAAATTGCGGTAATTCACTGTTTAATGCAGTAGTTGTAAAAACCAAGTCATAATCCGTTCCAAATTTATAAAAATCTCTTACTGAAAATGAAGCTAAAAAATGCAACTCGGGAAATAGTTTTTTTAAATTTTCTCGCATCAGTTTTGAAACCATAACCCCATTGGCACAGACAACTACTGCCCTTGGTAATTGCGCTGCTATTTGACGAGGACTCATTAATTGAAAACCAAAGTAATAAGATAGAAGTGCCAACTCATCATTTGGAAACGCTCGGCCTAACCAGTTTTCTGTGGGAACAATCAGCTCCTTCATAAGATCCTTCAAAATTGCATGGTTGCTATCTTGAACTAAGCTATCAAGGGAGTACATGCCCAAGCTCAAATTGTATTTTATACGAAAACACGCTGGACGCAGATGGCCCAAAATCCGACGTTCAAATGCCTCTCTATCTTCAATCATAATTAGTGTTTGGTTTTGAAAACTTGTAACCATTTCACTGATCAAACATCTTAATTCACTATCTGAATCAAATACTTGAGTCGTCTTACGTTCAAAAATATTAGATGTTAAAAATAGCAGAGCTAGCCAAGAAAGATAGTTAGGAGACATGCTGGACCAAGGTGTATCTTGAAGCAAAATAGTCAGAACTTTATATTCTGGAGTTTTTCGAATCTCTATTTGTACCATTTCATCTTTTGAAGCAATCGGTGAAGTTGCACGTTGCAAGGTCATTCTTACAGCTGATTGCAGATAATCAATAGATTCATCTGAGTACCTTAAATGAAGCAATTGCTCCATGTTGTGTATCAAATGAACAACCTCTTCTTCAGGAATAGTCGGTGCCAATTTTCCTTTAATATCATCAAGACGAAATAATGAATGCTGCTTAATTAAATCAGAGAGCAGTTGTAAGATTCTCCTTTCCAATCCTTGCAGTTGATAACCGCTTTGACGATCATAGTGAATGGACAGGGCGTATTTGCTAACAAACTGCTTCGCTTTCTTTAAATCTTCTTGAATCGTATTGCGACTTACCGATAAGAGCTGTGTAAAATGATCCATACCAATGTAATCGGTATTAGTACATAAATAACTTAACATGATGGCAATCCGCTCATATTCAGAGAAAATTGTAACCATGGCAGAAGAATCTTCTTTATTTTGTTCAAGAGAAATCATTCGTAACACTTCTAAAGGAATAATAAAATCTCCCATATGGTTACGCCTGATTTGAGGCAAACCGTTTTCAAGTAACTCCTCATTAAATTGCTTAATGGAATAGTTAATCTGTCTTCTTGTTAAAGAAAGTGATGTGGTTAACTCTGCCATCTTTATCTCGGGTTTTTTTACCAATCGTGTGAGAATTCTTCGGATCCGTTCATTCATTTGATTCCCTCCTGATGAAATCATTATAGCTTTGATTCTTCGTAAAAAGATGTATAATTGAATGCGTTTTTTGTCATAGTTGTTTTTTCTTTTTGTCCTAGTAAAACTAGTTTTGATAAATCGCTGCTTGGAACCGACAAATAAAAAAAGTCCTCTATCAGCAAAAGTACAGCGAGATTTTTTATCTATTGCATTATTATCTCCAAAACAAAAAAAGGACGAACTCCCTTTAGTAAGGGGATTCGTCCTTTCCATTTATTGTTTAGGATAAAAAGTTTTAAAAACTAGAGAACCTTTTTTAATTACGTATTTCGGTTAAAAATTTACGGGCTTGCTCTTGGTTCATTTGAGTCGCAGCTCGCAGCTTAGCTGTCAGCTGTTCAATCTCGGTTCCTTTTGCTCCAACTGAAATAGCTAATGAACGGGCTTGCATGCTCATATGGCCTTGCTGGATACCTTCTGAAACCAATGCTCGCAACGCGGCCAGATTCTGAACCAACCCGACACTTGCCGCCAGCGAAGCTAACTCACTCGCCGTTTCAACACCAGTCAATGCCAACGCAGCTTGGGCTTTTGGCAATATTTTTGTGGCACCCCCGACTGTGGCGATCGCCAACGGCAGTGTGATACTACCAATCAAACGGTCTTCTATGATGGTCCAGGAAGTCAGCCCTTGCATGCGACCATTACGGGCAGCATAGCCATGACAAGCTGCCGAAACGGCGCGAGTGTCATTTCCGGTAGCCAAAATCAGCGCTTCAACGCCATTCATGATCCCTTTGTTATGGGTGGCGGCACGATATGGATCAATCTTGGCAAAATCAGCTGCATGAACGATTTTTTCGGCAACTTGTCTACCCTTTCCGATCTTGCTCAGTTTGTCAAAAGGCACGGAGCAAGTGGCTGTTACTAACGATTCCGTGGCAAGATTACTTAAAATACTAAAGAGAATTTCTTCTTCTGGGAACCACTTCCGAAAGAGGTCGGCCACTCCTTCTAAAATCGAATTGATGATGTTGGCGCCCATGGCATCTTTGACATCAACCAACAAATCGATTGAGACATAGGCTGTTGCTAATTCAGATTCTGTTGGCGAGAAGTTCCGACTAATCACTCGTCGTAAGCCCCCGCCGCGTTTTACGATAGAAGGATACGTCTCATTCGCCACTTCAAAGATCGCCGCTTGCTCTGTGTTGACTTTTGCCAAAATGGCATCCGGGTCCTGAACAGTCATAAAGACGATCTGGCCTCGAAGCAAACGTTCTTGACTGGTCGTTGTAATGGGCCCAGCCATTTTTGCTCCATTGCTCATCGCTGCAATCACAGAAGGTTCTTCTGTGGCTAACGGGACATTGTATCTCTTGCCATTCACTTGCAGATTCAACCCCACACCTAAGGGAATCTCCACTTCACTGATCTGGTTTTCGATCAAGTGATTGGCGGTTTCCTTGTCTAATGCCATTTCTTGAAAAACCAAGGATTCGGCTGCTGTGATCGCCCCTTGTGCTTCAAGAAAGGCTAGTCGTTCGTTAGGCGTAAGGGCGTAAAACTTTTTTTTTTCTGTTTTTTCTGATGCCGACTCTTCATGAAAATCGGCTTGGCTTGCTGCCGCCGAAGGGTTTTCTAACAGCATCGCTAGCCCTAACCCGCCACCGACACATAAAGAGGCGATCCCATAACGTTCTTGTGTGTCTTTTAGCTGATAAGCGACGGTCGTTGCGATCCGAGCACCGGTTGCTCCAATCGCATGGCCAAGGGAAATGCCTCCACCGTAACGGTTGACTTTCTTGGGATCCAAACCAAGTTCACGTTCTACTACGATCGAGGAAGCTGCAAAGGCTTCATTGATTTCAAAAATACCGATATCTTCAATCGACAGTGCTTGCTTTTTCAGCAAAGTATCGATTGCTTTGATTGGTGAGATTCCCATGATCTCTGGGGCAAAGCCAACTTCAACGATCTCTTTGATCACTGCCAGATAAGGAATCTGATGCTCCTCACAATAGCTTTTTGAGGCGATCAAGACCATGGCCGCCCCATCATTGATGGTTGAGGCATTCCCAGCAGTCACCGTACCGTCCTTTTTGAAAACCGTTTTTAGTTCAGCTAATTTTTCGACTGTCGTAGCGGCGCGAATGCCTTCATCCTGGGAAACGGTAGCAGACTTTTCGGTCACGGGTACGATCTCTTGCTCAAATTTCTTTTCCGCTTGTGCTTTGGCAGCCTTCATTTGGGAGTGGTAGGCAAATTCATCTTGTTCTTGTCGAGTGATGCCATATCTTTCTGCAACAGTTTCAGCCGTTAAGCCCATCGGTTTGCTGCTAAAAGCGTCTGTTAAGCCATCATGCATCATTGTCGATACTGGATTTGAATACTGATCATCCGCCTTGTTATAATAACTGAATAGCGGCGCATTCGTCATACTTTCGATCCCACCTGTCAAGACGACTGATGCCTTGTTTAACTGAATTTGCTCCATGCCCATTAGAATCGCTTTCATTCCCGAACCGCAAACTTCGTTGATCGTTGAGGCTGGAATATCTGAAGAAAGCCCACTTTGCAGGGAAACTTGGCGACTTGGATTTTGCCCACTGCCTGCTTGCAGGACATTTCCGATAATCACTTGTGCGATATGTTCTTTTGCTTGTTGGTTTCTTGCCAACAAGGCTTTCGCAGCAATTGTTCCTAATTCTACTGCTGAATATTCTTTTAATGACCCATGGTATTTGCCAATTGGCGTTCTTAGTGCGTCGATAATGACAACTTCTTCCACGTACGTCACCTCCTCTTGAAATATATCATTAAATCCTCCAAAAAAGAATACCCCACATCAGCTTGCTGTGCCCTTTTCTACTTTCTTTAATAAAGTTTAAATTCTAATCAATTCTTTTTCATTTTTTTCAAAAAATATGATACCTTAGAACGTGTAGCCTACTAAGTACGTAGAACATAAAGGAGCGACGGAATGAACGTTGGTATTGATAAAATAAATTTTTATGTCCCCCCCTATTTTATAGATATGGTTGATCTAGCTCACGCCCGAGAGGTCGACCCAAATAAATTTACGATCGGGATCGGTCAAGATCAAATGGCGGTCAATGAAAAAACGCAAGATATCGTCACCTTTGCCATGCATGCGGCAAAAGATATCCTCACAAAAGAAGATTTACAAGCAATTGATATGGTGATCGTCGGCACAGAATCCGGCATCGATGAATCAAAGGCTTCGGCAGTGGTTTTGCATCGCCTATTGGGTATTCAACCATTTGCCCGCTCCTTTGAAATCAAAGAAGCGTGTTATGGCGCAACAGCAGGCTTACAGTTTGCTAAAGCCCACGTACAAGCCAATCCAAAAAGCAAAGTTTTGGTGGTGGCTTCAGACATCGCCCGGTATGGCTTAGCTTCCGGTGGAGAGCCCACTCAAGGCGTAGGTGCAGTTGCTATGCTGATCTCTGCAGATCCAGCGATTTTGCAGTTGGATAACGATAATTTGATGTTGACGCAAGACATTTATGATTTTTGGCGTCCCGTTGGTCATCAATATCCAATGGTAGATGGCCACTTGTCAAATGCCGTCTATATCGATTCCTTTAAACAAGTTTGGCAAGCCCATTGCGAAAAAACGCAACGCACAGCAAAAGATTACGCTGCATTGAGTTTCCATATTCCTTATACAAAAATGGGAAAAAAAGCCTTATTGGCTGTTTTTGCCGAAGAAGAAGAAACGCAACAAGAACGCCTGATGGCTCGCTATGAAGAATCGATCGTTTACAGTCGTCGTACCGGCAACTTGTATACGGGTTCATTGTACCTAGGCTTGATCTCTTTATTGGAAAATTCCTCCAGCTTACAAGCCAATGATCGGATAGGACTGTTTAGTTACGGCTCAGGAGCGGTTGCTGAATTTTTCAGCGGCGTATTGGTACCCGGTTATGAAAAACAGTTAGCACAAGCTGCTCACCAAACGTTACTTGATGCCCGTCAAAAACTAACGATCGCTGAATACGAAGCAATGTTCAATGAGACCATCGATATTGATCAAGATCAATCCTTTGAGGATGATCTGCTTTACAGTATTCGTGAAATCAAAAATACCATTCGTTATTATAAAGAAGAAAACGAGTGATGTTAAGAAAAACTTTGTTTATTTTCAAGCAAGAAAGCTTGATGAAACAAAGTTTTTTTCTTTCTTTTTAATTTGTTGAAACAAAGCATCTTTTTCAGACTTTTTCTGATTGTTATTCAAAAATTTTCAGATAATTCAGGAAAAACATTTGACAGTCCGCTTTTTTTTGTCTATACTAAAAACAATTCAAGTATGGAGGAACTTTTTTATGTTAAAAACGACCGTGTCCCCACAACTGAATATCTTTTACTTTAGCTACTTTAGATAGTTTGTATTCATAACACATTATGGATGCAAACCGCAAAACGAGTTTTGTTTGTATCTATGATGGCTAAAGCATTTTAACTTGAACTTGCAGCCATGTAGAAAATCTTCTAAATGGTTGCCAATATACGTTTACGCTTGGTATAGGATCGAATCCATTTAGACGATTGTCTGAATGGATTTTTTTGTTCAGGTAAACCCCAATTAAAAAAGAAACGTTTATAGGAGGAGTTACAATGAAAATGAAAAAATGGATCACAACTGGATTATTAACGGCTTCACTACTGGCACTGGCAGCTTGTGGGGAATCAAACAATGCTTCTGAGGGAAACGACGGATCAAAAACAGTCGGTGTCTTGCAACTCGTGGAACATGGCTCCTTGAATGCCGCCTACGAAGGATTTAAAGAAGGCTTAGCAGAAGCGGGCTACACAGAAGGTGAAAACCTGACGATCGAATACCAAAATGCGCAAAACAGTCAAGACAACTTAAAAAGTATGAGCGAACGCCTAGTGAATGCCAACCCTGATCTTTTATTGGGCATCGCTACCCCTGCTGCTGTTTCGTTAGCAAATGAAACCACTGATACCCCAATCGTGGTTACCGCAGTTACTGACTTAGTTGGGGCAAAATTAGCCGACTCAAATGAAGAACCCGGTCGCAACATCACCGGTACGTCAGACATGGTACCCATTGAGCAGCAGATCAATTTGCTGTTAAGCATCGTCCCTGACGCCAAGACGATCGGCATTATGTATAATGCAGGTGAAGCTAACTCGAAAATTCAAGCAGACTTGGCAGAAGAAGCCTTAAAAGCTGCTGGAGTCGACGTTAAAGTATTGACCGCCAATACCACCAATGATGTGCAGCAAGTGACCACTAGCCTGGCAAAAGATGTCGATGGCATTTATATTCCAACAGATAATACCTTTGCCTCTGCTGCTGCAATCGTCGGTGAAGTGGCGAAAGAAACCAAAACACCGATCGTCGCAGGTTCCGTGGAACAAGTCGATGATGGAGCTCTAGCAACTTATGGTATTGACTATAAATCACTAGGCATTCAAACAGGAAAACTAGCAGCAAAAATTTTAGATGGCGATGCAGAACCAGCTACCACACCCGTTGAAACAGCGGAGAATTTAGAGTTAGTCGTCAATGAAGAAATGGCTGCAGCTTTAGGGATTGATCCTGCCAGCATCACTGCCCCAGAATAACCATACTATTTTAGATTTGAGGAAATCATATGAATTTAGTCGACACGTTCTTACTATTACTACAATCTGCCACCTCTCAAGGGATCCTTTGGGCATTGCTGGCAATCGGAGTATTTTTGACCTTCCGTATTCTGGATATCGCTGATTTAACTGCAGAAGGAAGTTTTCCATTAGGTGCAGGGATCGCTGCAATCAGTATTACGAATGGCGTCTCCCCCATACTAGCCAGTTTGATGGGCTTTGGCGGTGGCATGTTAGCCGGCTTGGTATCCGGACTACTGCATACAAAACTAAAGATCCCAGCCTTGTTGGCCGGGATCATCACGATGACTGGGCTTTATTCCATCACAAATCGTGTGATGGGTGCTCCCAACATTGCCTTGTTAGGACAAGACACGGTCTTCACCCAATTTCAAGCAATGGGTCTGACCAAAAACAATGCCGTGATTCTTGCGGGCTTTCTCTTCGCAGCTATCGTCATTTTGTGCTTGTTCCTCTTTTTCCGTACAGAGATCGGCTTAGCATTGCGCGCAACAGGCGATAATTTAGCTATGAGTGAAGCCAACGGCATCAACACCGATAATATGAAGATCATCGGTTACATGATCTCTAATGGCTGTATCGCCCTTTCAGGTGCTCTTTTAGCCCAAAACAACGGTTTTGCTGACCTAAACTCCGGAATCGGTACGATCGTGATTGGCTTAGCATCGATCATTATTGCAGAAGTTTTATTTGCCAATAAATCTTTGCTTTTGCGGTTGATCACCATCGTGATGGGAGCGATCGTTTATCGCTTTATCCTGGCCGTCGTTTTCGAGTTCAATGTCGAAGCCAATGATATCAAACTGGCATCCGCAATCGTCTTAGTCATCTGCCTCTCGTTACCGCAGCTTCGTTCAAAACTAGGACTTAAAAAGATGCTGCCAAAAACCAAAGGAGGCCAATCCTAATGACTTCAGTCTTAACAATCGAAAATCTACACCAAACCTTTGAAAAAGGGACGATCAATGAGAACCATGTCTTGCGAGGCATTGACCTGACGATGAATGCCGGAGATTTTATCACGATCATCGGTGGCAATGGTGCCGGAAAATCGACCCTTTTAAACAGTATTGCAGGAACGATCCCAACAGAACAAGGAAAAATCACCTTAGATGGGAAAGACATCACCCGTTTATCCGTTACGAAACGCTCAAAGGATATTAGCCGAGTCTTTCAAGATCCACGTATGGGGACAGCGGTTCGTTTGACTGTTGAAGAAAACTTAGCACTTGCTTACAAACGGGGCCAAGTCCGAGGGTTTGCGACAGGCGTCAAAGCAAAAAATCGCGCGTTTTTCCAAGAAAAATTAGCCAGTCTAAACTTAGGCTTAGAAAATCGTCTTTCTGCCGAGATCGGTTTGTTATCAGGCGGACAGCGTCAAGCGATTACCCTCTTGATGGCAACATTGCAACAACCTAAATTGATTTTATTAGATGAACATACCGCTGCCCTAGATCCAAAAACCTCGTTGACTGTCATGGCATTGACCGATCAATTGATTCGTTCACAGCAGTTGACGGCCTTCATGGTTACTCATGATATGGAAGATGCCATTCGCTATGGCAATCGCCTGATCATGCTTCATCAAGGCAAGATCGTCGTGGATATTGCCGGTGAGCAAAAGCAACATTTAACAGTCCCTGAATTGATGGAAATGTTCCATCAAAATAGTGGTGCTGAATTAAAAGATGACCAACTGCTCTTACGCTCTTAACAAGCAAAAAGACACGTAGAAAGGAACCCCCTTCTACGTGCCTTTTTTGATTCTTCCAAATGATTGGCAAAATCCTTACTTTGCTTCATTTTCCGCAATGATATCTGTGACCTTCATCAAGCGGGTCAATGTTGCTCGTTCGTCTTCTGCCAGATTGCTTTCGATGTATTGAATGGTTTCCGTCAGCTTGGGAATCGTCATATACTCTAACGCATTGACTCTTCGCCTCGTCCGCTCGATCTCATTGGCCATCAGTTGACAGGTTTTCTCGATTTCGGCCAACTGAAGCATCACTGGCAGCATCTGATCAAGATGAGACAACGAGAGATCCAGCTCACTGGTGGTACTTACAAAACCGTAGGAAAAGTCATCATCGGAGCTCTCTTCTTCGTAAACAGGATTTAACACTGGCACATCCATATTCATGATGGTCCGACTTTGTACATCTAGGGTCACTTTATTTAAAGGGATCATAAATGCTTCTTGCAAAACGACATCGGGAATACTACTAGAAGCCAGCACATACTCTTCCATCCCTGCTTGCAGCGCAGTTTCCATTTTTTTACGAAGCTCCTGGTTTTTCTTTACTAGCTGAATGAATTGGCGCACCAGCTCATCTTGCTTGTCTTTCAATAATTTGTGACCACGGGTTGCCGTCGTCAGCCGTTTTTTCAAACGACTTAGTTCCATCCGAGTTGGATTGACATTTAAGATCGCCATTAAGAACTCACATCCTCGTCCGTTGGGTAATAGGCGTCGATAAATTCTTCTTTGATACGGCTCAACTCTTGTTTTGGCAAGGTAGCTAATAGCTTCCAGCCTAAATCTAACGTTTCTTCAATCGTCCGGTTGGTTTCAAATCCCTGGTTGACATACTCTTTTTCGAAAAGATCTGCAAAACGCGCGTACTTTTTATCAAGATCAGACAAGGCAGACTCTCCTAAAACGATCGATAACTCTTTGGCAGCTTTCCCATCGGAATAGGCGGCATAAATTTGATTCATCGTTGCCGCATGATCTGCACGGGTCTTACCTTCTCCCGTTCCTTTGTCCTTCAACCGAGAAAGACTTGGCAAAATATCCACTGGCGGATTGATATTGCGTTTGTAAAGGTCCCGCGACAAAATGATTTGTCCTTCTGTGATATAGCCAGTCAAATCAGGAATCGGGTGGGTTTTATCGCCATCTGGCATCGTTAAGATCGGAATCTGTGTGACCGATCCTTCTTTGCCCATCAAACGTCCTGCCCGTTCATACAGTGTAGCTAAGTTGGTGTATAGATACCCTGGGTAGCCGCGACGTCCCGGAACTTCTCGGCGGGCAGCGGAGATTTCTCGCAATGCTTCGCAGTAGTTCGTCATATCGGTCATGATCACTAAGACGTGCATGCCTTTTTCAAAAGCCAAATACTCTGCTGCAGTCAATGCCATCTTAGGAGTAGCGATCCGTTCGATTGCTGGATCGTTGGCAAGGTTCATAAACAAAACAGATCGATCTAATGCACCGGTTTTGCGGAATTCATCCACGAAAAATTCAGCTTCTTCAAACGGAATCCCAATTGCTGCGAAGACGATCGCAAAATTGCCTTCTTGGCTGGGTACTGTTGCTTGTCGTGCGATTTGAGCAGCGATCTCTTTATGAGGCAAACCAGAAGCAGAAAAGATTGGTAATTTTTGTCCACGAACTAATGTATTTAAATGATCGATCGTTGAGATCCCAGTTTGGATAAATTCATCCGGGAAGTCCCGTGCCATCGGATTGATGGCTTCACCGTTTACATCGATGCGTTTTTCGGGCAAGATTCTCGGGCCATTATCTTTTGGTTTTCCTAAACCGTCAAAAACCCGACCCATCATATCTAGAGAAACCCCTAAAGTTAAACCAGTTCCTAGAAACCTTGCTTTGCTTTCTTCAGCACTCAAATTACTGGTACCTTCAAATACTTGGACAACAGCATTGTCATCACTGACTTCCAGTACTTGACCTTGACGGATCTCGCCTGTGTCCATGCGGACCTCAACGAGTTCGTCGAATTTAACGCCTCGAACATTTTCGACCACCATTAAAGGGCCGGCAATTTCGGAAACTGTACGATATTCTTTTAACATCAATGAACACCTCCAGTTTCAATGATTCGTTGTAACTTTTCTTTGATGTCATGCTTGATCGTATCCAAGCGGGTCAATTCTTCTTCAGGAATGTATTTGCTGCGGGCGATGCGCTCACGCAGATCAACCGTTCCTTTTGTGATCTCATCTAAGTAAGCACCTAGCTGCAGTGCACGTTGGGCTTGTTCATTAAAGTAAAGAATATTCTCCAACATTTTGAACTGCTTATTGCGAGATGTATACGTGTCAACGTCATCAAAGGCGTTTTGCTGCAAGTAATCTTGTCTCAAAGAACGGGCTGTCATCATTGTCAAACGGTCTCTTTGAGAAAGAGAATCCATCCCTACCAATTGAACGATTTCTTCTAAACGGCTTTCTTCTTGGAGAATCGCCATTGATTCATTGACTAGCTCCGACCAGCGATCGCCTAATAATTGATCTAAATAAGAATTGATTTGATCTTCGTAAAGGGAATAGGAATTCATCCAGTTGATGGAAGGAAAATGCCGTTTTTGCGCCAGCATACTATCCAATGCCCAGAAGACTTTCACGATTCGTAAGGTATTTTGGGTGACCGGTTCTGAGATGTCTCCACCAGCAGGTGAAACCGCACCAATTGCGGTAATGCTTCCTTCCCGAGGCTGTGTGCCTAATGAATGGAAACGCCCTGCTCGCTCATAGTATTCCGCAATTCGACTTCCAAGGTACGCCGGATAGCCTTCATCTCCTGGGATCTCTTGCAATCGTCCACTCATTTCCCGCAGCGCTTCTGCCCAACGTGATGTTGAGTCTGCCATGATAGCAACACTATAGCCCATGTCACGGTAATATTCTGCAATCGTGATTCCTGTATAGATTGAGGCTTCCCGAGCAGCAACTGGCATATTCGACGTATTGGCGATCAAGACCGTTCGTTCCATGATGGACTTGCCGGTATTTGGGTCGATCAGTTCAGGAAATTCATTCATAACATCCCGCATTTCATTGCCTCGCTCGCCACAGCCGACATAGACCACGATATCCACATCCGACCATTTAGCAATTTGGTGCTGAACAACCGTTTTTCCGGCACCAAATGGTCCGGGAACGGCAGCTGAGCCGCCTTTTGCCACTGGAAAATAGGTGTCGATGACGCGCTGACCAGTGACCAGCGGTTCGCCTGGATTTAATTTAGCAGTAACGGGACGTGGTTGACGAACCGGCCATTTCTGAACCATCGTCAAGTTTTTTTCACCCTCAATGGTTTCTAAGACACAGATCACTTCAGTAATAGCAAAATTCCCTACCATGATTTCTTTGACGGTTCCTTCATAGTTTGGTGGCACCATGATCTTATGCTCGATCACCGATGTTTCTTGTACTGAACCTAAAATGTCGCCACCTTGTACGGTATCACCGACTTGTACTTGAGGGACAAAGGTCCATTTCTTTTGGCGATTCAGTGGATCGATGGTAACCCCTCGTTCCAAAAAATCACTTTCTGTTTGCGACATAAACGTATCTAATGGTCGTTGGATCCCATCAAACATCTGAGTCAACAAACCTGGTGCTAGTTCGACAGACAATGGTGCGCCTGTCGTTTCCACGGGCTCGCCTGGTCCGATTCCCGCTGTTTCTTCGTATACTTGGATCGAAACCAGCCCTTTTTTGATCTCAATGATCTCACCGATAAGGCCCTTGTCACTGACTTTGCAGATTTCGTGGATTTTTGCGCCACTTAATCCTGAGGCGGTGACCAGTGGTCCCGATACTTTTTCAATTGTGCCAAATGCCACATTTATTCCTCCTAGCTGGCTGACTTGTCTGTTATGAATCTAATATATTCATTCCTACCGCTTTTTCCACATTTTGCTGAATTCGTGCCATGCCGATCCCTAAACTACCCGTACTACTTGGAATCGGAATGATCGCTGGTGTCGGTGCTTCTTCATAGCGGCGAACGATCGGTTCTAATTGTTCGATCAGTCGCTCAGTCAAAAAGATTACCCCATAGGCTTCAGCCATTTCTTCTAGTTGTTGGGCGGCTTCATCCAAATCGCTGACTGGAAAGATGTCGATCCCTAGCCCTTTGAAAGGCAAGATCGAGTTCTTACCACCCATCATTGCTATTTTTTTATGCATAACTATCACGCACCCGACTTCTTAAAATCTCTTCCGGCACCTTATTGATTTTCCCAATCAGGAGAATACGCAAGTTCTTGCTTTCAATTTCCTTGGCGTACAAGTACCCTGCCAATGCTGAAGGGCCAAAAGGAACAATTTTATGTTCTTTGAGCTTCGCCATTAGAAAATTGTCTTTGCGTATATCAAAGGTATTCAAGGTCTTCTTCTCTACCAACTCTTCATAGCTGTGATTGATCAGTTCTTTATAAGGAGTCCCTTGCAAATATGCCACAAATGCCTCAAGGGAAGTCGTGATCTCAGCTAACAATTCTTTTGCAGGTAGGTTTCCATGATCGGCTAAAACTGCGCTGATAAAGCCGCGCTTGCGTTTCATCGCGTAACTGCGCAACGTTGTTGAAATGTTGAAAATATCGATTTGTCGACGAATCAAGCTTTGCAGCAGATCGTCGTCGTATTCTTTGCCAATCGTCCACAATTGTTCCCAATAGTGGTTATCAAAGATGATGTCGATCGATTGGACCTCATGGTAGTTCTCAATATAAGAGAAGACTTCTTCCACACAATCAACCATCTCTTTGGCAACAAGATTGCTTTTTCTGGTCTTGACCAGATCCTTAAGGACGGAAAGCGGCTGGGTACCAATTGGGACAAGATATTTAGAAAAATCTTCTTGCATGTACGCCGCTTTTACCAAGACTTTCAGATTTTGATAGTCATATTTCAAAGCAAAGAAATCAACGATCGCTTTTTCCGGTGTCAGCTGATACATCGTGTCGTATACCCGTTTCAACTCCGCCATCAACACATGTTCAAAGTCGTGTACACGATCATCCTCGTTGATGAAGTCACCATAAACCGTTTCTTGCAACATACCGTAGATTTCTTCTGCGCTAGCAGCCGAGAGCATCCGCTCATAGCGGCTGCGATCGAATAATTGCGATTCATACGTCCGAATTCTCGTATTTAAGGTATTGTATTTGATGTCATTCATCTGTTTGCACCTGCTTACTGTTCAAAAATCAATTGCAGTAACGTATTGCTTAACTCTTCTTTGTTGGCTTCTAGTAGCGCATCAAAAGTAAAATTCAACTCGATCGCTTCTTGTCGCAACAAAAAGCCACCCTTACGAGGGATCGTTTTATTTACCAGTTTCAGCTGAACATCTGGGGCAGATGCCTGCAATTTAGCGAGGAGCTCCTCATCCACTAAATGGCGGGTCTTCTCACCTAAAAGCAACTCAGCCTCACCAGTTAACCTTGCATTCGCCAAGCCATTAGCGATAAACGCATAAAATGCTGCTTGATCCATCGTATTTAAACGGGTCAAAGCCTCAGTAAACAGCTCATCTAAAACCGACTGCTTTGCTGCCAAGACCTTGTTTCTTGATTGAATATGCACATCTGAGATTTCCAAATACATCGCCGCACGTTTTTCTTTTTCATAAAAAGCTAACCGCTCACTAAGCTCTTTTTCTAATTGCGTTCGCTTCAAGTTTTCTTGATTTTCACTTTCTTTTTTCGCTTCTTTGATTTGCAGCTGGTATTTCTTTTCCGCATCAGCGGTTATTTTGTCAGTTAAACGTGTAATATCAGACATTCACTTTTCCCTCCTCTTAATTCAAGACAAGCAAGAAGGAAATAACGAACCCTAAAATACAATACGTTTCCATCATCGCTACCAAGATAATTCCTTTGGTCACATGTTCTGGTTTTTTGGCTAAAATCTGCATCGCAGCACTTGCGGCACGTCCTTGCCATTTTCCGGCTACGATCGCTGTTAATGCGATTGGCAATGAAGCAATAAACAAGTACAATCCGCGATCGAATGAAAGCGAACCGCTGATTTGACCAAAGATCATAAAGGAAATTACGAACCCGTATAACCCCTGAGTACTAGACAGCAACTCTAAGATCAACGCTTGTCCGAATTTCTCTGGCTGCTCTGAGATCAAGCCTGACGCTGCTTCACTGGTCATCCCAACACCAATCGTTGATCCGATACCGCCGCAAATCGTTGCGGTCGCTACACCTAAAGCTGCAAAAACAATTCCACCATTTTCGTAAAAGAAACTAATCCAATTTTCCATTATTGTCCTCCTGTAACTTCTCTTCTGAGATGATCTCTACATAGTTTTCATTTGATTTGAAGGGGTCAAAGGCACGTCCGCCCCCCGTAAAGAATTTTCCAAAATACTCTAAATACTGCAAACGGATACCATGAACATACGCACTAAGGTAACTTAAGAAAATATTTAGGCCATGCAATGCCACAAATAATAAGATACCAACCGTAAACCGGGCTGCTGGCGGCAGGTAGCTGATGATCAAGTTGAAGGCTGAGGCGATACTTCCGCCGGCAACCCCTAACGCCATCAGACGGGTGTAACTGATCAAGTCACCAACATAATTGGTCACATCCATCAATCCGTACAATCCAGAACCGATTTTTCCTGCTAAGGTTTTACCTTCTAAACTGCCTCCGATGGCCACTGCTAATAGACTGGCAGCGATCATTACGA
The DNA here is from genome assembly GCF_051714385.1 of Enterococcus sp. AZ141. Taxonomy (NCBI): domain Bacteria; kingdom Bacillati; phylum Bacillota; class Bacilli; order Lactobacillales; family Enterococcaceae; genus Enterococcus; species Enterococcus sp. AZ141. The sequence continues at coordinate 46,303 of NZ_JBIORT010000001.1, forward strand.
TCCCAATCATTTGTAACGGTGTGTCAGGGAAAAGCAGCATTCCTGCGGCAACAAAAGCCACACTGATCAAAAAGACGATCCATGAACCGGCTTGGAACATCGCAGCCAGTTTCTGGTCTTTTTTCTTCCATAGAATATAGAATTTCAGCGCCAAACCAAACATAATCTGGATGTACCCAAAGATCACGGATAAGACTAAGATCTGGTTGACATCATCCTGGGCAGACAACAGTTGGAATGAGAATTCAAATCCGAAGAAGTTGCCATAGATCAAGCCCCAAATAATCGTGGGGATCGAGCATAACTGAAAGAGGGTCAAGTTTTGTTCCAGCCCTTTGCTGAGGTGGAACAGCTTTTTACCAAGAAACGTCGCCAGAAACAAAAGCAAACCATAGCCAAAATCGGCAACCATCATCCCGAATGCCACCATATAAAAAGGCGCCATAAATGGTGTCGGATCTAACTCGTCATATTGCGGCAAGCTGTACATCCGAACAAGTCCTTCAAAAGGTTTGATCCAACGTGCGTTTTCTAATAAAATCGGCACATTACTAATCTCTTTTTCCGTCACTTCTTGGTATTCGAGGTAATAGTTATCCGTGGTTCCTTTTTTGATGCGTTTTTCTAATTCGGCCGTTCCATCAACAGGAACCCAGCCAGAAAGCGAGACCGCATGAGTAGAACGTAAAAGCATCTTATTGCTTTTTAAGCGGGTGATTGCTCCATCTAAATACTCGGCAACGATCCGCAAAGTTTCTTGCTCGTTTGTCATTGCACGAAGAGAGGCTTTGATCTCTTTTTCTTCATCAATTAAACGTTGGGATTTTTCTTTCATCGTTTGCAGATCTTCTTCTGGGATGCCCTCATAAGGGTAGATGTATTGCTCAAAGGCTACTTTTTTAAGAAGTGAAGTTACTTTTTCTTTTACATCTTTGTGGAAAAGGACCAGTAAATAAGTGGTTGTTTGTGATTGATAAACAGTTTCCACATAGACGAGCGGCAGCTTCTCACTGTTCGTCGTAAAGTCAGCCATTTCAGAAGTGGGAATCGAACCTAGCAAGCCACCTGATTTTTTTAATTCCTTTAAAACCGCTGGACGCTCTTTAAAATACTTCCAAATCGACAGCTCTGCTTCTTGTGCTAATACATCGCGTTTTTCTTGATCGATCAAGCGAAGACGTTTGTCTTGTTTACGAAGGGTCTGGCATAATTCTTGCCAGGGATAGGTGTGGGCTGTTTCAGCCAATTCTTGAAGGGTATATTTTTTGATTGGTTGCCGCAGTTGTGCCAGCATTCCTTTTTTGGGTACATATTCTTCTAAAAAATTTAAGCTCCAGTTGACTTGACCAAACTGGTTCTCCATTTCTTCTTCAGACTGTTCCTCGCGAACCGGTGTCAAAACACCCGTCGTTTCTTCAGAATCGTAGTATTTCTCCGAAGAAAGCAGTTCTACGCCCTGAAAGTCTTGCAGCTGCTCTAAAACAGCTTCTTTCTGATCGTAAAAGGTCAACAGACTGAACTTTTGCATTTTTGCAATTGCCATTTATGTCACAACCTTATTTATTATTATTGCCAATGCTTCTTCCTTTAACTCATTAGGGATCGTTCGTAGTGTTTCCACTTCTGCTTTCGTTTTAGCCATGAGCGGTTCTTTTGACTGTGTTAACTCAGCTGCGATTTTTTGATTGATTGCTTCTTTTTGTTGGGCTTCTTTTTCTGCCAACTCTTTTTTAAACGCCTTCAACCGTTCTTCGCGTTCTTGTGCCAATTGTTTTTTTTCTGCTTCCGCTTCTTGGTTTTTATTTTCAGCAAATTGCTCTGCTTCTTGTAATAATCGAATTGCATCTACTGCCATTTTCTCACCTGCTTTCCCTTTTTTTCCGCAAAAAAAACCACTACAAATCAAGCATATGGCATTCGCTGATCGTAGGGTGTCAAAAATCAATAAGTGGCAAATACCTTCACCTATTTCCGTTTTCTAATATAACCGTACCATAAATTTAGCGATAGAACAAGGTTCCTAGCGTTTTTTTATAGTCTTTACATATAAAAGTCACAAAAATTACACATTTTCACAAAAAGAAATCCTTTTCAATTTATAGGGGGTTAAATGATGACAAAAAAGAAAGATTAGAAACAGAATGCCGTTTCAAATCTTTCTTTTATTTTTCTCTCTTCTATTTCTTAACTTTCATAATTTCAAAGCAAAAATCCGTAATTAAAATAACAAAGATTCGTCCTACTCACGAATAAATGGCATACTCATACAGCGTGGACCTCCACGTCCGCGAACCAATTCACTTCCTGAGATCTCATTCAACTTGACGCCTGCCTCTTTTAACAACCCGTTGGTGATGGTATTGCGGTCATAGACCACGACTTCCCCTGGGGCGATCGCCAATGTATTGGAACCATCATTCCATTGTTCTCTGGCTGCTGCCGCTAAGTCGTCACCACCACAGCGAATCAAGTGTACTTCAGGCAAATCTAAATAACGGCAAAGAATGTTTTCCAACGTATCTTTTTCCTCATATACTCGCACACCGTCCTTGTGTTTAGTGATTGAATACAGCGAAAGTTCTCCCTCGATTTCTGGATGGATCGTGAACTTATCATGATCCACCATCGTAAAGACCGTATCTAAGTGCATAAATTTTCGTTCTTCACCAATATTAAATGCCAAGATATGTTCAAAACTCGGTTCTGTAGCAAAAATCGTTTCGGCAATTTTTTCGATAGAAGCAACCTCGGTTCGTTGAGAGATACCGATCGCCACGATTTTATCAGATAAAATCAGCTGATCGCCGCCTTCCATCCGCGTCGTTTCGTCCCGATGATACAAAAAGTTCGTCTCATTGCGGGCAAACATCGGGTGGTGCGTAAAAATTTGTTTTCCGTAGAGGGTTTCTCGTCTTCTCGTTGCAGAATACATTCGATTCAAGGAAACGCTATGACCAATCGTAGCAAACGGATCTCTCGTGAAATACAAGTTTGGCATTGGATCGATCAAAAAAGGATATTCCGTTTCAACGATCGCCGTTAACTTGCTAGCTCTTGGAATTTCTACCTCACTTTTTATCAAGCCCGCCATCGTATGATCGATAAAGGAGCGATTATCTTTGATCGACAGGAAAAAATTGCGCACTTCGTTGCGAATCTCTTCATCAAGGATCGTTGTCTCATTTAAATAATCTTCTAAAAAAGCTTCTTTGGCACCGGTCGTCGACAATGTCTCTGCAGCAAGATCTTCCAAATAAAGGACTTCCACCCCTCTGTTTCTTAACGTCTCGGCAAAAAAATCATGCTCTTTTTGTGCTTGGTCTAGAAAAGGAATATCATCGAACAACAAGCGATCAAGATAATCCGGCATCAAGTTTTCCAATTCTGCTCCTGGACGATGCAACAGCACCCGCTTTAAGGGCGCAATCTCAGAAAAGATCTGTATTGGCTGGTTCATGGACGTGTCTCTCCTTTTTCGCATTTTTTGTGGAATAACTTATGTCATTCCTCGTTTATGACTCCTCGACACATAATTATTCATTTCTTTGACTCATAGTAATCTTCTGCTAATGTTTAATAGTTTTTTTGATCTGTTGGTTATAAACATGCATTTTTTTATAAAGAAACTATTAATAAAAAAACAACTACTTAGAGAGATAAATTTTAGATGTTTTAATTTACCGCCTTTTTCAATTGTATATTTTTGTTAAAAAAACAGCAAGGCAAAAGAACTGGCGGACTATAGCCCTAGTTGCGAAACCAGATTGAACTATCTTTGTTTTTTTGGATCATTTCATGATTTTCAAATGATACCGCTATCAAACAGATGAATATTTGATATGATTCAAGTATCTTGATACTAAAGAAACGTCTATAAAGGAGCGATTTTATGAAAACGCAACGTCAGCTTTACTATGGTGCCGACTACAATCCTGAACAATGGTCTAAAGAAGTCATTCTTGAAGATATGCGCTTAATGAAAGAAGCAGGTGTGAACTATGTAAGTATCAATATTTTTGGCTGGGTCAATCTGCAGCCAGATGAATCCACCTATGATTTTGACTTTCTGGACTGGTTGATGGATCTTTTATATGAAAACAATATCATGATCGATCTTGCAAATGGTACAGCATCTCCTCCCGCTTGGCTTGTTCAAAAACACCCTGAGATGCTGCCTGTGACCATTCATGGCAATCGACTGGTTCATGGTGCGCGCCAGCACTACTGTCCGACTTCCCCTATCTATCGTCAATATGCCGCCGATTTGTCTGAAGCAGTCGCAAACCGTTATGCTAATCATCCAGGGCTGGTCATGTGGCATATCAATAATGAATATACCTGTCACATCCACGAGTGTTATTGCGATCATTGTCGGAAAAGATTTCAGACATGGTTAGCAGAGAAATATCTGACCATCGCTGGATTGAATGATGCTTGGTCAACGAAGTTTTGGAGTCAATCCTATGGCAGCTGGGAGGAAATTTTCTTACCAGAGGCAATGCCAACCTTCAAAAATCCTGCACAGCAATTAGACTACCGTCGGTTTCTTTCCGACATGAATCTGGAACTTTATCGAATTGAAAAGGCGGCGATTGCAAAATATTCCCATGACATTCCTTATATGACCAATCTTATGGGCTTACACAAATACGTAGATGGATTTAAATGGGCACCTGAAATAGATGTGGTCAGCTGGAATTCGTACCCGAATCCCTTTGAAAAAATACCTTACCCGCAATTTCTTGCTAACGATTTAACCCGCAGTTTGAAGAAAAAGCCATTCTTGATCATGGAGCAAGCCACCAGCGCCGTTAATTGGCGACAAATCAACGGGGCCAAGACCCCCAACCAGCTGCGTCTTTGGAGTTATGAAGCGCTAGCTCATGGTGCTGATGGTATCATGTTCTTTCAATGGCGACAGTCTCGTGGCGGTGCAGAAAAATTTCATAGTGCGATGGTGCCTCACGGAGATCCTCAGTCAAGCCGTATCTTTCGTGAATGTGCACAATTAGGCAACGAATTTTCGCAACTATCCGAAATCGTTGGGACGCGCTTCTTGGCTGATGTCGCAGTTGTCTTCGACTGGGAAAATTGGTGGGCGCTGGAATTGGATGCCAAACCAAGAACCTTAAAATACATTCATCAGTTACGCAGCCTGTATGCCGCACTAAGGGCGTTAAATCTGAGCGTAGACTTTGTCCATCCTTCCGAATCCCTAGGCGGCTATCCTTTGGTGATCGCCCCAAATCTCTATTCAGCACCCGAAGCATTGGGTAAGAAGATCCATGATTACGTGCGACAAGGCGGCATCTTCTTGACCAATTTCTTTAGTGGGATCGTCAATGAATATGACCAAGTCTATCTTGGGGGCTATCCAGGACTGTTTAGGGACACCTTAGGGATCATTGTAGAAGAGTTTTACCCAATGAAAGCGGCTACCCATCACCAAATTGACTTCCTCCAAGGTCGTCGGTACGACAATTCTCTATGGGAGGAAGTCATCCATCTAGAAGGTGCGAAAGCTTTGGCAACCTTCCAATCCGGTTATTTGACCGATAAGCCCGCCATTACCATGAACCGGATCGACGATGGGTATGCGTATTACGTGGGAACAGAATTGTCTCTTGAAGGACTAACTACATTTTTAGCGACCATTCTGGAAAATCACAAATTAACGACTCATGCCCAGCACTTCTTGGCTGCTCCTACTGAAATCTCCGTTACCTGTCGCAAAGGTGCTGGCTATACACTCGTCTTTTTCTTAAACCATACCGAGCAGACAACAGAAGTGAAGCTGAAAGCCCCTGGAGAAGACCTTCTAACCAAAGAAACCAAACAGTTGGCAGTTCTGAAACCAAAAGAAGTCGCAATCCTTAAGTATATTGATTGATCTAAGGAAAGAACCTCCATGAAGCGATCGCTTCATGGAGGTTCTTTTATAGAGGTTACTAGATTCAGAAAGGTTCATTAGACAAACGATAGGCAATTTCTAAATAAGAGGCTATCTCTCGTCTTAACTCTCCATCTCTTTTTTCTGAATAGTGATACTCTGGATTAGTCCAATGGGATTTGTCATACAACCAAACAGGCATTTTTTTCGCTTCGTCGGTTTCCCATTCATAACGGGGAAAAAGATGTGCATGAAGAAAGTTATCGGTATTTCCCAATAGTTCATAATTGATTCTCAATGGAGAACAA
>NZ_JBIORT010000001.1:57500-405000 GCF_051714385.1 Enterococcus sp. AZ141
AAATATTCCTTAGAAAGGAGGTGATCCAGCCGCACCTTCCGATACGGCTACCTTGTTACGACTTCACCCCAATCATCTATCCCACCTTAGGCGGCTGGCTCCAAAAAGGTTACCTCACCGACTTCGGGTGTTACAAACTCTCGTGGTGTGACGGGCGGTGTGTACAAGGCCCGGGAACGTATTCACCGCGGCGTGCTGATCCGCGATTACTAGCGATTCCGGCTTCATGTAGGCGAGTTGCAGCCTACAATCCGAACTGAGAGAAGCTTTAAGAGATTAGCTTAGCCTCGCGACTTCGCAACTCGTTGTACTTCCCATTGTAGCACGTGTGTAGCCCAGGTCATAAGGGGCATGATGATTTGACGTCATCCCCACCTTCCTCCGGTTTGTCACCGGCAGTCTCGCTAGAGTGCCCAACTAAATGATGGCAACTAACAATAAGGGTTGCGCTCGTTGCGGGACTTAACCCAACATCTCACGACACGAGCTGACGACAACCATGCACCACCTGTCACTTTGCCCCCGAAGGGGAAGCTCTATCTCTAGAGTGGTCAAAGGATGTCAAGACCTGGTAAGGTTCTTCGCGTTGCTTCGAATTAAACCACATGCTCCACCGCTTGTGCGGGCCCCCGTCAATTCCTTTGAGTTTCAACCTTGCGGTCGTACTCCCCAGGCGGAGTGCTTAATGCGTTTGCTGCAGCACTGAAGGGCGGAAACCCTCCAACACTTAGCACTCATCGTTTACGGCGTGGACTACCAGGGTATCTAATCCTGTTCGCTCCCCACGCTTTCGAGCCTCAGCGTCAGTTACAGACCAGAGAGCCGCCTTCGCCACTGGTGTTCCTCCATATATCTACGCATTTCACCGCTACACATGGAATTCCACTCTCCTCTTCTGCACTCAAGTCTCCCAGTTTCCAATGACCCTCCCCGGTTGAGCCGGGGGCTTTCACATCAGACTTAAGAAACCGCCTGCGCTCGCTTTACGCCCAATAAATCCGGACAACGCTTGCCACCTACGTATTACCGCGGCTGCTGGCACGTAGTTAGCCGTGGCTTTCTGGTTAGATACCGTCAAGGGATGAACATTTTACTCTCATCCTTGTTCTTCTCTAACAACAGAGTTTTACGATCCGAAAACCTTCTTCACTCACGCGGCGTTGCTCGGTCAGACTTTCGTCCATTGCCGAAGATTCCCTACTGCTGCCTCCCGTAGGAGTCTGGGCCGTGTCTCAGTCCCAGTGTGGCCGATCACCCTCTCAGGTCGGCTATGCATCGTTGCCTTGGTGAGCCGTTACCTCACCAACTAGCTAATGCACCGCGGGTCCATCCATCAGTGACGCAAAAGCGCCTTTCAACTTTCTTCCATGCGGAAAATAGTGTTATACGGTATTAGCACCTGTTTCCAAGTGTTATCCCCTTCTGATGGGCAGGTTACCCACGTGTTACTCACCCGTTCGCCACTCTTTTTCTTTCGGTGGAGCAAGCTCCGGTGAAAGAAAAAGCGTTCGACTTGCATGTATTAGGCACGCCGCCAGCGTTCGTCCTGAGCCAGGATCAAACTCTCATAATGATTTGTTTGAATGACCATACGGTCATTAAGCTCATAAAAATTAACTTTGCTAGCTATTGCTTGCATGTATTTGTTTCAATAAATTGAAACGTCCTACACATTGGTTCGTTTGCTTGCTTTGTTCAGTTTTCAAAGGTCTACAGTGCTGTGTTAGCAACTTTTATATCATATCAGAGCGACAGTTGATTGTCAACTCTTTTTTAAAAGTTTTTTTCAAGAAGTTGTTATTTAACTTCTTTCTTAACCTCAGCGACTTTTTCATCTTACCATCTCAACCGTTATATGTCAAACACTTTTTTGAAAAATTTTTTTGATTTATTAGGTTTTTCAGAGATGATATTTTTTCGACTTTGTTATAATAACACTTGTAAAATGTTTCGTCAACAACTAATTTCAAAAAAGTTCAATCAGTGTTTGTTACAAATGTCTTAACAAGGACAAGTAATAATATAGCAATTCTTAAAGGAAAAATCAACTAAAAAAATAGGCTTTTGGGCAACTATTTTTATAAGCGAATTATTCATTGTCAAACGATTCGAACGTTCGCTTATAAGAAGTATTTCACGGCTAAATCTATCAATAATGGATAAAAAAAGAGAACTTAAGCTTTTCGCCTAACGTTCTCTTTTCGTCCGATCTTCCGTTTGAAGAATCGGTATATAAATTCGAAAGATTGTTCCTTGGCCAATGACACTCTCCGCCGTGATTTTTCCTTTATAGCTTTCCAATAGTTGTTTTGCTATAGATAACCCCAAACCATTGCCACCTTTGGTTCTAGCACGAGCTTTATCTACCCGATAGAAACGATTGAAGATCTTATCGAGGTCTTCTTTGGAGATGCCTTCCCCGAAATCTTGGATGGCAATTTCAAAAGATTGACGATCCAATGAAATGGATAGATGAACTTCTTTTCGATCAGTGGAATACTTTACTGCGTTATCCAAGACAATAATAATGATCTGTTCAAAATGATTGCGATAGATTTTCAGCTTCAACTCATGATACAAATCATCATCCAATGTAAAGACAAAATCCGGATACAGTATTTTAAAGTTATTGAACACTTGATAGACAACTTCTTTTGCATTAGTTGTTTCATTTGCATAATGAACATCCACTTGTTCCGCTCTTGAGAGATCCAACATTTCCTGTACTAGCGTCTTCATTCGACTGATCTCTTGCATACTGGCTGCGAGGGACTCATCCAAGATCTCTGGATCATCTTTCCCCCAACGTTGCAAAAGATTCATGTGTCCTTCAATGATTGCTACGGGTGTCCGTAACTCATGAGAAACATCTTCAACGAATCGCTCTTGCTGCTCAATGTACAGGCGCATGCGATCCAACATCTCATTAAATATATCTGCTAAATCAGACAGTTCATCATTCGTATTTAATTCTGGCATATGCACGGTTGACTGCGGGTTTTTCCGAACAGTTTCCATCGTATCCCGTAGTACCTTTAACGGCTGAAGGAAATATGCTGATAAAAAGAACCCGAGTACACTGCTGAGAATCAGAGAGACGACTTCTAAGATAATCAAAGTCAGCAGCAGTTTGCTGCGTATTTCATAAAAAGAAGTCAACTCATAAAAGGTTTGTGCATAGCCAATCCGCTCTCTGGTGCCTTTTGAATAAATGGGTTGGATCGAGAGAAAGCCTGTGATACCATCCAGCGTTACGATAGTTGGCGCTTTGCGCTGCGTGTCGATCAGTGCTAAATCATTTTCATGGGTTTTAAACACAAGGTCCTCATTCAAATTATAAACAAACAGGCTCAATGGTGCTTGGCCTAATTCCGAAATAAAGGAGTCGATTTTCATTAAGTTGCCATCGATTGTTGAAGTGCGATCATAAATGCTCGTCGTTCCCGCATCATTTTTGGTTAAATTACGATACGTTCGGACCAATGTTAGTTCTTGATCCGAATTGGCTAAACGAGAAGCAACCTCTGACATCGTCCGCTCCACATTGTTTTCTTCTTTAGCGACGATCAAATTCACCGATGTTTTATAGGTGATCACGGCAAAGATCGTAAATACGACGAATATAAAGAAAGAACTTGCGAAGGCCCACTTTACAGTTAAAGAAGGCCCCTTCAGTTCTTTTAATTTTTTCATTCTTTTTTTAAGGTTCACGACCGCATCACATAACCTGTACCACGAACGGTTTGGATATAGCTTTCCTCCCCTGGTACATCAATTTTATTCCGTAAGTAGCGGATGTAAACATCGACAACGTTGGTTTCAACTTCTGTCTCATAGCCCCAGACTTTGTTTAATAAAACATCTCTGGCCAAAACGACATTAACGTTTTCCATTAAAGTCAACAATAGCTCATATTCGCGTTTCGTTAGTTCAATGACATCTGTTCCGCGACGAACGACACGATTTTCTTTTTCAATCGTTAGGTCTCGGTATGTGATCGTGGTTTGTTTTGCAACGTTTTTGTCCCCTTCGATATCGATACGGCGAAGCAACGCACGTAAGCGTGCCAGCAATTCTTCAATTGCAAAAGGCTTCACAATATAATCATCGGCACCATGATCTAAACCTGATACTCGATCAATCACGGAATCTCGTGCGGTCATCATGATGATCGGGGTGTTCTTCGATTGACGCACGCGGCGGCAAACTTCTAACCCATTTAACTCAGGAAGCATCAGATCCAATAAGATCGCATCCCATTCATTATTCAGCGCCGCATCCAGTCCCGTCCGTCCGTTGTAATGAACTTCAGTATTATACCCTTCATGCTTCAATTCTAATTCCACAAATCGAGCTAAGTTCTTTTCATCTTCAATGATTAGAATATTACTCATTATTGATAGCCCCTTTATTGATTATTCTGCCTTTAAATTAGACATTATCTGTCTTATTTTATCATGTATCTAAAAAATAAAAAAGAGATTGACCGAAAGTTCTCACTTTCGGCCTTTCTCTTTTGGATTCTCTTAAAGCTTACGCTTCGTCATACCATGAATAATGGAAAATTCCCTCTTTATCTGTCCGTTCATACGTATGCGCTCCGAAGTAATCCCGTTGTGCTTGGATCAAGTTCGCTGGCAAACGATCAGAACGATAAGAATCGAAGTACGCGATCGCAGATGAGAACGTCGGCACAGGTACACCGGCTTGGACAGCTAGTGCAACTACTTCACGTACAGAAGATTGATAACGTTTCGTAATATCTTTGAAGTAGTCATCTAATAGTAAGTTTTCAATGTCGGCATTCTTGTCATAAGCATCCGTGATTTTTTGTAAAAATTGAGCCCGGATGATACAGCCTGCACGCCAAATTTTGGCAATTTCACCAAAAGGAAGATCCCAATCATACTCTTTTGATGCTGTACGTAATTGCGCGAATCCTTGTGCATAGCTCATGATCTTACTGAAGTATAATGCTTCGCGGATCTTATTGATAAACTCTTCTTTGTTTCCTTCAAAAGCAGCTGCTTCTGGTTTTGGTAAGACTTTGCTGGCATTGACCCGTTCTTCTTTGTAAGCCGAGATATAACGGGCAAAAACAGATTCAGTGATCAATGGTAGTGGTACGCCTAGGTCTAAGGCACTTTGGCTTGTCCATTTCCCAGTTCCTTTATTACCAGCAGCATCTAAAATCACATCAACGATTGGTTTGCCTGTACCTTGATCGTCTTTGCGAGTCAAAATATCCGCTGTGATCTCAATTAGATAGCTGTCTAATTCGCCTTTGTTCCATTCAGCAAAAATATCAGCCATTTCATCAACAGATAGACCTAATATGTTTTGCATCAAGTCATAAGACTCAGCAATCAGCTGCATGTCCCCATATTCGATCCCGTTATGAACCATTTTTACGTAATGGCCTGCACCGTTTGGTCCAATATAAGTCACACAAGGTGTTCCATCTTCGGCTTTTGCAGAAATTTGTTCCAAGATTGGCGCAACCAATTCATACGCTTCTTTTTGTCCTCCTGGCATGATCGAAGGACCTTTCAAGGCGCCCTCTTCCCCACCAGATACACCTGTACCGATAAAGTTGATTCCTGAGTTTGCCAACTCTTCGTTACGACGAACCGTATCTTTAAAGAAGGTATTTCCGCCATCGATCAAAATATCGCCTTTGTCTAGATGAGGCAATAATTCTTGGATCGTTGCATCTGTCGCAAATCCTGCTTTTACCATTAATAAAATACGACGTGGTTTTTCAATAGATTGAACAAATTCTTCTATCGTATAGGTTGCTTTAAAATTTTTATCTGGATGTTCTTTTACTACTTCTTCTGTCTTTGAACCAGTACGGTTAAATAAGGCAACTGAATAACCGCGGCTTTCGATGTTCAACGCTAAGTTTTTGCCCATAACAGCCATACCGACAACGCCGATTTGTTGTTTTGTCATCTTTCATCCTCCTAAGATTCAATTATCTTTTTCATTATAGCGCAAATGTACCTGCTTTTGAACTATTCTCTTTCGCTGGACAAAAAATATTTCTGAAAAGTTCCATATTCGTCAAAAAAACAAAAAAACCTCAGGCTCCATGGTTAGCCTAAGGTTTTAGAATCCTCTTTCTGAAAAAAAGGAATTATGCTTCTTTTGTTGCTACGTCTTTGCCATCGTAATGACCACAGTTTGAGCAGACATGGTGGCTTTTTTTCATTTCACCACAGTTTGCACATTCGTTCAAACCGTTGATTGTCAATTTGTAATGTGTACGACGTTTTGCTTTCTTCGCTTTCGAAGTTTTTCTAGCTGGTACTGCCATTTTGCTACACCTCCTTGTTAATGAACGCAACCTTGAGGCTGCAATTTATTCCAATCCTACGCGTTATCGTCATCTGATTCAGTGAATAATTCGGATAATTTTGCAAGACGAGGATCAACTTGTTGAGCTTGCGCTTCTTTTTGATTTGCAAAGTCTTCTTCTGACAAAACAGCCCAATCGTTGCCAGATGGCATTGCTGAACCTTGCTTTTCTTCTTCTGTCAGGACTTGCAAAGGAATCGCAAGTAATAGGTTATCAGCGACAGATTCATCTAAGCTGATGGTTTGACCTTCAACGATCAAAACTTCTTCTTCGACGATCATTTCATCGCGACGCTGAAATTGCTCTGGTGTCATGAAGTGTTCATCCACTGAAAAATCAAAAGGAATCGCTACAGGTGTCAAAGAACGAGTAGATGGCAATGTCATCGTCGTTTCTACTTGATAGTGCAGCAAGTATCCTTGCTTATCAACACTCATCAGCCCTTTTACTTTTACAGGAGACAAATCAATGATCTGTCCATCGCGTTTTATCAGTTGACTCTTTAAGTCAAGTGTTTCTTCAAACATCAGCGGTGTCTCTTGGTATTTTTTTAATTCCAATAAAGACCATTTCATTTTTATCACCCCTAAGCAACAAAAGCAATTATACAGGGCTTCTGAGGCTTTGTCAATGAAATTTTCTTGACACCTTTTTCATTTTTGATCGTGTCATTTTAATGCCCTTTCTCAAGGGATTTCGACCCTCTCAAAAAAACAACAGGAAGCGCACAACGTGCACTTGCCTGTTGCTTGATCAATCGTTAAAAATCATTAGATCGCTGTTGTTTCTCCACGATAAACGATACCGCGACGAGAATCAAGAGTAACCAATTCGCCATCTTTGATGGTTGTTGTTGCGTCTTTGGCACCAACGATGACTGGTAGATCTTTCGCGATTCCGACAACTGCTGCATGAGAAGTCAAGCCGCCATCTTCAACAACTAAAGCTGCTGCTTTTTCGATTGCTGGCATATATTCTTTATCTGTTGTTGGTACAACTAAAATCATGCCATCTTTTGCTTTCGCAATTGCTTCTTCGGCACTGTGAGCGATCACGGCATTGGCAACAACTGATTTTTCACCAATCCCTTGCGCTTCAAGCAATTTTGAACCGATCAATTGGATCTTCATGACGTTGGTTGTTCCGCGTTCACCAACAGGAACACCGGCTGTGATCAAGATTAGATCGCCTTCTTTAGCAAAACCTAAATCAACTGCTTGTTTTGCTGCTAATTCAAACATTTCATCAGTTGTTGATGGTTTTTCAGCAACGGTTGGGTAGACACCCCAGTTAAGCATCAAGCCACGTTTTGTACGTTCGTCAAATGTAACAGCTAAAATGTCAGCATCTGGACGATATTTAGAGATCATTTTTGCAGTGTAGCCAGATTCAGTCGCTGCAACGATTGTTTTTACCCCTAGGTTTTTCGCCGCACGAGCAACAGATAAACCGATTGTTTCTGTTACATCTGTTTTATCGAATTGGTTGATTTGGAATGTGCTGTTTTCTGATAAAGCTTTTTCAGCTTCAATGTCGATCCGTGCCATTGTTGCTACTGCCTCAACAGGGTAGTCACCGTTTGCTGATTCACCAGAAAGCATTGTTGCATCGGTACCATCAAAGACAGCATTGGCAACGTCAGAAGCTTCTGCACGGGTTGGACGTGGGTTTTGTTGCATTGACTCTAACATTTGTGTGGCTGTGATAACTGATTTACCAGCAGCGTTACATTTTTTAATGATGCTCTTTTGAACCATTGGTACTTCTTCAGCAGGGATCTCAACACCCATGTCACCACGGGCAACCATGATACCATCAGAAACTTTGATGATTTCATCGATATTATCGATACCTTCTTGTGATTCGATTTTAGAGAAGATTTGCACATGAGTCATGTCTTTTTCTTCTAAAATTTCACGAATCTCTAAAACGTCTTGCGCTTTACGTACAAATGAAGCGGCAATGAAGTCGATATCGTTATCAAGACCAAAACGGATATCTTCTGCATCTTTTTCAGTAATACCAGGTAAGCTGATTGATACACCAGGAGCGTTGACCCCTTTACGTGATCCTAACATTCCAGCATTTTTAACAACAACCACTAATTCGCGGGTTGCTTCGTCTTTTTCTTTGATTTCCATGTCGATCAAACCATCATCAAACAAGATGTGTCCGCCCACATGAACATCTTCAAATAAACCAGGATAAGTTACAGCAATTTTTTCTTTTGTTCCTTTGTGTTCTGGATCCATTGAAATGCGTGTTTCATCGCCAACGTTAAATTGGATGTATCCAGCACGACCAAAGTCAGCTTCTGTCGTATTTTGTACAGTTGTACGGATTTCAGCACCTTTTGTATCTAAAAGGATACCGACATCTTTACCAGTTTTCTTCACGGCTTCACGAACCATTGTCATACGCGCTAATTGTTCTTCATGATCTCCATGAGAGAAGTTAAAGCGGAAGACATTCGCACCGGCTTCAATCAGTTGAGAAATAATTTCCACACTGTTACTTGCTGGTCCTAATGTACTTACGATCTTTGTTTTTTTCATTACTAAACGCTCCTATTCATTTATTTAAAATAGCTAATAAGCTTTTTTTACAAAATTACTGTTGCGTTGCTCTAAAAAATCTCTTTAAAATGAGATTTCTTTGTTCAAGTTATACAAGCTAAGATCTGGCTTGTGACGATTGTTTTCAAGGGTTTCGATAATATCAGAAGCAATCATTTCATTGTTTTCGATACCGATACATAGACCGCCTTTGCCTTGTTGCAATAATTCAACGGCATATGAACCAAATTTACTTGCTAACACACGGTCACGAGCGCTTGGTGAACCACCACGGACAACGTGTCCTAGAATTGATACACGGGTATGGAAATCGCCGTATTCAGAAAGTTTGTCAGCAAAATCATTTCCGCCCATCACGCCTTCGGCTAAAACGATCAAGCAATGTTTTTTCCCGCGGTCGCGTCCTTCACGGATACGATCAGCAACAACTTGCATGTCAAAATCATGTTCTGGGATGATGATTTCATCCGCACCACCGGCCACACCTGACCATAAAGCGATATCGCCAGCACCACGTCCCATTACTTCGATCACAAATGTGCGGACATGTGATGTCGCTGTATCACGGATACGGTCAATCGATTCTAAGACAGTATTGATCGCTGTATCAAAACCAATCGTGAAATCTGTTCCTGGAATGTCGTTATCGATCGTTCCTGGAATCCCGATTGCTGGGAAACCGTGGCGAGTAAGTGCCATCGCACCATGGTAAGATCCATCTCCACCAATCACGACTAGCCCTTCGATGCCAAATTTCTTTAATTGCTCGATTCCTTTTAATTGCCCTTCTTGTGTCGCAAATTCTGGATAACGTGCTGAATATAAGAATGTTCCACCACGTTGAATTTTGTCACCAACATCAGCAACATCTAAGCGACGAATGTCGCCTGCGACTAGTCCGGCATAGCCATAGTTGATTCCATATACTTCAAGTCCGTCAAAAATACCCTTTCTGACAACTGCGCGAATCGCTGCGTTCATTCCTGGTGCATCGCCGCCACTGGTTAGAATTCCAATGCGTTTCATTATTCTTTCACCTCATCAAAAGATTTTGTTTAGGGAAGCCCCTGTTTGCTAGTTTTCAAGTAATAACCACGAGACATATTCTACCATTATTCCATGAAAATGTCTTGAAATAGTGGGAAAAAGTTGAAAAAAGTGTAAGTTGAATTATCGTTTTCGGAAAATTACTTGAAAATTACATTTCCATTTCCTAATAATGCCTTCAGTTGTGTGACAAAGTTCGGCTCATCCGTTACCCAGTTTTCTTCTGCTAATAACACTTTTTTGCCACTACTTTCATAAAACATCACCACTGGAATATTTCCTTGATGCTGCTTCATTTCCTTCGACAATGCTTGCAGGTGCGACGTTTCGGCTTCAGCAGAAATCTTTAAGTAGCAAGTTTGTGGCGCAATTTTATTTTGAACGTTTTCTGCTAAGTCTATTTTATCAGCAATGAGTTGGATTTCACCATTGTAACGACTTACCTCGACCTTTCCTTCAATATAGAGAACAGCATTTTCTTCGATCAAGGAACGCACTTGTCGATAAACGATGGGAAAAATCGTTACTGAAACTTCTTTGCTAGCATCCGTTCCTTCAACAAATGCCATCTGTTCGCCTTTTTTTGTACGTATCTCCCGAATCTTGCGGACATACAAAAGGATGCGGACCCGTTCATTCGGAACCAGATCGGCAATATCGGTGATTTGTTTTAATTGATGCAATTTTTGAAACTGTTCTACGGGATGGCCAGACAAATAAACACCTAAGTATTCTTCTTCCAAAGCCAGTTTCTCTTCCAGTTTGTAATCGGCAACGGCTTCTTCTTTTAAAGCCATGGTTTCTAAGAGATCCAAACTGCCGCCACTATAAGTAATATTTTGGATTTTCCCTTCTAGTTGGATCAATGCTTGTTTTCGATTAGGCGCAATCACATCGAATACACCGATGCTCAAAAGCGGCAATAAATAGTCCAACTTTAACCACTTGCTGTTCCGCTGATTCAAGCGAAGTAAAAATTGATCCATGGACGTGAAATTGCCATGCTCTTTTCGTTCTGTCAAAATGTCTTGGATCATGTCGCGCCGAATCCCTTTGATACTGCTGAACCCAAAGCGGATTTGTTTCTCATTTTGCAGTTGAAAACTAAACCCACTGGTATTGATCGATGGTGGCAATACTTCTACTCCATAACGTGCGGCTTCATTTAAGTATTCTTTCATTTTGCTTGCAGTATTGCGTACCGAGTGCAAGATCGAAGCAAAAAAAGGTGCCGGATAGTGCACTTTCAAGTACGCCATTTGAAAGCCGATAAAGGAATAGGCAAACGCATGGGAACGGTTAAACCCATAGTTGGCGAAGCGCTCAATATAGTCATAGACCAAATTGGCGGTCTTCTCGTCATAATGATTGGCCAACGCACCTTGCACAAAATGGCGACGTTCTTCATCCAACACGTCTTTTTTCTTTTTACTGATTGCTCGCCGCAAAATATCTGCCTGTCCTAGGCTAAAACCAGCCATTTTGGAAGCTACTTGCATGATCTGTTCTTGATAAACAATGATTCCGTAAGTGTTTTGCAAGATTGGAATCAAGCTGTCATCCGGATAAGAGACCCGCTCTTGTCCTTTTTTCCGCTTGATAAAAGTATCAATATTTTGCATCGGTCCCGGGCGATACAAGGCATTGACTGCAGCAATGTCTTCGATACTTTCTGGCCCTAGCTTGCGCAAGACATTGCGTATTCCCGCTGATTCAAATTGGAAGATCCCTGCCGTCTCCCCTTTTTGAAACAAACGCAATGTTGCTGGATCATCAAGAGGAATCTCTTTTTGGGTTACGATTTGTTGGCTGATTCGTTTGATACCTTTCAAGGTATTATCAATGATCGACAAGTTTCTCAAACCTAAAAAATCCATCTTCAATAGGCCAATGGCTTCCACGTCATTCATGGTAAACTGGGTCAGCCAAATCCCATCGCTGCCTTCTTGCAAAGGCACCAAATCAAGCAGATTCTTGTCACTGATCACCACACCGGCGGCATGGGTCGATACGTGACGGGGCAGTCCTTCTAAGATTTTGGCGACTTGAAACATTACTTGATTCCGCTCATTGAACGAAACCAGCTCTCGCAGCTGATTGGATTGTTCATAAGCAAGATCTAAGGTCATTTTCAAGGCATTGGGGATGGCTTTTGACCAGCGATTAGCTTCACTTTGCGAGAGACCAAAGACCCGAGAAACATCTCGCAAAACCATTTTGGCCGCCATGGTACCAAACGTGGCAATCTGTGCCATATATTCTTGCCCATATTTTTGGCGCACATACTGTAAAATCTCGTCTCTGCGATTGTCAGGAATATCTAAATCAATATCAGGCATCGTGTAACGTTCTGGATTCAAGAATCGTTCAAACAAAAGATCGTATTTGATTGGATCCACGTCGGTGATAGATAAAACATACGCCACCAGTGCTCCGGCAGCGGATCCCCGTCCAGCTCCGGTAACGATTTCTTGTTGGTGGGCAAAGTCCATGACGTCCCAAATAATCAAGAAGTAATCATCAAAGCCCATCTTATGGATGACAGACAACTCATAATCCAAACGCTGTTCGTACGCCGATGTAACGTGAGCAACACGCTGAGGCAGACGTTCAAAACAAATTTTGCGCAAATAGTCCGCAGCATTTTCTTCTGCTGGTAACGGGTAATGAGGCAATAGCCGCTGATGCAGTGGCAGCTCGACGGCGCATTCAGCTGCAATCCGCTGATTATTCATCAATGCCTGCGACGCTTCGCCAAATGACGCAGTCAATTGGTCTGCCGGTTGTAAAAAAAGCTGTGTAGTCGCTTGCTCTTTTGCCTGACGAAAGTCTTCAATTTGCGAGCCCTCTTTGATATGGGTCATCACTTTGACTGCAAAGGCTTCTTCTTGTGCTAAAGCCGCGATGGGTTGATACGCACATGGTGCAATGTTTTGCTCGTTAAACCAAGCGATCGTTTCTGGATCTAGCCCTTTGCTAGTAATCCCTAAAAACAAGCTCTCAGAATCAAATTTATGGCTGATTGCTCGCAGTGCTTCTTGATTGGCTTCTAGATCATCGTGCTGAGAAGGCAGAAACCCCTCGCCTTCAGGCAGCAAACCAAAGAGATCCTGCAAAGAATCACAAGCAGCTAAATTCAACTGCTCGGTGATCATTTTTTCACTTGATAAACGCATCAAGGTTTGATAGCCCTTGAGGTTTTTTGCAAATACGTACAATGGAAAGGACATTGATCCCTCTCCGAAGGTACAGTCGAACAAAGCGCCAAAAATCGGCTTGATGCCCTGTGCTAGGCATTGTTGATAAAACTCGACCGCGCCATAGAGAACATTATGATCGGTCAGCCCCAATGTCTGATAGCCCATCTTTTTGGCTTGCTCTATATAGTGAGGAATTTTGATCGTACTTTGCAGCAACGAATAGGCGCTTAAGGTGGTGAGCTGTGAATACATTGAAATCCCTCCAAAAATGAAAATTCTCTTTCTTTCTGCTAGTAAATAGATTTGAAAAACAAAATGAAAAAGTGAAAATCTTTACAATAAATATTTTTGTGATAAACTAAAGTCGAAATGGAAGATACGCAGAAAAGAGGTGTCGTCATGCGTTACCTAGTCACTTTATTTTGGACTTTTGTATTAGGTCAAGTCGTTGGCTATCTAGGCAGCTCACTTGCTGGAGCAACTTATGATTTTCAATTAACTTCAATCATCTCTTTGGTCACAGGTGTGGTGATCATTCTTGTTGGTATTATCGCACCAGCGCCTGAAAAGACAAGCCATTAAAAAAAAACCAGTTACCTTTATTGTAACTGGTTTTTTTTTCTTTTCAACTATTCACTGATGTCCGTTTTACGTAAGCTTTTACGGAAATTAAATCCTGAGATAAAAATATTGATCAGTACAAACCCGCTCGTCACCCAAAAGACGGCTGGATAGCCAAAACCGGCTGCCACCGTTGAGCCGACCATTGGACCTAACACTTGCCCAAAGTTGGAGAACATTTGGTTGTAGCTATAGATACGGCTGACCCCTTCCATTGGAGTGATCTTGCTGATCAGTGTATTGATGGACGGCATCAAGGCACCGGTAGAAAAACCAAGCAAGAAGCGCAACACGCCTAGTTGAAACGGAGTAGAGACAAAGCCCATCGGAATGAAACAGAAAAATGACAGTACTAAGCCCCCCAACAGCACTTTGTGATTGCCATAACGATCACCGATTTTGCCTAAAAACGGCGAGGAGATAATCGCTGAAACACCGGCAACAGAGACGATCAATCCGCTGACGAACAAAATATTGCCCGTATCCCCGCTTAAATCACGAATATACAATGTGAGGATCGGACTGATGCTCGTTACACCTAGCTGTAAAATCAGGGAAGTAATAAACAAGCCAACAAGCAACTGCATATTTTTGATTTGACCAAAAATTTCTTTAATGGAAAGCAGATCGCCCTTTTCAACTGGCTCAAAATCTTCTTGAACGAGAAAAATCGTAAGCAACAGCGTGATTAGTAGAACAACGCCTGTGATAATAAAGACATTTTTCATGCCAAACCATTGCGCCAACGCCCCACCCATCGAAGGACCAATCAAATTCCCTGCGATGGCTCCTGTAGCCAATGTCCCAAGCGCCCAACCGCTTTTTTCTCGAGGCGCCTGCGAAGCGATCAACGCAGTCGCATTTGGAATATACCCCGATAAAATTCCGGTAAAGAAACGCATGATCAATAACCAATAGACATTCGGTACAAAAGCCAAAGAACCCATCGTCACTGTCATCCCCGCAGCCGCGCGAATCATCATTAAACGACGACCTTTTTGGTCTGCTAGATTTCCCCAAACTGGAGCAATGATAGCCGCCGCAAACGCCGTTACTGAGATTGCTAATCCAGAAAACAACTCAATTTGACTCTCTGGAGCGCCTAACTCTTCTATATATAAGGGAATGAATGGCATGACAAGACTAAAACTGGCACCCGTAAAAAAACAACCTACCCATGAAATCAGTAGATTTCGTTTCCAATCAATCTTCATTTACAAACCTTCTTTCACAAATACTATACCGTATCGTGAGTAATAATCAAATAAAAAATCTTTCTGCATTTAAAATACAGAAAGATTTTCATCATTAAACTTAACTGATCAAAGCCAAAATGACAAAGTTCAGGATAAACAACGCATTGACGACCCAGATGATCGGAGACACTTCGTTGGCTTTTCCTTTCACTACTTTCACTAATGCATAGAAAATGAAACCAACAGCGATCCCATTTGAAATACTGTAAGACAAGCCCATAAAAATGGACGCGAAGAAGGCTGGAACTGCTTCTTCTAGATCAGTCCACTTGATGTCCGCAAAAGAAGCCATCATCATTACCCCAACCAAGATCAATGCCGGTGCTGTCGCTTGTGCGGGAACGATTGAGATCAGTGGAGAAAAGATACTGCTGATCGCAAAGAGTGCTGCCACCACAACGGAAGTCAAGCCCGTGCGTCCACCAGCACCGATGCCAGCTGCTGATTCCACATAAGTCGTTGTATTTGAGGTCCCTACGATGGCCCCTACAGAAGTGGCTACGGCATCTGCAAAAAGAGCCTTATCCATCTTCGTATTCAACCCATTACTGTTTTCAACCGCTTCTTCATCTTTTTTCGAAAAGATCCCTGTACGACGTCCGGTTCCGATAAATGTACCGATCGTATCGAAGACATCTGATAAACTAAACGCTAAAATCGTCATGATTACTTGAGGGATTTTGGCAGAATCACTGAATAGTGAGCCCATTCCTTCAGAGCCAAACGCAGCGCCAAATGTGATTCCTAGTTCGCTGATGGAACTTCCTAATGAATTCCCGTGCCAATCAATGGCACTTAAATCCACCACACCCATCAAAATACCAATGATCGTCGTTCCTAAAATACCAAAAATAATTGCCCCACGAACATTTTTCACCACTAATAAAGTAGTCACTACTAAACCAATCACTGCTAACAAAACAGGTGCATTATTGAAATTCGCCAAAGCTGGGACGATCCCCCCATTAAAATTGGCACTCACAATCGTCTCACCGTCGACAACTGAACCCGTCACTGCGGCAGTGTCTGCACTGAAGTTTAGCAAGTTGGCATTTTTGATCCCTACATAAGCCACAAAGATCCCGATGCCGCCGCCGATTGCATGCTGCATGCTTTCTGGAATCGCATGAATGATCATTTTTCTGATTCGAGTCACCGTGATAAAAATGTTGATCAGGCCGCAGATGAAAACCATCGCTAATGCTTGCTGCCACGTATACCCCAAACCAAAAACAACGGTAAAGGTGAAGAATGCATTAAGTCCCATTCCAGGTGCTTGCGCGTAAGGCACATTTGCAAATAAGCCCATGATCAGGGTACCAATCACTGAAGCGATGATCGTTGCTAGGAAAACAGCTTGAAACGGCATGCCTGCAGCAGATAAAATCGTCGGATTCACAAACAAAATATAACTCATCGCGAAGAAGGTGGTGACCCCAGCCATCACTTCTGTGGAAACCGTCGTTTTATTCTCCTTTAATTTGAAAAACTTTTCCATGTTATGTTTCACTCCTGAACTTTAATCGTTTCTATGAAAAGAAAAAATGAATAATTGCGCTTTTCATCGAACAATTACAAATTATAAGGGAATAATTTTCGCTTTTCAAACCTTTTTCCGAATAAAACGAACCAAAAACGTTTAATGTTCGTGTTTTACTTTGTAACTATTATGAAAACTTATCGAAAACTTACTTGTATTGTGAAATGACAGAAATATGTTACACTTAAGCCACTACCATAAGAGAATGGAGCGAGTCTTTTGAAACCAAAAATCATCGCCATTGATTTAGATGGCACAACCTTAAATACTGAATCCCAACTTTCCCCTCGCACACGTGAGGTACTGGTTCGCGCCACCAAAGCGGGACACTTTGTTACCATCGCTACAGGAAGACCTTTTCGTATGAGCGATCAATTCTATAAAGAATTGGCGCTCACAACACCAATGGTCAATTTTAACGGTGGGTTGGTCCATAAACCTCGACAAGTATGGGCAAATGAAATGGAGCACTCGATCTCTCGAGAAATTGCGTTTGAGCTCATGGCACAAAAAGAGCAATTGGGGCTGACATTTGTCGCAGCAGAAAATCGCGAAACCTTTTTCATTGATGATTTAAGCGGATTTGATCAACACTTTTTCTTTTCGGGTAATGCTTCCGAAAAAAATCTATTAGCAAATTTAAAAACGGATCCCACTTCATTACTGGTGAAAACCGAAAATGAATTAGCAGAATCTGTTTCTTTACGTATCAAGGATCAATTTGACGATGCAGTCGATGTTCGCACGTGGGGCGGGCCTCAAGCCATCTTAGAGATCGTACCAAAAGGGGTCCATAAAGCACTTGGTCTTTCGGTGATCGCGGATTCTTTGTCTTTGGATCGGCAAGATATCATCGCTTTTGGTGATGAACACAATGATTTGGAGATGCTGGATTATGCGGGTTGGGGCGTTGCTATGGCAAATGGCACGCAACAATTAAAATCAATCGCCAATGATGTTACTGACAAAACCAATGCGGAAGATGGCATGGTCGATTACTTGGAAAAATATTTAGGTCTATAAAAAAAGCCGATGCGGGATTGTCCGCATCAGCTTTTTTTTGCTTCCATATTCAAATCAAAGTGTTTCATAAACGATTTCTTTGGCTTCGGGAATCGATTCATCAATAAAGAATACTTTGTACCAGGTCAAGAATGTAAAGATCGTCCAGATTTTTCGCTGAAGATTCGGTTTTCCTTGGCGATGGTCTTCTAGCATTTGCAAAATCGCTGTTTGATCAAAGAAGGTTGCTGCAAAGTCTGACTCAAAAAGGGCTTTAACTGCTTCATACCCTGTTCCTTCTTTCAGCCATGCCTTGATTGGTACAGGAAAGCCTAGCTTTTCACGGTTTGCCCATTCTTTTGGCAAATGACGGTTTGACGCTTGTCGAAACACATCTTTCGTATTGTTTTGATTGATCAAATATTTCGTCGGGATCGTTTGCGCCAGTTTTTGCATCTCGATATCCAGTAACGGAACCCGTAATTCTAAAGAACTCGCCATGGACATTTTGTCTGCTTTTAACAAAATATCCTTCGGCATCCATTGATGAAGATCCAAATATTGCATCTTGTTGACCTCGTCTTTGAGACCATTGACTTTCTCATAATGAGGCGCAACGATTTCAGCAACAGATGGTCCTTTTTGATACGTTGGTTTTAAAAGCTGTAGTGCTTCCTCTTCTTCAAAAACCAGGGCTTGCCCGATAAAGAAGTCTTGGGCAGGTGCCGTTGCTTCATAAAGATGAATTCGACCATGGAAGTTTTTCATTTTGCCGATTTGACGCCCTAAACGAAAGCGGATGTTTTGCGGCAGTTTTTTCAAGCCTTGGGCAAAAACGCGAACCGCTTTAGAGTTTGTGTGGAAGCCATAGGCAGCATAACCGGCAAATAATTCATCTGCCCCTTCCCCAGATTGAACGACCCGCACTTGCTGTGCTGCTAGGTTGGCTAAAAAGTACAAAGGGACACAGCTTGGGTTAGAATCCGGTTCGTCCAAGTGATACTGAATCAGCGGAAATGCCTCAAAGGACATTTCACCATCGATGACCGCTGCTGTGTTGTTCAAGCCGAGCTTTTCCGTCAATTTGCGGGCTTCGATCGCTTCGTTGTAGGTTTTGTCATCAAACCCAATTGAAAATGAGTGATCTGGGCGCAAGACCGAGGCCACATAACTTGAATCGACACCACTGGATAAAAATGAGCCGACTTCAACATCACTGATTTTATGAGCGGCAATTGATTCTTGGACTGCTTGATCGATTTTATCGACCCATTCTTCTCTTGAATGATTTTCTTTCACTGAAAAATCTGCATCCCAGTACTGCTTGATCGTCAATCCCTGTTCATTAAACAGATAATAATGCCCTTCTTGCAAACGATGAACGCCTTTAAAGAAGGTTTCTCCGTTCAAAGGCGAGTATTGGAACGTCAAATAAGGTTTCAACGCCTCCTGGTTTAGTTCTTTCTTGAAATCTGGATGAGGCAAAAAGCTTTTGATTTCAGAGCCAAACATGAAACTGCCGTTCATTTGCGCATAGTAATACGGTTTGATGCCAAAGTGATCCCGCGCGCCGAAAAGCTCTTGTTTTTGAGTATCCCAGATGGCAAAAGCAAACATTCCCCGCAGGCGCTGCAACACATCAATGCCCCACTCTTCATAGCCATGTAAGACTACTTCGGTATCCGCATGGGTAGAAAAGACATGACCTGCTTGGATCAATTCCTCACGCAATACTTGAAAGTTGTAAATTTCACCATTAAAAATGATTACTTTTGTTCGATCCTCATTAAAAATTGGTTGTGAGCCACCTTCTAAGTCGATGATCGATAAACGACGAAACCCTAATGCCACTCGGTCGTCGGTAAATTTCCCTGAACTGTTTGGTCCGCGATGAACGATCCGGTCCATCATGCGTTCAATAATGATTTCTTTTTGGTCTTTTGAATTGACAAAGCCGACAATTCCGCACATATTTTCACATCCGTTTTCATAATCCATTTTCATTTTTCTAAAGTAAATCATACCATAGAATTCAAGAGATACGATCTCTTTTTCAAAAAAATACAATCAATATATTTTTGCACAAAACACAATTTGAAGATAAACCTTATGATATCAAGGTTTCCAATCATCTCATACTCTCAATCTTACAAATTTGTTATCTAAGAAAATAGCTATCCTCAAAATTCTTAAGAAATTTTTTATGAATTCTATTTTTCTGAAAATATACAAAGATACTTTTCCCGAATTTACTGACTCCAGCAAACTTCTTTTGCTTCCATTCTCAGCATTGATTTCCTGAAAATAATCAGTCAGATTTGTTCGTTTGATAGTTTTATTGGACTATTGTGAAAAAAAGTGTTATTCTAACTATGGAATTTCGTTATCAACTAACCGTTGCCTTTCAATGACAAGTTTTAAGAAAGGAGAATGACTATGACATTCTATAACACAGATCTACAATATCGTGTAACTCTGGATACCAAATTGAATTTATTTATCGTTTTCGATAAAAAAGATGCGAATCATTTTGCGACTGGAATTACGATCGAGCAAGCTGTACAAGAATTGAAAAAAACTGCATAAGGAGTTTATCCAAATGAAGGATACCGATTCGTACTGAAAGCACCTCGCTAAGGAAATAATTAGCTAGGTGCTTTCTTGTTTTTTGGCTCGCTTTTGTCTGTTGCAGCATCCACTTCTTGCTTCTGTCCACTTTGCTGTTCATCTAGCTGTAAGATTTCATCAACAGATCCTTGCGTACTAAACTTACTCAATCCCTGTGCCGCAACTTTTGTATAACGCATAAAATAATCTTTTTCTTCAAAATCCATCTTCTTGCCTCCTACTGATACAACTGTGCTTTTATTAAGTTTACCATCTATTTCACTAGTCATTCTTGAGCGTCATTCCTTTAATACTTATGAATGATCCATTAATAGCATACACATTACATTTGTCAAATCATCCTTTTCCTCTATTCATGAAAAGACAAATCTGTTTTCTGGTACAGAACATAGTACTATTGTCTTTTCAGGAGACTTTTATTTAGGAGGAATTTTTATGGCTACGTTTTTCGCCATTTTGTTTTTCATTGGATTGTTCTGTTTCGTTTTTGGCATTGTCTTATTTTATATTGGGCTTGTAAAACAAAATGCAAAACGAGATCGAAACGTTTTGATCATTGTCGCTTCCGCTTTTATTGCCTTGTTTTCTTATGGTGGCTTGTCCTTCTACCAAGATGTGACATCTTTCGATAGCATCACTGCGCAATTAAGCCTTTCTTTACGTAACGAATCAAGGCAAAGCGAATCCTTTGGCGATGCCGCTGCTTCCATGGAACAACCACAAGGAGAACAAAAAGCTGGCAACAACGAAGCAAGTAGCGCACAACAAGAAGAACCCGCGAACAACGAGCAACATACACCTGAACTTTCTCGTGAAGAAAGAAATGCACTGAATCGTGCAGAAAGGTACTTATCCAGCAATGCGTTTTCTCAGTCGAGCTTAAAACGCCAACTACTCTATGAAGATTTTTCTGAGAGCGCAGCAGACTTTGCCGTAGCCACCGTGGATGCCGATTGGAACGAGCAAGCATTGAAAAAAGCGATTCGCTACTCGCAAAATTTATCCTTATCGGATGAGCGTGTGGCGAGCCAACTTTCCTTTGAAGGCTTTACTTCTGAACAAATTGAATACGCCTTAGCACGTTTGCCCGATTGATTCTTTTCGTTTGTTGCAGGACCACAAGCAAAAAAGATATCGGCAAGTTGACGGAACAATTATGCTGTTTTCTAGACCGAGTGTAGGTTAATCGCTTTTCAGATGGTTATCGATGAACCTCGGCAGTCATTTATATTCTTCTGCCCACAACAAACAAAAAAGCCTATCTCGAAAGATAGGCTAAACGCTCCAAAGCGTTGGTATAAGGAGAGTACAGGATTTGAACCTGCGCGCCGGGATGAACCGGGTCGGCGGATTTCGAGTCCGCTGCATTACCACTCTGCCAACTCTCCATAACAGTTATTTTCGCTAGTTTTACAAAAAATGTCAAGAAAAATCTGCATCCAAAGTGGAAATGGATACAGATTTTTTGTTCTTTAATCGAAAATATAGTTTTCTTTCTTTTCGATTACGCCTTCGATCGTCTCGTTGATGATTTTGATGATCTGATCATCGGTGGGTGTGATGATACCCGCCGACATTAAGGAAGCCAAACCAGTCACAACGATCCATGCGCCATTATGTAGTGCATTTATCGCATCTTCGGATAGATCTGCATATTTTTCTTCTGATTTGATCAAGGATTTGAAATAGGTGGATGAAAAATCATGCATCAATTTCCCACCGCCGTAGTCGTCGATAAAAAGGGCGATGTAGAGATTGTGCTGCTCTTGCGCGAAGCGTATATAATTCAGGCCTAAATCAACAAGTTTGTCTCCTGTTCGAACGACTGGAAAAACATTTTCCGATAAATCTTTGAAAACAGCCTCCACCAAGGTATTTTTTAAGTCCTGCATATTTTCGAACTCAAGATAAATTGGTTGAGTAGAAATTCCCATGTGCTTAGCGATATTCCGGGCCGTAAAGTTGCCAAAACCTTCTCTATTGATCAGTTCATAAGCGGCCTTCAAAATGTGTTCTCTTGTATAGACCTTCCTTCGCATCAATAAATCCCCCTTTTTATATTTATTTAATTGTAACCGAGATATTCATTTTTTAAAAATAAAACACTCCTTCCGTTATCTTATTTCTATTCACTTTGTTCACTAAAAACGAATGTTTAGTAATAGCAAATGTTCTGCTTTTTTCATTTATCACAAAAAATCCAACGGATGGCGTTCTAGTTATTTTTCAAATCTACTTTTCTTTCTTGTTGAAAACTCGCTGAAATTGTACACTAGGAGTGTAGCACGCAAATTCGATTGAAAAAGGGGTTTGGAAATGGCTGAATCAAAAGAGCTATTATTGGAGACCTGCTTATTAGCAGGGAAAATCATGATGGAAAACGGCTCGGAAGTGTATCGCGTGGAAGATACGATGAATCGAATTGCGGCAAACGCTGGAGAGCAAGGGAGTATTAGTTATGTAACAGCAACTGGACTTTTTATGGGCTTACGCAGTAGCCACTATGCACAAGTAGAAAATGTTCATGATCGAGTCATCAATCTCGAAAAAATTGTTGCCGTCAATGGGCTCTCTCGCGCCTATGCGGAAAAGAAACTTTCCTTAGCGGAACTGCATGAGGCATTAAAAAAGGTCAATCAGACAACACCAAGTTTTCCTTACTGGCTACAGGTTCTTAGTGCTGGCGTGGTCAGCAGTACCTTAATGATTATTTTTGGCGGTGCTTGGTTTGACTTTCTAGCGACCTTCGTCATTGGCTGCCTTGGCTTTTTGTGTGCGTATTGGGTCAAGAAACTGATCGACATTCGCTTTTTGGATATGTTTTGTGCCTCCTTACTGATCGGTGCTTTGTCTGTCTTAGCGGTCTCTCTTCATATCGCACAAAACGTCGATAATTTGATTATCGGTGCCGTCATGCCCTTAGTCCCTGGTGTAGCAATCACCAATTCCTTTCGAGATATCTTGGCAGGCCATCTCATTAGTGGCACAGCTCGGGGAACAGAGGCCATCTTTACTGCTGCCGCGATCGGTGTCGGCATTGCCACGGTCTTCACCTTATTTGGAGGGATCTCATGACGATTTTTATTCACCTTTCCTTCAGCTTCTTAAGCACTGTAACCTTCGGCATCTTGACCAATATTCCTAAAAAAGCCTTAGTTGCCACAGGCATTGCTGGAACGGTTGGCTGGATGATCTATTGGTCATTGCAAACGATTGGCTACGGTCTAGGCAGTGCCAACTTCTTAGCCGCATTTGCCGTCGGTTGCGTCAGCATCTTTTTTTCCCGCAGAAAAAAAATGCCCATGATCATTTTTAACATTCCCAGCCTCGTTCCCCTCGTACCGGGTGGTCCT
Source organism: Enterococcus sp. AZ141 (assembly GCF_051714385.1). Taxonomy (NCBI): domain Bacteria; kingdom Bacillati; phylum Bacillota; class Bacilli; order Lactobacillales; family Enterococcaceae; genus Enterococcus; species Enterococcus sp. AZ141. Next base: position 81,085 of record NZ_JBIORT010000001.1, read on the forward strand.
GCCTACAAAGCCGTTCGAGAATTCGCTTTGGGCGACAACTTTGTCGGTTTTGAAAATCTGATGATCGTTGTCATCACCGCTGGGGCGATTGCCGGCGGGTTCATGATGACGAGTGTGGTTGAAAAGATCGTCAATCGCTGGCAAGTGAAACGCACAAAAAAACGTCATCCAGATAAAAAAATCTCCTGAAACTATTGGCGCGCAGAAACTATAAATTTTTCTTATTTCAGACTTTAGTACAATGTTTTCTTTTCGGACTTCTTTTATAATAAGGGCATACCTTACAAAACTGTTTGACGTTTGTCATTTGTTTTACTGGATTTTTCTGGTCTCACCCCGTATAGTGAGATTATGAAACATAAAGGAGATGAAGTCCTGTGAGCATAGCAACTTCTCGTCGTATCATTAATACGATTTCTATTATTGGCTTAGGTTTATCGATCGCGTTAACCATCTATTTTATCAATCTAGGTGTTTTCAAAGACATTAATGCACTGCGAGGACTAGTTGGAAATTCCGTTATCTTAGGACCAATCGTCTTTATCCTATTGCAGATCTTGCAAGTAGTAATCCCGATTATTCCCGGTGGTGTCTCCAGCGCTGCAGGTGTCTTGATTTTCGGTCCTTATCTAGGATTCGTTTATAACTATGTAGGAATCAGTATTGGTTCTGTCATTATTTTCCTGCTTGGCCGACGATATGGTAAACCATTCATTTTAAGTATGATCAGTGACAAAACTTACGATAAATATATCGGCTGGTTAGACAACCAAAGCCGATTTGAAAAACTTTTCGCCCTTGCAATCTTTCTACCGGTTGCCCCAGATGATGCCCTTTGTCTAATGGCTGGCTTGACCAACATGACAGTGAAGAAATTTACGTTGATTATTTTGTTGGCAAAACCTGCTTCAATTTTCTTGTACAGTATGGCATTGATTTACGGTGGAACATTCTTAACTGGTTTGTTAGGCGGATAAGAATCATATGTAAGAAAAACGATCAATTCAGCGAGCCGAACGTAAAGAAGCTGCTTTTCAAACAGGGAACTATGCCTGTGGCAAATGTGCTTCTAAAACTGTTCGGCTCTTTTTTACCGCCTTTCTAGAATAAATTGAACCACAATACTTACTTTGTTAGGATGACGACCATGAATTATTTAAAAAACAGCTTAGTCAACACGTGGGATTTTTTGAAAGACAGCAATGCCTACTTCCGTGATGTTTTATTGATGCACGGTGCCTTGTTGTTCTTAGTGATCCCGATATTATCGGCTTCCACCAAGTTCGTCTTAAAGCGCGGCGGCTTGCCCTACCTTTCTTTCGATAATATCGGTAGTATCTTTACAGATCACCCTATTGTGTTGCTCTCATTAACCCTGATTTTGCTTTTGATCTTATTAGCCGTCTTTTTTGAATTTACTTTCTTGCTGCTGAGTGTCTATTTTATCAAAAAGAAGCAGCCCATCAGCTTGCGGCAATTGTTACGAATGACTATTTTGCAATTGCGCAAATTACGGCCGATGACCTTTTTATTTTTCCTTTTTTACTTCTTACTGATTTTACCCATCGGTGGATTGAGTTTTAATTCGGATTTACTCGCAAAAATCAAAATCCCTGCCTTTATCATGGACTTTATTTTTGCCAATCGTGTCTTGATCATTGGGGCAGTGCTTTTGGTTTATGTTTTGTTGATTTACTTGGGGATTCGCGTGATCTTTGCCTTACCGGAAATGATTTTACGTGATCTGCCCTTTCGAAAAGCGATCAAAGAAAGCCTCCAAGTAACAAAACGCCGTTTTTTTGCCATCGTTGGTCAATTTGTCTTTATCGGTGGTAGTATCTTATTGATCACGACTCTGGGCTTCACGCTGCTTATTACCCTTCAAGCAGTGATTGAAGTTGTTACACCGGACTATGCGTTGTATAGTGCTGTTTTTATTATGACTTTCTTGCAGTTTATTTTGTTACTGAATGTCATTTTATCGACCGTGGCTATTTTTTACATCATCGTTGATTTCATGGATGATGAAGGCTTTTTACCAGAGATCCCTTCGTGGTTCCACCAAGAACCATTGAACCAGCGACATTTTCTAGGACTGAAAAGTTCCTTGTTTACCTTGGTCACGGTACTTTTTGGTGTTGGGGTTAGTCTGTATAATATGAACTATCTGACCTCAGCTGCTTCGATCCATCCGGTAACGATCTCCCATCGAGGGGTAAGCGACGGACAAGGGGTCCAAAATTCCCTTGAAGCGTTACGATTTACTAGTGAGAAATATCAGCCGGACTACGTGGAAATGGACGTCCAGCAAACAAGTGATGGTCATTTTATTGTCTACCATGATTTTTCTTACCGGCCTTTGACAGGCGGCAAAGGAAAACCCGAGCAATTGCCCTTGAGTTACGCCGAATCACTGACGGTTTCAGAAAACAACCAGACAGCCCGTATTCCAACTTTTGACGAGTACTTGGCGCTTGCCAATCAGTTGGACCAAAAATTACTGGTGGAGATCAAAACCCAACAAAAAGATACTGCGGCACTCGTAGATGCCTTCTTAGACCGATACCAAGAGGATTTAGTTGCAAATGGGCATATTATGCAAAGTCTCTCCTATACAGTTGTTGAAGAATTAAAAGATAAGGCGCCTGAATTGACGTCGGGATACATCATGCCTTTCAATGTCGTAGGGCCGCCACTGACCAGTGCCGACTTTCTGACAATGGAATACAGTACGATCAACCGCAACTTCATCGCTTCTGCCCGGACCGATGGCAAGGAAGTGTTCGTTTGGACCCCCAATGATGCGGATACTATCAGCCGAATGCGTTTTTACGGTGTAGACGGGATCATTACTGACCAAATGGGGATTTTAAATGAAGAGTTGAGTTTGTCGGAAGAAGACATGACTTATTCAGACAAACTATTGAATTTCGTGATTGGCGTTGGCTGATCTCACACAAAGAAAAATGCTGCTCACGGTGATCCGTTGAGCAGCATTTTTTGCTAGTTGGTTAGGCAACGTTCGTTTGCGTACAAATTTTATTGAAACTGACGATCATCCGACGATTACAAGCTTCTACTTGTGCTTGATCTTCTTCTTCATAACTTGAAACGACGATCAACGCCGTATGTACGTATAGTTTTTCCACCACACCGATCACAGGCTTGCTCGCCCCGACAGGTTGGCAGACATATTTTTCACCGATCGTAATATTCTCCATATCCTCACCTCAACCGTTTTCTTTCATAAAGATATAATAACAAAAAAGCATCAAATTGAAAACGTTTTATTTCAATTTATCACGCATTTGTCACCAAGAAATGACAGTTTCGTTCGTTCAAACGCACTGGTTTGTTCGTGCCACTTCTTAAAAAGCATTTTATACTAAAGGAAATCAAAAGGAGATGAGTCAAATGCCAATTATTCAAACCTGTATCTTTGGACTATTGTCTGCTGCGTTGCTTTGGGGATTAAAAGAAGACCGCTGATTTTTTGGATCAACTATCGAGTAACACAACAAACGCGAAAATAAAACAACGCCTTGTGCCAATCAGAACTGGCACAAGGCGTTTCTTTGTCGAATTATAGACGTTCGTTCAATTCTTTTGCAAGATCTTCGAAACCTGGTTTGCCAAGTAAGGCGAACATGTTTTTCTTGTACGCTTCAACCCCTGGTTGGTCAAATGGGTTCACACCGTTTAAGTAACCAGAGATACCTACAGCGATCTCAAAGAAGTACATCGTGTAACCTAACGTGTACGCATCCATTGTAGGAATTTTTACTAACAGATTAGGTACATCCCCATCTGTATGGGCAAGTAACGTTCCTTCAAAAGCTTTCGTATTAACAAAATCAACTTCTTTTCCTTCTAAGTAGCCAAGACCATCAAGATCTGCTTCTTGTGTAGGGATCGCAATTGATTTGCGTGGTTTTTCAACTTTTACGACAGTTTCAAAGATATTGCGACGGCCTTCTTGGATGTATTGACCAAGAGAATGCAAATCTGTTGAGAAGTTTGCACTTGAAGGATAGATCCCTTTTTGGTCTTTTCCTTCAGACTCGCCGAATAATTGTTTCCACCATTCTGAGAAGTATTGCATGCCTGGTTCGTAGTTGATCAGCAATTCGGTTACTTTGCCTTTGCGATAAAGGATGTTACGCATTGCTGCATATTGATACGCTTCATTTTTTTCAAGGTCGTCACTTGCGTAAGCATCGCTAGCATCTGCTGCCCCTTGCATCAAGGCATCGATATCTGCTCCGCTGGCAGCGATTGGTAATAAACCAACAGCAGTCAATACAGAGAAACGGCCGCCGACGTCATCTGGAATCACAAAGGTTTCCCAGTTTTCAGCATCTGCTTCAACTTTTACTGCACCTTTCGCTTTATCCGTTGTTGCGTAGATCCGTTTGTTGGCTTCTTCTTTGCCGTATTTTTCAATCAAACGTTCTTTGAAAACACGGAAAGCGATCGCTGGCTCAGTAGTTGTTCCTGATTTTGAGATCACATTCACAGAGAAGTCACGGTCACCGATGATTTCGATCAAATCTGCTAAGTATGTTGAAGAAATCGAATTACCGGCAAAAAAGATTTGAGGTGCTTTGCGTTCTTCATTTGGTAGCAAGTTAAAGAAAGAATGATTTAAGAAATCAATCGCTGCTTTCGCTCCTAAATAAGATCCGCCGATCCCGATCACGACTAGTACTTCAGAATCAGATTGAATTTTTTCAGCCGCTTTTTTGATACGCGCAAATTCATCTTTGTCATAATTTTTAGGAAGGTCGATCCAACCTAAAAAGTCGCTACCAGCACCTGTTCCTTCGCGTAATTGTTTGTCTGCTGCTGTAACTTGACTTTGCATGTAGCTCAATTCGTATTCGTTTACGAATGGTGCTACTTTCGAATAGTCAAACTTGATGTGTGACATGATTTGTCCTCCTTGAAAAAATAGTTTTTCATACACTACCTACTTTACGTTTTTTTCCAACTTTTTTCAAGTAATTCCTGATAGGTAGCCTGTTGGGTGATTTTAGACAAGTCCTTGAGCAAACATTGCTTTAGCAACTTTTTCAAAGCCTGCGACGTTCGCACCTAACATAAAATTATTTTTTTGATCGAAGGTTTCAGCTGTATCACGGCATGCTTCATAGATCGACTTCATGATATCATCCAATTTGGCATCGACTTCGGCTTTTTCCCATTGCAATCGTTGGGAGTTTTGACTCATTTCTAAAGCAGAAACGGCTACGCCGCCGGCATTGGCTGCTTTTCCTGGGCAGTAGAAAATTCCTTCTTCAATAAAATATTCTGCTGCTTCTAATGAGCTAGGCATGTTCGCGCCTTCAGAAACGACCCGGACGCCATTGGCTTTTGCACGTTTGGCTTGCGAGAGATCAATCTCGTTTTGGGTCGCACAAGGAAAGGCTAATTCCGCTGGAGTATCAAAATCCCAGACAGTTGCCCCTTCATGATATTCCGCTGTTGGCCGTTCCTTGGCGTAAGCCGTCAAACGTTCGCGTTTCACTTCTTTGATCTCTTTTAATAAGGCCAGATCAATGCCGTCTTTGTCATAAATAAAACCAGAGGAATCAGAACATGTGACAGGGGTCGCACCTAATTCTTGCAATTTCTCAATTGCATAGATCGCAACATTGCCGCTTCCAGAAACGATCGCTTTTTTGCCTTCAAATGTTTCATCTAAGTCTGTCAATAAATGCTTAACGAAATAAACAGCGCCATAACCCGTTGCTTCTGTGCGGTTTTTACTGCCCCAGAAGTCTAGTGGCTTACCGGTTAAAATCCCGGCATCGTATTGTTTCAATCGTTTGTAGGCACCAAACAAATAGCCGATTTCCCGACCTCCGACACCAATGTCGCCAGCAGGAACATCTAGGTCAGGTCCGATATGTTTTGACAGCTCCGTCATAAAGCTTTGGCAAAAACGCATCACTTCGGCATCTGATTTGCCTTTTGGATCAAAGTCACTTCCGCCTTTGCCGCCGCCGATCGGCAGACCCGTCAAGCTGTTTTTGAAGATTTGCTCAAACGCCAAAAACTTCAAAATACTCAAGTTTACACTTGGGTGAAAACGCAAGCCGCCTTTGTAAGGCCCCATTGCAGAGTTGAATTGAATCCGATAGCCACGGTTTACTTGCCAGTTGCCTTGATCGTCTTGCCACGGGACTCTGAATTGGATAAAACGTTCTGGTTCAGTTAAGAGTGCAAGGATATTTGATTCAATATATTCTGGATGCTCCTCTAAAAAGGGAACGACCGTAGGTAAAAATTCGTCAATTGCTTGAAGAAATTCCGGTTGGTGTTGGTCTTTCTCGTGAATCTTCGCTTGAATTTCTTTCACGTAAGCTGAAGCTTTGGTCATAGTGCATTACCTCCTTTAAGATATTTTCTATTTTAAAGAAATTTTCTGAAATTGCACGCTTTTTTTTAGAATTGTCAGAATTTTTTATCATTCGAAAAAAATCGCCCTCTCCTTTCAGCAGTCATAGGCGATGTGTTACAATCCCAAAGAGGTGAGAAGAATGGAAAAAACCTATGATGTCATCGTTGTTGGTGCAGGTACGAGCGGTATGATGGCTGCGATCACCGCTGCCAAACAAGGTGCTAGGGTCTTATTAATCGAAAAAAACAAAAAAATCGGCAAGAAACTATTGATGACTGGCGGCGGACGCTGCAATGTAACCAATAATCGGCCGGTAGATGATTTAGTTGCTCATATTCCAGGAAACGGAAAGTTTTTGTATAGTACGTTTTCCCAATTCAATAACTATGATGTAATGGCGTTTTTCGCAGACTTAGGTGTCGTCTTAAAAGAAGAAGACCACGGACGGATGTTCCCTGTGACGAACAAATCAAAAACCATCGTCGAAGCGCTGCTTCAAGCAATCAACGATCATCACGTCACCCTGTTGACGAATACGGTCGTAACCAAGCTGATCCATGATGGCAGCCAAATACGCGGCGTACGAACCGAAACCGATGAGTTCTCTGCCCCAAGCGTGATTTTGACGACGGGTGGCCGCACCTATCCTTCCACGGGCGCGACGGGGGACGGCTATAAGATGGCGAAAAAAGTCGGGCATACCATTACGCCGCTTTATCCAACCGAATCGCCGCTTGTTTCAGAAGAATCTTTTATTCAAGAACGGACCTTGCAGGGCATTTCCTTACAAGACATCACCTTGAGCGTCTTGGATCAAAAAGGAAAGCCCATCGTCGCCCATACCATGGATCTTTTGTTTACCCACTTTGGGTTATCTGGTCCAGCTGCTTTGCGCTGTTCCTCTTTTGTGAACCAAGAATTGAAAAAGCAGCAACCAGTGACGGTTGTTCTGGATTGTCTGCCGACGAAAGCCCAGGAAGCCTTGACCCAAGAATTAATTCAGTCTGCGGCTTCGAGGAAACAATTGCCGAATGCTTTAGCTGGCTTTTTGCCTGAGCGCTTGATGACCTTCTTTTTGCAGCAGCTAGACTTGCATGAGCTGGTTGCTGAAAAAGCCTCACCGGAACAGTTGACGGCGCTCGCTTCCTTGATCAAAGGCTTTTCAATCACCATTGTCCGCACGTTCCCATTAGAAAAGTCCTTCGTGACGGGCGGCGGGGTCCATCTGAAAGAAATCAACCCTAAGACCATGGAAAGTAAAAAAATCAATGGCTTGTATTTTGCCGGTGAATTGCTGGATATCAATGGTTATACAGGTGGTTTCAACATCACCGCTGCGTTTTGCACGGGTCATGTTTCTGGAAAAAACGCAGCAGAAACAGCTAGTTATTTCAATTATTGATCGACGACCCGGGTGTTCGCAGCAATATCCTGGCCTGTAGCTGCGAACACCTGGTTCTCCCCCTCTTTTTGCTTATTAGTTGGGTTTTTCTCAAAGTAGGCGTAGACTAAAGATAGCAAGATCGAGGGAGGTTTTTTTTATGAAACGAATTTCAAGAGGTAAATTTGAACGAATGCAAAAACTTTCAAATGAGGACGGTGTGATTGCCGCACTAGCGATCGACCAACGTGGTTCCATGAAAAAAATGATGAAGGCGGCAACTGGACCGGATGACTTTACGATGGAACACATTTATGAATTCAAACAGTTGGTTTCCCAAGAACTGACCAAATATGTCAGCAGTATTCTGTTAGATGAGGAATATGGCTTCTTAGGGATCGAAGCAAAGAATCCCAATGCTGGCTTGATCCTTTCCTATGAAAAAACAGGCTATGATGTCAACACTCCGGGTCGTTTGCCAGAGATTTTACCCAATGAATCGTTGCAGCGCTTGGTGAAAAAAGGTGCGGATGCTGCAAAAGTCTTGGTTTATTATAATCCAGATGAACCCCAAGAGATTTTAGATACCAAACATGCGTTTTTGGAGCGTTTAGGTACGGAGGCACAGGCGGCCGATATTCCCTTATTTGTGGAACCGATCGTCTATGATGATGAGATCACAGATGACAAATCACCTGCTTTTGCCAAGATCAAACCGAGCAAGGTCATCCGAACCATTCAGGAATTGACGAAAGATCACTACCATATCGATATTTTGAAAGTCGAAGTACCGGTTCAGTTCGACTTAGTGGAAGGCTTCCAAAAAGAAGGCTTAGAGGCCGTCTATACGCAAGAAGAAGCAGCCAATTACTTCAAAGAAGCCAGTGACGCCGCGACTCGGCCATTTATCTATTTGAGTGCGGGAGTTCCAGCGAATGTCTTTCGCGATGAATTGACCTTTGCTGGTCAACACGGTGCTAAATTCTCAGGAATCTTAGGTGGGCGAGCAACTTGGCGCGATAGTGTGGAAATTTATGGGAAACAAGGTGCCAAAGCGTTGTTGGAATGGCTGGACACCCAAGGGAAAGAAAATGTTGAAGAATTAAACGCCATTCTAAAACAATATGCCACTCCATGGTTTGACTTTTATGGTGGTTTAGAAAATATTGAGGTTTTCGATATTGAAGTAATGGAATAAAATAGTACAAAATAATCCCCGTGAACGGCATTTCAAGATGGTTCACGGGGATTTTTTATTCGTGTTCAGGTGCCAACAAATCGGCAAAGATCGCCCTAGTCAATTGTTGCAACGCTTGTGGAGCAAGCCCCATCTGCAACCCGCGCTTTCCTGCAGAAACCACGATTTCTTCCAGTGTCTGCGCCCCACGATCAATATAAGTAGGAAAGAGCTTTTTCATCCCGATCGGCGAACAGCCGCCGCGAATATAGCCAGTCGTCTCTTCTAAATCTCTCAGATGCAACATCTCTACTTTTTTGTTTCCACTGACTTTTGCTAACTTTTTCAGATCCACTTCTCTATTTCCAGGAATTACAGCCACCAGTGGTCCTGTTTTGTTGCCCACTGCCACCAACGTTTTGTAGATGGCTTGCGGGCGTGCTAGTTGCGCAGCGACGGATTGCGCATCGAGATGATCTTCCGACCACTCATAAGTGTATTCGGTATATGCGATTTTCTGTTGTTCTACTTGACGGATCGCATTGGTTTTTTGTTTCTTCTTCGCCATTTTATCCCTCTTTTGTTTTGGTTTCTTTTAAGAGAAGGCCTTGGCTGGTCTTACTCATTGAGTGAAAATTCTTGTAAGTAGTTGGTCATTCGTTCGATCGGTATTTGTCCAGGTGCTGATGCCCCTTGCAACGAAGCAAAAGTAAAGACTGAACCAGTCAATGCCCCGCTAACACGGCTGATTTTCCCCAGCTCCCCCATCGACATGATCGCCAACGGCAGTTGGTTGAAGCCACGAGCTTTAGTAATGACCCCCATCAAACGCAAAACATCTTGGACTTGCTTGGGCATCATCGCTAACTTGCCAACATCGGCGCCAAATTGATTCATTACACCGATCTTTAAAATCAACACAGCATCTTCTGGCGTTTTTTCAAAATCATGATTGCTCAATATCAGCTTTACCTGTGCCTTTTTGATTTCTTGAATAAAGCCGCGACCTAAAAATTCAGCTTTCTCTAATTCGACATCGATCCAATCGATCAAGCCTGAATCAGCAGCAGCTAAACACAATTCTTTGTACTGGGTCAATGTGAACGCCCGCTCGCCCCCTTCTTCCAAGGTTCGAAAAGTAAAGAGCAGCTCTTTGTGCTTTAATGTCGTGCGAATATGAGATAACGCATCTAAGACCGCTTGCTGGTCTTCGACATGTTTGTAATGATCAACACGCCATTCGACGATCTGTGCCTCTGATTCCTCAGCAGCAAGAGCTTGTTTTAAAATTTCCTCATTGGTTTTCCCAATCAATGGCACACAAATCAACGGTGTTTTCCCGTCTAACGTTACTGGTTTTGATCGGCTCATCTCCTTCACTCCTTTTTCATTTGATAAAAGAATACTTTCAGATAGTTCCCTTCGGAAAAATGCTTATCTACCGCAAAATCAGCTGGTAGACGATAACTTTGAATACATTCATAAGCAACGTGTGCTTTCTCTAAGGATGCTTCGATCATTTCTTGAAACTTCCTCGGTGAAAGATTGGCCGCATTCGTTGAGGCGATCAACAAGCCATCAGGCGCTAAAATCGCCAAACTATCAGTGACTAAGTCGCCATAATTTTTCGCAACCGAGAAGACCTTTTTCTTGTTGCGGGCAAAACTCGGCGGATCTAAAACGATCACATCAAAGCGCAAGTCTTTTTTGCTGGCATAATTGAAGTAATTGAAAACATCCATGACATGGATACGCTGGGTATCTGGATCAATGCCGTTGACTGCAAATTGTTCGCGGGTCTTTTCTAGACTGCGTTTTGCCAAATCGACGCTCGTTGTTTGAGCAGCGCCACCGACAGCAGCAGCGACAGAAAACGCCCCCGTATAACTGAACATATTTAAAACCGTCTTGCCAGCTGGCAGACCATCAACAAGTTGCCCACGAACTTCTTTTTGATCCAAAAAGATGCCCGTCATTAGTCCTTCGTTCAAATATGTCGCATACGTGACACCATTTTCTTTCACAAGTAAGGGTTCAGGCGCCGTTTCCCCATAGACCCATGCTGATTCAGGCAGTTCAGACGCAAAGCGAATTTTTTCATAAGCCCCTTTGATTTCGGGAAAGATTTGACGAAAAGCGGCTACGATCGTTTCTTTATGTTGATAAAGGGTGGCATTGTACCAAGAGAAAACGACATACTCGCCATACAAATCTACGGTGAGACCTCCCAATTGATCCCCCTCACCGTTAAACAGACGAAACGCATCTGTCAGTTCATCTTGATAATACGCACTACGCTTGCCTTTTGCTTTCGCAAAACGTTGGGCAAAAAACGCTTGGTCGACCACTGTTTCTTCAAAGGATACGACCCATCCGATCCCTTTATTTTGTTCCCCAAGATAGCCGACACCTAAGAAATGGTTGGCCTGATCAATAAAGGTGACCCACTCCTTCGTCTCGATTGCTTGTTGAAGATCTTCTCGTTGGATCAACGGATTCTTTTTGCGAAGCTTCGCTGATCCTTGCTTCGTTAGTTTTATTTTCATGTTCATCTGCTCCATTCATTCTCCTTTTTAGTATAGCAAAAAGCGACAGTATTGTCTGTATCCTTGAAAGTAAAGAAATACTTAATTCCGCGTCATGACAAGGAATTCATTTGACACGTCTTTCACAGCCTAGTAAAATGTACTGTGATGTAAAATCGTAATTTACCGGTTATACTGGAAAAAGAGAGGACGATTCCTTTGAAAAAAAATAAAGTATCCACCTTTGTGAATACAAGAATGGGCTTTTTTTTCCTATTAGCCCTATTATTTTGGCTAAAAAATATCTTTGCCTATATGGTGGACTTCCACCTAGGTATTGAAAGCAGCATTCAGTACTTCATCTTATTCATCAATCCGATCGCAACGACTTTGTTGTTGCTGTCGATCGCATTGTACGTAAGAAGAACCAAAGCAGCTTATATCACGATGCTTGTGATCTATTTCTTGATGACTCTGCTGTTGTTCTCTAATGTTTCGTACTATCGAGAATTCACTGACTTTATCACCATCAACACGATGCTCGGTGTAGGAAAAGTAGCAAGTGGTCTAGGAGAAAGCGCAATTCGCTTGTTCCGTCCCTACGATGTGTTGTACTTCATTGACTTTATCGTGCTGATTGCAGCCTTTTCAATGAAAAAAATCAAAATGGACACTCGTCCTGTGCGGGCACGGATGGCTTTTGCGATCTCAACCTTAGCTGTCATGGTCTTTTCTGCCAATCTTTTCTTAGCAGAAGCGGATCGTCCTGAACTGCTTACTCGAACGTTTTCTCGTGACTATTTAGTGAAATACCTTGGGATCAACGCCTTTACGGTTTATGATGGGGTACAAACTTATCAAGCTTCGCAAGTACGTGCCGAAGCGAGTCCCAACGACATGAACGAAGTAGAGAGCTATGTTAAAGAACATTACGCAGAACCAAATGATGATCTGTTCGGTATCGCAAAAGGCAAGAATGTCATTTATATTCACTTAGAAAGTGTTCAGCAATTCTTGATCGATTATAAATTGAAAGATGAAGATGGCGTGGAACATGAAGTCATGCCGTTTATCAATAGTTTATACCATAGCGATAGTACCTTTAGTTTTGATAATTTCTTCCACCAAGTAAAAGCTGGGAAGACCAGTGATGCCGAAACATTATTCGAAAATTCCCTGTTTGGATTGAATCAAGGAGCGTTATTCACTCAACTGGGTGGGAAAAATACCTTTGAGGCAGCTCCAGATATTTTAGGTCAAACGCAAGGCTATACCAGTGCTGTTTTCCACGGAAATACCGGTACCTTCTGGAACCGAAATGAAACCTACAAACGGTTTGGCTATGATTATTTCTTCGACGCATCTTATTATGATGTCAATGATGAAAATTCATTCCAATACGGTCTACATGACAAACCGTTCTTTGAACAATCCGTACAATACTTAGAACGTCTGCAACAACCGTTCTATTCAAAATTCATTGCGGTTTCTAACCACTACCCATATTCTGAATTTACCAATGAAGAAGGCGGCTTCCCGCTAGCGAACACTTCTGATCAAACGATCAATGGCTATTTCGCAACCGCGAATTATTTGGATAAAGCCGTGGAAGAGTTCTTCAATTACTTGAAAGAAAGTGGCTTATACGAAAATTCAGTCATCGTTTTATATGGTGACCATTACGGAATTTCCAATTCTCGTAACCGTAACTTAGCAGAATTGCTTGGAAAAACAAGTTCTACATGGACAAACTTTGACAATGCCTCGTTACAACGTGTGCCTTATATGATTCATATTCCAGGACAATCAAACGGCGGCATCAATCATACGTATGGTGGCCAAGTCGATGCCTTGCCAACCCTATTGCACTTACTGGGTGTGGATACATCAAACTATATCCAATTAGGACAAGATTTATTCTCTGATCAAAACGAACAACTGGTTGCTTTCCGCGATGGCGACTTTGTGACACCAGACTACACCTACTACAGCAGTACATTGTATGACAATCGTACCGGCATGCCGATCAACGATCCATCCGATGAATTGCAAGCCAAAGTCGATGAATGGAAAGCCAAAGTCGACAAGCAGCTTTCGGTTTCTGATCAGATCAATAATGGTGACCTTTTACGATTCTACGCGAAAAGCGGTCTAGAAGAAGTTGATCCTTCGACCTATAACTACAAAGACGCCCTTCAGCAAATGATGGACATTGAAAAGAATCTAGGCAGTGATTCAACTAGTGCCTTTTCTCAAAATGGCAATCAATCGACCGTCGATCTGTATCAAACAAAAACCTTCCAAGAATACCAGCAGATGACGGAACAAGATAGCGGTGAGTAAAGTAAGAACAACCAATAATCAATCCAGTAGGGCACCTGCCTTGCTGGATTTTTTTGCACTATTTGATAGGAAAAAGTCGAACTTTCTTGCCACTTTTTTAGCTTCGATATTTTACTACAAGAACTTCATACTTTATTCAAACTCCCCTTTTATACTATGTACTAGGATGAGGTGACTTAGATGAAAACTATACATTTTGCGATTGCCAGCATTTTTTATCATAAAAAAGCCATGGTGCTTTATACGCTTGTATCCTTCTTTGCCGTGATTGGCTTGATCGTGACGTTTGCCTTGATCTATTCGATGGATCAAGTGATCGCTCAAACAAGAGATCTCTTGGCGACAGAAGATCTGCAAACGAAAGTAGCCGAAGAGATCCAACCAGTCACGACAATTTATCATCAACTGTTCTATTTGATTTTTAGTGCCTTTACACTGGTCTTTATTGGCTTTCAAGTTTACTATCAATTATATAAACGCTCGGAATACACAGCTTGGTTAGCAAGTGGCGCCACCACCAGACAATGGGTAGCGATGCAGATCATTGAAATGCTCTTGCCGCTCTTAGCAGCCGCTGTGATCGCCTTTGTCTTATTGCTACTCTTCCAGCCTTATTTCCAGCGGGAATTACTTAGTGGGCATATCATTGCCCTTGATCGAGAGCGTGCTTCTGATAACTTTTGGGAGGCTGTACAAAGTCTTCCTGGACAAGAATTCGCCATTACGATTCCGCAGAATAGTCAAATTCTGGTCCAAAATGTCGATTTGAACAGCACCACTTGGCTTGCTATTTTATTTGAAAGCACACGCCACACACTTGTCGTCTTACTTGCCGCTGTTACCAGTTTTACTGGTTTGATTGCCAGCGGACATAGTCTGTATTGGAGGAAAAAACAATGGAAAAACCAACTCAGCTAACGAAACCAATTGGTTTCTATTATGTTTCGAAAGACAATGAAACAAAAACTTCTGAATTAAGTTTGCTGCTTTCACAAAAAAAAGCCATCTTGATTCGTGCTCAATGGCCTTCCGTTCCCTTTTTATCCGTCATGGACAATGTATCTCTTGCAAATAAAAAAGGGGGCGATTTAGAGGGTGTTCTGCCTTATGTTCAGCTTCCCTTATCGGCTTTGAAAAAAGAGCGGACAGAATTAGGCCCCTTTGAGGAGATCAAAATTCAGCTGCTCTTAGCGTTACTTTCAGAAAGAGAAACCCTTTTAATCGAAAATGTCTTGAGCACGTTAACAACAGAAGAGGTCCAAATCCTGCTACCTTTGTGCCAAGAAATCGCCGAACAATTTGCTGTTGCCATCTATTTGATCCATGAAGACGAATGCTTTGCCCATACGCCCTATACCACTTATCTATAGTTTACATAGCCCTCATACAAAAAGGCTTGCTTGCAAAAGCAAGTCTTTTTGTTTGGGCTGCTGCCAATGAACCGCAAAAAAATCGACCGGCTAAGCGAATTGCTGCCGGTCGATTCCTTATTCTTCATTCAAGTCGATATCTGGAAAAGAGATTTTAAAGGTCGTGCCTTTGCCAAGTTCACTTTCTACACTGATCTTTCCTTTGTGCAGGCGTACGAGCTGTTCAACGATTGATAAGCCTAGACCTGATTCGCCAAATTGACGGTTTTTACGGGACGGATCGACTTTGTAGTAACGATCCCAAATATTTTTGACTTGTTCTTCAGACATACCGATCCCCGTATCACTGATTTCGATAATCGTTTCTAAATAGCCTTTTTCTATTCGGACCCGAATTTCTCCTTCTTCCGTAAACTGGATCGCATTTTGTAAAATATTGACCATGATCTGGACGAAACGATCATAATCCGCGTAGACATCGATTGGCTCGGTTGTTTCTAAAATCAGCACATCTTTGGCAATTTCTGCCTTGCTCTCCAGTTGCGTCAACAGATTTTTGATGGTTTGCGTCGCATCAAATTTTTTGATGACCATCGAGATTTGATTGGTCCTGATTTTTTCGTAGTCAAGGTTTTCGTTGACAAGACGAATCAAACGATTGGTTTCATTTTTCATCAAGCGGATCGCATTGTCTTTTTGATTCTCAGGAATTGCGTTGTACTCTAAGCCTTCCAATAAGCCATTGATGGTCGTCAACGGGGTACGCATCTCATGAGAAGCATCGGCCATAAATTGCCGACGACGTTCTTCTTGCCGTTCAATTTCTTCTTGAGATTCTTTTAAGGATTTCGTCATTAAATTAAAATCTTCGGCTAATTCATCAAATTCATCCCGATTATGCACCGGCAAGAAAATATCAAAATTACCATTAGTAATTTCTTTGGTTGCTCGTTTCATTCGATTGATCCGTCTTACTTGGAACGTAGCGAAAAGGTAACTGATCAATAATGAGACAACGATCGAAATCAAACAAACTTTAAACAAGTTTTGATTAAAGGCACTGACAAGATTCAAAATACTGCTTGCCGATTGCGAAACCACCATTACACCGTAAAAATCCGTGCGATTGACAGAAAAAGGTATCAACACATAGGAAGTCAGTTCTTTTTCCCCGTATAAATTTGTGGCGGAAGTCAGTTGTAGACGCGCCCCATTTTCTAAGGATTGCCAGTCTTTTTCAGAGATCGGAAAATCAACAGCATGAGCGGTATCTAGTGGATAAATAATGTCATCAGGACTTTTAAAGAAAGCAAAGGAGATATCTTGGTTGCTCAAAATATTCTCAGCCAAACGCAAGGAATACTGTAGATAGCCATCCCGGGTCATATTTTGCTGTAAATATTCTGAATCACTGATTTGCGAAATCGTCGCGACCGACGAAGCATACCCCATTAACTGCTCATAATTCCGTTCTTGTAACGTTTGGCGTGTCATTTGAGTAAACGCAATACCAATCGTCATCAAGATCACGAAGATCACCACGAAAAATGCAATCAGCTGTTGATACAGGTAGCGCATCAAGCAGCACCCGCATCATCAAATTTGTACCCAACGCCCCAGACGGTTTGAATGATCTGTGGCCCCACTTTTTCAATTTTTTGTCTTAGTTTTTTGATGTGTGCATCAACGGTCCGTTCATCGCCAAAGTATTGGTAATCCCAAACCAGTTCTAACAGCTGTTCTCTCGAAAACACTTGTCGCGGTTTTTTCGCTAACGTATAAAGCAAATCAAATTCTTTCGGCGTCAACCCATCGATGGGTTTGCCATTTAAATAGGCTTCCCTTGTTTTTGTGTTCATTTTGAAATGATCGGTGACGATATCAAAGGTGGCATCGGAAGCTTCAGGTGTTGTTTTTTCAACCAATTCACTGCGGCGGTGTAATGCCTTGATCCGTGCAATCAAGGTCAATGGACTAAAGGGTTTCGTCACATAGTCGTCCGCCCCCATCTCTAACCCGATGACTTGGTCGCTTTCTGAATCACGGGCCGTCAACATAATAATAGGAACTGTACTAGAGATTTTACGAATTTCGCGCGCCACCATCATGCCGTCCATGGAAGGAAGATTCAAGTCAAGGGTGATCATATCCCACTTGTCTGGTTCAGCAGCAAAGGCCTCTAGTCCTTCTTTGCCATCGTATTTAAATACTGCTTCCCATCCTTCATTCAAGAAAAACATTTGCATCATTTCAGAAACAGATTCATTGTCTTCAATCATTAATATATTCATTTTCTTCACCTCTATGTTCTTTATCAAATCGTTGCAGATTTTCTTCAATCAGGCCAAAGATCGGCACGATGAACCAAGGGATCACGATCATTTCAACTAGAAAAAAATTAGTCCATTCTTGCCATTTCAAGACAAACCCAATGAGCGCCATGATTCCGCCAAAAAGCAGAAAGAATCGGGCAGATAGTTTTTGGGCCTGTCGCCAATTGCGTTCATTTTGTTTTGCTAGATAGGAACGGTATCCATAAATAAGGTTCATTTTTTTTGATGGAAAAAGAAAAAAAGTGAGACCAATCAAGAAAAAAATGCTGCCAATTACTAAAAAAATCATCGTTTCACTCCATTCTTCCTATAGTATACTCGAATTTCTTTCTTCTACCAACAACTTCACCGATTATTCATAAAGGTTTGCCTTTTTTTCAATCTTTGATAAGATTGTGAGTGGACTATGACTATAAACCTTAGGAGTAAGATACATGACCTATAAAGCATTAACTTTTTTTGATCTTGACGGTACACTTTTAGATGCGCACTCGCAAATCACTTCGGAAATTGCTGAGGCGATGGCGAGGTTGCGAAAAAACCAAGTACTGCCGATCATTGCAACAGGCAGAACCGAACCTGAAGTTACCGCTATTCGTGAAGCAGCTGGTATTACCTCGAACATCGTCATGAACGGTGCTTTTATCCGCATTGATGGCAAAGAAGTTTTTTCCGATACCCTTGAGCCTGAGCTTTGCGCAAGGATGTACCAAGCCGTCAAAGACAATGGCGATGAGCTGTGTTATTACAATGAGAAAGGCTATTGGGCGACTGGTCACACCGAGGAAATGGTTGGTGCATATAACTACGTCCGTAGCCCTCTACCAGAAATCGATCCTCTGCATTATGAAACTGATCGGACCAATATGTTGTTGGTTTTAGGTGTCGGCAACGATGCTTATTATCATGAGCGTTTTCCCGAACTAACTTTTTATCGTAATACGCCCTTTTCAATCGATGTCGTAAAATCCGGGACTTCTAAAGGGACTGGCGTAAAAACCTTGGTAGAATTATTGGGTCTAGAAGATGTACCTACCTTTGGCTTTGGTGACGGCAGCAACGATTTCGCCCTTTTAGAAGCTTGTGACCACAAGATTGCAATGGGAAATGGGATTCAAGAGTTAAAAGAGCTGGCAGACTTCGTGACCTTGAAAAATACCGAAGGCGGGATCGTACACGCCCTGAAACATTTTGACTTAATCTGATTCTTTGCACACGCACGAAAATATGGTATACTAATGAATGGTAGCGATACCCCTTTTATCAAGGGGATGTTACGGATTCGACAGGCATAGTTGAGCCTGAATTGCGCTTCGTAGGTTACGTCTACGTTAAAACGTTACAGTTAAATATAACTGCTAAAAACGAAAACTCTTACGCTTTAGCTGCCTAAAAACAGTTAGCGTAGATCCTCTCGGCATCGCCCATGTGCTCGAGTAAGGGTCCTATTCTAAGTGGGATACGTTTTATCTTTCCGTCTGTAAGATAAAAAAGAGATCATCAGACTAGCGATACAGACTGCCTGTCACTCGGCAAGCTGTAAAGCGAATCTACAAATGAGTTGACTATGAGCGTAGATTTTTAGGTAGCAATATGTTTGGACGCGGGTTCGACTCCCGCCATCTCCATTTTAAACTGTCAGTAAGTGACACTAAGAGCCAAAACCTTGATTTTACAGGGTTTTGGCTTTTTACTTGTGCCAGTATGTGACACTATTTGACTACCAATCTAAATAGTTTTTTCAAAAGCACGCAAAAAAAATCCCGCCACTCCGAAAAGTGGTGGGCTAGAAGTGATGCCGTCCGCTGGCGTGCTTCCTAAATCCTTCTGTGTCGCCTTCTCTGATTTCTATAGGATATAAAAACAAAGAGAACCTTAGAATAGTCACGTCGCTACAGTGTGATTACGATATTCTAAGTGTTCTCTTTTTTGCCTTAGCCTACTTTTCAAAAAGTTATTTTTTCGTGAGTCTGATAATTTCTGAAATATCGTCAATTTCTAATGCATTAGCGATTCTTTCAATATGTTGAAGGTAAACTTTCTCTCGTTTTCCATTTGCCAGCTTATTAATAATCGAAGGTTCAATATCCGATAATCGTGCTAACTCTCTTAGAGAAATTCCTCGGCTTTTTACAAGCTCTTTTAAGCCTATTTCTATTCTTCTGTTCATGTGTTCCCCACCTTTTCTGCAAACAGATGTTGTTCCTAGAGACATCATATAGTAAAATAGGATTAAAAGTGGTGTCTATACAAACATCAATAAAATCAGAATTGAGGCGTTACGTTGAAAGAAATAGAAAAGATGGGTATTAAGACGAGTAATAAGCAGCCGGTAAAAGAAATTAGCTACCAGGACATATATGGTTTAGGAGATACTTTGGAGCAATTAAAATCTTGGCAAGAACCACTCGGTGTATTAGAAAAATTTTTCAGTGACAAAAAAAGACCCGTGAATAAGCAGAAAATCATCCGAGATTATCATGCCTGCTCCTTATTATTCCATGTTTTTCTCACAGACTTAGGTAGCTCCCTCGAAAAACTGGAACTCCAGATTGGTGATTTAAAGACTCGAAGAAAAGTTTAATACCAGAACGATAGGTTGAGCTCCTATCAAGGTATAGACTATCGTTCTCTTTGCTAATTGGTTTGATAATTGAAAATGTTTAACAGCTTATTCCCTTCGTTCTTCCCATTTGATATGATGAAAGCATCAAACGAAGGACGTGATTAGATGAAACTAACCTTACTGGCTCCCTCTTTTTCTGTCATCCAAGTAAAGAGTATTGATCCTTCGATACTGAAGATTGTTCCTCTTTTTTTTGCCCATACGTCAGAAGAACTTTCTTTGGTGTTACCAACTGCAAACGTTCCAGCTGAAACGCTAAAAAGAGAAGATTGATGGAAAGCGATGAAAATAATTGGTGTGCTGGATTTTAGCTTGATTGGCATTATTGCAAAAATCTCTTCCCTTCTAGCCGAGGAGTCAATCAGTATTTTTGCTGTTTCTACCTTCAATACTGATTATATTTTAATCAAGGAGCATCAGGTAGAACAAGCTCGTACTGTTTTAACCGCCAATGATTATTCTTTTGTCAATTGAGAAAAAACTTTTTCTTCCTTACTACAAGTTACTCTCGCTCGCTTTATGAAATACAAAAGAACGACTGAACCAAAGAAGTTCAGTCGTTCTTTTGTATTTCACTTGTCGTTGAAGAAAGATAAGAGTACTAGGTATCCCAAATAAAAGACTTCCCCAAGCTTTCATCTGCCCCAGTACTCTTCATTGCTCGTTGTTAAGATAATCATAATACAAAAATGATTTTTATTCAATAAATATGTCTATAAATTACATTAAATACCTTTTTATGACAATTTATAAGGTTTTCAATTCATTTCTAATAACATCTCTCCAATTTCTATTTATATTCTGAAGAGGCCCTTTAGCTTCGCTCCTAAGTGAATGACCTCTTAAAAAGAGACATTCTTGTTTCCTAAGTATTGAATTTGAGCGATTTTTGTCTTGTCAATCTCGCGTTCCCATGCTAACATGATTATGCAAACGTTAACATTAAAATGCACACGTGAACATTATTTTGAGGAGGATTTTTAATGGCAAAAATTACAGATGTACAAACAGCGTATTATCGGATACCTCTTCCGGAAATCATGGAAGATGCGAAGCACGGCTTACACACCCATTTTGAAGTGCCTATCGTCAAGATCGTTACTGATGAGGGACGTGAAGGTGTGGGCTATACGTATACTGGTGGCTTCGGTGGCGAATCGATTGCCAAACTGATCGACAAAGAACTAAAAGCAATCCTTTTAGGGAAAGATCCAGCATGTGTGGAGGCCTTGTGGGATCAGATGAACTGGGGCATTCACTATGTTGCCAGAGGCGGTTTAGCGAGTTTCGCCATTGCGGCTTGTGATATTGCCTTATGGGACTTACGCGCGAAAAAAGCACAAGAACCCCTCTACAAACTTTTAGGCGGCGCAAGTAACAAAGTCAAATGCTATGGTGGTGCGATCGATCTAAACTTTTCTCTTGAAAAACTCTTAGCCAATAATCAAAAATATTTAGATATGGGATTAAAAGCGGTCAAAATCAAATTGGGGCAAAAAACACTTGCCGAAGATATTGCTCGAATAAAAGCGGTCAGAGAATTGATTGGTCCCGATGTTGTCTTTATGGTGGATGCCAACATGAGCTGGTCTGTTGAAAAAGCAATCAAAGCCGCCAAATTGATAGCGTCTTATGACATTTTGTTCCTTGAAGAACCAACAATCCCCGAAGATTACGAAGGCTACGCTCGTATCGCTAAAGAAGGGCAAATTGCGGTGGCAGGCGGGGAAAACTTGCGCACCCCTATTGAGTTTGCTCATATGATCAAATATGGCAATGTCGATTTTCCACAACCCGACGCTTCCAATTGCGGTGGGATCACCGGCTGGTTGAAAATTGCTGCCTTAACACAAACAAGTAACTTATCTGTTTCTACACATGGCATGCAGGAATTACACGTCAGTCTACTGGCGGCGATGCCTAATGCTGGGTATCTTGAAATGCACAGTTTTCCAATCGATCAATACACCACGAGACCATTAGTGATCGATCCATCCGATGGCCGTGCGATTGCACCAGAAGAACCAGGGATTGGTGTCATATTTGACTGGGAGAAACTTGCTCCTCATAAACAACCCTTTTAACTGAAAACCCACGATTATTTCCTTTAGGATTAGGAAATAATCGTGGGTTTTTATTACAGAATCAATGGCTTTTCTTCAAATGGAAGCCACCGTTCATCAATAAGGGAACGATACCAAGCGGCTGATTTTTTTAATGACCGGGTCCGTTCTTCATTTAACTCAATTCGGACGAGACCATAGCGGTTCTTAAATGCATTCATAGGTGAAACACAATCGGTAAATGCCCAAAGCATATAGCCTTCGCAGTTGGCGCCTTCCTCGACGGCTTTTAGCAGCCAGTAAAGATGTTCGGTAATAAACTGAATCCGATAATCATCTTGGACTTGACCTGTGGCATCCATATACTGTTCTTCATTTTCCCGCCCCATACCATTTTCAGTGATCAGCCATGGAATATTGCCATAATTCTCTTTAAGATAATTAGCCATATCGTACATGACCTTCGGATAGATTTCCCAGCCACGAGAGTTATTCATTTGTTTTCCTGGCAAATCAAAGGTCTCATAAAACATTTCTGGATGAAATGGTGTATCCGAATGCCATTGATATCGTGGTGCCCGCACGCGTTTCGGGTAGTACTGATTGACACCTAAGAAATCCACCGTATGGGTGCGGATCGTTTCCAGATCTTCTTCTGTCGGATCAAAGTAGATGCCATAGGTTTGGCAAAGTGTGATAAGTTCCTCTGGATAATGACCTTTGACCATTGGATCAAAAAAGATCCGGTTGAAAAAGAGATCATACATTTTTTGCGCTTTTTGATCCTCCGGTGAGGAAGAGCGTGCGTAAACCATTTCTGGATTCAGCACACAACCGATGCGCCCCTCATAGCCTTTTTCATGATAGGCAGCCACTGCTTGGGCGGATGCCAATACTTTGTGATAGTTCCAAAGCATCCATTTTTTCGTATTTTGTTCATGGGGCCAGCGAATCGCGTCAAGATAACAACGGGTTTGAATAACGATCGGCTCATTGAAGGTGAACCACTGTTTGACTCGATCACCGTAACGTTCGAAGGCAATCTCGGCATAACGGGTATATAGATCGACCACTTTACGCGAGCTCCAGCCATCATAGGCATCCATCAAACTAGCTGGCAGTTCATAATGTTCCAAACAAAGCATCGGTTCGACACCAGCCGCAAGCAATTGGTCGATAAGCTGATCGATATGAGCAGCATAGTCTTCATCAACGATCAGCTGCTCATGATCGGTAAAGAAGCGCGCCCAGTTGATCGATGTTCGATAATGGGTCAAATGAACCTCCTGCATCAGTTGAACATCCTCTGAAAACTTTTCCATAAAATTCGTCGCAACAGCAGGCCCGTAGCCATTATGCCAGACAAAGCGTTCTTCTTTGTACCAGCGATCGAGATACGAGTCTTGCTCTTCTTTCTTTCCCTGCCAGCCTTCTGTCTGCCAAGCAGACGAAGCAGCCCCTAAAATAAATGTTTCAGGTATTTTTACCATTTTTTCAAAACTCCTTTATGCAACTTCATTGGTCGTACGATTCATTACCAAAACAAAAGGTAGATAGATCAAAATCGCCACGACAATACAGATCACTTGTGTGATCACAGCCCCGAAATCTCCGGCAGTAGCTAGATAAGCATTGACGATCGGTGGCATCGGCCATGGGACCATTACCACTGCTTTAGCGGCAAAGCCTAGACTTGTCGCCACGTACCCAATCGTTCCTGTTACTAACGGTGTCAAGATAAAGGGAATCGCCAAAATGGGATTCAGCATAATTGGCATTCCGAAGATCACTGGCTCATTGATATTGAAAATCCCAGGTGCTAATGACAATTTAGTGATTTGGCGCATATCCTCTCGTTTACCGACGATCAAAATCGCAATCAGCAAACCAATCGTCACGCCAGAGCCGCCCATACTCATATACATATCCCAAAACGGCATCGTAATGATATTGGGTACTTCTTTTCCAGCTTCAAAGGCTTCCGTGTTGACGGCAATCGCTGCCAACAACAATGGTTCTCGAATGGGTTTGACCATCTGGTTCCCATGAATCCCGATCACCCAAAAGACTTGTGCGATAAACATCAACAACAAGATGCCTGGTAAGCCTTGAACGATTCCTTCCAGTGGGCGTTGAACGACATTGTAGATGATATCGTAAGCATACATTCCTGTGAGCGCCTTGATAGCAAAACCAGCGGTGGCGATGATGGTCACGGTGAAAATCGTTGGAAACAATGCCGAAAAACTTGCCGAAACATTCCCTGGAACACTATCAGGCATCGTGATCTGCAGCCGTTTTTGTCTTCCTAGCCACGCATAAAGCTCGATGGAAACGATCGCAACGAACATGCCTAAAAATAGACCTTTCGTGTCCGTGTATTGCTTAGCCAGCACGTTTTCGGCAACCACCGTCGCATCTTCGTGCAAAAATTCAAAGATCATTGGATTAACAGAAAGATAAGACATCACGGCGATGATTCCTGGAAAGACCCCAGAAATCTTATTTAGTTTTGCTAGCTCAATCCCAATCAGAAACACTGCATAGATCGTTAAGAAACTCAATGTCACATAACTGACCGCAGATGAGATTGGTTTTAAACTTTCTAAAAAGCGCAGTACCTCGATTTGTGCCAATCCATTTTCAGCATCAAAAACCATTGCTGAAAATAATGTACCAAATGCCCCTGTAATGATTACTGGAATCAAAGCAGCAAAGGCATTTTTAATGACCATGATGTAGCGTAAATTGTTGATCCTGTTGGCAAATTTTCCCAAAACGTCAGCGAGTCGATCCATAAATCCTTGCATAAAACTCCCTCCTATACCCTATTCTTCAATTGATAGAAAACGATTACATTACAAATGTAATTCATTTCTTGAAGAATGTAAACGCAGGAAAAGCTTTTAAAACAGGGTATGTAAAGCTCCACGTTTACATACTTCGTTTTATCACTTATTATTATTTTGAGGTGAAGCAAATGGCGAACTACCATGACATCGCTGCCGATTTACGGAGCAAAATCAATCACGGGTTTTACGAAGAAGAGAAAAAATTGCCGAAGCAATCCGAACTGGCTGCGGATTATCAAACGAGCCGCGTGACGATTCAAAAAGCATTGAATATTTTACAAATGGAAGGCATTATTTACGGTAAAAAAGGCACGGGTACGTTTATCAGCGATTCCTATTCAACCTTCGATTACAACGCCAAGATCAATCGCGGGCTGACCAAGCGCCTTGGAGAAACAGGAAAGATCACCAGCAAGATCATTTCTTTTGCCATTCTTTTTCCCGATGAGAAAGAACAAGAAAAACTAAACATTCGCAGTGACCAGCAAATTTATGATATCGTTCGTTTGCGTCTATTTGACGATATACCCGTTGTTTTAGAATATACCATCATGCCGCTTCATGTCATTCCTGGCATTACCGAAGAAGTCTTAACCTCTTCCGTCTATAGCTACATCACGAACCAACTCCACTCCTCGATTGGAACATCTGTCCGTCGTATCAAAGCGGATCGTGCAGACACCTACGACCAGCAATACTTAGCTTGTGCTGCCACCGATCCCATTTTAGAAGTGGAACAAACGGTTTACCTCGGCGATGGGACGCCTTTTGAATTTTCCCAATCACGGCACCGCTATGATATGGGGGATTTTATTGTTGTAAATAATTAATACGCTGCGGATCGAGTGCCTCTGATTGAGGGTCGATACGCAGCGTATTTTACTTAAAATACTGCTGATAGACTGTTTGACCAATTTCTCTTAGCCAACTGATCCCTCGGCCACTACCGGCTTTATCATAGGAAAATGCCGCAATGATGATCGTCGTTTCATTGGCTTGTAAATATGCTACATCGTGTTCGATGCGGTCAAGACGACCTGTCTTATTAAAAATGCGGCAAGAAGGCTGCGCAGTTTCAGCAAAATTCCCCGCTAATCCATCTTGAAATTGCTGCTGATTTAAAGGTGAAAATCCTAGTGCAGCTTCTTCTCGTTCCACACACCTTAGTAGCAGTTTGGCAGCCACCGAGGGTGTCAAGCGGTTCTCTTTGTCTTTGATCGGTCGCATCATATACCGTTCAAATTGGATCTCCGGCTCCTGAATCCATGCCTGAAGCGTGGGCAACCCTACTAAGTCCAATAGTACATTGGTCGCAGTATTATCAGATACGGCGATCATTGCCGTGAGAAGTTCACTGATGGTCCAACCTTTCTTCTGAGGAAAAAGACGGATCACCCCAGCACCCCCTGTCAGATCAACAGGGTTCACACAAATTACCTGTTGGGGATCGATCTTTTTTTCGATGATTTGTTCAAGATAATACGCGTACAAAACAAGCTTACTAATACTCGCTGCCGAAAACGACTTTTGACCCTGATAGTCAACAAGACATTCCGTTGGCGTACCGATCCATACCCCCATTTCCAACGTTGCCTGGTAGTTTTTTAGAATAGGATCAATTGCTACACGCAAGTCATCTTTTCCCATCAAATGCCCCTTTCCTTACGATCATGAAAAGAATGTTCATGAGTATTCCTGTGATTCATTCGGCTGGTTTTGCCAATAACGCGCCACAACTGCGAGTTCTGGTTCATAATTAGAGCCAGTGATTTTGGTTTTCATGACCCGTGACCCAGGTGTTCTTGAATGAATCATTTCGTCATCCCCCAAATATAGACCGACATGATGGACTTCGCCTTTTCCTTCTTCATAAGCAAACAACAGCAGATCCCCTGGTTGTGCCTGACTGTAAGGTACGATGTTTGCTTGTTGTGCTTGCTCGATCGTATCTCGGGGGATTAAAATACCATGAAGTCGATGCAGCGAATACATGAATCCAGAACAGTCAAAGCCACTGCCGCTAATGCCTGCCCAGACATAGGGCTGGTTTATAAATTGTTCTGCCAAGGCTATTATTTTTTCTGGGAGCTTTGCCCATGTGTCCGATAGGACGTGAGCAAAAGCTTTAGCGATCGTTGCTGGTCCATTAGGCGTAGCCACTTGATAGGAATCTGCGGTTTCCCCAACAAGTGGTAAAACTGTTCCAAAAGAAACAAGTCGTGTGGTCGAGTCAAAAACAAGCACGGCTTCTTTTGCAATCACACCAATCCTTCTTTTGGCTGTTGCATAGTCTGGTGACAATGGCTTCAATACCTCGTTCGGCAGATAACCCGGATACCCGAGTGGGTGTTTATTGCTTATTTGATCCAAGACGATCACATGGGACCAACCATCCGTTTGGGCGATGACTTCTACAATCGTCCCATATAATACTTCGGAGTCCACTAAGCTTTCCTGATAAAGCCGCATCGTATCTTCATCAGTCAAAAAAGTGTGCAGTGCTTCTAAAGGAAATGCTTTGATTTTTGCTAGTACTTTGTTTTCTTTGGGTTCCTTCCATAAGAAGGAAGAGCCAGCCTGAACAATTTGTTTCATCTTTGCTCCTCTCATAACTGTTTATTCGTTGATTCCTAGTCCGATGCGTTCGGTGACGCTCAAGCTTCCTGGACGCTGAAGAATCCCTTGCATTTCAGGGGAAGTCGTTTGGGTCTCCCACATAAAAGGAACATCCAGATCATAAAATTGGACATCCGCCATCCCCAAGGCAAAATGGGCGGCTGCAGCCATTCCCCCATACCCTTCAATCATCGAACCGACCATCACCGGCATTTGATGCTCTTTTGCCAATTGATAAATTTTTTGTCCCTCTTTGATCCCGCCGCTTTTCATCAATTTAATGTTCATATAATCGCAGCAGTTTTCAGCAATCAAACGTTTGGCATCCTCATAGGAAAAAAGACTTTCGTCTGCCATGATCGGAATCGTCGTCCGAGCAGTCACATAGCTAAGTCCAGCAAAATCATTGGCTTTGACGGGTTGCTCAACAAACTCGATCGGAATGTCTTGCCATTGGTCTAAAATCTGCACCGCTTCTTCTTTGGTCCAGCCTTGATTGGCATCAATTCGAAAGGGGATCTTTCCTGCCAAACGTTCATTGATGCGGCGAATTTTCGCAACCTCCTCTTCGATCGCGTCTACTCCCAGTTTGATTTTCAAGGAGCGAAATCCCGCCTGGATTTTCGCTTGGGCATCATGCAGCATCTGCTCCTGTGAACCAACACTGATCGTATAGTCGGTTGTCAGTGTATTGGCAGAACCACCTAAATAGCGGTAAAGAGGCAAGTTTGCCGCTTTTGCCAGTGCATCATGCAACGCGATATCAATCGCCGCTTTAGGGCTCGTATGATGCTGGATCAACGCATGAAGCTCATCCATTACCAGCAATTGGGCATCTACCTTTCTTCCTAACAGGAACGGGGTAAAGACAGTTTCGATATCTGTTAAAATACTTTCTTTTGTATCACCGGTGATCACTTCGGTAGGTGCTGCTTCTCCGATGCCAACGATCCCATTGTCAAAAGAAAGCAGCACTCGAATCACTTCGACGGCGTGCACTTCTCTGAGCGCCGTTTTAAACGGTGCATTCAGCTGGATCGGAATTAGCTTCGTTTCAACTGCTGTGATTTTCATTCGTGTTCCTCCCAAAAGGAAAAGCCGTTCTTATCTAGCTGGAATGAATGATTCCTCTTCACTGCTAGATAAAGAACGGCTTTATTCCTTGCTCTAGTTGCTGAACGCTTGGCGTTCCTCTTTTCTGCAGTACTGTTTGACTACGTCAGTCGGTAGATGTATGAAAGAATTGTTTTTTTTTACTTATTCTTCGACAAACACATTTTTATAATCATAGGCAGCACCGACACTATGAACGATGAGGCCTTTGATCTTAGGCGACCGCAGATGTGCTTCTGCACTTTGGAAAAGCGGTATAACGCCCAAATCTTCATTTAAGATTTTTTCTGCTTCCACCATATTTTCCCAACGGGCTTCTGGGTCGTTGGCATTTTCATTGGAGGCTTGTTCGATCAATTGGTCGTAGTCATCATTTAGCCATTTCCCACGATTGTAGGAACTGTCTTTTTTGAACAATTCCAAAAAGTTGATTGGATCTGCATAGTCCCCGATCCAATTGTTCATGACCATCTCAAAATCGCCGCTATTGGAACGATCCAAACGAACAGAAAAAGGAACGTTTGTGACTTCGACAGTCAATCCATCCAGTGTTTGCTGCAAGGTTCCTTGAATGTATTCCGCCATTTTTTTCGATTGGTCGGTATCTGAGGTCAGCAGCTCGAAAGACAACGTATCGATCCCCAGCTCAGCTTTGGCCTTTTCCCAATACTCTTGGGCTTTTTCTTCGTCATAGTCTAACGTCGTTGCCGCATCCTCAACAAAGTCAGCTTTTGTCTCTGGATTGAAAGCTAGGTCAGAAGGAACAAAACCGACAGCCGGTAATGAGCCGTTGCCTAAAATATTCTCAACGATTTGTTGCCGATTCATGCTATAAGAAATGGCTTGCCGCAAATTTGCATTTCGAAAAGGCGAATCTTCTGGTGCTTGATTCATTTCTAAATACTGAGTGGTTGCACTAGGCTGAACAATGTAATCAGGATGATTCACATTCTGCATCGCCAATTCACCGCTTAAAATAATGTCATCGGCTTGTCCGCTTTCGTACAAGTTATAAGCAGTCGATGAGTCTTTCACGACATCGAAATTAACTGTTTCAAGTTTGACTGAATCGGCATCCCAATAATCCGGATTTTTTTCCAATGACCACTGGATATCGGTGCCTGGGCCAGCATAATTGGTCAATAGGAATGGTCCATTGTACGCCGCGTTTTCACTTGTTAAGGCGTATTGATCACCAAATTCCTCCACGACACGTTCGTTTTGTGGGAAGAAGGTTGGAAAAGCCAGTAAAGATAAAAAGTAAGGTGTTGGTTTTTCTAACGTGATTTTCAACTCATGATCATTGACTGCTTCGATCCCTAACTCGCTTTTATCTAGCGTCCCATCTGAAATAGCGGCAGCGTTTTTAACGGGTGCCAGCATATAGGCATAATTGGAAGCAGTGGCTGGATCAACTGTTCGCTGCCAACTAAAAACATAATCAGCCGCAGTAACTGAATCGCCATTGGACCATTTTGCCTCTTCCCGCAGTGAAATGGTGTAGGTCAGCCCATCTTCACTGACTTCAGCTTCTTCACTTGCCCCGGCAATCACTGGAACATTGTTCTCATTCAAGCGATAAAGGCCTTCATAAGCATTGTTCAGAGTAATAAAGCTATAAGAGTCGGTTGCTAAAGAAATATCGGCACTGCCCATCTCCGCCGAAAATTGCACATTGATCACTTGCTCTACAGAAGAAGCTCCCGTTGAATCCGTCTCATTTTCTTGCGTGCCATTTTGACAAGCTGCCAAAAAGAAGCTGCTAAGTACTACAAGCATTAATGCATAGTTGGTACGTTTCCCCATTCTCACTCATCCCCTTCTAACATTCAGATAATTCAAAAAATTCTGTTTGTTGTACCGAGTTTACCGCAAGTTTATACAGCCTGTCAATTTAACGCGACGAAAAAATGTAAGAGGTTACACCGAGATGTCAGTTTTCCTTATTCTTTATTCCTTAATGAAACAAAGCCTATTGTCTAGCAACTATCTTTGAAAAATCTGCCGCTCTAAGAAAGCATACAAAAAAGTTCTGATCTCCTACTGATCAGAACTTCGAATGCAATCTTATACAGAATGAAGCATAAAAACGGATAAAAAAACTTCCACTATTTTCCTAACATTTCTTTCCTAACATTTCAAAAAAAAGACGCAAATTTCGTCTTCATAGCGCTTTCTCAGAACCTTCCCACTTTTTTGCCTTTCAACTCAAGGAACAAAAGAAATCTCCTCAGAAAGCAAAAAAAACGTATCTATTTTAAAATGGGAGTGGTACACTAAACAAACGAAGAGTACTGCACGTGAGAAAAGAAAGACTTCCCCAAGTATCCATTTTCTCCAATACTCTTCGGACTCTTCAGTACGTATATTAATTATACGTACTTTTTTCATTTGTTCAAGGCTTTTGAGGGATTTAATCAAAAAATGACTATCGATAAAAAGCTTAAAAGATTCCATAGCTAATTGACAATCATTCTCAATTAGCGCTATACTAAATGAAATCACTCACAGTTAAAGGAGGAATTTCATGTATATCCGTACCGTTGCGTTTGAAGTCATTCCAGAAGGCAAAGACATCTTTCTTGCTAAAATGAAAAAAGATTCCGCCTCAATGAAAACATTTGCTGGCTGTCACTCTGCTGAAGCTTGGTTTTCAGAATCAAAAGACAGCCTCGTTTTCCAGTTGGTGTCAAAATGGACTGAGAAAAAAGCCTTTCAAGCTTGGTTAAAACGTCCCGAACATTTGCAAAAGCACAGAGAGGCGTATCGAGCAGAAAAAGAAGGAACTGCAAAACCGAACCTTGTTTTGTCCAAGACCGGTCAAGAATTTGTCTTGATCGATGAAGAGGCTACTCCTAGTTAAACTATAAGAGCGATCCACCAAAGCAGATTGATTTAGCTATGGTGGATCGCTTTCTTGTTCAGTGCCTCTCTTTTCTACTCCACCGTTCGCTCGTTCAAGGTTCTTCCTTGCTGATCTTTTAATTGCAGCCAACCATTGGTGCCCCCATAGTAAAGAAACATGCCTACCTCGTTGACACTTTTTAATACAACGTCTTCAATCGTGTGTCCCTCTTTGATCGCTGCTTGGTTTTCTTGCCGAATTTTTTCCGCTAAACGAGCAGAAAAACCAACCGATCCGTCTTTATTCAAGGGAATCTCTTGACTCAAAATTGCGCCTTTTTCAATTCGAACCTCGTTGCGTTTTTGCCAATAGACCCTTGCTTTACTTCCTTGATAGTCAACCATGAAGGGTTCATCTTGTAATTCTTTTGACCATTTGTGTCTTGGTTTGCCCCCTTTTTTTGCCTCTTTTGTCGTCTTTTTGCTCGTAGATCCATAGCCAAGAAAATCGATAAATCGATCAAATGGTTTTGCGCTAGCAGCAATGGTTTGCTGCAACTCTTGTGGGATGCCGATGGATGCTTTGGACCCATTGGTTAACTGATATTGTTCTTGATAATAGGCTACTAAGTAAGGAGCCATGATCTCCCAAGGTGGTGTGAGGATCATCAAGCGGTCGTATTCTAACTGGTCGTCAAAGGTTTTATCGTCTGCTACTGAGAAAATTTGGCCGTCTTTGATAAAAAATAGCACAGTATTTTCTTTGACTTGCGCTAAACTTCCCTTAACAATTTGCAGTTGGCCTGCTTCATTCGGCCATTCAAAAAGCAACTGCTGTTCCTCAACCATCGTCTTTTTTAGTTCCATCCTATTCCCTGCTTTCTGTTGTTTTCTCGCCTATTATAGCACTTCTTTTGCTAGGTACCTGAGTCTAAGAATCAAAAAAGAGACTGCTTCTGAGAAACAGTCTTTTTTTAAGGGAATTGGTTTACATGCATGGTTTCATTTTATTTTGATTGGGTGATTACCAATGGATCAGCTAAAAAAGCATTCAACTAGCGCTGGTTGATAGATCTCATTGTATTTTGCAACTACTCGTCCGCAACGTTCTTCGATATCTTCATGATCGATCCCATCGTAGCGGATCACATTTAATACGACACACCGTTCCATTTTTCTGACCACTTCACCGATCACGCGGCTTTGTAAGCCGACTGGTTTACATTCATATGCTTTACCTAATACAATAGTTTCTGCTTCCATAATTCTCTCCTTAAAAACTCATTTTTCTAATTGTATTATCATTTTATCATCTAATTTTAATTAAATAAAGTAATATGCCCGACATTTTTAAATAATAACTAAAAAAAGCGTTCATTATTCAATGAACGCCCCACTTAAAAACATTATGTTGTTTTATAGTTAAAATTAAAAAACAAGTACTTTATTGACGGCTTGCTACCAATAAAGCAGCAAATTCTTCCAGATATTTCTGATCGATCGCATCATAGCTGTTCGTTTTTCCACTATCGATATCCAGCACTCCAAGCAACTGATCATCAACCACCATGGGAACTACGATTTCAGACATCGCTGCTGAGTCACAAGAAATATAATTTTCATGTTCTTTGACATTGGGTACGATCAATGTGGTTTTTTTCTCTGCTGATTCCCCACAAACCCCTTTGCCTAATGTGATTCTGGTGCAAGAGACTCTTCCTTGGAATGGACCTAAAATCAGTTCGCCTTCTTCAAACAAATAATAGCCGGCAAACACTGTATCTTCCAATGTTTCATTCAGTAAAGCAGAAGAGTTGGCTAGGTTGGCGATCCAATTACTCTCCGCTTCTAGCAACCCTTTTAATTGCAGAAGCATCAATTCATACGCTTCGATTTTTTTATTCATTTTATCACCTCTGTCCTTGATTATAAGCAAAGACAGAGGATTTGTCTTGTCTAAATTATTGGGTATTGGAAACAAAAATTGTGAAAAAAGAAGTTGCCTGAAACAGTCTACTTGCCAACCTATGCAGCTATCGATTCTGATCGATTGGGTCAATCATTTGTTGAACCTACTCTGCATCAATCACAGTAAAACGAGTATTTTCATGTTGCACTGTTTCAATTTCATCAAGAATTGCTTTGGCTAACGTACCGCTGGAAGTTACTGATTTCTTTTGGTCGTTGAAAAGCAAGTGATCTTTGCCTAAAATCGCTGGTTTAGCTGGTCCCTCTTGAAATAGATTCCCTGGAGAAATCCCGACCCAATGAACATTTTTGACGGTTTCTAAAAAGAGATATTCATCTAACTGATTTTCTGGGATCGCGATCCAGCTTTCACTTCCTGGGGCTTTTTTCAATTCGGTAAGATTGCGTTCACCCGCTTCGTTGAACAGGCTGCCAGCTCCTAAAATGAAGAACAAACGTGTGTTCTTTTCTCGAAACAGGTGCACTAATTTTGCTGCCAGATCCACATGCAAGTACGCTTGGTCAGGACTTGTCGCAAACGCATCGACCAATACGTCAAACCCGTCGAGGTCTCCTTCTGTTAACGAAAAAGCATCTTTTGTAAGTGTTTTGACTGTATCACCAAATTGTTCTTTGGCTTTAGCTTCATTTCTAACGATAGCAGTCACCTCATGTCCTCGCTGTACTGCTTCTTGATAAATAGCTGAACCTGCATTTCCTGTTGCGCCAATAACACCGATTTTCATGATAATCATCCTTCCTCATCTTTTGTTTGACTAAAACAGTTGTTACTAATCAAGTTACAACTAGAGTATAAAAGAAACTTTCTTTCCTGTCAAGAAATTGCTTAGCAGGTGAAAGTTCTTTTTACTGTGTTGTGTCCGTTCAATCTACTGTTTGGCTTCTCCTCGAATGCCTTCAATGATTGATTGCAACGAGATGGCACTCATCTCCTGCTCGATTTTCTTTTGCAGCACATCATAGGTTTCTTCTAATACCCCTTGAATATTCCCCCCAATTAAGCAGTTGGGGTTGGTTTTTTTGTCTGCATGTAAAAGATGGTGATCTTTTTCAACACTCGCATAAATGTCTAACAAAGAAATCTCATTTGGTTCCTTTGTTAGTTTAGGGTTTGGTTTTCCTCTTTGGCTTTCGATCAATCCAGCAACCCGTAAATCACTCATAATCCGGCGAACATAAGCAGGATTCGTTTCAACGCTCTGGGCGATCCGATCACTTGATAAATCAGTTCCTTTAAAGAGGTGGATGTAAGCGAGGATGTGAATGGCGTCGCTGTATTTGGTTGAATATTTCACTTCGTCTCCACTCCTTTTTCTTGTATCATACCTCTTTTTTAGCATTTAGACAAAGGGGACTGATCAATCTTACAAAACTCAAGAATCCCGTCAAAAAAAACAGCCCTCAAAAAGTTAGCACAAAAGCCTAACTTCTTGAAGGAACTGCATACTGAACCACTTTTTTACTTTTTATTTAAACGATCACTTTGCTAATAGCCATTCATCCATGCTGATTCAAGCTGATTGCCGTCGGGATCAACGATTTCATAGCCGACCATCATATCCTCTGGAATCCCCATGTCAACTTGGAACGATTGGCCGCCATTTTCTTCTGCAATCTTCGCAAAATTCTTCGCTTCTTCTGGTGTATCGAAGCTAAACGCAATCAATGCACCACTTGTGTTCTTCGTATCCGCAATACGTCTGCCATTCAGAAACTGTTGATAAAACTCATGTTCTAACAACATTATCCAAATCGATTCACTCCAAACCATTCCGCTGCTAGTCTCGTTTGAGAACTCTTCATTTTTGACAAATCCCAACGCTTCATAAAAGGAGGTTGCACGTTTGATATCAGTGACAGGCAAATTTATAAACACCATTTTATTCGCCATTTTCTTGCCTCTTTTCTTTGATAAGTTGTATTGATGAATCCGCTCTCATTATAGCATCTATCGTTGGATTCACAAAAACATCAGACCTTATCCTACGCCGTTGGTTTCTATCAGCTCATTCAAAACTCGTTTTTCCAAGCAAAAAAACCTTTGCATGAAAGGCCTTTTGCTTTTATCACCTATGGAAAAGTAACCAGATACGCATCGCATAGAAGCCATTTTTTCGCTAATCAATTCAACTGCAAGCTGATCTGTTTTTTTCAATACTTAAAGCTCAAGTCTTGAATCGATCACGGTAGCTTTCCCACGATAAATTTTTCGATACTCTTTTGGCGTATAAGTAGTTGCTTTTTTAAATTTCTTACTAAAATAATTTGGATCATTGAATCCTGCTCTGACAGAGATTTCACTGATTGATCGATCACTTGTTGATAGTTCTTTTTTGGCAACTTCAATACGATAAATCATCAAGTACAATGAAAAGGTCATTCCTAATGTATTCTTGATCAAACGACTGGTGTGATACCGGCTTAAATGCAGGTGATCTGCTAAAGTATCTAACGTAATATGTTCTCTATAATTTTCATGAATATAGCGCAATATCTTATGTCTTAAAGAAAGCGAAGGAGAAGCCTCATTATTTTTCTCGATGTGTAGCAAGGAAATCTGATTGATGGATTGAATTCCCCGATCCAATGCATAAACAAAATCATTTGTGATCGGTTCGACCAAGTAATCAATCAAGCCGTAACGCAACGCTTTTTGAGCGGTAGCAAAACTTTCTACAGCAGAATACAAAATTGCTTTTGCATTAGGGCAAAATGAAAGCAATACTTTATATAATTCAAAAGAGTCCTCTTCGCCATCCGCATTAATCACTGCAATTTCAACCGGCTGCTCAAGACAGGTACGCTGAAGCGCTTTTTTTGAACAAACAGTCGGAAGCAAGATGACATTTGGAAAATGACGATCGATCAAACGAATCATATCGTTAACTGCTCCATGCTCTTTGCTATCAATGATCAATAAGTTACACACGAAATCTTCTCCTTCGTTTAATATTCACCCGTTGGTTTTTCTATTTCTATTTATTTCTCTTGAAAATCAATGACCATTCGCCCTTTGATTTTTCCTGAAAGCATTTCATCAAAAATATCATTGATCTCTTCTAACTGACGCATGACAACTTTTGGAACGACTTTTCCTTCGGCTGCGAATTGGAAAGCTTCTGCTAAATCAGTCCGTGTTCCAACAAGGGAACCGACGATTTTAATACCGTCCAATACAAGTCGAGGAATGTTCAAGTCCATGCTTTCTGGTGGAAGACCAACCGCTACAATCGTACCACCCGCACGAACGGCATCGACAGCAGAATTGAAGGCTGCTTTTGAAACAGCTGTTACTACAGCTGCATGTGCGCCGCCGGTTGCTTCTTGAATAATTTTTGCCGCATCTTCTTTCGCAGGATTGATCACAAGGTCAGCGCCATGATCTCTTGCAAAGTCCAATTGTTTCTCGTTGATATCAATCCCAATCACTTTTGCATTAAAGACATTTTTTGCATATTGCAAGGCTAGGTTTCCTAATCCTCCTAAACCATAAATCGCGATCCATTGACCTGGTTTAATGTCAGAAACTTTTACCGCTTTATATGTGGTTACACCTGCACAAGTAATGCTGCTGGCTTCAGCAGAACCTAAGCCCTCTGGTACCTTCACTGCATAGTCAGCTACAACGATACACTCTTCAGCCATACCGCCATCTACAGAATATCCGGCGTTTCTAACGGAACGGCATAATGATTCATTCCCGTTCACACAGTATTCGCATGATCCACAGCTTTCATATAACCAAGCGACACTTGCACGGTCACCGATTGCTAGAGAAGTAACATCATCACCGATCGCGACCACTCTACCGATTCCCTCGTGTCCAAGTACGATTCCAGATGCATCTCCGAAGTCACCATCTTTTACATGCAAGTCCGTATGGCAGACACCACAACACTCCATTTTCAATAATGCTTCATTCGGACGAAGCGCTCTCAATTCTTTTTCCTCAATTTTTACAACCTTATCGTTTGATACTACAGCTGCTTTCATGAAGACACCTCTTTCAATTCATTTAAATAAAGAACTTTCTTTTATTTGTGAAGTAATTAACTAACACGAAGAGGTCAGCAATAGCTAGATAAAAGAAAGTTCCCTATCGAGAAGGTTACCATAGAAACCATCAAAAAAAGGGGAATATATTGCTTTTTTTCTGTAATCATTTATGAGAAAAAAATAATGAAATAATTCAAGTTTTTTTCTTAGATTTCAAATTCCATAAACTACAAGGACTAAAAAAACGAAAAAAAATCATCATATAAATAACAAAAGTTTTAATAAAACCTATCAAGAGGAAATTACATAAACATGTAATCTTGGTCTTCCCCATTATTCTCTAATCCTTTTTTTATCAATTCGGTGATTTACGATTTATTTTCTTTCAGGCACTGAGTTTCATATTGGTATTTAACGTGATGTCCCTCATCAGTGTTTTCCTAACAATTTTCACTCCCTTTTTCTCCTTCTCTGCACATAAAAGCAAATAATGCTGAAAGGTGATCGATCAAACAATCTTCAACCTGCAATCTGTCACTATCGGATAGCCGATAAATGACCACAAAAAGTTTCAGTCGATGGCATTGTGTTTCACTCAGACGACTGTTCCCATCAAAATACAAGTTTACCCAGTGGTATGCAGCAATGATCCCCTCCTATTCTTATAGTCGTTTCATGATTTTATCACAACGAATAGAAAGTTTTTGTCACCTCAGACAAAAGAAAAAAGCCCTTGAAATCAAGGGCTTTTGCTTCATCTGATAATAAATGATTAACGACGAATTTCTTTGATACGAGCTGCTTTTCCGTGTAATGCACGTAAGTAGTACAATTTTGCACGACGTACTTTACCGTAACGAACAACTTCGATTTGTGCAACACGTGGTGTGTGCAATGGGAAGGTACGTTCAACACCTACACCGTTTGATACTTTACGAACTGTATAAGTTTCGCTGATACCAGCACCGCGGCGTTTGATGACAACACCTTCAAATAACTGGATACGTTCGCGAGTTCCTTCGACAACTTTCGCGTGAACGCGAACAGTGTCCCCAGGACGGAAAGCTGGGATGTCCGTACGTAATTGTTCTTGAGTTAGTTCTTGAATCAATGGATTCATGTTTATCATTCTCCTTATTCCCAAACATTCTTAAAGCATGAAAGCTCCAGCGGAACATCGTAATAGTTGAGTTTACACTCACTGAAACATCTTACCACAGTCGACCACAGGCTGTAAAGAGAATTTTCTTGTCATCGCGCAGAATATCAAAAAAACTGGCACTATTTTAGTTGCCAGCTTTCGCTTCTTCTTCAATTTCTTTTAAAAGCTTCTGCATTTCTTCCGTCAACGGATAATTTTCTAGCATATCAGGTCGGCGCTGAAAGGTGCGGCGCAATGATTCTTTTAATTGCCACTGCTCGATCAATTTATGATTGCCATTCATCAAAACTTCTGGTACTTTCATGCCTTTAAACTCTGCTGGGCGTGTATATTGCGGATGTTCTAATAAACCAGTGGAATGAGAATCGGTTTGTGCGGAGGTTTGATTGCCTAAAACTTCTGGTAATAGTCTGACCGTCGCATCGATCATGACCATTGCACCCAATTCGCCGCCAGTCAAGACGTAATCTCCCAGTGACACTTCATCAGTGACCAATGAACGGATTCGTTCATCGTATCCTTCATAATGACCACAAATGAAGACGAGGTGCTCTTCGGTAGAAAATTCTTCTGCCATCTTTTGATCAAAAGGTTTCCCCGCTGGGTCTAAAAGGATCACGCGTTTCTTCGTTTCTGGTGCTGCTTCTTCGATCGCTTTGATATTGTCATAGACAGGTTGGACTTTTAATAACATTCCTGCTCCGCCACCATAAGGATAGTCATCCACTGTTTGATGTTTGTTGTCGGAATAGTCACGGAAATTTGAGACGTTGATTTCTAACAGTCCCTTTTCCCGTGCTTTGCCAATGATCGATTCTCCTAGAGGACCTTCGAACATTCGCGGAAATAGTGTCAATACATCAATTCTCATCGTCTAACAACCCCTCTGGGATTTCCACAGTGACCTGACCATTTTCAAGATCGATCGTGTGGACAACCGACTCGATATAAGGAATCAAGGCATCCTTCTTCCCTTTTCGTTGAACGACCCAAACGTCATTGGCACCTGGTGAAAGGATCTCTTTG
Organism: Enterococcus sp. AZ141; assembly: GCF_051714385.1. Classification (NCBI taxonomy): domain Bacteria; kingdom Bacillati; phylum Bacillota; class Bacilli; order Lactobacillales; family Enterococcaceae; genus Enterococcus; species Enterococcus sp. AZ141. The sequence continues at coordinate 120,904 of NZ_JBIORT010000001.1, forward strand.
ACTTTACCAATGATTGTGCCATCTTCTTCGACGACTTCCAGACCAATAATTTCATGGTAGTAAAACTCATTTTCTGCTAAATTCACCAAATCATCCTTGGTAACTTTTAAAATGCCGTTACGAAACGGTTCAACATCGTTAATATTGGGATAGCCCTCAAACGTCACTAAATCAAAGTTTTTGTGTTTGCGATGACCTGAAACAATCAATGTTATTGGCTCTTTATTTTCACGAAAAAGTGTCAATTCGGCCCCTTTACGGTAGCGTTCTTCTGGAAAATCCGTTTGTGATATCACACGTACTTCTCCACGGATTCCATGTGTATTGACGATTTTTCCTACGTTTAAATATTCTGTCACGTTCGTTCCCCATTTCTTCTAACTTCTGTTCTATTTTAGCATAGCAAAGTAGCGAATTCTAGCCGTTTCCTAGCGCCCCATGTTTTCCTCAAAATCATCGCGCGAAAAATGCCCCTTCGACGCTTGATCAAAGGGGCATTGTCCTAATATGAACCTTATTGATTCATAGAAACGGCCATTTTCAATGCTGAACGTGCATCTTGATGTTGCACCGTTCGAAGGGTCTTTTCTTGTTGCCAGACCACGGTAGTTGCTGTATAGTCATTTTTTCCCATATCGATGGTGATTTGACCGACCTCAGGCGCTGGGAGCATAGCTTCTTCCAGATACGCTACCACTTCTTTGGCAACCGGAACTGGATCTTGTTCCTCTTGATTGACTGCTCGAACAGTCAATGACCAATTTCCTTCTTGCCAGCTCAAATAACTGGAGCCAGCAGCTCCTTGCATATGCCCAGTAATGCCATATCCGAGATCAACGGCTTGTCCGCCATCATCAGCTGTTACATTGACCGCTGCAGCAGCTTCATCCGCTGATTGATAGTCTTTTGATTGAAAAGCAGCAATCGGTGTTTCCTCGTTCAAAGCCTTGTCATTGAGAGGCAACTGCTGATCAAGTCCATAATAAAGAATTGAGGCATCGGCTTGACTGCCGGCTGTGGCTGCATTCAACACTTTACCTGAAGCAAGTGGAATGTCCTTGGGTAAGACAAGATCAGGGAATACCGCTTGTATTTGAGCGTAGATATCTGCAGTACTATTCGTGTTTGAAGAATCCCTAGAAGCCGCCTGACTAGAAGATGTACTTGATTGACTTGTTTCTGATTGATTACTTGCTTGCGTTTGGGTACTTTCCACCATACTCGTCGCTGTTGTTTCGGCACTACTGGCTTGACTTGTTTCTGGTTCCTGTTGATTATTGCAGCCAGCTAAGGCGCCCATCGTCAGCAGCGTAACGAATAATCCTAGTTCTTTTTTCATGATGTTCCCCTCCTTATACAAAGGATACCCCTCAATAAAAAAAATGACAAACAAGTCAGATTGTCTGTCATTTTTTTGTTGATTTTTTAAAGATTTGTCACCCAATTTTGCAGTGATTGAAAGCCATCCTTGATCCATTGCCAAACTTGATTGGCGATCGTCGATAGGTCGCCCCAACGAAAGTTTTGTGTCCATTGGTTCAATTGCGTCATGATCTCCTCACGATAGACCCAAATTAAAAAGAGCAACAACAAGATCCCTAGCGTTCGCCAAAGAAAAGAACCAATTTTATAAATAAAGACGAGGATCAAAAGAACGACGATCCATGCGATTAGTTGAGACATACAAGCACCTCCTCCTTTTGATTATCTCAAAACCACCTTTTTTTGTCCTCCATCTTAAGCATGAATTTTACAAAAAAAGCATTCCTCAAAGAGAAATGCTTTTCATTCTTGCTTATTTACCATCAATGATATTCAAACGAACTTTTTTTGGTCCATTTGTCCGTACACTGTAAACGATTGTTCGAATTGCTTTGGCAACCCGACCTTGTTTACCGATGATACGACCAATATCCTCTGGTGCCACAGTAAGATTATATTCCAAGAAATCATCTGACTCTACCAGCTCAAGCTTGATATCCTCAGGTTTGGTGACAAGTGGTGAAACGATCGTTAAGACTAATTCTTGCAAATCTTTCATCCAAAGTCACCTTATTTCTTAGTGAATTTTGCTTCGTGGTGTTTTTTCATAACGCCTTCTTTAGAAAGGATGTTACGAACTGTATCTGAAGGTTGCGCACCTTTAGATAACCAATCAAGAACTAAATCTTCTTTGATTGTCACTTCAGCTGGGTCTAGTAAAGGATTGTAAGTACCAACTGTTTCGATGAAACGTCCGTCACGAGGAGAACGTGAATCTGCTACGACGATACGGTAAAAAGGTTTCTTTTTAGAACCCATGCGTTTTAAACGAATTTTTACTGCCATTATTTACACCTCCATTGATTTAATCACAAGAGCTAGTTTAACAGGTTTTTTCGATGGTGTAAAGAGTTTTTTCTTTACAGCTAAAAAAAGTTTCTTCTTTCTTATTTTCTAAGCATGGTTATCTTTTGCCAGAATGGATCAGGACGCGTATCATTAGTAATAGAGAAACTTTTTTGAGTCAAATCGTTTTATTTGCACCATTCACTTACTTTTGGTAAGCTTAATGAGTAGAAAACAACAAGGAGGAATTTTACATGACAAAAAAAATTGGTTTTATCGTCGGCAGTTTACGGGAAGGATCCTTTAATAAACTCGTAGCGAAAAAATTCGCATCATTATTACCAGAAGGTTTTGAAGCATCTTTCATCGAAATCGGCAACTTGCCTTTTTACAATGAAGATTTGGAAGTTGAAGGAAAAGTTCCTGCTGAATGGACAGCATTTCGGGAAGCATTAAGCGCCGTTGACGGGGTCTTCTTCTTTACACCAGAATACAATCGTTCTGTTCCTGCAGCATTGAAAAATGCATTAGATGTTGGTTCTCGTCCTTACGGTGCTAGCAGTTGGGGTGGCAAACCAGCTTTGGTTGTCAGCGTTTCTCCAGGAGCGATCGCTGGGTTTGGTGCAAACCATCACCTACGTCAATCATTAGTCTTTTTGGATATGCCTACTCTACAACAACCAGAAGCCTATATCGGTGGAATCACCAACTTGATTGATGAAAACAACGAAATCAACCCAGATACAGTAAGCTTCTTTGAAACGATCATTGCAAAATATATTGAACTCTTTCAACGATTCAACTAATTAAGAATCCAAACAAAAAGACCAAGAAACTCGGCACTGAGTTTCTTGGTCTTTTTACTGTGAAGAATAATCGTTTGCGCTTTTTACTCGCTGCCTGACACAGACTTTCGGACAAAATGAAGTTCTGTCAGTTCCCCCATCTGTTTTGTTTCAACAAACGTCAAGCGTCTCGCATAATCCCCCGGTTCAAACAGTCGCTTGCCCTCTCCTAAAAACACCGGCGCGATTTGAATAAACCATTCATCGATCAAATCAGCTTCCAGCAATGGTTTTAATAAGGAACCCCCACCTACTACCCATACGTTTTCCTCTTGTTTTAATGCTGAAACAAATGCAACTGGATCCGTTGACACTAGGGTTGCATCCGGCAGCGGCTCTTTTCGGGTACGAGAAAAAACATAGTTGGTCTTTTCAGGATATAGCAGTCCATCATCCATCAGTTTTTTTGCTTCTTGATAGGTCTTTCTTCCCATCACGGTCGCGTCGATGGTTGCAAAAAATGCTTCATAGGTCGTTGCAACACCGGTATCAGTTTGAAACAGCCAGTCCAGTTGATCCTCCATACCTGCTAAATAGCCATCGAGGCTGATTGCACCATAAAATACCACTTTTCCCAATTAGGCTCACTCCTTTATTTTTACGATTGCTTCTGACCTTCGACAAACACAAGTGACTAAGTGATCATTAACCATGCCGACCGCTTCCATAAACGCGTAAATAGTTGTCGTTCCGACAAATTTAAAGCCTCGCTTTTTCAAGTCTTTTGCTAGCTGATCGGAGATTTCCGAATGGGTCGGTACATCGGATTGCTGCTGAAATTCATTGATGACTGGCTCATGATTGACATATCGCCACAAGAATGCGGAGAAACTGCCGTATTCTTGCTGGATTTTTAAAACTTCTTGGGCATTGATGATCGCTGCTTCAATCTTTCGTCGATTGCGAATGATTCCTGGATTCATCATCAGTTCTTCCACTTTTTCTTCCGTATAGTTCGCTACTTTTATGATATTAAACTGATCGTATGCTGCATCGAAATTCGCCATCTTGTTTAAAATCGTTTGCCAGCTCAATCCTGCTTGATTCATATCTAACACCAGTTTTCGAAACAACTGCTGATCCTCATACTCAGGTTTTCCCCATACCGTATCATGATACTCCTGCATTGCTGGTGTACTGTTGGCCCATTCACATCGCTCCATTGTCCTCATCAGCTCCTTTTTGTTTATTTTATCATAAATGACTTTACTTCCACCAGTGTACTACGTATACTAGTACACATAAATGAAAGGAGCTGATTTTGTGGTTCGCATTAACAAAGCCAGCAGCAAACCTTACTATGAGCAATTGGTTTTAAGTATCAAAGAAGATATTCTGAACGGTGTTCTAACCGCCGGAGACCAAGTACCTTCGGTTCGTGAAATGGCCAAGCGCCTGTTGATGAATCCAAATACCGTCAGCAAAGCCTACAAAGTATTGGAAAATGAGCAAGTACTTGTCACCATCAAAGGAAAAGGCACCTTTGTGAAAGTTACTGAGGATCTGCCACGCGATGAGATTCGGATCTTACAAGTGAAAGAACGTTTGAAAGAATTGGTGATCGAAGCACGCCATTTACAGATCAGCATGCGTGAGCTGAGCGATTGGATGAATGGCTTTGAACAAGAGTTAGGAGGCGATCCACAGTGAAGATCGAGCATGTGACCAAGAAAATGGAACAAACAATTGTCTTAGAAAACGTGAACTTCTCTTTGGAAAAAGGAGAACTCGTAGGATTAATCGGCCGCAATGGTTCTGGGAAAACCACGTTGTTTCGGACGATTGCTGGGCATTATTTACTAGATGATGGGGAGATTTCCATCGATAACCAACGCCTGGATCAGCACCCGCAATTAAAAGAACAACTTTTTTATATTGATGAAAAAGAAAACTTTCTTTCGGCCTACTCTTTGAAAAAGCTCAATCAATTTTATCGGCTTGCTTATCCAAATTTCGATCAAAATCTTTACTTAGAATTGATGCAAAGTCACGGTCTTCCTCTGACGCTTTCCTACCGACGGATGTCAAAAGGTATGCAAGGTCTTTATAAAATGATTCTTGCGATTGCCTCAAATGCGACGTTCTTACTGTTAGACGAACCTTTTGATGGGCTTGATGTGATCGTCCGTAAAAAAGTGATTGGATTATTGCTGGAAAGCCTCAGCGAGTCGAATCGTACCGCCTTAATCGCTTCTCATAATCTAAATGAATTAGAACATATTATTGATCGTGCCTTGTTGATCAAAGGGAAAACGATTGAAGGAGACTACCGTTTGGAAACGATTCGCGAACAATCTCGCAAACTCCAACTCGTCTTTCGCAGCAAACAGATTCCTCCCCTTATCAAGCAGCACTCCAAGCTGATTCAAAAACAAGGTCGAGTCTTGACTGCTTTGTTTGACAATTACACAGAGGAGCTGGCGGCTGAGATCCAGCAACTTGATCCTTTGGTTTTCGAAGAATTACCTTTGACTTTGGAAGATCTGTTTGAAGCAAATTTACGACAAGAAGCATTGGTGGAAGGATAGAGGTGGAAAACGATGTTAAGCAATATATTTAAAGAACGCTACGGTAAGCTGTTGATCGGTTTTTGTTTTGTCGTGCTCTTCATGTATCTTAGTGCTGGCTGGCAATCACAAAATTCTTGGCACCAGCAAGAACGTTATTTGGCATCTGAGGAATTTATCAAAGATTTTAACGAAAATCGAGAATACTATGTCAAAAGCTACAACGGTGAAACCCCGGTTTACTTTGATTCGGCAGCAGAGTACCGCGATGCGGTATTGACAATCAACAAAGAGTACTCAGATGATTTTTATTACAATCGCCCGTATATGACCACCATGAATCAATTTGTGATTGTCTTCCTGTTTATTTGGGGCTTTTTGTCCTTTTTTGTCGATGGCCGCACCAATTTCAATCGCTTTTTATTTGCTTTACCCTTTAGCAGAAAGCACGTCTTTCGCAAGAAACTGCTTTTTATCGGCTTACCCTTGACCGCTTGTTTAGTGTTGGGCCTGTTAGGTCATATCCTGATCGAATACACAATGATCCCGGCTCGCTATCTCGCTGTGCCGCTTCAAGACGTGCTGCTTTCCGCCCTTAGTACTTTGGCAACGAATCTACTAGTATTTGCTGTCGGCATCTTGTTGGGCGTTTTACTGGGGAATCTGTTTACTGGCGTGCTGTCGGTGTTCTTCACTCTTTCTCTAGGAACAATGGGGTATAGCTTTTTCCAATGTACCCGCGAGTTTTTTAGTTTTGTGTTTCTTGGTCATGGGGATTTTCTGCTTCCTTTTCAAACGTGGATCGATTGGCCGAAAGGATATGTCTATCCTTGGTGGCTACTGCTCCTTTACCTCGGTTTGAGCGGCTTGCTGATTCTTGCTGCCGAAAAAGTGTTCTCGAAAATTTCTTTAGAAAATGACGGTGATTATTTAACGATCCCTAAATTGCGCGCCCCGGTTTATTGGCTGCTTTCTTTGGGAACCTGGTTCTATCTTTCCATGATTTCTTATTACCCGCTAGAAATTTTTTACCGTGATCTCTATGAGGGGTATGATGTCAGTCTTTGGAACATCGCCCTTCGGCTTGGCTTGTTGCTGGTTGCTTGCTTATTCATCAGTTTATTGCTTGTCTATCCTAAAGCACTGATGAATTGGTGGTACAAACGAAAAAACAAACAGGTCAGCAATATTTAAAAAAGCGTCCCTACAACAAGAAATTGTTGCCGGGACGCTTTTATGTTTAATGTTTAGGTTTGTCGTCGTCTTTTTTGTCAAAGAAGTCATTTACTTTGCGAGAAACATCATCCGCAAAATCTTCAACCTTATCTTTGGCTTTCCCATATTTATTTTGGGTTTTCCCTTTTAACTCCTCGGAGTCATCTCCTGTAAGTTTCCCTTTTGTTTCGGTTACTTTTCCTTCAATGCGATCTTTGTTTGTCATCGTAAAAACTCCTTTCATACTTGCTATAAATTAATAGTAGCATCATTTGCCAGAAAGCACGAATGTTCTGCTTCTATCTTATCCTTTGAGTTGTCCGCAACGATAGTTCTTCGCTATTTTTGACTCTTGGACGATTTAGGATATTCAGTAGAAAGCTGGCTTTCTCTATAAAAAGGGATGTTCTTTAGATGTTCTATTTGATGTTCTTTGAAGGAGTTCATTTAAAGAGGACACTGTGAACATAAAAAAACCATGACCTGAAAGAAGGCAATCTGAGGAGCTGCAGCTGCTAGAATCAGGAGGTACAGATTCTCGATTTGGTGTCTTTTCAGGTCATGTTTTTTTTAATTGTACCCTAAGAGAAGGTTCGGTTCTTAGTTCCTATCAGTGTTAAACGATTATTTGCGTTTTTTCTTTTTCTTCTTTTGTTTTTTGACCATACGATTCATGGCCATTTTTCCAAGTTTCCCTTTGACACCGCCGCCAAACATTTGATCCATGCCAGGAATGTTCATATTCCCTTTGCTCATTTGCTGCATCATTTTGCGGGATTCTTTAAATTGTTTGATCATGCGGTTGACTTCGACGACACTGTTGCCAGAACCGGCGGCAATCCGGCGACGACGGCTTGGATTTAACAAATCAGGATTTTCACGTTCTGCTGGTGTCATGGAATAAACCATGGCTTTTTGACGGGCAATTTGTTTTGGATCAACTTTGACGTTCTCGATGCCAGGCATTTGGCTCATTCCCGGAATCATTTTCAAAAGATCTTCAATTGGGCCCATGCCCATGACTTGATCGATCTGTTCAACAAAGTCATTGAAGTCGAAGGAGTTTTCCTTCATTTTTTGAGCAAGTTCTTCTGCTTTTTTCTCGTCGTAATCTTGCTGTGCTTTTTCGATCAAAGTCAGCATATCACCCATACCGAGAATCCGACTAGACATCCGATCTGGATGGAATACTTCAAGGTCGGTCAATTTTTCACCGGTACCAGTGAACTTGATTGGAGCGCCAGTAACTTGACGAATTGACAATGCCGCACCGCCACGAGTATCGCCATCTAGTTTGGTGATGACTACCCCTGTGATCCCCAGTTGTTGATTGAAGCTTTCCGCCACGTTGACAGCATCTTGTCCTGTCATCGCATCCACTACCAGTAAAATTTCATTTGGCTGTGCCAAGTCCTTGATTTGTTTTAGCTCTTCCATCAAGTTTTCATCGATATGCAAACGACCTGCTGTATCGATCAAGACATAGTCATTTTTCTTTTCCCAAGCCAAAGCCAATCCTTGGCGTACGATTTCAACTGGACTGACATCAGTTCCCATATCGAAAACAGGTACATCCAATTGCTGACCTAATACTTTCAATTGGTCGATCGCGGCTGGACGGTACACGTCACCGGCAATCATTAATGGACGTGCGTTTTCGGTTTTGATCAAGTGATTGGCTAATTTCCCAGCAAAGGTGGTTTTCCCTGCCCCTTGCAGACCAGCCATCATGATAATCGTTGGGATCTTTGGTGATTTTTCAATCCCAACTGTTTCTGATCCTAACGTTTTGGTTAATTCTTCGTCAACGATTTTAACGATCTGTTGCGCTGGAGATAAGCTTTCTAATACTTCTACCCCAACTGCCCGTTCACGGACATTTTTGGTAAACTCTTTCACAACTTGCAGATTGACGTCGGCTTCTAATAAAGCTAGACGAATCTCACGCATCATTTCTTTTACATCTGCTTCAGATACTTTTCCTTTTCTGCGCAGTTTGCTCATTGCCTGCTGGAGGCGTTCAGTTAAACTTTCAAATGCCATTTTTTTTCATTCCTTTATTCTTCAATTTCTTGGAGCTGTTGAATAAACCCCTGTAAGGTTTCGTCTTTTGGATAGTGAGTTTTCGTATACTCGCTTAGCTGATCCAGCAAGTCTTCCCGCATGATATAGTCCGAAAACATATGTAGTTTTTTTTCATAGTCTTCTAAAATACGTTCGGTGCGTTTGATGTTGTCATAGACTGCTTGACGGCTTACTTGATACTCTTCAGCGATTTCTCCTAGAGAAAAATCATCTGCGTAATACAATTCCATGTAATTCATCTGTTTTTCTGTCAATAACGTGGAATAAAACTCAAACAACGCATTCATGCGATTGGTCTTTTCAATTTCCATTTGCTTCCTCCTGTTTTGCAAGCCATTCGACATCGGACAAAACAGTCATGCCTTGTTGCCGAAAATACGCACAAGCGACACCGATCCCTGTTCTTTTGATTCCAGTAAAATTGCCATCATAAATCATCTGACTGCCACAAGAGGGACTTTTCTCTTTTAGGATCAGTTGAGTGATGCCTTGCTCTTGTAATTTTTGATAAGCAATTTTCGCGCCGGTAGTAAACTGTTCGGTCACGTCTTCCCCTGAGATGGTGACGACCTTCGCTCGTTGCGCCCAAACGTCCACCCCATCGCCACCAACGATTTCGGCCGGTTCCCGTGGGATCGGCAAGCCGCCAAGAACTTCTGGACAAACCATCATTGCTTGACCTGCTCTTACCAGTTCGATCAATGGTGGCACTGCTTGGTGTTTTCCATCATAACGGCAAAGTACACCGCCTAGACACGCACTGATTCCGATCATATAGCACCCTCAGCTTTCCTATGAAATCGTCCTTTATTATAGCATTTATTTAGTGGTTGCAATAGTACCAATTGTCTATTCATGCTAAAATAGGACTTGTTCGTTGAAATTTAATCGTTTCTTGAAAAAAAGAAGCTAAAGGAGTTTGCCATGAAAAAAATACTCGTTGTCGATGATGAACCTTCCATCGTCACACTTTTAACCTTTAATCTAGAAAAAGAGGGCTATCAAGTCGTTTCCGCCTCAGATGGTCAAAAAGCCTACGAATTAGCCTTGTCTAAGCCTTTTGACTTTATCATCTTAGATGTCATGCTGCCGAATATGGACGGCATCGAGATCACGAAGAAATTGCGTCAAGAAAAAATCGAGACCCCGATCCTCGTCTTGACCGCAAAAGATGATCCAATCGATCGGATCTTAGGCTTAGAGATCGGCGCCGATGACTATTTGACGAAGCCTTTCAGTCCTAGAGAGGTATTAGCTAGAATGAAAGCCATCTTCCGTCGTTTAGAACCCCGTCAACAAACACGAGAAGAAGATCAACCTGCAGAGATTCTGCAAGTCGGTGGGATCCAAGCAGACCTGACGAATTTCCAAGTCAGTGTGGATGGTGAGAAAATCTTCCTAACGCCAAAAGAATTCGAGCTGCTAGTTTACTTTATGAAACGAAAAGGTCGCGTAATCGATCGCGATACCTTGCTCAATCGCATTTGGAACTTCGACTTTGATGGACAAAGTCGAATCGTGGATGTTCACATCAGTCATTTAAGAGAAAAATTGGAAGCTGATCCAAAACGGCCGGAATACTTAGTAACGGTTCGGGGATTCGGGTATAAATTTCAGGAGCCAGTCTAATGAAAAAACGCTATGGCTATGGTTTATGGTCGATCGGTCTATTGCTGATTTTTTTCCTGTGCTGGCAAGTTCTAAGCAGTTTTTACCGTCAGCAAGTCATTGCCCAGCAAGTGGCTTTTCTCCAAGAGAAAGCCACCGTATTTTTGAATCTATCAGATAATCAAACCGCGGCCTTAGAACAGTTTGCGGATACCTATGTTGAAGATAGCAATAGTCGCATCACTTTGTTAGATGACCAAGGTCAGATCATTTTCGATACCTATGATCATACACTGCATGAAAACCGCTCCAATCGTCCAGAAGTCCAAGCCGTTTTGCGCGGAAGCTCCGTCGGTCAATCGCTGCGGGAAAGCGACACCTTGCATGAAGAATTGCTTTACGTGGCGATTCCTGTCAAAGAGGATGGAAACTTGACTCAAATCTTGCGAATCGCCGAACCGACCGCGGCTTTTTTTGCAAAAAATGAAGGAATCAAGCAGTCGATCTTGATTGTCTATCTTGTTTTTTGCTTTTTGATCAGCCTATTGATTTTCCATACCTTGCGCCAGCGAAATCGGCCGATCCAAACGATTCTGCCCGTCGTAAAAAAAATGATCACCTCGCCCGATCAACAAGCAATCATTATGCAAGAAACCCCTGAACATGATGAGTTGTATCAACTGATCAATCAGCTGAGCGAGCAAATGAGCCAGACCTATCGTGCCTATGCGGCTTCTGAACAGCAACTGTACGGCTTGCTCAGTGAACTGATGATCGGTGTCTTTATCATCAATGAAGAAAATCAACTGCTGCTGTTGAATCCGACGATGCAAGAACAGCTAGGGATGGAAACCGCACCGATCTTACCGCAACCTTTTACTGAAGTGATCCATGACACACAATTGATCCAGTTGATCTATCAATTTAATGACGAGACCCCTATTTTCCATGCGGAAACCACCCTTAGCGGGGAACGTTCAAAAGTCTTAGATGTTACCTTGCGAAGCTTCCAAGAAAACCAGTTGATTGGTATTTCTTATGACTTGACACGCATCCGACAATTAGAAAAGATGCAAAAAGATTTTGTCGGCAATGTTTCCCATGAATTAAAAACGCCGGTAACTTCCTTGATTGGGTTTACTGAAACACTGCTGGATGGCGCCAAAGAAGACCCTGAAACGTTGCAGACCTTCTTAGAGATCATTCAAAAAGATGCTTATCGCTTGAAAAATCTAATACAAGATATCATCCAATTGTCTCAAGACAGTGATTCTTTCCAGTATGTCGACCAACCGATCAACTTTTCTGAGCTGCTGCAACAAGTCGTTCAAACCTATGGTCCCGCAGCTGTTAAGAAGCAATTGACCTTTCAATTTGAAGGACCCGAACAATTCATTTTATCTACCAAAAAAGAGCTGCTGCAGCCCATCGTAAAAAATCTAGTTGAAAATGCGGTCACCTATTCAAAACCTGGTGGTGTCATCACATTATCCTATTCCGAGCAAGATGACCAGCTGCTTTTTCAAGTGCAGGATCAAGGCATCGGCATCGATGAAGAAGATCAAGAACGGATTTTTGAGCGGTTTTATCGGGTGGACAAAGCCCGCGCTCGCAATTCTGGTGGCACTGGACTTGGGCTGGCTATCGTCAAAGACTATACCAAATTATTAGGCGGCAGCATCAAGGTTGACAGTTTCCCTAAAATTGGTTCTACATTTACGGTGACTTTGCCGCTTCATGAAAAAAGATGATTATTGATAAAAAACAGCCGATAACAGGTGAATAAAGGTTATCGGCTGTTTTTGTAATCATTTTTAGTTGGTATTCCCCACTAGATGAAGTGCCATCCGATAGTATCTTCTTGATTGTTTAAACAAAAAAAGAAGGAGATTCCTCCTTCTTCGTCCATTCATTTCACTATTCAACATTCGTTACTTCGCCGTCTACACTGCGTTCTACTTTCATATCAGTGATTGGCAAGTAACCTAATTCGATAACGATTCCTTGTTGGACATCGTCTGTCATGATGTAATCAAGAAACGCTTTGACGTTTTCATCTGGCTCGCCGTTCGTGTACATATGCTCGTAAGACCAGATTGGCCATTTGTTATCTGCAATATTTTCAGGAGTCGCTTCTACCCCATCAAGAGATAGCGCTTGGATCGAATCGTCCAAATAGGATAAAGCAAGGTAGCTGATTGCTCCTGGTGTTTCAGCAACGATTTTACGGACTGTTCCAGAAGAATCTTGCTCTTGTGTTTGGATCGTCTCTGCACCATCTAAGCCCCATTTTTCAAAGGTCGCTCTCGTACCGCTACCTGATGCGCGGTTGATTACAGAGATTTCTTGATCTGCTCCGCCTAGTTCAGACCAATTCTTCACTTTGCCTGTAAAGATATCGATTAAATCTTGTTGGCTAAGGTCCGTAACGCCTGCGTCTTTATTTACCACTGGTGCCATACCAACTACAGCTACTTTATGGTCAACTAATTTGCTAGCATCCACACCATCTTTTTCATCCGCAAACACATCGGAATTGCCGATCGTCACCGCGCCTGCTTCTACTTGACTTAAGCCAGTTCCGCTACCGCCACCTTGAACCGTAATTGTATAATTGGGATTGTCTGCTGAGAAGCTTTCACCTGCTGCTTCAACCAAGGGTTGCAATGCAGTTGAGCCCACAGCTAAAATTTCTACATTTTCATTTGATGCGGCACCTGATGAAGATCCGCCTGATGCTTGACTGCTCTCAGTGCTTGCGCCACCGCTCCCACAGCCAGCTAATAATAATCCAGTTGCAAAAAATAAAAGTCCCAATTTTTTCATTTAGTAAATCTCCTTTCGTTATATGCTTAGTTTAGCAAGGCGGTGTAAACCCTTGATGGATTTCATGTAAAGAATCGATAAAGCGATGTAAATCTTTTGTAAAGTTCGTCGATTGCCTATAAAAGCCCCCACTGAATCCATCAGAGGGGGCTTACTTTATCTAAAAACGAAAGAAACGTTTGTAGAATCAATTGCTTTGCATATAGCGTGTCAAGCGATCCATCGCTTCCACCAAGTTTTCCATACTTGCCGCATAGCTTAAACGAACATAGCCTTCTGCTTCGGGACCAAAGGCGATCCCAGGAATGATTGCTAATTGATTCTTTTCGGCTAAGTCGACACAAAAAGCCATGGAATCTTGGTTGAAACCTGCTGGTATTTTGGCAAAAATGTAGAATGCACCAGATGGCTTCGCCATTTCAAAACCAAGGGCAGTCATCTTTTCAAACAAGTAATCTCGGCGTTCACGGTAATCGGCTTTCATGACTTCTGCATCATTGATGCCTTCGATCAATGCCCGCACTGCGGCTTTTTGAGAAATCGTTGATGCCGCAGTCACTAAGTATTGGTGGACCTTAATGATCTGAGCAGTCAACGCTTCTGGTGCAAAAATGAAGCCGACGCGCCACCCAGTCATCGCGTGAGATTTCGACAAGCCATTGATCACGATCGTTTGATCCCGCAAGTATTCAGCAATGGACACATGGGTTTCATCATAAGTCAACTCACTATAAATTTCATCGCTAATAACAAAAACGGGGTATTTTTCTAAAACTTCTGCCAATGCTTTGACTTGTTCTCGGTTATAAACGACCCCTGTTGGATTGCTAGGATAATTTAAAATGACTGCCTTGACTTGCTCCCCATGTTCTTTTAAGGCTGCTTCCAAAACTTCTGGCGCTAAAACAAAGTCATTATCCGTCGTATCAAGATAAATCGGTTTGGCATGAGCTAAATGGATGACTGGTTCATAGCCTGGATAAATTGGTGCTGGTAGAATCACTTTATCGCCAGGTTCTAACGTGGCTAATAAAGAAGCTGAGATTGCTTCCGTTGCACCGATCGTCACTAATACTTCTGATTGAAAGTCGTAATCAAGCTGATATTTATTTTTCAAAAAGAGACTGGCTGCTTGCCGAACATCTGCTAAGCCTGCCATTCCAGAATAGTGGCTGAAATTTTGTTCGATTGCTTGGACACCCGATTTTTTCACGTGCTCCGGTGTGTTGAAATCCGGCTCGCCTAACGTTAACTTTAAAATATCAGGAATTGAAGAAACCCGTTCATCAAATTTACGAATCAATGAAACAGCTATATTGTACACTTCGTGATTGAAGCGTTGGCTTACGTCTGCCATAGTATCACTCCTTTGAATTAAGCAAATTCATTCGCTATTGTTGTTAATCCTAACACAAAAAGGCGACGATTTTAAGCAACGGATGAAATTTATCTAATAACCACAATTCCGTTTGCTTATTTACAAACAAAAACATTTTATGTTAGTATATAATCAAACAAAAAAAGGATAACCCAAAATGAAACCTTATCAAGAGTTTACCATTTCTGATTATCAGCAAGGATATGTCGAAACAACAACGGATTATTGTTGCGTATTTTGTCAGGAGACCTTCGACAAAGAAGAAATCTATCCCGTTGATGGCGCCTTTTTTACGGCAAAAAAACGAATGATACAGCATATCACTGAGCATCACGGAACCGTTTTATCCGCATTATTGGCTTTACCCAAAGAACAAACAGGCTTATCAGAAAGCCAGCAGGAGATTTTACAACTGTTTGCCCAAGATGTTAGCGATACTGTGATTGCCCAGCGCTTAGGTATCTCTTCTTCGACTGTCAGGAATCATCGCTTTAAGCTAAAAGAAAAGCAGCGACAAGCGACTGTTTTTCTAAGTATCATGTCCTTGTTGCAAGAAACCCCGTTGCTGCCGCCTCACAAAGGGGCGACGATGCTTGATGATCGCTATGCCATTACGGCTAGTGAAAGAGAAAAGATCATTGCTACTTATTTTGATGAAGCGGGGTTTATCAAACAGTTTCCGAGCAAAGAAAAGCGCAAGATCGTTGTCTTAAGTGTGCTGGCACAAAAATTTGATCCGAAGAAAAATTATTCAGAAGCTGCCGTAAACGATGTATTAAAACAAGCGATCACCGATTATGTCACTGTCCGACGATATTTGATCGAGTATGGATTTATGCAACGGACGAAAGACGGGAAAACTTACTGGCTGACTTAAAACCCAGTCTGTAGTTGGATGGAATTTTTGTTGGTTGGATGGACAGTATCTTTCACAGTTTTGATAAGTTAACAAGCTCCAGTTTTTTACAAAAAAAGACAAAGTACGAAAACACCCGTACTTTGTCTACTGTCTGAAACGCTGGGACAAGTTCCAGCGTTTATTTTTCTTTTAGAAAGATTTTTTTGATGATCAATTTATCAAATAATTGCGTTTGATTGTCTTGTTCCCCAATGACTTCAGCAGTCACCGATTTGCCGTCTTGTTTTTTGCGCAACTGATAAACAATCTTGCCTGTTTCTTTCAATTCGTTCACCATGTCGACGACACCGCCAAAACCTGTTTTACGAGTGATGAAGCCTAACGCCACCATCCGCTCATCTAAATTTTTTGCCGAGATGCTGGCACCGGTGATCAGTGCTTGCCGCATGATTTGTAAGAATTCTTCTAGCCCTGCCACTGGCGGCTGTTCAGGCTCTTCTTCCATCAGCGGTCGCTGACGCAAATAATCTAATTCCTGCAATAACGTTTCGTACTGCTCTTGTGTCAACATGACCCCCGCCACTTTTTCACGATTGAATACATATACTGCTGTTCCTGCTTCTCGCGCTTGATTAAATACATCCATCGGAGATTTTTTTACTTCAGTAATTGAAGTAGTGGGAACATCCAACTTCTTCAGTTCCATAATCAACGTCCTCCTTGTCTCAACGAACACATTATAGCATAAATCCAGAAGCAGATTATAGAGGTATTTCACTGCTCCTAGGAAAAGAAACAAAAAAGCGGCTAATCGCCGCTTTTTTCGATTGATAAGGTCATTGCATTGATGGCAACGATGATCGTACTCATAGACATCAAGACAGCTCCGACAGCTGGGTTCAAAATGATCCCGATTGGTGCGAGCACGCCAGCTGCCAAAGGAATAGCAAAAATATTGTATCCTGCGCCCCACCAGAGATTTTGAATCATCTTGCGCCTTGTTTTTTTCGCCAAAGTCAAGAAGTGCAAGATGTCTTGAGGTTCGCTATTCGTCAAAACGACATCGGCTGAATCGATCGCTACATCGGTTCCAGCTCCGATCGCAATCCCGATCGTCGCTCTTGCAAGACTTGGGGCGTCATTGATCCCATCGCCTACCATTACGACGCGCTTGCCCTCTTTGACATAGTCACTGACTAGACGTTCTTTATCGTCTGGTAACATTGCCGCATGGAAGGCTTCGATTCCTAGGTAATCGGCTACGGCTTGCGCCGCTTCTTGGTTGTCCCCAGTAGCCATAACTGGCGTGATGCCTAAGTCTTTCACTTTTTGAATAAATTGACTCGCTTCTGGTTTCACCTTATCCCCTAATGCGACGATTCCTTCCACTTTGCTGTCATGAACCAAATAGCTAATGGTATTGCCCTGCTCTTGATAATTTTTCAAGGATTTCCCTTGATACTGGATGGTTAATTGCTCCAATCCTTTTTGATTGACGATCAACCACTTTTGTCCATCGATTACGCCTTCCAGACCAATACCCGTCCTTGTTTGAACATCAGTCGCCTTTTTGGCTGTGATGTTTTCCTTTTCTGCTTGGGCTAAAATGCCTTCTGCGATCGGATGATTGGCGGTTTTCTCAAGACCTGCTAGGTAAGCTAGTACTTCTGATGCAGAAAGGCTGCCTGTCGCCTCGATGCCAGTTACGGTAAACGTTCCTTCTGTTAACGTACCGGTCTTATCGAGGATCAGATAATCAACATGATGCGCATTCTCCAGTGCGTTGCGATTTTTTAAGAGCAAGCCGTTTTTGGCAGCGATCGATGTTGAACGAGCCACGACGAGGGGAATCGCTAGGCCTAACGCATGGGGACAGGCAATGACGAATACCGTGACCATTCGATCAAGAGCAGTCGGTAGGTCAGCAACAAACAGCCATACAGCAAAGGCCAAAACACCAGCAACTAAGGCGATATAGAACAACCATTTCGCCACTTTGTCCGAAAGTGCTTCTAAGCGGGATTTATCAGCTTGGGCTTTTCGTACCATTTCCATGACTTTTGCCAAATAGCTGTCTTCGCCAGTCCCTGTGACTTCCATCGTAATGGTACCATTGCCGTTGACAGATCCTCCAATGACAGTACTGCCGATGGTTTTAGGTACCCGTCTGGATTCACCGGTAACTGCCGACTCATCGATCGTTGTTTCCCCTTCAAGAATCGTTCCGTCTGTAGGAATCTTATCTCCTGAGCGAACGATCAGCTGTGTTTTGTTGGTCACTTCTTCTAATGGAATCTGTTCTTCTGATCCATCTGCATTTTTCCGAATCACTTCTTTTGGCAACAGTTCTGCTAATTTCTGTAATGCATTGCCGGCATTAGAAACGGCATTCATCTCGATCCAATGCCCCAACAACATGATCACGATCAGAGTCGCTAGTTCCCAGAAGAAATCCATTACATGAGGAACAGCAAGAAAATGATTAGCGATAAACGCGTAAAGACTATAAAAATAAGAAACCGTGATCCCCATAGCAATCAAAGTCATCATGGCTGGGCTTTTTTGTTTCAATTCCATTTTTGCACCACTTAAAAACGGCTGCCCCCCATAGAAAAACAGGATCGTTCCTAAAATCAATACAACCCAATCTGAGCCGGGAAACGTGAACTGAAAGGGCAATTCGATACCCATCATTGGTGATAAAATGACGATTGGAATCGCCAAAACCAAGGATAGCCAAAACTTTTGCTTAAAATTTCCCATATGCATACTATGATCCATACCAGACATCTCATGATCCATATGACTGTGATCCATGCCAGACATCTCATGATCCATGTGGCTGTGATCCATGCCAGACATCTCATGATCCATGTGGCTATGGTCCATACTGGAAACCTCATGATCCATGTGGCTATGGTCCATACTGGAAACCTCATGATCCATGTGAGCATGGTTACTATCGGCGCTTTCATGCTCCTGCAGTTTTGATGTCGCCCCTTGATGATCCACCCCATTCATCTCATGGCTTCGGGGCTCAGGGACTTCCTCCGCCTGTGGGTGTGTGAGTCCTTCTTGCCCTTTATTATCCTGCTCATTCCTAGGTTCATGCCTATGATGGCTTGACGTCTGACGATTGTCTGCAGGTGACGTTTTTTTCTGATTCATCCTAGTATTCCCCTTCCTATTTCACTGAATATCCGTACAGTCTTGCGCCTTCATACAAAAGCTTCAAGCGGCTGGACTTTCTAGATTTTTCTCCTTATCACTTTAGCGTTTGCATCGCTTATTCAAAAACACCTTGATAACCAGCTTCAGTTATTGCACTGATTAAGGCTGTTTCTGTCACTTGCGACTCGTCAAATTTGACCGTCCCACGAGCTTTTTTCAAGTCCACTTTAGCTTTTTTCACACCCGGTACTTCATTTAAGGCTTTTTCAACTTTTGCGGCACAATGGGCGCAATTCATTCCGCTGATTTGCATATTTTTTTTCATTACTATTCCTCATTTCTTTTAACAGTTTGTTGGCTACTTATTTTGTTGCATGGGTTTTGCATTGGCACTGACCAGGAATACAATTACACGAAATCGCTGCTACTGGCACTTTTTGGTCGACTGCTGCTTGGAGCATCGCCAAATCTTCTGCCGTCAATGCTGCTTCTTGGATCATTTCTGCTAATGTTTGTCCGACTTTTTTGGCACAAATATGAGAAAAAAGATTCTCAGCTGCACTGCGAACAGTGGCTTCTTCTGAAACAAGTGGCGAGTAAACAAACTTTTTCCCTTGGCTTTCTGTTTTCAATACGCCTTTTTTAACAAGTCGTCCTAAAAGCGTTTTGACTGTCGCTGCTTTCCAATTTTTATTTTCGCTTAACAACGCGGTGATCTCTTTCGCATCGGATTGTCCCAATGTCCAAATCACACGCATGACTTCCCATTCAGAATCGCTGATTTTGATTGGTTCGACCACTGATTGCATTTGTCCACTTCCTTTCATAACTGATTCACATTTTTAAGTTTACATCTGTAATCGCACTTTGTCAAAAAAAAGCATCGCCAAACTTTCTGCATTTTGGCAATGCTTTTTTCTATTTCGTTAAAAATGGTTTGGTTCCAACGTTTAAAAGTGGACCTGATACGTCGTCACAGAGTGGAAGGGTTCTTCTGGGCGCAGCACGATCTCACCAAAGTGGGTGAATTTCTCAGAGCCAGGAACACCTTGTGTTTCGATCGCCATCCCGCCATGTTTGGCAAAAGGACCGGTCTTCATTTGGGCCCCAGCTTCTCCCTCACCTGTTGTGTAAATAACAACAGCAGGACGGTCAGTAGTTACAGTCAGCTGCACTTTTTGATCGGGACTGGTTACTTTCAGATCCCACTCTTGCTCATGATCCAATAAGAATGGATCATCCAACATGGTCGTTCCCATTGGGCGTTCTTGTCTAAAATCAAACTTTGTGCCTGCGACAGGCGTTTTTTCACCGGTCGTCGTCACGTCATCGTTCGTTTCAGCCACATGTTCGGCATTGATTTGAACCAAGTGGTCATCGATCGACTGTTGGGTATCACCTGTCAAATTGAAATAACCGTGGTTCGTTGGGTTAAATAAAGTCGCTTTGTCTGTGTTAGCGTCATATGCAAGCAATAGTTCATTGTCATTAGTCAACGTATAGGTGACTTGATAACGAACATTTCCTGGAAAGCCGCCGTCGCCATCTTGTCGTGAGGTAGTAAAAACCACGCCGGCTCTGTCTGCTTCCTCAAAAGTTTCAGCGATCCAGATATCCGTGTCCAGCCCCTTTGAACCACCATGAAGCGTATTGCCGCCATCATTGTCCTCCGTTTGGTATTCTTGCCCCTCAACCTCAAAGCGGGTACCTGCGATCCTTCCTGCTACTGGACCGATCGTTGCACCATAATAGCGTGCTTGGCGATGTCCTTCGATCGTATCATAACCGACCACAATGTCGCGGCCTTCTTCTACTGGAACGACCCAATCCAATAAGCGTGCGCCTTCGGGACTCAGCCTTACGATGGTACCGCTATCATTGGAAAGCTCATAAATCGTTCCCATTTTTTCTGAGGTCGTTTGTTTCACATTTGGCATTCGTTCATATCCTTCTTTCTTTGTTTAGTCTGCTACTCTTTTTAAGTATAGCCGTTAAGGGCTAGATCCGTCAATTCAAGACGGACGGATTCAGTAAGCATTCATTTTATGCCGGGCCGTCTTCACACAAATAAAAAGCGGCAAGAATGCCCAACTGGTTGATTGAATCATGGTCAGCTGATCGTGAGAGAAAGTACTAGGAGAAGCGCTGGCTGCTCCTGTCTTTTCTTCAATAATCAATCACATTCGCTTCGCCTGTTGGGCTCCTATGCCGCAATTGTATCGTTTATTTTTTGTGTTTTGCTTGGTAATGTTTTCTCTTTCGTCGCTTTTCTTTAGTCTGAGAAACATTAGCAGCTAAATCTTTGTTTTCTTTTTCTTGATCAGCATTTCTTCTTTCAGCACGTTTAGTTAGTACACTTTGTCTGAATCGCCGATTTCCCAGAAACTTTAACGCACACATGAGTGGTTGACGATTTTCACCGACTAATCCGATCAGCTCAATAAACAGCTCAATTCCAAAACCTGTGCTAATGATTAATAAAACAATCGCTGTATTGCTCGCGTAATTCATTAGTAAAGCAATAAAAGAAAAGACTAATGCTAAGGCATAGATCGTTAACACTGTGCCGCGATGAGAAAATCCTAACGACAACAATCGATGATGCAAGTGCATTTTATCGGCAGAGGAAATCTTCTGTTTATTAAACTTTCTTCGGATCATCGCATAAACAGTATCCGTGATTGGTACACCGAGAATAAACATGGGCGTCAGAACAGAAATAAAAGTTGCGTTTTTCAATCCTTGTAGAGAGAGGACCGAGATCATAAACCCTAAAAACAATGCACCGGTATCTCCTAGAAAAATGGTTGCTGGATAAAAATTATATGGAAAGAAACCGATGATTGCTGCGATCAAAGTAAAAATGACCATTGGTACTTCCACAAAATTCGGCAGAAAGAAATAGCTGATAATCCCTATCGTCGTCAAACTGATAATAGAGACGCCGCTCGCCAAACCATCGAGACCATCGATTAAGTTCACCGCATTGGTAATTGCCAGTATCCAAATCAAAGTCATAGGCAATGCAAACCATCCCAGATCAATAAAGCCAAAATAAGGAATCGTGACTGTGCTGATTTTTATTCCAGCAACGAAATAAATTTCCAGCGCTGCAAATGTCAGACCTATTAATTTTTGCATTGGCGACAGTTCAAATATATCATCGAGCAATCCTGTAATCACCACTATTGTTGCACCTAAAAGAATCGGCCAAACGAAGTCGAAAGGAATCATTGTTCGAAATTCCCAAAGCAGCGCAAAGGAAAAGGCTAAAAAAATACTTAATCCCCCAGCTGAAGGCATAGTCTTCGTATTGATCCGACGCTCTCCTGGACGATCAACTGCACCAATCTTGCAAGATATCAATTTGATGACCGGTGTCAATAATAAAGACACGATCATTGTTATAAATAAGCGCATTACAAATTTGAATGCAAAATCCATCGTTTATTCTCGCTTTCCGTTATTTCTCTTTATTGGTAAATGTATCTTCGATTTTCGAAGAAATCCGCTGAACAGGATCTGTTCGTTCTTTGATCTCTTGTCCTGATACATACTCTTCTACCACTGCGTTGATGATTCCACCCAAGATAATAATCGTCGCAGCAAGATTCAACCAGATCATTAAAACAATAAAACTTCCAATAATTTGATAGCCAATGATTTTCGCAGCAAAGTAACGGGCGTATAAGCCAAACACTTGTGACAGCAACATCCAGCCAATCGTTGCAAAGATCGCCCCCGGCAAAGTCGAACGCAACTTGACCTTTGCATTAGGCACTAACCAATAGATCAGCATCATGATAAACAGCAAAGCAACGATCGTGACTGGCCATTTGACTGTTTGGAACGTATCGATCAG
The DNA here is from genome assembly GCF_051714385.1 of Enterococcus sp. AZ141. Classification (NCBI taxonomy): domain Bacteria; kingdom Bacillati; phylum Bacillota; class Bacilli; order Lactobacillales; family Enterococcaceae; genus Enterococcus; species Enterococcus sp. AZ141. The sequence goes on from NZ_JBIORT010000001.1 coordinate 143,588, forward strand.
ATTGTCTTGAAACTTAAAAATCGGCTGCAAAAAATCAAGAATGATTTTTCCAAGCCCAAATACCATCGTAACACCAACGATCGCAATCATAAAGAGCAGGATGATCACAAATGATACTGCGCGCACCACGATAAAATTGGAACGCTGGTCCACACCGAAGGCTTTGTTCATCGCAATTTGCAAGGCATTGATACTTTGACTCGCAGACCACAACGCAGCCAAGGCGGAGATCGATAACAGTCCGCCAGAGCTTGTGGTGAGGAGGTTTTCGATCGCTGGGCCGATAAAATCATAGATTTGATTCGGGATCAATTCCTGTACATAAGATAAAACCGTGTTCGGATCAATTGATAAATAAGGCAAAAGATTCCCCAGCGCAATCATTAACGGGAAAAGTGAAAGCAATAAATAGTAGGCCACGACGACCGAAGTGGTCCCCATTTCTGAATCAGTTATTCTATTTTGCGTCGTTTCGATGAAACGCATCAGCTTTTGATTGCTTTTTACTTTATCAACGATTTTCATGTTTCTTCCTCCGCCAGCGAATCATCTGCCTTTTTTTCTTTGTCATACGTAACAACCAGAAGTCTCCTACTTATAAAATTTAGTAGGTTCCTTCTTCTCCTTGAGAAGTTAAAATTCTCGGACCTTCTTTGGTGATCGCCAAACTATGTTCATATTGGCAGCTTAAGCCACCATCTAGAGTATAGGCGGTCCAGCCATTAGGGTCCATTTTCATTTTCCACGTCCCTGTATTGATCATAGGTTCGATGGTAATGACCATTCCTTCTTTTAAACGTAACCCTTTGCCGGCTTCTCCGTAGTGAGGGATCATCGGACTTTCATGGATCGTTGGGCCAATGCCGTGTCCTACGAAATCACGCACAACCCCGTACCCTTCTTTTTCCGCATAGGTTTGAATGGCATGACCGATGTCACCGATTCGGTTGCCCACTTGCGCTTGTTCGATTCCTAGATACAATGCTTTTTTGGTTACTTCCATTAATCGATCAATCTCAGGCGTCGAGTTCCCTACGACATAACTCCAACAAGAATCAGAAATGGCGCCTTTTAAATCAATACACATGTCGACTTTGATTAGATCGCCGTCTTTCAATGGTTTTTTTCGAGGAAACCCGTGACAAATCTCATCATTGATACTGCAGCAAGTGGCATATTTGTAATCTTCAAAACCAATTTGGGCAGCGATGCCGCCGTGGCTTTCAATATAATCTCTGACAAACACTTCGATATCCCAACTCGTGATACCTGGTTTGATGAAACTGCGTAATTGTTTGTGGACATCTGCTAACAGCGCGCCGGATTCGGCCATGCGGTCAATTTCTCTGGCAGATTTTAATGTAATCATGTTCTCGTCTCCCTTAATTAAATTCCTCTTATTTTACCATAGAAATCCCTTATTTTACAAAATTCACAGACATTGTAAAGAGTTTTTCAAGTTTTGTTTTCAAACTTTCGTGCATTTGCTATAATCTGTAAGAGAGTTTTCCTTGAGAATAGGAATTAGATTGGAGGAAAAAGCCCATGGCTTTAGCAAAAATCGTCTATGCAAGCATGACGGGGAATACGGAAGAAATTGCGGATATCGTTTCTGAAGCCCTTGAAAATCTTGACATGGAAGTAGAAATGAATGAGTGTACCCAAGTGGATGCAGATGACTTTGAAGATGCCGATATCTGTATCGTCGCAACGTATACATATGGAGACGGGGAGCTACCGGATGAGATCGTCGATTTTTATGAAGATTTGCAAGAACTTGATTTAAGCGGCAAAATCTTTGGAGTCTGCGGCTCCGGTGATACTTTTTATGATGACTTTTGTAAATCCGTTGACGACTTTGAAGCCGCCTTTAGCAAAACTGGTGCGACAAAAGGAGCTGACAGCGTCAAAGTTGACTTGGCTGCAGAAGAAGACGATATTCAAAACTTAGAAGCCTTTGCCAAAAAACTAGCAGAAGCATTCGCTGAATAAAACAAGAAAACCTCTGACAAAATCAATTGATTCTGTCAGAGGTTTATTGTTTGCTTAATGATAACTGATATCGATGGGTGTTTCTCTTGCTAAAATATTATCGGTGGTTTCCGTCATCAGCTTAGCAATCTGATCTTCTGTCGGATGAATGATTCCCGAAGACATCAATGCCGCTAAGCCGGTAGCGACGATCCAGACACCGGTGTGCAAAGATTGTAATTTTACATCAGATAGATCTTGATATTTTGGTTCTTTTTTCACTGATTTCACAAAAAGGTCAAATGAAAACTGTTGCATGGAATCCCCACCACCATGCTCTTCTAAGTATAGCGCTCGGTATAATCGTTTTTCTTTATTTGCAAAGCCAATATAATTTAGCGTTAAGTCAACGATGACATCTCCCCGTCTTTCAACTGGAAAAACTTCTGTCGCTAAGTAGTCGTAAATCTGATTGATCAATGCATTTTTTAAGTCATCCATATTTTTAAATTCTAAGTAGATCGGTTGCGTTGAACATTTCATCTTCGCTGCGATATTGCGTGCGGTAAAACGTGTAAATCCTTCGGTTGCGACAACTTCATAGGCAGCTTTTAAAATCTGGTCTCTAGTAATAGTTTTCTTTCTTGCCATAATTTTTTAATCTCCTTAATTCTGCTATACATCGCTTTCAGAAATACCTTTTACTTATTGTATCATGTTTTTTTAAGTTTGCAAAAAAACTTTTAAATTTATTGCCCTTAGTGTTTCCAGTTTTTCAATTTGAAGGCCACTGTTTTTTTGCTCACTTTTTCGTTTGTTTTCAAAAATACTTAGTGCTATCATGAAGACAGTTATAAATTTAGAATAAATGGAGGAATTTTAATGGTTTTACCAAACTTTAATCAGAACCTTGAAAAATATGCCCAACTGATCACTGAAGTTGGCGTAAATGTCCAAAAAGGGCACACGATCGTCATCCAAATCGCCGTGGACCAAGCACCTTTAGCTCGCCTATTAACGAAAAAAGCGTATGAATTAGGTGCAGACGAAGTAATCGTCCAATGGACCGACGATGAGATCCAAAAAGAATTTCTGACTCATGCGGCCGAAGATCGTTTGTCTACGATTCCTCAGCACAAAATTGATCAAACGGAAGACTGGGTTGAAAAAGGTGCCAGCCGTATCAGTGTCGTTTCCGCGAATCCAGATGCGTTAGCGGGCGTCGACTCAGACCGAGTGGCAACCTTCCAAGCAGCTTCTGGTAAAGCGATGATGAAATTGCGTCAAGCAACACAAGCCAACAAAGTCAGTTGGACTGTGGTTGCGGCGGCTGGTCAAGATTGGGCCCAAAAAGTATTCCCTGATGCTTCCCCTGAAGAAGCACAAGACAAGCTTTGGGATCAAATTTTCAAAACGACGCGTATCTATGAAGAAGATCCTGTCGCAGCTTGGAAAAAACACGATGAAACCTTGCAAGTTAAAGCCGAAGAATTAAACAAAGAACAATTCAGTGCTCTGCACTATACGGCACCTGGTACCGATTTGATCATCGGTTTGCCTAAAAACCACTTGTGGGAAGGTGCTGGCAGTTACAATACCCGCAATGAAAAATTCATGGCGAACATGCCAACAGAAGAAGTCTTTACTGCCCCAGATAATCGTCGCATCGATGGCTATATTTCAAGTACGAAACCATTGAGCTACGCAGGCACCATCATCTCTGGGATGAAGTTCACCTTCAAAGACGGCAAAGTCGTGGACTTTTCTGCGGAACAGGGCGAAGAAGTGTTAGGCAAATTGCTAGCGATCGATGAAGGAGCGAAATCTTTAGGTGAAGTCGCTTTAGTCCCTGACCCTTCCCCTATCTCACAATCTGGCATCATCTTCTTCAATACGTTGTTTGATGAAAATGCCTCAAACCACTTGGCTTTAGGCTCTGCTTATGCCTTCAGCTTACAAGGCGGCACTGAGATGAGTGAAGAAGAACTGGCAGCGGCTGGTTTAAACCGCAGCCAAACCCACGTAGACTTCATGGTCGGCTCTGACCAAATGTCCATCGATGGCATCAAAGAAGATGGCACCACAGTTCCTGTCTTCCGCAATGGTGATTGGGCTTAATAAAAAAAGGCTGAGGTGGAGTAGCTCCCCTCGGTCTTCTTTTTACATAGAATATTGAGAACCGGCGGCTTTTTTCATAGTAATCAGCTGGCTTTTTTGATAAAATCTACTTTGATAGTCTTTGATAAGAGAGGATGGATCCGATGACACCAAATCGTGAAGATTATTTAAAGCTTATCTTAGAGCTTGGTGGTGACCAAAAGAAGATCAATAACAAACAAATCGTGTCAGGTCTGGACGTCTCAGCAGCTTCAGTAAGTGAAATGATTTCAAAATTATTAAAAGAAGGCTTAGTGGAACATTCACCTTATCAAGGGGTACAGTTGACTGAAACTGGTTTAGCTTCTGCAAGTGCCCTCATTCGTAAGCATCGTTTATGGGAAGTCTTTCTTGTGGAGCACCTGCATTATTCATGGAATGAAGTTCATGATGACGCAGAAGTTTTAGAACATGTCACCTCAGAAACGTTGGCGAGCCGCTTAGAAGCCTACCTTGATCATCCTCGGTATTGCCCACATGGGGGAATGATTCCTGAACAAGGAGAACTCATTCACGAAGGCGAAAAAAACACCATGAGTTCTTATCCGGTAGGAACCAAGATTCGTATCGCCCGTGTCCTTGATGAACGAGAACTGCTGGATTACCTTGTTTCGATCCAATTGAATATTCATGAAGAATACGAGATCATCGATGCGGCAGCATACGAGGGTCCGATTACGATCAAAAATGACACAAAAGAAATTGCTGTCAGCTACAAAGCCGCCAGCACGATTTTTGTCGATAAACTGTAAGGAGTGAAGATGATGGAAAAAAAGGTCCTTTTTACGATTTTTGGCGGTACGGGCGACCTTGCCCAACGCAAACTATATCCTTCTTTGTTTCGGTTGTACAAAAAAGGCGATTTGAAAGAAGATTTTGCAGTCATTGGTACTGCACGCCGTCCTTGGTCGGATGAACACTATCGTGAAGTGGTGATAGGTACAATCAAAGAGTTAAGTGACTCACAAGAACAAGCAGAGACATTCGCTTCTCATTTCTACTACCAATCACATGATGTAACCGATACGAGCCATTATGATTCATTAAAGGATTTGGCGGAAACCTTAGATCAGAAATACCATTTAGAAGGCAATCAGATTTTTTACTTAGCAATGTCCCCTAATTTCTTTGGGACGATCGTTTCTCACTTGAAATCCCAAGGAATGCTGGATACTGACGGCTACCATCGGGTGATCATCGAGAAACCGTTTGGAAGCGACTATAATTCAGCAAAAGAATTGAATGAAGAGATCAATCAAGTCTTTACGGAACAAGAAATCTACCGAATCGATCACTATTTAGGAAAAGAAATGATCCAAAATATTTCGGCGATTCGTTTTGCCAATAACATTTTTGAGTCAATGTGGAACAATCGTTACATTGACAATGTTCAGATCAATATCGCAGAAAACTTAGGCGTAGAAGAACGCGGCGGCTATTATGATAAGAGCGGTGCCTTGAAGGATATGGTCCAAAATCATATTCTGCAGATTCTTTCCTTATTAGCCATGGAACCGCCAGTGGCTTTTTCTGAAAAAGAATTACGGACAGAAAAAATCAAAGCCTTAAATGCGATCCGTATCTACTCCGAAGAAGAAGTGAAACAACACTTCGTTCGTGGGCAATACGATAAAGGACAATTAGAAGACAAGAAATTTGTTGGCTACCGTGAAGAAGCCAATGTGGATGAAGAGTCGGCAACGGAAACCTTCGTTGCTGGAAAATTCTTGATCGACAACTTCCGCTGGTCCGGTGTACCTTTCTATGTACGAACCGGGAAACGCTTGACGGAAAAAGGCACTCGCATCAACATTGTCTTTAAACAAGTCCCTGTCAATGTCTTTAAGCAAGACCTGAATGAACAAAAGCAAAACGAGAGTTTGGCACCGAATGTGCTGACAATCTACATTCAACCGACAGAAGGCTTCTCTCTTTCATTGAATGGAAAAGAAATTGGCCAAGGGTTTGAGACATTGCCAGTGAAGCTAGATTATCGGAATAGTACTGAAATCGTCGAAAACACCCCTGAAGCCTACGAAAAATTGATTTTAGATGCTTTGAACGGGGATGGCACTAACTTTACCCATTGGGATGAAGTTGCCCAATCTTGGCGCATCGTTGATGTGATCCGTCACGCTTGGGACCAAGAAACGCCTGATTTTCCAAACTATGCCGCAGGAACGATGGGACCCCAAGCTGCCTATGATCTCTTAGCTGCCGATGGTTTTGAATGGATCTGGCGCCCCGATGAATGGTATCGTGAGCGAGATTTACTAAATGAAAAATAAGCAATTGGTCAATTGGATGAGGAAAAAACATCCAATTGGCCGTTTTTCTTTTTTACCAACTGTTTATAATAGAAAGAAATGAGAAACGAAAGGAGCAGCATAGATGAAACAAGTCTTATCGATCGCCGGTCTTGACAGTTTGGCAGGCGGCGGCATGACGGCGGATTTGAAAACATTTGAGGAATTCGGGGTGTTTGGTCATGCCTTATTGACCTGTGTTGTCGCCATTAACGATAATCTTTTGTTCCATGATCTTCCTGAGCCTGTGATCCGAGCACAATTGGATTCGCTGCGTTCGACCGTATCCCTAGATGCAATCAAAATCGGGCTGCTTCATCAAACGGCCATCATTGAATTGCTGCGGGATTTTTTACAAACATTTACCGGACCGATCGTGCTCGATCCAGTTCTTGCCTTTAAAGAAGGAGATACTGACTTTAACCACTCCTATCAAGCAGGATTGATCTCATTGTTTCCTTACACAGCATTAGTAACACCTAATCTACTCGAAGCTCAGCACCTCTCTGGTCAAACCATTACGACGTTGGCGGAAATGAAAACCGCGGCGAAAAAAATCCATGCATTGGGTGCCCCAAATGTCCTGATCAAAGGTGGCAGTCGACTAACTGGGGAAACAGCCTACGACCTTTTATACCACTATGGACAATATACTGTTTTTGAAGCAGAAAAAAGTACCCGCCCCACAACCAACGGTGCTGGTTGTACCCTTTCATCGGCGATTGCCGCTTTACTTGCCAAAGGTACTTCATTGGAAACAGCTGTTCAAACTGCAAAAGCATTTGTTTGGGCAGGAATCGAAGAGGGGCTACCTTTAGGTACCTCCGGAAACGTCAATCAACTTGCCTACTTCAGAAAGGATGAATACGTATGAAAGTAAGAAATTTAACTACGATCGCTATGCTGACGGCACTCACGTGTGCACTTTCTTTGACCTTTATCATTCCTGTTCCACAAACGAAGGGCTTTGTGACCTTATGTGAAGCAGGGATCTATATCTCGGCCCTTTTGTTCGGACCTAGCGCCGGGGCCTTCGTAGGCGGAATGAGCGGTGGCATCATTGATTTTCTATCAGGCTATCCTGAATGGGCCTTCTTTTCCATTGTGATCCATGGTGTACAAGGCTGGATCGTGGGTAGAATGAACCATCGACCACTAGCAGCCGTTATTGTTGGCAGCTTGATCATGATCGCCGGCTACGCAGCAGCAACAGTTTTACTATTCGGGTTAGGCGCTGGGATCGCCTCGATTCCAAGTAATTTGATCCAAACGGTCTTTGGCAGCATCGTTGCTTTACCGCTGACCCATGCCTTACGCCGCACGAAAAAGTTTTCTTTAAATGAAAGGTGATTCTCATGACAGATATCAATCAATTAAAAACGGATTTAACTACAATCGTTGAAGAAGTCATTACGACAGCGAACGTTGATGAAAATGATCTTTTTGTTCTCGGCTGTTCAACAAGTGAAGTGGTTGGTGGCTTGATTGGCAAAAATTCCAGTCAAGAAGTAGGCATGGTTATCGTTGAAACACTACGAGCGATTTTGCGTCCCAAAAATATTCATTTAGCCGTTCAAGGCTGTGAACATCTCAATCGGGCTTTAGCCGTTGAGCGTGAAACGGCTCGACTATATCAATTAGAAGAAGTCGCAGTAGTGCCCCAGCTGCATGCAGGCGGTGCTTGCTCAGTTGCGGCTTTCCAGCTGTTCGATGAGCCTATTGAAGTGGAGCACATAGTGGCAAAAGCTGGCATCGATATTGGTGACACAGCGATCGGCATGCATGTCAAACATGTTCAAATCCCGATCCGTCCCTCTATCAAGACCCTTGGCGCTGCCCATGTCACAGCTCTGGGATCACGGCCCAAATATATCGGTGGTCCTCGTGCTCATTACGCATAATAAGCGAATCGTATAATGAGCGAAAAACCATCTTCAAAAGGAAAAAGCATGCTTCGGCGTGCTTTTTTTGTGTCAACGTTCCTGCTATTGCCTCTCCTTTCCTTCCTTAAATGTGCTCTCCTTTCACTATTTTCTCCGCTCCATCTTATGGCAGCTTTTTCTACTTCAAATTCTGTTTCCTTTCTTGCGTAAAAAGAGCGACAGCTGTCGCCTTCCTTTTGTCATAAATTCGTCACAATTTCATCACAAAAAGAAAAGAAAGATACCAGTAAGCCCGTAAATTTCTTTTTTCTTTCCTTGATAGACTGAATGTAGCAAGAATCGAAAAGTGGAAGGAAGAAAAATATGAAAAAATTCGCCATTATTTTTGGAGGCAATTCATCGGAATACACCGTTTCTTTAGCCTCAGCAACTAGCGCAATCGAAGCACTCCAATCATCTCCCTATGATTACGACCTCTCTTTGATCGGGATCGCCCCAGATGCTATGGATTGGTATTTGTACACAGGAGAACTGGAAAACATCCGACAAGACACGTGGCTGTTGGATACGAAACATAAACAGAAAATCCAGCCGCTTTTTGAAGGAAACGGCTTTTGGCTAAGTGAAGAGCAACAAACGTTGGTACCTGATGTTTTATTTCCCATTATGCATGGCAAATACGGGGAAGATGGCAGTATCCAAGGATTGTTTGAATTGATGAAACTACCTTATGTAGGCTGCGGTGTGGCGGCCTCCGCATTATGTATGAACAAATGGTTATTGCATCAAGCAGCAGAAGCGATTGGCGTACAAAGCGCTCCTACGATTCTCTTGACAAATCAAGACAACCAGCAAAGACAAATCGAAGCCTTTATCCAGACCCATGACTTTCCGGTTTTCTTTAAGCCTAATGAAGCTGGCTCCTCAAAAGGGATCACAAAAGTGACTTGTGTCGAAGAAATTGCTCCTGCCTTGAAGGAAGCCTTCGCTTATTGTTCAGCAGTGCTCTTACAAAAAAATATAGCTGGCGTTGAGATTGGTTGCGGTATCTTAGGCAACGACTCTTTGACTGTCGGTGCTTGTGACGCTATTTCATTAGTAGAAGGCTTTTTCGATTTTGAAGAAAAGTACCAGTTGATTAGCGCCAAGATCACCGTTCCTGCACCATTGCCTGAAACGATTGAAACCAAGGTCAAAGAACAAGCTCAGCTGCTCTATCACAGTCTTGGTCTTAAAGGACTTGCTCGCATCGACTTTTTTGTCACGGATCAAGGAGAACTATACTTGAATGAAATCAATACTATGCCGGGCTTTACTAGTCACTCCCGCTATCCTGCCATGATGGCAGCAATCGGCTTATCCTATCAAGAACTACTACAAAAACTGCTTGTCTTAGCAAAGGAGGAAGGCAAATGAATCCCTATCTACAGTTAGTTAGCAAAGAGTTTCCATTAGAAAAAAACCAAGAGCCGCCCCACCTCGTCCTTGCTGCTTTTAGTGAAGAAGAAGTTTACTTGCAGCCTGAAGCAGCCAAACAATGGGAACGCCTCGTCAAAGCCTTAAAACTTGAAAACGAGATCTGCTTATTAGACGGCTATCGAACCGAAAAGCAGCAACGGCATTTATGGGAATATTCCTTAAAAGAAAATGGATTAGCCTATACGAAACAATTTGTGGCGTTGCCCGGCTGCAGCGAGCATCAGTTAGGCTTAGCGATCGATGTTGGTTTAAAAGGCCAGCAAGGTGATTTGATCTGCCCACGGTTTCGTGACAGCGCAGCGGCGGATTTATTTACACAGGAAATGATGAACTACGGATTTATTTTACGCTATCCCGCAGACAAACAGGAGATTACAGGGATTGGCTATGAACCATGGCATTTTCGTTATGTCGGTCTGCCTCATAGTCAAATCATCGCCAGTCAACAGTGGACATTGGAAGAATACTATCAATATCTTGAACAAACCGCGAGGCAGTTCGCATGAAGAAGAATCAAGGAATTGAGCAGTTTCGGGTGATTTTAGCGATGATGGTGGTGGCGATCCACTGTCTGCCCCTTCATCGATTGTGGCCCAATGGTGATATCCTGATCACATTGACTCTTTTCAGAATCGCCGTCCCCTTCTTTTTTATGATCAGCGGGTATTATGTGTTCAGTGATTTAGCCACCCAAAACAGCTATCCTGCCAGACAACGTATCTGGTTATTTATCAAAAAACAGCTGCAAGTCTATCTCATTGCCACACTGCTCTTTTTGCCGCTTGCTTGGTACAGCGGCATACTAGGATTGAACATGCCACTAGACACTTTTATTCAAACTTTGCTAGTCAACGGCATTCTTTACCATCTTTGGTATTTTCCTGCGATCATTACCGGCGGTCTACTAGTGATGGGCCTCTTGACACGGCTTTCTTTCAAGCAGGTGTTTTTCATTGCTGTCGGTTTGTATGTGGTTGGTTTAGGTGGGGACAGTTGGTCTGGCCTGGCTGCACAAACACCCATCACGCCACTCTATTCACTGATTTTCCAACTATTGGATGGAACTCGCAACGGCATTTTTTTTGCTCCCTTATTTTTGATCTTAGGGGTACTAGCCAGAAGATTTGCCAAAAAACCTGCTTCTCCCCATCGCTATAGTTATCTGATGATTAGTCTTATTTGCTTGCTTTTGGAAAGTTATCTCTTGCATCACTTTACTACACCTAAACATGACAGCATGTATGTCTTTTTGCCCTTCGTTCTCTTGTTTTTATTTCCGATCATTCAGCAATGGCAAGCACCCATGATCTGGAAACAAGCGGGTCGTCTGTCCCTTTGGCTCTATTTGCTCCATCCTTATACCATTGCAGTAACCCATTTTCTTAGTCAAAAGCTACCCTTGCTGCAAAACAATCTGATCAATTTCTTGGTGGTCTTAGGACTGACCATTGGGGTGGTGCATGGTCTCTTTGCTTTGCAAAAGCTGTTGCCGTTTCCGAAAAAAACGCCGCTCCACTTGCAGCGGGCAGCCAAAGAATTCTCAGCCCCCGCCCTGTTGCACAACTTGCAGGAAATCAAACGAGTGATTCCATCCACAACAAAAGTGATGGCGGTGGTTAAAGCAGATGCCTATGGTTGCGATGCGCAATTGGTCGCTCGTACCTTGGAAAGAGTAGGCGTCGATTTTTTTGCTGTTGCCACCATAGAAGAAGCCATCGAATTACGGCGAGCTGGCATTAAAAGTCGCTTACTGATTTTAGGGTACACTTCTGCCCAACGTGCCAAAGAGCTGAAACATTATTCCTTGATTCCAACCATCGTTAGTGAGGCCCATGGGCATGCTTTAGCCCAAACAAGCATTCCGATCGAATGCCATTTAGCGGTAGATACTGGTATGCACCGCTTAGGCGTTGCACCTGATGTTGAGACAGTTACTGGACTTTACGCCTTGCCATCTCTCAAGATCACGGGCATTTTTTCCCATCTAGGCTCTTCAGATCAGCTGGATACGGCAAGTATCTTGCGGACACAAGCCCAAATCACTTGTTTTGATGATCTGTTGGCTGGCTTATCCGCTAAAAATATCGCCTATGGACTGACACATCTGCAAAGCAGCTACGGAATATTGAATTACCCAGAGAAACACTATGATTATGTACGTCCAGGTATTCTTCTAACTGGTTCATTGAGCGTCCCGAACGAACCAACGAAGCAGAAGATAAACATACAGCCGATTTTGACACTCAAAGCCTTACTGGTAGACAAAAAAACAGTTGCCGCTGGTGAAGCGATCGGCTATGGATTAGGCACTGTTTTTGATCGACCAGCCACGATCGGGATCGTTAGCATCGGCTACTGCGACGGGGTTCCACGTGCCCTATCAAACCAAGGGTTCCAGCTTTCTTATCAAGGTGCTTTACTCCCGCAGATTGGGTTGGTTTGTATGGATATGCTCTTGATCGATTTAACGGACTATCCAGAACTGGCGGTCGAAAGTTCGCTCGAAGTAATCAGCGATTGGACGACTACCGCTGATCAAGCACAAACCATTACCAATGAATTGATCAGCCGCCTAGGTTCCCGCATCACCTCTAGTTCAAAGTAGAAAACGAATGCATTCGCTTACCGATTACGGTATGATGGGTGTAGAGTAAATGGTAGTGTAAATGAAAATGATCGTAGATAGTTGGAGTGAATCAAGGATGGCAGAAAAAATAATTGTTGTTGATGATGAAAAAGAAATCGCCGAGTTAGTCACGACGTTTCTAAGGAATGAAGGCTTTCAAGTGGAACCTTTTTATGATGGAACGAGTGCTTTGGCTTATCTCGAAAAAGAAACAGTCGATGTGGCAGTTTTAGATGTGATGCTGCCGGATATCGACGGCTTTCAGCTGTTACAGACCATTCGCAAAACCCACTTTTTTCCAGTACTGATGCTCACTGCCAAAGGAGAAGATCTGGATAAAATTACCGGTCTAAGTCTAGGTGCAGATGATTATGTGACTAAACCCTTCAATCCATTAGAAGTTGTTGCTCGGGTCAAAACGCAACTACGGCGATACCAACGATACAATCAGTCAGCTGTTCCGCAGAAGATTGAAGAATACGAAAAGGAAGGCTTACTGTTGAAAATCAACAGTCACCAATGTTTTCTTTATGGCAAAGAGGTTTTCTTGACCCCCATCGAATTTAAAATCCTGCTTTACTTATTTGAACACCAAGGATCGGTCGTTGCCTCGGAAACTCTTTTTGAAGCAGTCTGGAAAGAAAAATATTTAGATAACAATAACACAGTGATGGCACATATTGCCCGTCTGCGGGAAAAGCTAAACGAACAACCCCGCAAACCGAAATTAATCAAAACTGTATGGGGGGTCGGCTATATCATTGAAAAATAGAAGTCCATTGATCCGGAAACTTTTGACTCAATACTTTATCACCACAGGTGTTTTAATGCTCCTTTTGATTCTGATCCCTTTAACTGTTCGCTTTGTAGCAGGATTGAGGGTTTGGTACGGCTATGAGCCCATTTATCAAATATTAAGGCTTTTTGCTGATTATTGGCTCGTCTGTCTAGCGATCGGTGCCTTGCTGATTTGGGTGAGCACAACGATTTATTATATGAGTAAAGCCATCAGCTATTTGAATGAAACGATTCAAGCCACGAATCAATTGATTGCTGAACCTACGAAGCGAATCGTTCTTTCCAGCAATCTGATCGACGTGCAAGAAGAAATGAACCAGTTGCGGGAAAAAAATCTACAGGATCAACGAGCTGCCAAAGAAGCAGAGCAGCGGAAAAATGATTTGATCGTCTATCTCGCACATGATTTACGCACACCTTTGACCAGTGTGATCGGCTATTTGACACTTCTAGAAGAAGAACCGCAGCTTTCTTCCGAACTACGCGCACGCTATACCAAGATCGCCTTGCAAAAAGCCCAGCGGCTAGAATTATTGATCAGCGAATTTTTCGAAATCACTCGTTTTAATCTTACAACGATCGCCTTACAGACCGAAACCACGGATCTTAGCTTGATGCTAGAACAGTTGACGTTCGAATTTTTACCGCTGCTAGAAGAAAAGAACCTTCATTGGCAACTGCAGCTACAGAAAAAAGTCTATGCGACTGTCGATACAGAGAAGATGGAACGCGTCTTTGATAACTTGATCCGCAATGCCATCAATTATAGTTATGCCGATTCCCCCTTGCATTTAGCCATCAGTGCCTCTGATGATATCCTGATTCGTTTGACCAATCATGGAAAAACGATCCCTGCTGAAAAGATTGGCTTGATTTTTGAGCCTTTTTACCGCATGGACGCTTCCCGAGCAACGGCGACGGGTGGGACCGGTCTGGGGCTGCCGATCGCCAAAGAAATCGTTGAAGCATTAGGTGGAAAAATCTGGGCGGAAAGCCGTGACGAAACCATCGTCTTTTCGATTCGCCTACCGAAGGCAGCAATGGAAAAAAATGAACAGCGGTCAAAGCCCCATCCATCTGAACCAACTGCTTAACAGGCAAACAACCTGAGCATTTCGCTGTTCCCCTTCTAATTCAGAGGGAGGAAGAGCTGCTCAGGTTGTTTTTTATTGATTGCTTATTGATACACCAATGATCGTAACGCTTGATCGACTTTTTCTGCCGCTAAGCGTCCTTCGCGAATCCCCCAGATGACTAAACTCGGTCCTCTTTTAGCATCTCCTGCGACTAACACTCGTTCATTGTTCGTCGTGTAATCATCGTACACTTCTCGCACACCAAAGGCATCGAAGAGTTGGGTCTCTGCACCAACAAAGCCCATTGCCAACAAAACCAAATCCGCCTTGATCACTTGCTCTGTGCCAGGGATTGGCTGAAACTGTTGATCTACTGAGACCGTTTCGATGGCGATCAACTGGCCGCGTTCGGCGCCGATAAAGGCTGTTGTGGACACCCCATGATACGTCACTTGTGTTTGCAGGACTTCAGCCGCTTCTTCTTGCCCATATCCTGTGCGGGCTGTCATTGGGTATTCAGGCCAGGGATTGCTGTCGGTACGTGTCAATGGCAGTTGGGGCGTGATCTCCAATTGACGCACAGAAGCGGCTCCTTGCCGAATCGCTGAACCAATACAGTCATTTCCAGTGTCGCCGCCGCCAATCACGACGACGTGCTTGCCAGCAAGTTTTTTACTTGTTGCCGCTTTGCCATGCTTTAAGACATCTTTGGTTGCTTCCGTCAGATAATCGACTGCAAATTGCACCCCAGTCAATTCACGACCTGGAATCTTCAAGTCACGAGGAACACTAGCTCCTGTTGCCAAAATGACCCGATCATACTGAGCGGACAATTCTTCTGCTGACAAGTCACGACCGATCTCCGTATTTGCGACAAAGGTCACGCCTAGCTCTGCCATCAAGTCAATACGTCGCTGCACAACATCTTTATCTAATTTCATATTTGGAATACCATACATCAGTAAACCGCCAAAGCGATCACTGCGTTCATAGACCGTCACTTGATGTCCTAGTTGATTCAAGCGCCAAGCAGCAGATAAACCAGCCGGTCCGCTACCAACGATCGCCACCTTGAAACCAGTCGCTTCTTGAGGCAACCCGGAGGCTTTGACCCAATCGTTTTCAAAAGCAGTATCGATAATAAAGCGTTCATTGTCGTGGATCGTGACGCCCGAGCCATTCAGTGCCTCGGTACAGCCTTTTTCACATGGAGCTGGACAAACACGTCCAGTCATTTCCGGTAATGGATTGGTTTTGGCAAGACGCTCAAAGGCGGCTTGGAAACGCCCTTGATAAACCAGATCATTCCATTCAGGAATCAGGTTGTCATTGGGACAACCGGAAACCGCCCGTTGACCGCCGTAAAAAGAACCCGTATGACAAAATGGGATCCCGCAATTCATACAGCGTGCCGCTTGCTCTTGACGCTCATTTTCAGGCAATGGCATCTGTAATTCTTGCCAGTCTTCGATACGTTCTGAAACCGGTCGGGTAGGATTTTCTACTCTTGGGTACTTTAAAAAACCAAATGGATCTGCCATATTAGTCACGCTCCTTTCCTGGGATGGTCAATTGTGGACCGACGACAGCTTCGAAGGCTTTCGTCACAAGTTCCTCCCCGATAAATCCTTGCTCAGCCAAGGTCTCCGTCGCTTGGATCATCTGATGGTATTCTGTCGGATAGACTTTGATGAAATGTTGTTGCTGATTTTCCCAATCTTCTAAAATCTCAGCCGCCTTCAATGAATCCGTATAGGCAAAATGTTGCTGGATCATCTCCTTCAACTGGTGGTCATCACCGCTTTCACCAATCCGGTACAAATCAACCATTTCCCGATTGCATTTATCAGCAAAGGTTTGATCGGGATCGTAAACATACGCCACGCCGCCGGACATTCCAGCACCGAAGTTGCGACCGGTTTTTCCTAAAATCACCACGACACCGCCAGTCATGTACTCACAGCCATGGTCACCAACGCCTTCGACAACGACTTTGGCTCCACTGTTACGGACACAAAAGCGTTCGCCAGCAATGCCGCGGAAATAGCCTTCACCACGATTCGCCCCGAAACAAGCAACATTACCGACAATCGGTGAATGCTCTGCATCGTAAGCAGCATCTTCAGGCGGCACAATGATCAAACGGGCACCACTCAATCCTTTGGCTACATAATCGTTGGCCTCGCCAATCAGTTTCAACTGGATGCCCTGTGTGGCAAACGCCCCAAAACTTTGACCAGCAATGCCGCGGTACGTAAACTGCAACAAGCCTGGTGTTACTTCGTAATTGCCAAAGCGTTCTGCGATCCAGCCCCCTAAACGAGCGCCGACTGAACGTTGAACATTATTGATCGTATGATTCATAACGATTTCTTGATTATTGTCGATGGCTGCTTGGGCAAAAGCGTCTAATTCTGGCCATTGTCGTTTCTCAAGGAATGGGTCCTTCACTTTGCGTTCGATCGGGATCGTCGTTCCAATCATTCTAGAAAAGTCTAATGATTTTGCTTTGCCTTTGGCAACGAAGCGTGGTGTCAACAATTCCGCGTGTCCTACCATCTCATCAATCGTGCGAAACCCTAGCTCGGCCATCGTTTCCCGTAAATCTTCTGCTAAAAAGTACATCGTATTGATGATGTGCTCAGGTTTCCCTGCGAAAAATTTGCGCAACGCTGGGTTCTGTGTAGCAATGCCGACAGGACATGTATTGATACTGCAAACTCGCATCATGACACAACCAATCGCAACTAGCGCTAAAGAGGCAAAGCTATATTCTTCTGCTCCTAAAAGAGCAGCAATGGCGATGTCACGCCCCGTCATCAATTTTCCATCTGTCTCTAAGGTCATTCGCTGCCGCAAATGATTCATAGCTAACGTTTGATGGGCTTCTGCAAGCCCCATCTCCCAAGGCAAGCCAGCATCCCGAATCGAATTTCTCGGAGAAGCACCGGTCCCACCGTCATAGCCTGAGATCACGACTACGTCTGCACCGGCTTTAACGACACCGGTAGCGATCGTACCCACACCTGTACTAGAAACCAATTTGACATTAATGCGGGCATACGGGTTGATTGCTTTTAAGTCATAGATCAGCTGGGCTAGATCTTCAATCGAATAAATGTCGTGATGTGGTGGCGGCGAAATCAGTCGGACACCAGGTGTTGAGCCACGAATCTCCGCTACCCATGGGAAGACTTTGTTGCCTGGCAATTGACCACCTTCACCAGGTTTTGCCCCTTGGGCCATTTTGATTTGGAGTTCGTCCGCACTCATTAAATATTCGGCGTTGACACCAAAACGGCCAGAAGCTACTTGTTTGATGCGACTATTATAATTAATGCCATTCACTGGTTTGAAACGATTTCGGTTTTCTCCACCTTCTCCACTGTTGGATTTTGCACCGATCGCATTCATCCCTTCAGCAATACAGCGATGCGCCTCTTCACTTAGAGAGCCGTAAGACATCGCACCGACTTTAAACCGTTTGACGATCGTTTCAACAGGTTCCACCTCAGCTAAAGGAATACTGCGTCTCGTGTTCCCAAAAGTCCACATAGAACGGAGGGTCGTTGGATTCTCTAACGCGTCTTGGTTCATCTCCGCCGCATATTCTTTATAAAGCGCATAGCTGCCTGTACGAACAGCTTTTTGAAACCCATAGATCGTTTTTGGATTGAACAGATGATGTTCCCCGTCGGCTTTGTATTGGAAACTACCACCCGAATCAAGATAATCCACGCGTTTCTCGCCATACGCCGCTTCATAACGCATTAAGTATTCTTGCTCGATTTGCGCTAATGAAAGTCCACCGATACGAGTAACCGTGCCGGTAAAGTATTCGGAGATGACTTTCTCAGAGATACCAACAGCTTCAAACAATTGCGCCCCATGGTAACCGGCGATCGTTGAAATCCCCATTCGTGACATGATTTTGACAATGCCCTTTTCACATGCCTTACGGTAACTTTCGATCTTCTCTGAAAGCTCAAAATGCGCCAATGTCTGGTAAGCCCCATAAGGGTGGACCCCACTTACTCCGTAGCCGACTAACATGGCATAATGATGGACCTCACAGACTTCCGCAGTATCCGCAACGATTGATACCAAGGAACGTTTGCCTTTTCGCACCAAGTAATTGTGCAGACCTGATACCGCCAAGAGAATCGGAATCGCCACTTTTCCTTCTTGCGCTTGGATGACTTCCCGATCACTTAAAATGACGATCGTTGCCCCAGAATCGATTTTTTGCTCCGTCTCTTTAAAAAGCGCTTCTAATGCTTGTTGCAAAGCTGCCCCGTTTTCTGGTACATAATCATAAAGAATCGACTGTAAAGCCGCTTTTTGACCATTTTGATCTAACTGTTTGATTTTTTCATATTCACTCGTTTTTAACACCGGACTAGCAATCTTCAGCTTATTACAATTGATTCGAATATCCTTTGAAACATCCCCATCTCGACCTAAAAACAGCTCGGTTCCGATCACCAATTTTTCGCGAATCGCATCGATTGGCGGATTGGTCACTTGGGCGAATTGTTGCTTGAAGTACGTAAACAAGGATTGGGGACGTTCGCTCAAAATAGCTAAGGGTGAATCAAACCCCATGGAGATCACTGGTTCTTCTCCCGTTTGAGCCATTGGTAAAATCAACGTGCGAATGATCTCATCCGTGTAACCATTTCGTTTCCAAAGGGTCTGGATCGCATCATCTGCTGTTTCCTCCTGCTTCTCAGTCTCAGGAAGCAGCTCTGGTGTCAATAAGTGATCCGCTAGCCACTCCTGGTAAGGATGGGCATTCGCATAATGCGCTTTGATTTCTTGATTGCGTAAGATCACCCCTTTTTTGGTATCCACCAAAAACATATTTGCTGGTCCAAGCACCCCTTTTTCAATCACTTCCGATGCTGGAAGATCCACAACGCCTGACTCAGAGGCCACGACCACAAAACCAGTTTTCGTGATCGAGTAGCGAGATGGCCGTAACCCATTTCGATCGAGTGCAGCCCCTACCAAATCCCCATCGGTAAAACATAAAGCTGCCGGTCCATCCCAAGGAGCCATAAAGCTTGCGTTGTACTCATTAAAAGCCGTCAGCTCCGGTGACAATCCAGCTTCTTTGGACCACGCTTCTGGCACCATCATCAACAATGCTTGAGGAATATCTCGCCCTTGACGGTACAAATATTCCATACAATTTTCTAGTTTCGCCGAATCAGAATTTTCATCATCATAGACTTCGATTTGATGTCCATGCATCCAATTTTCTGCCCCGCGTAACGTGTTGATTTCGCCATTATGGGCTAAGAAACGAAAAGGTTGCGCCCGACTCCAGCTTGGAAAGGTATTTGTCGAAAAACGAGAATGGGTCAATGCGATACAAGAGGTCATTTCTGGGCTTTGAAGATCTTTGAAAAATAAGCCAACTTGATAGGCATGCAGCATTCCTTTATAAACAACTGTCTTACTGGACAAGCTGCAGATAGACAACTCATCAGTATGATACGTTTTTTCCAGTTTACGTCGTAGCCGGTAAAGCTGATCTTCAAAGGGACGGCCAGCAGTTACATCGACAGGTTTTTCAATAAAGACTTGCACAAATGAGGGCATGACTTTTTGCGCCCCCGGTCCACACTGATAATAATCATAAGGCACATCCCGTTGCCATAAAACGGTAAAACCCATTTGTTGAATGTCTTTAGTTACTTCTTCTTGGACCTGTGCTGCTCGGAGCTTTTCTTTCGGTAAAAAAAACATCCCAACAGCATAGGCGCCTTTTTCAGGCAATGAGATTTCGGCCTCTTTTGCTCGCTGTTGAAAAAATGGGTCAGGCATTGCCATCAAAATTCCAGCTCCGTCACCTGTGTCAGGTTCAGCGCCAGTTCCCCCTCGGTGGTTCATCCGTTCTAACATTGTTAAGGCATTTTGCACAAGTTCTCGGGAATAGCGACCATCTTTTTGTGCAATAAACCCCATCCCACAAGCATCTTTTTCAAAAGCGGCATCGTACATCGTTTGGTTCGTTTTCCTCATCATCTCTAAATCACTCATGGAATCACACTTTCTTTCAATATTCTGAATATTCCGATTTTTAACAGTTTACAACCTGTTTTTCTATCTGGCAAGTTTTTTTTACTTGATCCGAGCTCGTTGGTTTCTTCTGTTGACTGTGAAATACTCTATCTCGAACAAACAATTGCCTACAGACCTTAAGGAAGAAACTTCGTCTAGTAAGGTTTTTTTATTATACAATAAACTGTCGAAAAATTATTGCAAACAAATGAGAATCGTTATCAATTGCCACCTATTTTCTCATATTCATGTCAGAAACGTGCGTTTTTCTCCCATTCTCAAGGAATAAGAATGAGCAAGCGCAAAAAAAGATGACCCGCAATGGGGTCATCTTTTTTCGTTCTTTTATTTTTCAAAGCCTTCTGCAACTGCTTCGGGATAGTTTTCTTTGACGATGGTTGCACAATGCCCACAAAGTGTTGGCAGTTGCTCTTCTACACCAACATCTACCCGGACTTGGCGACAACGTTCACATACTTCCCCTTCGGCTTTTTCAACTAAGATCGCCACATCCTCAAATTGATATGCCATTTCAGGAGCTGCTTCACCGGCTTCTTTGATCGTTAAGAAATCTGGTGAAATGATCAGCAGTTGTGCAATATCTGAATCGATAGCTTTTAGCAATGCCGCAACTGGCTCAGTTGGATAAACAGTGACTTTCGCTTCAAAGGACTTTCCGATCAATTTTGCATTACGCGCTTCTTCTAATGCTTTTAAGACATTGTCACGGAAATCAAGGAAGGCCCGCCAAAGATCGAGCAGTTCTTCTTGGTTAGCAAATGTATCATAGCCAGGGAACTCCGCTAACTGTACGTATTCCTCTTCTTCTTTCAAGTGTGACCAGATTTCTTCTGCGGTATGCGGAATGATCGGTGTCAATAATTTCGTCAATGCAACCGCTGTTTGATAAAAGACAGTTTGCATAGCACGGCGTTGGAAATCATTTTCAGCTTCGATATAAACGACATCTTTTGCAAAATCCAAATAGAAGGAAGACATATCGACTGTCAAGAAGTTGATGACTGTCCGGTAAATATGCAAGAAGTTATATTTTTCATAGCCATCTTCCCGAATCGTTTTGATGGTTTGATTCAAACGAACCATCATGTATTTATCGACAGAACGCAAGTTTTCAAAAGGTACGCTGTCTTTTGCTGGATCAAAATCACTCGTGTTCGCTAATAAGAAACGCATGGTATTGCGAATCTTCCGATAGACTTCTGACACTTGATTCAAGATATCCATAGACACTCGGACATCCGCTTCGTAGTCAACACTGCTGACCCAAAGACGCAAAATATCCGCACCCATTTGATTGATCACTTTTTCTGGTGCAATGGTATTACCAAGAGATTTACTCATCTTGCGACCTTCGCCATCTAAGGTGAAGCCTTGAGACAAGACGGCTTTATATGGTGCGACTTCATTGATCGCAACACTAGTCGTGATACTTGAGTTGAACCACCCACGATATTGGTCAGAACCTTCCAAGTACATGTCAGCTGGGAACGTCAATTCTGGACGTTGACGTAACACGGCTTCGTGAGAAGAACCTGAATCAAACCAAACATCCATGATGTCAGTCTCTTTCGAGAATTTGCCATTTGGTGAGCCCGGATGCGTGAAGCCAGCTGGCAGTAATTCTTCTGCTTCTTTTTCAAACCAAATCGTTGAACCATGTTCAGCAAACAAGTTTGCCACATGCTCGATCGTTTCAGGCGTAATGATGGCTTCGCCGTTTTCTGCATAAAAGATTGGCAACGGAACGCCCCACGCACGTTGACGAGAGATCACCCAGTCGCCGCGGTCGCGAATCATATTGTATAAACGAGTTTTGCCCCATGGAATGATCCAATCTACTTTTTCGATTTCATCCAAAATATTTTGACGGAACTTATCAATAGACGCAAACCATTGTGGTGTTGCCCGATAGATGACTGGTTTTTTCGTCCGCCAATCATGTGGATAGCTGTGAGTAAAGAAGTTTAGTTTTAATAGGGCTCCTTTTTCTTCTAAAAGCTCAGTGATCATTGGATTGGCTTTGTCATAAAAGACCCCTTCAAATCCTGGCGCTTCTTCTGTGAAGACCCCACGGCTATCGACTGGTGATAAGACATCTAGACCATATTTTTTGCTGACGATGTAGTCATCTTCCCCGTGTCCTGGTGCAGTGTGGACCAAACCAGTACCGGCATCCAATGTCACATGGTCCCCTAACATCAATAGAGACGTACGATCATAAAAAGGATGTTGTGCCGTCATTTTTTCCAATTGATCGCCAGCCAATTCTTGTAATACTTCGACAGATTCCCAACCGATCTCATTCGTCACGGTTTCTAATAAATCTTTTGCCACGACGAATTTGCGGCCATCGGCCAAGATTTGAACATAGGCAAAGGTTGGATTCACAGAGATTCCTAGATTCGCTGGTAAGGTCCATGGCGTCGTCGTCCAGATAACAAAAGATGTATCTGAATCAAGCAAATCTTTGCCATCTGCTACTGGGAAAGCCACATAGATCGATGGTGATTTCACATCTTTGTATTCGATCTCAGCTTCTGCTAATGATGATTCACTAGATGGTGACCAGTAAATTGGTTTCAATCCTTTGTAGATGTATCCTTTTTCTGCCATTTTTCCGAACACGCGGATTTCTGCTGCTTCATAGTCTGGTGTCAATGTGATATATGGATGATCCCAGTCACCAGAAACGCCTAAACGTTTGAAATCAGCTCTTTGTGTATCCACTTGTGTCAAAGCATATTCTTCACATTTTTTCCGATATTCTGCCAAGCTCATTTCTTTGCGCTTGATTCCTTTATTGGTCAGTACTTGTTCGATCGGCAAACCATGAGTATCCCAACCAGGTACATAAGGTGAACGGAAACCTGACATCGATTTGGAACGTACGATGATGTCTTTACTGATTTTGTTCAATGAGTGTCCAATATGGATGTTTCCATTTGCGTAGGGAGGGCCATCGTGTAAGACAAAGGTTGGCTTGCCTTCATTTAATTCTTGACGACGTTGATACAATTGATTTTCTTCCCATTCTTTTTGCCAATCCACTTCGCGGTTCGGCAAGTTGCCTCGCATTGGAAAAGCGGTTTTTCCAAGATGCAGTGTTTCTTTCATTTTCATTCTTGTTTCGCTCCTTTTCGTCTCTCAACGTTTTGGTATAGTTTCAAAATCCATCGACTCGATCAACCGATTGCTTCTATTGAACGTATCAAAATGGATAGGTTGCCATGACTTCCTTGTGTTTAGGTCTCACTGATTTTTAAAAATCAATCCTAGTGATTCCTCGTTTGGTTACTACGATCCCGGCAGTCGCCTAGTACTGTTCATCATCTATTCTGTCTTGCTTCGCAAGCCAATCATAGTGATTCTTAGTACGGTTACTACGCTCCCGGCGGTCGCCTAGTACTGTTCATCATCTGCTCTGTTCCGCTTTGCGGACCAATCGCAGTGATTCACAGCAAAAAACACGTCCGTCCCTGGTAAGGGACGAACGTGTTCGTGGTACCACCCAAATTTTATTGTCGGTTGACAATTCTTTGATGATCGGTAACGGGATCAGGCGTCGTTCTCTACTCGAGTCTTTGAAAAGTCAGCTCTTTCAAGAACGCAACTCACAGATGATCTGATTTCTTACAGGGTTTTATTTGGCTTCCACTCTCCCAAACTCGCTTGAAAAATATAAGAAATTTTTCTGTTCTGTGTCTTAGTTATTATCTGTCTTGTTCAATTCGTCTAATAAGTTTCTCGCATCATCTAATGTTTTCACTTCAGGGCTTTCACTTACATCAACGATTTTTTCATCTGATTCAACAATGTCCACATCAAATGTTTCCACTGCTTCTGAGTTTACTCCAGAACCATTTTCACTGTCAAGTTCTTTTGACAAAACTTCTCTGATCACTTGGTGGGAATCTTGTACATAGCTTGAAAATGGCGCCAAAATTTCTTCCCACTCAGGACTCTTCACTTGTTCTAATTGCGTTTGCAACATAACTAATAAGTTGTTATGGAAGACTCTGGTTTTCTTCTTCAAGTCATTTGTTTCTGTCGCCAATTGACGGGCATTGTCGGTTGCATCCGTCAAAATCTCTTTGGCTTTTTCTTCCGCTGAGGTCATCAAGGCATGCGCATGTTTTTCTGCAGTAGCAACCATTTCATCCGCACGGTTTTGAGCAGAAGTAACGATTACTTCTGATTCTTTGCTTGCGCTTGTTTTTACTTTATCCGCCGTATCTTGAGCCACGATAATGGATTGATTCAAGGCATCTTTCAATTCATTGAAATATTCAAGTTTTTCTTCTGCGTGTTTCAACGATTTTTCTAACTCACGATTGCGTTGAACGGCTTCTTCATAATCACGAACGATCATATCCAAGAAGTCATCGACTTCATCTTGGTTGTAGCCTCTCATTTTTACTGAAAAGTTTTTATTTTGAATGTCTAATGGAGTTAATGCCATATTCTATACACCTCTTTGATTTATTTACGTAATACACCTAATAACAATCTAACTTTTTCTTTTTTCGTGGTTCCTTCTAACCCCTGTATTTGAATCCGACCAAATCCTCTTACCGAAATGATATCCAGTAAATCCAGAACAAAATCTGGTCGTAATGCTTCTGTCCAGTTTACTTTTACTTTTCCTGATTCGATCAACTGTTTCGAACGCTGGCGTGAGATGTTGTATACGGCAGAGATCACTGTATCAAGACGCAATGAGCTAACCGTTTCTCTTTCCTCGGTCCAACCATCTTTAGGCACGATCAAATCGGTATATTTTGTTTCTTCCAATCGAACGGATACGTTACCGATTTTATCCACTTGGAGTTGAATAAAATGACTGACTTCAGTGGCAACGAATACTTGCCATATTTCACCATCGGAAAGAATGTCTCCAAAGTATTCCCTCTTGACTCCAGTCCCCATTAATGTGCCTAAAACTTTTCCATGACTCAACACCGTAAATTTTTTCGGGTATTGAATCGTAAATAAAGTCATGTCAAACTCATCGGTGGTGGGCTCATAGTAATCGGGATAAATCAAACAACGTCGTCTCTCAGCAGCTTCATATCCACCAAAAAAGCGGAAACTTAAATCCGTTGATTGACGAATCAAGCTTTCTAAGATATACGCTTGTCTCGGATCTAAAAAATCAGTCAAGTAAGGCGCATACTGCATTTGCACTTGTTCGATCCATCCTTGAGCGGAATCAATAAAAGGGCGTTCATCGTTTCGAAAATGTTGATAGACATTTGCGTTCACCGATAACCACCCCTTACGTTAAAATAAAATTGATTGTAGGATCAATATCAATGCTTGTGATGCTAGCTGTAAGACAATAATTGCAAATGCAATCGTAAAATCGATACCAGCAAAACTTAATTTCAATCGATCAAATAAACTCAAATACGGTTCACACACTTTTGCTAAGAAACGGCCAAAAGCGGACTGATACCCTCCTGGAAACCAAGACAAAAGTGCATAGATCACTAATAAAATGGTATACAGATAAACAGCATCACTCAGTAATTTAACGAATCTCAAGAATAAAATTGGCGTTCCTCCTCACTTTAGATATCAAAAAAATTGGTATCTGCTAATGTTTGGGCAGTGCCTTCAATTTCCATACCCTTAGGCGTGCAAAGAAAAATTTCATCGCCAACACGCTTGATATCACCATCTTCAGCGTACACTGTTCCTGTTAAAAAATCAACTATTCGACGAGCTTGGTACTCTTCAATTAAATGAAAATTAACAAGTACAGCATCTCCATTGATGACTTGCTTCGCAATCCCCATAGCTTCTGAATAAACGCGTGGTTCTACGATCGTTATTTTTCCAGCCATTTGTGGAGAAGTTTCTTTAGCTTTTGTGTCTTTGACTCTCGTATTAGTTCTTTGTTGCGCCATTGGAACGACTTTTTCTTCCGTCTTAGGCACCGATCTTACTCGTTCAGCCGCCGCTGAGGATTGTTGATAGGCAGCAGTTTGAGGCTGCTGTCTGTATTGATAGGCTTGATTTTGTGGTTGACTTGTTGTATAAGAAGCCGCTTGGCTAGAAGCACGCGTACTCGCTGTTGTTCTAGGGGCGGTAAAAGCTCCTCCTTGGTTCACAGCTGGTTTCGCTGCCGTGCGTGCAGGTTCTTCAGTGGCAAATGTTTCTTCATAAAAATCTTCTTCGTCAGTCAATCCAAAAAAATTGGTCAGTTTCTCTTTGAGCGACATCGGTCAACCTCCTTTTTTATTGAAATAATGCTGTTCCTACACGAATAAATGTTGCGCCTTCTTGAATCGCAATGGGAAAGTCATTACTCATTCCCATACTCGTTTCTAAGCAAGGGGCATGTGTAAGATGCAGGTCAGCGATCTGTTGTTGAATCCTTTTTAATTCTTTGAAAATCTGATGCTGCTCGTCTTTGGAAGCAGTGAGCGGGGCCATCGTCATCAATCCAACAACACGAATTTTGTCGAACGAAGCGAGTGCTTCAATAAAAGCCACCACCTCTTCTACGAAAATCCCTTGTTTCGTTGCTTCCTGCGAAACATTCACTTCCACAAAGCAGTTGATCGGATGCTCTGCTCGTTTTTGAATTTCTTGTGCCAGTTTGATTGAATCCAACGCATGGAAAAAATCAATCTCATTTATAACTGATTTTACCTTTCTGCGCTGTAAATTACCAATAAAATGCCAACGGACATCTGGGTAATCAGTTAATGCTGCCTTTTTTTCAAGTAGCTTTTCTACTCGATTTTCTGCACAATCACGCACACCATTTTCTAGAAGTTCTCTTGTCGTTTCTGTATCGACGGATTTTGTCACAGCTGTCAAACAGACCTCACTGGCATTTCTAGAAACAAGAGCACAGGAGTCCTGTATCTCTTGCTGGATCTTGTGCAAGTTCTCAGAAATCATGTGCTCTGCCCCCTAGCGTTTACGACGGAAAAATGGTGGTGTGCTTAATTCGTCGTCATCATTCGAGCGTACTTCATCACGGCTGAAGGTGTCGAATTCTTTCTTTTCTACATTTTCAAATGTGTTTTCTTCTACTTTAGGTCGTACATTTTGTTCTTTACGGATATCCCAATCACCAAAACCATTGCTTTCTTCTGCTTGTGCAGGACGCGCTTGGTCCATATCTAAGGTTGGTTTTTGTGGGATAGAATGAATTTGGCTTTGACTTTGTCTGCTAGAGCGAGACCCACGTTCTTTTTTAGAAGGGTCAATGCCAGTTGCAATGACAGTCACACGGATTTCATCGCCTAAGTCTTCATTGATTGATGTACCTAAAATAATATTTACATCACCTGTTGCCGCATGAGCGACGATATCAGAAGCATCTTGTGCTTCAAATAAAGTCATGTCCAATCCGCCAGTGATGTTCAATAGCACTTGTTCAGCACCATCGATCGATGTTTCTAGCAATGGTGAAGAGATTGCTTTTTTCGTTGCTTCGATCACGCGTTCTTCGCCGCTAGCAACACCGATTCCCATCAAAGCGGTGCCTTGATTTTCCATCACTGTTTTCACATCAGCGAAGTCTAAGTTGACATAGCCAGGTGCAGTGATCAAGTCTGAGATCCCTTGAACCCCTTGACGCAAGACATTGTCTGCTTCACGGAATGCTTCAAGCATTGGCGTTTTCTTGTCAACAACTTCTAACAAACGGTTGTTTGAGATGATCAATAAGGTATCGACATTCTCTTTTAATTTAGCGATTCCTTCAGCAGCAAAACGGCCGCGTTTTGGTCCTTCAAATGTAAACGGACGAGTAACGACGCCGACTGTCAATGCCCCGATTTCTTTGGCAATTTTAGCTACGATCGGTGCAGCACCGGTCCCGGTTCCGCCACCCATACCAGCGGTAATGAAAATCATATCTGCGCCTTCTAATGATTCACGAATAGAATCTTCACTTTCTTCTGCTGCTTTTTGACCAACTTCTGGTTGTGAACCAGCACCAAGACCACGGGTATATTTAGGGCCTAATTGAATGACTGTTTCTGCTTTTGAATTTTTTAATGCTTGAACGTCAGTGTTGGCTGCAATAAATTCTACGCCTTTGACATTTTCTTCGATCATACGATTGACTGCGTTGCCGCCACCACCGCCGACTCCGATGACTTTGATCACAGCGCCGTCATTGATGTTATTATCAATTGAAAATTCCATAGTTTATCTTCCTCCTGAGAATCGTTTTAGATTATTCAAAGATATTTGAGAAGAAATCTTTTACTCGGTTTGTGATCGACTCACCTTTTTTCTCTTCTTCTGTTTCTTCATAAGTTTCTTCTGGAGCTTCATATTGTTCGTAATGCACTTCTTGTTGTTGAATGGCAACGGGCTGTTGCGCGACTGTTTTTTCACCAGTGATCGCACTTTTGGCAAGCTGATAGACTTCGCTTAAGTTTGCTGAATAGTCAACGATACTGATTACATTGGTGAATACAGGATTTCTAAGTCCCATATGATTAGGAACGTAAAGCTTAACGTTTGTTTCGAATACTTCTTGAGCCAAATCTACGACACCCGGCAGGCTTGCAGCACCACCAGTCAAAATCACGCCACCTGGCAAATCAAGTCCATCAATTTCATCTAAGACTTCTTTTGATTTGGTAAAAATCTGTTCCATACGTGCTTCGATGATTTCTGACAAATAGCGTTCATCGATCTTCACAGGTTCTGATTTCCCAATCACATCCACTGGAAATTCTTCACTAGCGGACGTCCGTTCAGGATACGCATCCCCATAATTGATTTTTAATGCTTCTGCATTGTTGAAGGAGGTATTTAAAACTGTCGAAATGTCTTTTGTGACAAATTCGCCACCCTCTTGGTTCACATGGGTAAATTTCAATTGCTTGTCGTGCATCGCTGATGTCGTCGTTTGGCCGCCGCCGATGTCGATAACGATCGTACCAAAATCTTTTTCACCATCAGATAAAATCGATTCTGTCAGTGCTAATGGCGTAATGACTACTTCATTAACGATCAGACCAGATTTTTCCACACATTTACGAATGTTGTGAATGATGGTTTTTGGTCCTGTATAAACCACACCAAACATCTCTAGGCGAACACCGATCATGCCACGAGGATCTTTGATCCCTTCAAAACCATCCACTGTAAATTCTTGCGGTAAGATAGCAATGATCTGTCTTTCAGGAGGGGTTGAACGTACAAGTGCTGCGGAAGCAACATTGCGGACGTCTTCGTCGGTGATCTCTTTTGATTCACTGTTGACAGCGATCATCCCTTGACAATTTTCCACTTCAAGAAGATTGGCTGGTACACCAACACTTACACTGCGAATTTGAATTCCTGCTTTTTCTTCTGCTTGTCTTACTGCTCTTTGAATGGCTTGTACCGTTTTATCGATATCTACAATGATGCCACGGTTGATTCCTTCTGATTTTGCATTTCCTACACCAATGATATTCATTTGGCTGTCAACGTATTCGGCTACTACAACTTTTACAGATGACGTACCGATATCAAGGCCAACATACATTCCCGTTTTTGCCATGGATGGGGTTCCCTCCTACTTAAATTGGATATATAGCGAACCATCACAGTCCGTTTTTAGAGTTCATTCGAATAATTTGTTCACTGTTACCAATTCTACCATATAATGGCGCTTTTTAGAAACAAGTTAATGAAAAAAACTCTTGAATTTTTCCTAAGAATCACTATCAGCTGTTTGATTTTCGTCTGCATCGTCTTCTTGTGTATTTGAAATTGGGTAAGTAAAGATCCCAACTTCCATATCCACAATACTGTCCTCGGTCAAATCTTTGGCAATTTGCGGATAATACTGCATTTGACTCACCATATTTGAGATATTGACAATCACTTGATTGCCATCATTCATAAAGAGAGTTAACAGTTCATCATTGCTGTCACGGGGGGTGTATTTGATTTGAGAAATGCCATCTCGAATTTCTGAACTTAATTCTTGATAGGCACTGAGTGTCGCCTTGATTTTGTCTTCAGCCGAAAAATTTTCTAAAACCGGCAATCCTTCCTCTGGCTGCTCACTGATATCATCCAAAACAGCGCCATTTTCCAAAACTGGTGCATAGCCGCCATCTTTGGCTAATAAAGCCACTTCCTGGAATTCAGTGACAGTGATATCAAAACGATTAATACCAGATAAAGAAATAGAAGCATTTTTTATGCGCGGCAATTCTTTTTTGATTGCTGCTACACTCTGATTCCGTTCAAAAAATTGCGGCCACATCTCTTCATTGACGGCTAGGTCAGAATTTTTGAGAATCGCTTCTGCGGATACTTCTTGATTGCCTTTGACCACCACATTAGCCAAACGACTAAGCGGCGAAACAAAATACAAAACAATCAGCAAAGGAATCATCAGTAAACCGATAATCAGCGCTAAACGGCGAATCAATACTTGATTGCGGTACGCCTTTAGATTAGGTAGCCGATCAGCAAAGGAGCGAGCCTTTTTTTCTGGCTCAGGCAACTCTTCTTTCCCAGCGTCGGTTTCTTCTATCGCTTGTTCTGCTTCAAAAAGTGCTTCTTCTGCCAACTCCTCTTCATCTTCATGCGCTTCTTTCATGTCTTCTGTTTCTTCAGAAGCGGGTGAAGACCAAGCTGGCTGATTGCCTTTTTCTTGCAAATATTTTAGATTTTCTTTTTGCCAAGGGGTCAACTCTTCCGTTGACGAGGGGGTTTGATCATCATGAGGTGTTTTGTCTTTACTAATGATAATCGCTCCTTTCTATCCCACACATTGTACTATTTGATTACCTCTTGCACAAGTCGAAATAATCGTTCCGAGGCATCGCTGATCCCTTGTTCTTTTGATGCTTTGGCCATCTTACTACGAAGGGCTTCATCTTGCATGATACTATCTACTGCTTCCACGAGGTTTTGGCTGTTTAGTTCATGATCGGCAATCATTTTGACTGCTCCTGCATTAGCTAAACTTTGGGCGTTCTTTGTTTGGTGGTCATTAGTCACATAAGGGCTAGGAATCAGAATTGCTGGAATCCCTAATGCCGTAAATTCGGCAATCGATGTGGCACCTGCTCGTCCAATCAACAAATCACTATTTGCCATCACTTCTGCCATTTGATCGATATAGGGACGAATACTGATATTAGGGAAAGCATCTTTTGACATCCCGATTTTTTCTTCGATCTCTTTGTAATACCTTTCGCCAGATGCATAAAGTAACTGATACTCTTTTTGAGCAAAAAGCGGCAGCGCATCAATGATCGCTTGGTTGATTTTCAGAGCTCCTTGACTCCCACCAAAAACCAAAACCGTTTTTTTCGCCGGATTTAAATCGTAAGAAGACAAAATCGTCGACTTTTGACTATTCCGTACTTCTTGACCCCTGGGATTGCCCACAAGCACCGTTTTCTTCGCTGGAAAGTATTGAGAAGCATCGTGAAAAGCAATGGCGATTTTATCCACATACTTGGTTAGAAACTTATTGGTGATTCCAGGAACACTATTTTGTTCATGAATAATGGTAGGTATTTTCAACTTCGCTGCAGCAAAGACCACGGCGCCAGAAACATAGCCGCCGGTGCCAATCACCACATCCGGTTGAAACTCCTTGATGATTTTCTTTGCTGCATAATAGCTTTTCATGAAAAGCTGGATCGTTTTTACGTTATCAAAAGACAGCTTACGCTTAAAGCCTTGGATCTCTAACGTTTTAAAAGGAATACCTGTTAGAGGGACGATTTTATTCTCTAAGCCCCTTGTTGCACCAATGTATAAAAATTCGGCTGTCGGGTCAATCTCTTTTACGTAATCGACAAAAGACAACGCTGGATAGATGTGGCCGCCAGTACCGCCGCCAGTCACAAGTATTTTCATGTCCTTCACTCATTTCTATTTAAGTTCTGCTACTGCCGCCATAAATTTGTCGCCGCGAACTTCAAAATTAGGGTATTGATCCCAACTTGCATTCGCCGGTGACAATAGAATCGTATCTCCAGCAGCACTTAAAGAAAAGGCAACTGGGACGGCTGTTTCAACATTGTCTGTCATTTCAATCGTTTTTACGCCAGCTGCTTGAGCGGCTGCGGCTAATTTTTCTTTTGTTTCTCCAAACACTACGATAGCTTTGAGTCCTTTTAGTGCTGGAACCAACTCATCAAAACTGTTGCCACGGTCCAAGCCGCCTGCCAATAAGACCAATTTCTCATTGTCAAAACCGCCTAAGGCCATTTCTGTTGCTAAGATGTTGGTTGCTTTGGAATCATTGAAAAATTTCACCTGATTGATGGTGGTGACATACTGGGTCCGATGAGGTACCCCAGTGAAGGTTTGCAACGCTTGTTTGATTGCTTCGTTTGGCATATTGCAAAGTTTTCCAACAGCGATCGCCGCTAAGGCATTTTCAATATTGTGTGCCCCTGGTACGCCAAGTTCCTCCGCTGCCATAATTGCTTCTTCTTTATAGTAGAGCATCCCATCAAGCATATATGCTCCTGCTACTTTTTCCTTGGTGGAAAAAGGAATGATTTTCGCCTTTGATTTGGCCGACAGTGCTTCTAGTTCCGGTTGGTTCCAGTTGATCACTAAATAATCGTCAGCGGTCATTCGTTGTTGCAAGCGCCATTTTGCTAAGACATATTCCGGGCGACTACCATGGTAATCGATATGGGCTTCATATATATTCGTGATGACAGCGATTTTCGGCCGTAAGGTATCGATTCCCATCAATTGGAAACTTGAAAGCTCCATCACCAAGCGATCTTCAGGCTTAGCTGTTTGAGCAACGGAACTTGCAGGAAACCCGATATTTCCAGAAAGCAATGCCTGTCCTTTTTCCATTCCAGCATTCAAGACATTGGCGATCATAGTCGTTGTGGTGGTTTTTCCATTCGTACCAGTAATACCGATAATCGGCGCTTCAGAGATTTGATACGCTAGTTCCACTTCCGTGATCACAGGAATTTTTTTCTCTAAAGCTTTTTGAACAAGAGGTTGTGAATAGGGGATCCCTGGATTTTTAACGACTAGCGAAAATCCTTCATCCAATAATTCAATCGGGTGGCTGCCAGTGATCACTTTGACCCCTAAAGCCAAAAGATCTTGTGCTTCTGGATTTTCAGCAAATGGCTTTCCGTCATTAACGGTCACAAGTGCGCCCAAATCATGTAACAATTTGGCCGCACTGAATCCACTACGCGCTAATCCTAGCACAAGAACTTTTTTATTTTGATATGTTGTAATTTTTTTCATTTTCTTCATCTCCTACCATACAAGGGCTATTGTGAGCAACGAGCAACCTAACGCGATACACCAAAACACAGTGTCGATCTTCCACTCAGACCATCCGCTCATTTCAAAATGATGATGGATGGGTGACATCTTGAAGATTCGTTTGCCTGTTAATTTGAATGAGGCAACTTGCAGCATCACGCTTGCTGTTTCACAAACATAGACCAGTCCGACAAGCAATAGGGTCCATTCTTGGTGTAAAAGAATCGAGATAGCTGCCAGCAGACCGCCTAAAGCCAGTGAGCCGACATCCCCCATAAAGATTTTTGCCGGTTTGCGATTGTAGGGAAAGAAGCCGATCAATCCGCCGATGATCGCAAGACAAACGATTAACACATCGATTTGATCTTGTCGCCAAGCAATCAGTGCGTAAGTTGAAAAAGAAATCGTGCCCAGTCCTGCGACTAGCCCATCGATACCGTCCGTCAAGTTGACTGCATTTGAAAAACCAACAAGCCAAAAAATGACGAACAAGCCATAAAAAATCGATAGCGACACGTCTATCCCAAAGAAATTCAGTACATCCGCATTGCCTTCGGATCGGAAAACAAAGTAAAAGACGAGTCCGCCTAAAATCTGTCCAATCAGCTTTTGCAACGAGTTCAGCCCCATATTTCGTTTGCGGAAAATCTTGATGAAGTCATCAAGAAATCCTAATGCACCATAAACCAAGGTAATGAACAAAAGAATGAACAATGAAGCAGTCAATTGATTTTGCCATGCTCCTACCCAGATGGCAGTGATCATTGCAGAAATCAAAAATACAAACCCACCCATCGTTGGTGTACCGGCCTTTACATTGTGCCATTTGGGGCCGTCACCACGTATTTCCTGTCCGTATTTCTTCATTTGAAAATAGCCGATAAACAAAGGCATTGTGGCTGTTACGATCGCAAAGCCACTTGCCAAAGGTAATATCATCTCTGTCCATTCCATATTGTTCTCTCCTATTTATTCGTTTTCACTTAGTGTAAACTTGATCGATTGTCCTGATAATTCGGTGTATGGTTCCACGCTTTGTTTGGTACAATAGCCGTTTCCTTCAAAACTGACGTCTACATTCAGCAGACTACCAAATTTGATTAAGTCTGCTTTTGACCAAGAAGTCGTATCCGGCATATAGTACTTATCGCTGTCGGTAACGAGCAGTACCCGTCCGCCAGGCATGATCGAAGTCCCACTGTCAACCGATTGGGCAATGACTTTTTCACCATCCCCGATGACTACCGGGATCAATCCAGCTTTTTGAACATCCGTTGCAGCCGATTCTGTATCGAGATTGCGATAATCCCCCACAGTTGTTTCGCTACCAGATGTTGTGCTTTCTTCTAATGCAGAGTTTTTCAGATCCATGACCCGTTTCATCAATGGATTGGCAATTTCACCCAACACGGTGCTTTCGTGCTTCTCTGGTAATTTAATCGTCAAATACAAAATGTATTCTGGTTCTTCTGAAGGAAACATCAAAACAACGGAATATAGATAATTGGTGCCACCAGACAAATACTTACCGGTTGTTGGATCGGCTACTTGGGCCGTTCCCGTTTTTGCAGAAATGTTGTAGCCAGGTAATTCATAAACGCCATAGGCACTTCCATAATTTTCACTCTCGACAACATCACGCATATATTCACGGACCTCTGTTGCAGCCTCTTTTGTGATCGGATGGCCGACCTCTTCTGGTTGCGTGACCGTTTCTTCTCCAGTATTGCCATCAACGATTTTACTAATAAATTGTGGTTTCAGCATCGTTCCATTATTTGCGACCGATGTGAAAGCCTGCATCATTTGGAAATTCGTCACACCAATCGCTTGACCAAAGGAAGTCATCGCTTGGCTGACAGGATTATCTTCTGGGGTGATTCCAGTATTTTCGTTAGGCAATCCTGAATAGGTGCTACGACCAAAGCCAAATTCTTTTAAGTATTGTTGCCAACGATCAGCCATCCGCTGCTCCAAGGTCACCATTCCGATATTACTGGACCATGAAAGAGCTTGGCGCATCGTCAGTGTTCCTTTTTGACCAAAGTCCCAGTCATTGATGGTTGCATCGTAAAGTTTTAATCCATCAGGACTTGGGGTAAAGGTTTCGTTCTCATTGAAGATGCCTTGATCGATGGCAGCTGCTGTCGTCAAAATCTTCATGGTTGATCCTGGCTCATAGTTGTCTTCAACTAACAGATTTTGCCAATCATTGATCGAATCCAAATTTTCTGGATTGTAGGTTGGTCGTTGCGCCATCGCTATGATTTCGCCGGTTTTGGCATCCATTAAGTTCGCTGTTAAGTTTTCTGGTTTGTTTTCTTTAAAGACGCTGTCCATCAGCGTTTCCAAATAGCTTTGGATTCGACTATCGATGGTGGTGTAAACGTCTTTCCCGTCAACGGCTGCGACGGTCTCTGCTACTGTTCCGGGCAGCGGGTTTTGATTGTTATCTTTTTGATAAACGATCTCACCATCAGTTCCCGATAATACATCATTGTAAGCAGCTTCCAACCCAGTTTTGCCGACTAGACCAGTATCGTCATCATTGGCAACAGCATACCCGATAAAGTGAGAAGAAAAGACCCCATTCGGATAAAGGCGAGCTGGATGGCTATCAAAATGGAAGCCGGCAATATCTTCTTTTTCCATTGCATCTTCGATCGCATTTTTTTGTTCTAATGTAATATTATTTCCCTTGCTCCCAAAAGAGACCCGCCACAATTGTTGCTCAAGGCCATCCTCTAACGTATTGACTGCTGTTTCTTGATCAATGGACAATACATCTGACAAAATTTTGGCCAACTTATTGAAGTTTGCCTTTTCTGCAAAGAGATTTTTGTTGCCATCTTTGTAATTCTGATTCAAAACAGCATAAATGGAATACGAGGTCACATCTTCGGCGATCGGAATCCCATTACGGTCATAGATTGTTCCACGTTTCGCTTTGATCACTTCGCTGCCTTCATAAAGATTTTTGGTCTTTTCTGCTAATGAAGTTCCCGCGACATCCCCGACAATGACGATATAGCTCAAACGCGTGACAAACAAAAAGAACAATCCAATACTCGTAGCAAAGAGAATAATACCTACTTTTTTGCGATTGTTCGTTGTAGTTTGATTGTTCTTTTTTAAGTATTGCTTGAATTTATCTGTTAACTTCATTTAGTCCACTTTCCTTAAATTGCCATCATCGATCGACAATCCATTATCCTCAGCAATCTTTTGGATGCGCTCGGTTTTAGAAAGTTCATTTTTCTCTTGTTCCAACTGTTCTGCTTGTGTTGTTTTCTCAGTGATATCCGATTGGATCAAGGAAATATCATGCTCAACTTGGCTGATATTGGTCCGAATATTGATGGTCAAGATTGCCAACGTCAATACAGCGATAATCACAAAGGCAGCAATCAGTTTTTCTAGAGTAGAAATACTTTTTAACCGACGAGCCGGAGATGCTGGTACACGGATGACCTCAGGACGCTGGGGATCAGTAGGCAGTTTTTCAGTTGTCGGTTCAGAGTGATCCAAAGGTTGTGATTCAAGAGGTTCTCTGAATTCATAGTCATGAACTTTTAGTTCTGCCATAGTTGTTACCCTTCGCTTTCCTTGATTTTTTCCGCGATTCGTAGTTTCGCACTACGAGAACGATTATTTTCAGCTACTTCTTCCTCAGTAGGAAGCAGTGGTTTTCTTGTTATAAGTTTTAATGTTGGTTGAAATTCTTCTGGTATCATCGGCAGACCTGGTGGCATATCCTTTGGTGTACTGTATTCCTTGAACATCGATTTCACAATGCGATCTTCTAATGAGTGGAACGTGATCACACTGACACGTCCGTTGACTGCTAAAAGATGAATGGCTTGTTCAAGTGATTCTTCAATTACACCTAGCTCATCATTGACTGCAATTCGAATGGCTTGGAAAACCCGTTTTGCTGGGTGACCGCCCTTTCTTCTTGCTGGAGCTGGAATGGCTGTTTTGATGATATCGACCAATTCCCCCGTTGTTTCGATGGGATGATCTTGTCTCACCCGCTCGATTCCCCGAGCGATTTGTTTTGAGAATTTTTCTTCTCCATAACGGAAGAAGATTTTGACTAATTGATGGTAGTCGAATTGATTGACCACTTCATAGGCAGTCAATGCTGCAGTTTGATCCATCCGCATATCCAGCGGTGCATCTTGGTGGTAGCTAAAGCCACGTTCGGCTTCATCTAATTGGGGTGAGGAAACACCTAAATCATACAAAATACCATCGACTCGGCTTACGCCGTGTTGATTCAATGCTTCCTTTAAATAGCGGAAATTACTTTTAATAAACGTGACCATCCCTTTAGCAACATAAGATGCTAAACGTTCTTTTGCATGGTCGATGGCGGTTTGGTCTTGATCAAAAGCAAAGAGATGTCCTTCTTCAGACAGTTGTGACAATAAATATTCACTATGACCAGCTCCACCTAATGTACAATCGACATAGACGCCTTCTGGACGAATTGATAATCCATCAACGGTCTCCTGTAGCATAACGGTGTAGTGTTGAAAATCTGCCATGTGTTTTTTCCTCTTCCTATCAAGCCTATAAGCCAAAGTCGATCATTGTTTCAGCAATTTCATCAAAGTTTTCTTCTGCTTCTTCAGAGAATGCTTGCCAACGCGTTTCATCCCAAATCTCGATTCGATTTGAAACCCCGATGATCACGCAGCTTTTAGTAAGGTCTGCATGATTTCTCAATGTAACAGGGATATTGATTCGTCCTTGTTTATCGATCTCGCACTCTGTTGCAGCAGAATAAAAGAAGCGGACAAATGTCCGAGCATCCTTTTTCGCTAAAGGCATTTCGTTTAGTTTTTCTTCAAGTTTTTCCCATTCAGATAAGGGGTAGCCAAATAAACAGCCATCTAATCCACGTGTCACAACAAATTTTTCTCCGAGTTTTTCTCGTAGTTTTGAAGGGACGATTAGTCGGCCTTTTGCATCTATCGAATGTTGAAATTCACCCATAAACATCGATAAATAACCCCCGATCTCCACCTGATATTCACAGTCTACCACAATCCCCCACTTTCTACCACAAATTATATGAAATTTGAAAGGGAAGTTGTTTGACTTTTCTTTACCAAATGAACAAAAAGAGGAAATCAGACTCCTTAAAGTCTTTAAAAAAACTTTAAGTAAAAAAATGGACGTTAATCAAGGGGCAAAACACTATAAGTAACTTACGATATTTAGAATGATCAAAACGACATGAAAAATGATCGTAAATAGAAAAATACTGCGCCAATACATCTTAAAATAGCGACCATATTGGATCTCTTCATAGTAGTACGCCTGAAAGACGGCCAGTAGAATGCCTAATAAAAAAATGGAGATCAAATAATACAATGTGATTGCTTGATCAAAAGTATATTTTGATAATTGATGAATCCCCACCATTAAAAATGGTACCGCTAAATCCGGTGCCTTCACATGGAAACGATCATTCAACGAAAGTGCAGAAACGATAAAACGACAAGCAAAATAAACGAGCACAGGAAAAATATACCAAAACAAAACGATTGGATTAAATCCAGACATACAGCAAAATCCTTTCTAACAACTAGTGTCACTATACTTTATTTTCTTTACATCCATGTTTCAGTTCTTTTAAAAATTTAAGCCGGAATAAGACAGCCATGAAATTTTTTAAGGAGGCTCTTATTTCAACAACTAACTTTTGAAAGTTTTAAAGAATGTATTTCTTTACCTATTAAAACAGAAGGGAGTAGCTTCAACAAGCCTATCTTGCCATTCTAACGAATTTTTTTATGGTGAAATTGAAATTTTCTTAATTTCTCCTTGGATCAACTTGAGTTCTTGAGAAATTGAGGGTAAACTGTCACTAGAATAACTCTAAAAGGTGGATTAGAATGAACGAGAAAAAACCAAAAAGTACCTTTGCAAAAATCACGCAAGTCGTGATCTGGACCATGCTTATTCTCACTGTCGGCTCGATTTTCTTAGCAGCGTACACAAGTATTATGGGTTAATCCTATTAAAAAATGCCCTTTTCCAAAATGATGGCTTCCATCTTTTGGAAAAGGGCATTTTTTTTAAAGTAACGGTGACACAAGACGTGCCAGGCCTTCCTTGATCTTGATCGTCAATTTTCTTTGTTGATATGCTTCGATCGTTAATGGTTTGGAATCGATCGAATCCGCCAGAAACGCTTCTTTTGTTTGAGTCGCAAGTTGCGCATCATAGATAATCGTATTGACTTCAAAATCCAGACGAAAGGATCGAACATCGATATTTGCTGAGCCAATCGATACAAGTCCACTATCTATAATCATCGTTTTCGCATGCATAAACCCTTTCTCATAGGTTTCAATGATTGCGCCAAAATGAAGCAGCTCAGCCGCAAAGGAATAGGTCGCCCAGTAAACCAAGGGATGATCTGGTTTGTTCGGAATTTGTATATGAACTTTCACCCCAGAGAGCAGTGCTAACTTTAAGGCGTTATGAATGGCTTCATCCGGAATATAGTACGGCGTTTGAATTAGGATTTCTTTTTTGGCTAAATTGATCATTTTCAAATACGTCATTTTAATTTCTTCATGTTCCGTATCAGGGCCACTAGTGATGACTTGGGCTGCGACTGTCCCCGCTTGTTTGATTTCAGGAAACAAAGAAGGATCATATTTGATCTCCAAGGCGTGTTGTGAATTCCAATCCATGAGAAACCGATTTTGCAGCGAATAGACTGCTGAGCCGGCAATTCGCAAGTGATTGTCTCGCCAATAGCCAAATTTTTCCACTTGCCCTAGATACTCATCTCCCACATTAAAACCGCCTGTATAGCCAATCTCACCATCAATCACCACGATTTTGCGATGATTCCGATAATTGATTCGCGGATTGACATAAGGAACGAACAAAGGAAAGAAAAAAGCAATTTGCCCGCCATGCAGACGCAATTCATCAAAAAACTTCAATGATACTTGGGTACTGCCCCAAGCATCTAATAAGACTCTTACTTTTACGCCTCGCTTTGCGGCTCGTACCAATGCTTCTTTGACCTCATTTCCCAATGCATCACTGCGATAAATATAATATTCCATATGAATGTGATTTTTTGCCTGTTCGATATCCGCGATCAAGGCATCAAATTTCTGCCGCCCATCGGTATAAAGTGTCATGCTATTGGCTGTCGTATAGAGGGATTGACCAAAGACCGTCAACAGATAGACTAACTGCTGGACTTCTACTTGAGCAGTCGGCGGATGCGGAAACAAATGACGCGCGAGTGCTTGTTTTTGTTCTTCTAATTCAACGTTTAGACCAATCTTTGCTTGTGAGCGCATATCGAAAATCTTTTCCTTGGAAATTCCTCTACCAAAGAAAAAGTAAAGCACAAAACCAACGATTGGGAT
Organism: Enterococcus sp. AZ141; assembly: GCF_051714385.1. Lineage (NCBI taxonomy): Bacteria > Bacillati > Bacillota > Bacilli > Lactobacillales > Enterococcaceae > Enterococcus > Enterococcus sp. AZ141. The sequence continues at coordinate 184,628 of NZ_JBIORT010000001.1, forward strand.
GAACATCAAGACCAAAAGCCAGGCCCATGTCTGAGCAGTCTGACGTCTCTCTCTGAAAATGATAATGATTGATAATAAAATATTAACTATAAATAAAATGGTTACCAAATTATCCATTACAACCATTTTTCCACCTCTTCCCCGATTTCCCGCTACTAAAGCATATCAAAAAATAGTACCTAAAGTAAAGAAACACTGTGATGAAACAAAAAAAGCCGATCTGACGATCGACTTTAATAAAACATACGTTTAGAATTTTAAGAATCGGCGCATTGATAAGACGGAACCAAGCGAACCAATCACGATACCAATCAGTGCCATCACACCGCACACTTGTATTAGAAACATATTTGGTGCAATTAAGCTGTAATTTGAACGTAGCAAGGATGGATTGACCATTGCATAAACTTGATGATACCCGAAGTACATCAACGCAATTGGGACGATTGATCCCAAGAGTCCGATCCAGCCGCCTTCAAGGAAGAATGGCCAACGAATGTAGCCGTTTTTCGCCCCAACCAGACGCATGATTTGAATTTCTCTTTGACGGGACAAAATCGTGATCCGAATCGTATTAGAGATCAGGAACATTGCCACAAAAATCAGTAAGACAGCAGCAGCTAAGCCCCAAGTCCGCACAGCCGCAGACAATTCAAAGATTCGGTCAGAAGAATCTCCACCGTAATCGGCTTTAAAGACATTCGGCAAATCCCCAGCTTGTTCTGCGATCTCTGTCGTATACTCTGGATCTGTTGCACTTACAACAAATACGTTATACAGTGGATTACTGTCGCCTTCGAACAAGTTCCATGAATCCCCCATGGCATCCTGGATCTTCTGCAATTCTTCGTCTCGACTAGAAAATGTCACTTCTGAAACGTTCGGCAGATCATTTAAGGCCTGTTCTAAAGCATCCATGTCTTCTTGTTCTGTACCAATATCAACGAAAACCGACACGTCCACATTCTCACGAATGTCTTCGGCTAGTTTTGTTGCATTTAAGATTACACCTAGAAAAATACCGACTAATGTTAATGTGATCGTCACGGCACTCAATGACGCGATAGTCATCCAGCCGTTACGCTTTAAACTTTTAATACTCTCCAGGAGATGACGGAAAAATGTTCTAATCATCGTAACCATATTCTCCTTCCGCTTGGTCGCGAATAATGCGGCCATTCTCAATCGCGATCACGCGATGACGAATCGTATTTACGATCGTACTATTATGGGTCGCCATAACGACCGTTGTTCCTTGTGCATTGATTCGATCAAGCAATTTCATGATTTCCCATGAGTTTTCAGGATCTAGATTTCCGGTTGGTTCATCCGCAATCAATACCTTCGGTGTATTTACGATGGCACGAGCGATCGACACCCGTTGTTGTTCCCCACCGGAAAGCTCACTTGGAAAGACCCGAACTTTATGTTTCAGTCCGACCAAATCCAAAACTTCCATCACCCGTTTTTTGATATCACGGGGTTTACGTCCGATAACTTGCATTGCATAAGCAACATTTTCAAAGACCGTTTTCCGCGGTAAAAGTTTGTAGTCTTGGAAGACCACGCCGATTTCCCGGCGCATCAAAGGGATCTCACGGTTTTTCATGCCGACCAAATCATATCCTGCGACATTCAAAACGCCTTTTGTTGCTCTTTCTTCTCGATACATCAATTTGATAAAGGTTGATTTTCCGGCGCCGGATGGTCCAACGACATAGACAAACTCCCCTTGATCAATTGAAATCGAAAGGTTACGGATAGCAGTCGTACCATTAGAGTACTTTTTCATTATATCTTTCATTTCTATCATACAGCTATCTCTCCATCTCAAATTTTCATTCTGGCTTATTATAGCATGAATATATTTCACCTTGCTTGCAACAGATTACAATTGTGTTTCAATCTGTTTAAGACATACTAGGTTATTTTTGATTCAGTTTCAGCTTCAAATAGGCATCGATAAAGCCGTCCAAATCGCCATCCATGACTGCCTGTACATTCCCAGTTTCGAAATTCGTTCGGTGATCTTTGACCATTGAATAGGGATGGAAGACATAAGAACGAATTTGCGAGCCCCAGCCGATCTCTAATTGCTCGCCTCGCAAGGCTGCTGCTTCTTGTTCTTTCTTTTCGACTTCTAATTGATACAGCTTAGCTTTCAACATCCCCATCGCTTGCTCACGGTTTTTCAGCTGTGAACGCTGGGCTTGGCTAGCGACCACTGTACCTGTTGGAATGTGAGTGATCCGCACAGCAGATTCGGTTTTGTTGATGTGCTGTCCACCAGCGCCGCTTGCGCGGTACGTATCAATCTTCAAATCATCTGAGTTGATCTCCACATCGATCGCCCCATCTAATTCTGGCATCACATCCACCGAGCAAAATGACGTATGCCGTCTCTTAGCAGAATCAAAAGGTGAAATACGGACCAAGCGATGCACGCCTTTTTCCGACTTCAAATAGCCATAGGCGTTGTGGCCTTTCACAAGTAATGTGACACTTTTGATCCCCGCTTCATCACCGGCTTGATAGTCCAAAGTTTCCACCTGATACCCATGTTGTTCACAAAAACGAGTATACATCCGTAACAGCATGCTGCCCCAGTCTTGCGACTCGGTACCGCCTGCTCCCGGGTGCAGCTCGATGATGGCATTGTTTCGATCATAGGGTTCATCTAACAACATCGACAATTCATAAGAAGCCATTTTCTCATTTAACTTACCGATTCGCGCATCAAGTTCTGCTTCCATTTCCGGATCGGCTTCTTCTTGAATCATTTCCAACATCACTTCGAGTTCTTCCAATTCTTCTGCTAGCTGATTGAATTGATCGTAAGTCTCTTTGTTGGCATTGTTGGCGTTAATGACTTGTTGAGCTTTTTCTGAATCATCCCAAAAGGTAGGATCTGCCATTTGGTGTTCCGCTTCCGCAATGTCCTCTTCTAACTGATCTAAGTCAAAGAGACCCCCTAAAACTGATTATTTTTTCATTCATCTGGGTCAATTGATTCCGAATATCTGCGATTTCCATTAAAATTCCTTCTTTCTTTTTTTCTTACAAACGAAAGTAGACTGGACAAAAACGTCTGCCAGCCTACTCTCACCTTTTTCAAAACTTGTTACATATTTTTCCCGTGGCAATTCTTGAATTTTTTCCCGCTTCCGCAAGGACAAGGATCATTGCGGCCCACGTTTTTGAAACTTGGCGCTTGGGCAGCCGGTGCTTCTTCTACCCCTTGTGCTTCTCCTTGGGCTACTTGTTCCCGTTGAACGTTTTGGCGGATTTCTGCCTTCATAAACAGACGAGTTACTTCATACTCGATGGCTCCAACCATGTTTTCAAACATATTGAATCCTTCTGTTTGGTATTCAACTAACGGATTGTTTTGTCCATAAGCCCGTAACCCAACCGATTGGCGCAATTGATCCATGGCATCGATGTGGTCGGTCCACTTCGTATCAACGACTCGTAAAATCACTACTTTTTCAAATTCCAGTAATTGTTCTGGACTATTAAGTTGTGTTTTCTTTTGTTCAAAGACTTCTTCTGCCCGTTGGTTTAGATAATCTTTAATCTCTTGAGCTGATTTGCCCTTGATGTCTTCAATACTGATGGTATCTTCATGAACAAGTGCATTGGCAGCAAAATCAACGATTCCTTCATAATTCCAATTGCTTTCTTCTAATTGCGTATGACTGTCAACGACACGGCTGATGGAACGTTTCACCATATTCATTAATTGTGGTGAAAGATCCGTTTCTTCCATGATTACTTCTTGACGTTGTCCGTAAATAACTTCCCGCTGTTCTCGCATTACGTCATCGTATTGCAAGACGTTTTTCCGGGTATCGTAGTTATTCCCTTCCACTCGTCTTTGGGCAGATTCTACTTGTTTTGAAAGCATCTTGCTTTGGATCACGGCATCGCCTTCATCGATTTTCATCCGATCTAAGAACACTTTGATTCGTTCAGAACCAAAACGTTTCATTAAATCATCTTCTAGCGACAGGTAAAATTGCGACATCCCTGGATCTCCTTGACGTCCCGCACGTCCCCGCAACTGGTTGTCGATCCGTCGTGATTCGTGACGCTCGGTACCAATAACTGCCAATCCGCCTAGTTCTGCAACACCAAGACCCAACTTGATATCCGTTCCCCGACCAGCCATATTGGTCGCGATCGTTACAGCACCTTTTTGCCCAGCATTCAAAATGATTTCCGCTTCTTTAAAGTGATTCTTGGCATTCAATACTTCATGAGGAACTTTCTCCCGATCAAGCATTGATGATAGTAATTCAGAAGTCTCAACAGCGACCGTCCCTACAAGGACTGGTTGCCCTTTGCGGTGGCGTTCTTTGATGTCTTGAACGACTGCTTGGAATTTGCTGGTAAGTGTTGGATAAAGCAAGTCCGCACGATCATCCCGTAAGATCGGTTTGTTCGTAGGAATCTGAATGACCTGCATGTTATAGATTTCTCTAAACTCTTCTTCTTCCGTTTTCGCAGTACCGGTCATCCCAGACAATTTTTTGTACATCCGGAAGTAGTTCTGGAATGTGATCGTCGCCATCGTTTTGGTTTCATCTTCGATCTCGACACTTTCTTTTGCTTCGATCGCTTGATGCAGCCCGTCAGAATAGCGGCGGCCATCCATGATCCGACCTGTAAATTGGTCAACGATCATTACTTTGCCATCTTGCACCACGTAATCAATGTCACGAATCATGATGTAATTCGCCCGCAACGCTTGGTCCAAGTGATGGGTCAATGCAGTGTTTTCGATATCATACAAGTTTTCTAAGCCGAAGGTCTCCTCCGCTTTTTCGATCCCGCGTTCTGTCAAGCCGATCGTTTTTGATTGAATATCGATTTTGTAGTCTTCTTCTTCCGTCAAGCGTTTGACGAAATTGTCGACCCGATTGTATAGCGCGGTCGATTTTTCTGCTTGTCCTGAAATGATCAATGGCGTTCTCGCTTCATCGATCAAGATCGAATCGACTTCATCGACAATGGCATAGTTTAATGGGCGTTGTACCATTTGATGACGATAAACCACCATGTTGTCCCGCAAATAGTCAAACCCTAATTCATTGTTTGTACTATAAGTGATGTCACAAGCATACGCCGCACGTTTTTCTTCTGCTGATTTTGAGTTGATGTTCAAACCGACTGTCAATCCTAAAAAGTTGTACAGCTCTCCCATCTCAGTCGAGTCACGAGTTGCCAAGTATTCATTGACGGTTACGACATGGACGCCTTGACCACTCAAGGCATTCAAATAAACAGGTAATGTCGCCGTCAAGGTTTTCCCTTCACCGGTACGCATCTCTGGAATATTCCCATCATGCAAGACGATCCCACCCATTAATTGGACGTGGTAAGGATAAAGACCCAAAACGCGTTTTGCAGCTTCACGTACTACTGCAAAAGCTTCAGGTAATAATTTATCCAAAGTCTCTCCCTCTTGGAAACGACGACGAAATTCATCGGTTTTCCCGCGTAATTGTTCATCAGATAAAGCGGCCATTTCATCCGCATGTGATTCAACTTGATTCGCAATATGGTCAAGACGTTTTAATTCTTTTTTGTCGTTTTCGATTAATTTTCTAAAAAAATTGGCCATACCTTAATAATTCTCCTTTTACTTCTACATTATCCTAGCTGGAAACTCTCCTAACTATTTTAGCACTAGTTCACCATAAATGAAATATTTTTCGATAGAACTATCGCATCAATCTTGCGTGATAAACGGATTCTTAACCTTTTTTCACAGATTTTAAAGAAACGAAGGGAAAAAATACGCAACAAGCCATCGATCGGTGCCCAAAGTCCAGCGCACGTCCAAATGACTTGTTGCGAATATTTGCAAATTAGGCCGTTTTAAAACGGGTTTTTAAGAAAGCTAAGAAGAGCATCAGCAGCATGCCTAAAGATTGGATCCCAATCATCAAGATGATGTCCGCGCCAATAAATCCTGCCAACATCGCCACCAGAGAGCCTGCCCCCAGTGCATTTAAAATCACGTTGGTACTTTCTTTGAAACTGCTGATCGTCGACAGTCGCGACTTTTTCGTCAGCCAGAGGAAAAACGCTGCGCCCATGACGAGGATACTATTCATTGCCACCAATAAAAATGCCACCGTGATCGTCTGGCTGAAGAAAATCGCCGTCTCGTTGTTGCGATAAAAGCCGTCTTCGATCACTTTCTGAAACGAAGCCGCATCATGCACTTGATCAGGCATCATTTCCGCCGTGTAACGCATCTCATAATGATAGGTTTGTCCATCGATTTCCTCTTTGATGGTCCAGTCTGTCTCACGAAAATTAATGGCATATTTTGCTTCCTCAAGGTCCGCTTCTGAAAGCGCAACACCTATAATGCCCGCTTCTGTTTGCGAAAAGACTTGTGACTCATCCGTTAAAAGTTTGCCATCTTCCAGCTGCAGTTCACTGTATTCGGCTGCTGTCTCAGCAGTCATGAGTGTTTTTGCATGGGGAAAAAATGCTACAAAGGCTTGATCCGTTTGCTTGCTGATCATCAAGGTCAGCGGGATCATCAGCAAGGACATCAAGAAAATATAGACAAACACTTGCTGCCAGCGATTTAATTTTTTACGCCATGCATAGACTTTTGTTGGAGAAAATATGGCCCCAAAGTATGTTAAGGGAAATCGTTGTTCAGACATCCTATCATTCCTATCCTTTTGTTCCGCCCGAGGTCAAACCTGAAACAAAGTATTTTTGTAAGAAGAAAAACAGTGCAGCAATCGGTACGGCGATCAAAATCGCCCCAGCCGCAAAGAGTGCTACCCGTTGGTTACGGGCATCGTTGATAAAAGTCTGCAGACCGACTGCGACGGTCAAACGCTCTTGTGAGCGAAGCAAGAACCGCGCCAGCAAGAATTCGCCGAATGGCCCCATAAAGGCCCACAATGCTTGGACGGCAACCATTGGTTTTACGAGGGGCAAAACGATTTGCCAAAAGATGCGAAAATGCCCTGCACCGTCAAGTTTTGCTGATTCATCCAAGTCGATCGGTACCGTATCAAAGTACCCTTTCATCAGCCAAGTATTCATGGGAATCCCACCACCGATATAGATCAGTGTCAAGAACCAGAAACTATCTAGGCCGTTTGCTAATAAGCCCATGACATAAAAAGCGGTCAACGCCGACATTGTTGGCACCATCTGAACGATCAAGAACACCATCAAACTGCTCTTACGACCGGCAAAGCGATAACGACTGTAAGTATACCCTGCCAGTGTTACGATCATTACTTGGATCACCATCGTGGAAACAGCCACGATCAAGGTGTTTTTATACCATGTCAAATAGGGGGTTTCATTGAACAATCGTCGAAAGTTGTTCAATGTCCAATCCGCATCAAAATCCAAGCGAAAGGCGATCATATTCCCTGCCTTGAAGGCTGAGGTTGCGGTAATCAACAAGGGATAGATGATAACGATCGATAAAGCGATCATAAACAAGTAGGTAAATAATTTGCTGAAAGAAAACTTTTTCTTTTTCATCCTCAATCCTCCATATTAAATGCATTCGTCTTTTTAAACACCAGTAATGAAATGGAAATCACCACAAAGGAAATGATCAAGGTCAATGCAGAAGCAATCGAGTATTGTGGCGAGCCGCCCGTCGTCAATTTGTAGATCCATGAAATCAAAATATCCGTCGAACCGGCATTTCCACCTAAACTCCCTGGACCACCTTCGTTAAAGAGATAGATCATGGAGAAGTTATTAAAGTTCCCTGTATATTGCGTAACGAAGGTTGGTGCTGCCACCAAAAAGATCGCCGGTAACGTAATATTGCGAAAACGCTGAATCGCATTTGCTCCATCCATTTTGGCTGCTTCATACAAATCTTCAGAAATGGATTGTAAAATCCCTGAGACCATAACATAAATATATGGAAACCCTAACCAACCTTGAATCAAAATAATCGCGGTCTTTGTCCAAAACGGGTCGGTTTTCCAAGCAATATTGCCAATATCCACAAAGGGCAGATTGTTCAATAGCGGGATCACCTGCGTATTGATCGCTCCTGCGGTATCATTAAACATATTTGAAAAACTCATGATTGTGATAAACGCTGGCACCGCCCAAGGAAGCAAGAAAATCACCCCGAAGACCCGACGGAACTTCACAAATTTTTGATTGGCAACAACTGCTGTCAGTATTCCTAAGGTAATTTGCAAAGTAGTTGCTAAAACGGTCCAAATCACCGTCCAACTAAACACTTTTACAAAGGTGTCGCGGTAAGAACTTAAGGTGAAGATATTCGTAAAATTCGAAAAACCGATCCAGTCGATTAAGTTTGCTGGCGGAATATGTCGAAAATCATAGTTGGTAAACGCCATGAAGAGTGTCACCATTACCGGAAAAATAATTGCTACGATCATCACCAGATAGGCTGGGATCGTCAATAGATAAGCGAAACCATCCTCATACAATTTATTGAAAAACTCTTTTCTCGTAACTGCCACCGGGAACCCTTTTTCAATACTTTGGCGAACTTGATAGGCATCTTTGATATTTAAAACCCAAAAGATAATGAAAATAACGGTAACGATGACCTGTAGCGTTCCTTCGATCAACAAGAACAAAGAATTGTGTTCCATCGGTACTGATCCCAGTGTGACAAAGTTATATAATGCTTGTCCACCGAACAAAAGCATTTCGCCTAGAAAAATTAGAAAGAGCGCAAAAAAGAGTCCCGCTTTAAATTTCTGACCATTTTTGAATTGTCCCACCCCAGGGATGATTGAAAGAAGCGCTGTCTGCATGGCTTTTGAATTCGTCCTCATATGTATCCTCCTTAAAATCGAAAGTCTGCCAAGCGGCCGACGATCCATAGAAATCAATCTCATCAAGCAATTTCTTGCGTGCTACGTTGCAAGGAATCCTTTTGACAAACATCCTCTATAGAATCGTCGACATGAATGACAGACCGTAATCGGCTATTTATTAATATTTCTGCTCAATCGCTTCTTCGATTGTTTTGGCAGCATTATCCGCTGCTTCTTGAGGAGTCATATTGCCTGAACCTGCATCAAACAGCATGTTTTCAGCCCCTACCCAAACCTCAGACATTTCAGGGATATTTGGCATTGGTTGTGAAACACTGTATTGCTCAATCACTGCTTTTGCTACTGGATCATCAGAAGCAGCAACTGTTTCTTGAGCCATAATGTTTGCTGGAATATCATGACGCATTTCATACAATTTCTCTTGATTAGCTTCGTTTGTTAAATATTCGACAAATTGTTGAGAAATGTCTTTGTTTTGTGAGTAGTTGGAAACAACCCATGCTTTTCCACCACCAAACGTTTCATAATCATTGCCATTGCTCAGCGTTGGGATTTTCGCTACGCCATAGTTAATCCCTGCTTCTTCAAAGCCGTTCACGCCCCATGGTCCGTAAATGATGGCTGCTGTTTTGCCTTGGTTAAAGTAATCTAACATCAAGTTTTCGTTGGCTGATACATCCAGCATTCCTTGCGGCCAGACATTTTGGAACCAATCAGTTGCGTACGTGATTGCTTCAACAGAACCTTCATTGTTGATCCCTAAATCAGATGGATCTGTCCCTTCATCCCCAAAGACATAACCACCATAACCAGCTAATAGACCGTACGTATAATAAAAGTCTGTCCAACGAGCTAAGAAACCAACATTGTCATCGCCTTCTGCAAAACGATCATCTTTTGCTAGCTCTTCTAAATCAGAAAAAGTTGCTGGCGCTTCATCGATCAAATCTTTGTTATAGAACATGACAACTGCTTCAATCATTGCTGGTGCGCCATAGATTTTATCATCGATCGTCACTTGTTGCTTGTCTGTATCGCTGTACCGTCCATCATCTGGCAAAGTCATTTCTGCCAAATGCCCTTGCGAGCCTACTTGACCTACACGATCGTAAGGAGACATCGTAACATCTGGACCTTTCCCAGCAGGACCGTCTAGTTGAAGCGCATCCATTTGATCGAACATATCCATTTCTACAACGTTGATGGTAACATCATTTTCAGATTCAAAGTCAGATTTCACTTCATTGATATAATCAATATAGTCTGCTCCTACAGAGACCGTGAGCGTTTTTTCATCGCTACCTGAACCTGCATCTGCATTACTACCATCGGTACTACCACCGTTGCCGCCACACGCCGCAAGCGCTAACAACGCACTTCCTGAAACTAATCCTAGAGCTGCCTTTTTCCAATTCACTTTCATCCTGTTTACCTCCTGCAATTTGTAACTCCATTATGCAACCGGTTTCTTAAAATGGCAAACCTTTTCTAAATGTTAGCGATAACAAAAATAGAAAAAGCCTTTAAATTAAGATGTCGAGGAATCGAAAAGAAATTGCGCAACCATTTGCTTAATTTTTTCATTTTGTGGATTCACGAACCACGAGTTGAGGTAAAAAGCGCTGTTGTCGCTGGCTCGTATCATTATGTTCGATTTTTTGGATCAATAATTCGCCGCAAACTTCCCCCATTTCCACGATGGCTTGCTTCATCGTTGTCAATTTTGGCGAACTTACCTGATCAAGGAATACGCCATCGTAGCCGATGATCCCAAAATCATCTGGCACCTCCACTCCGATCGACTGTAAGCCTTGATTGATGCCTAACGCTAAACGATCTGTGGCACAGATAAAACAAGTGTTTTTCATTAAATGCTCATTCTGCGATTGGATAAACTTGCGGGCGGCGGAAGATCGGTTGTCAAAACGATAGATTTTTGGTGATATTCCCGCTTTTGTGACTGTATCTATGTACCCTTTTTCTCGGCTTTTCGTAAACGCTTCTTCCAACTCTAAACCAATATAGACCAATTGTTGATAGCCGGTGTCGATAGCATGTTTGCATGCAGAAACGATTCCTTGGTAGTTGTCACTGTCAACAAAACTGAACCCAGCTTCATTTTCGCCAAATAACACCACAGGCTTTCTTAAATTTCTTATCCAGTCCATGTCAGCCTGGCGAAAGCCCGTAATGATGCAGCCATCTGCTGGACCACGATCCACCCCGTCAGTCGTAACTAGCTGCAAAGAATAGTGTGCTTTACCAATAGAACGAGCGATCCCAACCAATAAGTTCATATAGTAAGGTTCCGTCGTATCCATCTCCTCTAAAATATACACTTTGATGATATGGGAACGCTTGGAAACTAATGATTTGGCAGCAATATTCGGCTGATAATCCAATTCAAGCATCGCTTGATGAACCAGCTGCTTTAACTCTTCAGTTACTTTGTCCGGATGATTGATCACTCGAGAAACGGTCATTGCGGAAACATTTGCTTTTTTAGCAACATCTGCTAGCGTAGTCATGATTCACTCTCCTTGTATTATTTCATCTATAGTATAACATAATAAACCAAAAGAAGAACCAAGGCACTCTCTATATAAAAATATTTCCAGCCAATTTAATGAGTATAAAAAAACAGAGTAGCTTCTCAGCTACTCTGTCAAAAAAGACTATTTTTTGGGGTGTCGAGAAAAAGGTATCAACACTTGTTAATCGGTTTCGATCAACCCGTATTTGCCATCTTTTCGACGATACACAATGCTCGTTCCATTCGTTTCCGCATCTTCAAAGATAAAGAAGTTGTGTCCAAGCATGTTCATTTGTAAAACAGCTTCTTCACTGTCCATTGGTTTTAAAGACAAACGTTTTGTACGTACGATGTCTAATTCAGAACCATTGTTTTCTTCATCGTTTGCTTCAGTTGTGAACAAATCACCATCTGTTGGCGGAACCAATGCTGTCTCGCGAGATTTGCGGTTGATTTTTGTTTTAAATTTGCGGATTTGGCGTTCCAATTTGTCAACAACCAAATCGATACTAGCATATAGATCAGGTGAGGTTTCTTCCGCACGCAGAACTAAGAATGGTAAAGGAATCGTTACTTCTACTTTTGCTGTTTTTTCAGTATAAACTTTCAAATTAACATGTGCTGTTGCTTCCGGCACATCGTTAAAATAACGTTCTAATTTACCTACTTTTTTCTCGACGTAATCACGGATCGCTTCTGTTACCTCGATATTTTCGCCGCGCACATTATATCTAAACATAAAAATTACCCCTTTCGTCTACCAGTAAAGAAGGAAAAGGACCACTCTTTTCTTCTTCTTAACTCTATTATATCGAACTCTTGCTCATTTGCCTAGTAAATCGAACAAATTTCTTTAAGCGTTTTCAAAATAACGATTCAACGGGCAAAGGAAAAGGATCGAATCGACTGGGGGCCAAAGGTCTGCAATGCTTCAGCTGCGTGATATAACGTTCTACCGGTAGTGTAAACATCATCGATCAACAACAGTTTCTTGTTTTTTATTTCAACCGTTGCCTCTGGCTTCACCGCAAAAGGTTGCACCTCCTCTAATCGTTGCTTGCGAGAACGTTGAGCTTGTGGTGCGGTATCAACCACTTTATCCAGCCATTCTTTCGACTTAACTCCGCCTGCGTCTAGCACAGCGGTCACTTGATTAAACCCTCGCTCCTGGTAACGTTCTGCCGATAGCGGGATGGGTATCAAACAATCGTAATCAAAGTTGTTGATCTTTTGTCTGATGGCAGCAGCAAAGGTCTCTCGCAACTGATAGTTTCCCATTAATTTGTATTCGTGAATCCACTCCTTCATCCCTTGATCGTAAGCGAACAGTGCCCGATGCTGCAAATGGATCATGGGACAGGTTTTCGCCCAAAAGAGACAGTCACTGCAGGAAATGGTATCCTTTTTGCCACATGTTGGGCAGCAACTTTGCCAATCAATCACTGTAAATCGCTGAGCGCATTGTGGACATAATTCTTTTTCGGGGATGCGCCAAGGAGCCAACAGCTCAATGATCGTTACCTCTCTTGAAAAAAATATTTGGCACCAACTACACTCCATCGGTCAACCAGCTCCTTGCTAATTGGTTCATCTCATTGATTTCTTTGATTGCTTGACGGATTGCTTCCGTCATTTGGTCGTAGAAAAAAATGACCTCCCCTTCCGTATAGGCCCCTTTACGATCGACACGACCAGCAATTTGCACGAGCGCCGATTTTGTAAAGACTGGATGATTAGCACCCAATACGATGACTGAGACGTTTTCAAACGTCACCCCACGCTCTAAAATCATCGTTGTAAACAACACCTTGTAAATCTGTCGACGAGCAGACGCTACTTTTTCGCTCCGTTTTTGATCTTGCGACGAAACGCTAGTCAAAGACCATGACGTGCCTTGTCGGCGGACAGCCGCTTCTACTTCCTTCATCAGCGCAATGCTTGGACAAAACACCAAGACAAAGTTTTTTTGAAGCAGCCGCTGCAACTGCTGCAGCAATGGTCGCAGCCAACGTTTTCTACGATAAGCCTGCGCCCAGTGACTATAATGAACAGGTTTTGGAACGATCAATGGACGCTGATGAAACCGCAGCGGCATTCTCAAGACAGCGAATTTTCCACGAATTTCTTGCAGCAGTCGTTCTGAAGGCGTCGCACTTAAATAGATCAGACACCCGTTTTCTGCCAAGGCATTGTATAATCCGTAACGCAGCTGCGCATCGCCCTCGTAGGGAAATGCATCTATCTCATCCACCACGATCAGTTGAAAGCTGCGATAAAAATGCAGTAGCTGATGAGTGGTGGCAATAAGGATCGTTGTATAACGATAAGGTTCTTCTGATTTCCCATAAAGGAGCAGGCTTTCCTCTTGTGGGAACGCTTGTTGAATCCGGGGGAACAGTTCACGGCAGACATCGATCCGTGGCGAGACGATCGCCACACGACCACCTTCTTGCCGTATGTGGCGGATCGTTTCAAAGATCATCTCGGTCTTCCCTGAACCCGTGACTGACCAAACAAGAGACGATTTCTTTTGTCGACAATTTGCCACTAGTTGCTGAGAAATTTTTTGCTGAAACGAAGTCAACACTCCTGGCCAAACGATCTTGTGATCAAAGGCTGGAAGATCCGTTTGTTGAATTACGAGTTGGCCATCTGATGTGATCCGACCATAGCGAATACAAGTTGGACAGTAATAGCAGCCTATCGGCAATAGAACCGACGGCTTGTGGTGGGAAGAACCGCAACGCTGACAAACGATTCTCTTCCCCTGCTCGAGCATTGCCGGTCGAGAATCAAAAGTTTTTCCTACACTCATTGTTTCATCTAAAACAAAAAATTGTCTTCCTTTTTGATTGGTCATAACATACACCTCAGTTTTAAGTACGCAAAAAAATCGGTTCAAGTACTTTTTGAAAAGTACTTGAACCGATTACAGGTTTCTTGTTTGCTTCAACAGCAGGTCTTGCTTATTCGCCGATCAATGTCAAAGCTTGATCTAAGACTTTTTCGCCGTTCATCATGCCGTAATCTGCCATGTTGATTACTTCTAATGGAATTCCTTTTGGCGCTAGACGTTTCTCGAAATCGCCTTTCATGAAACGAACTTGTGGTCCTAATAGTAAAACGTTTACGTCTTTGCTTTCTAAATGTTGATCTGCTTCTGATGCGGAAACTGCAAAAATATCTGCTTCTAATCCTTTTGCTTCAGCTGCTTTTTGCATTTTTGTTACTAATAAGCTTGTACTCATCCCTGCAGAACAAACTAACATAATTGTTTTTTTCGCCATATCGAACACTCCTTGAATTTTAAGAATAAGATAACATTTCCTATCTCTAGTATAGAACAAGTTTGAAATTTGTCAACGCTTTCTATCCAGCAACCAGTTTGATTTTACTAAACGATTAAAAACGACGTACTCTTTTTTTAAATTGACGAGGACTACCTCGTAGCCGGCATTCAGCCACGCATAAGCCCCATTTTCTGGATGTCGGTAATCATTCGCCCACCAATCGCTACTGGTGCGGGCACTTTTGGGCAAACCGGATGCGGGGAAAAGAAATTCATCAAACTGCGTAAACGTTAAGGTGATTTGCGAACCACCGTTGTTTTTTAAATAGTGAGTGATCGTATCGTACTTTTTGCGTCTACCCAAAGCAACTGCCTCCTCTTTTTAGAGTCTATGTTCGTACCTGTTTCTTTCTTCTATTTGTAACTTTCCTTCCGATTGCCTATACTAGAAATATAAAGGA
This sequence comes from Enterococcus sp. AZ141, assembly GCF_051714385.1. Classification (NCBI taxonomy): domain Bacteria; kingdom Bacillati; phylum Bacillota; class Bacilli; order Lactobacillales; family Enterococcaceae; genus Enterococcus; species Enterococcus sp. AZ141. The sequence continues at coordinate 199,739 of NZ_JBIORT010000001.1, forward strand.
GGCGATCGTGCGCGTGACTTATCGAACGATTCGACAAGACGGAGAAACAGAAATAGAAATCAAAAAATCGCGTTTCCTCTGTTCATTAAAACGAATTCAATCAGAAGACGAAGCCAAAGCGTTTATTCAAGCCCTCAAGAAAGAGCATTGGAAGGCAAATCATCATTGCAGCGCCTATGTATTAGGTGAAAATCATGAGATCCAGCGCAGCAGTGATGATGGTGAACCGAGCGGCACCGCTGGGGTACCGATTTTAGAAGTGTTAAAGAAAAACGAACTGATCAATGTGATCGCCGTTGTTACCCGCTACTTCGGTGGAACGAAACTGGGTGCTGGTGGATTGATTCGCGCTTATTCAAGTTCGGCCTCTGCTGGAATCAAAGAGGTAGGAATCGTCGAGGGTATTTTGCATCAAGAACTTGCCTTGACCATCGAGTATCCACTTTTAGGCAAGCTCCAAAACTACTTAGAACTGCAGAATATCTATATAAAAGATATTGCTTATACGGAGAAAATCGTTGTCACCTTAATGATTCCTGAAGCAGTACTTGCCGACCAAGAAGCCGCTCTGATCGATTTGCTACAAGGTCAAGTGCAATTGACCAGAGGGACTACCGAATATGTAGAACGCTTGATCGAGCAGTCAACAGAGTAAGCCAGCTTACTAAAGACCTTCCAGTGTGTGCTCTTTTCCTCAAGGAGGACGCTGCCAAGTTTGCTACAACCAATGCAGGAAGCCCAAATATTTGAAAAGCCGAAACGGTCATGCAACCAGCGACGCTACGCAACAGCTGAAACGCTCGTAGGGTCCTTTCGGCTTTTTTGGTCTTTTTGTTGCCAATTGGAATAGACAGGTTATTTTTCCATATAAAATTCAAAACGATTACCAACATATTGGGTGCGCACGTATTCAAATGGTTGACCATCTTCAAATGAAGTGATTTGCCGCATACGTAAAATCGCATCGCCGCGTTTGATTTGTAAGTAATCAGCAATTTGCTCGGAAGCGACCATAGCTGAGATCGTTTGCGAAGCGCCGCCAATTTTCCGCTGTCCTTTTTCTTCCAACACTTTATAGAGGGAAGAGATGATCTCCTCCTTGCTAAAGTCATGAATAAACTTTTCAGGGATACTCGCTACTTCAAAACAGATCGGCACATCATCCGCATACCGAATCCGCTCCATCCGTAAAATCGTTTCGTGACCTTCTAATTGCAGCTTTTCCATCTCACTGGAGCTAGGTGCCGTCAAGAAATAAGCGACCGCTTTGCTGGAAGGCTTACGACCAAGAGAATTCATGATTTCGGTAAAACTCGTCGTGCCCGTCATTTTCTCTTGTACTTTTTGGCGAGCCACATAAGTGCCGGAACCGATTTTACGCTCAAGAATCCCCTCATCTGCTAAGGTTTGGATCGCTTGTCGCAACGTCATGCGACTCACGCCGAATTGTTTCGACAACTCGCGCTCTGAGGGCAGACGATCCCCGATTTTGTATGTATTGTTTTCAATATTGGCTTTAATTTGATCATGAATTTGGATATAAACAGGTAATTTTTCCACCACTACACATTCCTCCGTTCCCCTCCTATTATAACTGGTATATACCTAAATAGCTAATAAAAAAAGCAAAAACTGCTCTGTTTTTCTCAATTTGTGCGAATTCTTTCCCTATTTTATAGGCAGAAGAAAGAAGTTATCACAAAATGTCCAAACAAGAGCAGTCGCTTTTCTTTTAAATTGGTTCGGTCGCTGGCTTGAGAATTTATTCAGCCAACGCTTTATTGGCAGTGGCCATCAACAATCGGATACGATTCAATTGATTGACGATTGAGACACCTGGATCATAATCAATGGCCGCAATGTTCGCCTGCGGGTATTGACGACGTAATTCTTTCATAACACCTTTTCCTACCACATGATTGGGCAGACAGCCAAATGGTTGCAGACAAATGATATTGTTGACATTATTTTCCAATAGATCAATCATCTCACCGGTCAAGAACCAGCCTTCTCCCGTATGATTACCAATGGAAACAATCTCGCTCGCTTGCTCCGCAAGCTGATGGATCGAATGGATACCATCAAAACGCGTTGACGCCCTCAGTGCTTTATCCATCGGTTTTTGGAGCCTCTCAATCGCCATGATCGCAAAATCAGCGATCATTTTACTTTTCTTCGCCATCCCCAAATGCTCGTAGCGCCAAATCTGATTGTAGAGGGAATAATTCATGAAGCCGACAATATCTGGTACGACCGCTTCCGCTCCTTCTGCTTCTAACAGGCGAACGACATCGTTATTGGCAGTCGGTGAATACTTCACTAAAATCTCTCCCACGACACCGACACGCGGCTTCTTGATATCTCTTATCGGCACTTGATCAAAGGCTTGAATGATTTTTTTCATATTTCGATTAAACAGACTGAAGGAGCCATTACGAACGTTTTTGGCAATTTTTTCCAGCCATTCTTGATGGAGCCGATCGACAGCCCCTGCTTCTTGCTCATACGGACGGGTGCGATAAACGACCCGTTCAAAGAGATCTCCGTATAAAAATGCCACCGCCAAACGCTTCATCATCGGTAAGGTAAAGCGAAAGCCCGGATTTGATTCAACCCCAGTGTTGCCCATCGAAATAGATACCACCGGCACTTGTGGAAATCCTGCATCGTTCAGTGCTTTACGTAACAAAGGAATATAGTTCGTTGCACGACATCCGCCGCCCGTCTGAGTCATCAAAACACTGGTATTTTCAACATCATATTTTCCGCTTTGCAATGCTTCTACTAGCTGTCCAATGGAAATGATCGCCGGATAGCACGCATCATTATTGACAAAGCGTAAACCGACATTAACCGCCTCACGATCTTCACTAGGTAGACAGATCACTTGATACCCAGAAGCTTGCAAAGCAACATCGACTAACCCGCTTTGATGGATGGGACTCAACATCGGCAATAAGAGCGTGTGCTGCTTGCGCATCTCTTTGGTAAAAATGATCTTTGCCGGTTCCTCGTATTGCTTTTTAGGTACAAAGTGCTGTTTGTCCCGTTCGTTGACTGCTGCTTTCAAGGAACGCAACCGAATCCGAATTGCCCCAAGGTTTGCTCCCTCATCGATTTTCAACACCGTATATAACTTCCCATACTGCGCCATAATCTCTTCGACTTGATCAGTAGTGACTGCGTCGATCCCGCAACCGAATGAGTTTAATTGAACCAGTTCTAATTGTTTGTTTTTCGCGACCACTCGAGCTGCCGCATACAATCGCGAATGATAGACCCATTGATCCACAACCCTCAGATCGCCGACATTTGCTAAATGAGCAATACTGTCCTCAGTCAATACATGGAAGCCTTCTTGGGTAATGACTTCTGCAATCCCATGGTTGATTTCAGGATCCAAATGATATGGTCTTCCAGATAAAACGATCCCTTTTTGATTGGTCGTCATCAGCATACGTAGCGTTTCTTCTCCCCGTTGCGCAATATCTGTCTTGAACTGATCCAGCTCCTCGAAACCGCTGCGTAGGGCTTGGGCAATTTCTTCTTCTACAAAACCAAAATCTTGAAAAGTACTCGTTAAAGTTTTGACCATTGAGGCTTCATCCGCCAAATTCAAAAACGGACAGCGGTAGTCAACCGCCCCTTCACGAATCGCATCGACGTTATTACGAATCACTTCTGGATAGCTTTGCACAATTGGACAGTTAAAATGATTCTCAGCGGCAGTGTTCTCTAGTCGCTCAAAAATAACACCTGGATAAAAAATCAACGGTACGTTTTGATCAATCAGTGCCTGGATGTGTCCATGGGCTAGTTTGGCTGGGTAACAAACCGTATCACTAGGAATCGTTTCAATCCCTTGCTCATATAGTTCTTTGTTGGAACGTGGCGACAAGGTTACTCGAAACCCTAACTTGGTGAAAAAGGTATGCCAAAGCGGATAATTTTCATAAAGATTCAATACTCTTGGCAGGCCGATTTCGCCATGGACGGCCTCTTTTTTACGTAAGGAACGGTACTTAAACAAGCGGCGATATTTTTCATCCACAAGATTGATTTTGCGGTCTTCTTTCTTGATTTTGATTCGCGCACCACGTTCGCAGCGATTCCCGGTAATAAATTTTCGACCGTCAGAAAAGAGGGTCACCGTCAACAAGCAATTGTTTTCGCATAGACCGCAATTCGTAAATTCTTTTTCTGCTTGGAAATCGGCCATTTCTGCTGGAGACAACAACGTACTAACATCGTCAAGGGCTGCTTCTTCTAAAGCGATCAAGGCGGCACCATATGCCCCCATCAAACCGGCGATCGATGGTCGAACGACTTCACGGCCGCTGATCAATTCAAAAGCGCGCAGAACCGCTTCGTTATAGAAAGTCCCTCCTTGGCAGACGATTTTCTCGCCGAGGTCTTCAGGTCGCCGAACCTTGATGACTTTATAGATAGCATTTTTTATGACCGAGTAAGACAAGCCGGCTGAAATGTCGCCAACAGAAGCCCCTTCTTTTTGGACCTGTTTCACTTTTGAGTTCATAAAGACGGTACAACGCGAACCAAGGTCAACCGGTGCTTGGGCTTTTGTAGCTGCCAACGCAAATTCTTTGACATCCTGATTCATAGATTTGGCAAAAGTCTCAATGAAGGAGCCGCATCCTGAGGAACAGGCTTCATTCAATTGAATCGAAGATAACGCGCCATCTTTAACCGTCATCGCCTTCATGTCTTGTCCACCGATATCTAGGATAAAATCAACCCCCGGCTGGAAATGTTCGGCAGCTTTGTAATGGGCCATCGTTTCCACTTCACCGATATCGACTTTCAGTGCATGTTTGATCAAATGCTCGCCGTAACCTGTGATCGTTGACTTTGCGATGTAAACGTCAGAAGGCATCTGACGATAAAGCTCTTGTAAAACCGCCATCGTTGTCGCTAACGGTTCACCTTCATTATTGCCATAGAAAGAAAACAATAATTCCCCTGCATCATTGATCAAAACCACTTTCGTTGTGGTTGATCCTGCATCGATGCCTAGATAAGCAGCGCCTGTATGCTCAGACAACGCTTTTTCTGTGGCCACCGCTTGAGCATGGCGAGCACGAAAAGCAGTCAATTCCTCCTCGTCTTTAAACAATGGGGCTAATATATCAGTTGGCGCGAGTTTGCCATCTTCTCCGTTGGCTAAGCGGGCTAATAGCACGGAAAGCTGTTGCTCTTCTTCTGCATACAGTGCAGCCCCCATCGCCACAAACAGTTCTGGGTTCTCGGGAAAAATGATATCTGCTTCTTGCAGGTTCAACGTATCGATAAATCGTTGACGCAATTCCGACATAAACGTCAACGGTCCACCTAGAAAGGCTACCTTGCCTTTGATTTTACGACCAGCAGCCAAGCCAGCAATCGTTTGATTGACCACCGCTTGAAAGATACTCGCCGCAATGTCTGCTTTTGCTGCTCCTTCATTGATCAGCGGCTGCACATCGGTTTTGGCAAAGACGCCACAGCGCGATGCGATCGGATAAAGGGTTTGATAATCTTTGGCTAGTTCATTGACCCCATTGGCATCGGTTTTCAATAAAACTGCCATCTGATCAATAAACGCACCCGTTCCACCGGCACAACTGCCGTTCATTCGCTGCTCCAATGCCCCTTCAAAAAAGGTGATCTTCGCATCTTCGCCGCCTAACTCGATAGCCACATCGGTTTCGGGAATCACTGTCTCAACTGTTTTGGTACAAGCGATGACCTCTTGGACAAATGGGATCCGCAAAACTTCCGCCAGACCCATCCCACCTGATCCGGTAATCGCCAGCGCAAGCGGCTGATCTTCGATCACTTCTTGCGCTTCTCTAATGATTTTTTCCGCTGCTTTCTGGATATCTGCATAGTGCCGTTCATATCTTGAAAAACACGTTTGATTGCCTTCATCTAACAGAACCATCTTGACTGTTGTCGACCCGACATCGATGCCCGCTTTATATTTTTTCATTTGTTGCCTCCATCTAAACAACACTTTGTTGATTATCTAACAAGCCGTTTGTTATAATACTTATGTTCATTGTAATTCTTTTAATTGATAATTCAACAAACAATTCTAAGGAAGGTGTGGGATAAACAACAATTACCCGTTTTTTGTTGTTTATTTTGAAAGGAAATTCACAATATGAAAAAATTGGATTTACGTGTCAAACGAACCAATAAGTACATTATTGAAGCTTTTATCCGCTTAGTGGAAGAAAAAGGCTTCGAGCAAGTGACTGTCCAAAATATCGCCGATGAAGCCATGATCAACCGTGCAACCTTTTATGCCCATTACAAAGACAAACAAGACTTGTATGAAAAGATATTTGACTTGGCTGTCGAATCATTTACCGCGATTCTTGATTTTGAAGATTTTGTTCAAGGCAATCGCATCAAAATCCGCAAAATCGAAGCGGCCATGACCGAACTTTTTTTACACATTCAAAACAATCGTTCCTTTTATTTGACGATCATGGATGCCTCTGCCATTGAGATCATCCGTAAAAAGTTGGGCCTGATTTTGACTGAACGTTACCAAGAGATCTTTTCAACGTTGAGAATCACCGAAGGAGACATTGAAGTGCCCTTAGACTTCATCATTGACTATATGACCTCGATATTTGTTGGTACCTTGCATTGGTGGCTAACGGCAGAAACAACGATGACACCCGACCATCTAGCAAAACTTGTCATCAAACTGGTGGCAAACGGCCACCTGACTGTCTTGGGGATTGAGATTGAGGAATAAAAAAAAGAAGCTGCGAATGTGCAGTTTCTTTTTTTTATTCCTCAATTAGTGATTCTTTGAACGCCATTTGATCGTGTCTTTCGTCTTGCGCTGTTTCGTTACTTTGATTCCTTTTGGAGCCACACGAATCGCATAATCTTCCTTTTTCACCACATCATAGACATGCTCTGCAACTTCCGTTACTTTTTCTTTTAGATTCAATTTAAATTTCATGTGTTTTCATCTCCCGAATGCTTTACTAATAGCCTATCGCAAATAAAAAAAATCTTCAACTTATAGCCCTTCATAAAAAAGGATTTTTAGGGTTTTCGTTCCTCTTTATTGGACAAGCGATTTAGACGCAACCAATGCTTCGTAATGCTGAACTGTTTTTCTAGGTTTAGAAGAAAATTTGTTGAACAAACGGAACGATCCTTTCTTCTCCCCTTCACCGTTCCCCATTTCTGGCAATACAGCATTATTGACATAGCTTTGGTTTGAAGGATGTTTGCAGAAACTTATCTTTTTCATATGCTCCTCGTTTCTTATCAAACGAGACTGAGTTTGATCGACAGATTGTCTCCAGTTAGACGCACTTATTTTCTATTTTCAATAAAAAAGTGTCAGTAGAAAATCCAACGATTTCCCACCAACACAAAATAGTGTAGTTTCCAACTACCACGAAGTCCGATTAATAAATTAAATAGTCAGAAGCACCTGCTTGCTTGATCTCGATCACTAGCTTATGAGGCAGGCAAATGCTCGTCTGTCCATTGCGATAGATCCAGCTGGTTTTGACAGCAATTTGGTCCGGGCTATTGTCTTCACGCACTCGGATCGCACCATCTTTGATCTCGACGATATTGTACTGACCTTCTGCTGGATAATACGTTTTTTCCATCGCATCGATTTCTTCCAAGTTGAAACGGTCAACTTCTTCCCCATTGATTCGCACGATCGCATAACGATCCCCAGTATCACTTTGGGCTTGCGCTTCAAATAGAAAAAGCGGTAAAAAAGAGCCAACAACTAATAGAACAAACAATAGATAATCATAGGGCTTTAATAGTTTTAAAAATGGCTGGATCGTCTTTTTCATCACATGTACGCCTTTCACTGTTCATTTTCGGAAGGTAATCGCTCTTCAAAAAAGGCAGTCAGATCAATGATCTCTTCCTCTGTGAAGGTTTCTCGTTCCCATTGGTCAAGAATTTGTTCTTGCAAAGCCAAATCCATTTCCCAAAAATGATCGATCTTCTTGAAATGCTTTGGGTCAAAGGAACGAAACACGGGGTAGATCATCAAAAATTCTTCAAAGGTAAGATCCCAGTCCTCAGTATAATCTTTAACGACCCCTTCTGACAAGGCTTTTTCCGTTGGATCGCCATTTTCTTTGATTAAACCAGCTTCGTAAAAATGGCGATAGATGGCCTCTTTGGTGATCTCTGGATGAAATTTTTTACTGTGACGATAGGCTTCTTCAATCAATGACGGATAGATGATCTCCATTTTCCCCCTGCTTTCTGGACGGCGTCATAAGACGGCGTTAATTCTTTTCGATTGGGTGCTGTGCTTTGTATTCTGCTAAAGATACATGGTGGCTGCGCTTGAAGGTTCCTGTTGTCCCATCAAACGAAATCGCTGGGGATTTGACGCCATGGTGGGTCCGACGCTTATTCTTTTTTGCTTTTGATGTTTTTCTTGCAGGTACTGCCATGTCATTTCCAACTTTCTTTCACTTTTTCATTATGCACGCAGCTGCAATGCATTTTTTCGTTTGTTTCGTTTAAATTCATGAATGATTTTTAATGCGCGTTTCCTTGTTTTGATGTTCGGGCTCTTTAAACGTCGATACGCACTAGACAAGTCCGTTTTTTCCATGTTGACTCCTTTCTGTTACCAGCTTGCTTTTGTAACACCGGGAATTTCTCCGAGGTGTGCATGCTTACGGAAATTGATCCGTGACATGCCGAATTTATTCATGTAGCCCCGAGGACGACCATCGATCATATCCCGTTTCTTCAAACGAGTCGGATTCGAATCCTTCGGTAGTTTGGCCAATGCTTGGGTATCTCCTTGCGCTTTTAATTCTTGACGCACTGCTCGGTATTGTTCGATCAGTTGTACTTGCTTGTTGTATTTTGCCATTTTTGATTTTTTTGCCATTCAGTTATTGTCCTTCCTATTTCTTGATTTCACGAAAAATCGCTCTGCGCCGCAACTTTGGTGAATATTTTTTTAATTCTAAACGTTCCGGCGTATTGCGCTGGTTCTTATTAGTCAAATAAAGTCTTTCCCCTGTCTCCACACATGCCAAAATAATATTGTTTCTCATAATAACCAGCTCCTTTCTCTTGCGTCACACCAAAAAAGGTTAAAGTGTAACGATTACGTTTTGTATCATATCACACTCAAACATAGGAAGCAAGCAAAACTATTTCTTCTTTTTGTTATTTAACACGTGAAGAAAACGTCATATGAATTTGTTTTCAATCGTTGCTGTCATTGGTGGCAAGGTAACAGGAACCTGTAGCTTTTGATCGCGCAAAAAAACCACCTGATCTTTAAGGAATCACTGGTCGGGCTTTTCAAGCAGCCCATGTCGTGATCCTTTATCAGGTGATTTCTTTCGGTTAATTTACTGATTTGTTCTCATGTGATGCAAGCCATTCACTGATCGCCTGCAAGCGTTCTATCCGCAGGTTTGGCAAGCCATTGCGTGATAATCCATGAGAGGATTGAGGGAACAGCATCAGCTTCGTATCGACGCCTTGACTCTGCAGCGCCATGTAAAACTGCTGTCCTTGTTCTTGCGGACATCGCAAATCATTTTCCCCATGGAGGACTAGTGTAGGTGTCTTGACTTGGCTGGCATAGGCCAAAGGCGACATCTTCCAAAGTCCTTCGATCGCATCAAGTTCCCGCAACAATTGGAATTTGACAAAGGCAGGTCCAATGTCGCTCGTTCCATAAAAGCTGATCCAATTTGAGATCGAGCGTTGCGTAACTGCCGCACAAAAACGATCGGTATGACCAACGATCCAGTTGGTCATAAAGCCACCATAGCTGCCACCAGCTACATGGATCGTGTTCGTATCGATTTCTGGATGGTTTGCCACCACGGCATCAACCCCCAACAGCAAGTCTTGATAATCTTTATTGCCATAATCACCTAAAATCGATTTGACAAACGCCTGACCGTACCCTTGCCCGCCACGAGGGTTCAACAAGATGACCCCATAGCCGTTAGCGGCATGGACTTGCATCTCGTGGAAAAATGTTTCGCCGTAGCAGACTTGCGGACCGCCATGGATGTATAAAATTGCTGGATGACTTTCTTGTGTTTCGGTCGGGGGCAAATACCAGCCTTGAATTTGCCAACCATCTGCTCCTTCGTACCAAAACGCTTCGGGTTTACTGATCGCTAACTGTGACATAATTGCTTGGTTGGGATCGTATAGATCAGTTACTTCGCCACTTGCTAAGTCAATCAAGCCTAAGCGACTAGGGATCGTTGGCGTCGCATAAGCAACAGCAAGTTTGGCTTCCGAATAGATCGCCGCATCAAGGATATCCATTTTTTCATCAAGCAGTTTGGTCCATTCTCCTTGGATCGAGGCGCGGTACAATTGTAGCTTGCCATGCTCCGTTACGGGTACAAGGAATGTGTCATCCGTCAACCAGGTGATCGCTACGCCGCGATTTTTTTGTTGAAAATCACTGATGATCGCATTGCCAAAAGCGATGTCAAGATCTTGGGAAAGATTTTTGACCGCTTTTGTTTTTAAGTCGACCAAAAACAAATCATCCAAGGTCACAAAACCATAGGAAAGATCATTGCCTAATAGTAATAGCTGATCATTGTGCGCTGCAGCAAAAGTATACGTTCCTTCTGGCAGAATGTTTTCTAAACTTTCTGTCTTTTTCGTCTGACTATTTAGGAGACAAACCTTCGAGCCATGATCCCACTCGTCTTCTTCCTCTTTGTCAAAAGTGAAAAACAAAGTCTCTTGATCATCCGCTAAGCCAGAGAACACAAAGGGATACTTATGCTCAAAAATCAGTTCCGTTTCTTGTGTCGCGATCGTTTTTTTGATGATCGAATGTTTTTTTTCTTTTAAAAAGCCGACGCCATCCGCCAAATAATTGACTTTCGTAGTAGCTTTTACTTGTGGAAATTCCTCTTGCTTGTCCGTCTTTTCTTTGTCGTCTTGATTCTCTGAAACCGTCTCCTCTTGTGCCAGCTGGTAATAGATAGCCGTTGCGTCTTGCTTCCAAAAATAGTCGCCCAGACCTTTTTCAGTGACAAGTGCTTGGGGCTTGCCGCCGGACACCGACATCGTCCATAACGTACTTTCACCTTTCTTTGGATCGGTCGTCACAAAACTGAGCCATTGCTCATCTGGCGAGACCTTTAGACTGTTGTGGGTCGTCGCTTCGGTGCCCCACTCACGCCGTTGTTTGGTCTTTGCGTCAATACTATAAATCGCTGAATCATACGTGTTGGTCTCTGGGTTGACTACCGTTTCCAAGTAAAAAACCTGATTTTGCCCCACTGCAGGCTGCGCAATCGTTTTCAGTTCAAACAGTGTCTCATTCGTTATTTTTTTCATCCATTTCCCTCCAAATATACGTGTTTTCGTAGTAACTATCTACTAGTATATCAAAAGAAACGAATTTTTCTGCTTTTTTTAATAGTGAAATCCTCGCAAATTCGCAACTTCTTCAAAACCAGTCGACATCCCTGTCTGCCTTAAGATCTCCTGCCCATTTTCTAAAAGGGTCAAGGTGATTTCCGTACTGGCACTTTCGCGAATGATCCGATTCATTTGCCCAATAGAAGGTGCCCTCAAAGAATGCCCTTCTTTCGTCAAAACTTCGATCGTTAAGGACCATTGTTTTTGTTTGAGATGGATCACTAAACGGTCTTCCGTGCGTTTGACATCATGAATCTTTGCACCATGATAAGTAGCAAAACGATATTCTTGGCTGCCGACTTGCAGAACACAAATCGTTCCCAAAAAAGCAAAACCAGCAAAGGGAATGTCGGCTGCGGAGAAAAAGAACCGAACATCTGGCGCATCAAAGCTGTTGCACTGAACCCAAATATAAGCTGCTGGAAAGGAGGTTCCCCAATCTTTTTCCAAATAACCGATCCCGTTCGTAAAATCGATTGGTTCTTCGTTCCAGTACAGCGTACCTTCTAAGGTATGACTCATGCTCAAGACCCCGTGATAACACTCCATAAATGACAGATACGAAAAAGGACCCATGATACTCGGCGCATAACGTGTCCGCTGAATCGGTTTGTGGTCGTTATACTTTACTGACCCTTGTACTTGAAGTTCGTTATTTTTTAAAGAGACTTGGATGCCTGCTTCACTAAAGATATTGTCACCAATCGTTACTTTACGCTCCTCTTCTGACACTTGAAAGTCAGTTTCTGGAAAGGAAAAGTAATGCGCACCCTCATGATTGATCACTTGAATGAATACTTCTTTGGTCCCGTCTTTTTGAATCGAAAAACCAGGAATAAAAGCATAGACTTCTTCACCGATTTGGTGTTTATGGTACCAGCCTTCAAAAAAAGCGGTCTGCTTGTCGTGGCCGTGAAAGAACTGATCTGTTGTCAACATCTTGATTTCCCTCCGTTTCTTTTTTAGTGTAGCATGAAGCAGAAAGATTCCTCAGGATAATGCTTTTTCTATGTAAAAAAAGCCAGAAACAAGCAAGACACTTGTTTCTGGCTTTGCTTATTGCTCTTTCATCACTCGACGGGTCCACCAGAGAAAAATAAGAAACCCTACAACTAACAGTGTCAAAAGTCCGCCGGTCATCCACGATGGATCCCCAATGTGATAAAATGCCATGGCTTTTTGCAGGCAACCAAGCAACACAAATACCCCCAGTAGAAAAACGATCGGATAAAAAGCTTTTTCTTTGAGTGATACAACAAAAACGATCGCCGCTACCAGCAAACTGCCAACCAATACTACATCAAATGGAAATGCGATCGTCAGGAGCCACCAGTTTGGGGTCAGCAGATTGATCAGCAGTGAAAGACCAATCCAGCCACTCACAACGAGCCACAGGGAGCCGAAACGAATCACTTTGCTTGTGCCCTTCTTTTGATAGATGGTTTTGCTGATGATCGCAAAAATCCCGATGATCGCTAACACAGTTACCAATCCTGTCAAAAGATAATCCAGAAGGTTAAGAACCAGTGGTCCTTGATTTGTAAAATCAGCTATAAATTTGATTCCCCAACTGATGCCAACCGCTAGATACGCCAATTTGAGGCGCTCTTTGAGATTACTCTTTGGCGTGTTTGCCAATAGTTCATCTGCCACCCCTTTCGGATCATTGCCAAAATAGTGTTGCGCCTCTTCCCCATGAGTTTGTGCTTCTAATAAATCCATTGCAATCGCGTATACCTGCTCTGTGACTTTATGCTCATCGTAAAAAAGGCTGGAAAGTAAGAGGTAGCTTCGAAAATCATCAAAAAATTGGCGATTTTTCTCATTGAATTGTTGCTCGATCAGATTGGTTTGCTTTCGCCAATAGGTCGTCTCTTGTTTATTTGCCATGTTTCCTCACTCCTTAAATAATCCTTCGACTTTCTTCATTAGGTTCGTCCATTGTTCTCTAAATTGTGCCAAATAGTCTATGCCTTTCGGGGTGATCGAGAAATACTTGCGATCAGGTCCTTCAGGTGACTTTTTCATCTCAGAGGTAATAAGTTCTTGTTTTTCCAACTTCTGCAGCAAAGGATAGATCGTGCCGCCAACGATCGTTTCAAAGCCTCTTTGCTTCAGTTCCTGTACCAGTTCATAACCATAAATCTCTTTTTGAGCAATCACTTGCAAAACACACCCTTCCAAAACCCCTTTTAGCAATTGCGTCTCTTTCACGATTTCCCTCCTTTGGTTCCCTTTATCTAGTTTGTTATACAAACTAGTGTTGTACCTAGTATACGTGTTTGCCACTAGTTTGTAAAGCATACTAGCAGTGGAAATAAAAACGGCCTTTTAAATAAGACCGTTTTTGACAAACCCGATGCTTTTTTCTAGATGACAATATCGATATCCTCGGGTAAGAGGCTCTTGTAAAAATATACTTTATTCCGCTTTGATTCTAAAACCATTAGAATAATTTTTTCGGTGCAGTCTTTCAATACCTGTTTAAATACTGCTTCCCCTTCAGTATTCTCAGTGGCTCCTTTTTCTTCATCGTATCCTCTACATGAGAGAAGTGCAAGATCAAAATGATAGGTTCTGAGCTGGTTGACTGCTGTAACTGAATTAACGGTAAACTTTTTGTTCGTTACCGTCCCGCCAACGATGGTCACCTCAGCAGCAGTATGTTCCGATAGTAGTGCGGCAGTTAGCACACTATTGGTTACCACTCGTAACCCATGAATTTTTTTCAGGTAAGGGATCAGGTGCAAAGCTGTGCTCGAACTGTCCACGAAAATGGTCATATCGTCCTCAATATACGTCACTGCACGTTCTGCAATTCTGCGTTTTTCTTCATCATTGACATAATTCCCCACTTTTGTCAGATAAGCCGCATCGACCTTCTCTGAATCGATCAGCACAGCACCACCTCGGGTACGTCTGATTTGTTCTTCGTTTTCCAGTTCAATCAGATCGCGTTTGACCGTAGCATCACTATAATGTAAGAATTCAACTAATTCCCCCAGAGAAGCAAATTTCGTTTCATTTAAATACATCATGATTTTCTGCTTACGCTCATCTTTTGCTTTCCCCATACATTAAACTCCTTTAAAAAAGAGATTCCCACCAATTTAATCCTGTACCAATCAATCATTTCATTTATTATCTCTGATAAAAACGTGCTTTGTCAACCGTATTCAGCAGGGTCAACTTATGGCGTACAACAGCTTTCACATCTTTTATTGGTTGTACATATACTTGATTTGGTTCATACATAGCAGGGTTTTCCGTCAATACTTTTCTGACTGAATCAAAAAATACGGATTTCAAATCAGAACTAAGATTTACTTTACATACGCCATATTTTACAGACTCTCGCACTTCATGATCTGGGTTTCCTGACCCACCATGCAATACAAATGGTAAAGCAATACGATCGTTCAACTTTTTCAACAAATCGATGTTCAACTTAGGGGTGATATTTTTTGGATACAACCCATGAGCCGTTCCAATTGCAATGGCAAGGGTGTCAATGCCGGTAGCACGTACAAAGTCTTCGGCTTGGTCGACATCTGTGTAAATAATTTCTGCAGCTCCCCCTTCTGCGGAACCGTTGTTCCCAATCGTACCAATTTCTGCTTCAACGCTGACACCAACCATATGTGCCAGTTCAACAACTTCTTTCGTGATTTTTTTATTTTCTTCGTAATCGGCTAATGATGCATCGATCATCACCGAGGTATAGCCATTACGGATCGCCCGCATGACATCGTAGATTGATCCCCCGTGATCCAAATGAATAACGACTGGTACCTTACTTTTTAATGCGTACTCCCGCACTGTCGCTATGAAACAATCTCCTAAGTATTCGATCTCATCAGGATGAATTTCTAAAATGACTGGTGCATCCTGTGCCTCAACTTCTTCCATGATTGCTTTTAACATATCAAAACTGCAAATATTAAATGCTGGAACAGCAAATTTATGTTCTTTTGCTACAGCAAGTAATTCTTTCATTGTCATTAACATTGTGACATTCCTCTTTTCTTTTGATTCGTTTCGCTTCAACTTATAAATAGTTTCTAAATCAGTTTTCCTTCATCGGTTGGTTGGCGTTCCATTTCAGTTCTAGATTTTTTCAAAAACCCTAACATCAATGCTGTAACCACCGTTCCAGAAACGATTGCCACGACATACATCAACGGATTGTTCAATACATTGGGAATCGGTAAGATCCAGATACCACCATGTGGAGCTAATGAAGTTACGCCGACACCCATTGATATTGCAGCAGCGGTTGCTGAACCTGCCATCAAACTAGGTATTACTCGTAATGGGTCAGCGACAGCAAATGGAATCGCACCTTCAGTAATATAAGATAATCCCAAAACCCAGCAAGACTGAGCAGAAGTTCGTTCTTCTTGAGTAAATTTTTGCTTAAACAAGATAGAAGCCAAGGCAATGCCTAGAGGAGGTGTCATCCCGGCAGCCATACAAGCCGCAATTGGTGCATTAACTCCTGCCGACATCAAACCAATACTAAAGGTTGAAATCGATTTATTGATGGGACCGCCCATATCAGCTGCCATCATAATGCCTATCAGTAAGCCGAATACCACACCACTCGTAGAACCAAGTCCATTAAGCCAATTCGTCAAAGCATCCAATACATAAGAGATTGGTTTATCAATGAAATAAAACATGGCAAAGCCAGTCACAGCAACTGAGATCAAAGGAACAATAATCAACTGATAGAGTGCCGCAAATGATTTTGCTACTGTTACTTTATTCGCTAAATAATCCGTAGCATACCCAGCGAGTAAACCACCAACCATCCCACCTAAAAAACCAGATCCTCCACTTGCCGCCATCGTTCCCGCAACCAAACCAGCGGCAAAGCCCGGTCTACCGGCAACGGAAGTGGCAATTCCTGCTGCAAGTGCAGGAACCATCAATGCAAAAGCCGTATTCCCACCAATCGTGCTTAAAACTTCGGCAATTTGATTGTATGATGGATCGCTAGGATCAGCTGCATTGATCCCAAAAGCAAAACTAAACGCAATTAAAATTCCACCAGCAATAACCAAAGGCAACATGTAATTAACGCCATTCATGAAATGATTATAAATGCCAGCTTTCTTTCCAGATTCGTTTGAAACATGCTCGGCTTGGGCAACCGTGGTCACTTCTACCCCATCAATTGCCTCTTGAATTACTTTTTCTGGTTCTCTGATTGCTCTTGCGGTTGACACTCTTTTAACTTTTTTTCCAGCAAATCGGTCGGTCTGTACTTCTTTGTCAACCGCTAAAATGACAACCTCTGCCTGTTGAATTTCTTCTGTACTCAAAATGTTTTCGACTTTTACTCCTTGTGTCTCGATTTTGATTGTATATCCCAATGATTTTGCCGTTTTTTCCAGTTTTTCAGCAGCCATATACGTATGCGCAATTCCAGTCGGACAAGCAGAAATACCGACAATTTTCATACAGGTTCCCTCTTTTCTGATTGATTTGATTGAATATTATTAATAATATCTGAGGCGTCTTTTGCCTTCTTTACTGCATTTCGAAATCCTTCGTGCATCAACAATCGTGCGAGATTGCTTAAGATGATTAAATGATCGTCAGTACTCTTTTCAGGTACTGCGATGACAAAAGAATAGGTGACAGCCGTTCCGTCAATTGCTTGATAATCAGTAATTGGACTCGACTTTACGAAGGCGATTGCGGGCCTTAGTACTGCCTTACTTTTTGCATGAGGAATACCAAAATGATCTTCAATCCCAGTAGAGGTTTGTTTCTCGCGACGAAATAAATCTTTTTTGTACTTCTTTATATTACTGATAACTCCTGAGGACTCGAATAAAACAGATGCTTGAGTAAACAATTCTTCTTTTGTCCGAATTTGCTCATCAAATAAAATGAATCGTTCATCAATCAGTTGACCGATATCCAATTTCAACACCTCCATTTTTTGTAATCGTTTTCGAAAACTTGCCTAAACTATACCATCGTGAACTAAACAGTTCAACACTATGAGCTATTTAATGCAAAAGAACGAAAAAAAGTGGGATACGTTCATAAAGTTGATCTATAAAAGTCAAAAAAAGAACAAGGAACGACAAATCATCGTCCATTGTTCTCTTATTTCGATTAATACCTATACTAAAAATTTTCTTGAAAGAAAAACCGCAAGTAAATCTCTACTTTTCTTCCATTCCCGATCTCTACACTTACAAGACATTCTTTCGAATCAACTCTCATGTAATAAAACATGATTCAACGTTTCACCCCACGTTGATAGGAATCATTGTACGCTTGAAAGGACTTATCGTGAAGTTTAGCCGCTGCATCTGCCAACCAGTTGACATTTCTGATCAACGCGCGGCCTTGTAAAACCAAATCCACTTGATTGGTTTGCAAAAGATATTCGCAAAGATCAGGATTATCCAATAAACCGACTGCTGCTACGGGAATATCGACCACTTGCTTGATGGCTGCAGCAAAGGGCACTTGGTAGCCATCATAGATCGGAATATTAGGCTTTTTATCCACCACACCACCGGTTGAGCAATCAAGACAATCAATGCCATCTGCTTGAAGCCATTGGGCTACTTGCTGCCAATCTTCCAACGAATTTTGGCGTCCTGGTTCTTCATAGTCTGTCAGTGACAAGCGCATCCACAATGCCCCAGAAAAGACCGCCCGAACTGCTTGTACCGTTTCTTTTACAAAGCGATACCGATTCTCTAAGGAACCACCATACTGGTCGGTGCGTTGATTGACGAATGGCGAAAGAAATTGATCCATCAAGTAGCCATGAGCCCCATGAAGTTCGATCATCGCGACACCCGCATTAGCTGCTCGTTGGGCAGCCTGAACAAAACTGTCTTGCACCCGTTTGATCTCCGCCAGGGTCATTTCTGACGGTAACGGGTAGCGTTCGTTAAAGGCAACGGCACTTGGTGCCAAAGGATTGGTGGCATCAACTGCTTTTCGTCCTGCATGGCTTAGTTGGATGCCTACTTGCGCATCGAACCCATGCAGCAGTTCCACCAATTTCGTCAGTTCTGTTTGCTGTTCTTCATTCCATAACCCTAGATCATTGTTTGTGATTCGTCCGTCTGGTTCAACGGCAGTTGCTTCGATAATGATCAATCCGGCTTTGCTTAATGCTCGTGCCCCATAGTGAACAAAATGAAAGGGCTCCGCAACACCGTCTTCTTTTTTTACTTCATACATACACATCGGCGACATAACGACGCGGTTGGCCAATGTTAAATTCGCTAGCTTCACTGGTGACAATAGTTTGGACATGTTGACACTCCCTCAACGATTTTTCGCTTTGTATTTTTCTCTATATTCAGTATAAACAGCCCCTTCAAAAACACAAGCAATGACCCTTTTTCTCATTTTTAAAACAAAAAATAGACGCATTCTGCTTGCTCCCATGACATTGGAACAATCAGCTGCCTCTTCCCACTATTATTATACCGCATCCAGAGTCAAAAAAATAGACTAGTATTTTTGGTGGATGCCCGTATAATTGAGTTACTTTGGAGAATGGATGTGAGTCTGAATGAACAACCTAAAGGCTGAAAAGAAGCATCTCGCAGACACGTACCAGCAATTGCTAACACGAAAGACAGTGCTGAACAGTTTCTTGACTGAAGGCAGAAAAAAAGATCGCCTTGCGATGCAAAGCATCGGCGAAGAGATTCGCTTAAACTTTGATAATTTTGCTGACCGTTTAGATACTTTTGCTGCCATCGAAAGTAAGAATCGTGAGATCGACCAAATGAACGCCGCTCTTCAATCTGCTGAACGTGAATTAGCTGCCATCGACCGTCTTCTGGATAGTCCCTACTTTGGTAAAATCTCCCTACAATTTGAAGATGAGGAAACGATAGAAGATTTTTACATTGGGATCAATGGTTTTGTTAATGAAAATAAGGAAGGGCTGATCTATGATTGGCGCTCCCCAATTGCCGAATTGTTCTATGCCAAACGCTTGGGTCCGGTCTCTTATCAAGTGAACAATCAGACGATTTCTGCCGTTCTTGAACAACGCCGTCAATTTATTATCGAAAAAGATCAATTGAAGCAAGCCTTTGATACCTCAGTGGCGATTCAAGATGACGTGTTACTGGCAGCCCTTGAAGCCAATAATAGCCAAAAAATGCAGGATATCACTGCTTCGATCCAACACGAACAAAACGTCATCATCCGTGACTTAGCGCATAAAAACCTACTGGTCAACGGTGTTGCTGGAAGCGGAAAAACTTCTGCTGTCATGCAGCGGATCGCCTTTTTGCTGTACCATTTTCGTGAAGAGATGACCGCAGAGAATGTCTTGATCCTCTCCCCGAATTCGCGGTTTATTGATTATATTTCGCAAGTGCTGCCTTCCCTCGGTGAAAAAAATCCATTGACGTTGACCATGCGGCAGTTTTGCCAAGCATTTCCTAGCGTTGACTTAGAATCGGAAGAGGCTTATTTTGACCGCATCCAGCAAGCACCCAGTGAAGCAATCGAACTTTTACGCAGTGCTGACTTCAGCCGCTTTCTTCAATCCTTGAGCAAACAGCTGCCAGAAGAACTTGTGCTTCAGTTTAAACCAATCAAAAGAAAAAACGTCGTCCTTTTTTCTGAAGAAACGATCGACACTTTCTTCCAAGAAACACCGAAACAGGCACCCTTGCGCGATCGCATCCAAGCTGTCAAAAAGAAATTGGCTTACGCTTGGGAGGAACGATTGCAAAAAAATGCCTTAGCAGCGAATGTTCACGACCAAGTTCGTTCTTTGACTGAAGATGAACAACGATCCCTTTTAGGGACAGTTTTAAAAGATGATTCAGAAAAAACGATTCAGAAAGCAGCCCTTCGCCTCCTAAAGAAAAAATATGCAAAAGTTACGAAACAAATCAACGACCTTACGTGGTTTGATACGAAACAATTGTTAGCAGACAGTGCCGACTATTTTACTCATGGACAGATCACTTTGACGCAAACAACAGATAGTTTGGATTATACTGTTTGTCTATTGCTGATACGTCATTTGGTGGCCGAAAAACAACCTGTCCCTGCTTTGCGCTATCTCTTTATCGACGAAGTCCAAGATTATACGCCAGCACAACTGCAGTTTCTATTATGTCTTTTTCCTATGACCGCTTTCACCCTCGTGGGGGATCAGCAACAGGCGATTTTTACAAGTGCCATCACCGTATCAGAAATCCAAACGATATTTCAACAACAGGCGAAATCCCTCGAAACGTATCAGCTGACTACGAGTTATCGGTCTAGCGGTGTAATCACACGGTTATTTGCTCAAATGCTACCAAAAGAAACCAATTTAAACATCTCTGCCGTTCGACCAGCAGGAAAGTTGCCACAGTTTTATGCCAATCTGACTGACGTTGCCTTGGTAGACATAGTAAAGGAACTTAAGCAGCCAGTAACGATCATCACAAAAGATAGTCGATCCAGTGAAGAGCTTAAACAATTCTTCGATAAACAGGCCGTGTCATTTCATGGAACGGTTTTACCGATTCATCTTGCCAAAGGATTGGAATTTAAGCAGGTTCTTTTATATGATGTTTCAGCAGAAAATTATCATACCGATCAAGATCAGCGGATTCTCTATACGGCGATTTCTCGTGCAATGGAAGAACTGATGGTAACTTCAAAAACGACCTTTTCACCGTTTCTCACTATTTGATAGTAGAACGAGAAACCTCCTATTTTCTATAGAATCTTGATAAGATTTGAGAGAACCCTGTCTTGTCTCTCTGGGTAATTCTCTTGTCTGACCGATTTAGAAAGCGATCGATCAAATAAAAAAGCATCAACGCGATTGCGTTGATGCTTTGCTTTTGATTTGATTAGCGATGGATGTAAGTATATCCAGATGCGCTCAATGTTGCAGTGTTTGGTCCACCAGGACTGTCAAAGCCCATTCCGCCTTGAGAGATCGTGATCGTATTGTTTGATGGGTTGTATGATTCAACATAGGCTACGTGACCATAAGTTGGATCAGCAGTCCAAACGCCACCAACTGATTGACCAGCGGCAAAGACTACAACAGCACCGGCTGCTGGTGTACCATTGACAGTGTACCCATCAGCTGCAGCTGACGCACCCCATTGGGCCCCGTTACCCCAGTAAGTACCTACCCAAGGAGCGCGGTTTTTCACGTACCAAGTACATTGACCCCAAGCATACATGTTCCCTGAGCTTGAATGATCTTTTCCGCCGCCTGTAGAAGTACTTCCGGTAGAATCATTGTTTGATGAAGAGTTTGAACCTGAGTTACTTGAACTTGAATTGCTTGAACCAGTGTTCGAAGAGCTTGTGTTCGATGAACTTGAGCTGTTAGAACTGCTAGTATTGCTTGAACTTGAGCTTGTGTTGCTTGAAGAACTACTTGTTGCTGTTTCAGTAGAAGCAACTGTATTTTCTGTCGTGCTCTCTGTTGATTGGGCAGCAGCTTCTTCTTGTGCTTCTTTCAAAGCAGCAGCTTGTCTTTCTTCTTCTGCTTTTTGAGCAGCAGCAGCTTCTTGTTGTTCTTTCAAGATACGGGCTTTTTCAGCTTCCGCTTCTTGTTTTTTCTTGTTCAATGCATCTTTGTCTTTTTCAGCAGTTGCTTGTTCTGCTGCTAAGTTTGCTTTCAAGACATTTAAATCAGCTTGTTTTGCTGCAATGGCATCTTTTTGTTGGCTAAGTTCTGCTTGGTTTGCAGCAACTTCTTGGATCTTGCTTTCGTTTTCTTTGACTTTGTCTTCAACATCTTGTTTGTCTTGTTTTTGTTGTTCAACTAAATCATTGTTTGCATTGACGATCGTTGTCATCGCTTGTACGCGACCGATAACATCCGTTAAAGAATCTGCTTCTAAAACAGCATCAATGAAATTGGTGCTTTGACCGTTAACTTGTACATCACGTGCTTGCTTTTGAATTGCTTCTTCACGTTTGGCAATACGCAATTTCAATGTTGCGATTTTGTCTTGCAATTTCTCAGCTTCTTGACCTAACTCAACTTGTTTTGCTTCTAATGAAGCAACTTTTGCACTCACTGTTTCAATTTCTGCTTCTAGAGAATCGATCTGTGATTGGGCGTCAGCTTGCTGACCTTTAAGAGAATTGATTTTTTGGTCTTGCTGCTCGATTTGATCATCAATGGAATCTGCAAATGCTAATGCAGGTGCTGCAACTGCGGTTAATGTTAGTGAACACACCATTAATGCTGATAACAAACTATTCTTCACTCGTTTTTCCTCCGACTAGCTGGTTGATTTGACAGATGAACTGCCTTTATAAAAACTTAATTTTGTCTAAGAAAGTTTAATGTTCGATTTAACGACAAATGAATTCTACCATAATGATATGACACACAGATAAAGGAAATGTTACAAAAATGTTTCAATCTAACACTTCCTTTATCTCAGCGATAAATAACAGAACAATTAAAGACCGTTAAATCAATGTTTCTGAATAAAACACCGCGTTTTCTTTTCATTTTCAAAAAATGATGTTCTTTCTATTTTAGTTATTTTTATCACATAAAAGCACCTAAATAAGAGCACTTATAGTTTTTTCGGAATTATCTTAACAAGAAAAACTATGAAAACAAGAAATCTTTCAAAAAAAGACCCTTTATGTGACAAGATTCCTTTTCCTTCCTATAATAAATAAAACAAGCGAGGAGGGAATCGCGATTCGTACACACAAAAAATGGTTTTGGCCATTGGCACTTCTTACACTTTTTGTCACCTGTTTCCTGTTATTCTTTCAATTTCGTAAGATGCATGAAGCCGATACACCTTTGCAACAGGCAAGCAACAGTGAGTTTTGGCTCTTAAGTGATATTCATTTTCTTTCCTCCACGCTTCATGATAATGGCGAAGCCTTTCAGACCTTCACGCAAGGAGCTGCTGGCAAAGAGATGATGTATCAAGAACAATCAATCGAGGCCTTCACCGCTCAAGCCTTAAAGGAGAAACCAACGGGAATTATTTTGACCGGTGATATGACGCTCAATGGCGAGAAAGCAAGTGCTCAAGAGTTGGCAAGATTGCTTGAACCATTGCAAGAAGCTGGCATTATGGTTTTAGCATTACCTGGCAACCACGAGATTTACAATGGTTGGGCGCGAGCATTTCAAGGTGAAAAGGAATACTATGCCGATCAAATCAGTCCTGAGGATTTTCAAACGATTTTTGCTGAAGGTTACGAAAAAGCCAACAGTATCGACAAGTCTTCCCTTAGCTACAGCATTCAGTTAAATGACAAGTATCGCCTCTTTTTACTAGATTCATGTATCTACGATTCTGAGGTTAATTGGGATGATCCTACAACGAATGGTGAGTTGAAACCAGCTACTCTAACCTGGTTGGAGGAGCAATTAACCCTGACAAAAGAAGCAGAGCAAGTACCACTGGTCTTTTTACATCATAACTTGTTTGGTCATAATAAATTGTTACAAGACGGTTATGTTCTCGATAATGCCTCCGAAACTGTCGCTTTGTTGGACCGTTTCAACGTGCCAGCCGTTTTCTCTGGTCATATCCACATTCAAGACATTAACGAAGGGAATGATTCGCTTTATGAAGCAGTCACTGGGTCTTATTCAACAGCAGAATTAGGCTACGGCGTCCTTTCTCTTTCTGACAAGGAAATCGACTATGAAGCTCGTCAAATTGATCTAGATGCTTGGGCGGCTGAAACGAAGCAAACTGATGAACAGTTACTGGACTATCAAAACTACCAGAAAAGTATTTTTGAAAATGACACCGACCAACTGGTCCGCGACCAATTGTCCGCCGTGTCTGAACTGTCAGAAGCCCAGATCACACAACTTTGCACGTTTGTCACGAAGCTGAACACGGCCCTTTTTACTGGCAATGATACTTACTCAGTCGAGGAAATAGCTGCCATCAAAGACTCCGAGGAGTATCAGTGGTTAGCGACCTATTCTTACTTTTTGAAGCAATATGTCGATTCAATGCTCGACGATCAAACCGATGATCGCAAGCTGACGATCCCCCTCAAAGCAGAATAAAGCCAAAAAGTGTCTTCTTCCTTTCTTTTAGGAAAAGACACTTTTTCTTTTCTAATGAACGATAGCCCTCTCGTTTGGGTAAACGAGAAGGCTATCTGACGAGTCAATATTTATTCTTTGAAAGTGCAGCATACTATTACTACTATTATTTATTTCTCATTTAAACGATACAATCCCTAACCTCTATTGTATCCTTGTAACTCTGAAGTTACGCCAGGTTTGAATAAATTTCTTCAAAACAAGTAACGTGTGGTACAAAAATATTTGTCGCTTATTAATAACTATACCACGAGACAGAGTGCAAATGGAAGAAAACGTACTTATTCTTAAACATTACTTAAACCAAAAGCTTTGTTTTCATACAGTGTTGCCCTTTAAGAATTTTACGTGAAGCGATCAACCTTCCTGTCATGCATATCTGCTAACCATTCCTATACGGGAATTCCTTTTATTCAATAGGCAAGTCGTGCTGTTTTAAAAAAGATAATTTATCCCAGTAGCCTCTTTGAAATAAAATTTTATCATTTACTATTTGAAAAAAACCGCAGCCTCTCAAACCTAATGGGTCACGCCACTCTAAAATTGCCCATTGTCCATCTTCGAAAATGTTCTCAACGATACAAACCATTTTTGCGTTAGAAAAATCTTGCTCAAACATCTGCTTTATCGCTTCTTTCCCAATAACTGGCTCATTGGCAACCTGATGGTTTATTGCATTGTCATCATATAATTCTGAAATACATTCTACATCTGCTTGATTAAACGCATCAACCCATTGGCAAAGTATTTCTTTTGGCTTCATATAGATTCCCCCTCGATAGGTAATCATCTTTGTTCCCATCTGCAATAAAAAAAGTATCTAATTTGTATCAATATATTCTACTTTTGCAATTGATTCAAGACAATATCGATGAAACGAATAAGAATTATCGATCTTGCACATCGATTGCTCTTGTATAAGTACGGGGGACCATACATTGAATCGTGGCATTTTCCACTGTACCTGTTTCTTTATTCTATTCAAATGAGACATGCCATTTGAATCACTTGCGATCAGTGATTTTATTGGTAGCGATGCTACTAAACCTGTTCAATCACTTTTTCATTTACTGTGAAAAGCATTTATTTATTGAATACGGTATAGTGCCCTCTTTCTCTTTTCCTCTTTTTATACGCTTATCATCGAATGAGAAATCATGGATAAGTAAAACACAACGCTTAGGGTTAGTTGACTATCGAAAGCAAAGATGTACTATTTACCATGTTAGGCTCTCAAATCCTGCAACTATTCTCTTGTAACAGATCCTGGAAACCTTATCCATTTCAATACTTATATAAAATAAAACAAAAAAAAAGCGAGAACCCAATGGATTCTCGCTTGTTAACGTCAATTAACCTTTAACGATGTTTGTTGCTTGTAAGCCACGTTGGCCTTCTTCAACGTCGAAAGTCACTGCTTGACCTTCTTCTAAAGTTTTGAAGCCGTCGCCTTGGATAGCTGAGAAGTGAGCAAATACATCATTGCCGTCTTCACCTGTAATAAATCCAAAACCTTTATCTGCATTAAACCATTTTACTGTACCGTTATTCATAAACGTATACCTCCATATTACACATCGACTGTGTTTATTTGTTTGTAATAGAAAATGATGTGTAATTGAAGTGTGTATCAATAGAAAAGATAAACAAGTATTAACATATCAGAACTTTACCTATTCATCATAGCATGGTTAAAATAAAATAGCAAATAAATTTGGGCTTTTTTCTTGATAATAAGCGAAATTGTTAAGAAACCTTATGATTAAGCCTAGGAATTGCTTTATCTGGAAGAATCAAAAATCAAAGAGTTGCGCCGTTTGAAGCAATTACTTTTTTGTACCAATCAAAAGACGCTTTCTTCAAGCGTTTCTTTGTGCCATTGCCTTCATCGTCTTGGTCGACGTAGATAAAACCATAGCGTTTCGACATTTGTGAGGTCGAAGCACTGATGATATCGATGCAGCCCCATGCCGTATAGCCAAAGACCTCGACGCCATCATGCAACGCTTCATTGATTTGTTCAATATGCTGACGCAGATAGTCGATTCGATAAAAATCATCGATGGTGCCATCTTCGTTTACGACATCCTCTGCTCCCAAACCGTTTTCGGCAATAAACAAAGGTTTTTGGTAGCGATCATAGAGTTGATTCAATGCTGTTCGCAACCCTTTGGGATCGATCTGCCAACCCCATTTACTGCTTGGCAAATAGGGGTTTTTGATCCCACCAGTAATCAAATTCCCGACAGCACTTTCCAATCGTTCTGGATGCGCGCTGACTGCACTGGACATATAGTAACTGAAGGAAACAAAATCCACAGGGTTTTCCCGGATGACTTCTAAATCTCCTGGTTCGATCACCAATTCCACTCCTTTTTCTTCAAACATGCGGTTGGCATATGCTGGATAATAGCCTCTTGCCTGCACATCACTGAAAAAGAGTGAGGTTCGTTGACTTTCGACTGTTTTTTGGACATCATCTGGATCACAGCTGTACGGCGTTAATAATTGATAGCTGATCATACAGCCGACCTTGGCATCGGGAATCAATCGATGGCAAAAGTCAGTCACGATTGCGCTGGCGACAAATTGATGGTGCGCCCCTTGGTACTTGTCTTGTTCAATATTTGGATGGCCTTCTTCAATGATCCCAACACTAACATATGGATGGTGTTTGACACAGTTGATTTCATTAAAACTCACCCAGTATTTGACTTTCTTTTGGTATCGCTCAATCACGGTCTTGGCAAAACGGACATAAAAGTCGATCACTTGCCGATTCGGCCATCCTCCATACTCAGTCACTAAATACAAAGGCATCTCATAATGGGATAGTGATACCACTGGTTCAATCCCATACTTCAAACATTCATCAAAGACTGCGTCGTAAAATGCCAATCCAGCTTCGTTTGGCTCTACCTCATTCCCCTTTGGAAAGATCCGTGTCCAAGCAATTGACATCCGATAGGCTTTGAAGCCCATCTCAGCAAATAAGCGAATATCTTCTTTAAAGTGATGATAAAAATCGATGCCCTGTCTTTTCGGATAGTATTTCGTGCTGTTAGGATCCTGTGCTTCTGCAACTTGCTGATGAGTCATCATATGCCATTGGTCAGTCCAACGTTCTTTCGGCATTGAGGAATCGAACAGATAGACATCAGAAACCGACAAGCCTTTTCCATCGATCCCAGAACCTCCTTCAACTTGGTTGGCAGCTGTTGCTCCCCCCCAGAGGAAATCTTTTGGAAAATAACTTTTCATTTTACTTGCCGCCTTTCAAAAATGATTCGTACGCCAACGCTTCCCCATTCGTGGCGATCACTTGCTGATAATACGCAAAACTAGCTTTTTTCTTGCGGGAAAGATCTCCGCTACCATCATTTTGCTTATCGACATAGATAAAGCCGTATCGTTTTTCCATCTCTCCTGTCCCCGCAGAAACGATATCGATCGGTCCCCACCATGTATAGCCTAGAATCGTTGCGCCATCTTTGATCGATTCCGCCATTGCCTTTACATGGTCTTTCAAATAAGCCATCCGTTCTTCATCGACGATCGATCCATCTTCATTGACAACATCCTTTAAACCAATTCCGTTTTCAACGATAAATAATGGTTTTTGATAGCGATCAGTCAATTCGCTGCAAACATAGCGTAATGCCAACGGATCGATCGGCCATCCCCAAGCAGTTTCTTTTAGGTAAGGATTCTTTTTCCCCAATAATCCGCCAGTATTACCTAAAATTTTCATGCCCGCTTCATGTAATGAGCTGCGGTAAAAACTAAAGCCTAAATAATCGCAGGTCCCCGCTTTAATGATCGCTAGATCTTCTTCTGTAATGTCCAGCAACAGATGATTATCCTTCACGATGCGGTCGAAGTATTCAGGATACGCTCCTCGCAATTGCACATCACTATAAAACAAAGAACGACGGCGCAGTTGATACGATTCAAAAACATCTTGCGGGTTGCACGTTGCAGGATAAATCGGACTCAGTGACAGCATACAGCCAATCTGATTGTTTTCATCTACTGCCTTCCCATTCAGAACTGCTTTGGCACTTGCAACAAACATATTATGACTCGCTTGATAAAGTGCCTGTAATTTTTCTTCTTCAGTCTCGAAAGAAAACACATCGATACCTGCTGCGAGTAAAGGGATCGTATGGGTATGGTTGATTTCATTGAAAGTCATCCAATATTTCACTTTCCCTTTATAGCGTGCAAAAACCACTTTTGTATACCGATCAAAAAAATCGATCAGTGCACGATTTTGCCAACCACCATATTTCGTTACCAAATGCAGTGGTGTCTCAAAGTGAGCTAACGTAACAACTGGTTGGATCCCTTTTTCATTCAAGGCATCAAATAAATCGTCATAAAATTGTAAACCTGCTTCATTCGGTTCCGTCTCATCCCCATTCGGAAAAATGCGACTCCAAGCAATTGAGGTACGCAAACACTTCAAGCCCATTTCCGCAAACAGTTCAATGTCTTCTGGGTACCGATGATAAAAGTCGATGGCTTCATGGCTCGGATAAAAGTTTTCCTCTTCAAGCTGCAGTGAAACTTGCTCAATACGTTTTTCACCAACTGGTAAAATATCTGCTACGCTTAATCCTTTTCCTCCTTCCAAATAAGCTCCTTCGGCTTGATTTGCGGCGATTGCGCCGCCCCATAGGAAATTTTTTGGAAATACACTCATGAAATCGCTCCTTTTAATAAATCATTTGCTACCAATGCGGTAACGTCTTTTTTCGCTTGATCCACAACTGTCAATGCATCTTCTTTGATCACACTGGTAAAGACCAACATGGTTGTCGGATCATATCCTTTTCCAATAATTTTTGCTAAGTCAAAGGTGCCAATTTTTTGCCCCTTCACGACTTGATCCCCTTGTTTCACCGAAATCTCAAACACGCCTTTTGCTAAATCAACCGTGTCTAAGCCGATATGAACCAACACTTCCGTCCCAGCAGCTGATTGGATCCCAAAAGCATGTCCAGTTGGAAACACTGTCACAACCGTACCAGTAAGTGGTGCATAAATATCGCCGGCTGATGGATAAACGGCTAATCCATCTCCCATTGCTCGAGAAGAAAATACTTCATCTTTGACATCATCAAGCGTGATCGCTTCACCAGCAACTGGTGTCATCACTTGCAGCCCTGCACCTTCTTCTAAAACAGGTTCTAGCGTTTCTTCAAATCCTAATACATAGGTCAAAATAGCAGTACCGAAGAACGCAAAGGCAATGCCGATCAAATAGTACACAAAGGTGTCCCCAAAGAAAGCTGGCAATGTCGTCAATGCTGGAAAAACATAGACGATGGCCTTGGTTTGCATCATGCCCATAAACGCACCAGCAATGGCACCAACGATGGTTTGAGCAATCAACGGCTTTTTAAATTTTACCGAAAGTCCATAGACGATGGGTTCTGTAATTCCTCCAAGCAATGCTGGAAGCAAGGAAGATAGCGCCAGACCTTTGGTTTCTTTTCTGCGAGAGCGTAAAAATACACCTAAAGCAACCCCAGCACTCGCAAATGTTGCTGCTGCGATCATCGGGCGCAGCGTATCATAGCCATATACCGCTAGGTTATTGACCATGATCGGTACAACTCCCCAATGGATCCCGATCATTACTAAGAATGTCCAACCGCCACCGATCAACAAGCCAGCCAACAGCCCACTCTTATCGCTGATAAAGTTCATGGCATTGCCTAAACCGTCCCCAAGCATTACACCTACCGGTCCAATGATCAAAACGGTCAGAGGCACCATGATCAAAAGAGCCACTAGCGATAGAGCAAAAATCTCGATACTCTTAGGAATGATCCGTTTGAGTAGGCGTTCCAAGTGCGAGTAGATATAGATCGAAACGATCGCTGGAATCACGGTACCCGAATACCCCATCAGCACAGCTGGGATGCCAAAGAAATCAACCGTCACACCGTTTTCCGTCACCATTGCTGTAAAATTCGGCTCCAGCAACGCCCCAACGATTGCTAAAGCAATAAACATATTGACTTTGAAAATCCGCGCTGCACTGATCGCTAAAAATAAAGGCAAGAAATAAAAGACACTATTGCCAGCAGCAGCTAATATTTTATAGGTGCTTCCTTCTGCGTCCATCAAATGATAGGTCGTAAAAACAACTAGTAAAGCTTTCAACATCCCTGCCCCTGCAAGCGCAACAATGATTGGATTAAAGATCGCAGACAATACATTGAAGAATCGGATAAATACATTGCCTTGTTTTTCTGTTGATTCTTCGGCATCTCCATCACTTTCCAAAGCGTTTTGGATCGAATACTTGCTCATGATCGTTTGAAAAACATCTGCCACATGATTCCCGATCACGACTTGAAACTGGCCATTTCCTTCAATGACTGACAATACCCCATCAAGCTGCTGAATTTTGTTCTTATTTTTTCGTGCCAACTCGACATCTTTCAACTTAAAACGCAATCTAGTGATGCAATGATACAGGCTAACGATATTTTGTTCCCCACCGACCTGTGCTATAATTTCACTAGCAAGTTTTGAATAATCTTTTGCCAAATGACTCACTCCCGTGTTTGATTTATAAAGCGCTTTATGGCGTTACTATAGCAGATTTTTTTCTCTCACCTGCGAAAGTTCGCAATTTGGAAACTGCTTACAAGAAAGGAAAGAAAATGGGCCTCTTAATCATTCGTTTATTGAATCTTTTAAATAATGCACCCACTGATTCCACCAACTACTATATCGGTTTGACCATGATCAACTATTACGATCAGATCCAAACTCTAAGTATTGGTGAATTCGCCGCTCTTTGCCATGTGTCAAAGTCAACCGTTTCAAAATTCGCCCGTACCTTAGGCTTTGATGACTATGGTGATTTAAAAGACAACGCAGCTTTCATCGAGAACCGCTTCAACAATCCGCTAAATTATCGCTCGAATATTTTGTCTGCTTTGGAGCAAGAAGGCGTAGACTCCTATTTTGACGCAGTGATACAAGACATCGATTATCTGCGGCATCATCTTGATCTGCCAGCCATCGAACGGGTCGCACAAGCAATTGTTTCGCATAAAAATGTCTTTGCTTTTGGAATATTATTCTCAGAATCGGCTGCTATTGATTTCCAGATCAAACTAGCTTACAACGGCAAGTTCATTCGGACCTTCCAAGACGATCTCGTACAAGAAGAAATCATCAAATCTGCCGATGAAGAATCGCTTTTTATTATTTTTACCAATTCCGGTGACTACCTGACCAAGCAACAAATTCGAAATGGAACGCCTCGAAAAGATTTCTTTGATCGAACCAAAGCCAAAGTCATTGTGATCACCGCCAACCCACAGATTTCGGAACTTCCCTTTGTCCAAGAAGCCATCATCTTCCCTCATCAAACCCATTTCCAAACCCATGCCTTTATGTATCAGTTCATCATGGATTTGATCGTATCGAAGTTCAAGCAGTTGACTGATCGAAAGCGAATGTAGTAATGACCCTCCATTATAGAAGAAGTGCATTTCCTCCATAATGGAGGGTTCTTTGTGAATGAGATGTCTCATTCATTCGTAAGCGTCACGCATTTATTCCTAGTTTCTTTGAAATTTTTTTAATCCTAGGCTGATATTTATTAAATTTCTCCTCATTTATGTTTTTTGTTTCACAAACTTCACTTCGGTATGGTATAATCATTTTGTTTTTAAGAAAACTATGGGAATACAAAGGAGAAGGAAACATGAAAAAAACTAAAATCACTTTAATCGCTGCATCATTGCTTATGGGAGGCACTCTTTTAGCTGCATGTAGTTCAGATAACGACACAGCTGCAAGCTCATCATCAACAGCAGCTTCAACTGCTGCATCAACTGAATCATCAGATGATGTTGTTTCAACTGCTTCTATCAGTGACCAAACTTCAGTCATTGAAAAAGCATTGGGTGCAGATGGTAACTGGATCGTTGCTGTAACTGCTGACATGACATTTGATAACGATGTAACCGTTGATGGCGAATTCCATGATAAAGGCGATGACTCAGCTGATATCTACCGTAAATTTGCATTGTACTCACAAGATGAAGACCGCAACGTAACAGCTGAGTACACAGTAACTGTTCCTAAATTGATCGTTAACTCAGAAAACTTCAACATCGTTCACGGTGTAATCAAAGGTGACGTTGAAGTGAATGCAAACGGCTTTGTATTGAACGGTGCAAAAGTTGAAGGTAACGTAACATTCACTTCAAAAGAATTCCAAGATTCAGCAACACTTGACGAAGATGGCGCTTCTGTAACAGGCGACGTAACAGTTAGCGAATAATCTTTCACTGGATTTCTGTGAAATAGATGAAGAAAAAACGAGGTTGACAAGTTGATCATTGATCCTTGTCAACTTTTTTTTGTTTTTTTATAAACAATTGCATCCGCTCTCATTACTAACATTGTGTAAGTAAGAACAAAGCACAAGAAAAAAAACTGGCTTGCTTACGCAAAACCAGCTTCTTCTTTAGGCGCTTATTCTTCAATAACTGCCCACTTGTAATCGTATTGCGCACCGGCACCGTGAGAAACGACCCCTTTTACTTTTGGTGCACGTAAATGAGCTTCAACGTTTTGGTACACAGGGATAACCCCTTGTTGATCCATGATGATTTTCTCTGCATCCAACAAATCTTGCCAGCGGGCATCTGGATTGCCAGCATTTGTCGTGGCAGATGATTTCACTGCTGCATCGTACTCATCGCTTGTCCAACGACCTCGGTTGTATGAATTATCGGTTACAAATAGATCTGTAAAACTGCTGGCATCCGCATAGTCAGCACCCCAGCCACCCATAACGACATCAAAATCACCTGAGTTTGAACGATCAAGGCGAACGGAGAAAGGTACTGGACTTAGGCTAACTTTCACCCCATCAAGCGTATCTTGAATCGCACTTTGAATATATTCAATGGCTTTTTTGGTTGAGTCTGTGTCAGAGGCCAAAATTTCAAAACTTAAAGAATCGATTCCCAAAGCCTCTTTGGCTTTTTCCCAATGTTCTTTGGCTTTTTCTTGATCGTATTCAATGACACTTTCCGCTTCATCGACAAAATCAGTATTATCAGTTGGGTTAAAGGTCATTCCTTTTGGTATCAATCCTGTGGAAGCCAATGAACCATCACCTAAAATCGATGTCACTAATGCATCACGATCGATGGCATAAGAGATTGCTTTACGCAGATCCTCATTGCGAAATGGCGAATCTTCTTCTCGCTGATTCAACTCGATATAGGAAGTACGGGCTAATGGTTCTGACACAAACGCTTCATCATTGGCCATTTGCTGCGCCAATTCTCCTGTTAAGATGACGTCGTCCGCTTGCCCATCCTGGAATAGATTCAAAGAGGTCGATGATTCTTTTACGACACTGACATTGATCGTATCAAGTTTCACCGTATCTTTATCCCAATATTGGTCGTTCTTTTCATATGACCATTCTGTATCGGTTCCTGGACCATCAAAGCCAGCTAACACAAACGGTCCATTGTAAACGGCATTGTCGCTTGTTGAAGCATATTGATCGCCGTTGTCTTCTACGACTGCTTGGCTTTGTGGGAAGAAGGATGGAAATGCCAATAAGTATTGGAAGTATGGCGTAGGTGTCGTCAGCGTGATTTCTAATTCATAGTCGCTGACTGCTTTGATCCCCAATTCTGAGGCATCTTTTTCACCTGCTGTTATCGCTTCGGCATTGGTTACGGGCGCAAATAAGTACGCATATTCAGAACCTGTTTCCGCACTTACGGTGCGTTGCCAGCCAAAGACATAATCCGCTGCTGTTACTGGTTCTCCATTTGACCATTTGGCATCTTCACGTAATTTCAATTTATAGGTCAGACCATCTTCACTGACTTCCGCTAATTCGGCGGCACCTGCTGGTTCGGGCTTACTATCAGCATCTAAGCGGTACAACCCTTCATACACATTATTTAAAGCACTGAAACTGATCGTATCGGTGGCTAAGGATAGATCAGCACTAGGCATTTCTTGTTGAACCACAACATTAAAAATTTGTTCGGCAGCTGCTGTCCCACTACCACTTGAACTTTCACCTGTACTTGATGTCCCTCCTGTTGAGCAACCTGCTAATACGATTCCACAAACAGCGATGACACCATATCCCCATTTTTTCTTCATCTTACCTACCCCTTATGAAAATCCAAAATTTTCAGAATTATTACAAAACTCTGAATGTAAATAAGATTTTAATAAATATTAATTATAAAAGCAAGCTATTTTTCTCATTTTATTATTATTTATTTTTTATGTTAACACTGCATGTTATTATTTATGACACAAAAACAAAAAACACAAAGCGAAAGAGATCGCGCTTTGCGTTTTTTTATCTTTGGATAGAAAAGTAGATTACTCCATTTTATAGCTTTGACGCGTCACTTTCCCCTCTCGTACCGCAGCGATAATAGTTGGAATAGCCCCAATCGCCGTAAAGAGATAGACCAGACCTAAGTTCCCGTAATATTGACTCGCTTCCAAATACCCTTCACGAATCAAATCAGGTAAAATACGGAAAGCGTAGAAGACATCAACGTCTGTGTAATAATTCGCTACACTGATCGACCAGTCGATACGATTCCCGACATAGACCATAATGATCATGACGATGATACTACTAATAATACCTTTTGTACTGAGTTTTCCACCTAATAATTCATACCCTTTGATGGCACAGATCGCCATTGCGATTCCAGACAATGCAGCTACATATCCCAGTTGTCCTAATAAAATAATTGCGCCGGCACCAATCAGTGAACCAAGAAACGCGCCCACTGTTCCAGCTAGCCAATTTTCTTTTTTCTGCCCTTTTTCCCGTTCTTGTGCAAGGACCGCTTCTTGTTGTTTCTTAAAGCAAGCTTCACACGCAATGACGGGAGTGCCGCTAATAGCATACAGCGAAACCGGCTCAGTGATCGTTCCGCAGAAGGTACAAGCATTTTGGTAAGCTTTCGTCTTCAAGAAATTCGTCAATTGGTCCAACGCAGTACGGATCTTGTCCACAGTTTTCCCTGCAGTCATCGCTCCGCGTAATGTATAGGCAACTTGATATCCTTGGATCACACAGTCGGTGATCTCTTTTGACTCACTTAAAACTTCTTTGACTTCTTCTTGGTTCGGAAGTTCCCCCTCTTTGCTAAGGGAAAAATGAGCCACAAGAGAATAACTATTGTTATTCTCTTGAACTAAAAAAAGTTTATAACTATGATACGTTCCATAAATCACCCCGGTGGAAGTATCAACTGAGAGCCCCAACGGCTCGGCAAATTTGGTCAATGTCTTCTCGATCTTCTTATTCATTTTTCTCCTTCTTTCCAACAAACACTTACCTTTTTAGGTATAGCTAAAAGTTTAAGGAGAGTAGAAATGAAAGTCAATCAATTTGTTCAAAAAACCTAGTTTTTTTATTTATTCTGTGACAAATCGCCGCAATGCATCAGCAACCCCATGGTCTGTATTGCTAGCCGTCACAAAATCAGCTTTTGCTTTGACCAAATCGGGCGCATTCTCCATCGCAACACCGATACCGGCTGAAGCAATCATTGGCAGGTCATTAAAATTATCGCCGATCGCTAAGGTTTGCGCCAGCGGCACTTGGAAATAGGCCGCTAATTCATTTAGCGCCTTATCTTTTCCCACAGCTTGATGAGTGACTTCCAAATAATTCTCTTTGGATAAATAAAAGGCGCTTTCTAAAAAGTCAGCGTTCTGGCAGGCAGCATGAAGCGCTTGGATTTCTGCCGTTGTGCCGATCAAAAGAAACTTATGTACCTCAAAAGCTTCTTGTGCCAACAGTTGTTCCAATGAAGTTTCCAAAGGGGTCTCTTTGGTAATCGCCGCTTCTGCCTGTGCCCACTGATCCACTCTTTCGCAATACCACTGATCACCAGAGTAGACATTGATGGAAACGGCAGGAAAATCAGCTTTGATGCGAGCAACCAAAGTCTTTGCTTCTGCTTTTTTGACCTCATGACTAAATATTGGTACAAGCGTACCCGTATGATCGTACCGTCCAATCAGGGCACCGTTGTAGCAAGCCAAGGGCCAGTCTTCTATCTCTAATTCTTCAGCTATCGGTAGCATTCCTTTCGGGGAGCGAGCGGAAGCCAAAACAAAAGGAATCGCTTGCTGCTTCAACCGTTTGATTTCTTCAATCAAAACCGGATCGATTTGATGTTTATGATCCAAGATCGTCCCATCGATATCACTTAAAATAAACCCAATCTGCTTTTTTTCCAAATAAACCATCCTTTCCCATTCCCATCCTTTTTACGAAAGCGAATTGATCCATCGCTTTCGACCAAAACAAGCGCCGTTTCCATAAAACGAAAACAGCTTTCTTGTCCTTCTTTGCTTCCAGTTTACCATACTAGCCAATGAAAAAAAGAGTGCATCGCTGCACTCTTAGGAAGTATAGATATAAAACTCGATTTCCTTCTTGATCGGCTTTTTGATCCAGCGTTTCACAGCAGCTGCCCGCTTCAAGCCCATATGCTCATAAAAACCGTAATTACAAGTGGTATCGGTATAAAGGAAAAACGGAGCTGTTTTATCATGCTGGACCATCGCTAAGAAGGAAGTAAAGAGTTGCTTGCCTACACCCAATCCTTGTGTTTTGGGACTAACGGCAAACAAACCAACTTCGGTCTGAAAAGGAATTTGTAAGTCTTTCAACATCGCTTGATTTAACTCAGCCACCTCTTTGGCATAATGCAGCAGCGTGTTTCTCCCTTGATTAGAAAGCACTAAGCAGCCAGCATGCCACATCGTTTTCCCCCAATAGCGCATTGGATGAAGCTTCTTCCCTCTTTTACTGTCTGCTAATAAGATACCGACAGCTTCACCATTTAAAAGAGCCACACGTGAATAGGTAGCACGGGCAAGTTCATAACACAAAAAGACATGAGCAAAGTGTTTGGCGGTCTTCTGGTCAAATTGCTTGTCGTAGTTCCAGCTATCAATAATTACTTGCACAAGCGCAGGCAGATCTTCTCGTTTAAATGGTCGATATGTTACTTGTTTATTCATTCTATCTTCCTCCCAGTAGTTGACTATCTTTAGTATAAAGTTTACAGTAACTGTAAAGTCAAGGAGGAGCGCCATGAAAACCAAATTAAAAGTATCGGAAATGGCACGCTTAGCGCGAATCAATCCTCGGACACTCCACTATTATGACGAGATTGGGCTATTTCAACCAAACAGCAAAGACGAGAACGGGTACCGGTATTATTCCCTTGATCAACTTTTGGATCTCGGATTGATCCTGTCATTGAAAGAATTATCGATGCCCTTAAAAGAGATTCAAACAGCGTTGCAGGGGGATGCCGAGACCATGAGAAACTTATTGGAAGCCAAGCGGCAAACCATCGATGAAAAAATTCAGCAGTTGTCCAACATCCAAAAAATCATCGAACGAAAAGCAGCGGACTTGCGTCTGGCTGCAGAAAAAACTTCCCCCTTCACCTTGAAGGAACAGCCAGAGGAGTATTTCTCCCTTAGTCCTAGATTAAACGGCAGCAGCATCCCAGAGATGATCACCCAAGCCTACGACCTTTTGATGGCACAGCCTTATCTTTTCTCGAATAACGAATACGGTTTTATGATTCGGACGAACAAAGACAATACGCAGGACATCGACTACGTTTATGTGCGGCAAGAAGAACCACAACGAGCTTCCTTCGTGAAACCAGCAGGTTGCTATTTAACCACCATTTATCAGGGGGATGACGAAGGATTGAAGCAGTTCTATCAAAAACTCAAGCAGCTGATTGCAGCGCACCAATGGCAAATCGATGACTACTTCTATGAACGATCGATCCATGAAACGACCCTTAGCAACGAGCAAGCTTATTTGACAGAGATCCAAGTACGGATTTTATCTGAGGAATAAGGATTCGTCTAAACAACACTAAAAAGTAAATGAAAAAACGCAACGACCACGAGCAGTTTCTTTCGCCTCGCCGTCGTTGTGTTTTAATTAAATCAAATGGTTTTCTTTCAACAGATCGCCAATGTAGGTATGTTCGGTTTTCTTAACGAATCCTTCCAATAGTTTCCGTTCGATAAATGGTAGCTCCATTTCCGTGATTTTTTTCTTATCGGTCAGATAATAGACAGCTTTGGCCAAGGTACGCAGATCATAAGCGGAAGCAAACACTTCTGGTACCCCGCGTTCCACATCTAATAGCTGATAAACAGCCTCCATTGCAGTCCGAACGGAATACTCTGTTGTAAAAACAGTGTCTCTTTCAGTCTCTGCGAAATTACCGATAAAAGCTAAGTTTTTGGAGCCATTTGGAATAACCAATGGCCGATCCCCTGGCTCACGCAGCATGAAGTAGGAAGTGATAAACGGCATGTAAACCGGAACTGCCACACTTGATTCTTTTGAAATGCGTTGGATTTCTGCTTCCGGCACGCCTAAATGGTAAAGCAGTTCTTGCACGATTTCTTGTCCCGAACATTGTTCAATTGGTTTTTTGATGTAGTTTCCTGGCGTATTTGACAACAATCCATACACCCATGTGATCGTTTGTTGGTCTTTTTGTTCTTTAAAGTGCGGTTGGCGATGGGTCGCAAAGCTCATCATCCAATTGGAATCTTTGATGGTGATGATCCCGCCAGTGACGATTCTGCCTGTTCGTAACTTGCGATGGGTCAATTTTTCTAAATAAGGTTCAACATCAAAATTTTGCCAAGTGACAGTTGCCGAAACAAACCAGCTTTCTTCAGGTAAGTTTTCATAAAAGACTTCTGGATGACCAAACTCAGGCGATTGCGCCGCCAAGTTTTTCCATAAACGCCAGCTACCACCAGGTGCTTTTGAGATAGGCGCTGGAGTATAATGGTCCCCTTGCGTGGAACTTTCAGTGATCGATCCGTTGGTAACAAAGACCAAGTCATCTTCTGACAAAGGAATTTCTTCGATTGCCCCCGCTTTTTCTAGCACAAGTTTTTGAGCAACTTTTTCCTCGCCCACGATCCGAACATCGATATTGCTGACTGTGCATTCATATTGGAAGTCGACTCCTTGTTCTTCCAAATAAGCAAGTAGTGGTTTGACCAATGACTCATATTGGTTGTAACGGGTAAATTTTAACGCGGTAAAATCAGGCAAGCCATCGATATGATGCACAAAACGCAACACATAGCGACGCATTTCAATCGCCGAATGCCATTTTTCAAAGGCGAACATCGTACACCAGTATAGCCAAAAATTGGATTCAAAGAATTCTTCGCCAAAAACATCTTCGATTTTTTTCCCGATCAATTGATCTTCTGAAGTCATAAATAATTGAGTCAATTCTTTTTGTGCTGTAGCAGACAAGGTAAATTCTCCATCATCTGCTGCTCGTTGGCCGCGATTGTGGATGATCCGACAGTTAGACGAATTTGGATCATCGTGATCCAACCAGTAAAACTCATCTAACACTGAAGCATCTTCCACCTCCAAAGACGGAATCGAGCGAAATAGATCCCACAGACACTCAAAATGATTTTCCATTTCTCGACCGCCGCGGGTCACAAATCCATCATGGGGAATGAATTTTCCGTCTAATGAACCGCCTGATAAAGAAAGTTCTTCAAGGACGTGGATTTTCTCACCAGCCATATGGCCGTCACGGATCAAGAAGACTGCCGCAGCAAGTCCTGCTAATCCCCCACCAACAATATAGGCTTCTTTCTTTTCGACATCTTTCGGTTTTCTGCTTCTTGCAAAAGCTTCGTAATTTCCGTTCGTATATCTCATGTAGATCCCTCCTAATATTGGTACGTTTTTATGGTATCAGTAACTATTTTTTTTGACAAAAATTTGTACTAGTAAAATCAAGTGATTTTGACAAATCGGCCTTTTTGTCAAAAAAACAAGGGCAAAGTCCCACCTTTTAGAAGATCTGCGCCCAGCACAAAAAGCGCCCCTAAGAAAACTGATTGCAGCTTTCTTAGGGGCGTTTCTAACAAAGGACAAACCCTTTGCCTTTTCAATAAAATATTTATTTCACGCGTAGAGCGAAGCTAGCAGTCGAAAAGCCTGATTGTGCTTCGGTGACTGTATAACCCGTGCTTGGCGCATGGATATAGCTTGTATTACTTGTAGCGATCGCTACATGGTAGGTATTCCCTTTTTGACCCCAGAACAGCAAGTCGCCAGCTTGTGCTTGCGAGACAGGAATGATCGTCCCTGCGCTTTCTTGTGGGACTGTCCAATCACCGATGTTTTTGCCCGTCACTTTTAAGAAGACGTAGCGTGTAAACCCAGAACAGTCGAAGACATCTGGTCCTTTGCCTCCCCATTGATAAGGAGTGCCGATATGTTTTCTAGCTTCTGCAACGATCGCTGCTCCGTTCACGCTCATCGGAACATTAGTATTGCCTGCGTTGTTATTGTTGCCAGGAGTCGTCGCACTGACTTCTTTGACATATGCTGCAGATACCCAGCCACCAGTTGATAACTTATACCAAGTGGTATTGCCATTGACTGACGTGCCTTGTTTTTGAGCCACTGCTTTGAAGGTCGCATTACTGCCCAAACTGCTGACCACACTTGCAGAAGTCGATGCATTTGAGCGCACATTCATCCCAGTGGTTGTTTGGAACGTCTTATTGATGGCTTGCTCACTCGCATTGCTTGAGCCGTTTGATGAACCAGTATTGTTTGAACCTGTGTTTGAATTATTGTTATTACTTGTATTTCCAGAACTAGACGTGACGTCACGCACATATGCCGCTGTGATCCAGCCACCAGTCGATACTTTGTACCAAACATTGGTGCCGCCAACGGATGTGCCATTTTTCTGGGCAACGACCTTCACCGTCGTGCTGTTGCTTAGGCTGCCAACGACACTGCCGCTTGTTGACGCACTCGAACGAACATTTAATGCCGCTGTTGTTTTCACGTTCTTGCTGATAGCCGTTTCTGCAGAAACACTTGTATTGCCGCCAGAAGAACTATTGCCTGTGGAGCTACTGGAAACATCTTTGACATAGGCTGCCGTGATCCAACCGCCTGTGGACAATTTGTACCAAGTGGTCGTGCCATTCACCGATGTCCCACTCTTTTGTGCAACGACCTGTACTGTCGCATTACTGCTCAAACCGCGTACGACACTAGAACTTGTCGTTGCATTTGAACGGACGTTCAATGCAGTAGTCGTTTTCACTGATTTCGAAATTGCTTTTTCCGATGAAGAAGACGACGAATTGGACGAGCCTGTATTGGCAGAAGAAGAGCCTGAGGTGCTCTTCACATAAGCCCCTGAGATCCAGCCGCCTGTTGATAGCTTATACCATATTGTATTGCCATTCACTGAGGTACCGTTCTTTTGAGCCACCGCAGTGATTGTTGTATTTGCTCCTACACCACTTACGATAGAGGCACTTGTTGAAGCATTTGAACGAACATTCAGTGAAGCTGTTGTTTTAAATTGTCGATTGATCGCCGTTTCAGCTGACGATCTGGCAAGAGTAGCAGTTGTGTTGGTTGATGACGAAGCGTTCGTCGTTTCGGTCGCATGAGCAAGAGACGTAAAGACACCTGATGTTGATGCTAACGCTGCTGTGATACCCAATCCTTTTTGTACGAAAAGGGACCGTTTTTGTTTCACTAAACGCTTCCGTTTGATTTTCCGAGATTCCAATAAAACACCCCCTGTACCCCATTTTAACAAAAATTAATATTTTTTGATATTGTTTTCGTTTTGTATTTTTTTAATTTGCGTTTAATAAAACGTGTCATTTATTTTCCTGCGTTATTCTTTTTAATCACTTTCTCTTTGACGCTGACCGTTGGCACTATATTTACAAAGATTTCTATAAACAACAAAAAAATGCTATTTCATTCAACGTTATTTTAATTCGCGAATAAAAACAGGATTTTTTTTACAAACAAACCCACTTTTTGAAAATCAAGACTGTTATTTGAATAACATTTCTTTCCTGATCCCCTTTTTCAAAAATCGATACTAAAATCACCCATTTATCATTCCTTTTTTACACACGGGATTCTGTGAAAAAAGTTTTTTCAAAAAGAATGCTTCTTTTACCAGTGTGATCGACGCTATGATGAAATCCTGTTACATCGCTTCCAACTGGATACGAATTTTTTGATAGAGAAGTCCCTCACTTCTACCGAAAGAAATATTTTCACAATGTATTTCATACGAAAGTTTATAATACCAAGGAGAAAACCAAGAATTTGCATAAGTTTGTGAAATTATGCTATACTAAAAAAAAGGAAGAGGTGACCGAGTATGAAAACAAAGACGAAAGAAAAAGTTTATGCTGAACGACAACATAACTACAAAACGAAAAAAGAAGAGATTTTCAAAAAAGCCCTAGATTCCGTACCGACCACAGACAAGAAAAAAGAAGAACAGAAAAAGAAAGCGTAGAATCCTGCGTTTTCTTTTTTTGTTGATCTGTAAAAAGACGAGGCTTCGCCGAAGGGTGGCGAGTCTCGTCTTTATTGTAATCGAAAAAAAAGCAGGCTATGATACTTTCTATCTCAACCATTGTCAATTCACCTTGAAAATCACCGAATGACTACCATCAATGCAATAAAGGGAAACTCTTCCTCAAAAGAAGCGACAGTTTCTTATTCCAACGGGTCTTAAACACAATATTTAGTAGGCGAAAACACGTTCCTACAATATATTGTGGATAAACCTGTTGAAACTGTGCATAACTAAAAAGCCTGCGATTTTTTTGCAGACTTTTTAGTTATTGACATGCTTGAATTAATCTAGAGATAAATAATAGCTCACATTATCTGGTAACGGTTTAAAGCCATTCTTTTTGTAAAAATCCGCTGCGGGCATACTTTCTTCGGTATCTAACAGGATCGTTGGAATCTCTTTCTTGAGCAGATCCTCTTTGATCATTTCTAAGAAAGTGGAACCCAAGCCCTTTCCTTGGTGCGTGCCTGTAATTAAAAAGGTGTCGAC
Source organism: Enterococcus sp. AZ141 (assembly GCF_051714385.1). Lineage (NCBI taxonomy): Bacteria > Bacillati > Bacillota > Bacilli > Lactobacillales > Enterococcaceae > Enterococcus > Enterococcus sp. AZ141. Next base: position 243,254 of record NZ_JBIORT010000001.1, read on the forward strand.
CACATACTCTTTTCCTTGATACCAGGGCTTGATAAAGCCCAATGAAAGACCAATCAATTCATTCGATGCTCGGTTTGTTAGTCGATAACCAATAAAAGTATTCATTGCCATCATTGATGATACATAGTCGGTGATTTGCGGCACTGTCAATTGGTCATTCCATGGTTCTGCTGAAAATACAGCAATATAGTGGTCCACGACTTCTGCTAAATCTGCCGTTGTTAATTCACGCATGCTTACGTTCTTTTCCATCCTATCTCCTGCTTCCCTTTCTATTTCGGTCGAGCCTATACTCGAAGAATCCACTAATTTTTGTGCGTGTATCAATCATCGATTCGTTTTGCATAGCCATTGCCATAACTGATATAACGGCGCTTTTGGTTGACGGCCATTTTTTTATGAATCTCTGCTTCAAGATCAATGGAAAGGATTTCTGCTAACCCAAGAAGATAAATCGCCACATCCGCCAATTCTTCTCCTACCTCTTGTTGCTTCCGATAGGCATCAAAGGCCTCCCCTATTTCACCATATAAAGCCAAAAACTCTTTTTCAATATTGGTGACATTGAATTGGTGATCAATCTTGTTTTGATAAATCGCTTTTTGCATTTCTGATAGTTTCATAGTCGCTCCTTTTGGGATAGTATACCATTTAATTAAAATTCAAAATAGAAACTTAGTAAAAAAATCACCTCAAAAAATAGTGACCCCAAAACGTTAGAATTTTGATCTAACTTTTGTAGGTCACTATAATATAGGATTCCCTTTTTTTATTCTGCCCGCTCCAATTCAGCAGATTTGATTGCAACCCGTTGAGCGATTTTTAGAAATGGAAAATAGATTGCTACACAGACGACGATGATGATCACCTGAACCAAAACAACTTTGAAATCCCCTTTTGATGCCAATAATGCACTAAGAATTGGCGGTGTCGTCCAAGGAACCATGACTGAAAGTGGCTCAATGAATCCTACTGCGGTAGCAAAGTAGCCAATCAACGTCGCAACAATTGGACTTGCAACGAAGGGAATGATCATTGGTAAATTGAAGACGATCGGTAAACCAAAGATGATTGGCTCGTTGATATTAAAAATACCCGGAGCTAAGGATAGATTGACGACATCCCGAAAAGGTTGGTAATTGCGGACGAATAAGAGCACTGCAATGATCAAACTGATCGTAAATCCAGTCCCGCCTAGTTGTGCGAAAACCGTCACGAATGCTGAATTTAAGATATTGGGCGGCGCAGCACCGTCCTGCACGGCTTGCATGTTTTCATTCATATTGACTAACAGCAATGGATCTAATAAGGTGCCATTGATGACGGTTTGGTGAATGCCTAAAGTAAACAGAAAGTTGCCCGTTGAATAGATGATCAAGAACCCAAAAATCGATGTGTTCAATAAACGCAGTGGTTCTTGGATCACTGTGGAAATGATTTGAATCAGATCGGTATCAAAGGCTGCTAGCACGGTCGCAACTAAGGCAAAGAAAGAAATCACTAAAATAGCAGGGATCAACGTGCTGAAGGATTTGCTGACGGCAGGAGGAACTTGATCCCCTAAATTGATTTTTAAGTGCTTGTTTTCTGACAGTCGAATAAATAATTCCGTGGCAACTAACCCACAAATGATTCCAGAAAACATCCCTTTGGTCCCGACATCATCAAACAGCATCACACCACTGATGGTCACTTCTGCTTGGGCGCCTTCTGGCATCACGGCATGAGCCATCGCCAACATGACCACTAAGCAAGTCGTTGCCACAAAAGTTGCATTGATAGCGCTTGGATTATTTTTGTTGCGACAAAGGAAGTAGGCGATCATCGGAGCAATCAGCAAACCGGCGATATTCAATGTTCCATTGGTGATGGAATTGCCAAACACTTGCATTCGCGCCAAGGCAGCCCCTTCTAAGAACCACGGAAAGAAGACATTATTAAACAACACAGCGATCCCTGCGATAATAAAGGCAGGCATTAAGGTCGCAAACGCATCACGAAGACTTTTAAGATGAACCTGATTGCCGAGACGGACCGAAAACTCTGTAAATTTATCTAAAAACGTGCGCTTTTCTGCTGCCATTTTCTGTTCCTCCTATTCTGCATATGGGTTTGTATAGATCGTACTACCATTCGTTTTGATCACTTCTTTGAACCATTCATACGATTTTTTCGGCACACGTTTCATATCTCGCAACTCATGATTGCCACGATTGACATACACAAGTCCGTATCGTTTCTCCATATCACCTTGAGAGCTCAAAATGTCGATCAGTCCCCAGCCAAGATAACCAAGACAGACCACTCCATCTTCCACCATCGCTGCAAACATCGCTCGAATATGCTCTTGATGGTAGGCAATCCGGTAATCATCTTGAATCGGTTCGTTGCCATTCCAATGCTCTCTGACACCAATTCCGTTTTCAATCGGAAACACTGGCAACCGGTACCGCTGATAGACTTTATTTAAGACATCACGGAAGCCGAGCGGATCAATTTGCCAATTCCATTCCGTCGTTTCAATATACGGATTGTCTTGTTTTCCAAAAGTCATGTACCGATTTGGCGGCGTTCCTTCAGGGATTTTTTCAGCGTTCAAGGTAGAAGAAGCATAATAGCTAAAGGCAATGTAATCATTTTTCTGCGCTGCGATCGCTTCTAATTCCCCAGGTAAAATATTCATATTGAGTTGATGATTTTTCACGTATCGGTCTTGTGCTGCCGAATACTTGCCGTGCGCATAGCAATCTAATAAAGTAAAATTCGCAAATTCATCAAACTCTCTTGCTGCTTTGATGTCTTGTGGACGACAAGTCGCTGGATACGCTTCAGAATACGCCAGCATGCCGCCAATCTTCGCATTTGTTGTTTCATGAAGATAGTTACAGATCTCTGCATGGCAAACCATGACATTGTGGAAAATTTGATACAATTCTTCTGTTGTTTCTTCCCCTTCTAAATAGCCGCTGATCTTAAAACCATGGTCTTGGTGGAAAAGATTTTGTTCGTTAAAGGTTAACCAATAATGGACTTTATCCGCAAAACGATCCACCATTTCTTTTCCAAAGCGAATGAATGCGTCCTTCACTTCTTTACTGATGAACCCGTTATAGGTTTTCGCTAGATGCAGGGGCATATCAAAATGGTACAAACAAATCATAGGTTCGATTCCTCTAGCTAACAGATCATCAATAAAACGATCGTAATAGGCGATCCCTTCTTCATTAAAGGCACCATCTCCATCGTGAACGACCCTTGACCAAGAAATTTGAAAACGATACATGTTCATCCCCAAATCTTGCATATAATCAAAATCTTCTGTATACGCATGATAGTTATCATTTGCTACATGCCAATCGCTAGCCTGTTCCGAAGCTTCCCGTATATCATAAACGGATAAGCTTTTACCACCTTCATTCCAACCACCTTCTGTCTGCATACTGCTGACACTGTTCCCCCAATAAAATGTTGTCATAGTGATTCCTCCATCATTTGTATTCGCTTACAAAACCTATTATAATTAGGTGAAATCGGCATGTAAATTTTTCAAACACACATGTAAAGCTTTTTCTGTACATTTGAATTGCAGTTGATTCTTTAATGATATACCTTGTTTTTATCCCCTTCAAACAAAACTCAAGTCCATGAATTTCTTTACATAAGGAGTGATGACTATGACAAAATACAAAGAGATTGTTGATCAGTTGCGGACGAATATTTATGAAGGTGTTTTTCCAGCTTTATCAAAACTACCGGAACAAACGGCGTTAGCCAAACGATTTCAAACCTCGCGAATGACGATCCAAAAAGCGCTAAATCAACTGAAGCAAGAAGGCCTGATTTCCACCAAAAGAGGTCATGGCACCTATGTCAATTCAGCGAGCTACCAAGGACAGATCAATGAGTATATCGGTCTAGTCAACCGATATGGCGGGCGGCATAAAGTGCAAAGTAAAATCATTAGTTTCAATGTTCGTTTCCCAGAAGCCAACGAAATGGATTACTTGTCCTTGCGAGAAAACGAACCTGTTTATGATATCGTACGACTGCGCTATGTTGATAACGAACCCTTTGAATTGGAGTACACGATCATGCCCATCAAAACCATTCCCGATATTGATATGGCGATCCTTGAACACTCGATCTATCGATATATCACTGATTCCTTACACCTCAAAATAGGCCCCGCCATACGTAAAATCCGTGCCGACAAAGCGGATTCCTATGATATCAAATATTTAGAAGTTGATCCCAATGATCCGATCTTAGAATTAGAACAAGTTGCTCGTCTCTCCGACGGGCGGCCCTTCGAATTTTCGCAAACTCGTTATCCTTACCAAAATCGTGAGATTTACTATCTTTCTGAACCTTAATGGCAAAAAAACAAGTCTGAAGAAAACTCAGACTTGTTTTTATTGTCTAGGAAAGGTGAACTCGTTAAGATTCTTCGTTTTTTTTCGCCGTTCGCTCGGGACTGACCCAAACGCCGCTACCGTAGCCAAGGATGGTTTTGACGGCTGGAATAAAGGTAGTGACGATCGTTATGGCATTAATCATCCAGTAAAACAGCATGTAAAAAGGGGCAAAGCGGAAATACTTCAGCTTGCTGCGGTTGTCATCCGCCAAAAGGCTGGTAAATAGCTGCATGACCCCTGCAATCATCTCAAAACAAACGAAGAGAAAGGCCATCGTAAACATATGGTAGATCCGCTCGTAATTCCCAGTTGCCCCATAATAAATCAGATAAAAAACAAACAAAGCCGAAGACAACCAGAAAAAGAATGACCAGATAATACTTAAGGACTGATCCACAAACATGGCGGTTCGTCCGATATTTTCAAAAGGGTGTAAGAAAACTTTTTTAAAATTGGTCAACCACACTTCCGTTCCGCCTTTCGCCCAACGTTTCCGTTGCCGATAGAGCATCTTGAGTGTTTCTGGCACCTCCATGAAAAACATCACTCGTGACGCAAATAATGACAACCAACCATGGAATTGATGGTCCCAGGCAATACTGATATCTTCCGTGGCACGATTTTGTCGAAAGAGACCAACATCCATCAATGCGGCTCTACGATACATTGTGTTGGCACCGCTATAGGCATAGATGACGCCGAAAACGGCTTGCTGGGTTCGTTTGATAATTCCTACGATACTTGAAAATTCAACGGTTTGTGACTTTCCGACGATGGTTGTGCGATTTTGAACGTCCATATTCGCCGTAATGGCAGAGATATTGATGGAATCTTGACGGATGAAATAATTGACATATTTCCACAATGCATCAGGTTCAGGGACCGTATCTGCGTCGTTGCTCAAAATCAATTCCCCTTTAGCAAACCCTACACCAATATTAAAGGCATGGGCTTTCCCTTGGTTTTTTTCGATGCGCAAAACCCTTAGATTCGGGTACTGTTCCATCAATCGGTCTAGTATCACAGGAGTTTGATCCGTTGAGCCATCATCCGTCACCAACACCTCATAATTGCTGTAGTTTAGATTGTTCATTAAATAATGAATCGTGTCTTCAATTACGACTTCTTCATTGTGAGCCGGTACCATAATGGTGATCATCGGCTCGATCTCTTCGGGGATCGGTATCCACTCTAATTGACGATAGCGGAACAAAAAACGATTGCAGATCACCCCGATGAACCAAGCAAAGCCACCTAAAATGGGATACGTGAACAGAATCATTAAAACGACCGTTAAAAATGTATCCAACCACGGGAACCCAGTATCAAAATTGACAACCATCAGCCCACCCCATTTCTACGGAAAAGTTCTTGGATCTCCGTTTCTCCAATGTTTTGCTCAGGAGCAACGGCATAGTACTTGGCAGCGTGACGCTCTTCTTTCGTTCCGAAGCGTTCTTCGTAAAAAGCTTCTAATACTTCTTTGCGTTTTTCTAAAGCAACTTCGTCATGCATCGATTGCTTTTGCAACAATCGTTTGAAACGCCGGTTGTTCCTCAAGGTCAACAAAGTAAATGTCAGAACCAAGACCAAAAAAGAAATTCCTAAGAACAACGCCAAAAAATCAAAAGTCACTGCTTCTTCCAGATATGTCCGAAAGGCGATCCGATCCGCCAGATTCGGTAAAGTCAGCGGTATGGCCAGCCAGACAAACGGAACCAAGACCATCAGCCAAGCAAGAATCGTCAAAATCGTTTGGCGGGTCTTCAAAGCAGAACGACCTTTTTGAAAATACGCATCGGTGACCAACCGTTCTTTGACTTCTTCCCGTGTCACTCGTTGTTTCATTTTACTCACTCCCTACAAAGTATTTTTTTGCTGTGAAGAAAAAGAAGCAACAAAAGCAAGTCGTCTTTTGATGGACCTGCTTCGTTCTTCTTTTTGACCTACTTGGATTTCTTGCCAACTTTCAACGCATTGAACAGCGTGTGAAATTGGCCTTTAAAGGACATCACTTGCTCAAACACATCTTCCCCATCATTCAGCATCTTGACGGTCACCCAGCCTAATGCTTCGGTAATACCGCTAGCCACACTGGCATTGATCGCAGCTCCGGCAACGGTACCAACTGCTGGGATAAATTTCAAGATATTACCAACGGCACTTCGACCGAAACTCACAACCACTAACTCTTTCGAGATACTCTTCGCTAGCCCTTCACGCCATGTCCGCCCAAAAATACGATACAAACGTGCCATCATCGTCATCTGAACCGGCACGAGTAACACTGCATCTGAAAAAGGAATCGGTGAACAGCCGATGATCGCCGCCGTCAAAGAAGCCGCATGGATCGTGCGGTGGGCTTTTTTCCGCGTTTCATCATCTACGCCAACCAAAAACTCCTCAAACACCTGATCAAATTGATCCTTGCTTTTCGCTAACACTTTTTCCGCCTGGGCTTTTGATCCGTCATAGCCTTTCATCACAAGGGCAGCCGATTTTTTCGGCATTCGCTTCATGACATCCGCAAAAAAAGAAGTAAACTCCGCTTCTTCTTGCAGCTCTTCTCTCGTTTGACTTTGCTCGACTTGAACGGACTGTTCCGTTAATAATTCATTTTCGTTTTGTTTCTTTTTGCGTTTTATCCAAGGTTTTTTCAAAGAAATGTCTCCTTCTTTCGACTCGTTGTTCATTTAAAAAATCAAAGTGAGCCATGATTTTGTTCCTCTTTCTATTTTAGCTCAGGTTTTTCAAGATAGCGAAAATGTAGCTTGAGAGAGCTTACACTTGATGAAAAATGCAAATTTGCATCTTTAGATTATTTATTTATATTATCGTTTTTTTATGCTATGATACACAAAAGGAGTGGATCAAATGAAAAAGAAATTGAATTGGAAAGTCCTTTTTTATTTAGGCTTATTGACTTACTTTCTTTTAAGCGGTATCTTCGCATTCTTCGGTGTCGAAATACCGTTTCTTTATAAACGTTGATCTTCACGTTTTTCTCAGAACAATATCATTCAAATCTTCGTTCTATACTAAGACAATCCATCATTATAACATCCATATAATCTAATTAGAAAAGGTGATCTTCTTGTCCATTTTATTTGATCTATTACAACTACTTGCCGTTATCTGTATCGTGTATTTACTGTTCACAAAAGACCATTTCCTCAAACAATTAACACCTGTTCAGAAAATGGTCTTTATCGTCTTATGTGTTTCTGTGATACTGCCGGCTCTTTATGAATTTATTACTGGGTTTGCCCAGGGATTTTGGGAACGGTTGTAATTCACGGTTCCTTAGAAAACACGCTGTCTTTACAAGACAAATAGATAGATCATATCTACCAGTCCTTTCTCCTTTTATTCAAGCAATGAACCAATTCTTTGGTGCTTAGAATACTAAGAAGAGAGGTTTTTTGTCTTTTACTGTGTTAAAGTATTTTTTGATCGTACAAAAAAAGAACCCCTCAAAAGAGGAGTTCTCAAGGCTTGCTTACATCATGCCGCCCATACCCATTGATGGGTCCATTGCAGGAGCTGCTGGCGCTGCTGGTTCTGGTTTGTCGGCAACGACTGCTTCAGTTGTTAACAATAATGCGGCAACAGAAGCTGCGTTTTGTAATGCAGAACGCGTCACTTTTGTTGGGTCAACGATCCCAGCTTCTAGCATGTTTACCCATTCGCCAGTTGCTGCATTGAAACCAACACCTAAGTCAGCGTTTTTCAATTTGTCGATGATGACTGAACCTTCGTAGCCTGCATTTTCAGCAATTTGACGAACGGGTTCTTCTAATGCACGTAAAACGATTTTGACACCTGTTGCTGCATCGCCATCTGTTTCGATTTCTGCAACTTTGTTGATGACATTGACTAAGGCAGTTCCACCACCAGAGACCATGCCTTCTTCAACAGCGGCACGTGTTGCGTTCAATGCATCTTCAATACGTAATTTCAACTCTTTCAATTCAGTTTCAGTTGGTGCCCCAACTTTGATCACTGCAACTCCACCAGCAAGTTTTGCTAAGCGTTCTTGTAGTTTTTCACGGTCAAAGTCAGAAGTTGTATCAGCGATTTGGTTTTTGATCAATTGAACGCGTGCGTCAATTGCTTCTTTTTCACCAGCACCTTCAACGATCGTTGTGTTGTCTTTATCCACAACCACTTTGCTTGCTTGACCTAAGTTATCGATGGTTGCATCTTTCAACTCAAGACCTAAGTCTTCAGTGATCACAGTACCACCAGTTAAGATCGCAATGTCTTCTAGCATTGCTTTACGACGGTCACCAAATCCTGGTGCTTTCACTGCGACAACGTTGAATGTTCCACGGATTTTGTTCAAGACAAGTGTTGGTAATGCTTCGCCATCAACGTCATCAGCGATGATCAATAATGGTTTTGATTGTTGTAAGATTTGTTCTAACAATGGCAAGATATCTTGGATGTTAGAGATTTTTTTGTCAGTGATCAAGATGTATGGATTTTCTAACGCTGCTTCCATTTTATCGTTGTCAGTTACCATGTATTGTGATAAGTACCCACGATCAAATTGCATTCCTTCCACAACATCTAATTCTGTTTCGATCCCTTTTGATTCTTCAATAGTGATAACACCGTCATTGCCGACTTTTTCCATTGCATCAGCGATGTATTGACCAACTTTTTCACTACCAGAAGAAACAGCACCAACTTGTGCGATTGCTTCTTTTGAATCAACGATTGATGAAATGTTGTGTAGCTCTTCTACAGCCACTTTTGTTGCCATTTCGATCCCACGACGAATACCTAATGGGTTCGCACCAGCGGTGACATTTTTCAATCCTTCACGAACGATTGCTTGTGTCAATAACGTAGCAGTCGTTGTTCCGTCACCAGCGATATCGTTTGTTTTTGAAGCGACTTCAGAAACAAGTTTTGCGCCCATGTTTTCAAAATGATCTTCTAATTCGATTTCTTTAGCGATCGTTACACCGTCATTTGTAATCAATGGTGAACCGTAAGATTTTTCTAAAACCACGTTACGACCTTTAGGACCTAAGGTTACTTTTACTGTATCTGCTAATTTATCTACCCCACGAAGCATTGCTGCGCGTGCGTCTTCTGCAAATTTGATTTCTTTTGCCATGATTTCATCACCTCAAGTATTTTTTATTTTTCTTATTCTACTACTGCAATGATATCTTTTGCAGCAACGATCAAATATTCTGTTCCTTCATATTTCACTTCTGTGCCAGCGTATTTTTCAAACATTACTTGTTCGCCAACGTTGACAGCAACAGGAGCTTTTTCACCGTTTTCGAGCGTGCGTCCTTCGCCGACTGCAATAACGGTACCCGTTTGTGGTTTTTCTTTTGCTGCTGATGCAAGCACGATTCCGCCTACAGTTTTTTCTTCTTCTTTTGCGACTTCGATAATCACACGATCACCTAATGGTCTTAACACGATAAATCCCTCCAATGAATGTTATAGAATTTAGTATTAGCACTCTCTTGTATCGAGTGCTAACTTACAGTTTCAATATTACTCATTTTCCCAAATTTTTGCAAGCCTTTTGCTAAATTTTTTTTGCATTTCTATTTGATTGATAAAAATAGTAGGATTTTTTGTTTCTAGAAGCAACCTAGTCTATAATGAAGCAAAGGAGTGTGAGGAAACAACTATGTCTTTATCAAAATATTCTTTGTCCACGATTCTTACTTACGGCATCGTCTTTTTTCTACCGATCGCCTTCATCCCTAGCGGACATCAAGTGGCCGCAACAACGATTGGTTATTTAGTTGGTGCTGCGATCATGTTTTTCTTGTATTTCAAACAAACGGAACCGTTATCGTTTGAACACAAAAGATCAAAAATTTCATCGATTCTTATTTATGGACTGACAGGTATTATTGCAGCGATCTTGTTGCAAAATCTAGCCATTTTTATCGAATCGCTTTTCGGTGAAGTCAGTGCTTCGCAAAATACCGAAAATATCATTGCTATTGTGCTGCAAAACCCACTGTTCGCCCTCGCGGCAATGGTTGGTGGACCAATTATGGAAGAATTTGTCTTCCGCAGAGCCTTAGTTGGCATCATTGGGAAATACAGCAATGTTTGGGTCGGTGTAGTGGTCAGCGCTGTAGCCTTTGCCTTTGCCCATAATGACAATCATCTCTTAGTCTATATTTTCTTAGGACTGTTCTTTTCTGGGCTTTATGCCTTGACCGGCAGCATTTGGACTTCCATGATTACCCATGTGGGAATGAACACTTTAGTTATTATTATTCAGTTGTTGCTTCATTACGGCTATATCCAAATGCCCTAAAGAAAAAAACGCTACGCAGAAATTTTGCGTAACGTTTTTTTCTTTATACCTTCATGCCATTGGACGCAATCACTTGCTGATACCATGCAAATGAATCTTTCTTCCGACGATCAAGGGTCCCATTTCCTTCATTGTCTTTGTCCACATAGATCACACCATAGCGTTTCTTCATTTCCCCTGTACCAGCAGAAACCAAGTCAATGATGCCCCACGGTGTATAACCCAATAAGTCGACGCCATCATAAGCTATTGCTTCTTTCATCATTTCGATATGGGCTTTCAGGTAATCAATACGGTAGTCATCATGGATCTGTCCATCCTCTTCCACTGTATCTACGGCACCAAAGCCATTTTCTACAATGAAGAGCGGCAATTCGTAGCGTTCGTTGAACCAATTCATGGCGTAGCGTAAGCCCACGGGATCAATCTGCCAGCCCCATTCGGAAGCATCAACATAGGGATTATCCACCAGATCTTGGCTCTCATCATAGTCATAGGTTGGATCATTTTCCTTACCTTTGATCGCAAAAGACATATAGTAACTAAAGCCGATATAGTCAACACAGCCGTTTGCCAAAATTGCTTCATCTTCAGGGGTGATATCTAAATCAAATTGTTTTCTCTCAAAATAGCTACGCATATATCTCGGATAGTGTCCACGGGCATGCACATCTGAAAACCAATAGCGGCGCTGCATGGCCACCGTGGCTGCCATCATGTCTTTGGGATCGCAAGAATACGGATAGATTGGACACATCGCGATCATCGATCCGATTTGAAACGCAGGATTGATTGCATGCCCTAGCGCCACCGCTTTCGCACTGGCAACGAGTTCGTAATGGGCTGCTTGGTACATGATTTTTTCTCGGTCTTCTCCTTCGGTAAAGAACAGACCGGAATTGGTAAACGGCGCAAAATCTTCTTTGTAGTTTGCTTGATTGTTGATTTCATTGAAAGTCATCCAATACTTCACTTTCTTTTGATAGCGCGTAAAACAAACTTCTGCAAAGCGGACAAACAAATCGATCAACTTACGGTTACGCCAACCTCCGTATTCGGTAACTAAATGATAGGGCATTTCAAAGTGAGAAAGGGTAATAACCGGCTCAATGCCATAGCGTAAACACTCATCGAATAATTGATCATAAAAGGCCAAGCCTTCCTCATTTGGCTCGCGTTCATCACCTTTTGGAAAAATACGGGTCCAGGCAATCGATGTTCGGAAGCACTTCAACCCTAATTCGGCAAAAAGCTTGATGTCTTCAGGATACCGATGATAAAAATCGATCGCTTCATGATTGGGATAACTTTCGCCCGGTTGGATACCTTCCGTGATTCGGCGAGGAATTCCGTTGCCTCCTACAGTCATGACATCAGCGACACTCACGCCTTTTCCGCCCGAACGATAGCCGCCTTCCAATTGATGAGCAGCGACTGCGCCACCCCATAAAAAATCGTTTCTAAGTTTATTCATTTCTTTTCAACCTGCTTCCTTGGTATTAAACGATCTCTGTTTCTTGTTTATAGTTCAAACTATCGACCTTCCGAATGAAAGGATAGTAAATAAAGAAGCCGATTGCTAAAACAACAAATTGTAAAATAGCGGTCCGGATGCCCCCTACTAGAAATCCTGAAATGATCGGTGGGGTCGTCCACGGAACTTGCACAGCAGTAAATAACGGTACGATACCGGTATAAAGTGCAAAATACGTGATCACGCCTGAAACCATCGGTGTCAAAATAAATGGTAATACCATGATCGGATTCATGACGATCGGTGTCGCAAAAATAATTGGTTCATTGATATTAAAGAATGCTGGGATCAAGGAGAGACGTCCTAATTGTTTGAACTGCGCTGAACGGGCAAAAGCCACCATATATAGCACGATGCCAATCGTCATTCCTGCGCCAGTTACCGTCATAAATTGATCTAAAAACTGTTGGGTCACGATGTGTCCCCCATTTTCCAATGTCAATGCTTTACCAGATTCAAGAATAGCCGTATTTGCTAATGAATTGGCTTGTAAAATCGGCCCCATGATGCCGCCCACGATCGTCGAACCATGAACCCCGAAGAACCACAAGAATGGTACTAAGAAGCCTAGCATCATTGCACCGCCAAGAGAATCCGTCACACCTTGCATCGGACTTTGAATCACGGTGTAGATCCATTCGACCACGGTTGTCTGAAAGACTTTATCAAAGAAAACATAAATTCCTAATGCGATGGTCGTCAAAACAGCTGCCGGAATCAACGCTGTAAATGAGTTTGCAACATTGGTCGGTACTTGTTCTGGCAGTTTGATCCGGATGTCGCGTTTTAAGAACCAAGTATAGCCCCAACCCACAAAAAGCCCTACTAAGATGGCACTGATCATGCCTTGTCCACCAGTCCATGTTTTATCAATGACATTTGCGATGGTCACATTTGCTTCAGCATCCGTTACACTTGACTCCATAGTTAATAAGAAAATAACTAAACCAATCATTCCTGCAGGGAGTCCTTCGTAACCTTCTGCTTTTACATACGAATAGGCGATACCCATTACGGCGAAAAAAGCCATAATTGCAAAAGAGGCGCCATAGGCTTGGTTGAAGTATTCACCTAAGCCACTATTCGTTACCCAATCCGCAATCGACTGGACGGGAAAGTTTGCTAACAGTAAGAAAATCGATCCTACGATTGAAAAGGGCATCGTATAAAGCATACCGTTTCTTAATGCAGTGATTGCTTTCGTATTAACAAATTTTAATATTGGGGGTAATAATTTCTCATTGATCCATTCGTTCATCTCACATCACTCCTAAAATAAAATTCCATCCACCGGCCAGTGAATTCGCTTACAAATGAATCTTAATGGATAATATTCCCCTTGCCTATAGCTTTTCTAAGTTATGAAACATGTTCCAACAAAAAAAACAGCCGAAGCTGTTTTTTTACGATCGCTTAGATTTGCTTGTAGACTTGATGGGCTAGAAGTTCGATCAATGTAATCACCGGGACTTGCGTTGTCAGGTTCAAATCGACTTCTTTTCCGCCACTTACGACGGGCATATAATACGATATATTGTAGTCTGCCATTTGGGCGATCGTCGATTTTTCATCATTGGTGATGCTGAGTACTTTTGCTCCATAGCGTTTGAAGTCCTCCGTTTGCTTGATCATTTGAATGGTTTCACCCGACACCGATAAAATGATCGCTAACGTATTTTCCATTCCGCGGGGCGGTACTGGCAAAAAGGGATCAACGATGCTATAAGCATTGATGCCTAAGTTGGCAAAATAGCGACTGCCATAGGTGCCCAGAATGCCGCTTGTGCCGATACCGGAAAACGCCACATGGCGTGCGGAAAGAATCAATTCTACTGCCGGCTGGATAAACTTACGGTAATCTTCATTATTGACTTTTTTTAAGAATGTATTGACTTGAATCGTTGCATCATAGAAAAGATCAAACGCTCGTGCGTCTTGTTCCTTTTTTTGACAGATTGCATACTTTAACTCTGAATATCCACGATAGCCCAATTTCGTGATACATCGTAAAATCGTCGACGTTGAGACGTGGCATGCAGCTGACAATTCGCGAATCGTCAGCTGATCGATCTCTTCAAAATGCTGGACAATGTATTTATAAACTGCCATTTCAAGCTCGTTCAAAGTCTTGATTTTTTCTTCATCAAACATCCCACTGCCTCCACCCAACAAATTCATCGCTCTGATGATCGATTAGATCGCAAATAATTCCGTCGCTTTGTCAGGATCGGTATCAAAGACTTCAAACGTTTCTCCAACACCTAGATCATGTTCTTTCATGGTGTTGACCATCGTTAAGTGCGCCAACTCTTTCAGGTTGTTTTCTTTACTTAAATGACCAAGATAGACCCGTTTGGTGTTGTCGGTCAAGATATCCGTCATGACAAGTGCGCCATCTTCATTCGATAAGTGACCGCGATCTCCAAGAATCCGCTGCTTGAGACTCCATGGATAAGGACCCATTCGCAACATTTCTAGGTCATGGTTGCTTTCTACAAGGTATGCATCGGCGCCTTTGATGATGCCTCGCACATGATCGCTGCAATAACCGGTATCCGTCAACATCACGAATGATTTGCCGTCTTTATGGAAACGATAAAATTGCGGCGCTGCAGCATCGTGAGAGACGCCAAAGCTTTCAATGTCCAAGTCACCCAAGGTCAGCACTTTTCCCATTTCAAAGATATGTTTTTGCTCGACAGCGACGTTACCGATCATTGGATCCATCGCTTGCCATGTTTTTGTATTCGCATAGACATCAAGTTTGTATTTTCGTGCCAGTACTCCAACACCGTGGATGTGGTCCCGATGTTCGTGGGTCACAAGAATGGCGTCCAAGTCTTCTGGTTTGCGCCCTACTTCATCCAATAATGAAGTGATCTTCTTGCCGCTCAAACCGGCATCCACTAAGATCCGCTTTTTATTGCTTTCGATATAGAGCGAATTCCCTGAGCTTCCGCTGGCTAGAATACTTACTTGAAAGGCATTTTCCTTCATCATGGTTTACGTGACTTCCTCTCTGGTTGTTTCAACGAGTTCCATTATACCCGCTTTTTTATGGATTTTCTACCTTTTGAACGGCATTATTCGTGATGATCCGATTGCTGAAGGCATTGACCGTTTCGATTTGGATGGTGTCATCGCCATCTAATTGGAAAGCAATAAACCATGCAGGAATATACACGTTTTTTTCCCTAACCTTCAAAATCATCGTATAGGCTAATTCCGTCCAGAGAATTTTCGAGTGACTTGGCAGCTTGTTGTTCAGATAAAGCGTATTTACTGCTTCTTTTTCTGAATAGACCGTCATCTTTTCCCTTAGAGGCGTAATATTGGAGATATGTGTTTGCGTATAACGGGCAATCTGCAGTAGATCATCCGTTTGTTCTAAGGTGATATCGATCCGACTTGAGCTGTCATTGAAAGGAATGCCTTCATACGACTGGACCGCCACCACCGTCGGATGATTGGCGTTCAAGACAGAGAGGTTTTCCAAATAGTCATATTCATCCCCAAACAGGACTTGGTCTTTACGTTGCAAGAAACCATTGACGGTTTCTTCCGTTTGAGAATCATCACTGATATAAAAGCCATTGGTTGAGACATGGATCAACTGCTGCCCTTTGACCGTCGACCCTCTTTTGAACTGAGTATTGAGTTGCGGTTTTCGTAGTTCTGCCTCAAAATCCGTCTGTTCACCGCTCAAATAATAGCCACTCAAGACCTCGTCTGATAATTCACCAGAATACCGAATGTCCTCAGAATCGAGTCGTTGTTCGATAGGAATCGTTTGGTTTGATTGTGAAACCATCTGATGCTCGCTGCGAGCCTCACTATAAACATTGAATAAAAAGACATTCAGACCAAGAAAAGCGAGGAAAAAAATCCATTCGATTCGTTTAAAATCCAATTAATTCTCCTCCGTTTCTGCTAATTTTGTCATTAATGCATCATAGCTAATCCAAGACGAGTCATAATTGACATACCAAGCAGGCGTCAAATCAACCAGTGGTGCATCTTTGATCTCCCCCCACTGATAGCCGACGATGATCTGTTGCAACAACGCTGGGTCAGCCCCTGCCGCAATCAAATCATTTTTGACTGACAAACTAGAAGGCAATTCAATCTCCGTTTCAGAAGGAATCGGCACTTGGATCGCATTCAAGCTGGCAGAAATCGTCATTTCACGACTGCCGGTCTGACCACTTTCTGAAAAAGCGACACTGATCACCCCTTGGCCGCCAGTACTAAAGACTGGATAGCCTTCGACGAAAACCCGATAATCCAAGTGTTTGTCTTGTTGATCAAAATAGCGGATCGTCCCAAAGTTATTGCCTAGACGAATAATGTAATCCGCACTCAACATTGCCAGATCCATTTCATCGGAACCGTCTGTGGTGGTTTCAAACTTGACTTGCTGCTGATCTTGCAAGACCGTCATGTTTTGCCCACCTTCATAATAGTAGGTATCGACACTTTCGTCGTTGATCTTGACATTTTTAGGATTGCTGAAAAAGGCTTCTCGGAACAAACTTTGAGACTGTGTCGAAGAATAGTAGCTGTATTTTTTTAGCTTGATCGAATCCTGCGTATAGTATTGATTGCTAGATCGTTCTTGATCAGTCCTCATTGCCGTCCATTCCCGAGGATTGTCTGCTAGCAAGTGTTTTACTTGGCTTTTATCCCAGTCGATCTTGCCTCGAACTACTCGTTGATGGGTAAAGTCAACAAATTGGATCGTATTTTCTTCGAGATCAAACTGGATGCGAGAAAACGGAAAATCCTCTGTTTCACTTTCGTCCTCTAAGGACAGTTCTTTATCAAAGGTTTTCTCGTAATCTTTCAAGTAAAATGTCGTATAGTAGTTTAAGGATATTCCTTGATCGACCTCTTGGGCTTTCGAAAAAGCCTGTTCTTCACCATAGGTTCGCAGGGTCAAATCACTGATCGTTGCCTCGTTAATCACCTCTTGGATCTCTCGAATCACCGCTTCAGAGTTGGTTTCTTTGATATCCTCTTCATCATTCCATGTTAGATATAGGGGCAAAAACAAATCGCTTTTTTGTTTGTACGTTTGAACCGAAGGATTGACGCCAGTATCTGTTTCGGTGCTGGCATTGTTGAACCCGGTCGGATTTAGCCAAATCATATAGGAGAAATAAAAACTCAATGCGATCATCACGATTAAACCTGCTCGAATGATTTTTTCTGAGATTCTCATACCCACCAATCCTCCTCATACGGTTCATACGGCAACATAATGTAAAATGTTGACCCGCGATTTTCTCGACTTTCCGCCCAAATCGCACCGCCATGAGCTTTGATGACTTCACGTGAGATCGCCAACCCTAAGCCGGTGCCTCCTTGTTGGCGGGCTCGAGCTTTATCGACTCGATAAAAACGATCAAAGATCTTCGTGAGATCTTTTTTCGGAATTCCTAGTCCTTGATCATTGATGCTAAGGACGATGTTGTTATGAGTCTCCATCAATTTCACCGTAATAATCCCACCATCTGGCGAATATTTGATGGCATTATTCATGATGTTGTCGATCACTTGGATCATTTTGTCCGTATCGACTTCTACCCACAATTCTCGTTTGGTGAACTCCCGACGAATCAGATATTTTTTGCTTTCATTCGTCACCATCATGTCAAAACGATCCAACACGAAATTAACCATCTCATTGAAATTGATATATTCCAATTGCAGTTGTGAATTGCCGCTATCCATCCGCGACAAACTCAATAGGTCATTGATCATGCGAATCATCCGATCCGTTTCATCCAAGGTCACTTTTAGAAAGTTCGGTGCAATTTCTGGATCTTTCCAAGCGCCCTCACTCAGCGCTTCGATGTAACTACGCATACTCGTTAGAGGTGTTCGCAACTCATGGGAAACATTGGAGACAAATTCTCGCCGTTCCTGCTCATTTTTTTCTTGTTCCGTGACATCATGCATTACCGCAACTAGACCGGAAATGAACCCGGACTCTCGACGGATCATGGAGAAATCGATGCGCAAGATCAGATTTGTTCCCGTCAAATCATTGCTAGGACGTTCCAAAAGCATGTCTTCAGGATTTTCCAAAAGTTTTCGCAACGTGTATTCTTCATCGATTTCCAATAACGTCAAAATCGACTGCCCGATCGCTTCTTCGTTAGTGACATTCAACAAGGACATCGCCATCTCATTGATGGTTATGACTTTGCCTCGTCGGTCGGTGGCAACAACGCCGTCTGTCATGTGGGATAAGACACTATCCAAACGATTTCGCTCGGACTCCATCGCCTCTTGAGTCTCTTCGATTCGTTCCCCTAGTTGATTGAAGGTTTCCGCCAATTGTCCCAATTCATCTTTCCCATGAATCGCGACCTTTCGGCTATAATCTCCTTTAGCGATGCGAATCGCTTGTTCCCGCATCTCTCCAATTGGTTGGGTAATCGAACGAGAGACCAATAGTGCCACAATGATCGAAATCACTGCCGCAATCAGCGAGGCGGTAACAAAAATGACCGCCGTCGTACTGACTTCATTGTACTTTGACTCTAGATTGCTCCGTAAATAAAGGGTTCCTAAAACGGTATCCCCTGTCGGTGATTGGATCGACTGGACGATATTGAACACCCGCTGACCGCTGGATTCATCATAAAGGACTTCACTGCGGTTCGTATCGTAATCACGGTAATCATTTTTTTCTCCCACCGAGCCACGATCATTGATATTGGTGGTTGCACGAATAATCCCTTGCTCATCCACCACCCGCATCTCCAAAATTTCTGAAGAGTTGGTACTCGTTAAGATTCGATTCAGGGAAGCATTCATGGAATCCCAATCCAACCCGTCATCATTATCCATGCGACTCAATTCAGAGCCTAATGTCACCACTAACGTGCTGGCCCGTGCCTCCATGTCGCGTTTGAAGGCATCGACCGTTGTTCTTTCCAATTCGCGAATAAAATACGCCCCGATAATCTGGATCGCAATCAATAAGATCAAGATAAAAGTCAGGGCGATTTTGAAGTTCACCGATTGAAAAAAGCGAACCTTATTTTTCATAGCTTATTCCTGTTCTGGGTTCCGCAAGTAATAGCCCACTCCGCGACGAGTAACCAAATAGTTTGGATGGCTCGGGCTGTCTTCGATTTTTTCACGCAAACGGCGCACCGTCACGTCAACGGTTCGAACATCACCAAAGTAGTCATAGCCCCAGACAGTTTGCAATAAATGTTCTCGGGTCATCACTTGACCAAGATGTTTTGCCAAGTAGTGCATCAATTCAAACTCCCGGTGCGTCAATTCGATGGCTGCACCATTTTTAGTGACCATGTAGGCATCCGGATGAATTGTTAAATCACCAATCGTTAATTCGCTGTTGGCATTGTCGTCTGCTTCCTTCGCAGCTGCCGAGCCGCGACGCAGATTGGCTTTGACGCGGGCCACCAATTCCCGGTTTGAAAATGGTTTGGTTACATAATCGTCCGCACCAAGCTCAAGGCCTAGTACTTTATCGATTTCAGAATCTTTGGCTGTGACCATGATGATCGGCATGTCATGGGTTTTGCGCACTTCCCGTGCAACTTCCAATCCATCCATTTTTGGTAGCATCAAATCAAGCAAAATCAGATCAGGATCGACCTCGGCTACTTTTTCTAATGCCTCTTCTCCATCATAGGCGGTATATACTTCATATCCTTCTTTGGTTAAATTAAATTTGACGATATCAGAAATTGGTTTCTCATCGTCCACGACTAGGATCTTTTTCAAAAATGTCACCTCAATTTTTTTTGGTTTCTTACTTATTATACATTATTTAAACAGGCTTTTCATCTTTCCCAAAAACCGCCGCCTCATTCTTAAGGAAAGCACAAAAAAAGAAAGGCACGGGGCCTTTCTTTTTTACTCTTCTAAGAGTTGAATACCGATCCCTAACAACCCAGGACCCGTATGGACAACTAACGCGGGAGAGATTTGCCCAAACAAGATTTCTTTGACCTTAGGAAATTCGGCTTCTAATCTTGCTTTCATCTCTTTGGCTTCTTGTAGTGCATCACCTTGGGCCACGGCTAAACGCACATGGCGATGGTCACCGATGAATTGCTTGATCAAGTCAACGGTTTTATCCAAGCTTTTCTTCCGTCCACGAGATTTTGCGACCGTATAGTAGATCCCTTCTTCATTACAAGAGATAATTGGATTCAATTTCAAAGCATTACCTAAGATGGATGCAACCAGACCGATCCGGCCGCCTTTTTGTAAATACTCTAAGGTAGCTACGTTGAAAAAGACTTTGTTTTTCGGTACTTCATTCGTTAATTGTGCCCGCAATTCTTCCCAAGTCACGCCTTTTTCTAACAGTTCTGCCGCACGAATCGCTTGCAGCCCTGCACCGATCCCAATATTTTTCGTATCAAGTACAAAAACCTCAAGATCCGTCCGTTGTTCACCTAACAGTCGAACGACATTAAACGTTCCGCTCAATCCGCTGGAGATGGTTACGGCAAGGACTTTTTCATACCCATCGGCTTTGATCCGATCAAAGATTTCCCCGATCGCCGCGCCATCAGGTAATGAAGTACTAGGAATCTCTTGCGGCAAACGTTCGTAAATTTCTTCGGCAGTAATATCAACTTTATCGGTATAGGTCCGATCCTTGTAGATTATTTGCAATGGCAGCATATACATGCCGTATTGCTCCATGATCTGTGCGGGAACATCGGTACCTGAATCAACTAATAGGGCAATTTTCTCTTTATTCATGGGCTTCTCCTTTATGTGTTTCTAAATAAATGACTTCTAATTCGATGGTTTTTTCTGCCAACAATTTATTAGCAAAGGAACGCGTTGCACCTTTCATGGCCACTAATTCAATCGGGATTGGTTCCGATGCCATTTGCTCGGGCTCTCCCATTGCTTCTTTGCCAACAAGATGAATTGCTTTTTCTTGTTCTTCACAAAATACATTATAGGCATTTCTGATTCCGACAGCTTTCCCTTGAAAAAGGATGCCTGTCTTTATTTCTGGAATTGTCAACACTTGCTTCAGCATCGTGATCGCGATCAAAAATGCGAGATGCTTTTGGTTGTAACGTTTTTTTTCTGGTGCGGGGATCATCCCTTTTTTGACATAATTATTGACCATAGAAGAGGTCAATAGCGGATGTTTTTCTGTTTGGATCACAGGTGATAAATATTGGTCAATCAAAGTGATTACCTGATCCATATACAGTTCCAGGGTTGGCAACTCTTCCCACCTAGGCAGATGGAATTCCAGCAGCGATTCACCCCATGTTTTCATGTTCGATTGTAATTTTTCCATGTCATCCTCCATTTTGACTAACAGAAGGTTAGATTATCACAAACTAATCATCTAGTTTCGATAACTAGATACATTTTATCACGGTTTTCTGAGTTTTTAAAGCAATCTGATCAATCTTTTAAGAATTTCCTATCATTTGAAATTGGGGAACGAATGGTGTTTTTTTAAGATAACCCCTGTTTTCCAACTGGAAAAAGCGCACATTTTTTTCAAAAGAATGATTGATTTTTAAACACCGGAGTGCTAAGATAATGAAGTACTTTTGGTACGGGCCGTTAGCTCAGTTGGTAGAGCAGCTGACTCTTAATCAGCGGGTCGCGGGTTCGAGCCCCTCACGGCCCATTGGGTGCCAAACCCACGGAACAGGTAAATGTTGGTGCGAAAGCATTTCGAAAACATTTATGCTGTTCCATTTTTTTGTTTAAGCCTTTTTTGATCACCTTGAAAAGATGCACCAGGGTTTCCTTCTCCACTGCTGATCATTCGGAAACTTATATGACTATCCTTAACACTTATCTCTATCCCCAAAAAACACCTCGCTTCTAAGTAGTTCAGCTATGCTCTTTTCAAGAATCAAAGTAATTCGGGCTAACTTCTTAGGAAGAACTCCCACTTCTCAGACGTCTTTCAATGGTAGATTGCTGCCATTTTTTACAAATATTAGAAACCTTTTGATTCGGCCTCCCTCTTTTTCCCGTTAACTTTAAACTAACTTAATTGCATTTCGTTAGTTTATTATCAACAAGGAGGTATTAGATTTTTGTAACTGTTTAAGTCCCTTCAAATTCTTTTCCTTTATCTTTTCGTTTCTTTTTGCTCCTCCAATAAATACCAAAAAAGCGTTCCATCAACATTTAGTTAACGAAACGCTCTATACATTGTTAAATTATGAATTCAGGTGTTCTTCATTTATGATATTTAAGAATAGATCACTTTTTCTTATTAAGGTAGCTTCCCTATCCACTCTATAGAAACATTATATTTCAGTGTTCTTTTGGGTTATCTTTCTATCGATCCTATCTCTCTCTGTTTCCTATCAATACTCGAATTGGCGATAGTAGCGCCGAATTTCCATTGGGTGACAATTCATTTGTTCGACATAGGCATCAATGCGCTGCGTCACACAATGCATCAATAAGTGGGACAGCACTCGGCCACGATATTTCTCACTGATTCCTGAAATAGGATAGTCCTTGGTATCGATCAATGTATAGTTTCCACAAATTCTTGGCAATAATTTAGCTACTCTTTCTGATAATGGACGTTGCTCATCTTCTCCTAAAAATACTGTGACAGGTGTTGTTTCGTCAACGATTTCCAACGTTCCGTGAAGAAACTCAGCAGCATGGATCGATTTTGAACGCAACCAGCTTTGCTCCTCCCAATAGCACATAGCATAAGAATAGACAGCACCCCATTGATTTCCCGCACCGATAAAATAATGCATCTGATCGTGACGATGTTTCTCCGCAAATGCTCGCCCAAATTCGTCCGCCTGCTTTTCAGCTTCTACTAATCCTTTTGCTAAATATTGATCCAATTCTCGATAGTAGGTGTCGTAATCAGGAAAATCTCCATGGTTTTTCATTAATCGATCGGCAACCATAAAGAATTTGATTTGTTCGGTTCCCGGTGCAGGATACGTGATGACATGGTCACATTGTTCCGCCAAAATACTGCCTTTTGAATCAATAAATCCTAGTAATGTCGCTCCTACTTTTTTGATTTCTTCAACTGCTTTAACCACTTCTTGTGTCGTTCCAGTAACAGAGGACAAGATGACTAACGAGTCTTTGGTCAAACGACGGTTGCCGGTTGTATAATATTCTGCCGCATGTTGGACGTAAACCGGTAAGTCACTTTTTCCATTAATGTAAGTGACAGCTTGCATCGCAGAAGCATAGGTACCGCCAATTCCTAGATAATAGATGGCGTCAAAGCCTTTTTCGTCAATGGCGTCGACTAATTTTTCAACTTCTGGACGTAACGCTAACATTCCTTGGATATCATCAATTTGTTGTTGTTCATTAAATTTCAGCATCTTTTCCACCTCTAAATTTTACTTTTTAGCACTTGATCAAAGTCATCAAAAATACGTTTACTCAAATCAATCCCTTTAGCAGCAGCCCCGAGATAGGAGAAAATTTGGAACGGAATAACTAAGAGCAAAGAAGAAAACGTTTCTTCACATGCAACATCCAGCCCAAGTGTATCGGGATTCTTTGCCGCTACTGTGGTGATCGTATAAGCTTTTCCCACATGGGATGCTAAATAATCATGCAACAGTTGGGCTCTTGATTGATTCGGGCTTGGTGCTTCAATAAAGAAAAGCACATGTTCATGGTTGGCTTCAAGATACGGCCCGTGCATATACGCTTCCAATTCAAATCCTTGCGAAGGCACTCGAATGGTTTCCGTAAATTTCGTTTCAAATTCTTTAGCGGTTCCCCAGTTTGGTCCATAACCGACTGCCACAAACCGATTCGCTAGTTTAAAAATACTTGCGTTTTTCTCAAAAAAATCAATTGTCTTAGTAATAACTTGAGGAATGGCTTCAATCATCTCCTCTAACTGATTTTTGATCATCGACACTTGGTCTTCGGACAGTATTCCTTTGCTGTAGCCTATAGATACCCCCATTAAATAAAGTTGCAATACTGTTGCTACATATCCTTTGGTCACGAATCCAACGGTTTCGATCCCAGTTCCTAAGTCAATTCTTTCATTTACTTTTTGAGCTAAGGGACTCTCGGGATCACTACTTAAACCAATAGTATAAAGACCTTGTTCTGACAAATGCGCCACTGCATCAATCGTAGAAGCACTTTTTCCGCTTTGAGAAACCGCCAAAACTGTCTCGACTTCTTTAGAAAGATGGCCGTAATGATTAAAGTGGTATGGCTCTTCAATCGTGACAGTGATTTGCGCTAATTTCTCCATTGCGTACTTTGCTGCTAAACAGGCATTGGCAGAAGAGCCCGTTGCCAAAATTAGTAAATTCTCGATTGCAGCTCTTTTTTCTTCTTTTTTAGGAACAAACCCCTGCAAGATCTCAACTAGTGTTACTTGCTCTTCTTGTATATAGTCCATCATCGTTGCCACAACAATTCCTCCTTAAAAGAGTCCAATCAAGGATCCTAAAATACCTACGACTGCTAATCCCAGCAGAATAATTAGCGGTTTGACTTCTTTTTTCAAAAGATAGAAGACAGCCCCAAACGCACCCAATGACAATATTTTCGGAACGATATCATCAAAGATGCTTTGAACCGTAACTGCATTTTCTCCTGAACCAATCTGCAACGGAATGTTGATATCGATCATCGTAGCGGTCATTCCTCCTACGACCATCAAACCAATGATTGCAGCGCCATAGGTTAAACTTTCCATCAAACCGTTTTCCTGAATTTTCTTTAAAAATCCTGTCCCAAGTTTATATCCCCAACCAGTCGCAAAATAACGAAATAGTAGATGAGGAACATTAAAAATCACTAGAAACAGAATCGGACCTAGGATATTTCCTTGTAATGCCAATGAAGTTCCTACCCCAGTAGCAATTAGCCGCAATGTTCCCCAAAAGAAGGAATCTCCGATTCCCGCTAAAGGGCCCATCAAAGAGGTCTTGATGTTATCAATCGCTGAAGAATCAAAATTTGGATCATTGACATTTTCTTCTTCCATCGCCGCATTGATTCCTAAAATAAGCGTGACGATATGCGGGGTCGTGTTGAAAAATTCCAGGTGCCGTTTCAACGCATCGGCCATCGATTCTTTTGTTTTGTAGAGTTTCTTTAAAATCGGAATCATCGCATAGACATAAGCTAGGTTCATCTGTCGCTCATAGTTCCATGAGAACTCCATTTGAAATGAACGCCAGAAGACACGATTCAACTCTTTTTTGGTAATTTCGGATTTCTCATTAGAAGTCTTCATCATCATCTAGTACCTCCCCTGAAGTCATTTGAATAGATTGCCCTTGTCCACGAATGTTTCTTAAATTCACGACTATAACAGCCGTTATTGCTCCGAAGATTGCAATCCCTGTAACAGGAATCTCTAAATAAGCTGCTAATGCAAAACCTAAAAAGAAGTACGGTGCAACTTGTTTGTTAATCAGTAACCTAGCCAACATGGCAAACCCAAGGGCTGGAATCAAACCAGTTGCAACTGATAGGCCGTTCTGTACAAAGGCTGGAATCATAGCCAATAATTTACTAATCGTATTGCTGCCTACCATAAAGGAGATCGTCACTACAAGGGCTAACATCAGAGATAGGCCAAAACCTGCTAATAAGTGCATTCGTTCCACACCTTTATAGTTTCCATCTGCCGCGTATAAATCGGCTTTTTGGTTCATCATTGGGATAAGCAGCCCCAAGTAAACATTTTTCAAGATAAGGGTCAAGGTAGCGATTGGAAGTCCCAACAGTAAAGCCGTCTCGGTTCCCGCTCCTGCCGTAATTGCGAAAGCTGTGCCCAGAATCCCTCCGGTTACGACATCTGGTGGAATAGAAGCACCGACAGAAAACGAGCCAATAAACGCTAATTCAAGTGTTGCACCCATAATAATTCCTGTACTTACGTCTCCTAATACGATTCCTGTAAACAACCCAGTGACAATCGGACGCGACAATAATGACGTTCCTAATGCGTATTCAGACTGCGCAATGAATGCAACAATTCCAAGTAATATTGCTTGCAGCATCTCTTTTGCTCCTTTCTTTATAAAACATCTTCGACAGCGACTTTTTTATCCGAAGGTACTTGACGGATATCGACAGCGATTCCTTTTGCAACCATTTTTTTCAAAAGTTCCTCTTCTACTGGTAAAACATTGACTGCTTTGCCAATATTTTTAGAGCCTTCTTTGGCTTTGATCCCACCTAAATTGATTTTGTCGATCTCTGGACAGTTTTCTGCTAACTTATACGCATCTTTGATGGAATCAACTACGATGAATAATTTGTATTTATCCGTCACACCGCTTTGCAGGGCATGAATTGAATCCTCAATTGATTTAATCACCAGTTTTACGCCTTGCGGTTTTGCTAATTTGATCGTTGTCTTACGAATATCATTTGTCGGTACATCATCATTGGCAATCAGAATACAATCTGCGCCTAAATTTTGGGTCCAAGAAAATGCGACTTGGCCGTGTAATAGCCGATGATCGACTCGTGTCAAAATAATCATGTCGTCCCTCCTAAAATTCTTCTTCTTCGATTTCTTTTGCTATACTATCATTGCAAAACTGGATCATATCTTTCGAATTTGCCAGCGCTTGATGGATCGTTTCTGAAATTGCACCTCCCCCTTGAAGTTGTGTCGTCAATTCAATCAACAATGGCAAATTCAAACCTGCGATTAAATAAAAATTGGGTTGTTGGATATAACGCAAAAATTCATTGTTCACGCTGCCGCCAAAAATATCTGTGATAACGATCACTTCATGTTCTTTATATGTTTCCATCAGGGTATCTACCGTTGTCGTTAGATCAAATACTTCGTCCACATAACAGTCAATCGCAAGGACTGATTGTTTTTTACCGCAGATAAGTTCTAACGAATGCAAGATTCCTGATGCAAATCGTCCGTGGGATGCTAAAATAACGAGTCGTTCCACTGCTTTCACCTCACTTTGCTCCAAGTTACATCTTACTAAAGGCAAAAAGCGTGCCAAAAAAAGTGGCACGCTTTTCTTATCGATTAAAAATCCGCTTCAACCATTGAAGAATCAGTGTTTCCAAACAAAACGTCATAGATGTAACAAACTTCAGATTCCGGTATTGCGACACTGTAAACCTTTTCAATGACACTAAATGCTTTTTTGATCTCATTCAGCTGCTTTTCATGACACTGGAGTAATGTGTCGCTGGCATGATAAGTATCAATGGCTTCATTTCGAATAAGACGCTCAATTAAGCAACTCGTATGGACAAACAACGCGAGTTTGCGATCATTGGCGATCCGTTGCTGCCACATGCGCTCCAGATTTCCCACGAAAAATTCCATTTGAGAAATCACTTTTTCTGTATCTAGAATCGTTACCGATTGAATCACTCGATCCAATGAAAAGTTTCTTACTAATTGATTGTTCACATAGGCAATCATCTCTTCATCCAATTCTTCTTTTAGCCAACTTAATAGCTCCTCTGTCCCAGCACCCGAAATTAGTTCTTCTAAAGAAATAAAAGGAGCCAGCTCTTGGCGAGGTTTAGTGGTTCCCACAACACCAACAATGTCATACGCTGCCAATGTCTGTCTTATATGTTCACTGTTTTCCAGCTGGTTGAATTCATAAGGAAGGATCCGAATCTGTAAATGATCAGGAATACTCTTTTCTAATAAGGTAGAGATTTGAACAGCAGTTCCAATTCCGGTTGAACAAGTTGTAATGACAACTTTCTCTTTTTTCACTTTTGGAAGAATGATTTCCCATTCGTTTTGGTGAAAGGTATTTACTCGCTCTGGAATCTCTCTCAACGAAATATTCTGTCGGATACACTCCCCCACAGCGATGGCTACACTTGTCGTTACATTGTTCATCATAACAATTGGAACCGCCAATTCTGGAATATATTGATAGACTTCTTTCAAAGACCCCATGTCGAACAAGACAACGAGTCCATTAGATACATCGTTTTTCTGAATATAGGTGGTAATCCTTTCCGCAATTTGTTTGGGCGTGACCTCTAATGGCATATCGAAAGATTGAAAAACCGATTCATTCAATAAGCGGTTCGCAACATTCGCGATACTACTGGCGGTTGCATAACCATGGGCTACTATGATGCTGCGGGGAAGCGATGAATCTTTGGAATACCCCATATCATTGATATAAAGTGTAAAAATGATTCGGTCCATACTTGTTAACTCGATATCCAATGCTTTTTGCACTAGGCCTAGCAAATTCTCGGTGTAACGATCACTTGTAGAATAATGCTTTTTCACACTTTTCAATAGATTTTCTGTCAATAAAAGTTTGTCTTGATCATCCGGCAGCCACTCCACATTTCTCCGCAACCATAAATAATAACTGATTGTATAAACCATGCTCCCATTAAAACTGATTTGAAAAGAATGCTCGATCTGCTCCATCATTCGCTGAACATGCTCTGTCACAAAAATCATTGTCCGCTGCTTTTGTTCCTGTTTATGATCAAACAATAAATTTTCGAAAAGCCTTTCGATCACTTTAGAAATAGGATCGGCTGCCGCCGCAAAGTCCTGCCCTGCTTGGACATAATTAAGCAAGATCTGTTCATACGTTTGGATGATCTTTTGTTGTTCTGGTTCACTTTCCGCAGTTAGCTGCTGGATTTGAGTTTGACTATCAATAAGAACCGGTTGCATTGTCCCCATTTCATTAGGTTCTTCTGTCAGTTGCAGTAAGTGTTCTGGCAAATGATACACAGTGACTGCTATTTTTTTTACTTCTCGTTTTAAACTGGCTGTATAGCTTTTGGCTGTAATAATTTTGATTGTACTTTTCAATTCACCGACATTCCCAGAAAAATGACTGGTTGTTAAAATTTCGATTACTTGAGGTGAGAGCTCTAACGGCAAACCGATACGCTTTTGTTCTTCAATAAATGCTTGCAAAATCAACTGCTTCCTTTCGGAAACCGTCCGTTCTTCCAAAGCGGGCAATGTCGCTTGGATCGGAATTCGCCGTATAAAGGTTGTTAGAAATGTTCGTTTTAAATCTTCGGTGGTCGCAAATACCAACCGACAATCAACTGGGATTGGCCGGCCTGTATCCCCCATTCGATAGATAACTCCCTGATCCAGAAAAGTGAATAATTTTTCCTGTCCTTCAGCATTCAGTCGATGAACTTCGTCAAGAAAGAGGACCCCGCCGTCTGCTGCTTCAAATGCACCTCCGCGATCTTCTTCTGCGCCAGTGAAGGCTCCTTTTACATGTCCAAATAAATTGCTCGTCAATAGCTCATGGTTATTGGCATACTGTGCGCAATTGATCGTAATCAGCGGAGCATCACTTTCTAGTAATTCATTTGCCACACAATAATGATGGAACATTTTTACGAGAAAACTCTTCCCAGTTCCACTTTCTCCCGTCAATAAGAAGGGAAGCCCGCCATTTGGATAGAAGGCTGCCATCTTAATCTGTTCAATGACTTCTGCCAGACTACCTTTGCTGCCGATCACACTGGAAAAGAAATCTTCTTTTTGATCAAAAAAAGGCTTTTCTTCCGCCACAGCAGCCAGACTATCATACACGTTTTTTGTTAAAGGATAATTTTGGATTTCAAATGCCTGCTTATGAAAAAAATAAACGGGTCGGGTCGCAATTTTCACAAGGCGACCTTCTTCCGTTAACTGATTCAAGTAGTGACTGATGGTATTTCTCTTGACGGAAAACTTCTCGGCAATATCTTTCGCAGTAAAGACATCGCTTACATTTTCGATAGAGAAAAAAGCTGTTTGATTTTGCAAATACGCGAGTAATTGATCTTTCATTGTCGTTCTCCTTGTCCGCTTTCTCTGATTATCATAACTTAAAAAGCTTGGAGATGCTATACAACTTTTCATAGAGTGATTGTCCTTTCTAAACACAAAAAAAGCAGCATCCTTGATGACGGCTGCCGCTTTTTTTTATCTAAATAATACTTCTATGACCAATAGCAAATATCTCTATCACTATTCTGATTCATTTCTATTTGCTAAAAATTATTAATTTCCATATGACAACGCTATTCACCTCTTTTATTTCCACCTAACCCTTTACCATTTTACTAGCAGAGGCTCCTAATCCCGCAACTGATTTAACGAACAAATCAGAATGCTTTCAAATCAAATGTGATAGTGTCATTGTTCTTTAAAATCAACGCTTGTGCCCCTTTATCGGTCATTTCGTCATTGACGGTATAGACCCAAAATAGATTGGCTTTTTGATCTTGGCTGATGCCGTTGATCGAGGTGATAAAGCCATCTTTTTCTTTGATCGCAAAGTTTTCTTTCATTACTTCCAGCAGCGACTCATTTTCTCGGAACGTTACTTCTTTTGAGGTCACATCTTCTTGATTTTGGATGACGATCGTAGCTGTTCCTTGTTCTTGCTTCAAGGAACTTTGCTGCGTGCTTTCTGACGTTACACTTGCCTGTTGACATCCTGTAGCGACGAGTAATGTGCTCACTAGCATAAATACGACAAATACTTTTTTCATCTATTTCTTCCTCTCCAATAGTCAAAATACTAATCGTTTTTCTATCCAATATGCGGATAAGAGTTATTTTATCAATCCCGTTTTTTCTTAGAGCCCGCATTTTAATTGGATTTTACAGTTTGTGCAGGTACTACAGCCGCCGATTTCCTCAATGGTTCCTTCATGGCAGATGGGGCAGATTTCACCAGAGACGACGGGTTCATCTACTTGAACGACAGGCAGCGGTTCAACTTGTGCGGTCAGCTCATTTTCTACCGCTTCTAAGGTAAGTACTTGTGAATCTCGGCTGCCATCTACATAGACGGTCCCTCCTTTGGCTCCTCCTTCATAAAGATCTCGATAAACCTTGGCTACTTGGCTTACTGTATATCCTTTTGGTGCATTGACCGTTTTTGAAATGGAGCTATCCACCCAACGTTGAATGGTGCATTGCACACCGACATGTTCTTCGGGCGTCAACTCCATAGCGGAAATGAACCATGCCGGCAACTGCGCTTTGGTTCTTTCAGGATGATCCATCAGGTATTCGTCAACGATCTCCGCATTGATTTCAATAAACTTACCTAGTCGACCGCTTCTAAAATAAGAAAAGGAGTAGTAAGGTTCTAAACCGGTTGAAACTCCCGTCATCGTGCCTGTCGATCCTGTTGGTGCAACGGTCAAAAGATGAGAGTTACGAATGCCGAATCGCAGCACGCCTTCGTGGATGTGCGCTGGCATTTTTTTCATGTATCCTGTATCGACAAATTTCTTCCGCAACGCTTGCGTCTCTTGGTCATTTTTTCCAATCAGGAAGGGAAAGCTGCCTTTTTCTTTCGCCAATTCAATGGATGCCTCATAGGCAGTGACTGCCATTGCCTCGAAAATTTGATCAACGAATTGATTCCCTTCTGCCGATCCGTATTTTTTCCCACAGTAGATCAATAAATCTGCCAAGCCCATGATCCCTAATCCAACACGTCTTTCCCCTTTCGCCTGCTGCTCATTTTTGTCAAAAAAGTAAGGCGTTGCGTCAATAACATTGTCTTGGAAACGAACTGCTGTTTTCACGGTTTCTTTTAGTTTGGCAAAATCAACGGTGCCTTTCTGGCGATCCGCCATGTTTGCGAGATTGATGGCTGCCAAGTTACAGACGGCATAAGGGGTTAGGGGCTGTTCACCGCACGGATTGGTTGCCACGACTTTTTGTCCGTATGCTGTAGCATTCGTCATCTTGTTGGCATTATCGATAAAGAAAATACCAGGCTCAGCAGAATACGTTGCACAAAAAGTAATCAACTCCCATAACTCACGAGCTTTGATCCTTTGATAGGTTTTGACTTTATGGCCAGCAGCTGCCCATTCTCGCACATCCCCGACTTCCGCCCATTTTGCATCATATTGCGCCATCTCTGCTTCCGAATAATTGTCAATATCTGGAAAGCGCAGCTCATACCACCCATCTGTCTTCACTGCTTCCATGAATTCTCCTGTCAAGCAGACTGAAATATTCGCACCAGTTAAGAAATCACTTTCTTTTACCGTATAGCTGCCACCTATTCGCAATTTTTCTTTTGCCTTTTGGATCATGTCATTATGTTCCTTATCTGACGATTCAGGCAGTTGCGCTAGATAAGTGAACATTTTTTCTTCCATTTTTGTCAAAGGATCAAATTGCAGTTTTTCATTGATCAGTTGTTTGATTGCTGCATTCGTGACTGCTTTTTTCAGGTGAAGCAATACAGCAGGATTTTGAACTTTAGAAAGAATAAACGTAAAAATATCTGGATGCCAATCTGCCATCATAATCATCTGCGCTCCGCGACGACTACCTCCTTGTTCGACAAGGTTCGTCAAGTTCGCCAAATCATTCAGCCAAGAAACTGCCCCAGAAGACCGACCGCTGACGCCGTGGACCACACTTGATTTTGGTCGCAAGGTCGACCCATTGGTTCCAACCCCGCCACCACGACTCATAATCTCCATGACTTCTTGTCGATGGACAGCAATCCCTTTTCGGGAATCATGGATGAAAGGCATCACAAAGCAATTGAAGTAGGTAACTTGAGAATTTGTTCCTGCTCCATAAAGTACTCTGCCTGCGGGAATTAGGTTTTGCGACACGATTTGTTGGTAAAACGTCTCAAGGAAGCGCTCCTGGTCATGGGACTCGTTGGCAGAAATCCCTTTGGCAACACGATGCGCCACTTGCTCAAAAAAGAGTTCTAACGGTTTTTCAATGTCACTTTTTCTTCTTTTCACAAGTCCACTGGCTTGTTCATCAGTATCTTCTAACGCTGAACGATAGGCCTCTTCCACTTCGATAGAGACTAGTTCCCCATCGATTGCTTTCACAATACCGATTCCTCGTGCAGGATATTTAGGATCAGCTTTCGTTGTCAAAATCACCAAATCATCCTTACCCAACGTTTGATGGGTTTGATCCTTGAATGAGTAACGATCCAACATAATCAAACGAGCGATTCCCTCAAATGTTTTGGTCATTTCCGGTGTGATCGCCGAAACTTCTTGGAACAACTTGATATCCTCGTTCAATTTCTCAATCGTTTGTTTTTTGTAGTCCATTTCTTTCCCTCTCCTTCTAAAAACACAACATATTGTGCTCCGTTTTTATTATCGTACTATATGATGTGTATTTCAATCTTGAATTATATTATTTTCCATGTATAATGAGAATGATTATCAATTAGAAAGTCGGCGATTTTCATGCTTCCTCCCCAATCCAAGGTATTCTCCGTTCAAAGAATTTCTCATTTAGCACTGCTCACCGCAGCGTGTATCGTTGGACGGTTGGTTTTTGTCTTTATCCCTAACGTTCAGCCTATGAGTGCCCTTTTATTTTTAGTGGCTTTTTCTTACTGCTTAACCGATGCGTTGATGATTGCCTTGCTAAGTTTGCTCGGAACAAATATCTATTTAGGCATGGGTCCCTAGACGATCAGTCAATTGGCTGCACTTACCGGCACCATCGTTCTTTTTCAACAGCTTGGAAAAATCCCGATCATCAAGAAAAATCGTATCCTGCAAGCTTTCTTTGCCTTTCTTTGCGGACTTCTTTATGGCTTGATCGTTTCGTTGATGGAGGTTTGGCTTTATCAGTTTCCTTCGTTTCTTGCCTATTACCTTCAAGGACTACTGTTCGATTTCTTTCATGCCAGTGGAAACTTCGTCTTTTATTTGCTTTTATGGCCAGTATTTGAGCGAATAACACCCAACTCCTATAAATTGAAGAAAAAAAACCAGTGATTTCGATGGAATGAAGAATCCAGCTAACTTTGTTTTCGTGTTTCTATGAAAGAATGTTAGCGTAAAGTTATTGTTAGAAAAACAAAAAAACTATAGCTACTCTTCTGTTTCCTTTGCTTAAAAATCTATCCAAAAAGTACCAGCTAAAAGCCTTTCGAAAGGGTTTCTTTCATCTTTATGCGTCCATTCATTTAAATGAAACGTTCTCTATTTCATCCAAGCCCTTGACCGAATGTAGTAGCATTTCTTTCAGATTATTAATGAATGATGATGTTTGCTTTTTCTATCATCAGAAATTTATTATTTTTTTTAAATAACAATTTAATTTTTCTTGACCAAAAGAATTCAGAGGTTTATCCTAACTATGGAAAATCAATGACTGGATAAAAAAGAGCAGCTGAAATTTTTTTATTCAATTTGACCTTTGACATTTGTGAAAAAGTGCATAAGAAACTTGATAGTGATCAAGCGCTTATGGAAAGAAATTTTTTTCTCACTAAATTTCAAAAAACGCTCTATTTTAACCAGTCAGAAAAATCATTTTAAGAAGGAGAAAGCGATGAATGAGAAACAATTACGCTGGTATAATATTGCGCTGATGGCGTTCGTCTCTGTTTGGGGACTGGGAAATGTTGTAAACAATTACGCTCAACAAGGATTGACTGTTGTTGTTTCGTGGCTATTAATCATGGCTCTTTATTTTGTACCCTATGCATTAAGTGTTGGTCAGTTAGGATCGACCTTCAAAGAGTCAAGTGGTGGGGTCTCCTCATGGATCAAAGAAACCTCAACAAAGCGGTTGGCTTTTTTTGCTGCTTGGACTTATTGGGTCGTGCACGTGCCCTATTTGGCACAAAAACCTCAAGGAATCTTAGTGTCCTTGAGTTGGTTATTTAAAGGAAATGGTACATTTGTATCGACGATGGGTTCCATGGAAGTCTCGTTGATTTGTTTAGCTATTTTTCTATTCTTTTTATGGATTGCCTCTAAAGGATTGACGACCTTAAAAATGATTGGGAACATCGCGGGAACAGCCATGTTCGTGATGTCGATTCTTTTTATTCTTTTAGCAGTCACCGCTCCAGCAATGACTGGTGCTGAAATTGCTACACCAAACATGTCATCTGTTTCAACCTATATCCCTAAATTTGACTTTACCTATTTAACCACGATCTCGATGCTGGTATTTGCGGTAGGCGGCTGTGAAAAAATCTCGCCTTACGTAAATAACACAAAAAATCCTGCAAAAGAATTTCCAAAAGGCATGATCTTTTTAGCTGGTATGGTGGCGTTATGTGCCTTGCTCGGCTCGATTGCTATGGGGATGCTTTTTGATGCCAACCATATTCCAGAAGATTTGATGGTCAACGGCGCTTATGAAGCCTTTCAACGACTTGGAAACTTCTACGGAATCGGCAACTTCTTTGTCATTCTTTATTCCATCGCCAATGCGTTGGCGCAAATCTCTGCTTTGGCCTTTTCAATTGATGCCCCATTGAAAATATTACTGTCTGATGCTGATTCAGAATTTGTACCAAATGGCTTAGCAAAACTAAACAAAAAAGGAACACCAGTAAATGGATATATTATGACTGGTATCCTAGTCAGCATTTTGATCATCATTCCAGCACTAGGAATCGGCAATATGACCGAACTGTACCGTTGGTTGCTGAACTTGAATTCAGTTGTCATGCCACTGCGTTACTTATGGGTCTTCTTAGCCTTTATGCTAGTCAACAAACACGCCAATCGCTTTACTTCCGATTATAAATTCGTGAAAAACACCAAAGTTGGCTTTGGGATTGGCTTATGGTGCTTCTTGTTCACGGCCTTTGCCTGCATTTTAGGGATGGTTCCTAAGCTTGATTATGCGGCAGATCCGCAAGCTTGGTTCTTCCAATTGGCCTTAAATATCATTACGCCGATCGCCTTTCTTTTGATTGGCTTGATCTTGCCAATCATTGCGAAACGTGTAAATAAAAAATAACCATTTGCTCAAAAAAGAGGTGTCCGACAACTATTTCGGTTGTCGGGCACCTCTTTCTTTGTAAATGAACTTCTCCGCCGTGCGAGGTATTTGCTCCATCCTCTT
The DNA here is from genome assembly GCF_051714385.1 of Enterococcus sp. AZ141. NCBI lineage: Bacteria > Bacillati > Bacillota > Bacilli > Lactobacillales > Enterococcaceae > Enterococcus > Enterococcus sp. AZ141. The sequence continues at coordinate 279,355 of NZ_JBIORT010000001.1, forward strand.
GCCGAAGCATTCATTCCTCTTTGTTGTCCTTTTTGATTCCATACTTGATCCACTGCACCTTATAGCGGAAATCTTTGATCAGCTCTTTTGCGGTCCATTCATTCGAAATAAAATCTGTCAGACTATCCATCACGACCGCCATAATAAAGTAAAGGAAACTGACGGCTTCTTGCGTATCATGGATCGTGAAGCGATTTTCTTCCAACAGCTCCAACCATTGGCGAATCATGGGCGAATCGTCAGGGATCGCATCGCGCTTCGTCCAGGCATTGCTTTGGGTACATAAGTGGATCATTTTCCAATGATCATCTTCAGGTGACCATTGACTGCACCAAGCCAAGTATTCTTCGATCCCTTTGAAAAAATCATTTTTGTTGCGATTGATAAACGTAAAAATCGCAGAATGGATTTGGTTGGAATAGTTGGTGATCGCATAGTCATAGGCATCTTCTAAGTTTTGAAAGTACTTGTAAAACGCCCCTCTAGAAATGTGCGATTTTTCGACGATGGCAGAGACCTTGACTTGACTGATATGCTTGCTAAAAAATTCTTCTAAAAGCACGGCATCGATTTTTTCTTTTTTCTCTTGTTTTAAATGAAAAAATGTTGTACTTGGCAAGGGATTCTCCTCCATCATTCGCAATCTACTCCCTCTATTATAAACAAATCCCTCTACTTTTCCACTCAGACTTGTGCAGTTTCTCTTGATGGGGCGTTTTGTTCGATCAGATTGCCATCTTCCATTCGGAAAATGCGATCACTCCATTGGATCATTCGCTCGTCGTGGGTGACCATAACTGTCGCTTTCTTTTTCTCATGCGCTTCTTTCACTAATAACTTCACGACTTCATACGCATGATCGGTGTCTAAGCTGGCAGTTGGTTCATCCGCTAAAATCAAGCTTGGGTCATTAAACAAGGCCCTGCCGATCGCTACTCGTTGACGTTCCCCACCAGATAAATCGCGGGGAAACTTGTCTTGAAGATCGAGAATATCTAATGAAGCAAGCAATTCATCAATCCGTTCCTTTTCCTTGGCTTTTCCTGAAACTTTGTCGACCAAATAAAATTGTTCCTTTACTGTTAGAAAAGGGATCAAATTCGAGCTTTGCAAGATAAACCCAATCTCTTTAAAACGCAACTTCCCTCGTTGCTTTTCATTTAATTGGGAAAAGTTGACCTGGTTGATGATGATCTCTCCGGCTGTTGGACTTTGTAAGCCGCCAGCGATGGTCAAAAAGGTACTTTTTCCTGAACCAGAAGGACCGATGATACTGACAAACTCCCCTTCTTGAACGTGAAAATTCAGTCCTTTTAGTGCCGTTACTTCGGTATGCTGCTTGCCAAATTTTTTTATAATATCCTTCATTACTAAAATGTCTTTCATCTTTGTTACCCTCCTATTGCCGTTATTGGATCGACTTTTGTGACCGTCCGAATGGAGAATAAGCCGCCTAGAACTGCCACGAGAATCAAGATGCCGCTATAAAGCAGCCATTGCTTTAATTCAAAGAAAAATGGCATGGCATCTGGTAAAAACAAGCTGGTGCCGTATGCCGCCGCAAAGGCTAGGGCTACCCCGATCACTCCTACCATAAATGCTTGCGCAATAATTGATTTGGCAATGAAGCTGGTCCGAATCCCTTGGGCTTTCATCACACCAAAAATCGCTGTTTTTTGTAGGGTGATCACATACATGAAAATCCCCACGATTGCCGTTGCAACAACAAACAAGAAGTAGATCATGGCATTTAAGGTCAAGTTTTGGGCAGAAAATCCGGGAAGCTTTTCAATAAAGTCTTCCGTTGCCAACACTTTGAGCTGGGTTCCTTCCTGGTTATTGACTTTCGGATCACTTGATTTGGTCACAATGATATTGATTGGCTGCTCCTTGTCAGATGCAAATGGTTGATTAGCAAACTTCATTTTCGTCCAAGTATCGAGGGAAGTATAAATCACTGGTGACACCGTATAAGACGTTTCTGGGGTGATCCCAACGACTTTGAAGGTTTCATCTGAGCGTCCGATTTTCACTTGATCCCCGACCTTGATACCTTCTTCTGCTAAGTTTTCTGAAATCGTGATCTCATTTTCTTTTGAAAACAGCTTGCCCTCTAAGACTTCTGGTAACAAGAACGCATCGTCTTGTGTACCAAAAACAGTCACATTGACTTGTTCATCGTTGACCGTAATGACACTGCTGTATAAACCAATTGGGGCTTTTTGTGTCCCTTCTACACGGTCTAAATCCCCTCTCGTCAATTGCGAAGCCGCAAATGTGTCATTCGCATCTTCTGATAAAACGATCGCGGATGAATCCCAGTCGACGATGGCCTTTTTAAAATCCCAGTTAAGTCCGGTAGCTAAGCCAGACAATATAAAAACAACATAGGCGATCAAAAACATGATTCCTACGATCAACCCATATCTTAATTTTGAATAACGCATTTCTTTTATAGCCAGAAACATTGTTCTTTCCTCCTACTTTCCAAATATTGACAAAGTGTCACTTTTTGAAGAATACCACATAAGGTGACACTTTGTCACTTTTTACAACTCGGAAAGTTTGTAAGGTTGATCGATCATTCTTTTTCTGTCATTCACTGAGGATGTTTTTTCCTAAAGGAGTGTGAATAAAGAGAGTTGAATATTGGGCGTTTCGCGTAAAATACGCCATTTCCTTTTAACATTCTTTGCTAGATGAAAAAAAGCATGGCAGACCGTAAATAGTCGAACCATGCTTTGGCAAAAACGAACACGAGGATTTCATTATTGGTGTTCTAGAGATCAGCTGACTTTGCTTTGTCCAATTGTGGAAATTACTGCTCGTAACTGATGACACGAAGTATCAAACTGCCGTTTTTCCTCAGGGGTAAGCGTCAATTCAATAATTTCGCGGACGCCGTTTTGGTCCACGACTGCAGGAACCCCTGTGAATAAATCGTTGATGCCATATTCCCCATTAAGGTAGGAAGATACCGGCAGAATCGCTTGCTCATCATTTAAGATCGCTCGAACGATTCTTGCAACACTCATCCCTATCCCGTAAAAAGTTGCTTGTTTTCGATCGATGATTTCATAGGCAGCATTTTTTACTCGTTCAGAAAGAACCGCTAGATCGGCAACGGTCAAACGATCCTTTTGCTTGATCAATTCTACGATCGGTTTCCCACCGATCGTTGTATGGGACCAGACAGCGACTTCCGAGTCACCGTGTTCCCCAATGATGTACCCATGAATATTCCGTGGATCGATGGCTAATTTTGCCGCCACTTCTTTTCGAAGTCTTGTGGTATCGAGGGTCGTTCCCGTACCAACGACCCGATTGGCTGGCAACCCGGACACACGCCATGCTTGATAAGTTAAGACATCGACTGGGTTTGAAGCGATAACAAGCACGCCATCAAAGCCTGAATCCATCACTTGTTTTGTGACGCTTGCCATAATTTCGGCGTTCACATCAATCAATTCAAGCCGTGTTTGTCCTGGCTTTTGGTTGACCCCTGCGGTAATAACCACGATGCCAGCATCTTTACATTCCGAGTACTCTCCAGCCCAAACTTTGATGTTTTCTTGCCCCCATGACATACCGTCTAACAAATCGAGGGCTTCTCCTTCTGCTTTGTCCCGATTGACATCGATCAAGACTAACTCATTGATCAGTCCTTGATTGATCATGGAATACGCAATGCTCGTTCCAACGAAACCTGTTCCGACAACGACAACTTTTCTGCTTGTACTTTTCATGTGCGATCCCTTCCTTTTCTTTTCAAATACTTGTGCTATTGTTTTGCGTATATTACGTATTTTCTCAAAAAATGTATGATCTCTTGTGCTTCCTTAGTAACTATGACCGGCAATCAGCGCTTTGGCTTGCTGATACAAATGAATTGCATATTTTCCTAACACATAGCAGACGACAATCACGGCAAAGCTTGTTTCAATAATCGTTAAGGCTTGTAGAAACCCAAATATCAGTGGGTGATTCGCAAAAAACAGCGCTGATTTGAACATAGCAGTCGCTGAAATCACAAGAGGAAACGTAAATGCCGCATAGCTTGGGTAAAAGCCGACTGCCAGCATGTTTTTCATATAAGCGACGACACAAAAATAAATCGTTTGTGACAATAACAGCATAAAGGCGACAAACCAAGCAGAGCCTTGTTCAAATACGGAAAGGTAACCTGCTAAGCAAAGAGAACCTGGTGCTGTTAAAATCGTGATCAAAGGAACTGCCGCACGTTCCGTCAGCTTCTGATGGACGATTCGTTTTAAAATAATCGGCAAAAGCGCAAAATACAATACCAATGCGATCCAGACGATCACTTCCCCCAGCTCTTTAAAAAAGACAGCAGAAGTATTGGGAATGACGCCAATACCGACGAAGGTAATAAACCAGCTCGGATAAATGTATTCCAGCGAAAGGTCGACAGGCAAAATATGCACGACAACAAAATAGATCATTAAAGCAAAATGTAAGCCGATAGCCCCCCACCAGAGCAGATCATTCACCACTGCATTGGGAATGACCCGTTCAAAAACAGTGGAAATCACCATCAGCGCCATCGTAAAGGTCGGCGCCACCGAAGCAACGATTGGGTTTTGCAACTCTGACATCGTGTGCTTAAATGTAAAGCATACTTTCAGAAGGAAGAGCCCCATGATGAAAATACCAAGGGTACAAAACGCATTTCCAACCGTCTCCATTCCTTCTGAATACAATAAATTCCCCAAAGACACAGTGCCTAAAATCAAGCCACAAATCGGGATTGGCAATGAATGTAAAAAATGCTGGATCGATGTTTTCATCAACTCATCCTTTCTAAACGTATGAAAATTTCAACTAAATTTGCTTTCTTTTTTCTCTACACTTATACTATAATCACCTGATAACTATTTGTAAAATTATACTTTTAAATACTAATTATAAATATTATTAATAATAAAGGAGTCCCCAAAATGATTGAATTGCTCAAAACCTTCATTGTTGTTTATGAAACGAGAAACTTTAGTCTTGCCGCCAAACAACTCTATAAAACTCAACCAACGATTTCCTTGCAAATCCAACGCTTAGAGGCCGAACTTGGCTTCAAACTTTTTGAACGTAAAGGAAAACAATTGATTTTACCCACCAGCCAAGCGGAGTTTTTGTATCCTCGTGTGGTCGAGTCTCTCCGCTCAATGTCCACTATTTTTTCGCAAGCCAAAGACACTAAAAATTTTAAAACAGAGTGTGTGCTCGCTTGTTCGAATACCACCGCCGTCTACTTACTGCCCAGCATCATGGCGCAGCTGATTGCAGAATTTCCAACGTTTGCTTTTGAAATCAAAATCATGAATTCTCAAGAAGTAATCGATGCCGTCGAATCAAACAAAGCCCATATTGGCCTGATCGAAAAATCAATCGTTTCGCCATTGATCCAAAAAGAATTCGTTTATCGCGATGAATTGGTGTTAGCAGGCAACCTCGCTTCTGATTTTTGGGTCTTGCGGGAAAACGACTCGGGGATGTACTACATTAACGAAACCTATCTGTACGCACAGCACTTGCATCCGCAAATCATCAAAGCCAATAACAGCGAAGTGATTTTGTCCCTACTAAAACAAAACATCGGCAAATCGATCATCTCGAAACTTTCACTACCAGAAGAGTTGCCTTGGCAGGAACTTGATCCAGAGTACCGCTATCGTGATCTTTTTATCATTCAGAATCGTCAGCGTGCGACGCCGGAGACCGGAGAGATTTATGAGGAGATTAAACGGCTGTTGTTGGCTTTGATTCCATAAATACTAGACTTTTGAAACAATTATAGTGAATACAAAAAAGACGCTGAAGAGTCGTTTGTCACTCCTCCAGCGTCTTTGCATTTTTATAATTCCTTGATAAACCGTTTCTGTTCATGACTGCTGTGATAGCCATGGTTTTCATAAAACTTGTGGGCAGCATGGCGTTTGACATTCGAATTTAATCGAATGCCTTGCATTCCTCGCTGTCGGGCTTCTGCTTCAATTGCCGACAGTAGTTTCCCGCCAACGCCTTGCTTTTGCACTTGATCATCCACTACCAAACCTAGGACATTAAAAAATCGCCCGGCAGAATAAACTGTTGAATATGGCTGTGCTTCAATCATTCCAACTGCTTTTCCCTCTATTTCAGCGACCAGCAAGAGATGATCCTCCTCAGCTAAAATTCTCTTTAGGCCTTCGATCAATACTTCTTCTTCGATTGGATAGCCTAGTACTTTCGACAAATGAGCTAGTTCTTTATGATCAGACAATGCAGCAGCTCTAATTCTCATAGTATTCTCCCACCTTTTGGCTTTTTATTCGGTCTTGTTTTAGATAACTCACATTCATTTATCAACTTAGAAATAAATGACAGCTAGTTGATTTGTACAAGTGCAATAGAAAAAAAGTATACAGACAATGTACTAGAAATCCCTTTGCTATGATCTTTTATGTTATTTAGCTAAACCAGTTTTTAATTTTGATCAAATGAAATGAGTGCATATTCGTTAGGAATATACCTGATTGTCGTATATTCGAATAATTTTCCCATATCATTATAGACCGCATTTTCCAATATTCCCACACAATTATTTTTTCCTAAAGCTAATTCTTTAAAGTCAGAATCTTTTGCAGATTCAACTTTCATTATAGACTTTGATGCAGCGATTTTAAAATCTAAGTTTTGTTTGATATGGTCGTAGATTGATCCGGCTATGATTTTCTCATTAAGCCCCTTAACGATACTTTTTTTGAAATAACTCGTATCTGACATCATCGCTTTCCCATCAATGAGGCGTAATCGTTTCACAAGGTATACTCTTTCACCAACCGGAAATGAAATTTTTTTTGCTAATGAATCATCAACAGTCAACTCGTGAAATTCTTGCACAATTGTTTTTTTTTCGACCTCAGTATCTGCGGATAGTGCCTTCAATCCTTGAAAATTTCCTACCTTGAAAGACTTCTTGTCAATCTCGATTCTTTCAAGAATAACTACCCCTCTTCCTTTCACACTATAAACCAATCCATCTTCATTAAGCAGTTGAATCGCTCTGCGAACTGTATTTCTACTAGTACCAAATCGCTCAATTAACGCCATTTCGGTCGGTAAAACCATTGCATCGTTATAGAGTCCCTCATTAATTTCATTTTTCAAAGTGTCATATATATCCCGAAACTTATTCACCATAGTTCCACCTCACTCTTTCAGTTGATTATAACATGATATCATTCTACCTATACAAATAACTTAAATTTGTTTAAACAAATGCTTGATTATTTGTTTAAACAAATTTAAAATGGGCCTAACCGGTTAAAAGAAATGAGGAGGTTTCATTATGAGTGACAAACAGTTAGCGGAGTACATGATTGAGTACGTTGGTGGAAAAAATAATATCAAAAATGTGATCCACTGCATTACACGTGTTCGTTTCTATCTAGTGGACAAAGAGAAAGCCGATACAACTAAGATAAAAGAGTTGGATGATGTAATGGGCGTAGTAGAAGCTCAAGGACAATATCAGGTGGTTGTTGGAAACAAAGTAAATGCTATTTACGAGGAAGTAATGCGCCAGTTAAACAATGATCAAGTCTTTGATTCTACAGAGGGAGTGGTGGAAAATGATTCCAATAGTGATTTTCTTCAGCTATTTCGAAATGGCTTCAATCAGTTTATTGGCATAATTACAGGTTCAATGATGCCCGTCATCGGTCTTCTTGCAGGAGCTGGAATAATCAAAGGATTACAAGCTTCGTTGGTGACGTTTGGTTTATTACAAGATAGTTCGCAATCTTATCTATTGATTAGCACGATTGCAGATGGCATTTTTTATTTTTTACCTGTCATCTTAGGTTTTACTGCAGCTCAAAAATTAAAGGTGAATCCTATTGTTCTGGCAGTCGTGGGTGCGATACTCATTCATCCAAATATAGTCACTATTGCTTCAAGTACAGCTGCGAAGGTCGCTATTTTTGGCATAGAATTCCCCATTATGAATTATACAGCTTCGGTTTTCCCTATTCTGGTCGCTGCTTGGTTAGCAACGTATGTTGAAAAGTTTTTAAAGAAAATTGTTCCTCTCGTGATTTCTTTCATTGTGTCACCAATCGTTGAAGTTCTGGTACTAAGCTTAGCCGTTCTTCTTATCATCGGACCAATCATAACGATTATTAGTGATGGGCTAGCATTCGGAATTAGTACCATTTTTGACTTTAACACGATTATTGGCGGAGCAGTCTATTGCGCACTTTTTCCAGTCTTAGTGGTCTTCGGCATGCATTGGCCATTGATTCCGATCATCGTCAACGATTTAACTGTTAACGGATTTAGTATGATGAATGCCTTCTCGTCTGTATTGATGATGGGTATTGCGGGTGCAACGTGCTCAATCGCATTGAAAACAAAAAAAGCTCAACTAAAACAAGTTGCCTTTGCTGCCACTCTTTCACAAATATGCGGTGTTGGCGAACCTGCAATCTATGGTATTCTACTAAAATACAAAAAAGTCTTCTATCTCGTGACCCTTTCAAATATTTTTGGTGGTGCTCTAGCAGGTTTCCTTCACTTGGTCAACTATGGATTCGCAGGTGGGGTTATAGGATTTGCCTCTTTTATCAACCCGGTTGCAGGGATCGATAAAAACTTCTATGCTTATCTACTCTCTCATATAGGAACATTTTTGCTATCCTTTCTTTTGACTTGGCTTTTTGGTTTCAATGATAAAATGAAAGCTGCAGATGAACTGTAAGGTGATATATGATGAAAAAAATAATTTGGCATCAAGTATTTTCTAATTACCAAGTACTAAACTTTTCTCCTAATGGACGTAAATTACGTTTAAGAATCAAGCAGCCGCTTTCTGGACAACGATTAGCACTCGAACTTTGTAACCGCTATGATTCTTTTGATTTAAACGTAGAGTCGATAAAAATCAGTAGTAATCCGGGAAACCAACAATCCAATGTTATTACCTTAGATAATCGACCACAATTCATTGTCCCAGCTGGATCCACTTTATGGACAGATGACATTGATTTTTCAGTAACCAAAGGAGCCGATATTCTGATAGAGGCATTATTCTCCAACGAGATCAATCGAGTATCTTCCTCGGCAAACTTACTATCTGATCAAGTAGTCCATTCGAATATAAGAGAAACCAATAACTTTATTTTTGGGATTACTTCAGTTGCTCTAGAAACGAAAGTTGATGCAAAAGTCATTGCTTTTTTTGGCGACTCTTTGACGAATCAAGGATATTTTAGTGATAGTGTCATCGACAATCTAAACAAACGTGGTCTGATTGCAACAAGCTTTAATGCTGGCATATCAGGCAATCGTCTGACACATGCTGGTTCAGGGATTTCTCGTTGGAAAGACAGCTTTGGTGTTGCAGGAATCGACAGGTTCCAAGCAGATGTCGTGGATCAAAAGCCAGATTTGATCGTTTCATTGATTGGGTTAAATGACTTATTTCATCCAGGAACGGGCTCTCCACTTTCAGAATTACCTACCAAAGATGAGTTGATCAAACACTACAAAGTTCTAATAAATCTGGCAAAAAAAGCAGACATTCCGTTTGTTCCCCTCACGCTTCCCCCTTTTAACTATTCTTACAACCAAGGAAAGCCGAGTTGGACCGAGGAAAAAGAAGCTATCCGAACTGCGTTTAATCAATGGATAATGACTCAAGCAAATACGATCGATATCAATGATATGGTAAGAGATCCTTCTGATAAAACGAGATTAGCTTCTGCATTTGATTCGGGGGATCATCTGCATTTTTCTCAAACTGGAGGGGAAATTTTAGGAAAAGCTGTGGCTGAGAAAATTCTTTGCCTTTCATTGCTGTGAATTGATAGACTCTCAACAAAAACTGTTAAAAATAGTCAAAAATAAAACCTACCTCCCATACACATCTGGTTAAAATGTATACGGGAGGTTGACTTTTTCACTATGAATTTTCTTCAACTCTGCACTTGAATATCCTTACTCTCGATCACTAGCAATTATTCTACATACAATGTCACAAATTTTGCATGGCCTATCTTTTCAAGAGTGACTACATTCTTTTCCACAAGAAGTGCTTCTTTTGTAGCTTCTTTTAAATCGACTGTTTCTACTACGTTCACTGGATGGTTAAATGTGATCGTCGCGTGTCCAACTTCATCTAAAAGCCCATTGTATAGACGCAAAATATAACCTGGACGAGCTTCGGCTTTTTTCAATACACTTAGGGTCAAATTGCCATTGATCTCAAAAAGACTATAGTTTGCCGGTAAGGTTGGTTCAACCGGCCCTAAAGTAAAAATCAATCGGGAATTCAGGAATTCTGCGGATTGATAAAGCGTGATCGGTGTTACTGCTTGTTTGGCACGTTGCGCAACATTTGCTTGATCAAATCCTTGCGCAAAGTAAGCAACAGAAAAATCAAAATGCATCGTTTTGTGACACTGCGCAGCTGGTGTCGCAATCACTGATTCTCCTGAAGCACGCCCTGGACGATACAGTAGATTCTCTTTCCCCATGAAGCCATAGGTTCGGAAAATCGTTAAGCGAATCGTATCAAACGCTTCCCCCACGATCTCATATTCACGTACACCCTGAGGCATTACTGCTACGCCATGGGATGCATCGAATAAACTGACAAACGATTGACACGTTTCTATGGCGATCGGTTGCTCATTCCATTGCTCTTTATTGGCTTCCCAAAGGGCCATTTCTTTTTCAAACATAACCGGACGCTGCAATGTACCAAACTGTTGGTCAGCCAGCGAAAATTTCGAGGCAATTCCGGTATCAAATAGCACACATACCCGATGGCTATCCACTTGTTGATTTTCAACCGTTAATTTGAAATCAATTTGTTGCGATTGTTTTTTTAACACGATCGTCAATTGGATCGGCAGTGAAGCCGAGATCTTCTTTTCTGCACGTTCAGCTAAATCCTTCGGAACCCTCAGGGTGAATGCCACATCAATCTTTTGGTAGATCGCTGATTGCAGAATCGAGATCGTTGGTTGCGCATCAATTGATGAAATCACAAAATCTTTCACAGGTGGTGAATAATTGAATGAATCACCATCGTCGCCATTTTCTTCAATAATCCCTTGATTTTGATAAAGCACTTGATTGGTTTTATCTAGAATATCCAACGAACCATTGCTATTGACAGTGATCTGATAGTACTCATTTTCGATCGTATTGGTTGTAATCTCCTGCAATGGTGCGCTTGTATCACCTTTTAAATCAATCGTCAGCTGGGTATACCCCATACTCGGCACGTCAGTCGTTTCTATGGCAATTTTTGCTTTATAGACTTTCTCCGGCAAATAGATCTCCTTGACTGGATCTAATATGTTCCCCTGATTCAACACATACTCCGTTTGGTCGGTAAGCTCTAAAATCGTATAAGGTAACGCCTGACCTGACTGGTCAAGGATCGCAAACTCTTTTTGCGGCAAATAAACCTCTGCTTCGATCACCCCATTACGTTTTGTGTCATAGGTATTGAAAAGCGTAAAAGTAATTTCTTTTGCTTGTGGGTTGTTGATTGCAGTAGAAATCTGTCGTAACGTCAATTCGACAAGATTCATAGAAATATCTCGCGCTTGCTTATAGCGCATATAGATATCTTCGTTGGTCGTATCAGAAACACAAGAACCAATCGAATCATGCGCCGCATTTTCAAACATTAACTTCCAAATCTCTATGACTGTTTCTACGGGGTACTCAAATCCTAATTGCATAGCCATGGTTAAGATAGGCTCCATGACATTGACTAAGTAATGTTGGATCTGGGTGTTCATCGCCTTCAAATCAGGACGTGAAGAAAAAATCGTTTTGTGGATTCGCATCAATTTGCCGTTGATCAGTTCACCAGCGATTTCTTCCAACTCAGGATGGCGTGCTTTGACCGCAGCAATGTATTTTTCGATCGTTGAAAATTGTAACACATACTCATCCTGATACAGTTGATTCATTCGATCAACCAATTCTGGAAGATTTTCTCTAACTGGTGCTTGATCGAAACCATTTGGAAAATACACTTGATCCGTTGCACTGCGTCCCCAAGTCGTTTTAAACGGTTCTTGATGTAAGAACTTTGCTAATTCTACTTCTCGCTCAGGAATGGCACCGCCAATGTAGTACCCACTTGGGATCTGATAAACATTGACCACAGAACCATCTTCTCCACGCCATTTGTACTCTGTGCATTTAACATCGTCATCACTGACACCGCGCCAAAACATCGTGTCAGTGATACCAAACTCACGATAGATTTGCGGCATACTAGCTGCTTGTCCGAAAGAATCTGGCACATAGCCGACATTCATGTAGGTTCCGAATGCTTCACAAATTTTCATGCCATATAACATATTTCGAACAATGCTTTCTCCCGAAATCACTAATTGATCGGTTTGTGTGTACCATGGACCAATGATCAACTTCCCTTGTTGAACAAGTTGTTGAATCCTTTCTTTGTCCTGTGGGCGCCATTTCAAGTAATCATCTAACAGAGAAGCCTGTCCATCTAAAATGAAACTTTCATAAGGATCATCCTTTTCTAGTTGTTCAATGACGTTTTTTAGATCGTGCATCAAATAGATTTTCGAGCGACTCGTCGTAAAATACCATTCGCGATCCCAATGACTGTGGGGTACGACATGTACTGTTTTTTTCATTCAATCATTCCTCTCCCGTGATTAAAAAAGGCACGTAACGATGGGTGTCGTTCGTGCCTATTAATTTTTCTCAATTTTTTTACCATCTGGTACGCATAATTTGATTCTTACACAAATACTTCGAATTTTGAAAATCGATTCTCTTCAAATACTCTCGTTTTCTTCCCCAAGTCTTGACATTGTCAGATGCCTTAAAGCGTTCTTGAAAAATCACCTGCTCGTGCCTTTTCTTTTGCTACTATTTAGCTAATCAGCCTTGTTGCTTAATTTTCAAAGCTCACTTCAATATCATCGAGGGCAATATCTTCTGTTTGTTCTTCTTGCTTATTGAAATTCACGAATAAAGGCGCGACAAAACCGATGAAGGCTGCTCCTGCAAATAGTCCAATCAAATACGCCCAACCGTTTCCAACAGTGAAGAAGCCGTATATTCCCCCAACTGGCGGCATTTTGTCATACATTCCTAATGCGATCCCCAAACCAGAAGCGATTGCTCCTCCCAACATGTTGATCGGCACAAGCCGTAATGGATTGACTAATGTAAAAGGAATTGCTCCTTCTGTGATTCCGATGAACCCCATAATAAAGTTATTACGCCCAGCATCCAGTAGCTCTTTGTTGAATCGATTTTTGTGGAACAAAGTTGCTAAGGCATATCCAAATGGTACCGCACAAATCGCAACATTCACGATGATAGCTGGCAAAAAGACCCCTTCCGCTAGTAACACATTTCCTGCCATCCAAGCAGCTTTGTTTACAGGTCCCCCTAAGTCAGAGCCAATCATTGCCCCCATGATGACTGCCAGTAAAATTTTGTTAACGTCATTTTCAATCATGGTTCGGATCCATTCAACCAAACTAGTATTGATCCACGCCAATGGCTCAGAGAGTAAGGCGCCCATGACGATTGCTACAGACAATGTAGCAATCAAGGGTAAAATTACCAGCGGCATCACCCCAGCAAACGACTCCGGTAATTTGATATGTTCTTTCGCCCACTTCACTAAGTATCCTGCTAAGAACCCAGCAATAACTGCCCCTAAAAACCCAGCATTGGTGCTAGAAGCGACTGCACCACCGATAAAGCCGGCACCTAGCGCAGCCTTATCTCCAACAGAATACGCGATAAAACCAGCCAAGACAGTATTGATCAAGCCGATTCCTGTCCACCCTACTTGTTCAATCAAATAAAGCGCATGTTTAAAGCCTTCCGTGTCAGCATAAGGATCTAAGCTTGTGATCCCCATACCAAGAGCAATCATTTTCGGAATGGCAACAACCAGTGAAGCACCAATAATCAATGGCAGTACAAAACTAATTCCACTCATCAAGTGGCCTTTTAAATCTGCTAGAACTCTTTTCATCATCCTTGCCTCTTTCCTTTAGTTTGCGTTTCTTTGTTCAACAGCAGCGACACATTTCTTCAGCACCGCTTCCGGTGCTTTGATACACGTATTGATATTTACTCGAATTTGCGGTTTTCCTTCAAACCGTTCCATCCCAACAACTTTTTGGTCAGTCGCTAAAAGCAAGAAATCTGCTTCTTTTGCTTCGGCTGCAGTGATCTCATTGACTTGCCCTAACGAGCCTTGCTGTTCGATCTTGACCTCATAGCCAAGTTTCGCACCAGCTTTTTCTAAAGCTTTTGCCGCCATCGGTGTATGTGCCAATCCTGCTGGACAGGCGGAAATCCCTACTATTTTCATATAATTTTCTCTCCCATCATTTCCTTTTTGATTAATTCTGCTAAATAAGCTTTGTCTTCTGATTGTTGAATCTGCTGGATGAATGTCTCTTCAAGCAATGCGGTTGCTAGACGACTCAGCATTTGCAGATGCACCGTTCCTTCATCTTTTTTAGGGACCATCAAAGCAAACACATTTTTGACTGCCGAATCATCGAAAGTTTCCCATTCGATGGCTTGCTCTAAACGAATAAACAAAACGGTCGGTTCCAAAACCGGTTCAGCTTTTGCATGTGGAATAGCAAAGCCTTCTTGTAAGCCGGTTGAATATTGAGCTTCCCGTTCAATGAATGCCGCACATGTATCTGCTGCATTGGTAACGATCCCTGATTCATAGGCATGATGTGCAATCACGTGAAACAGTTCTTCTTTTGATGTAACAGCCACATTCAAGAGAATATTTTTTTCCTGAAAATCCATCTCATCTGCTCCTTTCCTTTATTATGAAACCATTAGCGTAATTCGTGTGGTTTATTTTCTGTACACGTTTAATTTACGGTTTCTGATTCACGATGTAAACACAACAAATTTCCAATTCAAGTGGCAATCATTAGTAAAGCGTTTTCCAAAATGATTGCCAACTCTTCTGGAAATTTTCGGTACTGGTGAAGCATTTCCTTCTTATTCTTTCTATTGTATGATGAGAAAGAGCACGGAGGTGAAACAAGTGTCAAAACTTGCTTATCAACGATTAAATGATCTAATGGAAGTATTAACTAGACAAACGGCGCCGCTACCAATGAAGGAGTTAACGAAAAACTTCTCGATTTCTGAGCGAACGGTTCGGACCGACATTGCAAATTTGAATGATTTGTTAACAAATGTCGGTGCCTCCATCAAGTTGATTCGAGGGCAAGGCTATTTGTTGTCTATTGGTTCAAAAGAGCAATTTCATGACTGGTGGACTGAAAGTATGTCAACTACCGAGTCCTTTCTGACTACGAGTGAAGAACGACAAGCCTATCTACTTTTCCTTTTATTTAAGAATGAAAACCCTTTATCCTTAGATGATTTTCTTGATCGATTATTTATTAGTAAAAACACCTTTTACTCATACTTAAAAACGGCTCGAGACAATTTAGCGACCTATCAATTAAAAATAGTAAATCGTCCAAATATTGGCTTTGAAGTCTTGGGTAACGAATTCGCCAAACGCCAAGCAATCAGTGATCTGTTGATTGAAAAAGATCTCCAAGAGTATTTGGTCGGCTTCACGGAAATGGAACTTGAGTTGTTTGATACGATTGATCTGACCCGTTTGCAAGAATTGTCATTAAATCATCTGGCGTCCTTAGACTTGTTAGACTCTGACTACTATCATAAAAACATTCTTTCTCATTTTGCTTTAGCAATCAGTCGCTTTATAGCCGGTCATCAGATCAACGAATTTCCCTTGCATGTGCCCGCGCTCAAAAAAGATGCCCAGAAAGTTGTAGGTCACTTCTTAGAAGAAATCGATCATGCATTTGATATACAATTGACTGCTGGAGAAAAACAATACTTCATTTACTATCTCGCGATGAATGCACCACGTTTAGTTGAAACAGGTGATGCAAGCGATTCTTCCACGAAAACTGCAAAAGCCATTGTGGAAGAATTATTGACTGCGATCAAACAGACGTCAAACTATGCATTAGAGACAGACAAGATGCTAATAGAAGATCTGACATCTCATATTGAGGGCTTTATCAATATGAATCTAATGGATGCACGCCGTAGCAATCCATTGCTGGCAACGATCAGAAAATCTTTTCCACAGGCTTATGATTTATGTTTGACTCATTTAGAAACGGTAAGCCTGAAACACGGTTTTTATTTTTCTCCTGATGAGATCGGCTATATCGCTTTGCACATCGCAGGTGCTATGGAAAGGAGTTCCATCAGAAATCATCATAAACATCGCGTCATCCTTGTTTGTGGAACTGGTCGAGCCATGAGTCGTATTATTGAAGCAAAAATTATCAAGCACTATCAAGAAACGATCGAAGTCGTTGATCGCTTTTCTTACGTCGAGCTACAACAATGTGATCTTTCTGCGATTGATTTTGTGATCACAACCGTTCCATTAGAACAGTTTTCGGTTCCCTCTATTTACATCAACATGGCCAAGCTAGATAAAGAAATTGGCAAAATCGAACCGTTCATTGAAACGCTCAGTGAAACAAAAGACGGCATCTATTCATTGTTTCAAAAAGCATTTTTTCTTCATGAAAATCATGCAGATAAAGAAACCTTACTAAAGAAAATGGCGCAGCAATTGTACCAAAAAGATTTTGTGCCCCAAGATTTTTATGACAGTGTGAAAAAACGAGAAGCAATCAATCAGACCAATATTAACGAGTGGCTTGCTATCCCCCACCCCATGACATTGCTGGCAAAACGCTCAGCCGTTTCAGTGGCGATCATTCCTGATGGTGTTGATTGGGGAAATGGTGATTTGGTTAAATTTGTCTTTCTCTTTGCGATTCAAAAAGACGAATATGAAGATACCGAAGAAATCTATAGTCTTTTATTAGAATTGATGGATCGTGAAGATATTCAACAAGCAATCTTACAAAAAAGTGACTA
The DNA here is from genome assembly GCF_051714385.1 of Enterococcus sp. AZ141. Lineage (NCBI taxonomy): Bacteria > Bacillati > Bacillota > Bacilli > Lactobacillales > Enterococcaceae > Enterococcus > Enterococcus sp. AZ141. Next base: position 296,356 of record NZ_JBIORT010000001.1, read on the forward strand.
TCACCACTTTTTGAGCTGTATCAAGCAATTATAAAAGGAGCTGGGGAATCCAGCTCCTTTTGTTGATATGACTAATCTTATTTTGATAGTTCTTTTTTCTCATTCATAGTAAGCAAAATTAAGACTGTTTCTTGACCTTTTTATTTTTTAGTATTATTAAAAAGATGAAACAAATGATACAGAACAATCCAACGAGTATATATCGTTGATCTACAGTTTCTCCTGTCTTAGGCAGAGCATCACTATCTGATTTTTTTATCCTTTTATTTTCTTTCTCCAACTCTTTTTCCCTGGTTGCTTTAATTGAACGATCATTTATTGAAAATTTGATAGGGGTTTTATCGATTTGATACCCATCTGGTGCTTTAGTTTCAACTAACTGATATTCTCCTATGTCTAAATTGCTTATCTCAACTTTTCCATCTTTATTTGTAACTATTTTTTTCTGTACAATATTTCCTTTCGAATCTTGCAACTCAAACTCTGCATTTGCCAGTAGCTTTCCTGTTTCGCTATCTACTTTTTTCAGAGTTACTTTCCCAAGTTTTGGTGATACATAAGTATTCTTGAAAAGAATCGATTCTTGGTACGCTGGACTTGCCACTAATTGCCCCGATTGATCTTCCACATTTACCGTTACATTGTAGACTGTGTCATCATAGGTGATCGTGCTATCTGTTCCTGTGACTTCTCGGATCGTATACTTGTATGTACCAGCTTGGTCATAGTCGATCGCATCGAAATAAATTTTCCCATTGGCATCATTGCTCTTAGTTTGGAGCACTTCCCCTTGCTCGTCCAACAGCTGGAATTGAAATTCATCTGCACTTAGTGCTTTGCCAGTTAGTTCTTTGCTTGCTTCTAGAACCGCACTCCCTTTTGCGGGATTATAGCTATTTTTAAAAGCAGCACTGCCTTCATAGCTTGGACTTGCCACTAATTGCCCCGATTGATCCTCCACATTTACGGTTACATGATAGACTGTGTCATCATAGGTGATCGTGTTATCTGTTCCTGCGACTTCACGAATCGTATACTTGTATGTGCCAGCTTGGTCATAGTCGATCGCATCGAAATAAATTTTCCCATTGGCATCATTGCTCTTGGTTTGAAGCACTTCCCCTTGCTCGTCCAACAGCTGGAATTGAAATTCATCCGCACTTAATGCTTTGCCAGTCAGTTCTTTGCTTGCTTCTAGAACCGCACTTCCTTTTGCGGGATTATAGCTATTTTTAAAAGCAGCACTGCCTTCATAACTTGGACTTGCCACTAATTGTCCCGATTGATCCTCCACATTTACGGTTACATGATAGACTGTGTCATCATAGGTGATCGTATTGTCTGTTCCTGCGACTTCACGGATCGTATACTTGTATGTGCCAGCTTGGTCATAGTCGATCGCATCGAAATAAATTTTCCCATTGGCATCATTGGTCTTGGTTTGAAGCACTTCCCCTTGCTCGTCCAACAGCTGGAATTGAAATTCATCTGCACTTAGTGCTTTGCCAGTCAGTTCTTTGCTTGCTTCTAGAACCGCACTCCCTTTTGCGGGATTATAGCTATTTTTAAAAGCAGCACTGCCTTCATAGCTTGGACTTGCCACTAATTGCCCCGATTGATCTTCCACATTTACCGTTACATTGTAGACTGTGTCATCGTAGGTGATCGTGCTATCTGTCCCTGCGACTTCACGGATCGTATACTTGTATGTGCCAGCTTGGTCATAGTCGATCGCATCGAAATAAATTTTCCCATTGGCATCATTGGTCTTGGTTTGAAGCACTTCCCCTTGCTCGTCCAACAGCTGGAATTGAAATTCATCTGCACTTAGTGCTTTGCCAGTTAGTTCTTTGCTTGCTTCTAGAACCGCACTCCCTTTTGCGGGATTATAGCTATTTTTAAAAGCAGCACTGCCTTCATAGCTTGGACTTGCCACTAATTGCCCCGATTGATCTTCCACATTTACCGTTACATTGTAGACTGTGTCATCGTAGGTGATCGTGCTATCTGTCCCTGCGACTTCACGGATCGTATACTTGTATGTGCCAGCTTGGTCATAGTCGATCGCATCGAAATAAATTTTCCCATTGGCATCATTGGTCTTGGTTTGAAGCACTTCCCCTTGCTCATCCAACAGCTGGAATTGAAATTCATCTGCACTTAGTGCTTTGCCAGTTAGTTCTTTGCTTGCTTCTAGAACCGCACTTCCTTTTGCGGGATTATAGCTATTTTTAAAAGCAGCACTGCCTTCATAACTTGGACTTGCCACTAATTGCCCCGATTGATCCTCCACATTTACCGTTACATGATAGACTGTGTCATCATAGGTGATCGTGCTATCTGTTCCTGCGACTTCTCGGATCGTATACTTGTATGTTCCTGCTTGGTCATAAACGATTGCATCAAAGTAAATTTTTCCTTTGGCATCATTGCTCTTAGTTTGGAGCACTTCCCCTTGCTCGTCCAACAGTTGGAATTGAAATTCATCCGCACTTAGTGCTTTGCCAGTCAATTCTTTACTTGCTTCTAGAGTCAAAGCGACAGGTTTTTCTATTTTCTTGTTTACAACATTTTTCGTCACTTCTTTATCGTTGCCAAAGTCGCTTGGAGTAACAGTTAGTACCTGATCCAATAATTCATAACCCGCAGGAGCTTTTATTTCCTTTATCGTATAATTATCCTTCAGAAGATCATTGATAGAAGCTCGCCCTTCGTCATCTGTTATCAATTTTCCTACAACTTGTCCCGTTGACTCACGTAGAACTTCAAAATGTGCACCAGAAAGAACTTCCCCTGATTCATTCGTTTTAAGAATACTTACCGTGTAATTATATCCTTCGGCTTCGCCTCCTCCTTTTTGGTAATTTGTATAGGCAACGCCATCCTTTATCACTACGTCATTTGATGTCAATACAGCCGTATTAACGATATTCTCTCCATCAACAGGTGTATACGCTAATTCTGCTTTATAGTAAATTGCGTATTGATCTTCACTACCAATATCTCCAAAATCTATTGAGAATGATCGTTGATCACTAGAAATATTGATTTCATAATCTCCAGTCACGTTGACACGATTTACTAATTCCCAATCATTTCCAGCAGCATTTAATTGCCACTTTCCTTTATAAATAATGAACGAACCTGGAACATAATTGACAGCCTGACTATTTATCGCATCGGTGATCGTAGCATCAGGATAGTTACCGCTACTTCGATTGATTGCAACATAATATTGAATCGTTTGATCACTTCCGTCTGTAAACCAACCAGATTTCGTTAAAGGATATGTGGTTGTATCTATACCAGCATAATCAATTTCAATTGGAAAGGTCGTTCCTTCAACATCAATCGTCGTCGTTATTATCTGTTCCTCTTGAACAATTGTTGAATCAACGCCCGCGTAAAAATAAAAAGAGCCATGTATATCTGAATGGATTTCTGCATAATCTGTATAGGTCAGAATAATCTGTTTTGAATCTGACAAAACGGTTGCATTGGCGACGATGTTACCGTTCGAATCTTTTAATTCAAAGGATTCGTTACTACCAAATCTAAGTTCAGGCGGCAAGGTGATCGTTGTCGTATCTCCTTCTTTTACTTGGTTATTTGGTAGATCAAACGTCCCATTGATTCGAAATGTCTCCCACTGTCCAACAGCTTCCGTCAGAGGAGCTCCATTTTTATCCGTGATACTAAAGGAAGTGATCACATCATCAACTGCTGAAAATGGAGCAATGGTTGGCGCTCTTGATTGTTTCTCCGAAGTCTGTAAAGTTTCTGATTTAAGATCTGATTGTACCTCTGTATTCTGTAAATCTGTAGATTCTACCGATCCACTTGATGTGGTGGTCGATGTTTCACTTTGAGACTCACTTGTTCTATTTGTTACATCACTCGTCTCACTTGTGGCTTGTGTACCTTGGGTTTCACCAATACTCATTTCAGCAATCGCGTGTAATGGCGCAACCAAGATAGATGTTACAATTACTAAAAGGCTAAAATAAGTAGAAATTCTTCTTTTCATATTCACCGATTCCTTTTCTATACTATTAATGTGTTGCATACTGACATTTTTATACCGTTGCTACAAGATTCATCTATTTCAACTACTATCTTTTATGCAAATATTCCGTGTACTTTCTTCCATATAAAATTCCCCCAGACATACTTTCTAAAATTCTTCCTAAATAGATGGGTTTATCATTTGAAAGCAAATAAGGTTGTTCCGTTAACATTGTTAATTGTTGCTCAATTGAGAGGAAATTTTCCTTTTGTTTTCTGTATTTCGCTAATTTTTCTGAATCATTCTCAACGACGATTTCATTCTCATTGGAACCTACTTCAAACGCATATACAGGTGCTTCTTCTTTCGTATGTTCGCTAGGCAAGAAACTCATTTGATTGATTAGAAAAAAGGGCAAAACTACCCATGAAAAATATTTATCTTTCAAAAGCTGCCTCCTTTAGTTGTACTAGCAACTCTCCCAGTTCCTTCCAATCATTAGATGTAGGCGGTTTTTTCCAAATAAGTTGTTCACAGTTCAATTTATCCATAGCACAGTCCGAAAGAAATAACTTGGTATTATTACTGATTTTGGCTTCAAAGATAAGATTCATCGATTGTAATGACTGTAGCATCATTTTTATATAGCTGTTGTAATTATTCCCATGAGAAAAATCAATACAGATATTTAAAGGTGTCTCAATTTCTTCCATGGGTAGCTGCGTAACTAATAAGAAAAGATAGTCATAATAAAGCTTGTTTTTCTCGGAATTAGATTGGAAAAAAGTGGATTTTTCTATTTCCCGAAAAAAATCCTGAATAAATTTATCAATTGCTGGATTGGTTTCCTGAAAATAATTAAACTTCCCTTTGATAATGAATGACTGATTTTTAAAGCGATAAACTAACCATTTTATATGTATATTTGTTAGTTCCTTCTCTATAAAATCATCTCTTATTTCATAACTGAATGTGTCAAAAAACATAGAAATAAATTTTTGAGTCAACTTAACTGCTTCTTGATACAAATCAAATGTCATAAACTTCGTAACGAATTGTTCATTGTCGATTTCAAAATGACAGAACATCAAAAAATAACCAATTTCATTCTCTATCTGTTCATCGTCGATCGAAGAGTCACTGTTTATCGCTTTTTTCAACCACTTCGTAAAATCATTTTTCACATAGTCTACATAAGTCTCTTGTATAAAATGTTTATTTTTTATTCGAATGAACCAAACACTAATAAAGATTGCTAGTTTTATTTCTTTTGTTCTGGGGATAGTTACTATATATTGTGATGAAAATTGCTTTATAATTCTATCGGTCATTTGACGAATTTCTTTTGGAAAAGGATTTTCAATGCCGTTAAATAATTCATAGTAAGTACTAAAAAAAATACTGCGTACGCTTAACTCATTCCCAATAATTCTGCTCTTTTTAATCAAAATGTTTTCTTCATTTAATAAAGACTTTAAATGGCGAAACTTCACATAGCTAGAGGTCTGGCTGCTGTGAAGCAAACCAACTTGCTTTTTCATAGGAATCTCATTAATGAAGAAATTATCCAAAATATTAAAAAGTTCACAAATTCTCATAAACTTAATTCTTATTTTTTTTACTGTTACGTAATCCAGATTAGCACAAGTAATTTCTCCTGATTTTTTGATATAAATTTCAGTATCCTTGGAAATTAAGCTCAAATACGTATTCAATTCATCTATGTAAGTTTCAACTTTATAGCTAGAAATAGCCAAAATCGTACTTAATTCTGAAACTGTACAATAATGATTTTTATAATTCTCTATGTATTTAAGAATTACCCACTCATAACGATACCTATCAATCAATAGTTCTTCTGACAACATAGAAATACGCCCTCCCCTATATAAGTTTACAAGATTAGTCAAAAAGTAGTATAAGCTTTTTCAAACAAAATTGCTTATTTTTTTTATTTATTAGAAAAATATAGTAATTTTGAATTGAATCTTTTGCTTAGAATCTAAATTAAGAAATGATAATATAACTTTACGTATGATTAATAACTAGTTTTCCTAACATCTTATCTTTTTACAACTATTTAATTACTTGCTAAAAAATAACTTAATGGCTAGTCAAAGACAAACTGATTGAACCTTGATTTCCTTGGCTATCTAGACGACAAAATTACCTTTCGTTCTTGAAAAAAACTTGATAGTTGACTTCGCTTATCGTTGACATTCCGCCTCTTTTCAGCTAAGATTTTATTATTGTTACATTAATTGAATATCCAAAACACCACCGGGTGATAGAAGTGTTTGGTAAACTCATTAGGTCCTTGAAGAGTTTACTGAATGCTTATTTTTTTTTGAGGAGGAGAATAAATTATGACATGGATTTATTTACTTTTAGGAGGATTTTTTGAGGTCGTATGGGCATCTACCATGAAACTGAGCAACGGGTTTAGCCACTTTTGGTATAGTATTTCAACAGTCATCGGAATGCTTTTCAGTTTTGGCTTCTTGGCTTTAGCGGTCAAAAACCTACCATTAAGTATCGCTTATCCTGTTTGGACAGGGATAGGTGCGGTGGGATCGATTATTGTGGGGGTCGTGTTCTTTAAAGACCAGCTATCCCTTCTGACTTGGGTTTTCGTCGTCTTGTTAATAGTTGGTATTTTGGGCATCAAGTTTACCAGCGGACATTGATTTAGCCATTTGATAATAGTTTTGCTAGCCTTTTTGTAGGTACCTTCATCAATCAAGCGCCTTGACTCCTATAACGAAACACGGATCCAAATCGCCATTTTCAGCCCATCTAAAGAATTTTTTTTGCAATTAGCCTATAGGTAAAAAATATTTTCAAAAAACGTTTGACCTTATAGTCACTCTAACCTTTATGCTATTCATGTAAAGAAAACGGAGGGAAAATAATGAAACAATGGCATAATTTGGATATTGAAAAGGTGCAGTCAGCGACAAGTAAGACGCTTATCACAAATGAGGTACGTAAAGCGTATCAAGAAAAACACGGGAAAAATAAATTACAAGCATCAGAAAAGACACCCGAATGGAAGAAGTTTTTATCTTACTTCCACGATGCGTTAATGTATGTCTTGATCGGTGCAGCTGTTTTAAAATTTATTACGGGAAGTTTAGTTGAAGGAGCGATCGTTTTACTCGTTGTCGTTTTAAACGCAATGATTGGTTACTACCAAGAGAGAAAAGCAGATGATTCACTATCTAGCATTTCAAAATTACTTAGTTCAAAGGCGACAGTCGAATCTGAAAACGGACGTCTTTCAATCGATGCAGAAGATTTGATTCCAGGGGACCGTGTTTATTTAGCACCTGGTGATGTTATTCCTGCTGATTTGCGTATGGAAACTGTGAATCAACTAAAAATCGATGAATCGATTCTGACTGGAGAGCCTGATGCAGTCGTAAAAACAACTGCTCGTTTAGAGGGGCAAATAGCACTTGCTGAACGAACCAATATGGCGTATTCAGGTACGCAAGTACAGTCAGGAACTGGAAAAGGGCTCGTTGTTGGAATTGGCTCGGACACTGAGATTGGTAAAATCAATGCTTCTTTAGCAACCATTGAAGTGAAAGAAACCCCTTTATTGAAAAAAGTGAACGAAATGAATCATGCTATTTTTAAAGGGATCGGCGTCTTTATCTTCTTATTAGGATTGATCAGCTACTTCATTTATGGCATGAGTCCGATGTATATCGTGTCAGCAATCATTGCTTTGATCGTTTCTTCTATTCCTGAGGGATTGCCTTCTATTTTGACGATTATTCTGTCTTCCGGCGTGAAAAATATGTCTGAGCAAAATGCGATCGTAAAGGGATTGCCTACTGTCGAAACACTTGGCTCAATGACAGTCATCTGTTCTGATAAAACAGGTACTTTGACCAAAAACGATATGACCCTTACCAATGTGTTTTCTAATAATCAGGTAACAGTGATTGATCATGAAGACCAAACAGATTCTTCGAACAACGAACTGCTAGCCAAAATCATGCAAAACTGTCAAGAAACACAGAGTTTCGATGATCGCCACTGTCCAGTGACCGGAAATGCAACAGAATTAGCTTTATTACGTTGGACTAATCGTATTGGCACACCGCGGATCAAGAGTCTAGAAACATTACCTTTTGACTCAAAATATAAGTATATGGCAACAAGCCATTTGATCAATGGGAAAAAGCGGATTTTTGTAAAGGGTGCTCCAGATATCGTTTTAAATAAAGCGACTGCTGCACATATTGATGGGCAGATAGCGGAGTTTGATCATGCACAGTGGGAAAAGATCAATTTGGCTTTTGCTTCAGAGGGACAACGAGTGATCGCGTTTGCTTATAAAGATGTAGATACAACGACTGAATTGACTCATGAAGAGATGGACGAGCTCGTAATCATCGGATTAGCTGGCATTATCGATCCAGCAAAAGAATCAGCGATCGAAGCGGTAGCAGATTGTAAAAAAGCCGGGGTCAGAGTCGTAATGATCACCGGGGATCACCCAACGACCGCAAAAGCGATTGCCAAAAAATTAGGAATCGACCATTCTGAACGGGCAATCACTGGAACTGAATTGGATCGTTTATCCACAGATGAGTGGCAAAGAGTGGTAAAAAATACCAATATTTTTGCCCGAATGACACCTGAGCATAAACTGATGATCGTTACTTATTTACAAGAACAAGGCGAAATCGTTGGAATGACTGGTGATGGGGTCAATGACGCACCCGCACTTAGAAAAGCAGATGTAGGGATCGCCATGGGAATTAAAGGAAGCGATGTTAGTAAACAAGCTGCCGACATGATCCTCATTGACGATAATTTTGAAACGATTGCAAAAGCAATCAAAGAAGGCCGTCGAATTTTTGATAATTTAAAAAAGACGATCCTCTTCTACTTGCCAACCTGTCTGGCCCAGGGGCTTTTGCTGATCGTTTCTATGTTGGGAAATCTTCCTTTACCACTAAGCACAGTGCAGATTCTTTGGTTAAATCTAGTTGCGTCAATTACACTCTCCTATGCGTTAGGTTTTGAACCAGCTCACAAAATGATCATGAATCGAGCACCTCGTGATATGAAAGAAAAAATCATTTCCAAATATACACTCTTTCGAATCGTTTATGTCGGCCTACTCTTGACCTTCTTCGGCTTTCTAACGATGAATGCATTCGGCGACGAAGCTGTCAGACAAACCGTTTTGATCAATGCGATCGTTTTCGGTCAAGCTTTTTACATGATCAACTGTCGTGAGATCACGGATTCAGCCTTCAGTAACAAAATCAAGCAGAATAAAGCCTTGATTTACTCATTACTTGTTATGGCGATTCTCCAATTAGGAATGGTCTATTTTTCACCATTGCAAAGTATCTTACAGACCACCTCTTTAACTTTATCCGAACTGCTTATCAGTGTTATCCCAGCAACTCTACTTTTCTTATTAGTAGAATCTGAAAAGCACGTAACACGAGTCATTCTAAAGGAAACTACTCCCACCTACTCAATGGATACCAAAGTAGAGAAATAAGAACAGTTCTATTTCATAAGTCATCTTATCGATAAACTTGCTGAATCACTAAGTACCAATAGATACGTTTCTCCTTGATTGATTCTGTTTTAATCGGGTTGATCAAGGAGAATTTCTATTTTACTCACGTATTCTTCCGGTAAATTCGTCTCATGAAAATCAATCAAGTAGAACTCATAAAAATTTCCTTTCGCGACCAGTCTATTTTTCTTTAGGTAACTTTTTAGTTCTGCTAAAGCAGCTAAGCGCTGCTTATATGTGCCCGTATAATAAATAGCGAGATACTCTCCTGCAGGCATTGTAAATGCCTTCTCATCTGCCAAATCGTTTGTCAGACAATAGAAAACTTGATGCCTAAATGCGTCTTCGTGCGGCAGTAAAATCGTTCCGAAAACATTTTGATTATTGGCATGCAGTTCTTTTTCAAATTGTTTGTGCAGGCGTTTAAGTTCAAAGTACAAGTCTTTCCCCACTGTGTCTTTCTCTTGACTTAAAACAAGGTACCGTTCTTCATAAAATGTACGTTCAATTTCATAGTTTTGCTTTTTTTCAGCGTAGACAAGCAAGTCAATTCGCTCTTTTAACAAATCTTGTTTCTCTTTTAACGCATGGATTCTATCTTCTAATTGCTCCATCTCGAAATGAAGGATTTCTTTAGTCAGCGCTTTATTCTTTGTATCCAAGTAGTTCTTAATTTCCTCAAGTGACACATCAAAAAAACGCAGGTCTCTAATGGTATTTAATCGCTCAATATCCTCGTATGAGTAATCTCGATACCCATTCTCAGTATAGTTGGGTGATAGCAAACCAATTTGTTCATAGTACCTAAGAGTATGTGGTGTGATATCATAGTTTTCACTCACTTGTTTTATCTTCATAGTTCCATCCCTCCTTTATCTTTCATAGCGTGTCTCTGTCACAAAATCATATCATAATTTTCTTCAGAAAACGAAGGAGTTTTTCTATTGAAGTGGTCAGAAGGTTTGGTGTGTGATAGTACTTGAACAAGCTTCAAATCATAATGAAAAGACTGCTGATAAATTTCCAAGATTAGTATGGGAAATTATCAGCAGTCTTCTACTTCGCCAGTATTCTATTCCATTTCAAAAGAAAGCTTTTTCTGATTTCTTATTTTCGTTTCTGTCTTAAGCGTCTTAAGAAAAATGCTAGCAGGGATGATACCGCCATAGTCACTCCAGCGTATAATATGAAGGGTTCCTCTTTCTCTCCTGTTTTTGGAAGACTTTTTTCACTCGTGACTGTTCTTGTTGTTTCTGATACGTTAGTCGTTATTTTCATATCAGTAGACAGTGTGTTATCATCTGTTTTTGTCTGATCATTTGGCGTGTTGCTTGACTCTTTTGATGAGTCTGTTGGATTGGCTTCGTCTGTTGCATTTTTTATATACGTCACAGTCAGCTCCGTATCTTCATCTTCTGCAGTCATTCCTGTTTGTTCTTTGACTGTCGTCAGGTCTGCCGTGTAGCCCTCAATTTGCTTGCTTTTCACCTCATCAAATGTCGTGTCACCATTTGTGGCTGTCCAGTCACTATATGCGACTTCACCAGTCAGCAGATTGGTTGTTTCCGTGCGTGTATAGGTTAAGGTTTCCGTATAACTTTCTGCCGCTTGGCTACCATCTTCATAAACATAATGAATCGTCCGCGAAACCTCTTTACTTTCCTCTTTCGTTTCCGTATTTGCTTTGTAGATCACAGTCAACTCGGTATCTTTTGCATCGGGTTGAATATTCGTAATTGCTTCGATCAACTCATTATCTGGTGTGCAATATTCAATCATTGGGCTGGAAATTTCAGCAAAAGTCGTGTCGTTGTCTTTTGCCTTCCATTCGCCATAGGTCACTACACCAGTTGCCAAATTCTTTGCTATCACCCGGGTGAACGTGACTTTATCGGTATGATCGTCCGCCGCTTTGCTACCATCTTCATAGACGTAATGAATCGTTTGCTTGACTTCCTCAGTTTCTGTTGCGGTTTCCATTTTTGGCACATACGTAACGGTGACTTCGATGTCTTGATTATCAACCGCTACTCCTGTAACTGCTTCGATCGTTTCCTTATCGACGGTATAGTTCTTAATCTCAGGACTCTTCACTTCGTCAAATGTCGTATCGTTTTCTTTGGCTTGCCATTCTCCATAGATCTTGTCACCAGTTGCTTCATTCGTTGTCACTGTGCGTGTAAAGGTCACCGTGTCTACTTTGTCTGGGGCTGCTTCTTTGCCGTCTTCATACACATAATGAACCGTTTGTTTGACCTCTTTGGTTTCTGTTGACTCAGTCATATTTGGTGAGTAAGTAACAGTCACTTCACGATCTTTGTCCTTTGCTGTCAAACCTGTGACTTTCTCAATGCTTGTTTTGTCTGCATGATAGTTCTTGATCTCAGGACTCTTCACTTCATCAAATGTTGTATCATCACCTTTGGCTTGCCATTCGCCATAGGTCTTGTCGCCAGTTGCTTCGTTCGTGGTGACCGTCCGCGTGAACGTGACCGTGTCTACTTTATCTGGTACGGCTTCTTTGCCGTCTTCATACACATAGTGGATCGTTTGGTTGACTTCTTTGGTTTCTGTTGATTCAGTCATATTTGGTGAGTAAGTGATTGTTACTTCACGATTTTCTGATTTTTCTGTCAGCCCTGTAACTTCTTCGACTGTTGCTTTGTCTGCATGATAGTTCTTGATTTCAGGACTCTTCACTTCGTCAAACGTTGTATCATCATCTTGGGCTTGCCATTCTCCATAGGTCTTGTCACCAGTTGCTTCGTTCGTGGTGACCGTTCGAGTGAACGTAACCGTGTCTACTTTGTCTGGGGCGGCTTCTTTGCCGTCTTCATATACAAAATGGATCATTCGTTTGACTTCTTTGGTTTCTGTTGACTCGGTCATATTTGGTGAGTAAGTAACAGTCACTTCACGATCCTTGTCTTCTGCTGTCAAACCTGTGACTTCCTCGATGCTTGTTTTGTCTGCGTGATAGTTCTTGATCTCAGGACTCTTCACTTCGTCAAATTTCGTGTCATCATCTTTCGCTTGCCATTCGCCAAAAGTTTTGTCACCTGTTGCTTCATTTATTGTGACAGTTCGTGTAAAAGTAACAGTGTCCGGTTTGTCTGGCGCGGCTTCTTTGCCATCTCCATACACATAATGGATCGTTTGGTTGACTTCTTTGGTCTCCGTAGATTCGATCATGTTTGGCGAATAAGTGACAGTCACTTCGCGATCTTCTGATTCTGCAGTCAACTCAGTGACTTTATCAACCATTTTTTGGTCTGCATTGTACTTGTCTATTTCTGGACTTAACACTTCATCAAACATCGTGTCATCATCTTGGGCTTGCCATTCGCCATAGGTATTTTTCCCTGTTGCTTCATTCGTTGTCACTGTGCGTGTAAAGGTGACCGTGTCGACACTGTCTGGCGCGGCTTCTTTACCATCTTCATACACATAATGGATCATTCGCTTGACTTCTTTGGTCTCCGTAGATTCGATCATATTTGGCGAATAAGTGACGGTTATTTCGAAATCTTCTGATTCTGCCGTCAAGTCTGTGACTTTATCAACCATTTTTTGGTCTGCATTGTACTTGTCTATTTCTGGACTTAACACTTCATCAAACATCGTGTCATCATCTTGGGCTTGCCATTCGCCATAGGTATTTTTCCCTGTTGCTTCATTCGTTGTCACTGTGCGTGTAAAGGTGACCGTGTCGACACTGTCTGGCGCGGCTTCTTTACCATCTTCATACACATAATGGATCATTCGCTTGACTTCTTTGGTCTCCGTAGATTCGATCATGTTTGGCAAATAAGTCACAGTTATTTCGAGAACTTCTGATTCTGCCGTCAAATCTGTGACTTTATCAACCGTTTTTTGATCTGCATTGTATTTGTCAATTTCTGGACTTAACACTTCGTCAAACGTCGTATCATCATCTTTGGCTTGCCATTCGCCATAGGTATTTTTCCCTGTTGCTTCATTCGTTGTCACTGTGCGTGTAAAGGTGACCGTATCGACATTGTCTGGCGCGGCTTCTTTACCATCTTCATACACATAATGGATCATTCGCTTGACTTCTTTGGTCTCCGTAGATTCGACTATCTTTGGCGAGTACATGACAAATTCTTCAATATCTTCTGAATCGGCCTTTACATCGATAACTTCATCGATAAACTCCCTGTCTGTATAGTAGTTGACTATCTCTGGACTTTTGACTAAATCAAATATCGTATCATCATCTCTTGCTTGCCATTCACCAAAGGTTTCTTCGCCAGTGGCTAGATTCGTCCTTACTTCTCGAGTAAATTCAACTGTGTCTACTTTATCTGGAGCAGCTTCTGTACCGTCTTCATGCAAATAGTGAATGACTCGTGCGACAATTTTTCTTTCCTCATTACTTTCTATTTTAGGACTATAGATATACGTGACCGTTTGCGGAACATTGCTAAAGACAATTTGTTCCTCTCCTTGAACTTCCTTCAATGTATAGTTAGGAATATCCTCAGGAACAACTTCAATTGAATCGCCAATATTTCCACCAGTCAATACATTAGGTGGCAATAATTCATTACCCTCTTCATCTAGGTAATTGACTGTGACTGGTGCTCCTTCAATAAACCGAGGCTGCCATACATAGGTGTCAGCCATCGTCGCGCCATCATAGGTCAACACTAGTTCCTCTGATTTTAATATATGTTCACCGTATGGCGCATCTATGGTGCCAGCCCCTACATTTTGCCAATAGCCGGTATAGTAACTGGAATGAAAACCATACATTCCACTAGGGTCAACTAAGTTCACTGGATAGGGATTGCTTGACCAATTGTTCCACCCAACAAAGCTGAATTTTGGTCCTAATGTTAATTCTCTTAGGTAGCGTACCTGTCCAAAAAATTCGTTCATCCCGGCACCTAAAGAATTTATAACACCGGAGCTATCAAAATTCGATAAATCTAATGTAGATCCGCTATAGCCATAAAACATACTATTCATCGTGGTCGCTTGACTCGTATCAAGATAAGTCAACCCAACAATCTCATTCAATTGAGAGGGTACAGTGCCATTGTGAGAGTAGCTCTCAAACAAACCTGCCACATCGGCTGGCAAAATGACGGGCGCAGTGAGAATAACTTTTTTTATGACCATGTTCTTAAGTTCGTCCGTTAAAGGAACCACTTGGTCCACCGCCGTTGTCAATGTACCTGCTCCTACAGTCAAAACCCCTTCAATATCTAATGTGGCTGGAGCGGTTCCCCAGTTACCTGACCAAAGGATATTTTCTGCTTCCGCTACTTTTGTTTTCGACTCCTCATCAGATGTTGTACTGCTCTCAGCGGCTTCTGGCTCACTGGAGGATTCTGTCATTTGCTCTGTGGATGGTTCCACTTGATCTTCACTTGCTTGTGATGACTCCGATGCCCCATGTTCCCCTGTACTTTCTACTACTTGTGTTTCTGAATCGACGGTTTCTTCACCTGTAGCTTGTTCGACTATTCCTTCTTGTTGTTCAGATATGAATTCATTTGTACTTCGTGTTACTTCTTCTGTCGTTGAAGTGCTGATCGTTTCAGCTACTGCCGGAACACTGACAATTGCTTGCGTGATCAATGGGCTGCCTAATATAAAAACAGAAGAACTGATCAGAATACGTGATAAAAGTTCTTTCTTCGCTGGTTTTTTCATTGCTTTTCCCTCTTTCAAATTAAGTAAATAAGATCAGCTACACTCTCTCCAATTAAAAAAAGCTGCCCATTGACAACTACTTCTTACATCTATGTAATACGTTCGCTGACTCATTCCTTATGACTGCATTATTGCATGGTTTTCAGGGACGAACACGACAATAATTGTCATGAATATGACAAAATAAGTCCTATTTTATAAAACGAAAATAAAGAATATGAATGATTGTGTCTCTGAAAGTGTGAACAAATTAAAGAAATATAGTTTAACTTACTTCCTAGAACTGGTTCACACTATGTTTACAAAGCGTTCGGAGTCCTCGTAAAAAACTTTGGGTGTAACCGATCAATCCAATTAACTCGAAGGAAATAATAGCTATATAGAGATACAAAAAAAGAGACTGGATATTCAGCCCCTTTTGTTTATCATTCTTATTCATAGAAACAGCCAAGACTCTCTTGATCTTCTCCCTTTATCCTACGGCTAACAAGCAAAAACATCGAAGCCCATTTTTGATTTCTACGAACTTACTTTCCCTGATCTTCCTTAAAAGCAATAGCATCGATTTGAAAAAGAATGCCTACCTCTCCAGAATGAGCGAAAGCTGTCTGAATTGATTTTCTAACCGGAAATTTCCCATGGAAGGTTTCTTTTAAGAGCTTCTCCATCACTGGAATATCAAACACATCTTTAAAAAGTACATCCATTTGAACCACATTTGCAAATGTCAAATCGACTAATTTCAAACGTTCTTCTAAATGATTCAATGCCCCTACAATCTGTTGCTCTATTGGCTGCCCGATGTTCCCCACGCAATAGCCCACGAAAACAAAATTTCCCGCTTCAATCACACCTGAAAGTGCCCAGTCCTCATTGATATCGTATCGCTTCATTCGTTTTGTTTCCCCTTTCTATTTTTTTATAATAAAAACCATGTCTATTAATTGACTTGGTCATATTATTGCTTTTTTTGTCTTTGAGCGTCAATCCGTACATTCCAACTGATAAATTCCTACTCCACCGAAAAATGCAAGGAATGAGGGGTTGGGGCGATCAATGTCAGCCCGCACCTTTCTTTAAAGTAAGTCTTGCTGTCTTCTTTTGCCACTTGCAAGATTTCCGCTTCAGTAAAAGGCACAACACTGTCACTGCCTCGAAGCTCACTACACTCTAAAATAATCAAAATCTCTGCTTCAAGGGTATTGATTTTCGCAAGCTGTTCGAAAAAATTTTTTTGATTGATTTCTTGAATCGCCATGCGAATTTCTAAACAGTTTCTATGGATTTTTTCTTTGATTTTCCCATACTCATCTTTACTGAAAAGCCGTTCAGATTCCTCAATATAAAAGTTCAAATATTCTTGCAATGTGTGGATTTTAAATGGTTCCTCCATCTCCAGCACCTCCTGTATTTTAATGGTTGATTCTTATGTAAAATGATTTATTCCAGTTTTGTATGTCTGTATTATCACACGGTTTTTAGCTGGAAACGCGTCAATATGTGACTGATTAAATACAAAATACGTCCTGTTATATAAATACTGATTCTAGTTAGTACAGTTCATTTACATAATCACCTTTATCTCCGAACATACTTCGCAAGCTATAGAAGGTGTGACACTGTTGTTCAGCAAATTTCTATCCTCTGGCTATAAAGAAAAACAGGCAGTCCTCTCAGATTTGAGAATACTGCCTGTTTGCTGAATCTTGGGTAAATCAATCATTTTCATTGTATTTTTTATTGGAGGTATTCTGAAATGTTTCCACCGCTTCAATTAGTTCCAGCCACCGGTCACCGGTTGGAAAGCTATTCCACTTAAAAAATTGGACGTTTGGATTTTGGTCCAAAAAGGCTTGCCGATCAACTGGATAATCGGTCACCACAAAATCTGGTTTTTCTGAAACGAAAGCGAGGGTATAGCCAAACCAGCGTTTCAATCGTTCTTTTTGTCTGATTTCTTGAATTTTTCCAAATTTTGATTCATGAAAGATGCGGACTGTCGTTCGATCGATTTTTGCTACAATTGAAAGAAGCATGCTGTATTGAAAAAGCAGTCGATTATTGGAAGCATACATGGTAGTAAAAATTGGGGATTGTTGGGCTAACGCTTGGTACATCTCCTGCACGAGTGGAAAAATTTTGGGAAAGACTCTGCGATAATCTTTATCCGTTGTCGTTTTTCCAAAAGCATCAATTTTATTTTTCGACGCAAAGAGGAGTGACACAGAATGAATGTTCAAGGCATTAACGAAAAGATACTCGATCTCCCCTTCAGGGACGAGAAAGATCTTCTGAGCAGTTTTTGCAAACAGTCTTGCTGTTGCAATTGATCCTTCCGAGAAGTGATCAACAACTCTTAGTTGGCTAGGAATCTCTTCAGGCAAATACGTCGTCATCACAGAAAACATATAATATAAGAAGAGAAACTCTGTTTCTGGAACGTCACTTAGAATCAAGTTAGCGTTTAGCAATGGTTTTATGAGCTCTTCTTTGAATTGCTCGTAGGAAATCGTGTGATGGACCATTTTCTTCATCTCTTGAGGAATCTCTTTTACCGGAAAACCTCTTTTAAAACGATAAAGACTTAGTGCAAGCAGTTGGATAAATTTTTCCTGATCGATACCGCGATAAAAACTAGGATAACTTGTCAACTTCTCCTTCAATGCACGAACACTTTGCTTCGACAATCCAATATAACGCACATTCGTCGCATCATAGATCTGCCAATACATGATATGGAAAAAATGACGAATTCGGTATTCTTCCGCTACAAATAACGGTTTCTTTTTTAAATTCAATTTGATTTGATAATTCTCAAGAATCGTTTCTACTTCCTTGAGCTTTCTTTGAACCGTGCGATTACTGACATAATGTTGTTGGGCGGTTTCTTCCAAAGACACGTATTTATCACTAAAGAGTCTGTCTAAAATTTGAAAGGGCATACTTTCTGCTAACATAACCGAATAGAATTTTGACAACAAAAAATTAGGCGCAAAATCAAGGGCTAGCTCCCTTCCTTCTCGCATGTCGATTTCAAAAAAAGGGTATGATTTTTGTAAGTCTCTGGCACGCTCAAAAACTAAAACGATTCTTCTTTTTGATAAATGCACATGATCCGCAAGGTCACTCAATAGTTCACGATCAATGGCATGTTCAAAAAAATACGCAAATAGCTCATAGACATCTTGATCCAATTTAGTTAAAAGAAATTTATACATAGTAATACCTCTTAACTTTAGTTTTACAGTAATTATACTCTTTTAAACGTGCATTTTCATTTCCTAGGTGTTGATTCATTCGTTTCTCTCAATGAAACATTCTTGCTAAATAATTCTGTTATTCGAGATTGTCTTGGAACGTTAGTCTGATAAAGAATCAGAGTCTCAAATGATCAGAAATTCTTTGAGCTACTGGGAATAGTCAGATAAAATCCATTCAAAGATTAAGGAGACGAGGAAACCGTCCAATCCATCCTACAAAAAAGGAGTGGATCGCCCCACTCCATAAAAGGTTAACTTTTTAAACCAATCGTCCATTCTGGACATATTTTACTCTTTATAGAGAAGCTTTAATTCTCAGTTTTTCTTTTTCTTCGCCAAATTGCTAAGAAAGAAAATAGAACAATGATCGTTCCCAAAAAGCCCATGATTCGTTGACCTGTTAGTTGCTCTCCTGTGGCAGGTAATTTACTTTTCCCGTTGGTTTGTGTGTTGGTTTGTGTGTTCATTTGATTGTCTTTGTTTCCTGATTTATCCTCTTTTTCTTCTTCAGGGGTTTTGTTTTCTGATTCAGGCGTATCTGCTCCTGAATCATCCTCTGGTTTATTCTCTTTTTCAGCACCGTACACATAGATGACTTCTTGTGCGGTAGTACTGAACATCCCTTTGGCATTGCTTGGTATTTGAGAAACCGTCCAGCCTGAAAGTTCTTTGGCTTCACTCTCATACGGCAAACCTACTTTGCCGTTCAGAATCGTTGGTTCGGCTAACTGATTGCCTTCTGTATCTTCGTATTTTACCGTCACTGGTGCAGCATCACTACGTTCATACACATAGACCACTTCTTGCGCGGTGTCACTGAAGATGCCTTTGGCATTCGCTGGCGATTGAGTCACCGTCCAGCCTGAAAGTTCTTTGGTTTCACTCTCGTATGGCAAACCTACTTTGCCGTTCAGAATCGTTGATTCTGCTAACTGATTGCCTTCTGTATCTTCGTATCTTACTGTCACGGGTGCGGCATCACTGCGTTTGTATACATAAACGACTTCTTGCGGGGTATCACTGAAAGTACCTGTTTTATCCCCTTGGATTTCTTTCAATGTATAGCCAGCAATCGGCTCTTCTTGTGTCGTATACGGTTCACCAACAACCCCTGATAAAGTGACGTCTGGTAACAATGTCTTTTTATTTTCATCAACATACTTGACGCTCACATCTTCTGCAGTATTCACATACTTCACAGGTAGTTGATAATTCACTAAATATTGAATGGTACCTGTACTAGCAGCTCTCTCGGTGGATAAACGATTAGGAACAAAAGAAGTGATTGATAAATAATCAACATTGGCGGGAATATTTTTAAATTGAATCCCTTCTTCAGTAAGTTCAAACCCATCATTTTCATATAAGGGAAAGATATAGCCATTTTTATCTATCCCCCGAATCGAATAAGAATACTTTTTGTTGGACAAAGAAGAGAGCAACGCATTTCCTTGGGTATCAACCATCATACGGTCTTTATAAAGAACATCAGATTGGCCGTCTTTTACTAACATTGGCTCTAATAGTATTTTCTCCTGAGTCATAATAGATAGTTGGGAATTTTGATGGTGTTCTGCAGATAGCTCTAACTTAGAAAAATCCGTCATGCTACTTGCATAGACCGTCAGATAATCTGTAACCCACCCACTAAGATATTGACCAACCCCAATTAATTCTTGGGCTGTCAAATAGGCATCATAATTTCCTATGTGGATATTTGAAAAAGATCCTTTTGGAAAAATTTGTGCTAGTACATTAGGACGGGTAAACAATGTTGCATTGTCCGCCATAGTGATTTTGGGAACATTCGCAGCAATAATAGACGTCGTATATAACGCTTGTAAGTTGCTAGCGTATTCTAAGCCAGTAAAATCGACTACTGTGTCTTTGACTAAAGAAGAAAAATCTAGCTGTTTTAGATTCGCCATATCTTCTTGAGTGATTGTATCAACTGTTTTGTTTAGCCCTTTCGCTACCTCATTTTGCAAATTCTTATCCGGCATCCAAGCGTCCAATGGAACGCTGCGATCAGAGAATGCCTCTTTCATTTTTGCTGACGATTCGGTTGCCAAGCTAGCTGTGTCTTCACTTGAATCAGGTAGTTTTTTTTCTGTCCTTTCCGTCGAGCCATTTTTCTCATCATCATTAAACACTTCTTGCGATTCTGAGTTACTTGTGGTGTCCCCGTTGAATTCTTCTATACGAGAAGAAGCGACTGTTTCAGTAGTCTCCTCCACTTTTTCTAATGTTCCTAGTGTCGTTATTTCCTTGTTTGATGGAATGGTTTCCTGTTCCTCAGCCATAACTTGTGCCAAAGGTGCCAACACAGGCTGACTTAACAAGATCGCCAATGACAAATAGCCCCAAAATTTCCTTTTCATAACATTCTCCTTTTATATTCGTTTAAATACGATACGCTTTCCTATCTTTCACCTATCTACAAACTTCGCCTTCTGATGATGGTGATGACTTGTTAATTACAACTTTTAGACACAGGATGCTCCTGTTCATTTTGATAGTATTGCATGGTTCATCATTCTGAACACGTCAACATTTGTATCAGAAATGACCAAACTTGTCAGGTTTCAACGAACAGGTTATTCAAACAAACAGATCGTTCACTTAACCTGCTTCTTCATGCTCCAAGCTTGGACTCGGTCAGTGTTCCAATCACTGATTTAAATTGTTATTTTTACACACATAAAAAGAGACACATAACATGCATCTCTTTAGGCGCCCCATTGTAAGTTCAGTCTATTATTGATTTTTTACTAGTTATCCCGATACTCGATCGTCAATCCTTTTAAAAAGTTGCGGGCATATTTGTCTAAGCATGGCTTGTAATTGCGATGGCCTTCTTTGCGTAAAATGGCGCCCAGTTCACCTTTTGAAACCGTAACTCCCGCTTGCTCGAAAATGTTCAGCATTTCATCCGTTGTTAGGGAAAGGGCGATTTTTATTTTCTTCAGCATCAAATTATTCACATTGCCATTGTTCAACTCTAAGACAGGTTCTGCAGCATCTGACTTTGTTCCTCGTTGCGAGCGAATCAAACCATTTAAGAAACGCTCAAAGGCTTCATTGGTACACTCAATCTCGTAGGTCTCAGGGTCTTTTTTCTTCAATAATTGTCTTACTTCTTCTTTCGTGAAAGAAGCGCCGCCAAGTTCAAAAATTTTCACCATGTCAGTATCTTTGATATCCAAAGCATAGCGTAAACGCGTCAAGCGATCATTGTGATTCATTCTATACACCATCCATTTCTTAGGTTGATTATAACAAATAAACCTAGACGAGTAATCCCGTTTTCGCTTTTTTACTCTAAGAACCCATTGTTTTCGTTCAAATGTATATCGCTTCTCTCATTCTACTTCCTCCGCTATACTTGATTTAGGGAGTAAATTTATTCTAACAAAACAATAAACAAAAAAAAGCATCTGGTACGATGATGTTTTGGATTGCTTTATTGTTTTTATTTTGTATACAAAAAGGAGAGGAAAGAAATGAAGAAGTATGGGAAATTTTTGGTAATGATTGGGGTATCGACGGTGATTATGTTTTGTATGATGTATTTCAATGTCTATGCCCTCGATCATATTTTTTTCAGCCAAACCCGCCTGTTTATGGCACTTATGATGGGCGCGATGATGGCGATCATCATGCTATTGTTTATGTGGAAGATGTATGACAACAAGAAAATGAATATCGGCATTCTAGTTGTCAGTGTTGCACTCTTTTTTAGTTCACTTTTTATGGTCAGAAGCCAAACTGCCGTGGGAGATACAGCCTGGATGAAAGCCATGATTCCCCATCATTCGATTGCGATTCTAACCAGTAAAAATGCCGATTTGTCTGATCCAAGAGTAAAAGAACTTGCAGAAAAAATCATCGACGCACAGGAAAAAGAAATCAAAGAAATGAAAGAATTGATCGAAGAGTTAGAAAACAAATAGCAATTTTATGTGCTCACTTAAAGAACCAGCAGATCAACTTTTTCCTCACGGATGAGAAGCCCTTCAAGCAATAGCTGAAGGGCTTCTTTTTTATCGTCAGCTACTTTCTTTCTACTGAAAAATCCTGACCGTTATTGCATCCGCTCTTGTTTGACTTTCTTATCCACAACATGACGCTTGGCAAGCTCTTGGCGAATAGCCGCTAAATCAATCCCCATTTCTGCCATTAAAACCAATGTATGATACGCCAAATCAGCAATCTCATAAACGGTTTCTTGACGGTCTTCCTTCATCGCCCCAATCACGACCTCGGTTGCTTCCTCGCCGATTTTTTTTAAGATTTTCTCACTGCCTTTTTCAAACAAGTAGCTGGTATAGCTGCCTTCTTGCGGCGTATCTTTACGACCTTTTATCAGCTCATACAACGCATCGATGGTCGGAGAGGATTCTGTACCATAAAGCACTTCTGTAAAGCAGCTTTCTGTGCCTGTATGGCAAGCAGGTCCGTCTTTTTTTACTTTGGCGACTAAGGCATCTTGATCGCAATCTGCTGTCAATGACACTAAATGCTGGTAATTGCCGCTGGTTTCTCCTTTGCGCCACAATTCTTGACGACTGCGGGAATAAAAGGTCATCAATCGGTCCTTCAAGGTCAAGGTCAAACTTTCTTGGTTCATATAAGCCAAAGTCAAGACTTCATTCGTTTCCACATCCTGCACGATCACTGGAACCAATCCTTGTTCATCAAATCGTACTTGCACCATGTTATCCACTCCTTCTGTTGCCTATCAAAACGCCTACTCTATACGATTCGTACGGGAATATCAACTGCCTGTAATTGTTTTTTCAGCTCTGGGATTTTTACCTCGCCATAGTGAAAAATCGAGGCTGCCAGTCCTGCTTCAATATTTGGCAATTGAAACAGCTCGATAAAATCGGCACTTTTGCCAGCACCACCCGATGCGACGATCGGTAATTTGGTGATTTCGCTGACAGCTTTCAGCAAGTCGAGATCAAACCCCTGCTTCACGCCATCGGTATCCATGCTGTTGATGACTAGTTCACCCGCACCTAACTGCTCGGCTTGGCGAATCCACGCCAATGCTTCTAAGCCTGTATCTTCCCGCCCCCCTTTGGCAAACACATGCCAGTTCTCACCGACTCGGCGAACATCGACGGATAAAACAACGCACTGGCTGCCATAGCGTTTCGCACCTTCTGCAATCAACTCTGGTCGGCGAAGCGCCCCCGAATTGACGCTGACTTTGTCGGCGCCACAGTTTAAGACTCGTTCAAAATCTGCTACCTGATTGATGCCGCCCCCTACCGTCAAAGGAATAAACACTTCTGACGCTACGCGCTGCAAAATGTCCGTGAATAAGCCGCGTTCTTCTGCAGAAGCAGTAATGTCATAAAAAACCAGCTCATCGGCGCCTTGTTCATTGTAAAAGCGCGCCAAAGTCACCGGATCATTGACATCTTTTAAGCCAGCAAAGTTGACCCCTTTCACTACTCGCCCATCTCGCACATCAAGGCAAGGAATAATTCGTTTGGCGATCATGCTTCTGCCTCCCCTGCTGCTAAGACATCGGCCAATTGGAGACTGCCGTTATATAAGGATTTCCCGACGATCACGCCAGAGATGCCCAACTGTTTTAATCCTTTGATATCTGCCAATGAAGCCACGCCGCCAGAAGCCACGATGTCGCAATCCAATTGATTGAGTTTTTCGTATAAGGGCAGATTGATGCCTTCTCCTGTACCGTCACGGGAGATTTCTGTAAAGATGATCGTTTGCGCTCCCCATGCCACCAATTGTTGGCAAAAAGTAAACGCGTCTGTTGCCGTTTTCTCGAGCCAGCCTTCCACTGCCACTTTTTCTTCCTTGGCATCGACTCCAATGGCGATCTTATTGCCGTATTTCTTGAGCATCGCTTTTGTGAATGCTGGGTCTTTCTGGGCAATCGTGCCGAGGATCACCCGATGAACGCCTGCTGCCAAACAATGTTGGATCGTTTCTTCCTCACGAATCCCGCCGCCAACTTCGACAAACAGATTGGTCTGCTGGACGATATTTTTTGCGACATCAAAGTAATGGAGTTTGCCGGCTTTGGCACCATCTAAGTCGACGAGGTGCAGATAGTTGGCACCTTCTTCTTCAAAGGAACGAGCAAATGCCACTGGATCGTCCCCAAACACTTCTTTTTGCTCATAGTCTCCTTGGTACAAACGGACCACTTTTTGATCTAACAGATCGATTGCTGGAAAAATTTTCATAGCGGCACCTCCGTAAATGCTTTTAAAATCTTCAACCCGACTGCCCCGCTTTTTTCTGGATGAAACTGAGTGCCGAAGACATTGTCTTTTTGCACGATACCGGGAATTGCTAGACCATAGTCACTGTCTGCCACGACATACTCTTGGCAATCAGCAGCAAAATAACTGTGGACATAGTAGACAAAGTCTTGTTCCCCTAACCCGCTGACGAGGGGGCTTTCTTTTCTGACATTCAAACGATTCCAACCAATCTGTGGCACTTTCAGATTCAGTTTGGCTTCTTCAAAGGCGCTTTGCATGGAAACGATCCGTCCTGGAATCAAACCGAGCCCCGCATGTGTGCCAAACTCCTCACTGCTGTCGAACAACAGCTGCATCCCTAAACAAATGCCTAAAAAGGGTTTGCCAGCTGCTGCCAATTCTTGGATCGGTTCGATCAGAGACAACTCTGCTAACTTTTGGCGGGCATCGCCAAAAGCGCCTACGCCGGGTAAAAGAATGCGGTCGGCAGCTTTTAATTCTGCTAGTGAACGCGTGATTCGGCAGTCAACACCCAAATAATCCAGCGAACGAGACAAGCTGAACAAATTGCCGACCCCATAGTCGATGATTGCTAACATAATACGCCCCTTTCCTTATCTCATCCATCTGTGTGGAAGATACGTAATCATTTTTCCCTCATGTATCACTGGATCGTCCCTTTGGTTGAAGGGATCTCATCTGGGGCTGCTTGATTGATCGCTACTGCTTCACCTAAGGCACGCCCAAAGCCTTTAAAACAAGCTTCCACAATGTGGTGGCTGTTTTTCCCAGCGATTTGATGGAGATGGATCGTAGCACCTAATTCACGGGCAAAAGCAATGAAAAATTCTTCAACCAATTCCGTATCAAACTGCTGCCCGATTTTTTCGCTCGGTATCGCCAACTCTACGACTGCCATGCCACGACCGCTGATATCGATCGCTGTCATGACTAAGGCTTCGTCCATCGGCAGCAGCATACTGCCATAGCGTTTGATGCCTCGTCGCTCCCCAAGACTTTCTGAAAACGCTCGGCCAATGGCGATGGCAACGTCTTCTGTTGTGTGATGGGCATCTACTTCTGTATCGCCATCACAGACCAACGTCAAATCAAAGCGACCGTGGCGGACAAATAATTCCAGCATGTGGTCTAAAAACCCCACACCAGTCTTGATTGATTGCTGACCAGTACCATCGATCGTCAACTGCAGGTGGATCTTGGTTTCAGTCGTATTGCGGGTAACTTCTGCTTTTCTCATTCCTTCACCTCTTCTATGATCGTTGTTAACACCGTCATCAATCGTTCCATCTGGACCCTCGTTCCTACCGTGATTCGCAAATACTCTTTGATGCGGGGCTGATTAAACCAGCGGACGAAGATTTTCTGCTCTTTCAGTGCCTGATACAACTCTTCCCCAGCAATCGCAGGGTGCCTCGCAAACAAAAAATTTCCTTGGCTGTCGGTCTGCTCAAAGCCGAGTTTCGCTAGGGCTTGCTTGCTCCACTCACGCACGTGGATCGTTGCTTGGATCTTCTCATCGACATACGCTTGTTCTTGCAAAACGGCTGCACCAGCGGCTTGGGTCAAACTATTGACATTGTAAGGATTCAAGCTAAATTTCAACCGATTCAAGTCTTTGATCAGTCCTTCATTAGCAACCGCAAAGCCTAGGCGTGCCCCTGCCAGCTGCCGAGATTTTGAAAACGTCCCCACGACTAAGAGATTTGGGTATTGATCTATCATAGAAACCATTGAAGAGCCGCCAAAATCGATATAGGCCTCATCGACAATCACTAAGCGATCGGGATGCCGTTTTAGAAAGGCACAGATTTCGCTTTGTTCTTGATAAACCCCAGTCGGGGCATTGGGATTGGCAAAAATGACGGTCCCTTTGAGTGAATCGTAGTCCGTTAACGCGATTGAGAAATCTTCTTGCAGCGGAACAACGGTGGCAGCGACTTGGTACAAGGCACTATATACTTGATAAAACCCGTAGGTCACATCGGGAAAGGCGATGCCGTTTTCCGTGAAGCCTTGAAAGAGGTAGGACAAGACTTCGTCACTGCCATTACCGAGAAACAGTTGGGCTGGCGTAACGCCAAGATAGGCAGCCAGAGGGTTTGTCACCACTTCAGCAGCAATATCCGAGTAACGATTCAGCTTTTGGGCGGCATCAGCAACCGCTGCTTGAACACTTGGCGCTGGCGGATAAGGACTTTCATTGGTGTTCAGTTTAATAACGACTTGCTCATCTACTTGTTCCCCCGGTGTATAAGGAGTCAGCTTGTGATACTTTTGATGTAAAAAGGTCATTTTTCTCCCTCTCTTCGTACATTGATCGAACGGGCATGGCCGATCAAGTCTTCGGTTTCCGCGAACAACGCTACAGCTGGACCAGCTGCTTTCATGGCTGCCTCTGGGTAATACAAATAACTGCTTTTCTTAATAAAATCATCCACTGATAACGGCGAATAGAAACGAGCCGTCCCTTCTGTCGGTAGGGTATGATTTGGTCCAGCAAAATAATCTCCCAGTACTTCCGGTGTATGGTGACCTAAAAAGACACTGCCCGCATTTTCTACTTGTCCCAATAATGCAAAAGGATCAGCCACCGCTAATTCAAGGTGTTCTGGAGCAATTTGATTGGCAATGGTAAGTGCTTCGGTCAAATCTTTGACCAGAATCAGCTTTCCGCTAGATTCAAGCGCCGCAGCAGCAATGTCTTTGCGGGGCAGTTGCTTCAGCTGCAACTCAAGCTCGGCTTGGACTTCTTCAATCAAAGCTGCTTCTGTTGTGACTAAGATGGCTTGCGCTAAGGGATCATGCTCGGCTTGTGCCAAAAGATCCGCCGCCAGCCAGCGAGGATTTGCGCTGGCATCAGCGAGGATCAGCACATCGCTGGGCCCTGCGATCATATCGATATCAACTTCGCCGTACACCATTTTTTTCGCTGTGGCGACATAAATATTTCCCGGTCCGACGATTTTGTCGACTTTGGAAATTGTTTCTGTTCCATAAGCCAATGCCGCTACGCCATGGGCCCCACCGACTTTGTAGATTTCATCCACTCCGGCAACGGAAGCTGCCGCTAAAATAGCAGCCGGAACTTTTCCCTGACTGTCCGTCGGTGTGATCATAACGATTTTTTTGACCCCGGCGATTTTTGCCGGCAGGACATCCATCAAAACCGTACTTGGATAAGCTGCTGTGCCGCCAGGAACATAGACCCCGACTTTTGCTAATGGTAAGACCCGCTGTCCCATCACAACGCCATTTTCCTTCGTTAAGACAAAGCCTTGCTGGACTTGTTTTTGATGAAATGCCAAAATGTTTTCTTTCGCCTGTTCCATCACATTAAGCAGCTCGGGTGAGACGGCATGGACAGCCGCGTCTATCTCCCCTGGACTGACGGTTAAGGAAGACAAGGTCACTTGATCGATTTCCTCAATTAATTGAAACAACGCCTGATCTCCTTGCTGCTGAACACGGGCAATGATTTGGGCGACAACGGTTGAAACATCCTTCGTTTCCGACTGTTTCCTTGCCACAATCGTTTCGATCGTATCTTTTTGGGTCGAAAAAATTCTCATAATTGCTCCCTCACCTTCTCAATCACTGTTTGAATGCGTTCTTGCTTGAAACGCCACGTGGCGTGGTTGATCACTAATCGCGCTGAAGACGGCGCGATGTCTTGGATCACTTCTAAATCATTTTCTTTTAGTGTCGTCCCCGTTTCGACGATGTCAACGATCACATCGGAGAGACCTAATAAAGGGGCCAATTCAATCGATCCATGCAGTTGGATCAATTCCACCGAGCGACCTAACCCTTGATAAAACTGGCGGGTGATCTGCGGATATTTTGTAGAGACCCGCAGCGGTCGGGAGAAATCTTCCTCGAATTCCTTACGCGCCGCTACGGCCAAACGGCAGACCCCCATATGCAAATCAAGAAATTCGATGACTTCCGCCTTGCTTTCCATTAAAATATCTTTGCCTACGACACCGATATCCGCCACTCCGTGCTCCACATAGATTGCTACATCGCTAGGCTTGACTAAGAAAAAGCGCAGCTTGTTTTCTTCATCACAAAAAATTAGTTGGCGATTGTCTTTAAAGACGCCTTGCGCAGCGACTCCGGCTTTCGTGAACAAATCGTATACGGCATCCCCCATACGGCCTTTTGGCAGCGCAATGTTCAAATAGCCTGAACTTTCGTTGTCAGTCGGCAACTTTTGCCCTACATGGTTGAGCTTCATACCAAACCCGATCGCCCCTTGCGCTTTGCCTTGCCGACTCATTAAGCGATCATAACGGCCGCCATATAAAATCGTCTCTCTTGCTTCTTCGATAAATCCTTGAAACAGCAAACCACTGTAATAATCGGCATCATTTAAAATCGAAAAATCCAACCTTATCCGAATGGAGGCTGACAGTTGCTCTTTTTGCAATGCTTGATACAGTTGGTTCAGTTCTGCTAAACCAGCTTGTGCTTGGGGATATTCTGCCAGCAGCTCTTTGGCTTTTTGATACTTGGTTTCAAAATCACCTGACAAACGTACCAGTTTCGCTAATTTTTCAGCTTCTGTTGCTGATAAGCCAGCCTTTACAGTCAGTGCATCCATGCCATGAGAACTCTTGTCCCGCAGGCAGTGCAGTACCTTTTGTCGATCCGCTTCGGGGAAGCGTTGGCAGATACCGTCCAAAATCCCCATATGGGACAGATCTAAGGTTCCTTTTCCCACCTGAGCCAAACTTTCCCACGCCAGTTTTACAACCTCCAGTTGATCTTCCCACGTGATTTGGTCAATGAGCTCCAAACCGATTTGATCGATTTTTTGGTATTCCCCAGCTTGACGATCCTGTCGATAGACATCTTCCACGTAATACACTCTACGCGCCTCTCCAGACGGTGTATTTTTGGCAATAGACAAGGTAACATCGGGTTTTAGAGCCATCGTCCTGCCATCCGTGCCTGTAAACGTGATGATGGAAGAACCACGCAAAAACTGATCATTTTGCTGATAGTTGCGATACTCTTCAAAGTTGTTCGAGTGATAAGGTGAAAAATGATGCTGCGTATACAATTTTCTTAATTTCAGTTCGACTTGTTCGGCTGGTTTCAATACATTCCATAACTCTTCCACACTTATCACTCCTATTTCATGCCACTGATCCGGCTTTCTCACTGTTAAAGCCACGCTTTATCATCGATTCACCATCAGTTTTTCTAATAATACTAATGGTTTTGCCATAAATAAGCAATGGTATTTTTCGAAATATTCTGGATTTTTTCGATACAATTCATTGGTAGAGACAAAGAAAGGGCATCAAATAAAAAAGCCCTGCTGAAAATTCAGGACAGGGCTTTCACTTGAAGGTATAGTTGATGTCCGCGTTAAGAAGCTTGAAAAAGAAATGATTGGGAACCCATTATTGAACTGAAAATAAATACTCGCTGCTATTTACTTTTTGCTGTATCGTCTGAGCAAATGGTTCATGATCAGCTGTGTTTGTGACAATGATGGGGATCGTTAGATCATAGCCTGCTGCACTGATTTCTTTTTCGTCAAAAGAAATCAGTTTTTCTCCAGCTTTAACGTATTGATTTTCAGCTACATAAAGAGTAAATCCTTTTCCATCTAAATGAACCGTGTCGATCCCGATGTGGATCAAAAGTTCGACCCCATTTTCACCTCTTAAGCCAATCGCATGCTTGGTGGGTGTAGTCATAATCACATAACCATCAAAAGGAGCGACTATGGTCTCATCAGAAGGAATGATCGCCACTCCGTCCCCATCATTTTTTCCGAAAACATCGGGTCCTTGACTGTCTCAAGGGAAACAACGCTTCCCGATATTGGACTGCTGACTTTCAAAGCATCTTCGGCTTTACTCATTTGACTTACTTGAACTCTTTTTCGTTCTAAGAGAATCGTTGTAGTAAAAGAAACGCATACTGCTAGAAGAATGACGACAATTGCAAACCAAAAATTGCTATTGAATCCAGAACCATCTGTCGGGATAAAAGTCGGGATCGCAACCAGACCTGGTGAAACAACTGCATATTGTTTTAGTTGAACAAATCCTGCCATGATCCCACCTACTGCACCACCTAGAATCGCTCCTATAAAAGCACTTCGATAGTTGATCAAGATGCCAAAAATAGCCGGCTCGGTGATCCCCATCACACCAGTCAGTCCTGAAGAAAGAGCCAATGCTCGTTTTTCAGTATTTTTTTCTGTATAAGAAATAGCTAAGGCTGATGCACCCACGGCAACGTTAGCTGCTAGCATAGCCGGCATAACAAATGAATCATAGCCGTAGTCCCCTAACATAGCAAAGACCAAGGGGAACAACGCTTGATTGGTGCCGGTCATGACCAATAGCGGAGTCATTGCTCCTAAGACACCAACTGAAAACCAACCGAGTTTGTCGTATAAAAAGCTCAACCCACTAGCAATGTATCCGCCCACTGCATTTCCAATTGGCCCTAATACAATTAATGTGACAGGCACTGTAATTAAAATAACTAATAATGGCTTGACGAAATACTTGATCGATTGCGGAATACACTTATCCCCGATTCGATCCATTACCGCCATAAACAAAACACCAAATATTACGGGAATAGTCGTTGTATTATAGCTCATCGTTGGGATAACGATTCCTAAGAAATTCAATCCTTCCACGCCATTGATCAATGAGTGGACGAGGATCGCACCTAGGAACATACCCATCAAACCATTGATACCAAGTTTTCTAGCAGCACTATACCCAATATAAATCGGCAGAAAATAAAAACCCGCATCGTTGATGGCATTTAAAATCGTGTAGGTCCCGCTGTCAGCTGCAAGTCCGAAAAAGGTCACACCAATATTCAATACCGCCGATACCAGCCCAGCAGCTACCAATACGGGCAGAACCGGAACGAAGGTTCCACTGATAAAATCGACAATCAGTAAGCCGTAGTCTTTGAGGGTGCGCTTCGTTTTTCGTTCCTCCTTCGCCTGACCATTCATTTGATTTCGCTCTTCTGTAAAAATTGCATACACTTTTGGCACATCCGGACCGATGATCAGTTGAACTTCATGTCCTCTTCTCACTGTGCCCAAAATGAGTTTGTTTTCTTTTAATTGCTTGTCATCAAAAGCGGTCGGATCACTTAGCTGTAGACGAAGCCTAGTAGCACAGTGATTGACTGTTTGAACATTTTCGATTCCTCCGATATTTTTTATAATATACGCAACCAGTTCATGATAGTTTGACATAGTGATTCATCCTCACTTTATTTTATAAACCGCTTTCATTAAAGTAGTTTTTGGAGCGATAGAAGCTCTTTCTTCTATCGCTCATTTCTCATCCTTTTGGACGTGCTAACGTTTGACCATTTGATTGGATCACTTCTTTATACCAATAGTAAGAATCTTTCGGGATTCTACGTAAATCCAGTAAGTCTTCATCAGTTGTATTGATATAGACAAGTCCATATCGCTTCGCCATCCCATTGCCTGTACTCAAAAGATCAGTAAAGGACCATGGATTATAACCAAAGACTTTTGCGCCATCTTCAATCGCCAATCCGACTTGATAAATCTGATCATTTAAAAAATCGATTCGTTCTTGATCATGTACTTGTCCATCCTCACCCAGCGTCTCATGCGCCCCGTAGCCATTCTCAGTAATCACCATTGGTAAATGATAGTGGTCTTCCATATAGCGTAACAAGTAACGCATAGCAACTGGATCGATCTCCCAATCCCAATCGGTTGTCTCGACAAAAGGATTGACCGTTTGCGCAAAAATCCCTGGATAATTTGGGTAAACAAATTCCCCTTTTTTCCCCGATTTGTTCAACCCAATTTCTTGATGATCGGATGCCACTGGTGACTCCTTCGCTACGTTGCTACGGTAACAGTTGATGCCGAAAAAGTCGATTTTTGCTTGTGCAACCAATTCCATATCCCCAGGGCGAATATCGGGATCAATATTATTTTCTTTCCAATAACGTTTAATAAAACCATTGTATTCACGATTTGCATTAAAATCATTCCAGATTTTTTCCGTCAGTTCTTCTGCATTCATCGCTGCAATCTGATCTGCTGGTTTTGCTGACTCAGGATAAAACGGAACCATCCCAGGAACCGGGCCGATCTTGCCGTCTTCAACCAATTCATGACACGCAATCACCGCTTTTGCATGACATAGGTTCATAATATGATTGACTTTCCACTTATCTTCAAACCAAGTCTCTGGGTATTTGCATACTCCTAACCAGTCTCCATAGACAATTTGCATGTTTTGCTCATTAATTGCCAGCCAGTATTTCACACGATCGCCGAATGACTCAAAACAGGTTCTAACATATTGGTCAAATGCATCAATGATGCCTCGGTCGTACCAACCATTAAATTCTTCGTCAACCCAGACTGGCATATCGTAGTGATACAAAGTGACGATTGGAGTAATGCCATGTTCAACTAATTCATCAATCAGCTGATTGTAAAAGTCAATGCCTAATTGATTGGGCACCCCTGAATTATCAGGATAGATCCTAGGCCAAGCAATCGAAAAGCGATATGAAGTAAAGCCCGCATCAGCCATTAATTGGACATCTTCTTTGTATTTATGGTAATGATCAGCGGCAATCGAATTATCTGTATAGGGCTTTTTCTTTTTGCTGTTTAAGTCGATGATCGCAGTTGAACGCCCATCTTCTGCTACAGCCCCTTCAACTTGCCACGCCGCACTTGAAGCGCCCCATAAAAAATCCTTTGGAAATAGTGGTTTATCTTTATAATGCATGCCCATTGCCTTCTCTCTTAAATTTAAGTAAATAACCATTGAATAGTAGATCAAGTACGAAATCAATGCCATACGTATAGTAAAGCAGCTCAGTGATTTCTTTCTCATGTGTTTGTGAACTTAAATGATACAATTTATCAAAATAGCGGTTATAGATCGGGTTTCTATTATTTGTAAACAAAATCGTTGGTGCCTTGACCTCTTTTAGTATTTCAAGCATAGAAGAGACGAAGAGACCCGATAGCGAAAAAACAATGATCAAGGGATCTTGGCAATGTTCCAAGGCTAATGTCAGATCGCTCTTTGATGTTAATAAAGTAATTCTTTTACCAAAGATAACCATTCGCTGCTGGAAAGTTTTTACACTACCAGTAATATTGCTTGAACACAAAATCATAACTTCCCGGCTATCATTGATTAATCGGACAAGACGATCGACTTCTTGTGTATTAAACCGCAGACTTAATTCTTCCATTAGCGAAGTAATATTGGCTTGAAGCTTAGGCAAAAAATCAGAGTAGCCGTAAAACTTTAGAAATTCATTGATTCCATCATCAAAAGTTTCCGCGTTTTTTTTCATATCTAAAAAGTTCTCGTAGCCCAATTGTTTCGCAAATCGTCGAATGGAGGCCCGTGATACATGCTGCTCTTCTGCAATCTGATAAATGTTCCAGCGAGTCACGCTTTTGAAGTTCTCTAAGAAAAATTTAGCAAGTTCAAATTCAACCGTCCCTACTTCATTTTCGTTCACAATATGATTTAACTTATAAATGAAATTCAATCGATTATTATCCATTTTTTTAATCTCCCTTGGCCAAGTTTGATTGTATCTAAATTATAACGTATCCGCTTCCAAAGTTGGGGTGCATGTCTTGTCCCCAGTTAAATCTTATCTAGAAATAAAAAAAGAGGCCCAGAATTCGGCTTCTGTCCCCTTTTACCTATTGTATGTTGTATAGTCACTGATAGTACTTCTTTCTAATCAGAGTCTTCTTCACAAGAATGAAGCAAAAAACTACTCTGTCGATCACTTTACAGGTCTTCTGAACTTTGTTGCTATGAAACCTGACTAGCATAAAAAAGCATGTGCTAATCATGTTTTTTAGTAGCTACACGAGGCCGTGCTTTTGGAGCGCTTGCGCAATCCCGCCGTCTTCTGGTCGAGCCGTCACCTCGTCAGCTACTGCCAATAGCTGTTCACAGGCATTGCCCATTGCAATTCCCGTCGCAACAGCTTCAAACATTTCGACATCATTATGGCCGTCACCAAACGCCAAGGTATCTTTGTTATCGATCCCTAGATGGTTCAAGAGAAAATCGATGGCTGTTTTCTTGTGGATATTCTTGATGCCGATCTCGCCGCTATCTTTGCCAAAAACAGGTACCGTACTTCGAATCATTTGGAATTGTTCGTGGTATTGGTCATGGACCTGTTCATAAGGAATGGAATGATTGATGAAGGAAACTTTGTTCACGTCATCGTAATCGATTTTCGCTTCGTCCTCAATCAGTAAATCAAGGAACCACTGAATAGTTTGAACGCGTTGTTTTCCTGCTTCACTTTCAACAGACTCACCTGCTAAGACGATCTCCAGCAAACGATTTCTTAGATTGGTACTTGCAAATAAACCTTGGTTCGATTCCAAGTAATACTCGATTTGGTTTTCTTTTAAGAAATCAATCAATCTTAATAAAGCTTCTTTTTCAAAAACTTTGTGCAAAATCACCTCATTATGCACCTCACAATAACCGCCGCCGGCACCAATCATCCCACTTAGGGGCAGTGCCAACACGTCTTCTGTAATTTCGGCCTTTGAACGACCGGTACATAAGAAAAATTCATGGCCTTTCTTATGTGCCGCTGTGATCGCTTGGCGTGCACTTTCTGGTACATTTCCAGCATCATCACATAATGTTCCATCTACATCTAAAAAGACAATTTTTTTCGTCAAATCATTCCCTCTTTTCTCACTCAATCAATAAAGCGCTCACATGAACGTACTTGCCGAACACAAGGTGTCAAGATCAGCTCCTTAGAATTAGTATAACAAATCACAAGGAAAGTGCGCTAGACTATTTTACTAGATCATAAGATGGGATTCTGTTATTGTGATCCCTCTTTCTATTCCTCTACTCCCGTGTTCATCGCGTTATTGCTCCATGTGTTCTTTCTTGAGATGGTTGAATTATCCTAAAATATGCTTACTCCTCACTTAAATAAATTAAACTCCATTTTGGTACTTGATTGTTTTTTTGACCTGTAAGCTCGCGATAATAAGATTTTTTATCATTTTTGATCATACAAATAATTTCATGCTCATCCATACAAAACTCTTTGCATAGGTTTGTTCTACTATTTTCAAAAAGTTCCAGTAAAATTTGAATCTGCGCATCTATTGCTAGAAGTGCTTTGAGCTGATCAAATAAATTTTTTGATCGATCATAATAAATGTACTCAAATTCATTGCAGAGTTCTTGATAAAAATGAAAAATTTTGGGGAAATCTGTCATTACCCCTAAACTTAGCAACACTTCTTTTGAATAACACAAATAGTCTTTCGGTTCCTTGATATTTTCTGATATCATATCCTTACTCCTTTACATCTATTTTTTTTTGGTGAAAGTAGCGCTATCCCTTCTGCTCGCTTTGATTTTCTTCCGATAGGTTTTTTAATTGAAGCTTAGCTGTCCAAAAACCACTAAAAATGATTGGGTCTTTAGCTCTTACCAATGCAGACACATTAAGAAAATCAGTTACGCCTATTATAGTTTCCCTTTCAGATTCTCTTATAATTACTTTTTATTAAATAAAAGAAATAAGAGTGAAAAAGAGGCGGCCCCGTTCCCTTCTGCTAAAAAGTAGTGCCCGAATGCAACTAGATCGTCTCTAATGACAAGAAAATGACTATAATATCCACAAAAATCAACAGATAGCTAAAATTGTTGCTTCATGTAAATAGACGCCCCATATCCATACCAACAAAAAAAACCAATAATCGAATCTATCGATCATTGGTCGAAACCTCTAATATACTGCTGGAAGAAGACGTTCAGTCCATTCTATTTTTCACGCTACAGATCAAAAATAGAAATGATTTTTAAACTGTATCAGTAAAAATAGATCAAGCATAGATATAATCTAAAATATCCTGCGGCGCTTCTGCCAAAGCATCTGGTTTTTCAGCGGAAAGTTTTTTCGCATCGTGGCTGCCCCAGGTAACAGCGATGGTTTTGACACCGGCTGCTTTACCCATCTGGATATCAAAAATAGCATCTCCTACCATGATCGTCCTTGTCGGATCAAACTGATAGTGAGTAACTACTTTATCGATTCCTTCTGGATGAGGCTTATAGTGGGACACCGCATCTGAGCCGATGATTTCTTCAAAGAACGCCACAAGGCTCTGAGCAGCCAAATTTCGTTTAACGACCGCTGTCTTCTTACTTGAAACCACGAAACAAGGAACCTTTCGTTTCATTAAGATTTCTAGGACATGGGGAATTTCAGGAAATACGTTCAAGGTACTTTCCTCGTATGTTTGATAATAGGTACGAAAAATCCGAATCAGTTCCGTTGCTGTTTCTTGATCCAATGGCTGTTCTGACATTTTAAAAAACGATTCTTCGATCGGTATCCCCATGTAATGTTCAATGACTACCTCACTCGGTACTTTGAGTCCCATCTCTGTAAAAGCTGCTTTTGTCGCCTTGATGCTGCATTCTCTCGAATCTAATAGGGTTCCGTCTAAATCAAATATCACACACTCAATCTTCTTCACGACATTTCCTCCTCTGAAAGATACTACAGCACGTTTCTCCAAAGTGCTTTTTAAATCCTGTAGTATTCCTTTTCATTACTGATTATCTCTATTTTAACACTAAAAAAAAGCATTACCATAATTTTAGATACCGTCATTTATTTAATACTAATATTTTTATATAAAAAACGACTCAATTTGAAAACAGAGTCGTTTCTACCTGAAAAGCAGTCGAAGCTACAAAGAGGTCTATTCGTGAGAAATAAGGCTTCGATGCTCTTTTGATCACACAATTTTCTTTTTATTGTAAGATATAGCCTTTGCCCCAAGCGGTACGAACCCGTTTTTCAGTGTAGTCGTATTCATCTAATTTTTCATTGATTCGTTTCGCTAATATCGACAACTGAGATTTTCTTGAGTTTGTTCCACCATTTCCCCAAATTTTCCAACATAGGTCTTCTCGATTGATAAATTGCTCTTCTCCTAAATTGTTAAAAAAGATCTGTTCTTGCAGACTAAGAAATTTAGGAAAGGATTCTTTCGTGACGGATGCTTTTTCTAACTTACGACTAATTGGTGGTAGTGCAGCCAAAAATTCTCTCAGCTCGACAAAAGAGCGATTCAGGTACGTGGCATTCTCAGCTTTTTCCATCCTACCTTCTTGTTCAATATTCCCTGGCAAGATACGGACGATTCGTTTTTGATAATAAGGAGCCAACGCCTGATTGATCAATAAAAATTCTGGATCTGCAATCGTTTCACTGACAAATAAGCAGTCAAATAATTTGGCGCTTTCTATCAACCATTCCGCCTCTTCTGTATTTTTCCCTACGAACACTTCATGACTCAAAATCTGTAACTCCCGCTGCAAATCAATCTCATATGATATATTTTTCGTCAGTATAATAATTCTCATGACACATCCTGCTTTCTTTCCCTTTTATTCAGAAATCATCTACTGAATCCTTTCCGACTCATTTCTGAATGCTTTATGTTGACATTATTACTTATTTTTATCAGTTTGAGGTGTCATTTTTTGTTCATAAATGATAGTCTACTGTCATGTTTTGTTGGAAGGAGCACCATTCGTTTCATGATTCGTTTTCTCGAGAGCTAATAAAAAAGCAACCTGTTGGTCAGGTTGCCTTATTAGTCATTTTGATTTTCTTTTTGCTGCTCCCACTTCAAATCTAACAGCTCCAGCATTTCATGGTAGGCGGTTTCTATGCGCTGCCGTTTTTCTTCAGTAACACGTTTGGCGTATTGTCCATCCGGTAGATAATCTTCGGCCAAGTAAACTTGAAAATCAAAGGCCTGCAAGACGCCGTATTCTGGATCATAATAGGTACGATCAGGGATCGGCTCTTTGGAGACCCAAGTTGGATGTAAGGCAATCTTACTTAAATAGGTCCGAGCTCCCTGTTTGGTGATCTCAACTTCTGGAATGACGCCGCGTTCGGTCCAATAGTTGTTATTGACGGTTTCATAACGTTGATTCGACAATAAGTTCCCCATTGAATAAATGATAAATTTCTTTTCACCGTCCTTTTCGATGATTTCGGTTGGTTCTGCTACATGCGGATGGCCGCCGAAAATAATATCAGCACCAAAATCAATCATCTTCCGATAAACAGTTTGTTGTTCTTCCGTTGGTTCTAAAGAATACTCGACACCAGACTGAGGCATCACGATGGTGATATCCGCCAAGGTTTCCACTTCTTTGATCTCTGCTTCCACTTTATCGAGGGACAAGTCTTTCAAATAGGTGTCATACTCTGCTTGAGTTAAGCTTTCTTCAAGTCCATTGAAGCCATAGGCATAGGCCAAGAGAGCAACTTTGATCCCGTTGACTTCTTTGACCAAAATTCCACTATTGTCGACCGTGACACCAATCGTTGCCAACCCTTGATCGTGAAAAGCAGCCGCCGTTGTTTTGACTCCTTCGATTCCCGTATCTAAGATATGATTATGAGCAAGATCGATCACATCAAAGCCCGCATCTTTGATGCTGGCAACGGCATCGATAGGCGCGTTGAATAAGGGAAAACCGCCAAGCGGTTTATTAGGATTGATGGTTCCTTCAAAATCACCCAGAGCAAGATCCGCCGATGCAATTAACGGTTTGACTTGCTCAAAATCATTGTCAAAATCATAACGCTTTCCATCGTAAGCGCTTAAATAAACAGGTGTATGATAAAGCATATCGCCACTAGCTGTCACTGTGATGGTTTTTACTTCTGGCTTTGTTTCGGTAGAACTACTTGATTCTTGCATTGGCTTAGTCGGTTTTGTCGATTCTGCTGTAAGACGCTGTTCGGGGATACTTGTCGCTTGAAGCACTAGATAGATCGCTCCGAATGTGATTGCCAATAATGCTACACTTAACCCAGCAATGATCCGCTGGCGTTTCTGACGCTCCCGTCTTCGTTGTTGTCTCATGCCCTCACCCTTTCACTCTGCTTTATCAAAAGCCTATCTTCGTTTACGTTCTAACTAGGTTCCTTGCTCCCTTTCCTACAAATCCCACTAAGTAATATCTTTTCATTAAATAATTATACTATATTTAAGATCCCTTTAATAGATCGTTTTTTAAAGAATAAAAAAACAGCCCGATCGTGATCGAACTGTTTCTCCACTTCTATGGTAGCTGATTTCCGAATGAATCTTTCTTGTAGAACTGGACTAACCTCAACCGGCATAAATTAGTATCATTAGATAATCCTTCGGCTGTTAACAGTTCTGGATGACATCCCTCGCTTTCGGATGAACAGCAGCAAACGATGAAGGCAAATTACTCCCCTTCGCACGCTTCTCTCAATAAAGACCAAAGAGTATATGCTTTATTCTATAATACTTACAGTTTTTTCGAAAAAATTTATACAACAGCAGTACGTAAAATCTCTGCAAACCAGTGATAAGCTGTTTCCGGACATTCATGTTTTTCTAATTCTCGAAAAAAGTCTTTGGATTCAATAAGGGTAATAAACTGAGTCATCGCATTTAGATGCTGCTTGCTGTCTAACGCAGAAAGAGTAAAGATGTACTTTACAGGAATCGTTCCTAAGACATATACTTCAGATTCTAACGTTGTCAATCCCATGCCAAGTTTTTTTGCACCTGCTTCAGGAACCGTATGCGGTAAGGCAACTTGATCGACTATCACCATATAAGCACCTTCTGATCTGGTTTGTTGAATGATCGAATCGATGTAATTTCTAGTGATGATCTTTCTTTCAATCAATGGATTGGCTGCGAGATAAAAGGCCTCTTCCCACGTTCTGGCTTTTTTGTTTAATTGTATCAATTCTGGACGCATCATATCCAACAGCATTGCAGGTTCTTTTGGCTTTTTCTCTTTTTGAGACATGATAGATGCCGTTGGCGAGCAGGACTCTTGTACAAATTTCTCTAGATGATGCCGCAGAGCTGACTCGCTGGTAACCGTTGAATATTGTTGAATAACCTGCATCAAGCCGTCGATCGTAACAGTATTGGGCTTTATACTTGTACTGGTTTCGAATTTGACATCTAAAAACAACTGGGTTCGTTCCTCGTAAGACATGATCGGGTTTACTACAAAAATCGGTTTTTTTAACGGATAAAGTTGAAAGTTGGGTTTTGTCGTAAAAATGATATCGTAAGACTGATCAAATGAATGCAGTTCGCTTGTTTCAATCGGTCCCAATAAGATAAAAGAGGGAAAGATTTCCTTTAATTCATTGTAAATGATTGCTGAGCTTCCAATACCATTTGGGCAAACAACGACCCCCACTTTTTGTTGCACCATATATTCTTCAGAATTCCTGATCAAAAGCGCAAAGTGCATTGTTAAAAAGGCTACTTCTTCATCTGGAAGCTTTGAATCAAAGCTATCACTGATTGGTCTCATGGTTTCTTTTACGATCTGATAAAGGTCATTATATTTTTCAAAAATTTTCTCCTGCATAGGATTGATGATCGGTAATCGAAACAGCATTCGGAAATAGGTCGGTCGAAAATGACTATATAATTGCTTGATGACAGAGTGTTTATCCTTGAAACGAATACCTGAAAGCAATTCAAATCGCTCGACGATTCTTTCTACCAAGTCAATGATGACCAAATTTCCTTGAAGCCATTCCTTTTCATTCCCTAATGCCATTCCCAGGACCCACCCACAGAGATAGTTCTTTTCTATACTATTCATCACCCCTGCGTTTTCTAAAACTTCTTCAGCAAAGCGGTACTCCTTCATTTTTACTAACTCATGATCATTAGAAAAGGGCTTTAGATTAAATTCATTCAAGCCCATTCTTGGGTATAAAAAAATAAGGATATAGTTCAATTCAATCAATCTATTTTCAACTAACTCTATCGCATGTTTTTCTAAAAGAAGAGAAAGATAGGTGTCCTGCTCATCCGCCAATTGTATTCGTTCGTTATGAATAAAGTAACGGTAAATAAAATCATCGTCCTTGCTAGTCACATCTTCCAAAATCATTCGAAATAAAGCGTAACGAATCATCAGTTCATCACCTGCTAAGTGATACCCCTCTTTTCTCGAGTAACTGATTGAAATATCGTACCCATGTAATTCCGCTTGTAATTTGCGCAGATCACTCATAAAGGTTGTTTTGCCGATTTTTAACGCATCTAAAAAATGATTGACCGACAGATAGTCTTTCTCGTAGTAAAAGAGCGTCAAAAAGATATATTTTCCTCGTTCTTTTGAACTCATCTCATAATACTTAAACATACGCTCACGTAAAAATGACTCCAACAAATATTCCTTGCTTTTTTCAGGCAGTCGAATCACACTTTCCTTATTCACGCTAAGTGGTAGTTTTTGGGCAGATAGAAACTGGTTGATTTTATCAATGGTATACTCTATTTGAGTGCGGTTCATAGAATAATTCCGCTGAAGATAATCGTAACTGATGGTCGGTTTTTCAATCAGAGCCATCATCATCTTTCTCGTCCTATAGTCAATTTTTACCATCAATGTTCCCCCATTTCTGCAGCCTACTGTTCTACTTTCAATGTAAATCCTTCCGCTTGTACATATTTTTGAAGCACTTGATCTACCTGCTGCTTTTCTTCTTTCGTAAGATCTAGAACAGGCAGTTTCGGTAACCCAACATCCTGTCCGATTGCCCGCAAACAGTATTTCAGCCCAGACGGAATCGTTGAGCATTTGCAGGCTTCTCTAAAATCATCAATACTTACTTGTGCTTGCCGCGCTTGTTCTATGTTTCCAGCTACAAATTGTTCATAGATCGCCACATCTGTTTTCGTCACAACATTTGCGGTTGAAGCCACAGAGCCATCTGCTCCTAACTGTAATGCTTCTAAAATCTTAGAGTCGCTTCCCATCAGCAAAGAGAAATCCTCTCGATGATTTAATTCAAGATAGCCCTTGAAGTTTTCTAGATCACCGCTTGAATCTTTTATCCCAATGATCGAATCAATTTTGAGTAATTCCGAGAAAACATGACGATTGATGAAATTTCTAGTATTTGGCGGAATATTGTACAAAATGATTGGTAGTGTCGTTTGCTCAGCAATCATTCGGTAGTGATGGATCAACTCCTCATCGGTATACTTCAAAAGATACGGCGTAATGATGGAAGCAGCATCAACGCCGATTTTTGCAAACTCATTTACTAACTCAATCACTTTATTCGTTGCGATATCTCCGGCACCTGCAAATACTGGTACTCTGCCCGATACTTCATCGACAACGATTTTTGCAAACTGGATTTTCTCTTCTTTGCTTAAGGTATGAAATTCGCCATTGGTTCCTAAAATAAACAACCCGTGGACACCACCAGCAATCAAATGACTTACAAGCTTTCTGG
The DNA here is from genome assembly GCF_051714385.1 of Enterococcus sp. AZ141. Lineage (NCBI taxonomy): Bacteria > Bacillati > Bacillota > Bacilli > Lactobacillales > Enterococcaceae > Enterococcus > Enterococcus sp. AZ141. The sequence goes on from NZ_JBIORT010000001.1 coordinate 339,508, forward strand.
TGCCCTCTTCATTGATGCCGTTCTCATTTAATGGTGTGACCGTTGCTGGTATAATTCCTCTGATTTTCATTGCGTAAGCTCCTTTTTTGTCGTTGCTCCTAAGCTTCCCCCTGGATGCCATTTAAGGTAATCTTCTAACTTGATTTCTTTTGCTTCTTGCAGCAACACCGACAGAATCTGCAGCTGGATCATTTGGGCAATCACAGAGGAACGTGGCGGTTTATTCAAAGAGTCCCCTTCTTGGGAAACATAAGAAGACAATGTGACTTCAGCACAGGAAGCTAGGGAAGAATCTTCATTTCCTGTTACCGCTAAAATTACAGCGCCATTTGCTTTTAAGGCAGCAAGTGCATATTCTAATTCTTTGGTGTTCCCACTATTACTTATCGCAATCACTACATCGCCAGCCACGACTTGTCCTGCCGATCCGTGCACAGTTTCGGTTGTGTCTAAAAAATAGGTTGGCGTGCCGACAGATGAGAAAAGTGAAGCTGCATAGCCTGCTACATAGGAACATTTTCCCACGCCTGTTACATGAACACGCTTATGATTTTTTTCTGCATGGAGAATAAGTTCTTTGGCCTTCACCATCTGTTGATAGACTTCTTCTTCTTCAAGCCGATAAAATTGAGCATCGCTTTGGGCTTTTAAATTCGTACTATATGCAAACAAAACGTTTTTTTCATTCAATACAGATTTTCCTTCCTTATAGCAAGGAGAAATGGTATCCACCTTTCTCCTTGCTAATCATACTGTTTAACTAAATAGTTTTAAGATTTTATCTAGTAAAATTCCGATAATATTGTAGTCGATTTGAGGAAATCCAGCGTCTGTGATGCCTAATTCAGAAAAAGCTGGGAAAAGCACCAAAGGCAATGCAGTCAGCAAAATACCGCCTAAGAAGGATGCGATGATCGCCCCTTTCAACCCGCCTCTTATTGAACCAAAGACACCCATTGTTCCACCCGAGAAAAAAGCAATCCCAGCTGCTGGCAAAAGTACAACGGGAGAACCCATAGCAGCCATGGCAAACGTCGCTGTTAAGCCACCTATAAACGAGGTAATAAAGCCGACAGGAACCATGGTTGGCGCATATTGGAAAAACACAGGAACATCTACTGCCGGCATTGATCCCGGGATATATTTTTCAGAGATCGCCACGAAGGCAGCCGTTAATTCAGCAATAAATTGACGCACACCATAAATCAGTACAGACATACCCGCCGCAAATTGCAACCCTTGAATCAACGGATACAAGAACCATAAGTCGTTGCCAGCCATTTCTTGAACGACATCCATATGACCACTTAAAACTGCTGCGATCGTTGCAATGTAGAAAAGAATAATCATGAAAAATGCAACAGAGAAGACAAAATCTCGGAATACGGAGAAGAAATCAGGAAGCTCGCGATTGGCTGCTTTCTCTTTCTTTGCTTGCCAATTTTTCCCGCCAATGACACTGCCGATGACACCTGAGAACCAGTAAAAAATTAAGTTAAAGTGACCTAGTGCAACCCCTGCATTACCTGTCAGCTCATCTGTATATTTCTGAGCCAATTTGGGCAACCCTGCTCCTGCAAAACCTAGTACCAAAGAACCAAAGATAACTGTTACCCAAGTGGGCATACCATTCGAAATAAAAATCAACCCAATGACAGCAGCAAAGAAAAGATAATGCTGACCGGTTAAAAAAATTGATTTTAAAGGCGTCAATTTCGCAATAACTAATCCGAATATGAACCCTAGCCCCATAATCATTGATATTTCAAAACCATATACATCCATAGCTAACGCTGTAGCAGGCTCTACTGCCAGAACCGTCCCTTGAACACCAAATGCGGTCTGAAACAACGTGGCGAAATTTGCAGCAATCGTTCCTACATGACCACCACCAATATTAAAAATCATAAACCCAATGCCCACTTTGAGGACACCGCTCAGGGTCTCCTTCGCAGGCTTTCTTTGTGCAAGTAACCCGATCAAAGCTAAAATCATTAGCAACACAGCAGTATTTCTGAATTGGTTCATTACTAAAATTGCCATTCAATTTATTCCTCGCTCCATCAATTTATTTTGTTTGCATCGTTTCAAGAAATGTTTCTAGTTTTCCTTGGATCTCTTCTTTACTCATAATATTTTGAATGCCTATGACTTCATAAGGTTTGTTTTGAAAATCAGGTTCCGCTGCGATATCTGCCATACTCATAAAGGCATCACCCGTAAAACCAATGAGAACGTCTAGATTTCCATGAATCGTTTCAATGGGATAGCCGTTTTCTTCAATCACTGATTTTACCTTTATGTGAAGCAGCGTTGAACTCCCCATCCCAGCACGGCATGCAACCGCTATCAAAAATTTCTTGCCATTACTCGCCTTAGGTTTTGCATCTGATTGGATCGATGCATCATTTTTCTTTTTTTGAAAGAATCCCATCTTAACTCCTCGTTTCTTCTAATAGTTGTATAAATGCTTCTGGTGTCTCCACATTTGCTAAACGATCAATGATATTGTCCCTTGCTAAAACCTCTGCTAACTCACTCATCAGTTCCAAATGACTGGTCGGGTCTATCGCTGCCAAACAGAAAATGACTTTCACTGGATCATTGGGCGAACCAAATGAGATGGGGGTATTTAAGGTCATCGCACTTAGTCCTAAACGACAAACCCCATCTTCTGATCGGGCATGGGCCAAAGCAAACCCAGGCATAAGCACGATATACGGCCCGGCATCTAAGACGGATTGAATCATCGCTTCGACATACTGTTTTGAAACGCTGCCATTCCTCAATAACGGCTGGGCAGCTTTTTTGATTGCTTCTTGCCAACTGGTACTGTCTTGCTGAAGTAAAATGTTTTCTTTTGTTAATAATGTAGTTTGCAAACGACGATTTCCTTTCTAAAAAAATTTCTTTAGGTTTTAGTAAAAGAATTTCTCGAGATAATTCCTATACACACACTATAAGTGAAAAGTTCTGACCTGAATAGACGATTTGCGACCACATATTTGTACACGCTTCCAGATTAAGTGAACTGCTCTTCTCAAAAAGACCAGGAATACTGCCTATTTTTTTTGCTAGCCTCCAGTTTTTCTCGATAACCTTCTTGAGCAGTTCACAAAACTTATTCTATCAAGGAAAAAATGAACCAAAAATGGACAGATCCTTTGCTTGCACCCACAATAAAAAAAAGAAGCTCTTAAATAAACTAAGAACTTCTTAAAGCAAACACTCTATTCATGGCTATAGATCTACCGTTTCAATTGTATTTCTACCCGTAGGTGTTTTCACACGAATTTTTACTTACAACCGCTATTTTCTACTTTGCTTCCTCATGCTTCACGGGACAACTGCTGTGGCAATCAGAACAATGATCCTTTTTCACCATGCGGTACACCACACGACCGCCATAGCCAAAAATCAGTCCGCTTAGAATTACTGTAGCAATCATTTTTCGCCTCCTACGACTTGGATCAAGGGCGCACTCCCTCGGAATGGTTTCTTCACCAGAGCAAATACTAATAGACCAGCAATGACTATTGCCGCAAAAACACCTAGCGTGAGGTGTCCGCCTTCAAAGATGACGTGTCCGAATTGGTAGACCAGAAAACTGGCGCAGTACGCCAAGCCGCATTGATAGCCAATGGCTAACCACGTCCACTTGCTGTCCCCCATTTCACGGTGGATCGCACCGATGGCAGCAAAACAGGGGGCACATAGTAAATTAAAGACGAGGAAAGAGTATGCCGCCACAGCAGTGTAATCGCCGCGCAACACTTGCCAAATCTCCGTCCCACTTTCTGACAACTCACCGGTTTGTCCGTAGAGAATCCCGAATGTGCCGATCACATTTTCTTTGGCCACCAAGCCAGTGATCGTCGCCACGGCGCCTCGCCAAGTTCCCCAGCCTAGGGGAGCGAAGAGGGGCGCCAAAAGTCGACCGAAAAAGGCCAAAATGCTTTGGTCTTCACTGACCCGCTGCAAGGTAAAGCTGTAGCTGGAGGTAAACCAGACAAAGATACAAGCTACAAAAATTATCGTACCGGCTTTTTTTACAAAAGCAACGGCTCGATCACAGGCACTTTTCAAAATCGTTGTGAGCTGCGGCAAGTGATACGCTGGCAGTTCCATAATGAATGGTGCCAGATCACCTGCAAAAAGCGGCGTTTTTTTCAAGACGATCCCTGAAAAAATCACAGCGCCCATGCCGACAAAATAGGCCGATGGTGCGACCCAACTATAATGAGGGAAAAAGGCACCCGAAATCAATGCAATGATCGGCAATTTGGCAGAACAAGGCATAAAGGTCGTGACCATCACCGTCAACCGACGATCCTTTTCGTTTTCAATCGTTCGGCTTGCCATCACCCCCGGCACGCCGCAACCTGTAGCAATCAACATGGGGATAAACGACTTGCCAGATAGACCAAACTTGCGAAACAGTCTGTCCATGACAAATGCCACCCGTGCCATGTATCCACAGTCCTCCAAGATAGCCAAGCAAAAAAACAACACGAAAATCTGCGGCAAAAAGCCTAAAACCGCACCGACCCCAGCCACAATGCCATCCAAAATCAGTTCTTGTAGCCACTGGGCGACCTGCAGCTGTTCTAGCCAATGCGCTGCTGTTTCGGGAATCCAGCTGCCAAATAATACATCATTGACCCAATCAGTGCCGATCGTGCCAATCGTCTGAATCGATAAATAGTAGATTCCCCACATAATGAAGGCAAAAATCGGTAGTGCCAATACGCGATGAGTCAACACGCGGTCGATTTTGTCGCTGAGGGCTAAGTGCTGATCTGTTTCCTTGATGACTGCCAGCGCCAACAATTCTTCAATGAAGCCATAGCGCTCATTAACGAGAATGGCGTCACTGCTGTCTTTAAAGATCATCTCTAAAATCGAAATCGTCTCCTGAAGGACTGCTTGCTGGGAATCAGTCAGTTTACACATTGCTTGAATCGCTTCATCTTTTTCAAAGAGTTTTATGGCAAACCAGCGTTTTTGCTGCTGAGGGATCGTCTCTGGCAAAATCGCCATGATCTCGGTCAAGCCAGCTTCTAAACGATCATCGTAGCGGGGAGGGAGCTGTTGTGTGTTGACTGCGTGCTTCGCTGCCTCGATCATTTTGGCTAAACCACGTTGTTTCAAAGCACTGATCCCCACTACAGGAATCCCTAATCCGTAAGCCAATTTTTCGAAGTTGATCTGCAAGCCTTTTTTCTTTAATAGATCGATCATGTTGATGGCTGCCACAGTCGGAACATTCATTTCTAATAATTGCAATGTTAAATACAGATTTCGCTCAAGATTAGTTCCGTCAATAATATTGATCACCGCATCCAGCGATGCTTCCATCAAATAATTGCGGGAAATCAGTTCTTCCGGCGTATAAGGCGACAAGGAATAGATCCCGGGCAGATCTTGGATCAGCACGTGCCGGTCTTTTCGCAGTCGCCCCGCTTTACGTTCTACGGTGACACCCGGCCAATTGCCCACTGTTTGTTTGGCACCAGTCAATTGATTGAAAGTACTTGTTTTCCCGCTATTGGGATTTCCTGCTAATGCAAATTGATAGGTCATCAAGCTTCGACTCCTTTTTCGATAAAAACCAACGCTGCTTCTTGCTTTCTCAAAGACAATTCATAGCCGCGGAGCCGAATCTCCATTGGATCACCCAATGGAGCCAGTTTCACTACTTCCAAATGAACGTTTTTCGTAAGCCCCATATCCATCAAACGACGGCGCAAAGCACCTTTTGCACCAATCTGATTGACCTTCCCGCTTTCACCAACTTGCAGCTGATCCAAAGAGGTAATGACCGTTTGCTGCTGGATTTCTGTGACATCGATTTGTTCCATGACCCGTGCATCTAAAGCAATCCGCGTCCCTTGGTGCAAAATGATGCCGCCTTTGCGATCTTTTTGCACCACAACGATTTCAACCCCCGTGCGAATGCCAAGATCGTTTAAATGAACCGTGATTTCTTTGGTTGTTGCCAACGAGTCGATTTTGTATGTCCCAGAAGCCCAAGTTTGCGCCATTTTCATTGGTTCTTACTCCTTTTGTGAAGTGTTTTTTAATTAACCTACTTTAATTAAGAATGATTATCATTATAATAGAGCCATTTTCATAGGAAGTCAATCTGTTTTCGACTTAACTTTGAATCTTCCTTCACAATGGAGATTTTTTTTACTCATTTTGATTGCATATCCCCTCTAATAATTACGCAAAAACCTTGTAATTCTAAGTATTTTCCGCTTTTTTCATTTGCATAAAAAACACAGAAACACTATAAATTGTGTATGCCGAATTCACAAGCACAAGATATAGTGTTTTTTCGTTGACTTTCTCCGTGACTTATTTATACTAGGTTTATAACTATTACAACTCGGAGGAAACAATTATGAATATCAAACTATTTTCTAAAAACAACTGCATGCAATGTAAAATGGCGAAACGCTTTTTAAGTGAAAATCAGATTGCCTTTGAAGAAATCAATATCGATAATGAGCCTGAAGCATTAGAATTTTTGAAAGAACAAGGATTTCAAAGTGTGCCAGTCATTACCTCTGATGCGCAAACGATCATCGGTTTCCGTCCAGATCAACTACGTCAATTAGCGAGCTAAGATTTTTCTCAATGTGATGCTTTTGAGGGATTTGTCAGTCGTCCAGACCGCAAGTCCTTTTTTATACGAACAAAACAAGAAAAGAGGTTAGCCATTTATGAGCTTGAAAGAAATCAAAGATGTCAGTTATTTCAAATTGAATAATGAGATCAACCGTCCAGTAGATGGTCAAATTCCATTAAATAAAGACAAAGAAGCCCTAGCGGCATTCTTTAAAGAAAACGTTGAACCAAATACCTTAACCTTTGCGACTGCAATGGACAAAATCAATTATTTGATTGAAAATGATTATTTAGAAGAAGAATTTATCAAAAAGTACCGTCCTGCTTTTATTGAGGACTTGTATCAATTCTTAGATGAGCAACACTTTACTTTCAAATCATTTATGGCTGCTTACAAGTTTTATTCACAATATGCATTAAAAACGAATGATGGTACCGCGTATCTTGAGCGTTACGAAGATCGGGTGGCGTTCAACGCCCTTTACTTTGCGGATGGGAATGAAGAGTTAGCCATGAGCTTGGCAGATGAAATGATCTACCAACGTTACCAACCAGCAACCCCTTCTTTCTTGAACGCAGGACGCAAACGTCGCGGTGAATTAGTTTCTTGTTTCTTGATCCAAATCACTGATGACATGAACGCGATCGGTCGTGGGATCAACTCCGCGCTGCAACTTTCACGGATCGGCGGCGGTGTCGGGATCACATTATCAAACTTGCGGGAAGCTGGCGCGCCTATCAAAGGCTACGAAGGTGCAGCAAGTGGTGTGATGCCTGTAATGAAATTGTTTGAAGATAGCTTCAGCTACTCAAACCAATTGGGTCAACGGCAAGGGGCTGGCGTGGTCTACTTGAACGTCTTCCACCCAGACATCATCAGCTTTTTATCAGCGAAAAAAGAAAATGCAGATGAAAAAATCCGTGTCAAAACCTTATCATTAGGTGTGATCGTACCTGACAAATTTTACGAATTGACGCGTAAAAATGAAGAGATGTATCTCTTTAGTCCCTACAGTGTCGAAAAAGAATATGGCGTACCCTTTTCTTATGTCGATATCACCAAGGAATACGACAACTTAGTCATGAATCCACGGATTCGCAAGACTAAAATCAGAGCTCGCGATTTAGAAAATGAAATTTCTAAATTGCAACAAGAATCTGGTTATCCTTATATCATTAATATCGATACAGCAAACCGCAGCAACCCAATCGATGGCAAGATCATCATGAGTAATCTTTGTTCCGAGATCCTTCAAGTTCAAGCACCATCTGAGATCAACGGCAAGCAAGAATACGAGGTTTTAGGAACAGATATCAGCTGTAACTTAGGTTCCACCAATATCGTGAACTTGATGGACAGCCCTGACTTTGGGAAATCTGTTCGAGCAATGACTCGTGCCTTGACCTTCGTTACTGATGCGTCTGACATTGACGTGGTACCATCGATCCAAAATGGGAATGCCTTGAACCACACGATCGGTTTAGGCGCAATGGGCTTGCATACCTATTTTGCAAAAAATCAAATGGAATACGGTTCACCAGAATCCCTTGAATTTACTGATCTTTATTTCATGTTGTTGAACTATTGGACATTGGTTGAAAGCAATGCCATCGCCAAAGAAAAAGGCGAAGTTTTCCATAACTTTGAAAAATCAGCTTATGCAGATGGCAGCTACTTCACTGATTATATCCAAGGTGACTACCAACCAAAATCGGAAAAAGTCAAAGCATTGTTTGAAGGCGTCTTTTTACCAACTGGTGAAGATTGGGCAGCCTTGGCACAAACCGTCAAAGAAACCGGCTTGTATCACCAAAACCGCTTAGCCGTTGCACCAAATGGTTCGATCTCTTATATCAATGATACGAGTGCCAGCATCCACCCGATCACTCGGATGATCGAAGAACGCCAAGAAAAGAAAATCGGCAAGATCTATTATCCAGCACCTTACTTGAGCAATGAGACGATCGGCTACTACAAATCAGCCTACGATATGGATATGCGCAAAGTGATCGATGTTTACGCAACTGCTCAAAAACACGTCGATCAAGGGATGAGTATGACCTTGTTTATGCGTTCAGATATTCCAGAAGGTCTTTACGAATGGAAAGAAACGACAAAACAAACCACCCGTGATTTGAACATCTTGCGTCACTATGCTTTCCACAAAGGGATCAAATCGATCTACTATGTACGGACCTTTACAGATGATGCAGAAGAGATCGGCAGCAACCAATGTGAAAGCTGTGTCATCTAATCCAACTTTTGCCTGAAAACGAACCAATAGCCTACCCCTGCTCTTTCTTGAGAGCGGGTCGGCTGTTGTCTTGATACGATTATTGGAGGAACCGACTATGGGTAAGACTTACTATGAAGCAATCAACTGGAATGAGATCGAAGATATCATCGATAAATCCACTTGGGAAAAATTAACAGAGCAATTCTGGTTAGATACGCGGATCCCTTTATCAAATGACCTTGATGATTGGCGGACGCTATCACCATTAGAAAAAACGACGGTGGGCTACGTCTTTGGCGGCTTGACCTTATTAGATACCGTTCAATCAGAAAGCGGTATGGATCAACTGCGTAAAGATGTCCGCACCCCACATGAAGAAGCGGTCTTGAACAACATCCAATTTATGGAATCTGTCCATGCAAAAAGCTATTCATCGATTTTCAGCACCTTGAATACAAAAGCGGAGATCGCCGATATTTTTGAATGGACCAATACCAATCCTTACTTACAAAAGAAAGCCGAACGAATCAATGAGATTTACAAAAATGGGACACCGCTAGAGAAAAAAATCGCCAGTGTGTTTCTAGAGACCTTCTTATTCTATTCAGGTTTCTATACACCCCTTTACTACTTAGGTAATAACAAACTAGCGAACGTAGCGGAGATCATCAAATTGATCATTCGTGACGAATCCGTTCATGGCACGTATATCGGCTACAAATTCCAATTAGGTTTCAACGAATTACCAGAAGACGAACAGCAAAAGCTGAAAGACTGGATGTACGACTTGTTGTATGAGTTGTATGAAAACGAAGAACGTTATACCGAAGAATTATACGATGAGATTGGCTGGACCGAGGAAGTCAAAACCTTCTTGCGTTACAATGCCAATAAGGCTTTGATGAATCTAGGACAAGACCCGCTTTTCCCAGACACCGCCAACGATGTCAATCCAATCGTCATGAACGGTATTTCAACTGGTACCAGCAATCACGACTTCTTCTCACAAGTTGGGAACGGGTATCTGCTTGGTTCCGTTGAAGCGATGAAAGACGATGACTACTTCATCGGACTTGATTGATTTGCTTACAAATAAACACCTTGTTTCTCGCCAATAGAGGGTGAGAAACAAGGTGTTTTTAGTTAGCCAGCTGGTCTTTGATAAAGGTCAACGTTTCTGTCAAACATTCCTGTGCTTGCGGCAAGCTATAATCAAATTGGTATTCGTGGGTCACTGTTTCCGAATCCCCTTTGTAAAAACGACTTGTCACGGGAATATCAAGAGCTTGCAGCTGGTTGGCAAAGGCAATGCCTTGGTCTTCAAAGGAATAGGCGTTGCCATCAGTGATATACGTTGGTGGAAAATCAGCCGTCAATTTATCCACCAGTGAGATCTCCTGCAGTTGGGGACTATCTTGCCATTCTTTTTTGCCTAATAACGACCAAGCCACCGTTTTAACAAAGAATTTCATAAAACGATCATCCGAAGAAGTTCCAACGATCTGCTTCAAATCAAGGGGGCCGCAATAGGAAATAAACCCTTTCAGGGCCGATGCAGGAATGTCTTGATCAAAGGACATTTCCTTCGCATACGCTGGATTGGTTTGCAGCGCCACATATTGCCCGGCAATTTGGGCACCTGCAGAATCTCCACCGAAGAAGAGTTGATCGAAATCAAGCATGGGGTATGCTTGGGCATCTGCTTTGATCGAGTCTACCGCTTGGGCTAATTGTTTGACCTGTCCCGGATAATGCAAACTTGGCGCCCATTCATAATTAATCGAAATCACAGCGGCTTTGGTTTCATCGACGACATAGGTCGCAAATTCTTTGACGCCTTCTTTGTCTCCCCCGACATATCCGCCCCCATGGACCCAAAAAATGACTGGAACAGGGCCTTGTGCATCTTTGGGATAATAAAGATCAAAGGTACTGCGTTGATAATCCGATTGATAAGCCAAGTCCTGTTTGACCGTCACATTCGGCAAACTTTTTTGATAAGCCGCCTCATCCTTGATGGTCACTTCTTGGTTAAACAGATGACCGATCAAAAAAGCCCCCGGTCGTGGGGAGAGTTGAAAAGCCAGAAAAACGGCAGCTAAGAGTCCGATCAGGACAATCGCCACCCACATGAAAAAGCGCAGAATTTTTTTCACGCAAAAGCTCCTTCCTTCGTTCTGTTTCAGCTTTTTCATTTAACCATGTTTTTTTAGCAAATTCAATGACAATCGCTAAAGATTAAAAAAGGATGATACCAATAGGCACCATCCTTAAAATAACATCGTTTATAATGGCAACATCATAAACAATCCAGCTGCGATCGCTGCACCGATCATTGGACCGATGATTGGTACTAACGCATAGCCCCAATCGGAAGTCCCTTTGTTTTTGATTGGTAAGATTTGGTGAGCGATCCGTGGTCCTAAGTCCCGTGCCGGGTTGATGGCATAGCCTGTTGGTCCACCAAGAGACAGTCCGATCGCTAAGATCAAGATCCCAACAACGATGGGATTTAATCCATCCGTAAAGGTATTGGCACCAAAAGCCAATAAGCCAAAGACTAAGACAAAGGTACCAATGACTTCAGTGATCGTATTCGATACTAAATTACGAACTGCAGGCCCTGTTGCAAAGGTACCTAAAATCGCGCCTTGGTCTTTTGTTTCATCCCATAATGGCAAGTAGTTGAGCCAAACGAGGATTGCTCCTACGATCGCACCAGCAATCTGCGCCAGCATAAACGGTATAGCCAAACTCCAAGAAAAATTCCCTGTCATCGCCATGCCTAATGTAACGGCTGGATTCAAGTGAGCAGGTCCCATGTACCCTGAAACGTATACGGCTATGGTCACCGCCGTTGCCCAGCCCATCGCGATCACGATCCAGCCAGAGGCTTCTGCTTTACTCTTTTTCAGATTGACAGCCGCACACACGCCATCCCCTAACAAAACCAAAATAGCCGTTCCTAGAAATTCACTAAAGATCTGTGTTGCTTCATTCATCTTTTTTTCCTCCTTTTAAGGCTGTTAAATCTGATTCTGCGATCACTTGGTTCAATTCTAATACATGGGCTGCTTTTTCTTCTTCGCTCCAGCCAAAGAAGTCGGTCATAGCTGCAACGACACCGGCTTTGACATCATCTAAGGTGTCTCGCATAAATAGGATATGGTTGGTCCGACGCAATAGATAATCAACGGGCGTCAGAACCATTTCTTCATGCAAGGAATAGTTCAAGGCAGTGCTTTCTTTTTCATCTAAGCCTTCAAACTTCGTCTTGTAGTTCAACACTTGGGGAAGATTCGACCCATAAAGATGAGCCAAATACGTCGCAGCTGCTTCATTGAACCCAGCGGCTTGTGCTTGGTCAGCCAGCTTCGCTAATTCTTCCTCTACATTTGCTGCATCAAGCTCACCACCAGAAACTGGGTACGTGGTTGAATCCACCAACTCGAAGGAAGCACCGCTTTCTTGGAGCAATTCATTGATCCGTTTGACTGCTCCTTCCGCCATCAAACGATAGTCGGTGATTTTTCCGCCTGCCAACGTCAATAGTCCGTCTTTTGAGCGTTCCAAACTGCTGCCGCGAGAAACTTGCGATGGATCCACTTTGCTGGCTTCTACTCGTTCTTGCGCTTGTTTTACAGCTTTTTCTACAACTGGTCGCTGCCGCTCATCTGCAAGATATTCTTTGACGCTTTCAACGATCTGCTCAAAGCTTTCATCAGATAATTTGCCTTTACCACCACCATTGTAATCCGAACCACCATTATTCGTAATCAATGGACGTAGACCAGCCCAGCTCGCTTCGATATCATCAAGGGTGATCTGTGCATGTGGAAAGCGTTCATTCACGATGGTCAGTAGATAATCGACATCTTCTTGTGTGACCGTCGGATGGGCAAAATCGCCTGTATAGTCCGTATCGGTTGTGCCAAAATAGGTCTTGTTTTCTCTTGGTACCACGAAAACCATCCGACCATCATTTTTCCCAGTATCAAAATAGGTTGGTTGCGGTACTTTTAGTTTTTCCCGATCGACCACTAAATGGACGCCTTTTGTCGGACGCATTTGTGGTGGCAGCTCATCATTCTTGTCTAATTGACGAACGATATCTGACCAAGGGCCGGTCGTGTTGATCACGACTTTGGCGTGAACCTCAAAGCGCTCGTTTGTCAGTTGATCCTCCACTTCTACCCCATTGATGATGCCTTGCTCATCATGTAAGATGCCGACGACTTTGGCTTTACTGATCATTGCTGCCCCATCGGCTTGTGCTCGTTTAATGTTTTCGATCACCAAGCGGGCATCGTTGTTGCGAAAATCAAGATAGACTCCGCCACCAACTAAGTTTTCCGCCTGCAGCTGTGGTTCGCGTGCTAAGACCTCTTCTTTCGTCAGCAGATAATTTTCGTATTTACTGCCTGTCACATTTGCTAAGCGATCATAAAGATCCATCGCCACTTTGACAGAAAACAAGGAGAAGGTTGCTCCCGGTTCATCGTAAATCGGTAAAAGCATCGGATCTGGTTTCGGGATATGCGGAGCAATTTGTTGGACGATCGCCCGTTCCCGCACGGTGTCAGCGACCACTTCCACGTCAAAGGTTTTCAAATAGCGAATACCGCCATGAACGAGTTTCGTGGACCGCGAAGACGTCCCTTCGGCAAAGTCTTGCATTTCCAAAAGAACCGTCTTCATCCCAGCCGCTGCTGTTTGAACGGCAACCCCTGCGCCGGTAATCCCACCACCAATGATCAACACATCATAGGTGGTATTTGCCGTTTCTTGAATGGTTTCCTTCCGATCTTTCTGAGAAAAGGTCATGGCTTACTCGCCTTCTTTCTTCGCTTTGAATTTGAAGGTCTGAGTAGCCGCCACCGCTTGTTTCCAACCTTCGTACAAATTGTCTCTTTCTTCTGCTGGCATTTCTGGCGTAAACATTTGCCCTTCTTCTGCCATTGATTTCAATTCATCTAAGTCTTTCCAGAAGCCAACCGCTAGTCCTGCCAAATAGGCTGCACCTAATGCGGTTGTTTCCAGATTCGCTGCTCGTTGTACGTCAATGTCTAAAATGTCCGCTTGGAACTGCATCAATAAATCGTTTTTGGCTGCCCCTCCATCGACTTTCAGCAATGGGATATCGATACCGGAATCTTTTTTCATCGTATCGATGACGTCTTTTGATTGGTACGCAACAGCTTGCAGTGTTGCCCGAACAAAATCTTCCTTCGTCGTCCCACGAGTCAAGCCGAAGACTGCTCCTCTTGCATCTGAATCCCAGTAAGGCGCACCTAATCCAGTAAAGGCAGGTACCACATAGACTTCATTATCTCCTTTTGCTTTGGCAGCTAGTTCTTCTGATTGTGGCGAAGTCTCGATCATGCGTAGACCATCCCGCAGCCATTGGATCGCTGATCCAGCAACGAAGATACTTCCTTCTAAGGCATAATAGACTTTGCCGTTGATGCCATACCCGATAGTCGTCAGTAGGTCATTGTCAGACAATTGTGGTTCTTCACCCGTATTCATGACAATAAATGCCCCAGTGCCGTAAGTATTTTTGATCATACCTTTTTCAAAGGCCATTTGTCCAAAGAGGGCGGCTTGTTGGTCTCCAGCCATTCCAGCGATTGGTACTTCACTGCCGTAAAAATGGTAGCTGCGGGTGTGACCATAGACTTCTGAGTTGCTTTTGACTTCTGGTAGCATCGAGCTTGGAATGTTCAAAAGATCCAAAATTTCTTGATCCCACTCTAATTTATGAATGTTGTAAAGCATCGTCCGACTAGCATTGGAGTAGTCGGTGACATGGACTTGTCCATCTGTCAGTTTCCACACAAGCCATGAATCGATCGTTCCGAAGAGTAACTCACCATTATCCGCCTTTTCTTGTGCCCCTTCGATATTGTCTAAAAGCCAACGCACCTTGGTCGCTGAGAAATACGCATCAATGACTAAACCAGTTTTTTCATGGATCATCTCTGTATGGCCATCTGCTTTTAATTGGTCAGCGATCGGTGAAGATTGACGGGATTGCCAAACAATCGCATTCGCGATTGGCTGCCCTGTCGTTTTATCCCAAACCACTGTCGTTTCACGCTGGTTGGTGATCCCGATGCCGGCGATTGCTTCTGGTCGGATACCTGATTCAATAAATGCCCCTGCGATGACTGATTGGACAGAGTTCCAAATTTCGTTGGCGTTGTGTTCTACCCAACCTGATTTTGGAAAGTATTGCGGAAACTCTTTTTGTGAACTGCCGATTTTTTTCCCGTTACGATCAAAAATAATTGCTCTTGAACTAGTGGTTCCTTGGTCGATCGCCATTACATAATTTTTTTCTGCCATTTGATTCGCTCCCTTTGGTTTTATACGCGCTTTTTTTGTTAGCGCTTTCTGACTTGCTTTTATTTTAGCTGAACTTTTGCTATATGGTTCGTCAATTTTTTTTCAAATCTCTAAGAAATTGACGAAATCCACTATTTAAAGCGTTCACGGATCATTTTTTTGATTGTCTCACGATCATAAGCAGTCCCTAATTCACTGATTCGATAAGTCGGTGTTTTGGTCTCGATGGCGTAATTCGCCAAGATCAAATCATATTCTTGTTCTGGACGATAGCGTTCGACAACTACGCCATTCAAATTTTTGAGATACAGCAGCCACATATAATAGAGAGCTTCTTTAAATAGCTCATCCATTTTCAAGGCGATCCCAACACGAAATTCTCGATTGATTTGATAGTCGATGATCGTGATGACACTCAAGTATTTGACCATCGTCATCATCAGTAGACTATTTTTCTCGGACGGCTTGATATTTAACTCTGTTAAGGCCTTACCTAATAGTTCATGACTGATTTGCTGAATGTTGCGGCTGGATAACTGCGCTTCTAACTGCCAAATATTTTCTCGATCAAAAACCTCCACATCCCCTTTGAAAAAATAGACGCGGCTGTGGATCTGCAGCAGGTGACCATAGCAAGTGGCTTCCATTTCACGAGGAACAAACGATGGGCGGTAAAGATGCAAAATATGTTCCAAAATCAATGTATCCGTCAAGGCAGTTGGCGTAAACCGAGAACGCTGCAGCATATACACCTGCAGATCGTGTTCGGATAACACCGAGAACGACAACAAAAAGACAAAATGCAGCATCGCCTCCTCTTCTCTGACTTCTAATGCGTAATGGCCAAAGCCACGAAATACCAACTCACGTAATTGTTGAAACAAAGGGTCTTTCATGTAAGGTGCCATTTTCTCCCGTAAAACTTGAAAGGATTGAGTAGCAATTTTAAGTCGCGCCTTCATGATCCTCAGCCATAGGGACAAGCGCTGCTGGGCTTCTTTCGTAAAGCGCATGTTCAGGCCGCGAGTGATCAGACCGACATATTTCTCATCGATCGGCAATGGCTGACTGTCAAAAGAATGAACATACCAAAAGAGTTCAAAATAGAAATAACGAATTTGGGTTTCTTCTCCAATCAGCTTTCCTTGCCAGATCTCTAACTCAAATTCTGCTAGCAAACCATTTAGCTCTTTGATTTTGCGAAACAAGGATGACTCGCTGACTGTTAATTTTTGTGCCAGCTGGACAGTTGTCACTTCTTGATGTTGTAAAAGATGCTCGAGAATTTGAAATTTCAAGGCCGAACGATAAAATGCCCATTCAATTTGGTTAAGAGAAAAGGTGGGACTCATTTCAAAAACCAGTGAACCATTTCGGTAATACAATCGACACTGCTCATGATAGTGCGTCAACTCATCTTGCAGCTCATCCACATACTTTTCCAGAGAAGGCTTACTGATGCCAAGATAGAGCGCTAATTCATGTAGCTCCATTTGACCGCCAACTAGTAAAAGTTTTTTGAGCAGCTGCAATTGTTTTGCTTCTTTTTTTTCTAATAACTGATCAAGTCTCATCGGCATCACTTCCCGACCATATGAAGGTTTGATCCAACACATTCGTGAACCGTGGATGGAAGAAAAAGTCTTTTTGGGTCAGCTCCTCCATCGTTGCCTGCTGCTCGATCGCAAACGCTAGTAAATTGATTTTTTCCAAAATATTGGCTTTTGATAAAAGCTGTGCACCAACGATTCGACCGCTGGCTTGTTCGATCATCACTTTTCCATGAACCTGCGTCGAATCAAAAAGGGAAACGGTAGCCGTAAAAGTGTGACTAACGATCGGTGATTCATAGAAAAACTGATCCGACTCGGTCAAGCCGGTACTGGCTAAATACCACTCAAACAATTGTGTACCGACTGTCCGCAATCCACCACGAAACGGGGTCGTTTTGTTTGCTAGATTGCGAGCTGCCGCAATCCCTGAGCGAACAGCATTATTGACTAAGGGCATGTAGACCGTGTCTTTCGTAATAGCATTTGGAATTTGGATCAAGTCGCCGACCGCAAAAATATCCGTGGCAGAAGTTTCCAAGTAGGCATCTGTCCAGATAGTTTGATCACTGTGTAATTCAAAGACCGTAAATGCCTCTGGCAAGCGAGGATGAACGTTAACTGTCGTCAATACCAGATCGCTTTCATAACCTTGATCGGCGGTTTCGATCCGAAAGCCTGTTTCCGTTTTAACGACTGCCAAAGTTGGCTCCGACCAATGCAGCTGCAAGTTGGGGATTTTTTCGATCTTCGTTAAAAAGGGCTGCAAAAAATCGCGATCAAAGTATTTGAATAAAGGATACGACATTGATTCGATCACACTGACTTTTTTGCCGATCATCGTTAAGGTATTCGCCACTTCCATCCCGGCTTGACCAGCACCGACGATGGTAATCGACTCTGCTTGGGGCAATTGCTGTAAGAAATGCTTCGCTGCTTCATATTCTTTGTAGGTCAGTAGTGCTTCTTCTGGTTGCGGCAAAACAGTGGAATCTTGACTGGAACCTGCCGCCAAGACGAGTCGATCATAGCTTAGTTCCCGCTGATCCGTCCGAATCCGATGATCAGAAGGAAAGACTTCTAGAAAGGTTTCTTCTAAGGCTACGTCGATTGTTTCTGCCTCCAGCTGCTCCTTCGTACAAAAGAATGCTTCATCCAGTGAAGCGATCCTGCCTTCGATCAGCAATAACAAACCGCTTGGAACAAACCCAAGATGGGCTTTTTTTTCTATCAATAAAATCTCTGCGTCAGGGTATAATCGGCGTGCTTCACGGGCGCAGCTGACACCACCAAAGGACCCGCCTACGATAATGATTTTCATTGGATCACCTCTCTCCCTTAGCTTAAATGAAACGCTCTCATTTGACGAGTAAAAAGCTATCTTCCTTACTATTTTTTTGTTAACTGCGGTAAAATAAATGAGACCTATGCTACACTATACGCAAAGGAGTGTTCAAATGGTTTTCTTTTATCAATTCATGCTAGGATTGTTTGCCAGCATATTCGTTGCAGCGGCAGCATTCGTCTTTCAGTGGCTGACTATTTCTGGCGCACTGGCTGCGATTCTTTGCGGCACACTGGTTATTGGCTTTGGTCCGTGGTACAGCATCTTTTTGATTGGCTTTTTCTTTGCCAGCTCTGGCATCATTGGTCTTTTAAAGAAAATGCGCCGTCAGCCAGAGTCAGCGGTGCTTGCCAAAGGTGCTCGCCGTGATGCAAAACAAGTCTTTGCGAACATCGCACCCAGTATCTTTGCGCTCCTGCTTGCCTTTGGGACGAAAGAACCGCTATTCCTTTGGGGATTTGTGGCGGGAATCGCTAGCTGTACGGCTGACACTTGGGGCTCAGAAATCGGCGTGCTGAGTCCAAGTCCACCGCGTCACTTACTAACGGAAAAAAAATTACCACCGGGACTTTCCGGCGGTGTCAGTTGGTTGGGAACTGCCGCTTCCCTAGCAGGGAGTCTCGCCATCACTGGTTTATTCGCAGCAGCCTTATGGTTGAACGGCAAGCCGTTCTCCCTTGATCTCTGGTTGACTTTGACTGCTTTAGGCTTTTGCGGTAGTCTTTTGGACAGCTTACTGGGCGCAGCGATTCAGGTGCGCTATCAATGCCCTGTCTGTCACCAATACACCGAAAAAAAAGTCCACCACGACGTTGCGACCAAGCAAGTCGGCGGTCTTTCCTTTGTAACGAATGAAGGGGTCAATTTGCTGACTTCAATAGTGATCGTTATTTTGACTGTGTGTTTCTTTTACTTAAAAATGTCTAACGCATCATAAAAAAGCAGCAAGGCATCTCACTAATGTGAGGTGTCTTGCTGCTTTTTGATTCAATATCCGTTAAGCAATATCCACCAAGCGGATCTTCGTGACATTTTTGTAGACAGACAATTCTTCGATCACTTCAGAAAAGCCTAGTCCTCGCGGGAGATCAATCGTATAAATGTTGGTATAAATGCGATAGTCTTCCATGAATTTGACATCAAAATTGACATCTTCGATCACGATATTTTTCTCTTGGAAGTACTCCGTCAAAAACTCTTTGGTCTCGGTACGATGAATGTATTGGATCTCCAATTTCTTTGCTGTTGGTACGCGGACGATCCGCTTAACGATCGTCAATGCAAAGAAGATCCCGATAAAACTGCTTAATGCGATGGTGTAAAAGCCCATCCCGATGGCAATTCCTAAACCGGCGATCGCCCATAAGGAAGCAGCCGTCGTCAACCCCGTCACCGAGCGCTTCGTCACAATGATCGTTCCGGCGCCTAGAAAACCGACCCCGCTGACGACTTGTGCGATCAATCGTGCTTCGTCCGAACGAATCACGCCTGCTAAATCTGGATGATCCAGCGCATCTCGCATGGCACCTGTGGCGATCTCCACTTGGATCAAAGCAATGACACAAGCCCCCATGCAAACCAAGATATGGGTTCTAAGACCAGCTGGTCGGCTTTTGTACTGCCGCTCGTACCCAATCGCGCCACCCATGACCATCGCCAACAGCAACCTCAGTGCTACTTCAGGAATGGATAAATGCATATCAACCATTTGCATCCCTCTTTTCTTCGTATTCTCTCTTTTAACTATAGCATCTCTGATGGAAAAAAGGAAAAAACATCGCTAGAGCGGCCAAATAAAAAAAGCCTCCTCAGAAATAAGCAAGATAGATCCGAACCATCGCTCGCAGCTGCGCTGGCATTACTGCACAAGCGCAGGGGGAAGCTGCAAGGATGGCGCGTTTTCCTTCTGACTTATTTCTGAAAAGGGCTGATTTTGTTTTACAGGTTGCTGGCAGCAGCCTCATCGATGATCACGATCACGTCATCATGCTTTTGTAAAACTGAAGCTGGTAATTCGTTGGTTACGGGTCCTTCGATCATTTTTTGGATCGCATCCGCTTTGACTTCGCCAAATGCCATCAAAATGATCTTTTTGCTTTGCATGATTGAACCGATCCCCATGGAAATTGCCGTCGTTGGGACGTCTTCGACTTTATCAAAGTAGCGTTTGTTGGCATTGATGGTCGATTCAGTCAAATCAACGACTGAGGTCGTTCCTTCAAAGGATGCACCAGGTTCGTTGAAGCCGATATGTCCGTTTTGACCAATACCCAAGATTTGGATATCAACTGGGTGATCCGCAATCACGCTATCGTAGCGTTGGCATTCTGCTTCTAAATCTTCCGCTTTGCCGTTTGGTACGAAGGTTTCTTTGAATGGTTTTTTGTTGAATAAATGTGCATTCATGAAGTAACGATAGCTTTGTTCGTCTTCGCCGCCTAATCCAACATATTCATCTAAGTTGACTGAAGTCATTTCTGAAAAATCAACTTCACTGGCAGTCATTTCTGCATAAAGGGTCTCTGGCGTGCTTCCTGTTGCTAAACCTAGCACTTTGGCGCCATTTGCCATACCTTCTTGTATCAATTCAAAAGCTTTCTTTCCGCCTTGAGCAGCATCTTTAACGCGAATAATTTCCATGATCAGCGCTCCGTTTCTATTTGGTATAGTCCAATAATACCACAGGTTGTGTTTGATTACAATAATTAGTCTAGACCAGATGACGATTTTTTCTTTATCACCAATCAAAAAAAGACGAGCTCTGGAATGAGCTCGTCTCTACTCGTATTCTACTTGCTTACCAATTCGTATAAACATCAATACCGCTATGACCGACACCTGTGTCATAGACTTTATAGGCACCTAAAGATGATTGACCAGTCGATCCTTTCGGTTGATTGTCGCTGGCAACAACGATGTACCCATCGGCATCACGGATCGTTCCGTCAGAGGCTACATGGCGTCCAGGGATGTTCAATCCGCCTCCTGGCAAAACTTTTTGTGAGTAGTACGATTCTCTCACACCATTGAAGTAGTTGATCCCATCCACTGGATTCAAGACTCCAGAACCAGCACCAGGAATGCTTGAACGGGTTTGACTCACGTTAGCAGTCGCTGTAGATTCACTTTTTTCTGTGCTTTCTTTCGTACTTGTTTCTTTGTTTTCTACTGATTGGCCATCGTTAGAAACCAACAATGTTTCGCCATCAAAAATCATATTTGGATTTTCGATCGAATCATTCAAAGCTAAAAGGTCTTCGATCGTTGTTTGATAAGTAGCAGCGATCCCAGATAGGGTGTCTCCTGGTTCGACAACATGGGTTTGTTCTGCTGCTGAAACAACTGTTCCTCCAACGAATAAACCAAATCCTGCAACAACTGTAAATGCAAATTTTTTCAAATGAAAAAACCTCTCTTTTGATTATTTGTCCCGCTATCGGGCACAAGTAAGAGAATAACATTACAATGTTGCAGGAAGGTTTCAGAAATGTTTTTCATTATCACAATTGTTAAACAGAAAATTACAAGCTTTTTGATAATAAACAGTAAACTTACAATATTGTTATCCATTTCGATGAATGATTTTGGCTCCATCATGCTATAGTAAACCCAGTAATTGAAAGGATCGATGCACATGAAAAAACTACTTTTGACGCTTGGCGTTTTGATTTTAGCAGTAGGTGGCTATTTTGGCTACACTTACTATACAACAACTTATCAAGGGATAACGGCCTATGCCATCACGCCCAACAAAGTCCCAGAAAAGACCCAAACGTACAGCGATTCCGGTGAAAAAATCGATGGCTCCTTTACGTATAAGTACACGTTTGAGTTTGTTAAGAAAAACGGCGAGAAAGAACTCATGACCTATGATCTTTCTGGTGAAAATGTGAAGCCATTCGCGCCAAATACCTTAGTCAAAGCAGAGATCAGTAAAACCCGTGTCATCTCGGGTCCCAATGAAGTCCCTCAATCAGAAGTCCCAGCAAAAATACTGTCTGAGCTGGAAACCTTTGACGAATAAGGACTTCTTACAAGAAACTTTCTACTTTTTAAGGTTCATTTTACTTTGACCGGCTATGCTAGCTTTATACCAAAACTATTTTTCTTCCTCTTACCAGTCCTCGCCCGACTGGTATTTTTTTATTTTTTCCCAATGATCAGGCAAAATTTACGCGCCTTATAGACAGAACCGCTCTAGCTTCGCAATGTTTTTCTGTTCAAATTTTGATCAACCAGTTATTGACTATCGGAAATAAATAAACCGAGAATTATTAGGATAAAAGCTGAGTTCATCATAAAAAAACCGCTAGATTGTTTATCTCTAGCGGTTTTCTTGCGATTTTAGTATAGTTCCAAGTATTGTTCTCTTTCCCACTCGGAGACTGTTTGGCGGAAGGCTGCCCATTCTAATCGTTTTGCTTCGACAAAGTTGGCATAGATGTGTTTGCCTAAAGCATCGATCATCACTTGATCTTTGCGCAATGCTTTGATGGCATTGTGGATCGTTGATGGCAGATCTTCGATTTGTGCTTCTGCACGTTCTGTTTCGTTCATGATGTAGATGTTGCGGTCGACTGCTGGTGGTGGTGTCAACTCACGTCTAACGCCATCAAGTCCTGCTTGCAGTAAAACAGCCATTGCTAAGTATGGGTTGGCTGATGGGTCAACCGAACGCAATTCCAAACGCGTTGACAAGCCTCTTGATTCTGGTACCCGAATCAATGGTGAACGGTTGCGTCCTGACCATGCCACGTATACAGGCGCTTCGTAACCTGGCACTAAGCGTTTGTAGGAGTTGACGGTTGGGTTGCAGACAGCTGTGTAAGCACGGGCGTGTTCGATCAAACCGCCTAAGAAGTGATACGCTGTTTGGCTTAATTGCATTGGCCCTTCTTCATCAAAGAAGACATTTTCATCGCCTTTGAACAAGGACATGTTGCAGTGCATGCCTGAACCGTTGATGCCGAATAATGGTTTTGGCATGAAGGTTGCATGCAAGCCGTGTTTACGAGCAATAGTTTTCACGACAAGTTTGAAGGTTTGGATGTTGTCACATGCTTCCACTGCATCCGCATATTTAAAATCGATCTCGTGTTGCCCTGGTGCTACCTCATGGTGAGACGCTTCAACTTCAAAGCCAAGGCTTTCTAATTCTAATACGATATCGCGACGGCAGTTTTCCCCTAGATCGGTTGGGGCAAAATCGAAGTAGCCGCCTTTGTCGTTTAATTCCGTTGTGATTTCGCCTGCTTCATCTAATTTGAATAGGAAAAATTCTGGTTCTGGTCCAAGATTGAAAGAAGTAAAGCCAAGGGATTGCATGTCCGCTAATGCCCGTTTTAAGTTGCCGCGAGGGTCGCCTGCAAATGGGGTGCCATCTGGATTGTAGATATCACAGATCAAACGAGCCACTTTGCCATGTTCACTTTCCCAAGGGAAGATCATCCATGTCGACAAATCAGGATACAGATACATGTCACTTTCTTCAATACGGACAAATCCTTCAATAGAAGAACCGTCAAACATCATTTTGTTTTCCAGTACTTTATCTAATTGACTTACAGGTACTTCAACGTTCTTGTTTGTTCCTAAAATATCAGTAAACATCAAGCGTAAAAAGCGCACGTTCTCATCCTTTACGATTTGTTTGATGTCTTCGGCGGTTCTTTCAAATTTTGGCATAGTATCCCTTCCTTTTTCCCAATTCTTTTTTTATATCACAGCAATGATCTACAAATGTTCTACATTCGTGGACCTTTTTGCTGGTATGGCTGTTGTTGATTCAATCCACCTTGAGCCAAGAGTTCATCATAAAAAATTCGACGAACATCTTCATCGGTCAGCGGCGGTTTGTTCTTCGCTTCTTTTTCTTTGGCAACTTTCATTTCATAAACTCGTTTGATCCCAGCCATGTTCAGTCCATCGGAAAGATAGTCTTTGATCTCTAGCAAGGTATCAATATCATTCAGCGAATACATGCGTCGATTGCCATCGCTGCGTTCCGGGTGGATCAATTCTTGTTCTTCGTAATAACGAATTTGACGGGCGGTGAGATCGGTCAATTTCATGACTGTTCCGATAGGAAAGACTGACATTGAGCGCCGCAATTCTTTTTCCCGCATAACTTGGCTCCCCTCCGTTTCAATGATGCTGCGTAACTTTATGGAAACTATACCAATTCTTTTTTTGCGTGTCAACCCCTCATGTTAGAAAAAGTGACATGAATGCAAATTTTTTTGATTTTTTCATTAGGTCCTTGATTTGATCGTATGTTCAAGCAGTTGTTTTTATGGAAGAAATGGTGCTTTAGCCAAAAATGTTCGGTTTTTGCGTTCAAAGCAAGCCAAACCACTTATACTTCATAATTTTGTCACGACAAAAAAACGGTGCATCGGTTGCACCGTTTCTGCTTATTCCTGTTCTTGCGCCATTCTGCGTAGTGGATAGGTATCCTCAAGCGCAAATCCTTTGATATGATAGGTCTGTGTTGCTTCATCGAAGGCATTGCTCAAAACTAGTGACTCCCGTTTTAAACGATTCAGCGCATTGCCTTCATCGGCTTGCAGAACCAGATGATAAGGCTGCATGATCTGCATCAACTCCATTTTGATCGCCTGAGTCAAGCGTTCTTTGCCTTTGGTACTCTTTGCCGAAATCAAGACGTTGGGAAAGAGCGTTGGGACAAACTGATCGGCGTCGATGCGATCCGCCTTATTATAGACCGTCAACATCGGTAATTGGGTCAAAGAAAGTTCTTCCATTAACTTCAAGACGGTCTCCTCTTGCTGAACCCGTTCTTCGGAACTGGCATCGACGACATGCAGCAAGAAGTCCATGTTTTGACTTTCTTCCAGTGTGGAATGAAACGCATCGATCAATTGGGTCGGCAATTCTTGGATAAAGCCAACCGTATCGGTAATGGTGACTTCAAATCCTTCCGGCATCCGCCAGCGTTTCGTCAACGGATCGAGTGTTGCGAACAGCTGGTCTTGTTCATACGTATCCGCACTGGTCAAAATATTTAAAATAGTTGATTTTCCGGCATTGGTATAACCAATCAAGCCCATTTGAAAGACTTGGCTGTCTTTGCGCTTTTGGCGTGTCCGGTCTCGATGGGCGGCCACTTCCTTCAATTCCCGTTTGATGATGGTGATGCGGTTGCGGATGTGTCGACGATCGGTCTCCAGCTTGGTTTCCCCTGGCCCTCTCGTTCCGATTCCGCCCCCCAGCCGAGACATGTTCTTTCCTTGCCCTATCAAACGTGGAAGCAAATAATCCAGCTGCGCCAATTCTACTTGCAGCTTTCCTTCTTTGGAACGGGCACGCATCGCAAAAATATCGAGGATCAGCTGGACGCGATCAATCACTGGCACTTCTAGCGCATCACCGATCAACTGGCTTTGCCTTGGTGTCAGTTCATGATTGAAGATCACTAGATCTGCTTCATGTGCTTCTGCCAACTGCTGCAATTCCGCAACTTTCCCCTTGCCAATCACGGTTTGTCGATCGACTTGCTGCCGTTTTTGCACCAGTGAAAAAACAACTTCACCATTGGCGGTTTTTGTTAAGCTTTTCAATTCTTTCATTGACGAATCAAAATGAAGATAGTTTTTCTCCGTTTCTACTCCGACAAGAATCACACGTTCTTGGCTCATCTTTTCTCCTCCAACCATTGGTTGATTTCTGTTTCAAGGGTACGTTGTTCTTCAGGTTGTCTCACTAAATCAATCCATCGGGGCTGTGCTCGGTTATTGAACCACGTCAGCTGCCGCTTGGCATAGCGGCGTGAGTTTTGCTTGATTTGCTCAATTGTTTCATCCAATGTGGCCTGCCCGTGAAAATAGGGCAAAAATTCCTTGTAGCCGATCCCTTTGGCGGCTTGCGTTTCTGGATACTGCAAAACAGCTTTTGCTTCTTCGATCAAGCCTTGATCCATCATTAAGTCCACTCGCTGATTGATTCGCTGGTATAACAATTCTCGCTCAGTGGTTAAACCGATCATGAAGAAATCGTACAAAACTTGCGGTGTTTCTTTTGGTGCAGCAATACTTTCGCCAGTCATTTCAAAAACCTCCAACGCACGAATCACTTTCCGCTCATTGTTGTAGTGGATCTTCGCTGCTGCCAAGGGATCGACCGCCTGCAGCTTTTGCCATAGAGCTTCTTTGCCGATGGCTGCTGCTTCTTGTTCATAGCGCTGACGAATCGTTGGGTCGCCTTCTTCTGCCCCTAAACGAAAGTCATACAAAAGCGCTTGGATGTATAGCCCTGTCCCCCCCACAACGATCGGCAGCTTTCCTTGCTGCTGGATCGTCTCAATGGCCTCACGCCCCATTTGCTGGAAATCAGCCGCAGAATACGTTTCCGTCATTGCAAGAATATCGATCAAATGATGAGGAATCCCTGCCATTTCTTCCTTCGTCACTTTGGCGGTACCGATATCTAATTGTCGATAAATTTGCATGGAATCCCCGCTGATGATCTCCCCATGGTATTTTTGAGCTAATTGGATACTCAAGGCGGTTTTACCGACTGCGGTCGGTCCCACGATCACTAAGACTTTTTTCATCCTTTTGTTTCCTCGCGGACCTGCTGCACAATTGCCCGAGCGTTTTCTGGAAAATCGGTGATGATCCCGGTCACCCCCAAAGCCAAGCAGGTGCGAATCGCCGCTTCTTCATTGACAGTCCACGGACGGATCGCAATCGGAAAATCAGTCAAGACCGTTGCTGTCTCTTGGACCCAGCGATAGGCCGGATGAATTCCTTCGATATACGGTCGGCTGAGCGCCAACGGTGGTTTGTCTTCCCCGCGTCCCATAATAAAATCAAGGATCGCATCCGGTTCGATCGCATGCATCCGATCCAAAGTCTCGATATTGAAGGAACAATACCAATGAGTAAAAGGCCATTCTTGGCTATTCAATAAGTCGGATACTTTGGCTTCGATTCCTTCATACTCATAATGATCGGTTTTTAATTCAATCGTCAAAATGCCACGATAATTCTTCGCTGCAAGTAAATCCAACACTTCTTTTAGCGTGGGGACTTTGGCGGCTTGGAATTCCTCAGAAAACCAGCTGCCGGCATTGAGTTCTTTTAGTTCAGCAACCGTCAGGTCACAGATCCGACCTTTGCCGTTGGTCGTTCGATCAACCGTTTCATCATGCATGACGATCAAGCCGCCATCTTTTGATAGATGCACATCTAACTCAATGATATCAGCTTTGACCCGCACCGCTTCCGCAAATGCCGGTAGCGTGTTTTCAGGTCGGTTGCCGCTACTCCCGCGGTGGGCAACGATTTGTACCATCATTCTTTCACTCCATTCTCACTCTTTATTTTACCATGGAATCTGCTAGAACCAAAAAGCCTCTGTTTGTTTTGATCCTTTTAAGGGGACAGCGCTTTGTTTCGGTCAAAGAAAAACACTCTTACTATGATCGCAGTAAGAGTGTGTGTGATCAGTTGAAAAAGTGCAATCGTCGATACTATGGTTTGGTTACCTTAACCAAGGCGACCGACTGACCAGAAGAATCAAATCGTTTTTGAAAAATAGGTCAACGGTTCGCTCGTCATGTTTTTCATTTGGTTTTTACGCTCATTGACCATTTCAACCAATTGATCAAGGAAATTTTCCATAATGATCCGACCGCCTTTATACGTATACCCACCGATCTTAACGGTTTCCTCTGGCGACAAAATCACCCGACGTGTCCCGATTTTTTTGAAAAATTCTTCCAAGAAAAAATTCGGTAGATAAAAACTATTTTGCGCCGCAAAAGATTGTAGATAGGCGAAATCATCGATGGTGATATAACAGTCATCAAAGGCATCAAAGCTGACATACTCATCCATCAACATGACCCGTTTTTGTAGAATCTCACTGATTTTTTGATTCAATAAAACCAGCGTTTCGATTTCTTTGACTTTATGCTCCAACAAACGGCGTTGTTTTTCTTTTTGTTCCTCATACCGAATGCGTAAATTAAAAATGATGGTTACTAACAATGCGCCCACTAAGACGCCAATCAAACCTGCTATTGCTACTGCCATTCTTCGATCCTTCCTCATTCCTTTTTTAATATTGTATCATATTTGAAAGTTTCGCAAAAAAGATAACGAACTTTTTATTTGACCTTTCTTGACCTAATCGGTATACTATCTCTTAGATATTGCGAAAACTTTATGCTAAACTATATCTATAACGATTTTTAGGAGGACTATCACTATGAATTTAATTCCTACTGTCATTGAACAATCATCTCGCGGTGAAAGAGCGTATGACATCTATTCTCGTCTATTAAAAGACCGGATCATTATGTTGAGTGGTCAAGTAACCGATGACTTAGCAAACTCGATCATTGCTCAGCTTTTATTCTTAGACGCGCAAGATTCTGAAAAAGACATCTACTTGTACATCAACTCGCCTGGCGGAAGCGTTACTGCTGGTCTAGCGATCTTTGATACCATGAACTTTATCAAAGCCGATGTCCAAACCATCGTTATGGGGATGGCTGCTTCTATGGGTTCATTCTTATTGACCGCTGGTGAAAAAGGCAAACGCTTTGCGTTACCAAATGCCGAAATCATGATTCACCAACCATTAGGTGGCGCACAAGGTCAAGCAACTGAGATTGAAATTGCTGCCCGCCACATTTTGGCAACCCGCGAACGTCTGAACAAAATCTTGTCAGAACGTACTGGTCAACCAATCGAAGTGATTGAACGCGATACCGATCGCGACAACTTCATGACCGCACAAGAAGCCAAAGACTACGGCTTGATCGACGAGATCATGGAATCAAACAAATTGAAATAAGCTTGCATAAAAAGGTGTACGAAGCAATTCGTACACCTTTTTGCGTCTTTTGGTTCATCGTCAGACTTCGCCATATTGGCCTTGTTGGTAAGCATGCCCATTTTCCACGTAATGCGTGATGTTTGCCTGATTTTTGGCGATCTCTTCTTCTGTCAACGGGCGGATCACTCGTGCCGGACGACCAAACGCCAACACATTAGGAGGAATGACGGTTCCTTCCGTCACTAACGAACCGGCACCTAACAAACTATTTTCGCCGATCACGGCATGATTCAAAACGATCGAGCTCATGCCGACCAGAGCCCCTTTTTTGATGGTACAGCCATGGAGCATACACTGATGCCCAACAGTCACATCGTCTTCAACGATCGTCGGGGCATCGTGATCAACGTGGATGATCGTTCCATCTTGAATATTGGTACGCGCGCCGATTTCGATTCGATTGGCATCGCCTCGAATCACTGCTTGAAACCAGACCGTACTATCTTTTCCTAGAGTCACGTTTCCTACGATCGTCGCATTTTTTGCCACAAAACAAGGTGTCGCTTGCGGCGAGGCGGGCGAAACTGTTTTTTGGGTTTCATTCCCTGATTGTTCTTTGTCCATCAACTTCTCCTTCCAATCCATAAAGGGATCTGCGCTTTCTTTTTTCACTATAGCACCACCCTTGCTACAATGCAAAAAGAGCGCCAGTCAGACTGGACGCTCTTTTCGGCTTACTCGGCTTCTTCTGAAAATTGACTTTGATACAGTTGGCTATAAAAGCCGCCAGCTGCCAACAAGGTCTCGTGATTGCCTTTTTCAATGATCGACCCTTGATCCATCACTAAGATCAGATCCGCTTCACGAATCGTTGACAAACGATGGGCGATCACAAAGCTGGTACGACCTTCCATCACTTTATCCATTGCTTTTTGAATCAGCGCTTCTAAGCGGGTATCTACCGAACTGGTGGCTTCATCGAGAATCAAAATCTTCGGATCAGAGATGACTGCCCGGGCGATGGTCAACAATTGTTTTTGTCCCAAAGAGACATTGTCGCCTTCAGAATTGATGATCATCTCGTAGCCATCTGGCATCGTACGAATGAAGTGATCCACATTGGCGGTTTTCGCTGCATCAACGACTTCATAATCGGTGGCATCTAATTTCCCAAAGCGAATGTTATCGCCGATCGTGCCTTCATACAACCACGCATCTTGTAAAACCATCCCAAACAGTGAGCGGACATCGTGACGTTCCATCTTCTTCGTGTCGATGCCGTCGATCTTGATGGCCCCTTCATTGACATCATAAAAACGCATCAACAAATTGATCAAGGTTGTTTTCCCAGCACCTGTTGGTCCAACGATCGCCACAGTTTGTCCAGCTTTGACTTCAAAGTTCAAGTCTTTGATCAATGGTTTTTTCGGATCATAGGCAAAGCCGACATGTTCAAAGGTCACGTCGCCTCTGATTTGTTCCGGCAATTGGATATCGGTTCGATTGACTGGCTCTTCTTCCTCATCTAAGATTTCAAAGACCCGTTTTGCTGCTGCTGAGGCACTTTGCAAGACGGAAGACAACTGGGTAATGTTCCCCATTGGCTGACTGACTTGCCAAATGTATTGAATGAACGCTTGCAGCTGACCAACAACGATCACGCCGCTGATCACGTAAAAACTACCCATGACTGCCATTGCGATATAGGTAAAGTAAGCAGTCATTTGCACCAGTGGCATCATCAATCCTGACACAAAGGCAGAACGAAAGCCATAATAGCGCAACTGGTGGTTAACGTTTTTAAACCCTTCAAGTGTTTGCTTTTCCCGTCCATACACTTTCAACACACTGAATCCAGTCATGTTTTCTTGTACGTAGCCGTTCAGATCTCCTAACGCATTTTGCATGCCTTGGAAGTCCTTTTGCGACTTTTTGACGATTGTGCGAGAAATCAATAAGGAGGCTGGGATCATGATCAATGAAACCAATGCCATGTAAGTATTGATATAAAACATCATAGAAACCGCCATAATGATTCCTAAGAAGGCATTGACGATCCCGATCAAGGCTTGCTGCATCGCACCGCTGACGGCATCCACGTCATTGGTCACCCTTGACAGGATATTCCCTTGCTGGTTGCGGTCGAAGTAAGAAACGGGCAGACGATTGATTTTTTCTTCAATGTCTTGCCGCAAATCTCGCATCGCAGATTGGACAACGTTGGTGATCAGCAGCCCTGACATCAATTGTGAGAAACAGTAACCGACACCAACGACTGCGATCCAGATCAAGCAAAGGATCACGTAATCAAAATTAACGCCTTCGCCTGCAGCGATGTTGCGGCTGATCTCTGTCGTCGGTAATCCAGAAACATACGGCATTGCCGCATTGAAGCCGACGGTTGCAACTGTAAACAGCAAGACTAGGATAAATTGTACTTTGTACGGTTTGATGTAAGCACCTAACCGTTTTAAAGAAGAGATTGCTTTCATTGTGCCAACTCCTCCTCTGATAATTGTGACGCCGCAATGTCGTAGTATACTGGACAAGTTTGCAGCAGTTCTTTGTGGGTACCGATCCCAACCACATCGCCTTCATTCAAGACGACGATCTTATCGGCATTCATGATCGTTCCTACTCGTTGAGCAACGATCAAAACGGTCGATTCCGTGGTTTCTTTTTTCAAGCGTGCCCGCAATTTTGCATCCGTTTGGTAATCCAATGCAGAAAAACTATCATCAAAAATATAGATCTCTGGTTGGCGAATCACCGCACGGGCAATCGCTAGACGTTGTTTTTGTCCGCCAGAGAAGTTGCTTCCGCCTTCTGCCAAATGAGCATCAAAGCCATCTGGTGTGCGAGAAATGAAATCGGCCGCTTGCGCAATCTCGGCTGCTCGTTCCAGCTCTGCTTGCGTGGCATCTTCTTTCCCATAGCGCAGGTTTTCTGCGATCGTCCCTGTAAATAGCAACGCTTTTTGAGGGATAAACCCGATCTTGTTGCGCAAAGTCGTTAAACTGTAATCCCGAACGTCAACGCCATCCACCAAGACGTGGCCTTCACTGACGTCGTAAAAACGCGGAATCAATTGGATCAAGGTCGATTTCCCGCTCCCGGTACTACCGATAAACGCCACAGTTTCACCTGGTGAAGCGGTAAAGCTAACATTACGAATCACTGGACTTTGCGCATGTCCCGGATAAGCAAAGGTAACATTTTTAAATTCCAAGAAACCTTTTGTCTTAGTTTCTGTCACTGGCTGTTCTGGCTCTTTGATTTCAGAAGTCGCATCTAACGCTTCTTGGATTCGGCGAGCAGAAACGGCTGCTCGTGGATACATCGTAAAGACGGTCGCAAACAGCATGAAAGAAAACAGCGCATGGAAGATGTATTCGATAAACGCAATCAAGTCACCGACTTGCAGTTGCCCTTGATCGATTTGAATACTTCCCGTCCAAATAATCAAGATCATCACGATATTGAATAAGAAGAAAAAGCCCGGTTGTGCCGTTGCCATCAAGCGAAACAAGCTGCGAGAACTAGACGCATAGGCTTGGTTGACTTTGCCAAAGCGTTTTTCTTCAAATTTTTCATTGACGAAGGCACGGATCACTCGTAAACCAGAGAGATTTTCCCGCAAAATGCCATTGATTTTATCTAGATTGGCTTGTTGCTTGGTGGATAATGGTTCCGAGATTTTGGCAATGGCGATGACTGCCATTAGCAATATCGGCAATGCCCCCAAGACATATAATCCTAGTTGTGTACTTGTCCGCATGACCATGTACAAGCTGACCACAAACATCATGGGTGTCATCAAACCCGTCCGTAAGATGCTTTGCATAAACAGCATGATTTGATACGCATCATTGGTCACACGGGTGATCAATGATGAAACCCCGATTTTTTCATATTCAGTATGTGAATAGCCTTGGACTTTTTCAAAAAGATCGTCACGAATATCTGCCACAATGTTAGTGGTGATACGTGACGTGAAATAGCCTAACAAAATGTTCATCGTGATCCCCACAATGGTGATCGCGATCATCGCCGCACCCATTTTCCATATGTAGTCGCGATCACCAGCGGCGATCCCTTTGTCGATCATTCTTGCCAATAACGTCGGCAAACCTAATTCAATCAAAATAAAACCAAAAACACAGATGAAATTAAAAACCAGCAGTTTTTTGTTTCTCATCGTATAGTGCCACATTAATTTCAAAAAATCCCCTCCTTTTTTACTTCATTACTTCTACTATAGCATAGGAATATTCTTATTGTAATGCACTTTCAACGAAAAAAAGTAAACTTCGGAAATAGTCGTTTCATTTTCTTTCAGTAAGCCTTTTCAAAAATGACGTGTTTCTATACTTATTCGTTTTTCTGTGATAAACTAGGGATACTTGTAGTGGAACGACTTACAAACCCGGTGAATTTTTTATGACGACATTTGGAAAGCAAAGACGAGGCTTTCTCTTTTTTCTCACAACGATTGTCTGAAAAAAGCATGCAGCGGCTCTCGAAGCCTTCTTTTCAGGTCACTTTATTCGGACCTCGATTTTTTGATGCAGCGAATTCATCAACCAAATAGACTACTGCGAAAAGCAGATAAAGGAGAAAAGATATGATTTACAAAATTTATTACCAAGAAACAAAAGACCGCAACCCAAAGAGAGAACAAACCCACTCTTTGTACATTGAAGCAGACGATGCAGTGATCGCACGCCGTCTAGTGGAACAAAATACCCCATACAACATCGAGTTCGTTCAAGAACTAGATGAAAAACATTTAGCTTACGAAAAAGAAAACGCTGATTTCAAATTAGCGGAGTTTTAAGATGAAAGTTTCGCTGAAAAATAATGAGACCGGCGTATTCGGCGTCGGTGGACTTGGCGAAATCGGAAAAAACTGTTATGGGGTTCAATTCCAAGATGAGATCATCTTAATTGACGCGGGAATCAAATTCCCCGAAGATGAACTGCTTGGGATCGACTATGTCATTTCCGATTATAGCTACATCGTTCAAAATTTACCGAAAGTCAAAGGCTTGATCGTTACTCATGGTCACGAAGACCATATTGGCGGAATCCCTTACTTGTTGCGGGAAGCCAATATCCCAATCTATGCGGGACCCTTGGCACTTGCTTTGATCACCAACAAATTAGATGAGCATGGCTTATTGCGGGACGCGGAATTACACGAAATCAATGAAGATACGGTGATTCGTTTCCGTAAAACGTCCATCAGCTTCTTCCGAACGACCCACAGTATCCCTGATGCTTTAGGTGTCGTTGTCAAAACGCCTTCTGGCAATATCGTCGCAACTGGCGATTTCAAGTTTGACTTTACGCCTGTGGGCGAACCAGCAAACTTGCACAAAATGGCAAAAATTGGTGAAGAAGGCGTCCTTTGCCTCCTTTCCGATAGTACCAATGCAGAGATTCCGACCTTTACCAAATCAGAAAAAACGATCGGCAGCTCGATCCAAAAGATTTTTGAAAAAATCGATGGTCGGATCATTTTTGCCAGCTTTGCCTCCAACATTTTCCGTCTCCAACAAGCTGCAGATGCGGCGGTTGCGACTGGACGTAAAATCGCCGTTTTTGGACGCAGTATGGAAAATGCAATCGTCAACGGACAGCGCCTTGGCTATATCAAGGTGCCAGATGGTACATTTGTGGAATCTCATGAGATCAATCGTTTGCCTGCAAATGAAACGATGATCCTTTGTACGGGTTCTCAAGGAGAGCCGATGGCTGCTTTGAGTCGGATTGCCAACGGGACTCACCGTCAAATCCAAATTCACCCAGATGATACCGTGATTTTCTCAAGCTCACCGATTCCAGGAAATACCACGAGTGTCAATCAGCTGATCAACTTGCTGTTGGAAGCTGGCGCAAACGTGATCCATGGCAAATTGAACAACATCCATACTTCTGGTCATGGTGGCCAAGAAGAACAAAAACTGATGTTGCGTCTAATGAAGCCAAAATTCTTCATGCCTGTCCATGGGGAATTTCGGATGCTCAACATCCACACTCAGCTGGCACAAGATGTCGGTGTACCAAAAGAAAATTGTTTCATTATGGAAAATGGTGACATGTTGGCCTTAACAGCGGATACCGCTCGCTTGGCTGGTCATTTCAATGCCAATGATGTTTATGTCGACGGCAGCGGTATCGGTGATATCGGGAATGTCGTCTTACGAGATCGTCGTATTCTTTCAGAAGAAGGCCTCGTCTTAGCGGTAGCGACAGTCGATGTGGCGAAGAAAGAAGTTCTTGCTGGACCAGATATCCTTTCTCGTGGGTTTGTTTATATGCGGGAATCCGGCGAGATGATCAACGAAGCCCAACAAATTCTCTTCCGTGCGTTGCGAGAAGTCTTGAACCAACCAGACCCAACAGAGCACAAATTAAGAGAAGCGATGTCATCGGCTTTACAGCCATTCCTATTTGAAAAAACCGAGCGGCATCCAATGATCCTTTCAATGATCATGACACCGGATGATTTATAGTTTCACATGCAAGGGGAGTTCTCAGGTTACTGGGAACTCCCCTTTTTCCGGCTCTTTGTCAATAAGGACTGATGAGTTGTGCAAAATCAAATCTGGGTCAGAATGAACCACATTCTGGCTCAGATTTTTTGTTATCTTACTTTGATTAATTGATTGATCAAAAAGATTCTAATTCTCATGTTCTCGAATGATTTAAATCCGTAGGATACTCGTTTCATTGTCTTTATGTGGGTATTCTTCGCTTCTATTTTTCCATTGGAATAAGGATAGATCATTGCGTTGGTGATGCCTTCTTCATAGGTCAGAAGGTTTTGAAGCTTCTCCCGAAAGCTGTCATCTAACGTTTCGGGAAGTTCTGTCAATAAGGAGAAAAACAAGTCAGGGTCTTTGTCTCGAAAGGCTTCAACTAATTCATGAAAAAAGGGATACGCCTCCTTCAGGGGCATAGAAAACTCAAGCAATCGATTAATCATCATTGCTTCAGTAAGAAATGGGTATTTTGGTGCTCGGAAACTTTTCCATGTTTTGTATTCATAATGGTTGATGTTTGCACGATTTTTTAGCAAAAAGCGCCAGTTCTTTTTCAGTTTTTCTGCCTGGCTTTTCTGTCCGGCTTTACGAAGTTCATTCATTTCACGGATACGCAACTCATTGAACGCTTGATTCATGTGTTTGACAATATGAAACCGATCAATCACTACTTTCGCATTTGGCAGAACACGTTTGGTGAGCTGGAAGTAGGCGGCGTTCATGTCTGTCACCAAGAATTCTACTTCTTCTGGATTGGTACAACCTAAGAAATAGCTTGTTAATCGAGGTAATTTACGCGTAGGCAAAACATCAATTAATTTTCCTGTTTCGCCATCTGCGCAAATAAAGCTCATTTTATCTTCTATGGAAGCATGCGAACGAAATTCATCAACCATCAATACTCTGGGGAGAATCTTCTTAGATTGCTTTGGCAAATAGCTTTTAAACTCTTTCAATGTACGAATAACGGTGGTCAAAGATACCTGACAGCTTTTCGCAATAAAAGATAAAGATACTTTTTCAGTCAGTAAAGAAGCAATTTTATATCTAACATGATTTGCGATTGAATGTCTGGGGTGGACAAAATAACTTTGAGCAGTCCAATGGGTTCGGCAGTTTTTACAGGTATAGCGCTGCTTTTTTAGGCGCATAACCAAAGGCATATGATTGTATTGTTCAAAACGGACAATCGTTTCCTTCTTCCCATTTTTCACTATAATTGCTTTCCCGTTTCCATCTACCACAGTAGAACCACAACTTCTACAAGCACGAGGAGCAGGCGAGAGAACAGCATCGACGACCAACGTCTTTTTCTTCTGAAGGGTCTCGTAAGAGACCTCTGTAATCATCAAATCTTTCTCTATTATTCTCAGCATTTTTTTGATAGAATCATTCATATAGCATATCGTCCTCTCAGTTGTTTATTTTGTGGTGATTTAATCATACTAGAGAACGATATGTTTTTTAATACCTAAAATGAAAATGGGACTGAAGAATCAATTCTGATTCATCAGTCCCATAAATTATAGAGCCCTTTTTCCTTTCCGTTGCAAAAAGCAAAAAAAAGACCATCGATTCGATGGTCTTTTGGGTTTTTGATTTCAAAGTGCTCTTACTGGCAGTTTGTTTGAAAGCTTACGCTTTGTTTACGTTAACTGCTTGAGGTCCACGATCAGAATCTTCCACGTCGAAAGTTACTGCTTGACCTTCTTCTAAAGTTTTGAATCCTTCACCTTGGATCGCTGAAAAGTGTACAAATACGTCTGTACCGTCTTCGCGAGAGATAAAACCAAACCCTTTTTCAGCATTGAACCATTTTACTGTACCTTGTTCCATTATAAAAAAACCTCCTCGTGCATAAGCACTTAATTATGTGTAACATTGCCTTTGTGCGATAGAGGCCTAACGTGCGTTTCAACATCTATTCAGCAAACAAAATTACAATAATATTTTACACTTGCCCGTATTTTTTTGCAAGACAGACGATTAGACAATTCACCTTTATTTTTAATAATGTTCGCAAATTAGCCGTTGTGTCAGCAAATCTCTTGATGCCAGAGGCCTTCTTCTCGCAAACTAACATAGGCATTGTCGCCAATAATTAAATGATCCAGTAGTTCGATCCCCATCAAGTCTCCGCACTTGATCAAGCGGCGTGTAAACAGCAGATCTGCCTCTGAGGCTTGAGGACTTCCACTTGGGTGGTTGTGAACGACGATCACTCGTGCGGCACTGTAGCGTACCGCCCAATGAAAAATCTCCCGTGGGTGAGCGATCGACTGATTCAACGATCCGATGAAGATCGTCTTTTTTTGAATGATCTCATTTTTGGTATTCAAATAAATCCCTAGCAAGTGCTCCTGACGAAAGTCTTTTAATTCTTGGATCAGCTGATGAGCGATCGCCATACTGGAGTTGATCTTGCCGTACTTTGGTTGAACAGACCGCTGGATCCGCACACCTAATTCAATCATCGCTTTGATCTCGATGGCTTTGATTTGTCCGACGCCGCGAATTTCTTGTAATTCATCGATTGTCGCTTCTTTTAATTCATACAATTCTTCAAAACGATTCAAGACACTAGCCGCTAATTCCAAGACATTTAGGGGCCGTGAGCCAGTCCGCAACAAAATTGCCAACAGTTCTTGGTTCGAAAGGGCATCAACCCCATATTGCACTAAGCGCTCTCGTGGAAACGAGCTTTGGGGAATCTCTGTTTCATTGATCATAAAAAAACTCCTTTGCGTCGGTCTAATAAAAGATACGCAAAGGAGAGAGTATTTCATGAATAAGATGCGCAAAAAATCACAGTTAAATCGAAAAAGCCGTTTCTAGAAAATCTGGGACATCCTCTAGTGAAGGCAAGACTTTCAAGACTTTTTCTTCAATGATGGTCGTCGGCGCGATCAAATCGGGAATCATAATGACTGAGATCCCTGCCCCATGAGCAGCATGAATACCGTTAGCCGAATCCTCAAGGATCACCAATTCTTCTTTTGGTACCGCCAGTAATGCATGAGCTTTTTCAAAAATCTCAGGATCTGGTTTTGCCCGTGTGACATCATCAAAGCAGACGATCTTAGGAAATTCCGCCGTTAAGTCTGCTGCTTCCAGCAAGGTGTCGATCACTTTGCGCTGGTTACTAGACGCCAACACTCGGGGAATCTTTTTCTCATCAAGATAATGCAATAACTCGTGGATCCCCGGCTTCAATTCAGCCTCGCCCCGTTGGAACATTTCCAACGTTTGCTGAAAAGCCGCTTGAATAAATTCTTCAATCATCTGATGACCAAAGGCTTCATCGAATCTCTCATGATAAGCTGCCCAGACTTCTTCATCCGAAACACCTACATAGGCTAGGTATAACTCTTTTGTATAGGGAATACCCATTTGATCAGCCACGATTTGAGTCGCTTGGTAATAAAGCAGCTCCGTGTCAAAAATCAAGCCGTCCATATCGAAAATCACACCACGTAACTTAGCCATTTCTTCCTCCTATTGCCAACAACAATTCACGAACTTCTGAAACAAAATACAAGGATCCTGTCACCAGCAGCAAATCTTCATTGGTCATTTTTTCTAATAATTCTGCCAAGCCAAACTGCCATAAAGAAACGGTTGAGATTCGTTTTTCATCAAGTTCCTGATAGCCGTCTGCCAAATGCAGTGCTTTGGGAAAATCGAAGGTCGTTAAATAAATCTCGGCTTGGGGAATCGATAGCAATTGCTGAAGCATCTCATTGACGTTTTTGGTTTCAAGCGCTGAAAACAGTACATGGATGCGATATTCGCTGAACTCTTCTTTCATCGTATCTACTAAACGAGCCATGGCGTGTACGTTATGGGCACCATCGATAATCACTAGTGGCTCACTACTGATTCGTTCCATCCGGGCGGGCCAATAGGCTTTTCGCAAGCCATTGCGAATCTCTTTGGCTGAAAAGGGCAGTTGCCGCAGGTCGCAATACAGGCTGTATAATTGGATCGCAACACCGGCATTTTCTGGTTGATGGCGGCCTAACATCGGTGTTTTCAAGCCTTTGATTTTGCCATGCTCATTTTCAAAATCAAATAATTCGCCCCATTCTTCATCGGGACGACGATAGGTCACACGGTACTCTTGCCCTGCATGATAAGCGGGTGCCTGTGCTTCTGTAGCTTTCAAATCGATCACCGAAAGCGCACTTTCAACGATATTGCCAGTAACAAGGGGTGTTTGCGGCTTGATGATCCCTGCCTTATGGGCAGCGATCGCTTCAATGGTATCCCCTAAGACATCCATGTGATCCATGCCGATCGTCGTGATCGCGGTCAAAATAGGAGAAATAACGTTGGTACTATCTAAGAGTCCCCCTAAGCCAACTTCAATAATCGCAACATCGACCTTTTTTTCTTCAAAATAGCCTAATGCCATAGCGGTAATGATCTCGAACTGGGTAATGCCCGTCAACGTTTCATCGCGATCAATTTCAGCAACCAGCGGCTGGATTTTTTCCACCCAAGCGACCAAGTCCTCATCTGATATAAATTGTCCGTTGATTTCAATTCGTTCATTGAACGCTTCAATGTGTGGGGAAGTAAAGGTCCCCACTTGCTGCCCAGCTTCTTCTAAAAGACTGCGCAAATAACTGACGGTCGATCCTTTGCCATTCGTACCGGCGATATGGATCATGGTCACCTTTTTTTCAGGATTACCCATCCGTTTTAATAATGCTTCGACACGCATCAATCCAGGTCTTTGCCCAAATGTCAAACGCGAATGGATCCACGCTGTTGCTTCTTCGCTTGTCATCTCGCTCACCTCGCTCCTATTTTAACAAAAAATGAACGGCTTTCCCAATTTCTTTCCTTTAAACGAGAAAATTGTTCGCCCTGTTTCTATTGAATAAGCAAAAACAAGCATCTCCGAAAGATGCTTGTTTGCGTATGATGTGCTCATCCTATTGGATTGTGCGTAATTGTTCGATCCGTTCTTGAACGGCTTTTTGTTTTTCAAGATAATCGGCTTCTTTGCTGCGTTCTTGTGCCACGACTTCCTCTGGTGCATTGGCAACGAAGCGTTCATTCGCCAGTTTGCCTTGTACCCGTTGAACTTCTTGGGTGAACTTCGCTAGTTCTTTCTCCAAACGCGCGATTTCTTCTTCAATGTTGATCAACCCAGCTAGTGGCAAGTAGATCGTCGCACCTGATAGGATGGCAGACATCGCCAATTCAGGGGCTTGCAAGCTGTTAGAGATTTCTAGTTCTTCTGGATTACAGAAGCGTTCGATATAGTTTTTGTTAGCGATCAAGAATTCTTCGATCTCAGGCTCATTTGCTTGGATCAGCAAAGTGATTGGTTTCGAAAGTGGTGTATTTACTTCTGCTCGGATGTTTCGAACTGAACGAATCAATTCTTTCAACACTTCCATCCCTTGCGCCGCTTTTTCATCCGTCCATTCTGGAGCCACTTGTGGATACTCAGCAACGACTAATGATTCCCCTGTATGCGGCAGCTTGCTCCAGATTTCTTCTGTAACAAATGGCATGATTGGGTGCAACAAGCGTAAAATTTGATCAAGAACATGGACTAAGATGCTCTTATTAACTTGTTTCGCTGCTTCATTGTCACCGTATAACGTTTCTTTCGACATTTCAATGTACCAGTCACAGAAATCATCCCAGATAAAGTTGTATAATTGACGACCTGCTTCACCAAATTCGAAGCGTTCAAAAAGGTCAGTGACTTTTTCAATCGTTTCATTCAAGCGCGTCAAGATCCAACGATCCGCCACTGATTTTTCACCAGAAAAATCAATGTCTTCTGCAGTCATTTCGCTGACATTCATTAAGACAAAACGGGAAGCATTCCAAATTTTATTGATGAAGTTCCAAGCAGCATCCATTTTCTCATAGCTGAAACGCACGTCTTGTCCCGGTGCAGAGCCATTTGATAAGAACCAACGCAATGCATCAGCGCCGTATTGTTCAATGACTTCCATCGGATCGATCCCGTTTCCAAGAGACTTACTCATTTTGCGACCTTGTTCATCACGGATCAATCCGTGGATCAAGACATTTTCAAATGGTCGTTTGCCAGTAAATTCCAAGCTTTGGAAAATCATACGGCTTACCCAAAATGCGATAATGTCATAGCCAGTCACTAATGTATTCGTTGGGAAGTAGCGTTGGAAATCTTCATTGTTTTCATCTGGCCACCCCATCGTTGAAAACGGCCATAAAGCAGAACTAAACCATGTAT
Source organism: Enterococcus sp. AZ141 (assembly GCF_051714385.1). Taxonomy (NCBI): domain Bacteria; kingdom Bacillati; phylum Bacillota; class Bacilli; order Lactobacillales; family Enterococcaceae; genus Enterococcus; species Enterococcus sp. AZ141. The sequence continues at coordinate 381,216 of NZ_JBIORT010000001.1, forward strand.
CCAATACGTCTGGATCTTGCTGCCAATTTTCGGCATTTGCTGGCGCTTCAAGTCCTACATACATTTCCCCCGTTTCTTTGTGGTACCAAGCTGGGATTTGATGGCCCCACCACAACTGACGAGAGATAACCCAGTCATGGACATTTTCCATCCAACGTAAGAATGTTTGGTTGAAACGTGGCGGATAAAAGTCCACCGCATCGTCGGTTTCTTGGTTGTCGATGGCTTGTTTTGCTAATGGTTCCATTTTTACGAACCATTGTGTCGATAAACGAGGTTCGACTACTACGCCTGTCCGTTCTGAGTGACCTACGCTATGGACCATTTTTTCGATTTTGATCAGACGACCTAACGCTTCTAAATCTTTCACGATTTGCTTGCGAGCAGCAAATCGATCCATGCCTGCATAGGTACCTGCTAAGTCATTCATTGTTCCGTCATCATTCATGACATTGACCCGTGGTAGGTCATGGCGGTTACCGACCTCGAAGTCATTCGGGTCATGGGCAGGAGTGATTTTTACGACCCCTGTTCCAAATTCTTGGTCCACGTACTCATCAGCGATGATTGGGATCTCTTTATTGACCAAAGGCAAGATCACTTTCTTACCAATCAATGCTTGATAGCGTTCATCTTCTGGATGAACCGCGACTGCTGTATCCCCCAACATCGTTTCTGGGCGAGTCGTTGCGATCTCCACCACACCGCTGCCATCTGCTAATTCGTAAGACATGTGGTAAAAAGCACCTTCGATGTCTTTGTGGATCACTTCAATATCAGATAATGCCGTGCGGGCTTGTGGATCCCAGTTGATGATGTACTCGCCACGATAGATCAAGCCTTTTTCATATAGCGTCACGAAAACTTTACGAACCGCTTCGGATAATCCATCATCTAATGTGAACCGTTCACGGCTATAGTCTAGGGATAACCCTAGTTTCGCCCATTGTTCCCGAATGTGACCGGCATATTCTTCTTTCCAATCCCATACTTGTTCAACAAATTTTTCCCGACCAAGGTCATAGCGAGAAATTCCTTGTTCCCGCAGCTTTTCTTCTACTTTGGCTTGGGTAGCGATCCCGGCATGGTCCATTCCTGGCAGCCATAAGGTGTCATACCCTTGCATCCGTTTTTGACGAATGATGATGTCTTGTAACGTGGTATCCCAGGCATGACCTAAGTGCAATTTTCCTGTTACGTTTGGTGGTGGAATCACGATAGAATAAGGTTTTGCTTCTTTGTTGCCGCTTGGTTTAAAACGGTCATGCTCTAACCAATCTTGGTAACGCCCGGCTTCTACTTCTTGGGGATTGTACTTGGTGGATAGATTCTCAGTTTCTGTCATAGTTGGTCCTCCTAAAGTTACGTTTTTTAAACGTAATGGTTGGTGTGGTTTTTTGGTGCCTGTTGCTGGGTAAAGCACGAAAATGTTCGAATCGTTCAGGATGAGTGCAGTGGTAGAGATGATTATCCGTTGTTTGTTGACGCCTCGTTTGTTGTTCGTAAAAAGTACGTTTCTTACAGAGTTCATGGCTCACTTCCGTGATCCTCTATTGTGTCTTAGGGCCTTTGGCAACCAATCTAACTCGCTTCGTGAACCAATTTTGGTGACTTCGCGTACTGTTCATCATCTGCTCTGTCCACTTTGTGGGCCAATCATAGTGATTCCTAGTATGGTTACTACGCTCCCTACGGTCGCCTAGTACTGTTCATCATCTGCTCTGTCCCACTTTGTGGGCCAGTCATAGTGATTCCTAGTATAGTTACTACGCTCCCTACGGTCGCCTAGTACTGTTCATCATCTGCTCTGTCCCACTTTGTGGGCCAGTCATAGTGATTCCTAGTATGGTTACTACGCTCCCTTTGGTCGCCTAGTACTGTTCATCATCTGCTCTGCCCCACTTTGTGGGCCAGTCGCAGTGATTCCTAGTATGGTTACTACGCTCCCTTTGGTCGCCTAGTACTGTTCATCATCTGCTCTGTCCCTCTTTGTGGGCCAGTCGCAGTGATTCACAGCAAAAAGCGCCCTAATGCCGAGGCATTAGGGCGCTGATACGCGGTACCACCTAAATTGCAGATTGCTCTGCCACTTTGACGTGAGGTAACGTTCACGACGCGCTTGATCTTACTGTGCGGCTTTGTCTGCAAGAAACAAACCGTGGTTCGGATCAAAGACCTTCAAGCTACCTTTTCAGTGTCTGGGGAAGTCTTGCACCGACCGACTTCTCTCTGACCGCCAGGGTCACTGATACTCCTCTTGAACATTGTCTTGCTATCATAGATTCTTGTTTCATCTTGCTACATTCTACAATGAACTTTTTTGAAAGTCAATCAGAGGTTTGCTTTCGCCGCATCAATGGCTGCTTGATAATCCGGTTCGTGGGAGATCTCAGGCACGATCTCAACGTGTTGAATCACGCCTTCACGGTCTAAAACGAAAATTGCTCGGGCAAAATGACCGAAGTCTGGGATCATGATTTGATAGGCCTCACCGAAGGTATTCGCTGGATCATGAAACATGATCATGTCGACGCCTTCTTGGCCGCACCATTGTGCTTGTTCTTCTTTTGTATTGTTAGAGATCGTTACAAAATTTATATCATCCAATTGACTTGCTTCTTGGTTGAAACGCTTGGTCTGCAACGCACAGACACGTGTCACGATATCGGGAACAACGCTGATGATCGTTGGTTTTCCTAAAAAATCAGTCAGTGTATATTCCTTGTTCTCTAAACTTTTCAAGCGAAAATCAGCTGCTTTATCCCCTACTTTTGGTTGGTTGCCGGGCATCTCATAAACCGTTTCTTTGCGTGTAACTTGCATAACATCTCTCCTATAGCATTTTCTCCCAGTATAAGAAAGATTGTCAAAAAACGAAAAGGATTTGCTCAGACTTTCGATTTTTGCGAGTAGGTCGTATCAAAAAAAATCAATGTTTGCAATTCTGTCGTCAAATCAATGTATTGGATATTGACGTCTTTTGGCACGATGACGGGATCAGGGGCAAAATTTAAAATCGCTGTGATCCCAGCATCCACGATCGCATCGATCGCCATTTGTGAATAACGGCTAGGAACGGTCGAAATCGCTACTGTGATCCCTTTTTCTGCTACGACTCCCGCCAATTGGTCCATTCCATAGACATAACGTCCACTAATGGTCTGGCCAATTATTTCTGGATCATTGTCAAAAACCGCGATGACGGAAAGATTTTCATTTCTGCGAAAATTGTTGTTAGCTAACGCTTTTCCTAAATTTCCATAACCAATCAAGGCAATTTTTTTCTCCTCATTGGTTTCTAAAATATAGCTCAAAACCTCAATCAAATAAGGAACATCATAGCCATACCCACTTCTGCCTAATTCTCCTAAATGAGAAAAATCTCGGCGGATCGTGGCTGAAGGAACTTGCGTGATTTCTGCAAACTCTTTTGATTTGATTCGCTGAATACCAGAGGCATCCAGTAATTTTAAATGTCGTAAATAAGCTGGCAAACGTTTTGCCGTTGCTTTTGGAAGTTTTTTATCTCTTAGTGCTTCCATCCTGTCCACCCTCCTTGTTAAATGATTCACATATTGAGTGTAGCATGTTCCATTTTCAATAGCAAGAAAATATTCACAAACTCTCTCACTCAATGAAAAACGACCACAAATGTTCCCTAACAGTTGTGGTCGTAGTTTAAAAAAGAAACTTTATTATAAGAATTCAGCGAATTCGGTTGCTATTTTTTCTTGATTTGCCGTGATTACTTGTAGTTTCAACCCAGCCATCGCACGTTCCATCATCCCTTCGATATCGAGACGCTCTTCATATTGATGTACTTTATCCAGTCTTGGGCGTGTCTTTGGTTGAGGGGGGGCAAAGATTGTGCAGCAATCCTCAAATGGTTGAACCGACAATTCAAAAGTATCAATGGCTTCGGCAACTTCAATGATCTCCAATTTATCCATCGTTGCCACTGGGCGCACGATCGGCGTATTGGTTACTTCATTGATGGCGACCATGCTATGCAAAGTTTGTGAAGCGACTTGTCCTAATGATTCGCCGTTTAAGATGATCAAACCGTGACGAGCCTCACGAATCGCATCTGTCAAACGCAGCATCATCCGACGGGTGATGGTCATCCAATAGCCTTGCGGCACACGGTTTTTGATTTCTTCTTGGATTTCCGTAAACGGAACTTCGATAAATTGGATGCTTCCCACATAAGGAGCAAGCTTCTTCGTTAAATCTTTGGCTTTTTGTAATGCTTGTTCACTCGTATAAGGAGGACTTGCAAAATGGACTGCTTCGATCTCAACACCGCGTTTCATGGCAAAGTAGCCTGCAACGGGCGAATCGATACCACCAGAAAGCATCAACATTCCCTTACCGCTGGTGCCAACGGGTAAGCCGGCTGCTCCTTGGATCGTTTCATAGGACAGATAGGCGCCATCGATCCGTATTTCCACCCGCAGATTGATGTCTGGTTTTTTCATTTGGACTTTGATATCAGGAAAACGGTCGATCACCGCATTACCTAAGGTCAAATTCAACTGGTTGCTATCTTGCACAAACGAGTGATCGCTGCGCTTAGCTGTGATTTTGAAGGTCTCAACACCGGTGTAGATCTCTGCCATAACGTCTTGAACGGCTTTCTTTAATACCTCAATGTCTTTTTCAACCCGAATACTAGGGGAAAAGTTTTGAATCCCAAAGACTTTTTGCAGCTTAGGAATGATCTCTTGGCTGTCTTCACCGTTCAATAGCAAGTGCATGCGATCTCGCTCGGCATGAACTTTGACATGGGGATAATCGGCTAAGGTACGTTTGACGTTTGAAGCTAATTGCATAATAAAACTACGACGATTTTTGCCCTTTGTTGACAGTTCGCCGTAACGAACCATGATTTCTGAATAATTCACGAGAAAACTCCTTTGATTTGGATTGATTTTATAGTGCTATGTCGTGCTTAATTGATTTTCGAAAATTTTTGGTACAACTGGTGGAAGACGATTAGAAACTGCTCGACTTCTGCCATCGTATTGCTCTCATCTAAACTGATACGAACAGCGGATGTCGCTAACTGTTCCGGAACGTGCATCGCATGAAGCGTACTGCTGGCCATCTTTTTACGGGAGGAACAAGCGCTCGTCGTCGAAAGATAGATCTGCTTTTCTTCAAAGGCATGGACTAAGACTTCTCCTCTGATCCCTTTTAATGAGAAACAAAGTATATGTGGCGCAAACCCTTCAGTGCCAGAAAAAAGCGTGACTTTCTCATAGCCAGCCAGTGCTTCTTGCAAATAGCCTTTTAATAATTGAACATGGTTCGGCTTTTCAGCCTTGTGTTCCGTCGCTAAACGCAGGGCTTTTGCCATGGCAACGATTGCTGGTACATTTTCGGTGCCGCTGCGCTGGTTTTGCTCTTGCCCACCGCCAGTCATCAATGGCGCCAACTTACGACCTTGTTTCCAATAGATAAATCCGGCGCCACGAGGTCCGTGAAATTTATGTGCAGAGAACACGGCAAAATCGACTCGCTCATTGAACCATTGCTCTTGCGGGACCTTTGTGATGGCTTGGACGGCATCTACATGGAAATGGATCGTTGGGTAGTCCGCCAACACGGTTGCGATCTCATGGATCGGTTGAATCGATCCTACCTCATTATTGACCGCCATCACCGAAACCAAAATCGTTTCTTTGCGAATCATGTTTGCTAATTCTGACACGTTGACAAAGCCTTGCGCATCAACAGGGACCACACTGACCTCAAATCCTAATTCGGCTAATTGAGCCGCTGTTTCACTGACGGCAGGGTGTTCAATACTGGAAATAATCAGGTGATTCCCATAGGCTTTTTTCGCTAAAGCAGTCCCTTTGATGACCCAGTTGTCTCCTTCGGTCCCCCCACTGGTAAATGCGATCTCTTTGGAAGAAACGTTTAACAGATCGGCGATCTGCTGACGTGATTGCTGTAGCAGGCGATTGGCTTGATTTCCTAAATCATGCAGGCTTGAGGGATTGCCGATGATTCGCTGACTGACTTGGACATATGTATTTAAAGCTTGTGGATAAATAGCGGTTGTTGCACTGTTGTCAAAATAGATCAATGATAGGACCCTTTCTCTAAAAAAATTCTTTCCCATTATAACTGCTCTTGGGCTGAGTTTCAAGGTGACTCGCTGGCTTTGGCTTTATTTAAAGGAAACTTTCCCTTCCTTCGTAAGCGTTAATCATGCAGCGAGCCATTCTTTCCATGAAAAAAGCCAGTCAGTTTTTCACTGCTGGCTTTCGTATTATACTAAGTCGCGGTTATTGAAGTAGAAGTTTTCGATCCTTTTGAAGGCACCTGGTTCTACTCGTTCCAACGCTGTGCCGATTTCATCTAGCGCATCTTGATAGCGATATTCTTTACTGAACAAGTAAAGTGATTTGTCGATCGCTGCCTTGATATCTGGATGAGAATGACGATAACGGTTGGCATATTGCATCATTTGCTCAGTCAATGCCGCAGCATCCACCAAGTCTTTCGTTTGTTCATCTAAAAGATCAAGATCTTCTTCACAGACAGAAACCAATTTATTGATTTCTTGCATGTTGATGCGAATCTTGTTCAATTCTTTGCCTAGTTCTTCCACCCGATCTGTTGCCACGAAGAAGAATTCTAAGTACTCACCTGGCAAACCAGGTAAGCGTTGCTTCTCAACAAACCGCTTCAAGTTGCGTAGACGGAATTCGAAGCTTTCCACTTTTTCTTGTGCAACTTTTTCGCCACGACGTAATTCCGCAAGGGAATCATCGATTTCGACTTGCTGGCTTTCCACATCATCCAAAATCTTGTAGGCATCTTTGTAGAAGCTTTGCACTTCTGAATAAGGAATTTCGTGCTTTTCTAATTGTGGTAGGTACTCGTTATTGCGACGAGCCAATTCGTCGACTTCCGTTTGGAAACCACGGACGCGACCTAACTCATTATGATTCAATGTATAGCTTTGTGCCGTATGATCCAACTCGATCAACAACTGACGGTTGTTCTTCGTTGCGTGGTCAATATAGTCTTCAATGATTTGGCGATTTTTCATGACATATTTCTTGGCATTGATCTCACGTTCCATCACCGTATACAAGGCATCGATATCACTTGCAGTATCACGACTTGCCACTTCAACGGAAGCGACTTCTGTTTTCGCTAGATCGTTCATGGAGTTTTCAACTCGTTTTTTCACACGGTTGATTTCTTCTTGGAAGTTTGCTTCTGGGAACACATATTTTTGTTCTAATAATTTTTTGTAGCCATCTTGGATTTCTTTCAACTGATCTGGGAAGGTACGGTTTAATTCTTCGTAGGCCGCTGGGATCCGTTTCATTAAGTCTTCTACTTCATAGGTGTGTTTTTCTGCTTGGTCTAACACTTCCCGTGCTTCCACAGGATCGCCTGAAGTATTTAAGGTAACAAATTGGGTGAACTCAATTTCAATGTTTTTGATTTGTTTTTGCAGCTCATTGTAAGCAGGACCGAATTCTTCGCCTTGATCCCGTAGCTTCTTCTTCAAGTCTTCGTAAACGTCCAACGCTTTTTGGACTTCCAGTGAATTTCGTTCTTCACTTTCTCGTAATTCTTTCAAGCCGGCGCGAATCTCTTCTACTTGGCGTTCCATCTCATCCATGGTCGCTTCCGCTTGAACGATCGCCCCTTTTGCTTTGAAAAAGCGGATGCGTTCGTTTAGTTCTTCCACTTCAAAGATTTGACTCTCAAGTTCAGCAAAAGATTTTGTGGAGATATCTGTCCATTGTTGGTTCCACTCACGGAAGGTGTTTTGACTTTGACCAACCAAGTGCATTCTTTTTACTTCATCGACTTCTTCGATCACCGGTAAGTCAAACAGATTTTCTTTGCGTTTTTCCAAGTCATTTAGCTTTTCTTGGTTTTTCTTCCGCATGAAAAAGCCAATTGCATACAAGACCGCTGCGATGATGATGATGGCAATGACAATTCCAAAGATGATATTAGTTCCCATTTTGTGGTTCCTCCAATTTTCAAATATACATGTTTCGTCTAAAATCTGCTGATCAGCAGATTGATTGATAAGTTCATTGAGTATAAAAAGGACAGACAGTCCCTTTATAAAAAAGCATCTACGCTAGATTATAGCATAAAGAAAAAAATCAAGCATTAGATTGAGGCAAAAAAGATCGACTTTTTTCGCATCGAATAAAATCATTCACGGCTTTTCCATCGATAATGAAAACAAATCGTGAAATTTACATCAACAAGTGACTTTTTTTCTGATTTTTCCGATTTTTTTCAAGAAACCGCTTGATTTCTCCCTATTGAAACTGTACTCTAGTAAAAAGCTTGAACAGGAGTAATGTCAAATGAAAGTAGCGAAATTCGGAGGCAGTTCCCTTGCCTCAGCCGAACAAGTCGAAAAAGTTGTTGCGATAATTGAAAGTGATCCTAAAAGACGGTTTGTTGTTGTTTCAGCGCCTGGTAAGCGTTCCAGCGACGATCAGAAAGTCACCGATCTGTTACTAGCAGTCTGTACCCGTCTGTCTGCCCAAGAAGAAATCACTGATTTAATCGAAGAAATCTATGCCCGCTATACAGCGATCGCCGCCCCCTTTGGTATCGAACAAGTCCATTTAGACCGCATCTGGCAATCATTGGCGGCTTTTCAAACACTGCCTACTCAAGACAATCCGCATCTTTATGATACGGTTTTGGCAAGCGGCGAAGACAACAATGCCAAATTGATCGCAGGGATTTTACAAAGCCGTGGATTAGCTGCTCGCTACATGAATCCACAAGAACTTGGGTTGCTGGTGACGGATGAACCCCAAAACGCCCGTATCTTGAACAAATCGTACGCTAAGATCGCACAATGGCGCGATAGTCCTGAAATCTTAGTGATTCCTGGCTTCTTTGGTTACACAGAAGCCGGCGAAATCTGTACCTTCTCTCGAGGGGGATCTGATATTTCTGGTGCCATCGTGGCGGCTGGTCTGCAAGTAGAATTGTACGAAAACTTTACCGATGTCGATGGGATTTTTTCTGCTCATCCAGGCTACGTTCATCATCCAGAGTCCATCAAAGAAGTGACTTACCGAGAAATGCGGGAGCTGTCTTATGCCGGCTTTACTGTTTTGCACGATGAGGCGTTGATGCCTTCATACCATGCGAAAATTCCCGTGGTGATCAAAAACACCAATAACCCAAGTCATCCCGGCACCTTGATCACCAACCAAAGAGACAATTTGGATCAGCCGGTGATCGGCGTTGCCAGTGACGAAGGCTTTTGTATGATCTATATCCGCAAATACTTGATGAACCGCGAAGTTGGGTTCACGTTACGGGTCTTAGAGATTTTCCGGGAATTTGATTTAAATTATGAACACATGCCTTCAGGAATCGATGATATCTCGATCATTATGCGCTCCAACCAGTTGAATCCAGTATTGGAAGAAGAACTGCTGCGCAAGATCGCCTACGAGATCGATCCCGATGAACTGCGAATGACCCACGATCTATCCATGGTCGTCGTCGTTGGTGAAGGGATGCGTCAAAGAGTCGGGATCACTGCCGACAGTACCGCTGCCCTTGCGCGAAAAAATATCAACTTAGAGATGATCAACCAGGGGTCCTCTGAGGTCAGCATCATGTTCGGCATCCACAAAGAACAAGAAAAAGCCGCTGTCAGAACCCTTTACTACACTTTCTTTGATTAAACCAAACGTGCCAGTTGCACCACTCCTTTTGCTGATAAGCAATCGGAACGGGCAACTGGCACGTTTCTTTATTATTCTGACGATTCTTGGGCTTGCGCTTGTTTTTGTGCCAATTGGCGTTTGATTTCTGCCTTGATTCGCGGTTCAGGAGCAAACCGTTCTTCCCAATCGCTAGGCTTCATGACTTTGTGGGTCTCAGGATCATAATGGGGCTGCCCATCTGGGAAAAGTTTCCCCATGTTGGCGTCATGAACGATAGCCAGGATCGGCGCTGGATCGACCCCTACCAGTGAAAAAGAGCCATAGGTAAAATACAGCAGATCACAGAGCGCATCGACTTGTTCTACTAGAGAATCACTGACAGGCTGTTGTTTGGAAGCCAGCTTGGCTTGGGCTTGATCAATTGCTTGATGCAAATGGGTCAACCCTGCTTGAAAGGTCTCTTCGTCATTGTTGCTGGCAGCATAAAGGAACTCAACTAATTCTTCAATTTTAAAACCAGCACGAAACTGGGCTTTTTCCGCTGAAAAAGCTTGTGGATATGGCGGTCGTGTTGGATCAAAGGTTTTATGAAACTCTTCCGTCATTTCAAATGGACTCATTTCTCTCGCTTCTTTCTGCTTTTTCTAATGGTTCTGTTTCATGGTTCTGCGCTGTCTCCTACGTTGCTTCATGGATTGGCTACACCTTGTTTATTTTTTTTAATTCAATCCCTTGCTTGGGCATCCTCGGCAATGATCCCAAAATGGATCAAGGCTTTCTTGATGCCGTCATGATCGTTGGTGTCCGTCACAAAGTCAGCACTGGCTTTGGTGATGGGCTGGGCATTGCCCATCGCAACCCCGATCCCCACACCTTCTAACATTTCCACATCATTAAAATGATCCCCAAAGGCCATCGCTTCTTCCATCGCGATTCCTTCATAGGCCAAAAATTCTTTGATCCCTTTGATTTTCGAACCGTTTTTCGGCACGATATCAACAGAATAGGCATTGGATCGCTTAAAATCACATTGCGGCAGCTTGGAGCGTAATTTTTCGCGCTCTGATTCAGGGCTCAGCATAATGCACTGATAGATTGGCTCTCGTAAAATGTCCAATGATTCATAACGTTTGGCGTTGCGATTGGGACTGAAGCGCTGCAAGACTTTCTTTAAAAAGCCGACGGGAAATTTTTTCGGTACATAGCGCAAATAGCGCTGCATGACGGGTGATTGGCTTAAACGGATCGTCAAGCTGCCAGCCACTTGCGTTTCTCCGCCAAACATGACTTGACGATAATTTTCATCGGCGTATTCTACGATCGCTTCCAGCGTTTGTTTTGGAAAAGGTTTGGCATAAATCAAGGTTTCCTTCGTGTAAACATATTGGCCGTTATAGGTGATAAACATGTCTAACGACAAGTAATCGATCACCTTCTCTAAATCAACCGGACCACGTCCGGTGGCAATGCCGCAGAGGACGCCATTGGCTTGGGCTTGTTTGATGGCTTCACGGGTACTGGCAAGCGCCTTGCCGTTACTGGCAATCAGTGTGCCATCAATATCAAAAAAGATTGCTTTTATCATATGACTCCTCAAAATAATTTCAACTGATTAGGATTTAATGCTTCGTAATCGATCTGCAGCGCATCGATCAATGCGCGAGCATTGTCAGCGGCGTCACGACCGGCATTATTATTGAAGACCACTGCGACTTCTTTGGCATTGGCTTCGATGGCTTGAATCGCTTGTTTTAACTCCGTTAGTTCGGCTTGGTCATAGCGATACAAGGTCCGCAGATTTTTGGCATCTGGCCCCGTCGCTGTCCAGCCGCTGTCGTTGCGTCCATGAAAACGGCACAGGACAAACGCAGGATTGGTCACGGTTGGATCAAGGGGAATCGTGGTCGATAGCTTTTTCGGCTGATCAACGACTACTAAGGAAAACTGTTTTCGCTTCATATAATCGATCATTCCCGGATACAGTTTCGGCTGATACCAGCTGCTGTCTCTCAGCTCAATCGCCACTGGGTAACCCGCAAACCATTCTCGCACTTGATCTAAATAGGCGACATTTTCTTTCGTACATTTAAAGCTGTTGGGAAATTGCGCCAATAGGCAAAACAGTTTGCCCGCTTCTACCATTGGCGCGATCGCTTCTTTATAAAGCTGCAGCGCTTCGGTCATGGTCAACTGATCTGGCAAATCCCCTTGGGTGGTCACACTTTGATGGACTTTCAACACAAAGCGGAAATTTTCGGGAATCTGGGTCAACCAATTGCGCACGTCTTTTTCTTTTGGCAAAAAATGATAGGTGGTATCCAGCTCAACTAACGGAAAATAACGGGCATACTCAAATAATTTCGAGTTTTTTCTTTGCACGAGACTGCCATGTTCACTAAATGTGGTACAACCAATTCGAATCATTTTTTCCCATCGCTCCTTGTTTTCTTATTTTAATAGTATACAATAGTTTTGAGTTAAGAGTAAATAAATCATTGCAGGTGATGAAAAAATGAAACGAATTCTCGTGTTGCACACTGGCGGCACCATCGCCATGAAAGAAGATACCCTGACAGGCGGCGTCAGCCCCGATGTCAGCAATCCGCTGATGGATGCACCGATCCACATTGATGACGATGTTGAATTGATCGTCGAAGACATTTTTAATATTCCCAGTCCTCATATGACGCCAAAAGAAATGCTGCAGCTGAAAGAACGTATCCAGCTGGCGCATTTAAGCGGTGTCGATGGGGTCGTGATCACTCACGGAACCGATACGCTGGAAGAAACGGCCTTCTTTTTAGATACCACGATCGGCGGTCAGTTACCGATCGTGGTGACTGGTGCCATGCGCTCAAGTAATGAAATCGGCAGTGACGGGCTTTATAACTTTGAAAGTGCGATTCGGGTCGCCAAGTCCCCCGATGCCATAGGAAAAGGTGTCTTAGTCGTCATGAACGATGAGATCCATTCCGCACGTTATGTTACGAAAACCCACACCACCAATATTGCGACGTTCCGCACCCCGACATTAGGTCCGATCGGCTTAGTCACAAAGCACCGAATCTTGTTTATGCAAGAGCTGTTAAATAACCGCCATTTGGATGTTGATCGTGTCGATGGTCTGTTTCCGATCGTCAAAGCCTATGCTGGGATGACCGGGGAATTGTTCGATGCTTTAGCCGACTCGCTGATCGATGGACTAGTGATCGAAGCTTTAGGCGCTGGCAATCTGCCGCCTCAAACCATTGAGCCTTTGAAAAAACTGATCGCTAGAAACATTCCGGTCGTCTTAGTTTCTCGCTGCTTCAACGGAGTTGCCGAGCCGGTCTATGACTACTTAGGCGGCGGGATCGAATTGCAAGCTCTTGGGGTGATTTTCTGCAATAGCATCAATAGCCAAAAAGCCCGCATCAAATTATTGATAGCGAAAAACCGTGGGTTGACCATGGATGAGCTTCCTGATTTCATGGAGAATTGACCAAACAAAAACCCTTTTGCCATTCCGTTAACGGAGGCAAAAGGGTTGTTTTATTTTTCTCGCCAAGTAAAGATGGCTTCGCAGTAAGTATCCTCACCGATCTTGATCTCGTGGATCGTTTGCAGCGGCACAGCCTCGCCGGCTTCATCGACTGTCTTTTCATTGATTTGAAAATGGCTTTCGATCAAATGGCCGTAAGCAACTTCCCGATCAAAGCGGATCGTCACTTGTGTCACTTCATGTTTTGTTAAAAACTCATAGCCTAAGACGTCCATCAGCCAATTGAAATACATGGCGTTGTTGACATGCTGATTGCTATCGATATCGTAGAAACGCACCCGATACGGCAAAAATTGTCCTTGCGTGATAGGGGTGATCTTCGGATAGCGTTTGATTCGCTTGATTTTTTCACTGCCAAAAGGCACCACGATCTCATCCGGAACACTGCTGACTTTGCGCGTCTCCGGGTCCATCAACGCAAAAACCGCTTCGATTTTGACCAATTCCGTTCCGTCTTCTGCCAATAACCAAAAGTAACGGTAGCAGAAAAACTTATTGTATTCTCTCGCCTGGGTCGCCACTTGGATCTGCTCCCCTACGCGCGGCAAACGAGTTACCGTTATGTGATAGCTGGTAATGATCCAGGTCAAGCCATAACTAGCGATGACTTCCGGTCCGCGGTTTAACGTCGCACTTTGTTCTTCTGATGTCTTGATGGCGATGCCTAGCATGGCTGGAAACGTCATCGTTTGGTTGACATCACATTCATAATACGCCACTTCATGCGTGGTTTGATACTTTGCTGCCATAGTTCTAATTGCCTCCTAAAAACGACTCAATATTTCATCGACAGTTGGTCCATAACTTTCGCCAAATTGATTCAAATGGACCAATAAATAATACAATTGATACACTGGCAGCCGCTCTTTCCAATTCTCATCTAATGGATAGACTTCTTGATAGCCTTCCAAAAATTCCTGACGAAAACCGCCGAAAAGCTGGGACATCGCAATATCCATCTCTCGATCCCCATAGGCGACTGCCGCATCAAGAAACACTGGTTCTCCTTGTTGATCGAACAGCACATTCCCCCGCCAAAAATCACCGTGTAATAAAGCAGGTGTGACGCTGCGATCACGCCAATTCTCATGCAAAAATTCTTTCAAACGCAGATAAGCGGCTTCCCGTTTGGCATGCCAGTGATTACCCAGCTTCGCTAATTCGACTTGCACATCCAAACGGCAGACTGTGAAAAAATCAAGCCAATCGGTGGTTTTCGGATTGACTTGCGGCAAAAAGCCGATGTAATTGTCTTCGTAAAAACCAAAAGTCTCCTGCGTCTGCTGATGAAGCCGAGCCAAGCTTTGGCCTAAGCGCCGCTGCTGTCCTTCCCCACTATCGATCCATTCCATCAATAAAAACGCCCCCTCTTCGGTCTGACCGAGACGTTCGATTTTTGGCACCCGCACGAAAGGGGCTAATTCAGCTAAGCCGTTGATTTCTGCTTGAAAGAACATCGATGAAACATGAGGATGGGTCTTTAAAAAATAGCGATTTTCTGCTGTCGTGAAACGATACGTTTGATTGACATCCCCACCACTGATGGGCGTTAGCGAGCCGGTCATCCCGATTGCTGCGAACAATGCTTCCTCCATACGGATCTCCCTTTCTTTACTCAGTCAGTTGGGCAGTCAAGTACGCTTGTTCCTCTTTCGTCACCCCTAGTCCTTGCAGAAGATACTGATCGACCGAACCGAAATGCTGATCGATTGCAGCCAAACTTTCCTCAAGAAAACTCTCTTTGGCACTCATCAAAACCGTGATCGCCGTTAACAGCTCTTGCGGCAAATGCTGGGTCATTGGGGCAAATTTTTCTTTTAGCATTGGGGCTAGATAGCGATTGGTCGCTAAATAATCTTCTTTGATCGTCGCTGGTGCCACCGCCAACACATGCAGCAATAAAAAGGCGCCAAAGCCTGTGCGATCTTTGCCGGCGGTACAGTGGAACAAGGTTGCTCCTTCGCCTTCCGCATTGTCGATCACATGATCAAAGAACTGCCGATATTGTTGGCGGGCATAGTCGCTTTCAACAAAGTGACGGTAGACTTTTTTCATCTGCTCTTCGGCATCTTCCCCATCTTCCAAGCGCTGCTTCAAGCTTTCTGGCGACAAGGAAACCATCGTTTCGTCTTCTTTGAAAATAGGTAAAAAAAGCTGCTTTGCTGTGGCGATCGGTCGATCAGGCTGTGCATTGGCTTCAGCGATGGAGCGAAAATCAATGACCTGATTGACCCCATAGTTTGCCAGTACTGCTTGATCTGAAGCAGTCAATTCATTGATCGCCGCACTGCGGATCAATTTTTTTCGTTTGATCGTCGTGCCGTTTGTCGTTTGATAGCCGCCAAGTTCTCTGACGTTTGCTGCTCGTTCTAGTTGAATCAATTGTGTCATTGCTTATCCCTCCCGCGATGTTCTAGTTAAAAGTATAGCAGAAACTTCGCTATTAAGGGCACTGAAACCTAGATTTTTCTATGAGCTGAGCTTTAACGGACAAAAAAAAGAAAGACCACACGCAGTCTTTCTTTGCTTTCGCTTGTAAAAAAATGTTTCTATTCGGCTTCGATCACGGCGGCAGAATCATCTAAGATCGAACGATCCAGTTCGTTGATACGGCTGCTGGTCACCATTCCCGCAACCATACTGTCGCTGACATTAACGAGTGTCCGTGCCATATCGATCAATGGTTCAACAGAAATAACTAAGCCTACGATGGCGATCGGCAAGTTCATTGAGCCTAAGACGATCAATGAAGCAAAGGTTGCGCCACCGCCGACACCAGCAACGCCGAATGAGCTGATCGTAACTACTGCAACTAGCAGCAGGATAAACTGCCAATCAAAGACATTGATCCCAACCGTTGGTGCAACGATCGTTGCCAACATCGCTGGATAAACACCCGCACAGCCGTTTTGACCAATCGATAACCCAAAGCTGCCTGCAAAGTTAGCCGTGGCTTCATCAACACCTAACGCTTTGGTTTGGGTTTCGATGTTCAATGGCAAGGCACCGGCACTTGAACGAGAAGTAAAGGCGAAGCTCAAGACTGGAAAAGCCTTTTTGAAATACGTTACTGGATTGACCCGTACAGCGATCAGCAATAATGAATGAACGAGTAAGACCAAAATCAAAGCGGCATAAGAAGCGATGATAAATTTCCCTAAGTTCAAGATGGCTTCAAAATCACTTGAAGCTAATACGTTAGTCATCAATGCCAAAACCCCATAAGGTGTCAGGCGCAAAACTAACGTGACGATACGCATCACGATTTTATATAAGCTGTCCATCAAATTCGCAAAAGTTTCCGCTTCTTTCGGTGATTTGCGTTTGACACCAAGAAAGGCAATCCCAACAAAGGCTGAGAAAATCACGACCCCGATCGTACTTGTCGAACGAGTACCAGCAAAGTCGGCGAAGACATTACTTGGGATGAAAGAAACGATTTGTTGTGGGATCGATAGATCTTGGACTTGTGTCGAACGTTCCGCTAATTCTGCGATCCGCGCTGTTTCCGTTGCTCCTTCGGTAAAGCTGGCACCGTCAAGACCAAAGACCATGACCATCACGATCCCGATCAAGGCAGCGATCGCCGTTGTCCCTAGCAAAGTCGCAAGAACCGTAAAACTGATCTTCTTGATTTTTTCGCTTTCTTTCATCTTGGTGAAAGCACCAACGATCGAAACGAAGATCAAGGGCATGATCAGCATTTGCAAGAGGGCCACATAGCCGCTACCGACCATCGTGATCCAGTCAAGAGCTTGCGTGACAACGTCAGAGCCTGTCCCAAAAATCAGCTGTAGCACACCACCAAAAACGATCCCGACGAACAACGCCGCAAAGACCCGCGTTGAAAACTTCACGTGACGCTTTTGCAATAAGTAGAACCCATAAATAAGGGCAGCAAAAAGTAGAACAACAATAATAGTTAACAGATTTGTCATTTGAATCCTCCTTTTGTTCAATAAACATGACAAAGTCTGTCAGAGGAAGTAAAGGTTCCCAGTGACCATTCTTCAACAGTTCACTCTAATGAGACGTGTGGCATCATTAGTGACTATTCCATTTTAAAGAAGTTTGCTTCATCTTACAATAAATAAGTTCCCACTTTTCTGGGATGGTACCGCTTTTTTGTCAGTAAATAAAAAAAGAACCGTTGCCACACTCCCATGCTGCTAGGATTTCTGCTTTCCTAACGGTTGGATTGCGGCAACTGGTTCGTTATTTTTTTATTTCGTCTTTTTGAAAATTTTCAGTAAATATTCAGTCGGCCATTAGAAATTGCTGACTTACGCCAAAGCGCCCATTGGATCCCAAGGTGCCAAGACCGTTGGTTCTGCTTCAAAGGCAGCCAATTGTTCTGCTGTCAGGAATTCTTTGCGAACCACGATTTGATAGGTGTATTCATCCATCCATGCATCGCTCATGACGAAGAAGCCATTCGTTCCGACTTTTTCCCCCCAGCTGTTTTCGACTTTCCATTTGGTTGATTCGCCATCGATCAAATCAACACCGGTCAAGACCATCGCATGGGTCATTAAGCTTTCGCCAAAATCTAAGCGTTCTGCTTTGGTCATCGTAAAGTCGATATCAAATAAGTCATTGATATCATAGGCATCTAATGCCATGATCCCAGTATCTCTGGTAGAAGATTGACCGACATCACAACCGAACCACACGGACTCCCCTTGTTCCAATTGAGCGATCGCTAATTTTTTGAAGGTCGGCATATCGACGTTCAAGTATTTGACTTCTTTGCCGCCAACCACGTTGCCTAGCATTTCTACGGTATACGATTGATTGTAAGGCTTGTCGGCAGTTGGTGCGTTGATGATACTGACATAATCGTCAAGGTCCACCCCGACATATTTTTCATAAAAGCTTTGTGGTGTTAAGTTGCGATCAATGTGATAGTTTTTGTCTTCATCACGGTATTCAAAATCAAAGGTTTCTGGCGGTGTGCCTAAAGAAGTCGCTAAGAAACGATAAATGTCTTCCAACATCGCTTCTTTGGCTGTTTGGATGTCTTCAGCTGTTTTGCCTTCTGCTACTAGCTGACGCAAAGCAACCGCATCTTTACGCAGTTTTTTGTTTAAGTAATTGTTTAGATCACGAGAATTAGAAGAGTTGCTGCTTTCTGGCATGACCGTTTTTGGCACAACACCATATTTTTGGAAAATCGAAACGATCATGTCCCATTGCCCACCATCTTGTTGTGGGGTTTGCAATAAGAAAGCAACTTTGCGACTTGTTAAAGGTTCGTTAGCAGTTGCTAAAATATTTTCATAGAAATAGTTGGCTTTTTCGTATTTGTCCCAAAAGAAGGTATGGTTTTGCGACAATTCAAATTCTTTTAAATTGAAATCATTCAACATCTTATGACGGAATGTATTCAATGCGGCAAACATCCAGCAGCGGCCTGATTGTTTTTGGTTTGAGACTTTCCCTGTTGTCACATCGACTGAGAAAACCGGCACATTGTTGACTTTTGCTAACACGTTTTCTGCAGAAGCGGTGATCCCATTTTTCACAACACTCCGTTGCAGTGCCGTTTGTTTATTATTGTCTTGATACGCTTGCGCAAAGGCAGCGGTGGTCTTTTTTGAAATTTCTGACATATTTCTTCATCCTTTCACTTTCCGTTCCTTCCATTTTACGCCTCTGCCTCTCAAATAACAACCGCTCCTAGAAAAATGAAAGGATCATCTTTCTAAGAGCGGTTGCTCGTATCAAGGATTTAAAGGGTTAGCATCAAAAGCAAAAAGCCAAGTAAAACAAAGGATAGTCCTCGTTCAAATCGTGCATACAGGAAGCGGATCGGGCGGCTAGCTAGCAAGATCGTCAGTAAAACACTGGCTAACACCAACGTCACAAAGCCTAATACCGACAGATTCAAGTCGGTGATGGCTAATGCCCGCAAGCCCTTGATGAAGATCCCCTGTAAAAGATAGACCAGCAGTGTGTTTTTGCCCCACTTCGTAAAAAACAGGTGCTCTCTGGGCACGAGGCTCAGAAAACCGATGATCCCCATCAGCCCGATCACGAAAAAGACCGCACGCAAGGGACCGCCGAACAACTGATAGCTCAAGTAATCGTCATAAGGCTTGGAACCAAAAACCATGTACTTGTTCATCCCATGAAAAAACGCGATAAAGGTGTAGATGATCGGTAGGAAAAGCAAACTGATGGTTCGAATCTTTGGTTTCAATAAAAAGCGCATCTCATTTTTGGGAAAATAAAACCCGATAATGAAAAACGGCAAAAAGACAAAGGTCCGCTGCAAGGTCAACACTTGATTTAAAAACGGCACGTAGCCAGCAAAGATGCTCAAGCCAATACTCAGCAGGATCGCCTGCTTTTTGGACATTTTTTGAAAGATCAACAGCGAGAGCTGCCAAAAGAACATGCTAAGCAAAAACCAAAGTGCCCATTGCGGATTCAACAGTTGGATTTTTAGCGACTCCCGTAGACCGATCAACCAGTAATAGACGGTGTAAAACACCTGAAAGAAGACATAAGGCAGCAAGAACTTTTTCATCAACTCACGAAGCTTGTGTCCCTTCGTCAACGGTTTGGCAAAGTACCCAGCCAGAAAAACAAAAGCTGGCATGTGGAAAGTGAAGATAAAATAATATAGGTCATGATAAAACTTCTGATCGCCGATAAAAGGCTGCAGCAAGTGACTGAAGACGACCAAGATCATCAGTAAAAATTTTGCATTATCAAAGTAAGCCGTTCTTTGCGATTGGCTCATAAAAAGTTCCTCCTCTAAGTTGTATCTGTCAAAGGATACCTGATCCATGAAACAGAACTGTAACAAGCTATTTACTTTTTTCTAACGATTCTTGTTCATTTGATTACCAGTTGCTATTTTGTATAGTTTGTATTAATATATATAATACAAAGGAGCTGTTTTCGATGATATTTGATATTCAAACCCAAAGCAACCAACCCATCTACCAGCAGTTGCGGGAAAAGATCATTGTCGGTATCGCAAAAGGCGATTTGGCCGCTGGCGAATTGCTGCCATCCGTCCGTCAATTAGCCGAAGAGATCGGCATCAATACCATGACGATCTCAAAAGCCTACAATTCCCTCAAAGAAGAAGGCTTGTTAGTCACAGATCGCCGCAAAGGAACCGCCGTTGCCGCGCCACCACCGTTTACTTCCGGACAAGAAGCGGAGTATCGCCAAAACTTACAGCTACAGCTAGCAACCGCTCTCTTACACGGCAAAAGCAAGCAAACGCTTTTAACGGATGTTCAACAACTTCTGGACCAATTTCCTGAAAGGAATGAATGCAAATGACTTATCTTTTTTTCATTATTGCCCTCGTCCTCTGTGGGACGACCGCATTTGGTTTACGCTTGATCAGTAAACCCCACAAAAATGTTTTACTCGAAAATACCCTTGCCCCTGAGCATCTGGATAATCCTAGCGTCCACAGCTTGATCACAGAATTTCGCAAGCGTATCTTACAAATCGTTGGTACATTTAGTGTAGCAAGTCTCCTTTTTTTGTTCAATTTATCTGACTCCATCATCCTTACCCTGTTCTGGCTTTATATAGCCGCTTTGCTGGGGACAGCTTACTTGGTGCAAGTACATTACATCGGAAAAATGCGGCAATTGATCCTTACCAATGGATGGGAACTACCCATCGATCCGATTCGGATCGATACGAAACTCGTTCAAACCAAAAATAAGCGGATGCTGCCGTGGTATAGCCTCGTTCCTGCGGGGATTTTGTTGATGATCAGTTTGTACCAAGCATGGCAGTTGCCTGATCTTTCTACAGGATACTTGATGGGCGGTGTCTCCTTAGCAATTTTTGCGCTGTTCCTCTATCTCTGGGTGATCATCAGCCGCTTACCCGTTCGCGGGATCAGCGGTGATTCAGCTATCGACCAGCACATCAATGATTTAACAAAGCGCTATTGGTCCTTATTGATCGCTGTCACTTGTACCATTACACTGCTCTTATTGACTGTCCCGCTGGCGTCCATGTCCGCCACTGGAGCATTCAGTACTATCCTCTTAGTGCTCTTTGTTGTTTTGGTGGTTTTCTTGATCGTCTTTACCTTCTTCTTATTGCTTGATCTGCGTAAAAAACAAGATCAGCTCTTAGAACCAGCAGCACAACCGCGCTATTATGGCGAAGATGCTTACTGGCGATATGGTTTTTACATCAATCCTAATGATGCGCGTCTGTTCGTTCCTGACCGTGTTGGGATGAATATCGGCATCAATTTAGGCAAACGCAGCGGACAAATCGTCGCAGGTATCACCGCGGTCTTCTTACTTGTGTTAATGATTGGGACCATCATTCCCATGTACCGCTTAGATTTCGCTCCTGATGCGATCACCGGCGAAGTGCAAGGACAAGAAGTCACCTTCAATGCACCAATGACCGGGAAAACTACGGTCTCTTTGGCAGATATAGAGACAGTGGAATTGATCGAAACATTGCCGTCTCCTCGTGTTCGTACCATGGGTGTAGGAACCGCCAGTTACCAAATCGGTCAGTTTACCGTTGCCGGCGAACCTGCCAGAATGTTTGTCGACACGAAGGTGACGCCCATTTTAAAAGTCACTACTAACGATGGCCCAACTGTTTTTTACACAAATAAAAAAGCCGCCGAAACGACGGATTTATACGAGGAACTATTACAGAAGATTTCCTCAGCGGAGTGAGTGTTCTGGAGAAAAAACTGGGGAACCCATTATCCCCAGGCTATCGACAACCAACAAAAGAACGGACTCTTTCCAACAAAAAAACGACCTTCCGAAACGAAGGTCGTTTTTGATACTCCGGCAGTAGGACTCGAACCTACGACATCATGATTAACAGTCATGCGCTACTACCAACTGAGCTATGCCGGAAGAATCTATCTGTACTATACCAAATAGTCAGATAATTTAGCAAGAGCAAAAATCAATTTTTTGATCCTTTTTTTCAAGAAAATCCCCTTTTAGAAACTTACCTTCCCGCAAAGCGTTTTTCTCAAGAAATATCCGAAAATCTCATTGACAAAGTAGCGCCTTTACGGTATTCTATATCTTGTGTTAAATAACACGCCGCTTTAGCTCAGTTGGTAGAGCGCATCCATGGTAAGGATGAGGTCGACGGTTCAAGCCCGTCAAGTGGCTTTGGTAGGACAACGTTTGTCGAACGTTGTCTTTTTTTGTACATCTCATTCCCAATATATAGCGATAATTTCTAAAGTTAACAATTCGTATTGCCTCTAATTACTTGCGATATACAAAAGAAATAAGATCGTAAAACCCAATAGTACGAAAGATACAACTGCTTTCACCATTCTCGCTGCATCTTTAAATTTGAACAAGAGCGTATAAAGATTGATAAAGTAACTGATCAACAGGACTGCTTCTTGCGAATATTCCTTCACTTGGATCAAGCCTAACCATATACTCAGCAAAAGAATCGAAAAAACAACCAAATAGTTTTCTGCAACACGCTTCATTTCATTCTCCTTTCCAATGATAGACACTTGCAACCAGCTGAATCATGGAAACTCAGTAAATTATCAGTCCCTCTCTCCAATACTTTTCCTACATCCTTTGCTTATTAAAAGTGTAACAAACTTTCTTTTCTAACGGTCAACCTAGTTCAATTTACATAAATATTTTTTTGATAAAACGACGAAAAGACGTTTTCAATCGTTACTCACAGCTCCATTTTAGGCACTTCTTTTTTACAACAAAAAACCCGCTCTCCTAAAGCTAAGAGAGCAGATTTTTCAACTAAACTGAATTTTTTTGAAAGGAGATGCTTGATGCTGACTTAAAAAATAACATATTTTTCCGTTTAATTTAAATTTTTACTTCACGACCAGCACCGTACATTTCGAATGATTAACGACATAATCGGTGGTTGAGCCCACGACAGCTCGGGTCAATGTGCCTTTACCAGTTGCACCGATAACGATCAAATCAATTGGATACAATTCAGTCGCTGCATGAATGATAAAACGTTTTGGATCACCGACTTCAACGATCACCTCAACATCTTCCACCCCATGTTGATTGGCATCATAGATTTTTTTCAACATATCCGTTTCCACACGTAATTTTTCTTGATCAAAAATTTTCGCAAAAGCATAGGCACTTGTGGATAACTCAGCATTGTTGATAACAGAGAGGACATACAATTTGGCTTTGTTCCTACGGCAAATCGCGAGTGCTTCTTGGAACGCTTTTTCTGACTGATCCGACCCATCTAAGGCTACAAGTACATTTTGAGAATTACGTAACATCCAAATCGCCTCCTTTTCTTTATTTTACCACAAAAAATGGAAGCGTTACAAAAAAGGACGAGGTCTACTCTTAAGAGACCTAAAACTTCCTTTAAGATTTGTGAAGGTCCTTACTTGGTTCCGCAATTATGCAGTAAAATAAGAAGAACAATGATTCGAGGTGAAAGAAATGCGCTCTTTTTTCCATGCTGCAGTCACTGTGCTCTTGTACTTAGGGCTTTTCTTGCTGATAATCGGTATTATCGCCTTTTTCTTGCTAAAACTTTAAGCTTGGTTTGTTGA
>NZ_JBIORT010000001.1:410000-1100000 GCF_051714385.1 Enterococcus sp. AZ141
CTGAGAGAAGCTTTAAGAGATTAGCTTAGCCTCGCGACTTCGCAACTCGTTGTACTTCCCATTGTAGCACGTGTGTAGCCCAGGTCATAAGGGGCATGATGATTTGACGTCATCCCCACCTTCCTCCGGTTTGTCACCGGCAGTCTCGCTAGAGTGCCCAACTAAATGATGGCAACTAACAATAAGGGTTGCGCTCGTTGCGGGACTTAACCCAACATCTCACGACACGAGCTGACGACAACCATGCACCACCTGTCACTTTGCCCCCGAAGGGGAAGCTCTATCTCTAGAGTGGTCAAAGGATGTCAAGACCTGGTAAGGTTCTTCGCGTTGCTTCGAATTAAACCACATGCTCCACCGCTTGTGCGGGCCCCCGTCAATTCCTTTGAGTTTCAACCTTGCGGTCGTACTCCCCAGGCGGAGTGCTTAATGCGTTTGCTGCAGCACTGAAGGGCGGAAACCCTCCAACACTTAGCACTCATCGTTTACGGCGTGGACTACCAGGGTATCTAATCCTGTTCGCTCCCCACGCTTTCGAGCCTCAGCGTCAGTTACAGACCAGAGAGCCGCCTTCGCCACTGGTGTTCCTCCATATATCTACGCATTTCACCGCTACACATGGAATTCCACTCTCCTCTTCTGCACTCAAGTCTCCCAGTTTCCAATGACCCTCCCCGGTTGAGCCGGGGGCTTTCACATCAGACTTAAGAAACCGCCTGCGCTCGCTTTACGCCCAATAAATCCGGACAACGCTTGCCACCTACGTATTACCGCGGCTGCTGGCACGTAGTTAGCCGTGGCTTTCTGGTTAGATACCGTCAAGGGATGAACGTTTTACTCTCATCCTTGTTCTTCTCTAACAACAGAGTTTTACGATCCGAAAACCTTCTTCACTCACGCGGCGTTGCTCGGTCAGACTTTCGTCCATTGCCGAAGATTCCCTACTGCTGCCTCCCGTAGGAGTCTGGGCCGTGTCTCAGTCCCAGTGTGGCCGATCACCCTCTCAGGTCGGCTATGCATCGTTGCCTTGGTGAGCCGTTACCTCACCAACTAGCTAATGCACCGCGGGTCCATCCATCAGTGACGCAAAAGCGCCTTTCAACTTTCTTCCATGCGGAAAATAGTGTTATACGGTATTAGCACCTGTTTCCAAGTGTTATCCCCTTCTGATGGGCAGGTTACCCACGTGTTACTCACCCGTTCGCCACTCTTTTTCTTTCGGTGGAGCAAGCTCCGGTGAAAGAAAAAGCGTTCGACTTGCATGTATTAGGCACGCCGCCAGCGTTCGTCCTGAGCCAGGATCAAACTCTCATAATGATTTGTTTGAATGACCATACGGTCATTAAGCTCATAAAAACTAACTTTGCTAGCTATTGCTTGCATGTATTTGTTTCAATAAATTGAAACGTCCTACACATTGGTTCGTTTGCTTGCTTTGTTCAGTTTTCAAAGGTCTACAGTGCTGTGTTAGCAACTTTTATATCATATCAGAGCGACAATTGATTGTCAACTCTTTTTTAAAAGTTTTTTTCGCTCGTTGTTTTTCAACTTCGCAGCGGCTGTCTCAGCGACTTCATTAGAATAACAAATGATTTGTTATTTGTCAACAACTTTTTTTAATTAATTTTGTTGATGTATCAACATCGATTAACTATTTTATTATTGCGACTTCGTTATAATATCATCTGTTTCATTTTTGGTCAAGCTTTTTTTTGAAGTTTTTTCAAACGCTCTTTTGACCCGCTGACTCAATTGCCAACGTTGACTAATTTACCATTCTTCTTGACTTAGGTCAAGGAAATATTTCATTTTATTTACAAAAAGTTTTCAATAAAAAAAGACCGTTGTAACGGTCTTCAGTCTTTTCGCTAGTATTCAGGTGCTAAAAGAACGGAACGCCTTCGATCTTATAGTCTTCAATGATCTTACGAAAGATATTGGGCTCTTCCCACGCATACCCCTCTGGCAGCTGTTGCGTTTGTCCTGCTTCTTGTGTTTCAAAAACAAATAAAGGAATATTTTGCGTATCAATATTTCCGTTTGTGAGTTCAACGAGTTCGATCGCTGTCACATCAAGGTGAATACGGTCTTTAAACAATTGTAAGATCGTAGCCAAGCCGGTTTTATCTTCAGAAAAATCCGTTGACGCTAATTCCGCAGTGCCTTCGTGTATTTGCATCAAAAATCGTTTCGAACCATTTGTTAAGTGCATCATAACTGTACCCGCTACTTTTTTGGATCCCAAAATACCCACCTCAGTTATTCATCTGTTTGTAAACTAATTTTAGCACATTTTCAGAAAATATGCACGATTATCTGTTGCTGTTTTCTTTTTCTAACATTTCTTTAGCTTCTTTCACCCACACTGGTAAAGCTTCTCCAACCGTACGGAAACCAATCCGCTTATTCTTATTTGTAAAGTAGCGTTTACGCTTAAAGGGTGGCTGAACAAAACTTGTTTCCAATGTACGGCGGGACAAACTGATCTTTTGGCTGTATTCGTCAATATCAATGATTTGTACACGGATTTTTTGGCCGATCTGTAAGACTTCATGGATATTTTTAGTAAACCCGGATTGGATCTCTGAAACATGGATCAAGCCTTGCGTTTCTTTATCTAACGAAACAAATGCACCATAGGGTTGAATCCCAGTGACTGTTCCTTCTATAATGTTCCCGATTTGATAATTCATAGTCTTTCCTCTCTTTTCCACTTTCATTATACTTGAACTAGTGGTAGATTTGAAGCATCAGAAACAACGTTACACAATATAGGAGGGAAACGCATGATCAATTTTGACAAAGTTCATCCGCGCTTAAATACCAATAGCGTCAAATGGGATACAATTGCAAAAACCTATAAGGAAGAAAACTTATTGCCGCTTTGGGTAGCCGACATGGATTTTCTGGCACCAGAACCAGTGAAAAAAGCTTTAGAAAAAGCAGTTGCCCAAGGGATCTATGGGTACTCCACCATCCCTGATTCGCTGCTTGAATCCATCATCGATTGGCAACAAAGACGTCATGGTTATACCATCAATAAAGAAGCGATCCTTTTTAATAGCGGTGTCGTTCCTAGTATTGCACTAGCGATCCAAAGTTACACCCAAGAAGGAGATGCCGTATTGATCCACGATCCGGTTTACCATCCCTTTGCCCATGTTGTCAAAAACAATCAGCGTACCTTAATTCAAGAACCCTTATTGGAAAAAGATGGACGCTTCGTCATCGATTTTGATGCGATGGAACGAACGATCATCGAAAAGAAGGTAAAATTGTTTCTTCTATGTAATCCGCATAATCCTGGTGGCCGGGTATGGTCCAAAGAAGAACTACTGGCGATCGGCCGTATTTGTCAAAAACATCAAGTGATCGTTGTCAGTGATGAGATTCATCAAGACATCGTTTTTGCGCCAAATCACTTTGTTTCTTTCCAAACAGTTGAGCCAAACTTTGCCGATTTTTCAATCATCTTGACTTCAGCAACCAAGACCTTTAATTTAGCTGGGATCAAAAATTCGATGGTATTCATCAAAGATAAAACCTTGCGCAGCCAATTTGCAAAAACACAGGAGCGTAACGTTCAAGGGGAGATCAATACGTTTGGATTGATCGCTACTGAAGCAGCGTATCGTGAATCTGAAGAATGGTTAGAAGAACTATTGTCCTACTTAGAGGCAAATCGCACCTTTGTCTGTGACTTTTTGACTGACCAACTGCCAACCGTGTCGTTTCAAAAGCCTGAAGGAACTTACTTGATCTGGCTAGATTTTTCTGCCTATGGCCTAACGGACAATCAGCTACATAGAAAACTGATCAAAGAAGCCAGCGTCGTGTTGAATCAAGGAAGTATCTTTGGTCCCCACGGGAGTCACCATATGCGGCTAAACTTTGCCTGCCCTAAAGAGCTATTAGAAAAAGCACTCAATCAAATCGCCGCCGCGTTTAAAGACCAACCGATCGATTAACGCTTACGTGTAAAAAAAGAACCCTAAAGCTGCCATTTCAACGGTCTCCTGAGGATGACCGTTGAAACTGCTTTGGGTTCTTTTGTTTTATTCGCTGATTTCGATCGTTTCGATCACTACATCATGCACTGGACGATCTTGTGGTCCCCGTTGCACGCCAGAGATTTCATCAACAACTGACATTCCTTCGATCACATGACCGAAGACTGTGTGACGGAAATCTAACCAAGGAGTACCACCTGCTTGATAGGCTTCGATGATTTCAGCTGGATAACCAGCACCTTCTAATTGACCTAACATGTTGCTAGGAACATTTTGATTGTTGACGATGAAAAACTGACTGCCGTTAGTATTCGGACCAGCGTTTGCCATGGATAAAGCGCCACGAAGATTGAACAATTCTTTTGAAAATTCATCTTCAAAGCTGCCGCCATAGATGCTTTCGCCGCCCATTCCTGTACCAGTTGGGTCACCGCCTTGAATCATAAAATCAGGAATGACACGGTGGAAGATGATCCCATCGTAATACCCTTTTTTCGCTAATTCAACGAAGTTTTTGACTGTTTTTGGTGCCAATTCTGGGAACAATTGTACAACTACATCCCCACGATTGGTTTTGATGACTGCTTTATGGCCAGTTTGTTTTTCTAATGCTAACTGTGGAAATTCAGACACATTAACTCCTCCTTCTCTCTCATAAATCCATGATAGCAGAAAATTGAAAAAATGCTAGTTTGGATAATTTTTGCTATAATGAAGCTATTCGTACAACACGAACATGCTTCACCCCAACGTGCTTAGAAAAGAGGAATAACATGGATATTTTTGATATAACGATTATCGGCGCCGGACCTAGCGGGATGTTTTCTGCCTTCTATGCCGGTATGCGTAACGCCAAAACCAAGATCATCGACAGCTTGCCGCAATTAGGCGGTCAGCTTGCTACTTTATACCCAGAAAAATACATCTACGATATCCCAGGTTATCCGAAAATCAAAGCGGGCGATCTTGTCCAAAACCTGGAAAAACAGTTGACGACCTTCAATCACCAATATTGTTTAGAAGAAACCGTCTTGTCGGTCGAAAAACAAGAAGACTATATCGAAGTCACTACCGACAAAGGAATCCATTACTCGAAAGCCGTGATTTTGGCTTTAGGAAACGGCTCCTTCCAGCCGCGCAAACTGACTTTGCCAGAAAGCGAGCGGTTTGAAGGATACGGCTTAGACTATTTTGTCACCGATTTGATGAAGTATGCCGGACGCAAAGTAGCGATCGCCGGTGGCGGCGATTCTGCCATCGATTGGGCATTGATGCTGGAGCCGATCGCTAGTGAAGTCTACTTGATCCATCGCCGTCCTGAATTTCGTGCTCATGAACATAGCGTCAGCAAATTACAAGCTTCTGCCGTCAACATTCTGACTC
Source organism: Enterococcus sp. AZ141 (assembly GCF_051714385.1). NCBI lineage: Bacteria > Bacillati > Bacillota > Bacilli > Lactobacillales > Enterococcaceae > Enterococcus > Enterococcus sp. AZ141. The sequence continues at coordinate 415,394 of NZ_JBIORT010000001.1, forward strand.
CTTATGTGATTCAAGAGCTCCAAGGAGAGCAACGTTTGACTGGTGTCTCGTTGCAGCAAGTCAAGGGTGATGAAACGGTCAGCCTTTCATTGGATGCTTTGATCGTCAATTACGGTTTTTCTTCCACATTGAACATCAAGGATTGGGGCATGAAAAGCAGCCGCCAAGGAGTCTTCGTCTCTTCAGATATGAGCACGTCTGTTCCTGGGATCTATGGCTGTGGGGATGTCGTTTTATACGATGGAAAAGTCGACCTGATCGCTACTGGTTTCGGGGAAGCCCCAACTGCGGTGAACAATGCACTCCATTACATTGATCCCAAAACGCGGACGCAACCCGCCCACAGTACGAGTCTTTTTAAGGAGTAGCTGAGATGAAACAAGTTGGTCTTGCCACCTATACTCTCCCTTTACAGGGGAAGACCCTCACTGAGCAAATGGTTCAGTATCTGGAAGCCTTCGATCATGCCGAAACGGCGGTCCACAATCTAGCCGTTGCCCAAGAAGCCAAAGGATTGGCAGAACGGTTTCAAGTCAACGCGGACAAAGCTTACTCAGCAGGACTGCTGCACGATGTCAGCGTCGTCATCCCTAATGACCAGCGAATCGCCTTGCAGATAGCGGTAGGCGAACCGATCTTAGACGCGGAGCGGCAAGCACCTTTTTTGCTGCATCAGCAGCAATCCGCTTTGTTGGCAAAAACGGTTTTTCAGGTGTCTGACCCAGAGATTCTGTCCGCCATCAGCTGTCATACCACCTTAAAGGCCCAATATAGTCGTCTCGATCTGATCGTTTTTTTAGCCGACAAAATCAAATGGGATCGCAAAGATCAAGCACCTTTCTTAACCGGTTTATTAGAGCGCCTCGATGATTCCTTGGAATCTGCCGCTGGCTATTATATGGACTGGCTCTTTGCCGGTGACTTAGTGGTCCCCCATCCTTGGGCAGTGGCAGCCAAAGCAAAATTAGCAAACACCTAAATGTCAGAAGGGACTAAACCCAAACGGCATGGGCTGCAACTGGAATAGGGCACTACTTATGATTGCAATCCATCAGTCGCACGTTGACTTTTGAATAAACTATTTTTACATGGAGGGGAACTATATGGTATTAGAAAGCAAAACACTTGAAGACAAAGCAAGAGAATTGTTGGCCGACCGCGGTGTCTCACTGCAAGACATCGGCGAATTGGTGATGTTCTTGCAAAAAGATTACATTGAAGGCATCACATTGGAGATGTGTATCGAAAGCGTCAACGCTGTCTTAAGCAAGCGGGAAGTCCACAACACGATTTTGACGGGTGTCCAATTGGATATTTTGGCAGAAGAAAATCAACTGCTGCATCCACTGCAAGAAATCGTCAAAGAAGACGAAGGGCTTTATGGGATCGATGAGATCCTCGCACTATCCATCGTCAATGTGTACGGCTCCATCGGTTTTACTAACTACGGATACATTGATAAAGTCAAACCGGGCATTTTGAAAGAACTGAATAAGCACGACGGTCCCCGCGTTCACACCTTTTTAGATGATATCGTAGGTGCCATTGCCGCTTCTGCCGCAAGTCGCTTAGCCCATCAACACCCAAGTAAATCTCATTACATTACGCAATAAAAAAAGACCGACGATCCGCCTCCTTCAAAGGAAGTGGATCGTTGGTCTTTTTTTCATTACGCTGTTTTTTTCAAGCCTCGTTTGCCCCACCAATAGAAAGCAAAAAAGAAGACTTCAATCAAGACAAAAAAGAGAATAAAGCAATGCATGAAAAACGTTTCTGGCAATACGTTGATGATCGGATCGGTGGCTGGATTAAATAGCCAATCGTCGTTACTGAAGAAAATCTCATGGAACGTAACGAAAAAGCGATCAAAGCCGACTGCCATCAAAAACCCGAAAATCAGCGGCAATATCATCCCCCATTGAAAAGGACGAATCAAGCGCCATTGCTGTTGGTTTTGTCGTAGCCGATTGACGAACCAGATACTGGGCAGCACCGTGACGATCATCACGGCATAATTTAATAGAAACAACTGCTTCACATCGTAAAAATGCCCAGCGCCAGCTTCAGACATTGGAAAATCGGGCAAGGCGAGCGTACTTGCAAAGGGATTGTTTAGAAAATCTAGCAATAAGCCATAGTTCTTCAACAACTCTTCTCTTGTTAGCGAGGTATAATCCAGCAGATTTAAGTGATCGACATCAAACCAATATAACGGTCGAAAATTGATCGTTAGGGTGATCGCTAGACTGACCAAAAACAAAAACAAGCAGACAAATCCTAAGCGTTCAAGCCACACTTGTTTTTTCATTGTTCAAAATCCCACTCATCTAAAGAATCAACCACATAGGTTGGTGCTACTGGTAATGTCGGAACTGCCGCTTTCGGGGTAAAGCCAGATAATACGAGCAAAGAATCGATCCCGTTTTGGATCCCCGAACGGATATCCGTTTCATAATTGTCCCCCACCATCAAGACCTCTTCTTTTGATAAGCCGATGTGTGCCACCGCTTTTTCCATAATGATCGCTTCTGGTTTGCCAATAAAAATCGGTTGCATTTGGGTGGCAGTCTCCACCATTGCAATCAGTGAACCCGCACCTGGCAACAAGCCTCTTTCCGTCGGGATATTTTTGTCTGGATTGGTCCCGATAAAGGTAGCTCCTTTTTGGATCGCTAACGTTGCTAAAACAAATTTTTCATACGTCACGTGGTTGTCTAAACCAACCACGACATAATCCGGATTGGTTTCTTCCCACTCAAACCCAGCAGCTAAGATCAAATCGATCAACCCCGCTTCGCCGATCACAAACACTTTGCGGCCTTTGCCATGGTCTTTCATAAAATCGATCGTTGCCAAGCTTGCGGTATAGATCGTTTCTGGTGCCACGTGAATCGAAAATTCATCCGCCAATCGCTGTGCCACGACTTCGGGACTGCGGGTCGTATTGTTGGTCACAAATAAATAAGGCAGTCCTTCTTCTTGTAAGGATTCTATGAAGCGTTTCCCAGCAGGGATCGGCGCTTTTCCTAAATAAATCGTGCCGTCTAGATCAATCAAATAGCCTTTATATTTCATCTTATTCTTCCCTTTGTCGAATCGTAAACTCTTTTTTGCCTTTTTTCACCGTAGTTGTTTCGGTTTTTTTGACGTTTTTTTCTTTTGGTTTACGATTTTTAATCGTTGGTTTGCTTTTCTTCTGCGGAATTGCTTCACGCTTTTCTTCTATATGTGCGTTTTGTTGTGTAGTTTGATTTTGATTCGTTTGAGCTGGCTTTTTCTTACGTCTTCGGGAGGTACTTTTTTCTTTCTTGCCGCCAACCCTCTGGATCACGAAATAGGCACAACCGAAGTTGCAATACTCATACAAATAGTCTTCCAGCATGTCAATGCGCTGATCGGGTAATGCTTTGCGGTTATCCTTTTCAAAAAAGCCTTTCAAGCGTAGCTGTTCATAACCCCAATCACCTACGATATAATCATAGCGTGCCAAAACTTCACTGTAACGCTCACCAAGTTTTTCAGGATCGAAGCCTTCACGATAATCCATGACCAATTTGTATTGTCGATTGCCAATCATTAATTCTTCATCATTCAACAAAGTCACCAACTCGCCTTTTTGCGGTTGTTTCGCTGGTTCTTCAATAATTTCTTCTAGTACAGATGTCATTTCATCTGTGATCGTTTGTTTTTCGGTCATTTTTTCACCACCTGCTGTTTATTATACCTTGTTTTATTCCTCAATGATAGTCGCGGTTTTCCTCAAAAAACCACTGGAGGAGTACCAACTACTGAATAGGGTATTTCTGACTCAAGTAATCACCGACCACCGTCCGAATAAAGTCTGGAAAAAGAAACTCAACAGTTCCAGCAATCTCGATCGTCGGGAAAAACGGAATAAACAAGTAGTGATCCACAAGAGTCAACGTGTAGCTTTGAGCAGGATCGACGGGCTCTTGTTTCCACAATACTTGGTGGTTTTTTTCATCAAAGCGAATGCCTTCATAAACCAGTTCGCCAAAAATCTTCCCTCGAAAGCCCATTCCCATAATTGGGAAATTGCGCAAAAAGTTGCGATTTTTTTCCATTTCTAAGACCAGTCGAATGACATCTGCGCCTTGCAGCGTCACCCGAATCAAATGCATCGGATGGGGTAAAATCGTGTGCAGTTGATCTTGATCGACCCGTCCTTGCGGCAAATCATCTAAAAATAGCCCCGTATTTAAGATGGCGGCATCCGTCTGTCCTTTGGCACATAATGCCAAAAGTGCCTCCCGAACCAAGGAATGTTGACTTTGCCAATCCCTCGTAAACGCTGCTGGAATTTCTGCCACCTGATTTGCCCGCAACAAGCGATGACCGATCGATAGATATTCGGCGATCTCTTCCTCATCTTGCGGAAAAGCCACCAGCGAATCAGTCGGAATCACACGTGCACGATGCTTGATCGGGCGGTGGTGTTCATCTAAGACCACTTCGACTTCGCCAATGTTAAAACCAAACTTGCCAGCTGCACCAATTTGAACCCCATTGATGACTTCGCCCTTTTCAAACAAATGGTGCGTGTGGGAACCTAAAATAACATCTAGTTCTGGAAAGTCCCTCGCAATCTGACGGTCAGCATTGATGCCTAGATGGCTCATCAAGACCAGCAGATCGACCTCGGGGCGCAAATGCTGCACCAATGAAGGCAAAATCTCCAAGGGTTCGCGAATGTCCCAACCGTTGGGGGCATATGTTAGCGGAAACGGTGCCGTAAAAGCGATCAAGCCGATTTTGGCTCCTTGATTGCTTTCCATGATTTTGTATTCTTGTGCCCACTTTGGCGGACGCAAATCCTTTTTATCAAATAAGTTGCCTAAAATGACCGGAAATGCTGCTTGGTCATACAGATGCTGCAAGACCTCTTTGGGATTGCCGACTCCCTCATTGTTCCCAATCGTCACCGCATCATAATGCCCTTGATTCATCAAGTCGACATTCGCCTTGCCGTCAGTTGCTTCTGTCAAAGGATGCCAGCGATCGACAAAGTCGCCTAAGTCGACCGCGATCACTGTCTCTTCGGTCGTATCCGCTTCTCGTTTTCTTTGATCCAAATAACGCCGCATCTTCGGCCAATGTTCTAGGTGGGAATGCAGATCGTTGGTATGGATAATCGTAATTTTTTCCATTGTGCGCCTCTTTTCAAATACGTCGCCTGAAATCACTATCCGTTTCTCTTGGCATCAAGGGTTGCCAGTAGAAAGACGACGGAATTCTCTACAAAATAAGCATAGCATAAAATCTCTGGGAAACCATTGGAATGCTTGGAAAAGAATGGTGACTTTTTGTAAAAAAGAAACAGTTACAGTGACAGTTGTTCAAAAGAAAAAATCACTTTTCTGACTGTAAAAAGGAAAGTGATTTTTTCTGGTTATTTGGGGGAATTGCAACCGATAACACGGCGGCGGCAATTTGTTGAAGCGAAAATAAAGAGTTCTTGAAACGACGATTCTATCGAATATCGAGAGCAGGTATTCCATGTTTCAGTTCGTCAGAACTACTGATTCTTTGAGAGTACAAAAATCGCCAACGGAAAAGTTATCAGAGTAAGGTTCTAAACAGGAATAAAGCCTTTGTATCAAAAATACAACTTACCCCTCTGAGAGCTGCTATCGATTGCCTAGATTTAAAGCAGAATACAATTAGAACAGCCCTTGGTGTCACAAAGACTTTCAGACAATAAAAAAACCTAAGACAGTCTGTCTCAGGGTTGAATGATCATCGATTCAATTAGTACTACTGCTTTCTTCAAAAGCAGGCAGTTTTTCAATCAGACACATGGAGAATCCTGCTTAGTGCTGCTTCCTTCCGGATCTGACACGCTTCACAAGACCTCCATTGTCCTAGCCTTTCGGCAAAACTTAGTATAACGTATTTCGTTAGAGATTGCCAGCCTTTTTTTGTTTTTTCTTTTCTCGTAATGCTCGGAAAAAATCTGTTAGCAGCTGGCCGCATGCTTCTTCTAAAATGCCGCCTTCCACATAGGACCAATGGTTGAAGCGCTCATCTTCCAATAAATTCATCAATGTACCAGCAGTGCCGCCTTTGGGATCGTAGGCACCAAAATACACTTCTTCCACCCGTGCCAATAACATCGCCCCACTGCACATCGGGCATGGTTCCAAGGTCACAAACAGCTGCGCTTGTTCTAAGCGCCAACTTCCGACAGTGCGACAGGCTTCCTCGATCGCAAACATCTCCGCATGCGCTGCGGCTTGTTGCTGCGTTTCTCGTAGATTGTGCCCACGCCCAATGATTTTGCCATCCAAGACGACGACAGCACCGATCGGTACTTCTGCCACACCTTCTGCTTTTCGGGCTTCTTTGATTGCTTCTTCCATAAAGAACGCTTTTTCCTCGGCAGTCAAGGTACTTGTTTTTTCCACGACTTCACTTTCACTCCTCTACCTCGCACCATTTCGTGCATTTCCTTGTTAGTATAACGAAAAACGCTTAGAAAGACGAGAAAAACTCGCAAAGACCGATGTCCCTGCGAGTTTCAAATGGAATGATTGGCTTAAAAGACGGAATCAACAAAGCTCGTCAACTTGTCTTTGACATGTTCTGTCGAATCTTTGATGTTGTCTCCGTAAACAGAGATTTTGTTGCGGCCCTCATTGACTTTTTTCATCACACCTAACAACGAATCCAATTCATTGTCAGACAAGCCGTCTACGACATCCAACAATTTTTCATTGCCGTTGAATTTGTCATCGACAAATTTCTTTACTTTGTGTCGGTTGCAAGCGAAGCGTACTTTATTGAATACTTTGTCTGATACAACGACGGCAGTAGTGATCCCAGCGATCGCTGCAATGCTTAATCCAATCGTTACTTTTGATGATGTTTTCATATCGATCAGCTCCCTTATTTTGCTACTTCCATCATAGCACGAGGACTGAAATAAAAACACTATTTCGTTTAAATCGCTTTGAATCTTAATCCTTTTGGAAAGAAGTTTTTCACAGTTCCTTGGACTTGTTTTCCAAAACCGACGGGGATCTCATCGACTGTCAAAATCACCCATCCAGCATTTCCTGGCACGCTCATGGTTTCACCTGCCACATACTGCTGCCATTGCGGCAAAGTGATCGGCACTGTCGGTGCCCCTTCTTCTGCATGGATCGCCAATGCCAACGCATAACTAGGTTCGATCCGATTCTTCTTAACGACGCCGACATGCAAACCTGGGCGCATAAACTTGATCCCTTTTAAAGAAGGCATTTCTTCAGGAACGAGCCAGAGGTTTTCTCCTAGCAGCTGAGGTGTCGCATTCAGTGCCTGTAAAAAAGGAAACTCCTTGTGAAAGGCTTGCCACAACTTTTGAGTCGTTGCATCCAATGGGCTCTTGGCTGTCGCTCCTTTGCCTTTTTTCTTCTTTTTCACTGGCGCTGCTTCTGCTTGGGAGGTCAATTTCGCAGCGAAATGACCTTCTCCTTGGTTTAAATGCGGCCATAAGCGGATGGTTTTCTCGATCCCAGATGCAGCTCCCCACTCGCTGCGCCCATGAGATACATTGGCCAAGTCGATCGCTTCTATTGTGAAGGGATACTCCTCCATTAACCAAGCCATCATCGCTTCGTTTTCTTCAGGGGCAAAGGTACAGGTGGAATAGATCAGCTGGCCCCCCGGTTTTAGCATCGCAACGGCTTGTGCCAAAATGTCTTTTTGCCTGATCGCACACTGATCAGGTGTTTCTGCCTGCCATTCTTCTAAGGCGACGGGATCTTTACGAAACATCCCTTCACCAGAACATGGGGCGTCCACCACGATCTTGTCAAAAAACTGAGGAAAATGGCGGCTCAATTCTTGTGGAGCCTGATTGGTGACGACTACATTCGGAAATCCCCAACGCTCCACATTTTCTGATAGGATTTTGGCACGCTTCGGGAAAATCTCATTTGCTACAAGCAGCCCTTTTCCTTGTAATTGGCTTGCCAGCTGCGTTGTTTTGCCTCCCGGTGCCGCACATAAATCTAAGACCCGCTCCCCTGGTTGAGCGGCTGCGATCGTTGCCACGATCATCGCACTAGGTTCTTGGCTGTAGACATAGCCAGCTTGATGGAGCAACGAACGGCCTTTGACTTCGCCAATATAAGCCGCTTCTGCATAGGGGGCGGGTACAGCAGCTGGTCCATATTTTGCCAGCATCGCTTGTGCGTGCGGCTTAGCAACATTCAAGCGAAAGCCTTTGACTGGCTGATTATCGGTTAAAGCGGTAAAAAAAGCTGGTGCTTCTTCTCCTAGCAACCGTTGGTATTTTTCAATAAATGGTGTTGGTAATTGCATACTACCCCTCCTCGGCTTTTTTATTCTAGCGACTGAGAAGCAATTATGCAAGAATTCCTTGAGCAAATGGCAAAAAAACTGCAGCTGAGTGAAGTGGGCGACTAAATCGCTTCGACTTCTCTTTGCTGCAGACCTTTTTTTATTTAAAAATCGCTTTTTTGACACTGCTTTCGATAAATGGCTGAGAGACACGGTTGTCCCAGAATTTGATCAGTGGGCCCACTAAAAAGGCACTGATGAAGGTTCCGATCCCGATTGGCCCGCCTGTGAAGAGCCCAATCAAGGCAAAGGCAACGTCTTGAATCACCCGCACCACTCGATAGTTGGCTTTCGTCTGATCGACGATGGTTGGGGCGATCGCGTCGTAGGGGGCGCTACCCAAATTCGCTGACATATAAAACGAAGCACCGAAGGTAAAGAAGATGATCCCGATCAACAAGAACAAGCCTTGCTGCCACCAGTTATTTGGACCGACGGATAACCAATCAAAAACGTTGGTATAAAAGTCGATGAAAAATCCTGTCAGCACCATATTGATGACCGTCCCGATGCCGATATGGCGACGGCCAAAGATAAAAATCAATACTAGGACAGCGATATTGATCATCAATTGATAGACCCCAAGGGATAACCCTAGCAGCTCGCCGACACCGATATTGGCTGCTGTGTATGGGTCTAGCCCTACTCCGCCAACCCGCAGCAATGCCGCCCCGAATCCTAAAATGGCGACACCAATCAACGCATAAAGCGAGCGTATTCCTGTTTCTTTTTTCATTAAAATTTCCCCTTTTTTCTCATCTGTTCTTTCAAGTATAACGAGAAAAAAGCAAAATGGGAATTTCAACGCTTCACAGGGCTTTTTGTATGGAAGGGATCTGGCTTAGTCATCTCCTTTGCTTCTATATGAAAAGCCAGCGGCAATAATCATTGCTATTGCGTATCTTAGTTTTCGTTTCTTACTGATACGCGTGCCTCGTACATTACTCGGGCTTCACTGGAACCATCACTTCAAATATCTGCAATTCTTTTTGTGTGGTAAAGACTTCATCTTGCCATAACAATTCCCAAACATCGCCATCGATTTTCAACTGCTTCTCTTTTAGAAAGGCTTGGATGCGGTGGGTAAAAGCGGCAATTTGTTCTTCTCCCTCACTGACAAATCCAGAAACATACGTACCAGCGGGACGTGTGATGATCAGCTTTTCCGGATAGAGATGTAGCCGATCTTGGGGAATCAAGATCAATGCCCGATAAGGCGATGCGTGAAAAGTCTGATCCTCCAACGTCGTTCCTGCACTTAAAAAGCCGATGGGATAGCCACTGAAGGCATCTTTATAATCCACTAGCGGATAAAAACGGGCGTACACTTGATAAGCAGATTCTGGATCATCGCCAGCGATCTCTTCGGAAACGATAAACGCCTCTGCTTCGTGCTGCGCTATCGTAAAGGTCTCAAAATCGGCTTTCTGTACTTTTTCATAGCGCTGGATGTAGCGATCGAAGGTTCGTTCCAATTCTTGTAGCGCAGCGATTTTGTCACGGACTTGTCCTCGCCGTTCCACAAGTTCCTTTTGCGTGTATTCCGGGTTGCGGTTTTTCAAAAATTGGCGAATGTCTTGCAAGGGCATGTCTAAAGAACGCAACATCAAAATCACGTCTAACTCAAGGCATTGTTCAAAGCCGTAATAGCGATAGCTGTTTTCACCAATCGATTGCGGTTTGAACAAATCGATTTGATCATAATAAATCAATGTGCGCCGACTCACGCCAGCATAAGCGGACATCTCACTGATGGTCAATTGTTTTTTCAAAAAAATTTCACTCCTTGCTTGACTGTAACGTAACGTTACAGTTTATTCTACCATAGAACGACATTTTTGGAGGGAAATCATGAAACAATTACAGTTATTTTATAAAGAAGAAAGACGCTTCTTTTTCAGTTTATTTCTTTTGATGCTAGTCCAATCCTTCGGCACACTCTTGTTGCCGTATTTTTTGGCAAAAATCATTGATGAAGGGATCTTAAAAGTCGACACGACGGCCATTTGGCACAATGGCTGGTGGATGTTTGCCATTGCCATCGGCACCGTGATCGTCTCGGTAGGCGGTAGTTATTTATCTGCCCACCTTTCAGGAAAATTCGGGCATTTTTTGCGGATGCGCTTTTTCAAAAAAACACAAGAACTCTCTGTATCCGCTGTTGATGGCTATGGTACACCCACTTTGCTGGCACGTACCACCAGCGACATCAACAATATCCAACAAATTTTGATGATGGCGCTGCAAATGATTTTGCCAGCCCCAATGATCGTCGCAGCTTCGATTTTTCTAACCGGCACCGTCTCTTTACGGATGATTTGGGTCCCAATCGTAGCGATCCTATGTTTTTCAATGATCGCTTATGGGGTGATTCGCAAAGCGATCCCATTATCACAAATCACGCAAAAACTAGTCGATAACATGATGCGGATCTTACGAGAAACCTTTACCGGCGCTCGGGTGATTCGGGCATTTGACAAAGCGGCTTACGAAAAAGAACGGACAGATCAAACCTTATCCGAATATGCGAAAACCATGATTAAAGTCAATCGCCTCTTTGCTGTCTTGAATCCGACCGTCAACTTAGTAATGGGACTCTCGATTTCGACCATCCTAGTCTACGGCGGCTATCAAAGTCTTCAGGGCCACCTAGCTATTGGTAGTATTACTGCCATTATCGAATACACGATTTTGAGCCTTTGGTTTTTGACCATGGCAGCGATGGTGATCGTGATGGTGCCTAAAGGCTTGACTTCCTTACAACGAATCGAAGAAGTCTTAGAAGAACCAATTGATTTGATTGACGGTGACCAAACCTTAAACAAATCCGCCTTGTCAGAAACGATCGCCGCTTTCAATCACGTGCAATTTACGTATGAAGGCGCCGAAGAACCTGTCTTAGAAGATATCAGCTTCGAGATCCACCGAGGCAAAACGACAGCGATCGTTGGCGGAACCGGCTCTGGAAAAAGCACCATTGCCAAAGCCTTGCTGCGTTTCAAAGATGTGACTGCTGGTTCGATTACGCTTTTCGGCCGCAACATCAAAGAGATCTCTCAAGCCGAATTACGGGACCAAATTAGTTATGTCCCGCAAAAAGCGCTCTTGCTTAGCGGCACGATTCAAGAAACCCTGCGTTTCGGCAATCGTCCGGCAACCCATGAGGCGATGGCAAAAGCCGCTGAAGTTGCCCAAGCCAAGTCATTTATCGAAGGCTTGCCTGAAGGTTATGGAAGTCTAGTTGCTCAAAAAGGCAGCAATTTCTCCGGCGGTCAAAAGCAACGGCTGAGTATTGCCCGAGCGCTGACAAAGCCCGCAGAAATCTACTTCTTTGACGACAGCTTTTCTGCTTTGGATTATCAAACAGACGCCAACTTGCGGCGTGCATTGAAAGAATACACGAAAGATGCCGCCGTCATTATCGTGGCTCAACGGGTATCGACCGTCAAAAATGCCGATCAAATCATTGTCTTGGATAACGGCAAAATGGTCGGTAATGGAACCCACGAAGAATTATTACGCACTTGCCAAACTTATCAAGAGTTTGCCTCATCTCAAGGAATGGGAGGAATGAAGGATGAGTAAACAAACAATGGATACACCAAAAAACATGAAACATACAAGCCGGCGCCTACTTCGATTACTAATGGAACAAAAAGCCCGCTTTCTGCTGATCATCGTCTCTGCCTTGTTCTTTTCCTTACTAATGTCCATCGCCCCTTTGATCTTGGGACGTGGACTGGATAATCTGATCGCCTTGTTTCAACAAGAAGGCTGGCAAATCAATGATTTTTGGCAAAGTATTTTAGGCCCGGTCGTCCTATTAGCGGGAACATGGCTTTTGATCAGTCTCTTTTCCTTGCTGCAAGAGTATACGATGGCCAGTGTCAGTGAAACCCTGACCTTGACTTTACGCAAACAAATCAGTGACAAATTCAATCGCCTGCCTATCAGTTTTTACGACAAACATCATACTGGCGATATTTTAAGCCGAGTGATTCTCGATTTAGATAAAGTATCTGAAGTCTTGCAAGTCGGTTTGATGCAGTTGATCACCGCAACCATCAGCATTACCTTCGGCTTGATTGCCATGCTTTATCTCAGCCCATTACTGACGATCGGCGTGGTCCTGATTTTGCTTTTGAGTGCTTTTGTGACCACCGTTCTCGCACGAAAAAACTTGAGCTACTTTACCAAAAACCAAGAAACATTAGGTGCAGTCAGCAGTCGTGCGGAAGAGTTTTATACCGCAAATCCGCTGATCAAATCCTACAACCAGCAAATTGCCGTTGAAGCGGAAATGGCGGAATTGAGCGAAGCTCAATTTAAAGCTTTTCGGAAAGCACAGTTCGTCAGTGCAGCTATCAATCCTTTCGTGCGCTTTATCAATCAAATCGGCTTTATCTTAAGCGCCGTCGTTGGTGGTCTGATGGTGTTGCAAGGGCAATTATCCATTGGTCTTGTACAAGCCTATCTGCAATACATCAACCAAGTGTCTGAACCGATCACGCAAGCTTCTTATATTATGAACACCTTGCAAAGTGCCTTAGCATCTCTCGAACGAATTTTTGAGATCCTTGATTATCCTGAAGAAGAAACAGCGACCCAGCAACTGCCAGTTCCACAAACCATCAAAGGAAAAATCGATTTTCAACACGTCTCCTTTGGTTACAACAAGGAAAAACTCCTGATGGAAAACGTCGAATTTTCCGTCAAACCAAAACAAACGGTTGCGATCGTCGGACCAACAGGCGCTGGAAAAACCACCATGATCAATCTTTTGATGCGCTTTTATCCTTTGAACGGTGGAAAGATTTTGCTGGACGATCAAGACATGATGTCCTTTTCGGCACCGGCAGTACGGAAAAAATTCGGTATGGTGCTGCAGGATACATGGCTGTTCGAAGGAACCATTGCTGAAAATATCGCATATGGCAATCCCGATGCCACTCGGGAAGACATCTTGGCTGCAGCCAAAGCCGCCCAATGCGACCACTTCGTGCGGACCCTGCCCAACGGTTACGATACCGTCATTGGCTCCGAAAGCGAACTGTCTCAAGGACAACAACAATTATTGACGATCGCCCGGGCGATTTTAGCGGACCCAACGATCCTGATCCTTGATGAAGCCACCTCCAGTGTCGACACTCGGACGGAACAAATGATCCAAACGGCAATGGATCGTTTGACCCAAGGAAGGACCAGTTTTATCATCGCCCATCGTCTTTCTACCATCAAAAATGCCGACTTGATTCTAGTGATGAAAGACGGCTCCGTCGTCGAAAAAGGCTCCCATACTCAATTGCTGGCACAAGATTCCCTTTACGCCCAACTATATAACAGCCAGTTTGCAACAGCTTGATGAAAAAGCCGAAAGGTCCAACGATGTCTATGACGAATCGTTGGACTTTTCGGTTATTTGCTTTTCATCCCTGAGTAGCACAAGTGTTCCTGTACAAGAAACACTTGTTACCTACTAAAAACCTTTCCCTTGCCTTGCCAGTATCCATATTCCATAATCAGACGTGAGAGACGATCCACCAAACAGACCATATGGGAGTGTTATGAATGAAAAATTTTCAGATGACGTTTATTACTTCTACTACCACCATTCGTTGGTTGAAACTATTGAATCTCTTGGAACGGCATAAGACCCTTTCGAATCGTGAGTTATCAAAAGCTGTCCAGAGTTCGCGGCGCACGATCATTTATGATATGGAGGGGCTACGGAGCTACTTTGGAAGTACTTTAATGATCGAATCCACGTCGAATGGCTATTCTCTTCACGAATTACTACCGAAGGAATATCTTGAACGAAAACGAGCGCTCCTTCAGAATGAACCATTATTCGTTATTCTTGAGCATCTGTTTAAGGGAGAATATCGGACAGTTTCCGAATGGGCAGACTATTTTTATCTTTCTGAAAGTTCCCTTTTACGCTATTTAACGCTTTTTGAAAAAGCCCTGAGGCCCTTTCAGTTATCTGTTGATCACAAGAATTTCCGTCTGATCGGATCAGAAGCGGATATTCGCAAATTTTTTCATACCTTTTATTATGAGTCAGACGCTACGCCTCATACGGTACGTCCAACGATCGCTGTGCAAAACATCGTCTTAGATTTTTTTCGAAATATACGCGGCAAAACCAATAATACGGCTTCATTTTGGTATATCAGTTATTGGTTGTATATTGTCCTTGAGCGTACTCAAGCAGGAGAAACTGTCATTGTCTCCGATCAATTAAAAAAGATCGTCTTGGCAGATGAGCTCTTCCAAGAAATCCAGCCCCTCAATCAACGACTCCAAACGGCTTTTTCCTTGTCTTTACCGTCAGAGGAGCTGGTCTACCTTTTCGCTCTACTAGCAAGTAACCGTGGGATAAACAACTATCTCAGGGAAATATCATTTGTTAACCGCTTTGACCATTGGCCTGAGCTAAAAGAACTGACTGCCAATTTTTGCCAGTTTCAGCAAATATCCGATCATGATCAGTCCCGAGAGTTTATTTTTCTCCATTCTTTCTTTATAACAGAAAAAATAAAACAGCTGATTTCCCCTACCTATAATCTAAGTATGGAAGAAATTTCCAGTTACGCACAAACGCAATACCCTAAAGAGTATGAGGAAAATACAGAGTTTCTTTTTAGGCAGCCCCTCTTTGAAGCAACCGCTCTGTCAGCAATCAGTGCCCGCTTCACTTTATACTTTGAAGGATTAAAAGAAAAATACTGGGGCAATCCACGCCGAATCGCTTTTCTTTTAGAGGGGGATGCGCATATTTGTCTTCACATCAATGCTTTTGCCGTAAAATATTTTGGTCGATATCATATTTTGCAATTTCCTGATTCCAGTGAGTTTTCTTTAGATTATGTTGAACGAAACAAGATTGATCTAGTCGTGACGAATTACGCAGAGTATTTGGAAGAGTATATTTTAGATGTTGAATGCCTCCTGATAAAATCGATCCCAGATGCAGATGATTGGAACAATTTCTTGAAAATCATCAACCCAAAAATCATCCATAATTTTGCGTTGCGAAACATCGAAAAAAGCACCTTTTATAAGTGAAAAGACGTGTGCGGCACTTGAACGCCGCACACGTCTTTTCCATTCGTTTCTTATTGCCGACTAGTATTCTTTCTTCACTCTGGCACACTACTTAACGACCATTCAATCGTTGCACGGTACCATCCCAACTTGGGATTTGCACCAGCAGGCACTTCCAAGGCGACACTGGTGGCTGCCGTCTCTTGATCACCAAAACGATAGACCCATGTTCCCGTACTCTGACTGTCGCCAGTTAGTAGAGGCTGCGCTTCACCTGGCGTCAAAGTTACACTATCATTCACCGTGGAAAGCTCTGGCATACTGGCATTGGAATTTGCTGAGGTCGTCATAAGCCGTTGATTGGCTAAGCTGATTTGAGCACCGATCAAGGGCTCATTGTCTTCATTTTGGAAGCCCTGCGAATCAAGAGTCGCCGATAAACGCCAACTCGTCTCTTCTGCATCGTTACGCTGATCCGTGATTTGCACATAATTCGGACGTTCCTTAGTTTCGGTTGCCCCTTCGGCAAGATTCATATGCTGAGGCAGTGCGTGATACGTTCCTTTGGCACTGCGGATCGGCACCTGACCAAATCGGAACTGGGAAACAAAATCAAGACTGAGCAACCCTTGGTTCTCAGGAATGACCGACGGATTTTCTGGATTCACTTCTACATCCGGTTCTAATGGATCAACCGGTGGCAGTGGTCCAGTCTGGGCGATTCGCAGGGTAGTTGCAGCGGGAAACACAGCGTCCCGAAAAACAACTTCTGAGGCTGGATTCTGATTGCCGTGTTCGTCATTCGTTGTCGGCGGATTGATCACTCCAGCTTCTTTTGCCGAACCAGCAGAATCTCTCAGAAAGACTTGGATCTCATCCCCCGCTTTTAACTGCCGATCACTTACATCAATCGTAAATGTTCCATCTTCATCGATAACCACCGCCTCTGTATCAAACCAGGCACCATTATGTGCAGCACTTAGCTCAACCTCTTTGTCTTCCGTGTGGCCATGGATCTCAGTTGTTTCTTCAAGAAGTACGTAGGAAGCAAAAGCTGCGGGCGTTGGCGGCAAAATAGGGAAAACCTGCACAGACTCGGTCCGTATTTGATGTTGGGCACCTTCTGTCAGTTCGCCGCTGGTTAATTCGACAGCGACGACTCGGACGATGGTTCCTGCTTCCAAAGGAGCCTCAAGAGGAATCTCAAAAATCCCTCCTTGCGGCTCTTCTCCATAGATACTGATCCCCGGTGTTTCTTCTGTATGTCCGACGGTTTTCGCAGTGACTTCTTCCTTCTCACCATCTGCTGTTTCAATTTCAACGGTCACTTTCGCTTCATCATCCCAAGCAGGGCGAGTGCCATCAAAACCAACAGGCAAGCTGACTCGCCCATGAATTTTTTTGTCCGCATTCGTCGGCACCCGTAACTCATCGACGATCGCCCAACGCGCATTGTTTGAACTTACGCGAGAATACGCTGTCAGTCCCTGATTGCCAAATGTCTCCGTATTCAATATCTCTGGCTTATTCGTCAAACCTAACGTGCCAAAATCAGCTCCTGAAAAAGCAAAATCGAGGGTTGGGAAATTTAGATCGGGATCTCCTAAGAGATTTGACCCGTTTTTCCAAACAGCTAAGTCACTATTCGTCGCTGTTAAAGTTGAAAGATTAGAAACACTAAAGATGTTTCCTCCATCAAGCCGCTCATTACGAAAATCAAAAAAGACTGGATCGTTCAAGAAGACAGATAGTTTACCTGAACGAAACACGCCACCATTCGGGGTACTTGTCCGCCCTTCCACTTGGAAATATCCTTGTTCAACGTAGATCGTTGAATTGAAGTAGGTATGCATGTCAATCCCCGGACCACTATCTGCTACACACATAAATTTACTATCGACACCTACGATTGAAAAATTATTCTCTGTCCCGTTATCATGGATGCCTCTCGCATAAAAAATTCCTTGATTTCCTCCAGCGACATTCCCATCATGCGCGCTGCCGTTTCCCGGATTATAAAGGTCAACGATGCCGCCTTCTGTGATCTCAAAAGAATTTCCTCCACTAGGAATTCGGATCAAGGGTGCGCTCCCCCCTATTTTACGAACTTTTACTATTCCACCATCCGTTACATGAAAGGTCACCAAACCAAAGTATAAAAATCGAATCACTGCATGGTCCCCGTCAGCCTCATGGCTGCTAGCTATTAATTGCCCATTGCTTTTAACTTTAAAAGTAAAGTTCAGACTAGTGATATTGATCGCACTAGCAGTGATGCTTTCGACCTCTAAGACTGCTGATTCACTTAAAGTAAGAGCCCCAGCTTCTGCCGCATTCGACGGTGTCGATAAAACAAAGGATGCTGCTCCTTCTGCCGCTGCAATCTCACTGAAAATCCGTACATGTGTCTCTTCGCCACTAATGGTGACGTCGGCATTTTTCCCGTTGACCCGTAAAGCATTCGCATTTTCGGCGGTCAAGCGTACTTTTGAGCCGTTCTGGATCGTCAACTTAGGATTCTCACCAGTCAGAAATACGCCGCGCCTTCTTTGTGTCGTTTCAATCTGCAAT
Organism: Enterococcus sp. AZ141; assembly: GCF_051714385.1. Classification (NCBI taxonomy): domain Bacteria; kingdom Bacillati; phylum Bacillota; class Bacilli; order Lactobacillales; family Enterococcaceae; genus Enterococcus; species Enterococcus sp. AZ141. The sequence goes on from NZ_JBIORT010000001.1 coordinate 433,379, forward strand.
AAGGCAGCATCCCCCACAACCATTGTTGGATCCGCCCCCTTCATAAATAGTGCAATATTTTGTTCCTCCGACATTGCTGTGGCTGCTCCCTGACTTTCTACAATGAGCGTACCACCGTCAAAAAGATAAAAATTGCTGTTGTCTCCTACTAGTTCGATCGCATTGGCATCTGCCGCCGTCTCATTGTTCACCCGTACTTGTGTTTCATCTCCTGCGATCGTAGCAGAAGGAAAGAAACCATTTAAGAGAATGGCGCTCGCATTCATTGTGTTTATCGTTACGTTTGCACCAGATTGGATCGTCAATTCTGGCTGCTCTCCAGTCAGAACAAGCCCGCGTTTTCTTTCTGTAACCTCGATTGAAAAAACTGAATTCTCTGCTGCGATAAAGCGAGGATTTCTCCCAGACAGAATAACGGCATTATTATTACCATTGGTCGGAGCAGCAGTCGTTCCTGGACTGCGAATAGTTAAACGAGCACCATGATTGAGTTCCATTTGACCATTATCGCCACGTAAATCGATTGTATTCGCATCCCCTAGTCGCGTAGTAATGCTCACTTGCGCACCCTCATCGATCAACAACCTAGGATCTTGAATATCTGGTGCTGTATAAAAAATCCACATATTCGGCTTATTAATAATCACTTGCGCTTGATTTCCGACCTCCACTTCTTTCAGATTGAACAAGGTATCGGAAGCCATCGTCATTGCTTCGAAGCGATTGATCCCACCAGTAAAGTGAACCTTCGCTTCTCGTGCTAAAATAAAAGGTGACCGATTCTCCGAGGCTTCTTCTACTTCCTCTAGTTCAACGACCCAGTTTTTACTCAACGCATTGGTGGTCTGGATCAAAGCAGTATTGCCTGTTTTTTGGTATGTGAGATTTTCGATACGAAAAATCGTTTCTTCGTTAACGGTTAATAATTGAAAATAAGCACTATTGTTATTGAGGGTCAATGCATGACCATTTCCTTGAATCATTATCGGACGATCGATGGTCATTATGCTGGAAGTAGATTGGACAAGGTCCGCTTGTAAGGAAAGAATGGATACGGCTGGATCTTGTAAAGCACTAATAAACTCCGCCATGGTCGTTACGTAAGCTGTGCCACCATCAAAGGCGCTTGGTACGATCTCACTAGCCGCCTGTACCGCTGACTCCTCCTGCGGACGCTCAATGTCTGCTACTTTTTCAGCAGGATCACTATCCGTTTCTTGCGATTCTAAGGACTCATTTTCCAAGTCTTTCGGTGTTTCCTCAGTGTCTGTCTCTGCAGCAGCTATTTCAACGATCGCTTCGCTCCCTGCACTGGCTATAACAAAACTTCCAGGAAGTTCGGCAACGATCAAAACAGAAAATGTCTGCCGTGCTTGACTTGCTTTGATCTGCCAGCATTGATCGCTTTGTTTTGCTGCTGTTTGTCCGGGTGCCAATACATCAGTCATCAGCTTGACTTCTGCTGGTAATTCTAGGAAGATTTCTGCCACCGCTTGGTCGCTGACCAAATCGATCGTAAGCGGTTGACCTACCGTACCAGCAAATTTAGGCTCTTTGAACTGCACCGTCCCTTCAGGCTCAGATGTTCCTGTGGCAAACTCCCCCAGAACTCCCTCATTCGCTAGCGGTTGTGCGAGGTATGGCGGCTCGGTTTCAGCAAAAACAACGATGAGGGGGACACTCATCAAGCGTAATCCCATAAAAACAAGCAGCAAGCGAATCCAATATTTCAAGTTTTGCTTTTTCATTCCATGCTCTCCTTTACTTCTTACGTATCCATGGTCGGCTTTTTGTTCTTCCATAACAGCCAAATGATTATTCCAAGAAGGAAGATCACTAGTCCTAATGCGCTGATCAACCACCAGTTTTGCCCCTCTTCAATGGTGACATCCTCACGATTCAACTGTTGTGCTGTGTCTGCTTCCACAGTAAACGGATATTCCCATGTCCACTCCTCACCTTCAGCTCGAGCTGTTAAGCTCATTACATATTCTCCGCTGTAAAAACGATCCCCCTGTAATGAAACGGGAAAATGAAAATGTGAATTTGGCGCCATTTGCATCCCTTCACGCTGCGCCTCATATAAGACTTCTTCCTGATCCGCTCGTCGAACAGTTGCCTCTACCTCTAGTCGATTGACAAAACGCGGCAACGGATTTTGTAGCGTTGCCCGAAACGCATTGCGATAATTGACTTGACCGGCAAACACATCCAATAACGCAAGCTCTGGTTCAATAATAGACGCTTCATTGCGGACAACAACGCCTAGGATATAAGCAAACCGATTTTGGATCGCAACACCTTCTTCCTCTGATCCAGTCGTTTCTGCGATGACCTCTCGAATACGTAAACCGCCGACTAGACTACCAGTAAAGGCTTCTTCAGGCATATGTATGGGTAACTCGATCGTCTTTTTTTCCTTAGCTGACAAAATGATCTCTCCAGGTAATTCGATTAGATCAGCTATCGAATAAGGCAAAGTCGGATCAGGTTCTGCGGCATCTTTGCCATATTCCACGACGCCATTTCCGTTAGTGAACGCCGTATGTGCGGAAACTTCGATCGTGATTTCCTTTTCCGCGCGATTTTGAATCGTCACCCCCAGAACATCATCGGTCCCTGGTGCTAGTTCTAGATCAAAATAGCCACTATTCCCATCTGGCAATTGGCTTTTCGGCAAATTGGGGACCACATGAAATGGCAATTCTGATTGTGTTTCTGCCCAACCTGTCATCGGCAATCCAACGAGTACCATCACCAGTAAAACAAAACCAGCTACTAGCCTATTCTTGATTGATCTCTTGCTTTGTGTCTTCATAATGAATCATTCCTTTCAAAATAGGCAGGAACAACTCGTCTCCTGCCTATTCCCTATATCCCTTGCCCACTTCCTGATTCGTTTTTCCCTAATCGCAACACGCGTATCATTCGCTATCGTGCTCACTGGTAAAATGATCCGTTAAACCGATGTGTTTTTATTCGTGCTTTTGAGCCAAGCTAAAAGACTGGCTTCTTTGCTGTGTTCTTCCAAAAAACTTATCCCTTAATTCCCAGGAGTGGCACTTAAATGCCAAGTCAGAGTAGCCGTATAAGCAGTTGCTTGCGGATTCGCTCCTGTCGGTATATGGAGCCAAATCGCTTCATTGAGAATATCCTCTTCCCCAGCTGCATGCTGTTGATTTAGCAGGGTTTGATTGCCCCATTGAACCGTTGAAAGTCCCGCCCCTTGGCCAGGAGCCGCAGACATCAAGGTGTTGCCTTCCGTTCCAACATCGATGGTTTGATGGTTAAATTGATCGCTAGGTGCTGTTGGGAAAGTCGCCGAATCTAATGCATTCGAACGAATCTGTGGATTTTGAAATTCGATATAAGCCCCACGTAATACATGATTCGAAGTGGCATCTGTACTTGTAAATTGATCCAAATCGACATTTAACGTCCAGCCGTTGTGTCCACCACGGGTATCCAATACTTGAGCAAAAGAGACATATGGCGCGGTTCCTGACCCATCAGACAGTCGTTCCAGCTCCGCAAGCATTGCGGATTTTCCAGGGCCTGTGCTGATCACTTGGGTTCCAAAATCGAAGCGCTTTGGCACATGCACCAAAGTGAACGGACCGGTTACCTCTGGATCGATCGGATCAATTTCTACCTCTGGCTCTTTTTCAGGTAACTCAACATCGATCTCTTCCTCCTCCCCAGGGATGAAATCTACTTCATTTTCGGTATTTCCTTCCAGGATGGGGGTTGCTGCTGCGGTCACTCCCCCAGATAACACAGCGATACTCATGACACCGATTGTTGCTAAATAAATACGTTTCATAAAAAATTACTCCTTTTACTATTATTATTCGCAGAAAGAATCTACGATGATTACTATTGATTGATGCGTAAACCTTTTTTCGCTAGAACTGATTGCCAGTTGGCTTACTAATCCTCTCACTTCTTCAAAAACCACAACAGTCGTTTCCTAAAACAAGCGTGCGACCGTATTGCCTAAAGGCTATTTTTCTCACGATCTGATCGTCGTGTGCTTAATTTCAAGTAAGCGACCACACTCAAGAGGACGAGCAGCAGACCTATCCAGCGAATAAGCAGTCGTTGGTGACTGTTCGTTTGCGGAAAACGATCATTTTTTGCGTGACCAGATGAATCATCTTCAGGTACTGGCCATTTTCCTGTCGGCGGTTTTGGCTCTGGCTTTGCAGGTTCCTGACCACCAACAAAACGGATGACCCCTTCTGTTCTAGCGGTGGACACTTCTTTGGCTTCTACGAAATCAGCGACTAGCAGACAACTTAAAACCAACATCGCTACAATGAAATACCTCAATTTATGAAGCGGCATGTATTCCCCCTCATTTTCCTTTCGCCCCTTTTTCTCTTTCAAAAAACATACTTCAGACACAGACGAAGTCCTCCAATCCTTCATTTAAGATGGAGACAACCATTTTAATCGCTTCTTTATACCCAATGTATTTAGGCAAAAAAAATACCTGCGGTTGCTTTTCTATGGAGTAATCAAATGGAATGATATTGGTGATCAAAATATCACAGTCAAGCTGGTTGATCTGTTCCGATGTTAATTGTTCTTCATAGAGCACAGCCATTCGACCACTAAAATGATGTTCAAAAATACTGTAGACCCATTCATCGATCACATAATTATTGGCAAGCAACACCACGATTTTTTGTGAAACCCGGATCAATTGATTGCCAAAAAGATAGAGAACGAAGGAACAACAAAAGTCCCTCAAAAATTGATTTTTGAAACATTGCGGAATCTCATTCACTTCCATAAACCTAATCAAAGGCTCATATAGATCAAAAGGCAAAGAAAACACAAATTGATTCGTACTATCCGGATTTTTTAAGTAGATAGGTGCTAAGCCAACTTTTGCATATTGCCGGACTAAAAAATCTTCCACAACCTGTTGAATTCCACAAGGCTCGTCAAGGTAAGTATTGTGCTGTTCAAAAAAAGCAACAAAGAGTTCAACGAATCGCTTACTCGTTTTTGAAAAGGTATTGAGAGGAATCCTCGTTTTCCCTCGAAGCGCCCACTGCGCATAAAGCATTAAGTAAATAAAGCACGCTTCCTGAACGAGCCGTTTTTTCGCAATGGGTTGGAGACTGCTGCTTTCTTGAAGTGTTTCACTGATCGTCAAAAAAAGCGGATCTTGCTGGATCAATGCTAGGATCTCAGGATCAAATATCAAGGTTCCAAAAGTGGCACGCTGAACAGACAAACGAATAATATTGATGACCTTTTTTCTTGAAACGATCCCCACGTTTTGCTCAATTCTTCTTAAAAGCGTTTCTTGAAGCTGATGTTCAATGACCGGCAACTCAAAATAGTGCGTTTCGCAATAAAAATCCCAGAAGAACTTTCGCTGATTGATCTCTTCTCCCATCAGCCCAATCGGTGCTTTGGTTACCACCAAACCGTATTCATCAAGAATCAGCTGTAATTTTTTTATGAGTCGATTTGCCGTTGATTCTGAAATATGCATGGCTCGAATCCAAGCTAAAAAAGGAAACGTTTGTCCCGCATAAAAAGCTTGTACTAATAAAATAAGTGGTTCTCGCTCATAGAAGGAGCGTCGTTTTTTATAGTATTCACCATGATCATTGATTACCAACTTCATCCCGTGATGGGTCCCTTCAAGAGAGATCGCATCACCAAAAAATGTGCGTAGTGCTTTTAAGTCCGTTAAGATCGTCCGCCGAGAAATACTCGCTTTTTCTGAGAGCTGTTTGACACTCAAAATCTGTTCGTTTTCCATGTACGCCAATAGTATAAGGCTTCTTCGATTCACTGAGTTCGTTACCAATTGGAATGTAAGACTGTTCACGGGCGTAATCTCCTTTAGCAAATTTCCTATAAATTTTTCATCAAATCGTAGGTCCCTCCTTTAGTGCTGCCTTCGAGTCATTGCAATGTTTCTTGTTTGATTCTAACAAAATTACCACCTATTTTTTATCCAGCATTTGCACACGAGGGTGCAAAAATATTGACTTTCCGCAAAGAATCATTTGTTCTGCGGGCTCTCAACGGTAAATATTAGGTGTTATTTTAAATAGTTCAGACACATTTTTGTTTATTGTTTCTCTTTTATAAATTGCTAGCTGTACTCACCAATAAGCCGCAGCTTTTTTAGTAACAGCGCCGATTTCAACTGCCTAAAGCACAAAAAAACAGCTAGACACTTGTCTAGCTGACTTTATAGAATTATAAGTTAGAGCTAACTCCTATTTCCTTTTCAGTACTCTTGTAAACACACCGCCTACCATGATTGCGCCTAGAATCACCAGCCATGCAGCTCGTTGCTCATTCGTTTGAGGAAGAGCCTTTGCTTTTTCTTGACTGGAAGATTTCGTGGTTTCGCTACTAGCACTTGTTTCAGTAGACTGGCTCTCATGGGGATTTACTAGCGTGGCACCGTCATGGTTTGTGGTCGTTGTACTTGGTTCTGCTATACTTGGCTCGGTCGTACTTGGTTCTGGGGTACTTGGCTCCGTGATACTTGGCTCTGTGGTACTTGGCTCCGTCGTACTCGGTTCTGTGGTACTTGGTTCCGTGGTACTCGGCTCCGTCGTACTTGGTTCCGTTGTACTTGGTTCGGTAATGCTTGGTTCTGTGGTACTTGGCTCCGTTGTACTTGGCTCCGTCGTACTTGGTTCCGTTGTACTTGGTTCCGTTGTACTTGGTTCGGTAATGCTTGGTTCGGTTGTGCTTGGTTCTGGGGTACTTGGCTCCGTTGTGCTTGGTTCCGTTGTACTTGGTTCGGTAATGCTTGGCTCCGTTGTGCTCGGTTCGGTTGTGCTTGGTTCCGTGGTACTTGGCTCGGTTGTACTTGGCTCCGTCGTACTTGGTTCCGTTGTACTTGGCTCCGTTGTACTTGGTTCGGTTTCTTTTTTTGTATTGGTGATTACAAGGGTATCTCCCTCAGTCGTCACACTGCTTTCGAAGCCGTCGGGGATATTGACTTCTTCAACCTGATACACGAAGTCTTCCCCTTGATTGTTGTATTTTGGTAAGTCTGCCATTTGACCAGCAACGGGTATCTTTGTTAATGATGCTTGAAAATCATTGGCTTTTTCAAGGGTCAAACGGTCTGACTGCTGCCAACTGTCTGCTGCCGTAGTGGTGGTTCTTTTGACTTGATAATCGATTTGGTCTGGAATCTCAGCTGCTGAGACATTGACCCACTTTTTGAGAACAGCAAGGGAAACATTGGGTGCCTTGATGGAAGGTATCGGAAAATCCAACGCTTCATCATCGCTTGCTGGTGTTAAGGTCGTACGGCCATTGCACAACACCCACGCCTCTCCTTTAAAATCTGGGGCTTCCGTATTCAAGCGAACTTGGTAGATCAAGGTCAATTTTTCATTTTCACCTAAGGCTATCCCACTGACGGTAATAGTCTGATCCTTTTCAGAAACGGTTACTCCAGTTGCAACTTCCGGCGCCTCGACCCACTCTCCTTGCGCATTTTTGCGCCATCCGACTAACTGATACTGATCAGCATCAAAATTACCTGCCCCTTGCAAAAGAATGCCCTCTCCCATCGGATCTGTAATCGTCCCGTCAGGGATGGTTTTATCGATATGATTGGCGATTTCTGTCAATGCTGAACCCAATCCGCTCAGGTTTTCATCCGTTGTTAAGTAATTGCTCGGTGCAGACGCCAGATTGCGCCCAATGTATTCCCCTCGTGCGGAAGGCGCCGTTGCTACCGAATAATAGGTAAAACCAGATTTTTTAAGCGCGACGATCGTGCCAAGGGTCTCGTCTGTCACCACAGTGTTGCTAACAGGAATGGCTTGCGAATCTGATGGATTTTTACTTGTCGTATGGTAAGCAGTGGCTGACGTTTGAAATTCTTCAATATAGCTTTCCGTGTGATAACCGTTATAGTCACTGATTGCGCCGGTATTTTGATAAACCGCTGCCTCATCTACTGGCAAATAACTACGATTAGCACTGTCGTCACCGATATGAATAAACAGCTTTTCCGCTTCTGGACGACTTTCTTCCAGTAACAGTTGTTGTCCAGCCAATAAGCCTTTTTGCATAAAAGTTCCAGAATGGGATTCGGCCGTCTCACGCAGAAATTGTTCCAAGTAGGCGATATCGGTAGAAAAACCGTTGGTAGTGTAAACTTCTCGATTGTAGGCAACGATCCCGATCCGAATGGAGCCATTCGCTAGCGAATCAGCTAATTCATTTCCAAACTGTTGCAGCCCCAACAAGGCGTTGGTTAATTTTTCTCCAGTCATGGAGGAAGAATAATCGATCACCATGACCAGATCAACAGGGGTACTGGTCTGATTGCCTTTGACAGCTAACGTTACATCAAATAGTCCTTGGTCCGCAGCTTCTTTGACACTTTTTTTCAGATACGCTTCATCTGCATAATTGACATAGTTCTCTTCATCAAAAGCAACCCCCGGCGCCTGTCCATACTTGTAGTTGTACGTATCTCCTTGCGCCGTTCCATTTGTCAAATACTGTCCGGTCGCATCAGTTTGATAGTCAAAATCATACGTGGTGGTTTCACTGTTTACAGTCAGACTGCCCATGAGAACCCCCATCAACAATAGGAAAAAAATCCCTGCATACTTTTGCCAACCTCTTTTGTGTTTCATCACTTTCGCTCCTTTATTTCCGCACTGCTTTCCTCAGCATTCATGGATCTGCTGAGGAAAGCGAGTCTTTGTCAGAAAACAGTATAGAAGGTTTTGCTGCGAAAAGGAGACAAAAAATTGCTGATTTCATTTACAAAAAAATCACGTTTTTTGTGCTATCATAAGAGAATCGAGTACATAGAGAAACCTTTAGAACGGAGCTTGAATTATGGAACGGTTTTATCCATTTTTTGGACACACTCTCAAGAGAGATATCGACCTGTTGCGGTTTTTGTATCTTCAAAAACGTTTTGTTCCCATTGAAGAGATCAGTCAAGCGTTGGCTTTGGATCGCCGCTCCATCCAAAAAAGCTTCGACACTTTAAGCAAACGCTCGCTTTCCTTACAAGACGATCCCTCACCGCTTTTGGTTGCCAAACACGGCTTTGGGTTATCCTTCATTGGGACTAAGCGAGACTACAAGCGATTGAGTCGGCAGTTGCTGGAAGCGAATCCCTTTTTTTATTTACTGGAAACCCTTTTGCTGCAAAATGAGATCAATTTGATCCAATTCGCCGCTGACCATTACTTCTCCGAATCAACCGTTCGTAAACGAATCTATGCGTTGCAAAAACTGCTTGCTCCATTGGGATTTCAGCTGCAAAAGCAAAAAGGGACGGTTCGACTCGTAGGCAGCGAAGCCCGTATCCGCTACTTTATGATGGTCTTCTTTTGGCGAACATTTGCCGGTCTGCATTGGCCCTTTACTGGTCTTTCCCAGAAAAAATGTGAAACCATCGCACAAGACTTCTACCAAAACAATCAGATTCCCTTTAACCCGATCGAATTGAAAATGACCACATACATTTTGGCTGTCACTATTTTGCGGTTTCGCAAAGGACAACGGATTTCAGCAGAAGCAGTAGCGATCGAAGCCCCTTTGATTGGGGAAGATCTTTCCCTGTTTCAATCCCTGATTGATGAAGAGACCGCCATCTACAACCATTTATCGTCAGAACTAGCGGAACACTTCTTTCTTGATGAGAATGAACGCCGCTTTTGTTTTCTATGGCTAGCATCGAATCTCGATCGAACGTTTGCCGATGCGCAACTGGACGCTGCGTTTTCCCCAAAAAAACCAACGACGAGCATCCAAAAACTTCTCTGGTCGATGACCGCGTTCGCACCAAAATCCGAGTTGACCCGCCCTTGCAAAAGTAGGATCGTGAATACTCTCTTGAATGGGCTTTTGACTGTCGAATTGTTTGGACCGGTCGACCATACATTAGCCGGCTATAATACTGCACAGTTTTTAACAGAACATTTTCCTGATTTGCAAAAGCAAGCCGAAAAGCTAGTGACAAAAACTTCGTTATACCAAAAAGAGCCGCTGAAACGAAGCGGATTTTCTCTTCATGTCGCTATGGCGTGGACGCTGATTTTACCGCCAGCTACTTTTCAGCAGAAAATCAAGATCAAACTGGAAACAGACTTGCCGCTGGCGATTTCGCTGACCATCAGAGAACTGATCAAAGCGCCCTTTCAAGGGTTCTACAACCTTGATATTCGTGATCAGTTTGTCGACGACGACTACGATCTCTGTCTAAGCACCACTCCATTGTCTGAAACCTATGAAAAAGCACCGGTCCTATTGATCAATGCACAAGTCACCGTCCCTGATTTGTTAGCAATTCATCAGGCGATTGAAGTATTCCAATCGCAAAAATAATGATTGCTCTGCTCAAATCACTCCAACAAAACGAGACGACGAAGTAATGAAAGCAGGTACTTCGTCGTCTCGTTTTGTTTCATTCATTCAATACAGTATTACTTTTATACAACCAATAGTTAAATCTGTTGCTAGTTCCTTTAACGAAAAGGAACACTCGAGTGTTGCAACTGGATTCGAACGTTGCCGTCTTCATCCAACATATACCCAAATGTATATTCGACCTTTACCTCTTCTCCGGTCTCACCGGATGTAAAATAATAATTTCCTGAAGAAAGTGCTGTATCACCATTTAGAATCGTATCGTGATTGTCAAAGCGTACATTTGTCCACGGCTCTAAAGCAAACCCGCTGTCTTCTTCAATATCACCACCAACGAAATAAGACAAAGCTTCTTCCTTTGTTGAGCGGAAAGGAATTTCAGCAGCTTTCGTTGGTTTAAAAAGGACTGTTCCTTCATCAAATGCATACAACGTATCAAGGGTTTCTTTAGCTTGTTCTTCTGCAGCTTCCTCACTCTGCGTACTTGCTTCCCCAATAGCTACGATGCTCTCAGCCCAAGCTTCTTGTGCTTCTTCGATTGCAGCGAGGGTGATCGTTGGCACTTCAACCGTATCTGCTTGTGCTGTGTCGTCTTCATTTTGAGCCCCACACCCTGTTAAAGTAACTAAGATTATTGGTAAAACCAGTGTTTTTTTATTCATTTTATTCCTCCTTCTTTATCAATCAGTCTAATAAAGAATAGGTTTAATTGAAATAATAATCATAAAATCTTAACAAAAATAGAAAAATACTCGTATTTTGATTATTAAATGCATTTATCGCAGCTGATAATGAGAGCTCATTTTTCAATCCGTTGTCTGCTTTTCTGCATATGACAAAAAATACTGTTTATACGGACGCCCAATTTTTGTATACACATTTTCGCTGCGAATGGCTTTGGTCTTTTCTAAGTGGGCGACATACTTTCTTACCGACACATGGGAAAATGCGCAAGCTTGCGCCAATTCTTGGACTGTAAATGGCTGTTTAATGGTACGAATCGTTTCTTGGATCAGCTGAAGCGTGTCTTCTGTCAACCCTTTTTCTAGTTCGATCCACGGACCTTTTTGGTTTCCCTGCAGCAGCAGATCGATTTGTTGCTGAGCGATCCGCGGATGTTTGAGGCTTTCGCGTCGTTGCTGAAATACTTGGATACTTTGGGCAAATCGTTCGAAGGAAAACGGCTTGATCAAATAATCCAGCATCCCCAAATGTAGGCTTTGGCTGATCAATCGTGTTTCATCGGCAGCCGTGATCATGATCACATCCACAGCCTGTTGTTGTTCCCGTAATGTTTGCAACAGCTCCAAGCCATTGCCATCTTTCAAATGGATATCCAACAAGAGCAGCTCAATGGTTTCTTTTTGCAGCATTTCTTGTGCTTCTTCCACTGTTTCCACCGAAAAAATTCGCTCAAAAACCGCTAAACGTTCTAAATAGCTGCGATGAATAAATTGAACCATCGGATCGTCTTCAACAATCAAAATATTGGCTTTCATAGCTGCTCCTTCCGATAATCATTCGTGATCGTCACTTCTAGGACGCCTTGCGCTTCCTGAAAAGTGATGGTCCCATTGACTTCATGCAGTAATTGCTGAAAATAGCCTACTTGTTGTAAAGTCACTTGTTCCGCGGGTGTCAACATTTCTTCCGCTAGCTGCCAACTCGTTTGCAACTGATTTTCTTGGTACTCGATTTTCATAAATACCTCTTGAGTCAAATGCTTTTGCAGCAAAAGATGATGAATATATTGATAAAGGTTTAATAAGACTTTGGTTTCATGTGCAACGGCCCCTTGGGGAATCTCTGGAAAAATTTCTAACAACAGCTGGCATTTCTTTTCTAAAAATTTTTGCCGCTCGCCAATCAAAAACCCTGCCAACAAAGGGTTTTTAATAAGAATCGCTAGCCGATGAGCAAATTCTTTCTCTGGTTTCAAAATATCATCCAAATAGATCGTCAACTCTTCATAGGCTTCTAAATCCACCAAACCATAGATGACATGCAGCTTGTTCATAAATTCGTGGGCTTGACTTTGCAGTGCCGTCGCATAGGCTGTCGTATTTGCCAACTGATCCGCAATAAATAAAGACTCTGTCGCATTTCTTAGAAAAATAATATGCCCTATCTGCTGATTTCTCACGATGATCGGCGCCGATGAAAAGACATAGTCCTGCCCTTCTTGCTGTACTAACCGCTCTTGCTTCTTGTCAAAATCGACGTGCTGCAAAGCAGGCAAGATCGTTAGCAGGGATTGGCCAACCAAGCCATCTTCTGATGCAGTAGCAAGCGGCAATGCCGTGGCAGCTCGATTTGCCAGCAAGATATTCTTCGCTAAGTCTAAGACAAAAACAACATCCTTGGTTTCTTCCAGCATACTATTGCGTTCTTCTAACAAACGTGAGATTTCTTGCGGTTCCAGATTATGCAGTTGTCGTTTCAAATAAAATGCCACGAATAATGCAATCCCCCCGCCTAATAGCAAACTGATGAACAATGCTTTCCGATAGCCTTTTTGCGATAGTAAGATTAGCGATTGCAGTGAAGTCATTTTAATCCCTAATGCCACGACGCCAAGTTGTTCTCCATCTTCTTTCACTGGAACGAACCCACGTAAGGACTGTCCTAAGGTGCCGTTGCCAATGGAGAGAGACTCCTTGCCTTCAATTGCCGGTGTTTCATCGCCACCTGTAAAAGGTTGACCAATCTTTTCAGGGTCTGGGTGCGTGATCCGAATAGCGTCTTGATCCATCAAAACAATAAAATCCAACCCATAATTTTTTGCTAATTCATTGGTATATGATTGCAACTGGGGACTGGCTTTCTTTTCCCGCAGTGCTTGCTTGACCTCCGCTTCTGATGCTAACTGACGACCGATCGATAGCAGCAGCGTTTCTTCATCCCGGTGCATTTGCTCTTTTTGTTCCATCATCATCAGTACATAAAATAATGTTAGAACGATACATAAGGTACTGGTAAAAATTCCTACTAACAGCACCCACAGCCGAACTGGCCGCTCTCGCATAGTCGTTCCTCCTCAATTGCTAATAAGCGTTCATTACACGCTCATTTTAACATAGGAATCTTTTTCCGAAGGTCTTTTTTTAAGTTGTATTTAATTAAATTAGTTAAATAATCTTCTTTGTTTGTGAGCGCTTCCTTATACTGGAAACATCCAAAGGAGGTATTTGAATGAAACAAGTCGTCGCAAAACAACCCGTTGTTGAAAAAAAGCAAACCAAAGCAAAGTGGTGGTCTTTCTATGTTGGTTCCGTTCCTTTGCCCGTCTATCTGGTAATGTCTGCCATTATCTTGATCACTGCTTTTCTACAGCAACTGCCTGTCAATATGTTGGGAGGGTTCGCCGTTATCCTAAGTTTAGGCTGGTTATTAGGAACGATTGGTGCCAACATCCCCATCATCAAGAATTTTGGTGGTCCCGCTATTTTTTCTTTGTTGATTCCGTCAATCCTGGTCTTTTTTAATCTCATCAATCAAAACGTATTGGAATCAACTAATATCTTAATGAAGCAAGCAAACTTCCTTTATTTCTATATCGCCTGTCTGGTTTGCGGCAGCATTTTAGGTATGAATCGCAAAATCTTAGTCCAAGGGTTGATGCGAATGATCATTCCTATGATGTTAGGCATGGTCTTAGCGATGGGCGTAGGTACCCTTGTCGGTGTACTGTTAGGGCTAGATTGGAAACACACTTTGTTCTTTATTGTGACTCCTGTTTTAGCCGGCGGTATTGGAGAAGGAATCTTACCGCTTTCCTTAGGCTATAGTGCCATCACTGGTTTAGGTAGCGAGCAATTGGTCGGTCAGTTGATTCCAGCCACTATCATCGGCAACTTTTTCGCGATCGTTTGTACTGGCTTGTTGACTCGCTTAGGGGAACAAAAACCGCAGCTTTCAGGAAAAGGCCAACTCGTCAAAATGAGTGATGGGGATGATTTGAAAGATGCGTTGGTTGAAGATCAATCACCGATCGACGTCAAATTGATGGGTGCCGGTGTGCTGACCGCTTGTACGCTCTTTATTCTCGGCGGTTTGCTGGAACACGTCACTGGGTTTCCTGGACCTGTTCTCATGATCGTAGCAGCCGCTTTCTTGAAATACTTGAATGTCGTACCAAAAGAAACACAAAAAGGATCAAAACAGCTTTACAAATTCATCTCTGGTAACTTTACATTTCCACTCATGGCAGGATTAGGACTGCTTTATATTCCTTTGAAAGATGTCGTCGGTATGCTGACCTGGCAATACTTTTTAGTCGTTATTAGCGTCGTTTTCACTGTGATTGCCACGGGATTTATCGTTTCTCGCTTTATGAACATGTACCCTATCGAAGCAGCCATCGTTTCTGCTTGTCAAAGCGGAATGGGTGGAACCGGCGATGTCGCGATCTTAAGTACCGCCGACCGCATGAATTTGATGCCATTTGCCCAAGTAGCTACACGTTTGGGTGGCGCGATCACGGTTATCTCAATGACCGCACTTTTACGACTATTATTTTAATTGTTTGAAATCGGAAGGGAGAAATCAAGAATGTCAACGATGAATGTCAAAGAAGCAGCTATGAAACAAGCCGAGGAAAATGGGGGCAAATTAGCCGTCGTTTCTAAAGTCACTATTGATTCAAAAGAAGATTTAAGTATCGCCTACACCCCAGGAGTCGCAGCTGTTTCATCAGCAATTGCTGAAAACGAAGAACTCGCCTACACCTTGACCACCAAGAAAAATACTGTCGCCGTGATCAGCGATGGCTCAGCGGTGTTAGGTTTGGGCAATATCGGTGCCAAAGCAGCTATGCCGGTCATGGAAGGCAAAGCGGCCTTGTTCCAGCGCTTTGCCGGAATCGATTCGATTCCGATCGTCCTAGATACGCAAGACACCGAAGAAATCATTCAAACGATCAAAGCGATCGCACCAACCTTTGGTGGGATCAACCTAGAAGATATCAGCGCCCCTCGCTGCTTTGAGATCGAACGACGCTTGATTGAAGAATTACCGATCCCCGTGTTCCACGATGACCAGCACGGAACTGCCATCGTGGTATTAGCCGCTTTGATCAATAGCCTGAAGCTGATCGAAAAATCCTTTGAAGAGGTCAAAATCGTGATCAACGGCGGTGGTTCTGCTGGCCTTGCCATTACCCGAAAATTTTTGGC
The DNA here is from genome assembly GCF_051714385.1 of Enterococcus sp. AZ141. NCBI lineage: Bacteria > Bacillati > Bacillota > Bacilli > Lactobacillales > Enterococcaceae > Enterococcus > Enterococcus sp. AZ141. Next base: position 448,954 of record NZ_JBIORT010000001.1, read on the forward strand.
TGCTGGCATCAGACACATCACTGTTGTCGACAAAGCAGGGATCATTTCAGAAACGAACCATGAACTTGCGCCCCATCACGCAGAAATTGCCAAAGTCACCAATCGTCAACATCTAACAGGAACACTAGAAGATGCCCTCAAAGGAGCAGATGTCTTCGTAGGCGTTTCAGCTCCCGGTGTGCTGCACCCTGAGTGGATCAAAACGATGGCAGAAAAACCAGTGATTTTTGCTATGGCGAATCCAACGCCAGAGATTTTCCCTGATGAAGCACTGGCAGCTGGCGCCTTTATCGTCGGTACTGGTCGCAGTGATTTCCCTAACCAGATCAATAATGTCTTGGCCTTTCCGGGAATCTTCCGAGGCGCATTAGACGCTCGAGCAAGAGACATCACGATCGAGATGCAGATCGCAGCAGCACAAGGGATCGCTAGTTTGATCCCCGAATCAGCTTTGACTCCAACCACTATCATTCCAGATGCGTTTCAGCCTGATGTCGCTAAAGTCGTGGCAGAAAGCGTGAAGAATGCGGGGAAAAAAGATTAAATAGATTGGTATCATTAGTGACTGCAGCGCTAGTTGTTTGATACCAATAAAATGAAAAATAGCTACAAAAATGTACCGACTATGAAAACTAGTCGGTACATTTTTGTGTCGGATTTTACAGATAATCGAAAGTTTCCTCCCAGAAGACAGTCCGAAAAAATCCTCCCTAACTTCCCATTCACTATTGCTTCACTTGGTTCACTTCACAGAGGGCACTCTTTAGTTTGAGGATACAATCGACAAATCACACGCTCCCAATCTTTCTTCGTTGGTATGCTACTTAACAAGATATAATCATCCGTCAAACCATAATCCAGGATATAGGGACGATAATTTGTGACGATCAAAACCTTCTGGTCCGCTTTTAATCGTTCTTCTGTTAATTCGTGCAATGAAAGAAAAATGACTTGATACTTGTTTGCAAAGAGCCGAATTGCTTGTAGTCGAATCATTTGAACGACCATTGAGTCCCCTTCTATAAGAAACAAAATATTTTTTTTCGGCTGATAATAGTCGCGCAGTAAATCACTTACCGTTGTAAAACTGATAGCAATATCTTCCATAAATTCTGTCGCAAAAGCTAACTCTTCTTTGTACTTTTCCAAAAATGCTTTATTTTTGTAGTAAGACTCTCGATGGTATGTTTTTATTGAGGCGACTTCTTCAGCTTGTCGCTTGTTCAAAGATGGACAAATCACTTCATTAAGTTTTCTAGACACCAGAAAGGAGGTTAGATAATCTTCTAGCAGTGACTGATCCCAGCCCTTAAATTCGGCACCAGCAAAATACGCTTTTACGATCGGCTTCACTTCTGGCCAGAAATTAAATCGAGCTAGAAAAGTTTTTTCTCGATCGTATTGATTGATTGTCCGCGTACATATAATCATGTAGTGAAGCCAAGCAAGTTCTTCTTTGGGTAAAGATACCCCATACTCTTTGAAAATGACTTCTTTCAGAATCTCTAGCAATTTAAAATCATTTTCTTGATAGACAAGCTCTTTTGCCCAGTCAGGAATCGAAACATAGTGCTCCTTTTGCGCCCGTACAATCGTTATATACAGCAGTGAATAAAAAGCCGAGATCGTCAAGCCAGTCCCTACTTCATATTTTCCCAATTTATCAGAAAGTCCCTTTAGAATTACATGATGCAGGCCTTCTGGTGGTCTGATCGTATAGGGGGTGGGCTCACCTACATAGTAAAAATCAAAAAAGAATTTACGAATATTTGCTTCATCGCCTACCAAAGTAACCGGTGTGAAACTTAGAGAAAGTCCATACTCTTTTAAGGCTGGTTGCACACGTGCAATAAACCTTCGTAATGTTGTTTCCGCATAATTGTATCGATAAGCCAATTCATTCAGATCAACTACTTCTCCATAAAAAATGTTCCCAATGATTTCAAATAAAACTTCCTGATTTAATAGCTGCTCTTTTTTTTCTTTAAAGAGAACACGATTTCGTTCTTCGAAATGAAATCCGCTATTACCTGATACCAATTCAATACATTCGCCAAAATGCTCTTTGATCAAGCGTAGGTCTTTCACCAATGTCCGCTGAGAAATAGCCAATCGCTCAGAAAGAATCCCAACTTTAAAAACTTGTTCTCGTTCAATAATCGTTAATATCTGCATCCAACGCTTTGTACTCGGACTTGTAATAAAAGACATCTGAAGTTCCCTCATGCCATTTCTTCACTCATTTCCTTTTCTGACTTGGCTCTATTCATTCTACCATACAACAGAAACCCCTTTCTTCGCTACGTCAAATGAACTTCTTTCTAAAAACATAAGATGTGGCACGAAACATCCATTGTCAGAAAAGTTCGCTTTCGCTTTTTTGAACTTGCTGCGGGCTTTCTTTCAATCCATAGCAAGGCAAGCACCATTCTTTTCCTGGATCAAATGATAGCACTGCGACACGCGACAAATAAGAAAAGTGCTGACACCCATGTATACACACAACCTTTTGCCTGTGCGCAACAGATTTTCTATTGCAGATTCAAATAAAAAAGCTTAACACCTCGTAGATGTTAAGCAGAATCAGCTATCATTCTATGTTTGTTCAATACTCGGTGCCCGATTTTCATTTGGCATTCTTCTCTGGATCGGATTTAAAACCTCATAACCGCTTTGACCAACGGATCATCTTCTAACGTTTGGCGTTCTAGCGCCTCTTGCAGTTTTTCCAATGGGTATTCATCCGTGATATATTTTGTGGGATCGATCATGCCACTAGCAATCAAATCGATCGTTTCTTCAAACTCTTGGCGGGTGCATGAAACGCTGCCGATGAGCTTGATTTCTTGCAAGACCAACCGATTTAATGAAAAAGGAATTTCGGGAGCAACGGAATTTCCGATCGCCACGATCGTTGCGCCAGGACGAGCAGCCTCAATGCATGTCGCTAAGGAACTGCTGGAACCGACCGCTTCAAAAATCAAATCGAACCCACCAGCAGACGCGTCTTTCAATACTTCCCCGCGGTTTGAATCCTTAGCGTCAAAGTAATCGTCAAAGATTCCCAATTCCTTGGCTTTCTCAATTTTTGTATCGTTGATTTTGGACATGGCCACATAAGAAGCCCCAGCTTTTTTTGCCAATTCGCCAATCAATTGCCCGATGATCCCACTTCCAGAAACCAAGACTTTGTCATTTAACTTAATATTGGATTTACGGATGGCATGATAGGCAACCATCAAGGGATCAATCAAGCTAGCTGCTGTATCTGAAACTGTATCTGGCAATTTATAAGCATTGGACGCTTTTCCGACAAACCGTTCGGCATAGGCGCCATTGCAGACAAAGCCGATATAATTGGTGCCGTTTACTTCCCGACACAAATGCTCTTGCCCTTTTTGGCACATCTCACATTTTCCACAATAAAGATTTGCCCAAAAAGCGACGCGATCGCCGATTTTAAAGGAACTATCGCCTGCATCCGTCACGACACCGCAAAACTCGTGACCCATGATAAAATCGGACTCCCCTGTTTTGCCCCAACCTTTCCCTGCTTGCCACATATGCACGTCACTGCCGCAGACGCCGCAAGCTGAAACTTGGATCTCGATCAGTCCTTCTTCCACTTTCGGCACAGGTACTTGTTTGACCTCGATCGTTTCTGGTCCTTTTAATACAGCAGCTTTCATGTTTTTTTCTGTCATCTCTGTTTCCTCCTCATTGCTTTTTCCTTTGCTTACTGTCATACTAACATTAAAGTTAACTTTAAAGTCAACGTTAAGGAGTGAAAAAAATGACCTATACGATATCCCAAGTTGCGAAAGCCTTAAATATCCCCACGTCAACCATCCGCTATTACGACAAAGAAGGCCTTTTGCCGACGTTAGCGCGCAAAGAATCTGGCTACCGTTTATTTTCAGATACCGAAATTGAGATGCTGGAATTGATCGAATGTCTGAAGGAAACAGGCATGACCATTAAAGAGATCAAAGATTATGCACAATTGACACGCCTTGGTGATGACTCGCTGCAAGAACGCCATAAAATGTTTCTTGAACAAAAAAAAGCGCTGCAAGCGCAGATAGACGCTTTGCAGCAATCAATGGCGTTGATCGACCATAAGTGCTGGTATTATGAATCAGCGATCGCAGCCGGTACAGAACAAATCCATTTCCCAATCAAAATGTCGTTGAGAAACAAAGAAAAGTTTCAAGCGATCACCGCCCAAAGCGAAGATCGCTAACGTTATGTAACGTTCACAGTACTATCTGCCTGCTTCTAGTGATCCGAAGCAAACCTATTCTTGGTACTTTTCAAATACTTGCTTGTCTGCTAGTGAATAGACTTGTTCATACAAATAATCAAAGAGAGTATTCATGTTCTCTTTCGTATCGCTCACTTCATCAAGGATCTCTTTTGCCGTACGATGGGCGATATTCAAGCGCATTTCGGCGTTGTAGATCATCCGTTCTGCTTCAACCTGCGCTTCTTCAAGTGTCCGGTCTGCTTTCTTTCTAGCAAACAGCAAGATCTCTCGCATCTCCGCTTGAAACTGCTGATTTTCTTTTTGTAACTCTTGGTTTTCTTTTTGCAGCTCATTGACCGCTTTGCGAAGCGCAGCGGCTTCTTCTTCCTGAGGGCCTCGATCCTGCTCCTCCAGCTGTGCTTCTTTTTCAGCGAGTTGGTTCGCCAAATTTGTGATGACCTCTTCTTTTTGGAGCAGCAGCTGTTTTTGTTCTTGGGCTTTGCTTTCATACCATTGTTTTTCTCTTGCCCAATCCAAGCGTTCAAAAATCGCTTTTTCTTTCACTTGCTGGATATCCGACTGTGAGCGATGCAAGGTTTCTGCATGGAGCCGCTTTTCAAGTTCTGTGATTCTCGTTCGTGCCAACACTAACTCTTGATGGGTTTGTTCAAAGCTCATATCTGCTGGTGAGACAGGCGCCAGCTCCATCTGCTCCTCGTTCGCTTCCGCGGTAAACGCTTCAAAAGAGCGTTTTTCTTGATAGCTAGGCAAGGGCGCATTGACAGTTTCATTACGCTTTTTGGTGCTTTTACGCTTTCTCTTCCCTTTACTGCTTACTGGATGTGGCATGCCAGTTTCTGAGGACCAGGGTTGCATCGAGTGCTTAGGCGATCCTTCTGGCTCCAATCGTTCCTCTAGTTCCGCTTGTACTGAAGGAGACGGTGCCGGCGCCTGTCCACTTCGTTGCCCTTGTTTTTTGCCTTTTTGGGGTTTACTACTGGTACCCGTCATTTCTTGATCATTGCTAGTAGCTTTCTTTTTTGCGGTATCGGCGAAGGCTTCTTTCGCCGGTCCATTGGCAACAGCTGTCTCAGCGGTTCTGTTTTCTTTCTCATACGTTTCTTCAAATCCTTTTAATTCTTTCAATGACACTTGGTTCATTTCGTCGAATAGCGTCTGAGCAGAAAACCACCCACGTCCCTTCTTCTTACTCATCCCTTGAATCCCTCCCTTTCGTCAATAACTCTTTTGATTGTTTCATTCTAAGTTCCCGTGTCTGAAGCTTGGACAAGCTCTTTTCGGTTGAGTACTTGCCACTGTCCCTGAGCATTGCGGACGATCGTTTGTTCAAATGACGTATCGGGCGTATCTGCTACTTGCAACACGAAATGGCACCGTTTCACGCCTTGCGCCTGCGATAGATCATCGATGATTCGCTGCAAATTAGCTTCCCAAGCAGGAAAGTCCGCAGAAGAGTTCAAATGACTTGAACTCGTTAGGGTGATTTCTTGCAGCGGTTGGTCAATATGGATCAGCACGACTGTCGGTCCTAAAAAAGGCGTCACTTGCGTCCCAAATTCTTCTTCTAGCTGAAAACGCGCTTCTCGATCATCCGCCATCAGCAGCGTCTGCCAAGCAAGATTTTCAAAAGGGAGACCTGCAGACGGGTACACCGATAACGGTCGTTGCGTCCCTTCAATCTGTTCTTTTTGTAAATGTAAGATTTCCTGTTTCATCTGCTCCCTTTCCTCTGCTACCCTGCAGCTTTGCGCATGTATGGAAACATGAGTAAAAGTCAAAAGCAGCAAACTCATAAGAAACAGACCACTCACCATCAGTAACGCTAACGGATGTTCATTACGAATCTTATGCTTAAAAAAAGCCAGTTTTCTTTTTTCCAACTCCGTCATATTTGTTCGTCGCTCAAGTCTTCGAACAAAGATTTCGAGGTATCCCCGTTGAGCAAGCACCCCGATCGCCACAAAACAAAGCAGCAGTATGCTGACATAAACAATCTTCACGGACATCCCCCTTTCCATCTTTTGTCCATAATTGAGCCTCGATTTTCAAACAGACACGCTGACTGACCACGTTGAATCCTTAAAAGAAATTCAAGACGACCCCACGAAGCGCCTCGCTCGTCACCATACCAAATTCACGACTATCGATCGAGTGCATGATCGCATCCCCAACGACGAAATACTCTCCTGGCTGCAAGATGCCTCCGACCGGCAATTCCCTCGCCGTTTCTTGCGTCAGTGTAAAGGTATAGGAAAAATCATAATAGGACCCTGATGCCCCCAATAGCAAACGATTGCCACTGCGCGCATAGGAATCCCCAGGAACCCCGATCACTCGTTTTACGATCAGCAGCCCTTCATGCTCAAAAGCGACGAGATCATAACGATGCGGCAACTGATTCTTTTGAATAACGACTAACTCGTTGTTTTGAATAATGGGGGCCATCGAATCACCGCTGACACGAGCCATTTTGTAGTTTGAAAAGAAATAGAACAGCAGCAGTAGCAGACAACTTATCCCCAACACACGAAGTACCAATTGCTTTTGGAATCGACCCATGATACCTGTTGCTCCTCTACCATAATTTTACGTCGTACGTAGCGTTTGACTGATTCTACCGTTGGCTCTACCGTTTTTAGCGAGAGGCAGACGCTGCTTGAAGCTCTTCACTAGGAACAGAGCCTTTACATTGACCAAGAAAATCGGCTAAAATCGCCTTGCCGAGACGTTCAATGGAATTTGGCTCAATCGGTCGTTCCAACCGATAGATGGGCTGTTCCAATTCCAGCAAAAAGAGCGGTTGATCAGTGACTACCACCTGGCGGGCGGTGAAAATCGACAGCTCACTCGTAGTCTCGACGACGACATCCACTCCTTGGGCAGCCAGCCAATCACTCAGACGTTGTTTGATCCAGCCTTTGATTTTCTCATTTCCACACAAATGATAGGTGATCATCAGCTGGTTGTTTTTTAACTGCTGGTTCTTTAGATAGGACTCGCCTATTGTCAGCAAATAGTGAGAAGCAGCGCTAGAAAGTGCCTTCGTCTTTCCAATACCAGACACTTCTGGCTTTCGACGATCCCGCAGCAAAGGAGGTGGCACATGGAAGAGCCGATCCAGTAACATGACTGCTAACGTCACTTGCACGAATACGCGATCTTCTCTCAATGTCTCTGCTTGCTTGGGAAACGTCTCTCGCAAGCTATCGATTGGATCAAAGGGCACCGTTTCTTCGACCCACGGATGTTTCAATAAAAACGAAAGTACCCCTTCATCTGCCATCATCAAAAACAATAGGACACACCGTTCTTGCTGCGACAAGGACCTGCAGACCTCCAAGCCTTCGATGACAAAACCCGTTTTTTCTAGAAACAACCGACAAAAGTCAGCCATTTCCCAATTTTCTTCCAAGCGTCCACCTTGTTGCGCCCGTAAAAGAAAGACCTTCGTCCACTGCAACGAAACCACTGGATCGATCGGCAAGGACGGACGATACCGCAGTGTCAACGTTTCAGCCAGCTGCTCAAAGATTTGGTAGGGCTGTTCCTCTTCTTCAAAATAAAAGGCTTTATAAAAATACCGTATGTTTCCTTCTGCCCCTTCTAGGCACCACTGCTTTTTATTCAAGGTCAGTTCATAAGCAGCGAACAAGGTCTGAAGCTGACGACATTGTTTCAAAAAGGTTTGATTGCCTAATCCGGTGATTGCAACAAGTTTTTCCGGTATCGCCGTTTCTTGCTGACACAAGAAATGCAGAAACAACAGATTCGGGTCATCCGCCAACAATGCTCGCTTTTTTTCCTGATACTCTGCCAATTCTTGGATCATCAATTCATAACCATTGCTGGCAGATGCGAGGATCGTCGAAGCCCCAAAGAGTTGGCGCAGTTCCTCAATGTCTGAAATAATCGTCCGCCGAGAAGCGCCGCAAGCATGTGCCAGCTGTTGCCCACTTAAAGGACCGCAACATTCCAACTGCCGCAAAATCGTCAATTGCCGCTTGCACGTCATTGAAAATAAACTGTTCATCAATAAAGACGGCTTGTTTCTCATCGTTTCACCTCCCCACACATTCGAAAGAAGAGAAGCTGCAGGCGACTTCCAGCAGCTTCTGCTTCCTTCTTATTCAAACTTTTATGACTCAGGTCTCGGAACAAAGCTTAATTCCCAATAAATCGTGCCGCGATAAGCAGTTGCTTGGGGGTTGGCACCAATCGGGACTTCCAGTTCCACACTGTTTTCCATTGTTTCACTTGAGCCATAATGTTGGATCCACGTCCCTCCACCATGATTCTCTTGAGCCGAAGCCAAGGTTTTACTTTGACCTGCAATAAGTTCAATGGCTTCTTGATAGTCTGGCGTCTCCGACTCATTCGAACCAGTGGTTACCATATGGATATTTGACAAATAAACGCTTGCCCCTCTTAGTCGTTGCCTTTCATCATGCGTACCCACAAAACCCTCTTCAGATAAGCGAGCACTCAGTGTCCAACCAGTAGTAGCGATCCTCCGATCCGATACTTGGATATAATTGGGACGGTCCCCTTCATGCACATCCTCATAAACTTCCCGCAACGCCTGCGGCTTTGCTGGATATCGAGTGGTACTTGAAAGAATTGGTACTTCTCCAAAATCGAATTGAGAAATAAAGTCGATGCTGACAAATCCCTGGTTTTCTGGCAAAACAGGAGGATTCACAGGATCGACCGTTTCATCCGGGCGAAAAGGATCCCGCGGGTCCACAATGTCGATTTTCTCTACAATCACCGAATCCTTTCCCCATCTCCCATTCAAAAACGCCTCGGCTGTCACTAGCTCTTCGTGACGAAAATGTTGGAAGTTTGGAAATTCGGATAAATCAAACTGAAAGTTTCCCTCTTCATCAGCTTGGACGTGAAAGAATTCTCTGCGTCCATCTGGATCCGTTACAGTACCAAGGGAAGGATTTGGTTCGGGCATAAATGCTTCCCGCTCAAAACGAATATAGCTATTGGGATTTGCTCTTCCAGAGATGATCCGAGAATTTGATAAGGTCGGATCTTCCGTTAATGGATTCAACTCTATTTCAACTTCAGAAACTTGCTCGAAAAGCAATCGTTGGCTATGAGTCGAAAAATGACTACGTACCCCTTGTTCCACTGTTGGATCCAAAGTTACGACACTGTTGATTGTTGGATTGATCCAAGTAAAGTTGGTACTCATATGAATCAAAGGCATCCACTCATGGGTAGGCTGCACCTCATCAAACTCACCGTATTGCCATTGTTTGATTCCTTGAAATTCGATTTCCAGTTCATTGGTTCCATTTAAGTTGATCAAACTTCCGTTATTAAAAGAAAGCGGCGCCGTTCGTTCTAAATTGACCTTTCGGGCCTCATTGAACGTCAACTTCGAAAGATTTCCAAAAAAGATCAAATTTTGAGAATCATTGCGACTGTCCGAACGAATATCTAAAACAGCATCTTTACCAACAGTGATACTGTTTTGAGGTTCCCAGAAGCCAACAACATGTGCCGATAAGTTGGGTTGATTTTCCGCATCAATTTTTAACATACTACGTTCCTTTAGATTGATATGGGTGTTGCCTCCTTGAAATGAAAGAATATTCCAATTCCATCCATTCGTGTGGCTTCGATTCTCTAAGGATTGGATATGCACTTTGCTGTCTTCCAAGAGATCGATGGTATGGTTTCCATGAAGTGTGGAAATCGCAGAGGCGTTGATCTGAGTGTCAAGTTTTAATTCTGCTCCCTTGCCAACAGTCAGATTCCCACCACCATTTCCAAAATAGACATTCACACCATCGGCTTCCCCTCTAGTCCCTTCAAAATTTGCTTTCATGGAAACTTTGGCATTCTCTCCAATAATCAGTTCTGGATGATTCAAACCATGATAAAATAAATTTCCTGAACTGATGGTCGACAATTCTACTTCTGCATTGGGACTGATCAAAAGTCGATGGACTTCAAAATTTGCTTGATTCCAAGCATTGATCTGCCAATTTTCATTAAAAGTCGAACGGTAGCTTCGTGCTTGATGTGAGGTAACCTTTCCTGAAAGCACTGCGGTTGTACCAACGGAATGCAAAAGCTGATTCCCAATGTTTTCAACATTATGGTACCGCATGGTCGATATGGCTTGATTGTTAACACCCAAAGTAGTAACGTTCATAGGTCCGTAATAATTCCCATGATAAAGGGTAATATTTTGATACGAAATATCCCAAGGAGATTCTGGTACCATCGTACTATCCAAGAAGCCAACAGCAACCGCACGAAAATCAATTTGGTATTTTCCTTGTCCATCAATAATAAGAGTTCTTGAGATTCCCGGTTGGCTGATATAGACATAAGAGTCTCCACTCGAAATATTAATTGTACTTCCTGATACGCCTGAAGCTATACCTTCAATCGGATTATCACTAGATTCAAAGCTGTCGATCAACTTTATATGATTCACCTCTGGGTCCATGACAGCTTCTAAAAATTCTAGCCAGGAGCCTACTTCTTGTTCTCTTCGCCTATCTTCCAAAAGATCAAGATTGCCTTCATCCATCTCGATGTCATCAAAAAATGAACCATCTGATGTGACAGGATCCGCTGCTAAGTTAGTGCCAATCGGGTGGTCGTCCGTTTCCATAGGGGGCCTCTCCCCCTCATCTCCGGATTTTCTTTCTTCCACGTTCAAGGTAAGCACTGTCTCTGCCACCGTTATTTCATAAGTACCTACGGATTCTATCGTCAGTGGTAGACTAAACGACGTCAACGGCACTTCGGAGTTCAGAAGCCATTGCTCGGGATCCTCGGTTTGGGTGATCACTATTTCTTCCATTAAAAATGTTTCTTCTATGATCGTGGCTGCAGGCAGCTGGATGTCGATGCTTGTTAGTGGGCGGTTTGTTAAAAACATGATCGGAAACACTTCTCCAACATATGCTTGCTGGATTTCTTCCAGAAAAGAAACCACCAACTCCTCTTGATCCTCTAAAGATTCTTCAAAAGAAGATCCAGTGAACACCTCGCCTAACGTACCTTCTCTTCCTTGCCATGCATGTAGTGGTTCAAAAAAGAACACACGAATAGACGAAAAAAACAAGTAAACACTAAATAGTCCTACCATAAGTGATAGTACTATCTTTAGTGTTTTCTTTTTCATTTTACTGATCCCCACCTTCCTTTGTCTTTTTTTTCTTGTTAATGATTAAAACAACAACGATGATCAATAACAAAACAAGTGCGGCAATTCCGCCAATCAGCCACCAATTGGTTTCTGGTTCCAATGTCACGTCTTCCTCATTTAAACGTCTCGCATCAGCAGCCGCAATCGTGAAGGGCTCTTCCCAATGCCATTCCTCCCCTTGTGAACGGGCCGTCAGAGTCAGGACATAGTCTCCCGGACGGAAACGCTCGCCATTTAGCGGGATCGGAAAATCCATCTGCGAATTTGGTGCCATCTGCATACTTGTGCGCTGTGTTTCATACAAGACGGTGTCGCTGCCGCTGGCACGAATCTCAGCATCAATTTCTATGTGGTTGACGAAAGTCGGTGTGTAATTTTGAATCTTGGCACTGATCACGTTCCGATAATTGACTTGACTGGCAAAAACATCCAGCAATTCAAGTCCTGGATCCGTTGACGAGCGGTTGTTGCTTACGACGACTCCTAAAATAAAGGCAAACTCATTACGAATCCCGATGCCTTCTGTTTCCGACTCTGCTGCCGTAGCATCGCGAACCTCTTCAACTCGGATCGATCCTGCCAGTACCCCATCAAATTCTTCCTCAGGCATCGTCAGAGGAAGTGTAAGGATCCGTTCTTCTTGGGCTTCTAAAGTGATGACCCCAGGTGTTTCAATCAATTCGGCAATCGAGGCAGGCAATGTCGGGTCAGGAGCTTCGGCATCACGACCGTATTCTACTACTCCGTTGACGTTGGTGAAGGCAGTATGAGCCGATACTTCGACATCAATGGTTTCTTCCGATGTATTTTGGATGCGTAACTGCAATTCCTCTTGTTCCCCTGCGCCTAAATTCAGATCAAAATAACCGCTAGCACCGCCTTCGATCTGACTGTCAGGGAATATCGGGGTTACAAAAAAATTCAACTCTGATTCAATGTCATCATTTGCTCGTACTGGTGTCGGCCAAGCAATCAATGAGCATAGCACGATCATTGCAGTCAAAAGCCGCAGCCAGCGTTGGTTTGTTGGTTGTTCAATCACTGTTGTTTCTCCTTCCAAAAAAGGCAGGAATAACGGTCTACTCCTGCCAGTTGTTTCACATTATTGTTGCGTTGCTTTGAAGATTAATCTTCTGGATTTAAAACGTTGTCGTCTCCATCGCCGCCATTACCACCATTTTCACCATCTACACTAACTGTGGTAGCTAGTGTCCAGGTCAAGGTTGCTGTATAGGTGTCTTGTTGCGGCGTCGCAGCTGATGGAAGATGCAGCTGAATACGATCATTCAGAATCGTTCCGGTAAAATCATTACCCTCAAACTCATCCATCATTTTGTCTTGGTCTCCCCAGAAGACAGAGGAGCGTCCTTGTCCTTGATTGGGTCCTGCGGTCATGACTGGAATGCTCGATGCTATATTCGTATTAGCATTTAAAATCACACGATCACCATCAGTTATTGATGCTTCAGGCGCTTCTTCAGCAGGCCCGGTACCATCATTGTGTTTGATCTGCGGATCAATAAAGTGAAGTTGGGCGCCATAAAGGATATCCCCTGTATCTTGACCGACAAACTCTGTCAAAGCAAGACTTAATGTCCAATCTGCCGCACTGTTTCCTCGTGTATCACTGACTTGTGCCAAGGAAACGTAAGGAACTGTGTCTGGAAGTCCGACCGCAAGAGGATGGTTTTCATCTACGTTTTGCATTTCAGCAATCACAGAATATTCAGCTGCAGATGAAGTAATGGCTTGTTGACCAAAATCGAATTTTTCTGGCACGTAAACGATCGTTAATGGACCTTTTACTGGAAGCGGATCAATGATAACGGGTGGGTAAGGAACTGGATTTTCAACGTCATCCACGTCTTCTTCCCCTTCGATAAAGTTAACCTCATTTGGTGTCTCTACTTCAAAAAGTGGTGTTTTTGGTTGATTATTTTCTTCCTCTGCTGCTACTACTTGTACACCGCCTGCGAAGATCGTAGAGGTCAGTGTTGCGACTGTTGCTAATCGAATCCATTTCATTTTTATTCCTTCTTTCTTTTCTTTTAGTTTGTTTCATCGGCTTGCGCCGTTGGAACTGTTTCTCCTGATTGCGAGGTAGTGGTCGTCAATTGCCACTTCAAAGTCGCCACATACAAGGCTGCATCTTTAGCAGTCGCTCCCGGGACGAACAATTGGATCGCCTCATTGCGAACCACCGGCGCCTGGGCTTGGACTTGCGCATTCAACTCATCTTGGTAGCCCCAAACGACGGATGAAGTGCCTGCCCCTTTGCCGGCATCAGCAGTCAGAACAGCTTGTGCTGAACCATTGGCATCCAAACGCAAGCCGGCTTCATGTGCGTCCGGTGCGTTTTCTTGATTGTGGCTATTGTAGTCAACTTCTCGTGAGGCAAAGATGATTTGTGCCCCTCGCAGTTCGTTGTGTTGCGTCCCTGATTCAAACGCACTTAGTGCTACAGTCAAACGCCAGCCAGCATTTGACCCACGGGTATCTTGTACTTGGGCGAAGGAAACATACGGTACTTGGTTTTCTTCCCCTTGGGTATCCGCTAATTGTTGCTTTTCTGCCACCATCGAATAGACGGCATCTCGGTTGGAGATTTCTTGGGTACCAAAATCCAAAGTCGGCGCATAAGCGATCGTCAATGGTCCTGTTTGTCCATCTGGTCCGATCGGCGGTATCTCCACATCGGGGCCATCGGGGCCTGGATCAGGCGGTAACACTTCCGTCGGGTCTCGATCATTGGGCACAAAACTGACTTGCCCATCGGTTTCAGCGACTCTTACTTCAGCGGCGGTCCCTTGGATCCCGCCAGTCAAAAGGGTTGCGGCAAGTACGGTGCTCGTTGCAAATCGCAAAAATCTCATAAGATCATTCCCTTATTCTCTATTACTCAACTTTTCTTGTGTTCTTGAGGTTGTTCGTTCTTTTTGGTACCTGCGTGTCTTCTTCACTGTTGAATAGCCAGCGATCAATAGCAGCAATGATCCGAGTGCCGTGGCACTGGAACTTTTTCGGGTATTCGTCTGCGGCAAACGTCCCCCATCCCCGCCAGGTTGTGTCGGTCCGGTCGGTGGTGAAGGTTCTGGTTTGTCTGGTTCATAGACACCCGTGAACTGGACTGAGCCTTCTGTATCGACGGAACGCTCCTCTTGTGCCGAAACTAAAATCGTCGAAGCACTGATCACTTGAAAAAAAGCAGCGAAGATCATCAGTTTGACCCAAAAATTCCCCCTCGCTCTTTTCATTCTCCCTCCCCCTTTTTGACATCATCAAGCCTAAAAACCACCCTTTTTTAGACACCTTTACTTAGACGGTAACCTTGAACAAAGTCGATTGGTCTTTGTTTCAGTTGGCTTCCAAAAACGCTGGGTTTTATCCTCGATATACTTCATTATAGCTATCTTTGTGATGCGGGAAAAATCAATAAATTCACTGGCTGATGAAATCTATGCCTAAATAAAAAAACAAACCCCCGTTTTAAATAAATTATTCACCATAGAATCTGGCTAAAACGAGAAATCCTTAACATACACCAAAACGCTTGTTACCATAGAAAAATCATATATCAATCTCCAAAGCACTTGCAGTTCTCCATTCTATAAAAGCCACAATAAAATAACGGTAAAAAAAGAGGGGGGGACTATCCTTATTAAGAACGTTCCTCTCTTTTCATCTGATCCCCCAAGCTACGTTTGGCGGGTATTCTTTCTTATATGTTGTTTTTCTTAGAATCACTAAACTGATAAGAACATGAAGCATGCCTGTCAGTGATCATCTCCTGCTCGTTTGGTATTTCTCTACGGAAAACAGTTGGGTGGTTCCTCGACGATTGGCGGATCGTCAGCTATGGTTCTTCTTTTGGAGCGCCACCTTTCCCATTCATTTTCACTTATCCAGCCCTTTCCCGGTACTCTGTTGTTGCCAATACAGATGCAGGCAAACCAACGCATACTCCAATAGCTATTGCAGCGCTAAAAACTTTGGCGTCTCTGTCCATTGCTTTATCTTCTCTATCTAATATCCTTCGGTACTCCCTTGAAATGCCGCTTGGTTAAATCAGCCATTCCTCCATGAAGCATTTTATTGACTCTCTCGTATGTAGTTCTTCGGTCATCCATTTTTTGATTACTATTTACAGAACGAATCGATTCTTCCAGCCTCCCCCTTAAGAATTTTTCATTTCCTTGAAAAAAGCTCTCCACTGGATATTTGAAAACAGGCCTATTTGTTAGCACAAAAAAACAGCAAACGATCCCTTCTTGGTTTCACCAAAAGAAGCAAACGTTTGCTGCAGATTTTTTTATGTTAAGTAAGAGCCCGCGAAAGGCTCGTCTCGGTCGTACTATTTATGTATACTTTTGCTTACAAACAAGCGATTTCTTCCTATGAAAAAACGCTTCTTTACTGATCATTGCTGTTTAATTCTTGATCATTCTCCTAAAGATTGCTTCTCTTTCCTTGTTCTGCCACGCTGGACCCAAAAATACATAACCAGCAGAAAGAAATAGCCAAGCAAAAGAATGGTTTGCCCCAATTGAAACCAGCTGCGAAGGATCGCAGATATGCTGAGAAGAAATCATACATGCCGTATTGTGCCACCGATATGCCTACCGACAAGGAGGCAAAAATAATAAAAAGTTTCATTCCGTTCATGTCCTACCTTCAAGCGCTTTTTGCTTTTTTTCACGTCTTACACAGTAATTATTTTAATGAAGAGAAAAAAACATTCGTCTTTGTCGTTGACTTTAGCGGTCAATCTGTTGTTTCTTAAAAACAACTCTTACTCAAGCAAGGAAGACCAACCAATTGCCTTCCCCACTGCGTTGTTTGAGTAGTCCATCTGCTCTCTGTCATTCTCAAGGGTACGTTCCACCTGAAAATCATCCTTTTAGCCCCACTACTACTCTCCATTTATTTCTCCAAAAAACTATCTATAAAACTTCCCCAATAGTCTATTGAACATCATCGTTTCCCATTTATCTCAATTTTTTTCCTAACTCTCAGGTCTACTCGACGTATTAGACATAAAACTTCAGGACTCCGCTAAGTGTTCACTCAAATAAATCAAGCCCATTTTGGGTTTTTGCGTTAACTTTGCCCCCGTGATCTCACGGTAAAAATACTTATGGTCATTTTCTATCATTTCAATGACTTCTTCCTCACTCATCCCAAGGTCATCTAGCAATCCCTCTTTGCGATTGTTGCTGATTTCCATCAATATTTGCAATTGTGCATCAATCGCCAATAAGTGGCCCCACTGAACAAACAGGTTTTCTTCCTTGCTATGAAAAATCGTTAAAAACTCTTTTGCTAACCGATGATAAAAGGCATTTATTTTTGGAAAAAAGCGTAACACCCCTTGTTTTTCTAGCTCTGTTTGAAAATGCGCCAAATATTCTTCTGCTCCCGCTATCTTTTCTGCCAGCATATTAGCCTCCTCGTAATCTATCTGCATGTTCGTTTCCAGTTTACACTTTCTGGTAACCGTAGATGTTCTTCAACCAATCAATGTCTTCTATTTTCTTTCTCTCTCATTCGTGGATACCCCTCAAGTACACTGCATTTCTAGGTATTGATGGCACATTCACTCATTTGCTAGTTACATTTACTGTTTATTTTCTCCCTTTTGATCCAACCAACAGTTCACAGGTTTCCTCTTGAGAAAAAACAAATACTCCTAAGCATCGGACTATGGTCTCACTATAGCGTCAAATATCCTTAAAAAAAAATAGCAATTTTCACCTGTCGGTGAAAAAACCTACATTGTATCAATTCGTTTCAACCGTTTACATCCACCAGAATAATAAAAAATCGAATATTTAGTCAAATAAAATAAAATTAAACATAAAAATTGAAGTTTTTTAACCAATTGTTTATAATGTGTTTAATTCTTTTTTAAATTCAACGGGGGCAACTATGAAAAATTTTCAGCTAAAATTTATCAAAAATCGTTCTTTAATCCGACGATTGCAATTATTAAATGAATTTGAGAAGAATCCATCTGCAACATTGGGCGATTTATCAGAAGTAACAAAAAGCAGTACCCGTACGATCATTGCGGATATTGCCATGATTCGCGAACATTTTAATGATGCGATCGAAATCTATTCCTCTAAGTTTGGGTATTTATTTGAAGAACTTGATCCCGAGGGGTATATCAAACAAAAACAAAATTTAGTTAAAGACGAGCCATTTTTTATGATTTTGGAGAGTATTTTTTTTGATGAATTACAATCTGCTCTGGATTGGAGCTTGACCCTTAATCTTTCTGAACAAGCATTGCTCAGTTACTTAAAAAAAATGAACGAATTATTAAAGCCCTTCAAACTTCGTCTATCAACAAACCCTGTCACATTGATAGGTTCCGAAATCGATATTCGCCGCTTTTTTTGTCTGTTTTATTATGAGTCAGATATCAATGTCAATACGATCTTCCCATCGCTGGATGTCCAAGATGCTGTCATTGAGATCACCAATCTTTTGCATTCAAAAAAGCAACCGGCTTCTACTTTTTCTTACTTTTCCTATATTCTCTACATTACACTGGAACGCAGCAAGAAAGGGTTACAAGTCGAACTTTCACCTGAACTAAAGGACATCTTTTATGCTTATCATTCATTGATTGCTCCAGATACGTTAAGAGAGATCCTTTATTCCTATTTTCATTACCATCTGCCAGAGGACGAAATCATTTATTTGTTACTTTGTCTCATCTGTCGCCGAAAAATCAATCATCCTTCGATCGAAGAATTTTGCCGAAAGTATAATCGCTGGCCTGAGATCCAACAAGTGACAAAAGATTTCTATGCCCTAAATCAAGGCAATTCCTATGATGAACAAAAAGATTTACACTGGTTAGAATCATTTTTTACGATTGTGAAAATACGCGATATGCTCTCGCCCATCATGAATGTCAATATTGACGATCTTACGCAATTCGTCAAAGAGAAGTTTTCCTACGAATATAAGAGAAACTATGCATTTTTGGCAAAACACAAGCTAGTCAAAAAGCTGTATTCATCCTCCTATCTTGACGATTTCTGTGCCAGCTTAACGATTCATATGGAAGCGATCAAAGAAGAAAATTGGGGATCACAACGGACGATCGCCGTGATTTTTGAAGGAAACGAATATGTTTGTGAATATGCCGAAAGTATCGTGCGAAAATATTTGGGTCGCTTCCATACATTGTATTATCCTAATGCCAGTGAACTCTCTCCAACCTATTTAAAAGAAAAGCAAATTGATCTATTAGTCACCAATTATTCGGAGTATACGACAGAATACTTACTGGAAGTAGAATGCGTTCTTCTAAAATCGTTTCCAGATGCGACAGATTGGAATCGATTACTTAATCAAATCAATCCACGGATCTTGCGTCTGGTTGTGTTGGACAATGCGTAAGTCAACTTGCTAGACACTATCTTGTGGAATCATTACGGTCACAAAGCATTTCGAAGTGTTATTTTATAAAAACCATTCTTACCCAACGAGTGGTTGACACTCTGATTTATCTCAGCGATCACAGTGTTCATTTCTCGCTGAGATAAATCAAGCCATGGGGCGCTTTCTGGTTTGTGCCGATCCCTGCCATTTGTCGGTAATAGACATTTTTGTCCTTTTTGATCATTTCGACGATCTCTTCTTCTGCTAATTCGATTTCTTTAAAAAAGTCGTGTCGGAAAAAATCTAAAAACATTTGCAGTTGGGCATCGATTTCTAGCAAATCCGCCATTTGTTGTAGCACATTATCGTACTCGGTATAGCAAATTTCTTTGAATCGTGTTTGCAACTCTGTACATACTTGTTTGATTAAGGGAAATTCCTGCAAGTAACAAAGTTCGCTGTAATTTTTTAAATAGGCTTCTGGTGTCATATGTCCTTTTTTCATCATGATTGCATCATTCCTATCTTTCATCTGAGAATTATTTTGCACCTGGACCATTGTTAAAGTTTAAAGTCGATCAATGACATGAGTCTGCGCCAATCGGTTGAGTTCGGGATTTTATTGAACAATAAATACACGCCAGAACAAGAAAAATTCGACATATGCTCATTATAATTTGTGACGACGATATCAAATTGGTTCGCCTCAAAATAGCCGGGATTGATATCTAATACATTCGGAAAAAAGAGTTTCTGATAACTGCCTAGATACTTACGAGCAGTGACCTGAATTCGTTGCGAGATAAATTGATTCCCTTCTAACAGGAACGCAATTTTTTTAGGCTTCCCCCAGTACAATTCTTTCACACAGTCCATATGAATGGTAAACACTGCGCTGATATCTACGATCATGTCTAAAGACAGACACTTCAGTTGTTTGAATTGTTTTTGTAAGAACGCTGTGTTTTGTGCCATTTCCTCTGGAAAATGTTTTTTTACAAATGAGATCAAATCGGGAATCACTTTGTTCAAGACCGGTGAAAGTTTATTTTTTAGTAAGATCGTCGCAAAAAAAGACTGGATCAAAACCGTACTATATTCCAGCGCATACGGCGGTACGCCTGCCTCCTTTAGATAACGTTGGGTTAGTTGCAGGATCTGCGAGTCTTTGCCTAACTTGTTGCAAAAGTCCCTTTCCATATCAATATCAAACACCGTCCGTTTTCCCATCGATAACGCATAAAAGTAGATGATTTCTTTTTCGGCGATCGTCGTTTGCAAATGGTTCGATAGCATCGTCTTTAATTTTTTCAGCTCAAGATAATACTCTTTACGAAACTGCTTGACGATGGCTGGATCGATCGTGACGTAATGGCCATGAGAGGTTCGCTCTAAAATGATATAAAGCATGTAACTGATTTCCTCAAAGGCAAGATTAGAGAAATTGCTATCGAATTCTTCTTTTTTCAAGTTTAAACCGATCTCATGAATGATCAACGGCGGAAATACGGTATGCGGCGTACTATCGGATTCATAATAAAAGTTCAGAAAAAAATGGCGAATATTGACTTCCTCACCAATAAGATCAACGGTGGTTTTGTTTAATGTCAGTTGGTACTGTGCTAAAATTGGGTCGATCTTTCGAAAATACCGCATCAACGTGGCAGGGGAAATAAACAAAATGTCTGACCACTCATTGATGGTCAATATTTCCCCTAAAAAAATGCTCTCAAAGATGCGAAACAACGGCTCGTTACTGATCAAATTCCGTTTTTTTTCTAAGTAGCTTTCTGTATCGATGACTTGTAGCTGATAGCCACTATTTGACGTTTCCATTTCGATAGCATCTTCGAAATACTCTTTAATGTTTTGTAAATCTTCAATGATGGTTCGGCTAGAGCTTTTGATCACTTTTGACAACCCACGGATCGGTGTATGAGAAGCGTGCTCCATATGTTCTAGCAAATGTAGCCACCTTAGCGTCGTTTTACTAATGACAAAAGATGATTGGAATTGTCTCATAGATTCGCCTTCCTCTACTCGAAATAACTTTTTAATTCAGCCACGATTCGCTCACTGGCTTGTCCATCTCCATAGGGATTTTTGGCTTGCGCCATCTGTTTGTATGCTGCCTCATCAGACAATAAATGAACGATTTCTGAATACACATGCTCCTCATGGGTACCAATAAGTTTCAAAGTCCCTGCTGCCACCCCTTCTGGGCGTTCCGTCGTTTCACGTACGATCAAGACAGGAATCCCCAAGGAGGGTGCTTCTTCTTGAATCCCTCCTGAATCGGTCAAAACAAGGTAGCTGCCTGCCAGTAACTGATAGAATGCAGGGGCATCCAATGGTTCGATCAGCTCAATATTTTGCTGCCCTTCTAAATAGCGCTTGGCTAGTGTACGGACACGAGGGTTTTTATGCATCGGAAAGACCATCGTCAGTGCGGGATAAGCAATAGCGATGCGTTTTAGTGCACGAAACACTTGTTCCATGGGTTGCCCAATATTTTCTCGCCGGTGCATCGTAACTAAAAGGATTTTTTTCTCACTGATTGGTTTTCGGTCTTTTTTTTGTGCCAAGGTGTGGTACAAAGCATCAATAGACGTATTGCCAGTAACGACGATGCGGTCTTGTGGATGATTTTCTTTTAGCAGATTTGCCTGGCTTTGATCTGTAGGGGCAAAGAGAAAATCTGCTAGTTGATCAATCAACCGGCGATTCATTTCTTCTGGAAACGGATCATTCTTGTTACCTGTTCGTAGCCCAGCCTCCACATGACCAATCAAGATCTGCTGATAAAAAGCGGCCAGCGCAGCTGCCACTGCCGTCGTCGTATCGCCATGGACCAACACTACGTCTGGTTCTTCTGATTGAAAAATACCTTCGAGTCCTTCTAAAATACGACTGGTGATACTAGACAAGGTTTGATTTTCTCGCATGATAGCCAAGTCGTAATCAGGGGTCAGCTCAAACGCCGCTAATGTTTGCTCAAGCATTTCTCGATGCTGCCCTGTCACGACGATCTTTGATAGAAAGCGTGGATCATTTGCTAGTTTTTTTATGACCGGTGCCATCTTGATGGCTTCTGGTCGTGTACCAAAAATAGATAATACCTTTATTTTTTGCATCGTACTTCTCCTTTTTTTCAGCAATTTGAGCATTAATCAAGTTGCTTTTTGTAAATCTTCTGCCAGCGCTTCATATACGACGTTAAGGCATACTGTTGCTCAATCGTTGCTCTGGCTTGTTGGCTGCTTTTGATTCGTTCTTCCTCGTTAGCTAACAGACCGCTCAACGTCTCGATCATTGCTTGAATATCACCGGCAGATACTAGGTAGCCGTTTTCACCCGATTGGATCAACTCTGGGATTCCCCCAACCTTCGTCGTTACATTGGGGATACCTGCCGCCATGGTTTCTAAGATCGCCATCGGCAAGCCTTCGTGATAAGAAGGGAGAAAATGGATGGCTGCCTTACGAAAAACAGCTGGTAACGCATCGGTTGCTACCCACTCATTTAAGAACACATTGGTGAGAGCCTCTTCTTGGAGCTGTTGGGCAACCTGTTGATTTTCTTGATCGCCAAATAACATAAAGCGAATCTCGGGAAAGGAAACAGCCATTGCTTTTGCAACTGCCAACAGATCAAAACTGCCTTTTCTTTGCCCGATCCTGCCAAGAGTGATGATCCATTTTGCGGTGGGGTCATAAAAGGATTCCTCCGGCACCGCTACGGCATTTGGCAAGACCTCGATTGAGGTATCGGTAATCGTTTGGTAAAATGCTGACCAGCTACTACTTAGCACTACGAGCTGATCCACCCGAGCTAAGGTAAAACGGACCCACCACTTTGCCCACGAAGGACTGTTTTGATAAAACTGGTCAAATTGCGAAGCATGCATATGAAAAATCGTCTTGCAATGTTTTGGTGCTAGCAACAACAGCAAACTCTTGCGATAGAAACTGCCCTTTTGCGCAACGTGGAAATGAAGGATCTGGCACCTTTCTTTTTTGATGTGCCGACGAAACGTAAGAAACGCTTTGATCTGCGTCCAATATTTTCCTTTTTCCGACCAAGTCTTATGGACGACGAAACGCACGTCCTCTGGCGCTTTTGCTTTTTGGAAATTATGAATGACCGTTGCGATCCCCCCTTTTGCTGCTGGATCTGGACCGATAAGTAAGATATTCATGCTTTGTTGATTTTCCTTTCTTGTACAAATCTAGTTACCTGCTTTAGTTCCTTGCGATAAAGAACAACGACGAAGAGCATCAGCAGCAAAACGAGGCTCTTTTCCAGCCAAAGAGTCCGATTGAATGCCGTAAACAGCGCAAAGCAATACAGCATGATCGAAAGGCTGATTTGGCGTTTGACTGAGAACCCCTGCCAATAGGTCATCGAAAAATATGTACGGGCAAAAAAGAAGACCAAGTACCCTAATGCCGTAGCACAAGCCGCTCCTGTGGCGCCAATTGTCGGTACGAGTAGGAGATGACCAAGGGATGCGGCTAAGACCGCCAGCAAAGAGGCAGCAATATTCAAATGACTTTTCTTATAAAAAACGATCCCGAGATTGGTCGTTTCACTGATCGTCATCATCAAGGGATAAAAACATAACAAGGGAAACAAGTACTGGGCCTCTAAGTAGTCTTGCGACAATAAGATGACGATCGTTTCTTTGAAAAAGACCATCAGTAAAAAGAAAATCGACAAGACGAACATGATAAAGTGACTGACTCGTTCGTAATAAATCAATGGTTTGCCTTTTTTGAACCATTCATAGGAGGTGGGAATCCAAAAATTGGCAAAACTAACTTGTAGAATCATCAAGGCACTTGCCACTTTGAATGCAGCCGTGTAGATGCCCAAAGCGGCAAAATCAGCAAAATAGCGCAGCATCATTTTGTCGATAATCATTAACAGGCTATAGAGGAACGTTCCCACCACCGTCGGCAAGCCAAAACGACTCAGCTTTTTGATCAGGTTGCGATCGATTTGGCGAATGAGCGGCATAAAAAGCGCCAGGTTTGCCAGAATCAACAGACAATCACCGATAATCTGACCGAAGAGCATGCCATAGACCACCGTAATAAACGTCGGCGGACCAAAAAAGAGAAACAGCAACGTGATGAACAAGACCATTAATTTCACCAAAATACTGTAAACGGAGAACTGGATCGCTTTGTTTTGCATTCGAACCGTTAACAAAAGAAACCGTTCAAAAATCAGCAGTCCCGACGAAAGAGCAAATAAATAAATCGCACGGGTGTACTGTGGAGATTCAAATAAAAGCTGCGAAAAATCTGCCGCAAAAACCACTAGGATCAGCTGAAAGAAAAATGAACCGAGCAACGGGACGAGCATCGCTTGTTGCAATAACTCGCGTTTGTTTTCGTGGTCATGGTATTCCCTCGTAAAGGCTTGGTCGAAACCGAGATAGATCACGTATATCAAAAAGGTCTGTGCAAGGAAAAACATACTGGTCTTCCCATATTCTTCGGGTGTCAAAAAGCTGGTCGTTACGGGCAAAAGCACCAAGTTTAAGACCGCCGAACCTAACGAACCGAGGGAGAAAAAGCCCAGCCTCAAAAGTAATTTTTTCAATCAGTTGTTCACTCTTTCTCTGTTAAAATAATGCCTCCACAAATCAATCCTAAAAAGGTGGAAGACAATGCCGAATACAAAACATGCCCGGCAAAAAAACTATAAAAAAGCACCACGATCAAGGCAAAACTATAAACCGATCGTTTTCGTGGCTGAAAGGCCAAATAGACAAAATAGGCGAGCATTAGCAGCAATAACGCTATTCCCAGTAGGCCTTGCCCGAAAAGGGTGTCGAAGAAGTCCATTTCAATTAAGCCAAGACGACCAAAGTGTGCCAAACGGTATTCAAAGCCTTGGCCAAAGATCATGGTAAAGTGTCGGGCCTCATCATTTAAGAAGGCGTTCATCCCACCAATCAAAAAATCACTTCTTGAACTAGAAAATAGCCGGATCAAGTCCCCGTCGAAAAGATGATAAAAATACACCATGCGAAGATAGGTTCCTTCGACGGCTTGGATCAGCAATGGTAGTCCTTGAATAAGCAGCCAAGCAATCGTAATAAAACTCATAAACCAGATAAACAATTGTTGCAGAAATGCTTTACGTTCAATGCCTAGCACCAATCGGATTAAAAGATAGAACAACACACCGACACCATAAAACACGCCGGTTTTCGTACCGACCAAGACCAAACAGACGAAATTTCCAGCGAATAAACTAGCCAAAAACAGTGAAAACTTATGGGTCTGTTCTTTGATCGAAACAATTAGTGCCTGGACTGTAAAGGTGATTGAAACAATAAAGGCAAAGCTCGTATCATTATTGGCAAAGAAATAGCCTTTATACCCAGCATCAGAATTGTCATAAGTTTGGTAGCCTAGCCCTAAAAAATAAGGAATCAGTAGCCCCAAGGTGAAGCAGACACTGATAACAATAAACAAGCTGTCGTAGTGCAGTTTGGAGAAGTCGTTTTTTCGTTGATAGACATAATAAGGAATCAGTACCCATAAGAGGTATTTGATATACACCGATAGATCCTCGATCACCCACTGCCAGCTGTACCCTAGAAAAAGTGCTTGTAACAGAAAAATCGTAAGCGTCACAGCGATAAAACCATACGTTAAATATGTATAGTAGCTATGGGGAATCTTTTCTGTCACGATCATAATCACTAAGAACAAAAAGAACAGCAAACGGTAGAACACGCCAATGGGAAAAGGAATGCCCAGACTTAGAAATAAGCCGTTTAAGACGTCGATTATCGGAAAAATGGCCACAATCCCCAGGAAGAAGCGGTGATGGCTTTGCTGTTTTGATTTCATGCGTTTCTTCTTTTTTCTCCCCACACATACTGTAAAAAGCGTAAATTTCCTATGATATAGCGATCAAACATCCTGACTGGCTCTTGCGCAAAGCGATAAAACCATTCCAAACCTGCCCGCTGCATCCACAAAGGCGCTCGTTTGGTTTTGCCTGCGACGATATCAAAGCTGCCGCCAACGCCCATCGCAAATGGCACTTGCAACACTTCGCTGAATGTATCGAGCCAAATCTCTTTTTGCGGGCTAGAAAAAGCGACAAACAGCAAGTCTGGTTGCGTCCGTGCAATCTCTTTTGCCACGTCCAATGATTCGACTTCGGAAAAATAGCCATGGTGAAAACCCGCTATGTTCAGGTCGGGATAGAGCTGTTGGTCATGTTTGACGACGGCTTCTACGACTTCGGCAGTTGCTCCTAAATAATAAGGACGCCAGCCTTTTTCTGCTGCCAATTTGACCAGCTCGCGAAAAAGATCGATGCCTGTTACCCTTTCTGGTACCGGGCACCCTAAATATTTCGCTGCCCAGACAATCGACTGCCCATCAGCCGTGATCAAAGCTGCCCGATTGACGATCGATCGCAACGAGGGATCTTTTCGCATCAAGTTTATTTTTCCCGCGTTAATTGAAACATGCTGTGCGGGCATCCCCTGTTCGATCATTGCCTCGATCTTAGTAATGGTTTCCTGAAAGTTTAAGGAATCGAGATTGCTGCCTAAAAGTGATACACGTACTTGTTGCTCCATTAGAATGCTCCTTTGGGTAAGAAAACAACGCCAATCGTTTTCATAATTATTTTCAAGTCCAATAACCAGCTCAGGTTATTGATGTAATAGAGATCCAATGCGACCATCTCTTGAAAGCTCAATTCGTTTCGTCCACTGACTTGCCACAACCCTGTGCACCCGGGTGTGACACACAATCGTTGCTTGTCTTTTTCTGAATAACTGACGACTTCTCTTTCTAAAGGAGGACGGGGGCCGACCAGTGCCATCTCCCCTTTCAAGACATTGATCAATTGGGGCAGTTCATCAAGACTCGTTTTTCTTAAAAAACGGCCTAAGCGCGTCACTCGCGGATCTTTCTTCAGCTTGAACATGGCCCCTTCAATTTCGTTTTTATCAAGGTATCGCCCTAATAATTGATCGGCATCAGGCACCATCGTTCGAAATTTGTACATCACAAACGTGGCCTCATTTTTGCCAACACGAACTTGCTTAAAAATAATCGGTGCCTGCCAGTTAGAAAATTTGATCCCTATACAAATCAGCAGTAACAGCGGGCTAAGGACGACTAATAAGCCCAAGCTAAAGATAGCTTCTATCGTGCGTTTCCAACGTAAATAGCTAGTCGCTTGAACCCTTGACTGCTTGTCTAAAGCGGGTCTTTCCACAAAGTTCCCCTCCTTAATAATAGTAATTTTCACCCGTGTCCGTGCCATTCGCAACGACACCTAAGATGTTTGCGTTAACTAGGCGTAGCTTTTTGACGGCATTTTTTGCGGATTGTTTGTTCGTTTTATCCGCATGAACGACTAAAAGTACACCGTCGACTTTCTTGGCTAGGATCAAGGCATCCGAAACGACATTGACTGGTGGCGTATCAATAATGACCACATCGTATAGTTGTTTGACCTCTTGCAAGGCTGCGGTCATTTTCGAAGAAGCGAGCAGATCATTAGGGTTTGACATAATGGCTCCACTAGTGATGATTGAAAATTCGCAATCTTCTAAAATCACTTGTTGGACACAGCTTTCGATCGAGATGTCCCGTCGGATATAGTTGGACAAGCCCACGTGCATTTCTTGTGAAAACAAATAATGTTGGGTGGGTTTACGCAGATCCGCATCGATCAATAAGGTTCGGTTCCCTTTTTGGGCATAGGCGACCGCCAAATTTGCCGAGACCGTGGATTTTCCCGTACCGCTTTCTCCTGAAGTAATCAAAATCGTTTGAGCATCTTGTTGTTGGCATAAATAGTCGACATTTTCGCGAATCAACTTGACTTGTTCGCTGATGATGGAATAATTTTCCTTCATGCTACGCATCACACACGCTTCCTTCCTCTAAAGCTTCTCGACTGGATGGTTTTAAACGAAGCAACTCGTTTTTCTTTGCTTATCTCTCCGATGACCTTTACCCCTAAGACCTCTTCGATTTCCGTATTCGAAGCAAAACTGCGCTCAAAAACCAACAGGAGGAACACATACGTAAAAGCGAAAAGAAGACTTAAAAAAGTGGTCAAACTGTACAACAAAAACTTGTTTGGACGAGCAGGCGTTTCTTGTGGCAAAACGGTTCCTTCTGCTAAGATCGTGACATTATCAATGTTCATGATTTTAGGGATCTCTTCACTAAAAACGCTGGCGGTCGTATTGGCGATTTCGGCTGCGATCTTCGGACTTTGATGGTAAGCGTTGATTTCGATGATCTGCGAGTTGGTGGCATTGGTAACACTCAAAATCTCCGACAATTCAGACACATCGTAGCTTTCCTCTAGCGCCTCACTGACTTCATTTAAGATGCGAGGACTCATGATGATGGTGCTATAGGTACTGACGAGTTGAAGGTCTGCCTGAATCGTCTGGTTTTCCAGACGATTGCCAGCTATCGTTTCTGACTGACTAATCAGCAACTGTGCACTTTTTTGATAAATGGGTTCAGCAAACAGGGTTAGATAAAGCAACATCGCTAGTAAGGGAATACTAATGATCATGAGGATCCAGCCTATTCGTTGCTGAAGGACTTGCTTCAATTTTTTCATATTTATTTCTTTATTCATTGGTTTTCCCTTTCAATAACAGAAATAGCAATCAAACCATTTACTGGGCGCTTGGTAATGACCCAAGAGAATAGGCAGCCTCGAACCTCGTTTTACCTGTCACAATATTTTTCGTGTCAAAAACGATTTTTTGTTTCATCGCTTGAATGGCTGCCGGCGCTATGTCTTTAAAGGCATCATGGTCACAGAGGATCAATGCCAGATCACTGTCTGTTAGTGCTGCTTCAATTTGTGCAACATCAGAAGTGGCGACATAAGGATCATAGATAGTGACTTGCAGAGCTTTCTTTTGTTTCAATCTTTTGGCGATCTCAACAGCCGGACTTTCTCTGGCATCGTCAATGTTGCCCTTATACGCCAACCCTAGGACCGCGATTTTGTTTCCACCATGAATCGCTAAGATCTCTTCGACTTTTTTTATAATGAATTCAGGCATCTCTGTATTGATCATCCGCCCCAATTGAATTAACTTCGCGTCATCAGGTGCTGCCGCGACAACAAAATACGGATCGACTGCTAAGCAATGACCGCCGACACCAGGTCCCGGTTGATGGATATTGACCCGTGGATGCTGATTGGCTAACTCAATCACTTGGAGTGCATCAATGTTTAGGCGATCCCCAATTTGGACCAATTCATTGGCTAGTGCAATGTTCAAGTCGCGATAGGTGTTTTCCATCAATTTCGATAGCTCAGCGATACTTGCAGAAGTCTCCAGCACGTTTCCTTTGACGAAGGTCTTATAAATGCGTTTGCCTTGTTGGGTGCAAGCGCTCGTCATGCCACCAATGATTCGATTGTTCATCACCAGCTCTTCAAAGATTTTCCCTGGCAAAACTCGCTCTGGGCAATGCAACAAATAGAGATCTTCTCCAATGGTATAACCTGCTTTTTCAAAAAATGGTCCAACGATGTCTTCCATCGTGCGGGGTTGAATGGTCGATTCAACAATGACTGTGTTGCCTTTTTCAAGATAGGGTAAGATAGCAGCCATCGCCGCTTTCACGTAGGACAAGTCGCAACTACCAAATTGATCGGCGATATTTGGCGTTGGTACGGCAATAATAAAGACATCCGCTTTTTCTGGAACCAACTGTGCATTGAATGTCTTTTTCGCTAAAGCTTGTGCTAGATAGCGATCAATGTCGGGTTCTTCGATTGGTGCCTGACCTGCTTGAAGTGATTGAACGACTGTTTCTGACACATCAACCCCAACGACTTCAATCCCATGGTTTGCAAAAGTAAGTGCTGTGGGCAGCCCGATATACCCCAATCCAATAACGTTTACCTTCATTCGCTCTTAACATCCCATTCTGCTAATTGTTCTTCACCGGGTTTATAAATCAGTTTTTTCGCCACTTGTCCTTCTTCTAAAGCAAAGGAAACTTGTCCAGTGATGGTTTCACCTACAGCGATCTCATTGCCAAACATCGCCATGGTATGATCAAGTTCAAGAAATTCTCCCTCTTCAGTTTCTAAAAGAAAATCAATCGAACCTAATCCAGCGGCAACTGACCCCATATTTTCTGCTGTGATGGTAAATGTATGTAATACTTGTTCCCCATCTTCTGTTTTCTTTTGATTGATTTCTTGTTTGTCGATGATGATCTTTAATCCACCAATGATCGATTGCGGCTCGGCATTGCTTTGATCCGTGATTTGTTCGATTGGTTCGCTGCCTTGGGTAGTATCCGTCTTTGCTTGGTCATCCGTCGAGCAAGCCGCTAAAAAACTCCCCATGAGGGCAAGGCTAAAGAGGCTAACGATTTTTTTCTTCATGTTCATTTGCTTTCTCTCTTTCTATCAATGAAGAGCCCCTTGCAACAGGCAAGGTACAAGGGTCTCTCATAGTTTTTGTTTCTTATTCTGTGATCGAAACGGTTGCTTGTGCGATTTCTCGTGTGCTTAAGTCAGCAAAGCGATGCAATGCATGGATCGTCATCTTGCTGTCTTTCGTCACGCTGTTGGCTTGTTCTTGGTTCAAATAAGCGGTAAACGTGCCATCCGCAAAACCACTTACCCACAGAATCATGCCATCAATTTCAAGTCGTCCAAAGTTGATGTCATCTCCTGTATAGGTTCCCGTAATGGTTCTGTCACCCAGCTTGTATGGGTCTGGTGTAATCGTACCAATAAATTCTTTATCGATAGTGACTACACTGCGATCCAATTCGGTGTCCACTGGACGGCCATTAACAACCTCCCGATGGTAAGCAACCAATTCAACTGTTTCCGCATCGCGAATTAAATTACGTGTATCTTGATTGACAAAGTAAGTAAAGGTTTGGTCTGTTGTGTTAAAGGTACCACCCCATGAAACTGAACGCCCATCAACGATCAAGTTGGCGAAATTCACATTACCAGTAAAGGTTCCGGTAATTTCACTCTCTGTCACTTTGAAGGCTGCTGGTTGAATCGAACCTGTTGCTTTGACAATTTCTACCGGCTGCAACACCAGCTTATGATCAATCGTTTGTCCATCGACTGTTTCACGATGGTAAGTTTGTAATTCAACTTTCGCTGCTGTTCTGATCTGGTCTCTAAATTGTGCGTGAACAAAGAATTCAAAGCGACCCGTCTCTTTATTGAAGGTACCACCCCAGTTACCTACCGATTGTCCATCAATCACCAAGTTGGCAAAATTGATATCCCCCGTAAAGGTTCCCGTAATCGTGGTATCAGTGTAATTGTATTTATCTGGTGTGATCGTCCCTTGAAGTTGATCAATCACTGTTACTTCTTTGGTTTCTAGCACTTCGATGGCTTCCGTGTTGCCATTGATTTGACGATTCAACGCTTGGATCTCAACTTTGTCGCCCGCTTTGATCCCAAGGTTCGCTACATAAAACGAGAAGGTGCCATCGGCATTGAAGGTACCACCCCATGCATTAGAAGGCGTGCCATTGATCACTAAACGTGCAAAGTTGACATCACCCGTAAAGGTCCCTGTAATCATGGTTTCACCAACTCGATATTGATCCGGTGTGATCGAACCAGCCAAATCTCTAGTTAATTCAACGGTTGTCCGATCAAGTACTTTGCCATATTGATCCAAGGCTTCGATTTCTACGACATCATCTACGGATTGGATGCGATTGCCGATAAAGAATTCAAACGAACCATCAGCAAAATTCCCACCACGAACGGATGATCCATTTACATACACACGGGCAGATACAACATCACCGGTATACGACCCTCTCAGGAACTGATCGGCCGAAGAAACATTGTAGCTTGCTGGTGTAATCGTGCCTTCGGTGTTTGCTGGATCAGTGACAACGATCGTTGAAGCAATATTTGATTGCAATCCATCGATGCTTGCTTGAGCAGTAATAATTGTTCCCGCTGCTTGCGGATCAATCTCTACTTCAAAATTGCCATCACTGTCAACAGTGGCATTTTTCGTTTCAGAATCGCCTATAGTAATTTCCACATGTGCATCTGGTTCGGCTGTTCCGCTAACGGTAGTGGATGTGGTTGTCACCTCATTCAATGTTGTTTCGGCGATCGTTGCTCGATCAACCATGGTTTCTGCAATATTTGATGAAATGCCATTTAAGGTTGCTTGGGCGGTAACTACCGTACCAGCTTGTTGTTTCTCAATCGTCAATGCATAGATGCCATCACTACCCACTCGTCCATTCGCAATGATCGTGTCACCGGCTTTGATCGTAATCTCAGCATTCGGCTCAGCCGTTCCCGTCACACTTGTGGAGTCAGTATTTAGCTCGGAAATCGTTGTTTCGGCAATCGTTTCTTTTTCACTATCCTCTACAACTGTTTCTGCAACCGATTGAATACCATTGGACGTTGCGGTAACAGTCACTTTTGTTCCAACTGCTAATGGTGCGTTCGGAATCGCAAATTGATAAGTTCCATCACTTGCAACGCGTCCCGTTAAACTTCCTTGTCCTTCAATAGTGACTGCTAAATCGGCATTTGGCTCAGCTCGCCCCGTAATGTGCGTTGAGCTTGTGGTTAAGTCGTCAATGGTCGTTTGTTGAATCGTTGCGGTATCCACAAAGTCACCAAAAGCGATTTTTCCGATTTGAGAACTATTGAATGTTGCGTTGAAGATTGAGTCATTGGATTCAATCCGCGAAGTAACTTGTTTGTTCGTATAAGTATTTAGTGAGAAAGAACCTTGTCTAAACTCTGGATAATTAAAGCTGGGCTCTCCTGAAAAATCAGCTGATCTTCTCCAAGTTTGCATTCCTGTCGATGAGTGGATCGTGTAGTTCGTTGTTCCTGGATAGGACCCAATTGCGGTTCCATTCGTATGATTGTTTTGGATTCGAACATTTGATCCTTCGTGGAAAGTGCTTGATTGTCCAACGTTTACCGTTGAATACGTGCTTCTTCCCACGACATCCAGTGTTCCCCCAGATAATACGGTCAAAGCACCTCGCAACCCCAATGCTTCTTGTGTTTTTTGCGTAT
Source organism: Enterococcus sp. AZ141 (assembly GCF_051714385.1). Taxonomy (NCBI): domain Bacteria; kingdom Bacillati; phylum Bacillota; class Bacilli; order Lactobacillales; family Enterococcaceae; genus Enterococcus; species Enterococcus sp. AZ141. The sequence goes on from NZ_JBIORT010000001.1 coordinate 481,887, forward strand.
TTGGCGCACTTGTGATCTTAAACGTTGCATTCGAATTAACTACTACGCTTGAGGCACTTCCTTCGATCAAGACTGCTTTTGCTGTATTTGAAGGATTGTTTTGAGTAACGTCTAATAAACTGCCTTCACCTAAATCAATTCGACCACCACTTGCAAGATAAATCGCACGAGCTGTTCCATTGTTATTTGCAACTACAGAAGCACCACTGCCGATATTCATTCGGACATTCGAAGTAGCCCAAATCAAGGAACCTGCATTTAATCGGTTTTCGCCAAAGAAATTAGCTGAAGAATTGCTAGCGGCTAAATAGAGTAAGCGCCCCGTTGCATGACTATTTTCATGAGTAACGTTTGTGAAGGAAACACTGGACGTTCTATTTTGATAGATCGTATTTGTTGCATGAGCCACGATTCTCACATTTCTGATACTTAATCCTTGATTTACCGTATTTCCATACAACCGAACATTATTCCCGAAGGTTAACGTATGACCATTACCTTCAATCGTTTTGGTCGTCCCTGTCCATGTCACACTACTGGTCATCGTGATGTTATTGGCTAAGCTGATTTGTGTAACCGTCGCATTGGCTAACGCTGTCCGTAATTCAGCATCAGATGTTACTTGGACACTTGCCCTTGTTGAACGGGTTTCAGCAGCGTCTTCTGATGATTCGTTAGAATTACTTTCTGAGGTTTCTTCATTTGGTGCATCCGCTTGTTCATCATTTTCTGCGACTTCATTATTTTCTGAAGAGTTCTCAGTAGAAACTTCTGTTTGAGCTTCTTCACTTTCAGTAGGAGAACCCTCTGTTTCCTGAACTGCTTGCTCATTGGTTGCTGTATGGTCATTTTCTGTGCTTTGAGTTGCTTCACTATCTGATAATAAATTTGGAGCTTCTATTCTCTCTTGTGTCACTCCTGAAGAATTATCAGTTTTTTCTGTCGCCATCGCATTTATTGGCAACGCCGATAAAGTTAAATGACTAATCAACAATAAACCTGTGACTTTTTTACTAAATTTGTTATTCATAAGTAACTCCTTTTTCTCTATTCTTTCTCTTGTACTTTAAAGATTCATTTCACGTTTTTATCAGTCACCCTTTCTTACTCCCTCGAAAAAAATCAGTTATAGCTCTTATCGGAACAACCTATTCGATACAAACTCTCTAAAAACCTAAATTAGAGCTATAAAATAATGCTTTTTTGACGAAATTTTATCGTTTTTAACGAGATTAAATTTACCATGGTTGATCATCAATCGATAAATCAAGATTTGCAAACCTGTATGAATAAATTGATTTTCATTTTCTTTTTAAATAAGGCATTTTAAAAGTTTGTGCAAAAAAAAGTGTTATAAAAAAAAGACGATTCCTTATCATTTAAAAAGGATCGTCCATTTTTGTTATTACCTGTAACCACTTGACTCAATACGATGGATACAAGGTTTCTGCCTACTAATTCTTAGTATTATCACAAACATTTTTAACAACAGTTCCTTTCAACAGAACGCTTCTTTTCTTCAAAAAAGGTCCCAAAAAAAGCAAAATAAAAGAAATTGTATGTAATTTTACACATCTTCTAAAAAAATTCATTTTTCTTTGGTATACTAAACATAGATCTGCATATCATTAGATTTACGTTGCCCGTTAGTGAAGTTTCAGGCAACGTTTCTTTATGGGGGATAGATAAAAATGGAAGAGAAAAAGATTTTTGAGAAGCGGTGGTTATTAGCTACCAGTGAACAACGAGAGAAATACCATGCCTTGATTGCCTCTTACCCTTCGATCGAATGGACATTCAAAGAAAAAAGCTACCTTTTATGGCTTTGTCAGTTAGATAGTGATACGTTCAAAACCTTTGAAGCAATTTTTGATAAACTAGTAAATGCCAACTAACTGTTTCAACGTAGGCTGTTCTTTCACCAAAATAACCCAATCTTTTGGTATTCAGGAACAGTGGGCCTATTTTCAGATAACTCCCTTTTTTATTAGATGAACGAATAAAAGCCGCAACCGTCGATCGCAACGGTTGCGGCTTTTCTCTTTGATTTATCCACACATGTCCTCGTCATGCTCTTTTTCAACACGTATATTAGGCTGTGGGAGCGTTTAACGCTTGCCCTAACTGAGGATCGATTTTTTCAATCACTCTTTGCCAATCTTGATAATCGGGGATTGCTTTGAGCAAAAGATAATCTGTCGATAAGATGAACTCTGATAAATATTCGCTATAATTTGTAACCACAAGATCAATGGCATTTCCCTTCAAATAATCGGTCGTCAATTCATTGATTTTTGGAAAAAATACCAGATGATCATTGCCGACATAACGCAAAAAGCGCGCACGAATCGTGTGACAGGCATAGAGATCGCCTTCTATTATCAATGCGATCCGTCTGACTTTTTGAGCATAGAGCTCCCTGATTGCTTCACTGTAAAGGGTCAGTGCCGCACAAATATCTACCAGATACTCCTGCTTGATCCCAAGAATCGCTTGGTGCTGCTTCATAAATGCCAGATTCCTTTGATAAGCGGCAGAACGATGCTTCTGCGCTTCATTTTTCACTTCTGTTAGCAAGTGATTTAAAACGGGCGCCAGTTGCTCATTGATTTTCTTTGACAGGAAAAAGGCGTGGATCATCGTCTTGACCCGTTGGGGCTCTTGAAAGGAAATGCCCCATTCTTGAACGAAGCGCTGACTCAGTTCTTCGAGTTCAGGATACAGTCCAAACGATGCAACGAATTGCTGCTCTTTTTCAGGCTCGGTTAAAGTCCGTTTCATCACGGTCACTAAATAAAGCCACATAATTTCTTGTTGCGGCAGTCTTACTCGGTATAGCGCTTCGATTTTAGGTGCTAAGTCATTCATTACGGCAAATGCCTCATGGGTTTCGATGATTTTTGCCAACGATTGAGGAATCTGAACCGTCTTTCCCAATTGGTAACGCTTGATCGCAATATACAAACTATAATAAAAATCACTCGGAGAAACGCCTGTATTCACCAGCTCTGCGGGAATTTCTGAGAAAACATCACTGACTAGTGCAATCAGTTCTTTGGGGGGCAAGAGCGTATGAGGGGTGACATCTGATTCATAATAAAAATCTTTAAAGAACTTGCGAATATTGGCTTCGGAGCCACTCAAATTAACCGGTTGCAAGATCCACTCCACATGATACTTTCGCAACGTCACAGAAGCAGTATTCAAATAACGACGCATCGTACTTTCTGATACATACAAGCGCTGCGCCCACTCTTCAACCGAACAGAATTCACCGTGGAAAATGGCTTCCACGATTTGATACATTCCTTCTTCTGCAACAAGCTCCTTTTTTTGGGACAAGTATTTTTTCGGATTCGTTTCCCTAAAATGATAGCCATTGGCTACAAGCGAAAATTCGGCTGCCTCTTGTAGATAGGTTTTCAATTCTTTGATATCCGAGCTGATCGTCCGTTGGGTCACATCAAGTTTGTTTGCTAAACTTGCGATGGAACAAGTCCGTTCTCGCTCAAAAGTATTTAACATTTGAAGCCAGCGAACGGTCGTCTTATTTAGCATAAAATTTAACTGCAATTCTCTCATTTTCCCCTCCGTGTTTCTTCCTCACCGACTAGTGTCTTTACTATAGTACAATATTTAGGTGCATAAAAAAACCTTCCTATTTCCCAAATTCACATTAAGAAGCTTCTTGAATGTGTACTTAAGTGAACAAACAAGGTATTCTCTATGTAGACTTATTTTTGTGCAACTGGAGGAATTCGTATGACAAATATGGTTTATGGGTACGCACGTGTCTCCACAAGACAACAGGATCTCTCGCGTCAGTTAGATTTACTTGACCGGTATGAGTGCAATAAAATTTATACGGAAAAGATCAGTGGTGTTCGTGCGAATCGTCCTGAATTAAATAAATTAAAAAAACGAGTGAAAGAAAACGATAAAATCATCATTGAAAGTTTCTCGCGACTAGGAAGAAGTACCAAAGATCTCATTGATCTTGTCTACTTTTTTGAAAAAAAAGGAGTAAAGCTTATCAGTATCAAAGAAAATTTTGATACGCAAACCCCACAAGGGAAATTGATGATGACTGTTTTCCAAGCCTTTAGCCAATTCGAACGAGACATCATCGTCGAACGGACCAAAGAAGGCTTAGAATCCGCTCGTGCTAGAGGAAATATCGGTGGTCGCCCACGAATCGATCCTGGACTGATCCAACACGCATTGAACCTTTATCAAAAAGAAGGAAAAACCGTTGTGGATATCTGTGCCCAAACAGGGTTAAAACGATCAACTTTTTATCGTTATCTTAGTCTGGAAAAAGAAGAGATCGTTTCTTGAAGGAATAGGTTCTTCTAGATTTTTAGTTCAAAATCAGGGTAGATCAGAAAATTTATTTAAATATGGGTAGCAAAAAATCACAGGAAGAGAACTATCTCCTAACTCTTCCTGTGATTTTTTCGATTATTTATTGTTCTTTCCTTTATTTGGAATGAAAATTGTTAAATGATCGTACTCTTTATCGTTATGATCATAGGCTTTCACATTCGTTAGTCCAAAGGTGATGATTGTCTTAAATCAGCGAGAATCTCATCGTATCGCTCGCTATTCAAAAACTCATCTACTGACTGAAAATGCGCAGACGGTGCAGCTTTTTTTGCTCTTTCTTGAAGCTCTTTTTGAGTAATCACTAATGACGTTTCATCTGCTGATAAATCACGAATAGCAACATTTGTAACCTCAATATCATAACCTAGTTCTTGAACTTTTTTTCTAACAATCGCTGCCCCCATTGCTGAAGAGCCCATTCCTGCATCACAAGCAAATATAATTTTTTTAATTGAAAAATCTTTGCTAATTTTCCCTTTTCGCTTCATTTCCTTGGTCTTTTCTTCTGCTAGGAGAAATTCTTCATTGTTCTTATCCGACGTTCGATTTGTTAATTTATGAACAAGGGAAGCACCAATAAATGTGACCGCAGTTGCAACAGTGATTGCCAATAAAATACCAAAGTGGCTCCCCCGAGGAGTCACAGCCATGAAGGCAAAGATAGAGCCGGGCGAAGCTGGGGAAATCATTCCTGCTCCAGTAATCATTAGTGTTGCAACGCCACTCATTCCTCCTAATATAGCTGGAATCAGCAATAACGGATTCATCAGTACATAAGGAAAGAAAATTTCTGCTATTCCTCCAAAAAAATGGATAACGATGGCCCCAGGAGCGGTTTTCTTAGCTGTTCCTTTTCCAAAAACCATATATGATAACAAAATACCTAGCCCAACACCTGGATTATCAATTGCAAACATCATGGAACGACCATTTTCAGCTACTTGCTCTAAACCGATTGGTGCAAAAACACCAAAGTTAATGGCATTGTTCAAAAACAAGACTTTTGCTGGCTCCATAAAGATGCTTACTAAGGGCAAAAGATGGTTTTCAACGAGTACATTGACTGCATCAGTCATCATATAGTTCAATGTATTGAATATTGGACCTACTAATACATAGCCAATAACTGTCAAAATAGCAGCATAAATGCCCCCACTAAAGTTTTTAACAAGCATTTCAAACCCAGTTTTTACCTTTTCTTCATAAAGGGAATCGATTTTTTTCATCCCCCAGGCAGTACTCGGTCCTACTATCATTGCGCCTAAAAACATCGTAACATCAGCACCTACGATCAACCCCATAGTCACCATTGAGGCTACTACTGCCCCTCGAGTGCCATACACTTGTTTCCCACCTGTATACGCTACCAGCAATGGTAGCAAATAGTTTAGCGTAGGTGGCACGATTTCATTAAATTTTTCATTAGGAAGCCAACCCGTGGGAATAAACAATGCCGCTAATAGTCCCCAAGCTATAAAAGCTAGTATGTTCGGCATGATCATACCGCTTAAAAATGAGCCCATTTTTTGCAGTTTTACCCGGATCCCAGCACTTGACACCATATTTGTCCTATTCATCTTCTTCTCCTCTATCCTTAATTTTTAGTGACTTCGTCTTCCGCTATATCTTGATAACTAAAATATTCAAAAGTAGCTTCTTGCCTCATCCCTGTTAAATCATTGCAGTGAACGCCTACAAAAGCACCCGTAAATGCACTTCCTGTAGGTCCCAAGAATGGTTTTGCAATGTAATCATCTGAAAGTTTGTAAGTATCAAACATGAAAGAAAGTTCTTTCCAATTCTTCCTATCCAATGAATAAAAAAACTGATAAAAACGAGCATTGACCTTAACTCTCAGATACACATTCCCTTCTTCAGTTAAAACGATCGGAACTCTCAAGGGCCAACTAAGTTTTGCTCCTTCACATTTTAAAATTGTCAAAACTTTCCCTAATTGCTCGTTAGCCGTTACCTGTAGTGAGGTCCAATTCTTACTGTTGTAGTAACAGACCAAACCAGCACTTTGTTGAAAATACGAAGGGGAAAAATCAACCGCCGTTTCAGCTATAAAATTTACAGATTCAAATCTACGGGCAAGTAAGGATTGTTCGAAAACTGAATACAAGGATTCCTGTCCGTATAAAATCAATCCTTTCTTTGTTATCTGCCCCATTTTTTGGCTAAACGGAATTCTTAGGGTTTGAAACTCAGAAGGAATCCCCGAAGCGAAATAATTCTTTTTAGGTTTGCTGGACCAAGGGCACTCTGGTAAGTTTGGTTTGGGTACATACTTTTGCGCAACTTTTCCACCAGTCACGATCGGCCAATCGTCTGGTGTCCATTCAATTTTTGCTAATGCCGATTCACGCCCTAAGGTACAAAATCCTCTTTCTTCAAATAAGCCTTTTCCTTTTCGTTTAATTGGACGGCTTGCTAAGTATGCGATATACCATTCCTCACTATCCGTTTTAATTAATGACGCATGTCCCGTTTTTTGCAAATCATTTTCGGGAGAATACCAAGCGGTCAGGATAGGATTATCAGGGTGTACTTCATACGGTCCATACAATGATTTCGAGCGGGCCACAGTAACTGAATGCCCCCACTGGGATCCTCCCTCCGCTGTGAAAAGATAATAATAACCATTGATAAAATAAATATGTGGCCCCTCTGTTTTCTCTAAATGGGTTCCTTTAAAAATAATTTCTGGTTTTCCTACCAATTGTTCTTTTCCCTCATCAAATTCCTGAATAGCGATTCCGTAATTCCAAGGATGATCATTTCTAAAATCATAGATCATATTCAATAGATACTTTTTCCCGTCATTATCGTGGAAAAGCGATGGATCAAAACCACTCGCATTTAGAAAGATTGGTTCACTCCATGGACCTTCTATATCATCAGCGGTTACTAAATAGTTGCGGACATCTTTAAAGGCACGGTGTTCACGCATAATTGAATACACCAACCAAAATTTTCCGTCTTCGTATGTCAAACAAGGAGCCCAGACGCCACCACTATCTGGAACACCAACCATATCCAGCTGACTTATTCTATTTAACGGACGAACAAGTAAACGCCAGTTCTTTAAATCTTTCGACTCGTATATCTGTACACCGGGAAACCACTCGAATGTCGATGTGGCAATATAATAAGTATCCCCCCTTTTACAAATTGATGGATCTGGGTTAAAGCCTTTTAATATTGGATTTTGAATCATAAAATCATCCCCTTTTTTTGAAACCACTTTCATTCAGTTCCTATCTAAAGTATACTTTTATTAATAAATTTAGAAATGGTTTTTACCACGTTAAACTTACCAAAAACCACGGAGATCAAACTATGAAAAAGAGCTTATATAATCATCTAGCGTTTCTACCGAATTTAGATACTAGTGTCCGTTTCTTTTCTGCGCATACACAAAAAGTTCCTTATGGCTGGACTAGCTACTTAGACTCTCATAATGCTTTTGAAATCCTACTTATTTTATCTGGGAAGCAGAAAACCACGATCAACCAAAAGGAGTATTTATTGGATGCAGGAGATATCTTGATTATCCCTCCGGGTATGCTCCACTTAAATGCCTGTTACTCAGAAAATGGCTTACGCTACTTTACCGCACATTTCGATATCGATGAACCCGTTTTACGCTATGTACTAATGAAGAATATTCCCTTGATCTTCGAAAAAAACACAGCTGAGAACACTACACTCCAAGTAATCATCAATGAATGGATCGATCTCTATGATAAAGCACCTAGTTTTTCACTTTCTGATAAAATCTTAACCATTCAAATTTTAACAAAACTGATTTTTGAACTTATAAGATTCACTGAACTGGATCCTAAAAAAAATGCCAACATTCAAACGCTTAGTATCGCTAGAAGTATTGCAGAAGTTATCAATCACAATTTTCATCACTTTTTTGAAAGAAAAAATACTGAAAAGATCGATATCTTGATTAAAAAAATTTATGCTGAAGCGAATGTGTCTCCAAGTTATGGTCTTGAAGCTTTTAAAAAAATTTACGGTATTTCACCAAAAAATTATTTGGACTCACTTAAATTAAAAGAAGCCAAACGACTGTTAACTATCCCTGATATTACGATAGAAAGTATCTCGGAAAGACTTGGCTATTCGCACCCCGCACACTTTAGTCGACAATTCAAAAATTGGGTAGGCGTTTCACCAAACAGCTATCGCAAAACGAATATTGCCAATTTTGTATCCTGAATCATTTGTTACTAACAAATAAGGAATAGCGTAACAGCACCTTTATCTGCTGTCACTCTATTCCTTTAATATGCTTTACTATCGAAGTTGTCATTCCTCTAAACTATCTACCCAAATGCGTGTTGAAAATATTTTTCAACAATCCCTTTATTAGAAAACTATCATAGCAGATAAATGAACAAGTTAAAATTCAGTAGCCATTTGGATTACACTTTTATCTAGTTCTAATTTAGCAAGTTGTTTTGTTGATCCAACTGCTATTTTTTCTGTGATTTTTTCGATAAAAAAGGATCACCCCACCGATTAAAAATACAATCCCGGTAACGCTTAGGAAGACACTACTTATTTCTCCTGTTTTCGGCAGTTGCTTAGCTGTTGAGTACTTTCTTTCTTTCAGTGGTGGTTTACGGCCGGTAGCTGAGAATTCATTTGATTGTTCTGATGGACCATTTTCATTTTTTCCCACACCCGCTGTTTCTGATTCCCCGGTCTCAGGTCCCAACTGTATTGGCTCTTCAGTCGCTGAATTAGATTCTTCCGTCTCAGGTATTTCTGTCTCAGGACACTCCTCTTCTGGAAGATCCGTTTCTGGTGCTTCGGTTGGTGGTGTTTCGTTAGGCGCTTCGCTGACTTTTGCTTGTACAGTAATGACAGCACGGGCGGTCACTGCTCCGTAATGGTAGGAAACCATGTATTGACCAATTTTATCGGTGTTCACTTTGCCCTGAACTTCTACTTCTGAGTACGCTACTTCTTCGCCATCACGATCAGTGGCAGAATCAAAGTTTGTTTCTGGCTGCCATTCATCACCTTGATCCATCGTTGAATCGTGAACGTTCAGGGACGTTTGATCCGCCTTGACGGTAATAAGGGCTTTGCTTTCTATTCCGTGATAGCTGTAAGTGACCTCGTACTTGCCAGCTTTCGTTGTATCGACTGTTCCCGTGGCAGTGATATCCTCAAAAGCAACAGGTTTACCATCCCGATCTGTTGCGCTGTCGAAGTTGTCTTTGGCTGTCCAGTTTTCCCCTGTGTACAACTCGCTATCGTGGACTTTGACTGTAGTTTGATCGGCTTTGACGGTGATAAGGGCTTTGCTTTCTAAGTCATGATAGCTGTATATAACTTCATACTCGCCTACTTTCGTCGTATCGACAATCCCTGTGACAGTGATATCCCCAAAATCAACAGATGAACCGTCTCTATCTGTTGCATTATCGAAATTATCCTTAGCTGTCCAGTTATCCCCTGTGTACAACTCACTATCGTGGACTTTGAATGCCGTTTGGTTGGCTTTGACGGTGATAGTGGCTTTGCTTTCTACGCCGTGATAGCTGTAAGTGACCTCGTACTTTCCTGCTTGCGTTGTATCGACAGTCCCCGTGACAGTGATATCCCCAAAATCAACAGATGAACCATCTCTATCTGTTGCACTATCGAAATTATCCTTAGCTTTCCAGTTGTCCCCTGTGTACAACTCGCTGTCATGGGCAGTCACCTTGGTTTGGTCGGCTTTGACGGTGATCACAGCTTTTGATGCTACTCCATCATAACGATAAACTACCTCATATGACCCCGGTTTTTTAGTATCTACGCTTCCTTCAACGTTCACATCCGCAAACGAAACTGGGCTGTTATCCCGATCTACGGCTTGATCAAAGTTATCTTCTGCGGCCCAGTCATCGCCGACGTATATCGAAGAATCATGAACCTTAATCGCAGTGAATCGTGGTTTTACGAGTATCGTTACTTCTTTACTCACCTGATTCAATTGATAACTGATTTTATACGTAGCGGCTTTGTTAGTATCTACTTGTCCGGAAACACGACCACCCTCAGCAATAAATTCCTCATAAGTCAAAGTTTTGCCTTCTTTTGAAATAGCTTGCTCAAAATTATCCGCCGCTGTCCATGTATCCTGTTCATAAATCGTGGTATCTTTCACGGTCAGATCGGTATAGTCAGTCGGTGCTTTTTGATAGACGTACGTCACCGTTACTTCGCCACGAGGAAGAACACCTTTTGCATTCGTTGGCAGTTGACTGGTATCAAGGATGTACCCCGGAATTTGTGGAATAAACGCACTTGTAGAGACATCATAAGGCTCATTGGTACTATCATTGATCGTTTGGGAAGGATAGATTTCCATACCAGTCTCATCCACATATTTAATGGTCAGATGGCTATTTGTAAAGCGAATATTATATGTTGCTGTAAACAAAAGGTTACCGTTAGCGTCGGTATATTCTAAAACCGCTGTTAAACCGTAGTAGTTGATCGTAAAACCTGTGAAGCTTGTCCAAGATATATTTAATTGATTGGTACCAGTCACTTCATTTGTATACCATAGTCCCACCAGCATGTATACCTTATCCGTTTTGTAGACATAAAAATCTTCTGTCAGCTGCGGGTCTTGGTATAGTGTTTGGTGTGCGTATTTTTCCGGGATTGGCAAATCCAAAACCAGTGCTTTATACTTGATCGGATCATATTCTACAGTCAGATCGTAGTTGAAACTCTCGATACTCTTCGTTGATTCTGCAGCGAGAGGTTGACTATCCGTAGATTCTACATTGGTTTCAGCAGATGGGGCAGTAACTGAAATTTGAGTTTTTTCTGCAGCATCAGCTGCGTTAGATTGATTTGTTTCTGAGTTTGAAGTGGTGGTCACCACTTCACTTTCGATTGTTTCAGAAGATATGACGTCAGCATTTCCTTCTTGGGTATCTGTCTTTTCTCCTGTGTTCATGCTTCCTGTTGAATCTGCCAGCAAGGGAACCGATGAGTCTATGAATGGTGTTTGCTGCTCTGTTTGTTGTGTTTCTGTTGCCTGAGCGATCGGCCATGTGCTTGGAAAGGTTGTCCCTAAAATCAGCATCCCTATTAAACCGCTCTTAATTATAACTACGCGTTTTTTCATTTTTACTTTTTCTCCTTTTTCTTTTTCCAAACTTTATTCACACTTACTTCCGTTCCAATCTGTCCAAATTTTGGTTGACTGCAACTGGCAGGGGTGTTTTCTATAAAATAACTCCCTTAAATGACTGTCCTTCGCAAAAATATGTGGGCGCCGCATCTTTAACATGAATTCCTTCAATTTTCAAGGGATAAGACTTCTTGAATGGCCCAGAGTATTATATAATTTACTTAAAACGAATGGTTTTTATATTCGATCGCTGATCGCTCCCACAGGGTCTTGAAAGAGGTGGTGACATCAATGTTAGAAAATTTATCCATCAACTTACATCGAGATAAGGCATTTTCTCGTCAAGTAAAAATTCTGCAAGTGCTAAATGCAGCACCCGCAGGATATCACCCGCAAGAGTTGGCGACATTATTGGGACTTTCCTTGCCTACAGTCTCTAAAGAATTAAGTATTTTAAGCGACAGTTTGCCGAAAGATCTGGTCAAGATCAAACTTTCTGGATCCAACATCGTTTCGATTGAGTATGCACCAAATGCTTCAATCAATTCTGCCATTCAGCTTTTGGGCATGGAAACGTTGGAGTTTAAAATCATGTCTAGTATCATTGATAATAAAAAATACTCTATTCACCGAGCAACGATCGAATTTGGCTATTCCCGCAGTCATCTGTTGCGAACGATCAGTTATATGAACAAATCTTTACAAACCTATTCTGTGACCATCGCAACGAATCATCTTGATTTTATCGGTACCGAAGCCGATATTCGCTTTTGTCTGTTTGTCTTTTTCTCCGCTTATGGCGATAGCACGATCTTAGATAAAGACAGCCCTGCAGATGCGCGTCTTCTGGTCCAAAAAGCAAAAGAAGCCAACAAAAAAGATTTGCATTACAGTCATTATCGACTTGCCCTATGGCTAAGTATTGCCAAGCGTAGGTGGCGCTATTCTTACTTTTTGACATTGCCACCGTCTTTAGAACGCAATCTATTAGAGAAAGAACGCTTCGCTGTTTTCTCAAAAATATTAAACGAACATTATTTAAAAAAATACCGGATCATCCACTTGCCGCAACAAGAACTCCTTTGGATCTTCCTCAATGCTCTCCACTGCATTTCGTATAGTACGATGGATATTAATGGGGAAAGCGAGGCGGATTACATTTTTCACCATACAGAGAAACCAGAAATTCTCGCAGAAGTTGCTGCCTTTTTAAAGAAACCTGGAATAGCTATCCTTCCTGCAGCATCACACAAAATCATCGCATATCTCGTAAATCTCCGCTTGTTAACGATGATTTCTGCGAATTACGAATTTGCCGATCCCCAGATCAAAACCTTTGTTGAAGCGACATTCAAGACGGACTACCTTGCTTGGAATAAATGGTTGAAACAGTTTAATGAACAAAGTCGTTTCTTTTCGTTTACTCACTTAGAGCATGTCGCAGTTACGTTGACCTTGTTAAGCGAACTTTCTTCTAGCAATCAGTTGAAAAAACATCTCAAAGTGGCCTTTGCTTTTCAAGGTGGTGCTGGATTAGATGCCTTTTTAGCCGCATCAACAGAGCTATTCAAAAATGACCATACAGAAATCAGTTATTTTTTTGAAGTGGCTCCTGATGAACAAGAATTGATCCATCGAGAAATTGATTTGATCGTTAGCAATTTTGACTTGCATCTGAAAAGTAACCCCAAATTTCAGCAACTACGAATTTCCAATGTTCCTACCCTTTCGGACTGGACGATCATCCACAAAACGATTGAACAGCTGATTCAGCCAAGAATCACACCGATTCATTGACCTAAGGAAACTGTCGGCCTTCTTGAAGGAAGCGCCGTCAGTTTTTTCATTGCATGGTTTGCTATTTTAGTCCTTTCCTAAGTATCCATTTTTCATTTCTCTTAGCGTGTCTATTTTTTTCACATCAGAAAAAAATCAGACCTTTTTTCAAGATTCCTCTCCTAACAAATGCTTTTCTTTTCAAGCGCAGCGTAAAAATTCATTGTCTTGTTTTCGTGTGCTGCTCGTAATCCCTGAAAAGTTGGGATGTTTGGTGTATTTTTTTATGATAGAAATTTTAGCAGCTACTCTTAGCACCAAATGTGAAAAGCGTTATTTTAAAAGCAAAGAAACATACGATCAAAACAGACTGCATGTTTTAAATAACTTTTGTATCTATTTTTTTTATTTACTAGAAAAAAAAGAAATCTTCTCCCCGCTCCTTTTTTGTATAATAGGTAAAAAGAGAGGGGGACCAATGTGGATTTTATCAAAGAGCTGCACTCCTTTAAAACGATCGTTGAAGAAGGTACGTTTACGAAAGCTGCTGCTAAATTAAACTATGCCCAATCGACGGTTACGAACCATATCAAAAAGTTAGAAGAAGAGTTAGAAGTAGCGTTATTTTTGGAAGGAAAAAGCAATGTACTCACGTTGGAAGGTGAATTGTTGAAACAGGCGGTTCCTGGTCTGATCGCTCAGTGGGAGGAGGTCAAAGAACAGTTGCTCAATGCTTCGAACACAGTCGAATATTCTTTACGGATGGGCATCGTCCCCCCTTATGACATGTTGATTTTACCGGAGCTTCTCCATGTATTTTCCCACCAATACCCAAAAATAAAATTCGAGATCATGGTGGGATCCACGCTGGCATTAGCCGATGCATTAAAAGAAAATCGTATTGATTTTGCGTTATGCTCACTTCCTCACGAAGATTCCTTTGTCTATGAAGAACTTTTCCAAGAAGAAATCTGCTGCATCACTTCGATCACGAACCCATTGATCATTAAGGAATTAGCCGACCTTACAGGAATCCATCTATACAGTTCCGGCGGTGACTGTCCTGCACTTAGAAATATCGAGGGCTACCTTGACCAGTGTGTACCTTCGCTCCAATGGGAATATGTCAGCAGCAGCACGACGATTCCTTATTTGATTGAACAAACAGGCTTCTGCGGTCTAGTCCCGCGTTCGATCATTGATCAAACATGCGCTCAAGTAAAAATTTTATCACTGCCTTTACCGAATCTCCGCATGACGATTGGCTTACTGTCAAAGCAATCATTGACACTTTTCCCGAATATTACAAAAAAGTTTGTCTTTGAGTTAAAAATGCGCTTACTGTCATTGTGATAAAATCAGTTTGATCACGATCGATTTTTATGCAGTTATTCTTCAAAAAAAAATGATAGTATTTATTCTAGCAGCAAAGAAGCAGCGTGAAAACAAATAGCCGCACAACCTCTTTCTGTTCTACAGACGTTGTGCAGCATAGCTTTTCATTTCGCTTATTATTATTCAATCAGATGATTACCTTTTGTTTCGCCACTCACTTTTTGTTATCATTTTACTTTTTTTATGCAAACTGGTACGATTATTCATGCTATCCGCAGGAGATAAAAAAGCCACTGTTGTTCTTTACATTTCAGAATTTTTTACCGATTATAAAAAATAGAAACGTTCTTTCATCCTTTCCAATGTATACTCTACTTTGGAAAAGAACAATCACCAAAAAAGGCTGGACTTGAAAACCGTTCGATCATGTTTTTAGTAGCAGGCAGTTATTGCTCAAGGAGCCTATTTTTGCAATTGTCAGAAAAAATAGACGATGAGAAAAGGAGGAAAAACTATGTTTATCATTGAAGCGATCTTCAGCTTTCTAAGAGACACATTAGGTGTGATCCTGGCCATTCTCTTAGGGACGCTTTGTTTGTCGATGGTGATCAATCTGATCGTTATCGTTGTAAAAAACACCTATTCAAAATTTAAAAAGAATTATTAACGAATCGCTGTCTTCTAATAGATAGCTTTTTTAGATAGTTTTTTCAACCTCTCAGGTCTCTTTTTTGCCTTTGTAATATCTTTTTTCAAACTCAATCCAAGATTTGCTGAATTCATGGTTGGAAAAGGCACTTTTTAAGCCTGAGCGCTGCTTAAAGCGAAAGACCTCTTCGCGGTCCATCCCCAATTCCTTGGCAATTCGTTCATCCGACCACTCGTTAGCAACCAACTGCTGCACGATGTTTCCCATCTTCTCGATGCCATGGGTACCACGTGCTCGATTGTGGCGAATCGTTGAAGCGATGCGATTCTCAAAAGGCTTATCGATCACTGTGACCGGAACGCTTGGCAATTCTAAGCGATCTTTTGCTACGACATACCGATGAAACCCATCGATCAAAATATACTTGTCCTGCTCCTTATCGTGGTAACAAACCAGTGGCTGCGTAAAGCCATCTTCCCGAATCGACAGTTCCAGCAAATCCATCTCTGGAGCAGCCACGGTGTTGGGATTATACGTATTCGCGTGAATCTTGCTGACTGGGATCAGCTTCGCCGCTAACACTGGAAAATCGATATCGCTCATGAGGTACTACACTCCTTTTTAGAAATGAATAATTTTTTGTTTGTCGATAGACCGCAAACCCTTTTGACTCCAAAAGTGCAATTTCACTAGGCTGGTTACTAGAAGCGAGAATCTCTGCTTCTGGGTAGTTGCGGCTGATATCCACCAACATTTTCCGTAAAAGAAACTTTTTAAATTGAGCAGTTGGATCTTTTTCATAAAATTCCCCTAGCTCCACTTTATTGACGCCTTTTTCATAATAAGAAAAAGCGGTCACCCGTTTTTCGTCATCAAGAATCACATACCAGTAGCAGTTCTCATCATTGACTAAGTACGGAAATTGCTGCTGATACACCCGTTCCGCAAAAAATGCCCCCATCAATTGATAGAATTGGCTTTTCTTATACGGTGGAAAAAATAAAACCAATCGTTCGTTCACAAAACCCTTCCTCTCTAGGGACACATTCGTCCATCGTTAGGTGATTTTTTTCGTTAAATACTCATATTTGGCATTCAATTTTTTTAACTGATACTTGGGTAAATGCTCGATTCCCAACGCCGCCCCAAAATCGACCGCCAACTCATACAATTCCGTCTCATCTTTTTTCGTCAGACTGTATTGTCGCGTGCTCAAAGAAAAATCATTTTTTTCTAACGCACGAGCGATCCCTTTCCAGTCATGCCAGAGTACTTCGTTTTTCAGCCACTCCTTACGTTTGGTCACATCGGGAATGTCTTCCACTTCGATCCCGTGCTTTTCTCGATAATGATCAATCAAGATTGTGATTTTGCGGTAATAATGGTCCTGTAATTTCTTTGAATAAAGTCCAATTGATTCCAGTAAAAAGACCGCATACTCTTGCCAAGTCATATGACTTGGCTTTCTCGTATTGTAATGCGCCAATAATCCCGTCTGGGCATACAATCGACCAAAATTGGCTCCTGACACGCGGTTGACGACGCGTTCCCACGTTTCCGGTTCCACCAGAGCATATTGGTATAAGCCTTTTCGTTGTTGCATACCATAAGGCTGACAGATTCGCATTTGATGAATCGGAACGCCATGATCATATAATTTTTCATAAAAGCCATTGATCGGCCAGTCAAAATGGGCATAGGCGCCCCAGACATCTTCTGTCTTCCAATCATAGATGGGGTAAAAATTGACGACCATGGAATCTGCTACTTGCCGTTTGATCCAGCATTGCTTCCGAAAGTTATACTTTGGCGAAGTTATCGACCGATATCGGTATAGACTTTCCTGTGTTCGGATGCCAACGCCACAAGCAACGGGTTCACACTGATGATAGTTTGCGTACCAGTGAGCAAAGTTTCGTAAGAACTTATCTGGATTCATATTTGCACTCTGATAGATTTCCATCAATGATTCATCTAAATCAGCAAGTGAAATTGCATCTTTTGGCATCATCTGTACCCACTTCTCACGTTCTTGTTCATCCCACATCAGCCATTGTGGCTGAAATACGCTAGTGTTGTTGTCCTCGTAAAAGGGCAAACAGAAGTGAAAGGTTTGATTGATAGTTGGTAACGCTTTGATTTTTTCCATGAACGTTCTCGTAGCATCATAATTTGCCTCGATATCTAAAATCAGCAGATCAAAAGTTTTCTTTTTTTGTCGGGCGACTTGGTCAGCCAACTGAATCATGGCACCGCTATCTTTTCCACCACTGAAAGAGAAATAAACATGGGGAAAGGTATCAAAAATATATTCCAGGCGCGTCATCGCCGCTTCCAGCACATTATCCTTACAATATTTCTTCATAAAAGCTCATGTCCTCATTTTATTTGTCCTTTTTTTGAATAAGTATTACATTCTAGTATAAAGTTTCACTTAGCTTCTTACAAGGACTTAAGGGAGATTTTGCATTCGATACATGCAAATAATTGTTAGCTATCATTGCAATGTGTTCCCCATTGCTCACTACTATTCCTAGTAATCAAGAAAAATAGTAGAAAAATTCCTTCTGAAACAAGTTTTATTGCTTTTCTTGATTCATTCAGCCAAAAGGGTTTGAAGGACTTTTTCAATACGCTTCACTTGTTTTTCATTGAAGTGGGACAGCCATTCTTGATCCGCAAGTAAACGCTGAATCTCTTGCTGAAGGTCTTTGTATCGACTGGCTTCCTGGATGTTTTCAGTCATTTTCAAGAAATTACTAATTTTTTCTCCTTTAGGCAGCAGTACATACTCTTGCTTGATCCCTTCAAACTTGTCTTCATGATCAATCACCAAAAGTTGAGTGATCAAATCATGAGCGATCCACCGATGATAGGAGTTTTTATGGGTATGCAATGCCCAGATCCGTTCCCATTCATCATAAATCAGCTCAGGGTTTTTAACGGCTACTTCTTTAATGATCAAATAACTATTAAAATACTCATTGATATGATTTTGACCATCAACGATATTCTCCACTAGCCTCTCTCTTACCTTTCGATCATCGATCGCCGTTTGCACAAACGGTTGGGGATCAAAGGATGTTGTCTGGAAATGACCTGCGATTTCTGGGTAGTCCATGCTTTCACCTTCTTTAAAAATTATAAGATTATTTTACAGGTTTGAACCTCTAAGTTTATTTTAACAGAATCTATGTGCGAAAAAAGTGGCTTTTATATTCCCCTTCTTTTATCAATCATCCATTCTGATAATGTAGGTAGACTAACGCCACTTTGAATATCATACTTTTTGGAAAACCCAATTTAAAATTGAAAACAGCTGGAAAGAATCCTTTCGATCCTTTATCCACTAACACTGCTATCTATTGATTTCTTCCGTTCGTCTATTGAGCGCTAGGAAAAGTGCAAGCTTCCTTTTATATCCTTTTCTGAAAGGAGCCCTTCACAAGAGAACCTGCTGGCAACTACTTTCTCGTTAAATTCCCAATGTCACTGACACAAAAAAGGAAGTCCCGCGTTCGGGACTTCCTAACGTTCTTTTCTCTTCAAATACTATTTCACGCATAGCTGCGAGATGCTGGATCACGCGTCCTTTCTCCGAATACCTCGGTCGGTAGGCATTTTGATCCATTGTTCTGGTGGACGCTTTCTGATTTTTTTTGGTGCAAACATCAGTTGAATAGTTCTTTTGACAAAGTTATTTCGGTATACGTTTTCCATAACTTCCACGCCCTTTTCAATTGATTTAGGAAGCGGTGACGTCGATCCTTCTTCCTATTTTTATTATAAGCCCCAATCCGGTACAAAACAAACAATTCAGCTGCTGTTTTCTCCCATTCGTTTAGATGAAATCTGTGGTTGCTGCTAAAAAAAGAGGCACATATTCTTGAATAAAGTTCAATAAGCCACCGCATATTTATTGAAAAAAATAATGAAAAATTGCAGAAAAAGATCGAAACTACTCGAGACAAACGCCAAAGGGCTGTGTTTTTGAATGAAAAATCGTTTCACTTTACTTTTTCTTAAATTTTAATTATTATTCTTTTGAAATAAGAATAATGAAGGAGATAAAAACATGGAAAAATACCAAGTGTTCCCTGGTCAAAACTATCAGGCAAATGTTATTGGCTTTACCGGTTTACAAGAAGTTAGTGTGATTCATGTTTACGAGAATACTGCAACTGTTCTAATCAAAGAAACAGCTGAAACAGGTGTTGCTAAGCTATGTAATTTTCTAGTTGGTGCCACACAATTAGTTAGTTGATCCTCTTTTATTAACCAAAACATGAGGAGCCATTTGCCATCCAACATGTTGTAGGAAAACGATTTGAAAGTAGTCCTTTGTGAGCTTGCTCTTTTCCTATTCATCAATTACAGCAGTATTTTTATTTATCTACTCAATATCTCTCTACTTTATATATAAATAGTGTTAGAATGAACAAAAGGAAACGTATCAGGCTTCCCCCAAGAGAATCTTCCCCAAGTACTCTTGTCTGATACGTTTCCTATTTTTGTGGCGAAAAAGCCACAGACCAATGGTAGCCCTTTACTCTGTGAAAAGCAAGCATTCAAAATTGATTTTTTCTTTATTTTTTTATTTTATCTCCTCAAATTCCCTTTAAAAATCAGGCAAAAACACACCTCTCGTAATAAGGTGTGTTCTTTTTTTGACAATGATTATTCACGAATAATAAGTTCATAAGGCAGAATGATCTGTTCTTGTTTTCTTTCTTGAAACAAGCGAAAGGCTTCTTTGCCGCACTGATTCAGATGAAACTCAACGGAAGAAAAATGCAGCATTTGACTGATAAGCAGGTTTTCTTGTCCAATCACGATGGGTGCTGTCCCGTGGGAGTATTGATTCAAAATCATTGCTGCGATTTCGTCTCCATTTGTGATCACCCCATCGATTCCTCGTTCTTTAAAAAAGGCTGCTGCGGAAATCCCGTCTTGTGCTTTGATACAATCCCAATAAATATCGGCTTCCGAAAAAGCAGGAAACAGCTCCTTGGCTTTTGCGATGGTATTGACTGAATTGCAGCTAAGACGTTTGCTGCGCCCGAGCGTCAGTCCCAAACGTTTTACGCCTTGTTCTTTTAAATAATTGATACTAGCTGTCACAGAGCCGACCAAGTCGATCGCAACGAAAGGAACAGCAGTACCGGTCGAATTTTCACAAAAAACGATCGGTCCTTTTTCCATGTAGGGATAAAACGTCTCGATATGATTTGCGCGGGTAATGACGATCAATCCGTCAAACCCTTTTGCAGCGAATTCTTCTAGATATTCTAGTTCCAATTTCCGATCAAAATTGGTCGGCAATAACGTCACTTTGTATTTTTTAGCAAAGGCTTCTTCCATAATGCCATTTAGAATCCCATCAAAAAAGGCGTGATTGACAAACGGCACGATGACCCCAATATTATAGGTTTTCCCCGAGCTGAGCTTTTGGGCGATCTTATTCGGTTTGTAATCCAGTTCTTCCATCACCGCCAAAATCGCTGCTCGCTTTTGCTCATCGACATAAGGATGGCCATTGATCACACGAGAGACTGTCGTGATCGAAAAACCAGTGATTTTTGCTATATCGCGTATCGTTGCCATTTCCTTCATTCCTATCTGTTTGTTTTACGATTGACCTAAGTCTACCATAGAAAATTTACTGATTCACTTTCGATAAATTTTCTGAAAAGGTCCCTTGGTTGATTGTACGGTATGAAACGAGTTTCATAGCAAGACTTAGACTCCTTGAAAATAAAAGAAATTTATTTATAAACAAAAACTGATTGCTTAGCAAGCTACAAGCGCTACTTAAGCAATCAGTTTTTCTACTGTTTACTGAATCATTTCTTTTGATAAGCTTTTACGTTTCTTCGTATACCTTCGCATCAGTAACTCGATGCCCTTATCCGCAAAGCGTTGCATATAGGCGGAAAAATTCAACAAGGCAATCAAGAGAATGAGGTTGAGATAGCTGGTATTGCCTAGGTTAAAGAGGTCACGACCGACGATCAAGGCAACAAAGTACAAGATCTGGGTGCTGAAAAAAATCATCGTTCGATAGCTGTTGATAGCTGGATAGACCTTTTTCTGGATCAAGCGATAGTTCCAAGCGGTAAAAATAATGCTCATGATCGATAGAGCTTTGCTGCTACTGTTGAACCAATAGCCAAAGTTGATGATCAGCAGAGTTCCTACCGTAATCGTCAATGCTGTTGGAAAAGCATTTTTGAAAATCGTTGTCATAAATTCCCCTTTGATCCGATTGAAGTCTGGTTCAAAGTTTAAAAAGAAGGTCGGAATGCCGACAAAGCAGGCATTGATGATCGTTAATTGGATCGGCTCAAAAGGATATGTCGTTCCTGATAACAACGTCCCCATAGTGATCATGATGGAGAATAAGACTTGCACTAGCACCAATGAACCTGAGCGAGTAATGTTATTGATTACTCGGCGGCCTTCATCCATGACCGATGGCAAAGCATCGAATTGATTTTCCAAAAGCACCAAATTTGATACTTGACGCGCAGCATCGACACCGGAAGCCATCGCGATGGAACAGTCGGCTTCTTTCAGCGCCAAAACATCGTTGACGCCATCGCCAGTCATCGCGACAGTATGCCCTTGTTCTTTCAAGTAGAGTACCATTTCTTTCTTTTGTTGCGGCGTCACTCGACCAAAAATCTGATAGTTGCTGACAGCTTCTTTTAATTCGGCTGCAGTTAATTTTGATACATCGATAAAATCAGCAGCCCCTGGTAGATTGACTTTTTTCGCGATTTGACTGACTGTCACTGGATCATCGCCAGAGATGATCTTGCATTGGATTGCTTGTGAACGAAAATACTCCAAGGTCTCTTTGGCATCTTCACGGATCGTGTCTGACAGTAAATAAAATCCTAACGGTTCAATATCCGTCGGCAGTCCTGCCTCCTCATAGCCTTGCGCACTGTGCGCCAAAACGATCACCCGATAGCCTTCTTCTGCCAGCTGTCTTTCCTGTTTTAAGACAGCTTCATGGTTGGTTCCCAGTAAAATCGACGCAGCTCCGATGAAATAAGTGCCTTGCCCTTCAAACGTGACACAACTGAATTTGCGGTCAGATGAAAAGGGGATGACTTGCTGCATCTGGTAAGTCGTTTTTTCTGAAAAAAAGGTTCGTAGCGCCATTGCCGTTGGGTTCTGATCGGGTAGCTGAGCCATTAAGTTGCCGGTGATTTCTGCCAACGGTGTTTCCGATTGTAAGGAAATCGTCTTTTCCACCGTCATCTTGCCTTCGGTGATCGTGCCGGTTTTGTCTAAGCAAAGAACATCGACCCGTGCCAAAGCATCAATGCAGTTCAATTCCTGCACCATCACTTTTTTGCGCGCCAGATAGACGGCACTGATGGTCAATGTGACACTGGTCAATAAAAACAAACCTTCGGGGAACATCCCTACAGCTGCCGCCACCGTCCGTAAGATGGCGGTGTTGAAAGCCGCATGAGAGAAATAGAACTGTTTGACAAACAAGAGGGTACATAACGGTACCAAAATCAAGCTGATCCAACGAATGATTTTATTCAAACTGCCTTGGATCAAGTATTTTTGTCGTTTGATGGTCTTGGCTTCTTTGTTGATTTTTGCGATATAGTTATCAGCGCCTATGTGGATCACTTGGCACAACGCTTCACCAGCAGTGATAAAACTGCCAGAAAACAACTCGTCTGCTGGCTGTTTGTGGATCGTATCCATTTCACCAGTCAGCAAGGATTCATTGACTTCTAAAGATCCTTGAATGACTTTGGCATCCGTCGGCACTTGATCCCCGCTTTTCAGTCGTAACACATCATCCATTACGAGTTTGTGGATCGGCAAATTCTCCAGCTTACCATCTCGATAGACATCGGCTTTGGCCACTTTTAGCAGTGCCAGCTTATCCAGGGTTCGTTTAGAACGAACTTCTTGAAAGAGATTGATGATCACATTGCTGAAGACAACAAAGACAAACAAGCCGTTTTGATAAGAACCCGTCAAACAGACGAGAAAGAATAAGACACAGTTGATTAAATTAAAAAAGGTAAAGATATTGGTAAAAAGGATTTTCGGGTACGTATTCGTTGTATCCTTTTTTGTCTTATTGACTTGACCGCGCTGCACCCGCGCCTTGACTTCTCCTGACGTCAAGCCAATGGTTTGGTTGTTTTCGATGATCCTCACCCTTTCTATTCATAGTCATTTACTTTTCGTTTGCTGAATATTCTGCAAACGTGCATTGGACTTGGGAATGGTTATGTGTTTTTTCTATAAAACCAATTGGCGGCGATTGCGTAAGTTACGCCATCATCTATCGGCTTTTTTCCGTAAAAAAACAAGTACTGTCTAAAATATAGCATACCCTTTTAAGTAATGGCGTTTCATTTTTGTCACCTTCGCGTCACTTTAGCAATTAAAATAACAGTTTATTTTGTTAACTCAACCCACTACACATCAAGCGATCACAGGCTTCATCGGTTGTTTCTTACGATGACACAAAACAAAAAAACAGCTGATCTTCACAGATCAACTGTTTAACAATTCTTTAAGTCAGCTTTTTCTAGCAGCTATTAGCAGCATCATTGGTCGGCGCATTTCGTCTTTCATTCCCGGTACTTCCAGTAATTCTTCTGGCGGCTGCGGCTCAATCACTTTTTCTAAAATGAAGCCGTTTTGCAATAAGGTCATTAAATAGGTTGTCAGGGTACGATGGTATTTGGTCACCGTTTCACCTAAAAATTGCGCTTCCCGCTTGCCTTCATAATAGTAATGATCGACTGGGAAATGCTGGATTCCCCCCTGCCTATCATACTGCCAATCTTGCGATCCTTCCGCAGTATAAACCGGATGCTCCACCGAAAATACGAGTACACCACCAGGTTTCAGCCAGACCGATATGCTTTTGATCAATGTTTCGAACGTTGCCACATAGTGAAACGCCAATGAACTTAAAACAACGTCTATTGTGGCTGGAGGAAGTGTCACTTCTTCCATTGCGACACATTGATACGTTATTTTCGGATCAGGGTGCCTTTTCTTGGCCTCCTCGAGCATCCGTTGAGATATGTCAGTTCCTAGTACTGCTGCCGCTCCATGGTTTACAGCATATTGGCAATGCCATCCATACCCGCAGCCTAAATCAAGTACCTGCTTTTTTTCGAAATCAGGCAACATTTTTTCTAGCGTCTGCCATTCCCCAGCTCCTTGCAGGCCTTTTTGCGAACGAGTCATTTCACTGTATTTCGTAAAAAACGTTTGGTCATCATATTTGTTTTCTTTCATCATTTGTTCCTCCCATGTAAATCGTTTTTTGCTGGTCTTGATCTACATGGGCTTAGGCAATTTTTTGGGAAATAATGCCACCACACATCAGCTTTTTCCTCCTTGCTCTGATTAACGCCATCATAGCACGATTTTCAGTCTCTCACAATTGATAGCAAGTCGCTGGCGCTTCTTTGCCATTGTTTCTCAATAAACCGTTTTTTTATGTACAGCAAAAAATCACACTATGAAAAGGGTGTGATTTTCCTGTTCGATTCATTCATTTCTCTATTAATCAATGCAGTGCTTCCTTTTTCCATTTTCGGATTTTCGTTCGGAAATTGGTAAAGGGTGCTACTGTATTGATATGGATCCATTTATAGACTGGCCACTGTGCTTTGGTGGTTGCCCAATCCCGTTGCCCTGCTTCAAACAATTCCTGATCGGATAAGCCTTCGATCCACTGGCAAAGTGCCGTCACCTTTTGGTCTAAGAGCTCTTGCTGCTGTGCTAAGGTCAAACTGCCATATGTCTGATAAAAGGATTGATACAATCCACCAAGGTTGTTCCATTTATACCCTTCAGCAGGTGTGTGAACGCTCATCCCTTGTTGTTCCTGTGTTTCCCATGACAATAACAAACTGACCCAGCCGATTTGGTAAGACAAATTTTCTGAAGGGGTCTTGTCGACACTTGCTATCCGTTGATTTCGTAACGCTTCGGGAATTTCAACAAATTCTTGGCGAAATTTTTGGTAACGTTCTGTGATCTCTTGGATCAAGTCTGCTTTGCTTTCGTACTGTCTCATTGACTGTCCTCCTATTCAGGAAAATGGTTACTCTTTGTCGCTTTCTTCAATGGCGATAAAAATCGTTACTTCGCCGTCTGGCGCATACTGTTCGAAATCAAAGGAATACCTGCGCTGCAACTGCTGGTTTTCTTCCTCTGACCAGACTTGACGCCAAGTAGTCAGAATGCCCTGCGCATCGCGCCGATCGACCGGATACTTTTTCCAAGTATATTTTTCTGTATCAAAGTCTGCTTGCTCCGTTTCTTCGAAACAAAGCGAAACGGCATAGTCTCCTTGATAGTTTGACTCATACTCGTGGTAAACGCAAGCGATGACCGTTCCTTTTTCTGCGGCTTTCTTGACCGCCTCGCTGTTTTTCTCCCATAAGCCAGTGATTTTTGCTTGAATCGCTGGATCAGTAAAATTATTGGTTCTTTCCGTTTCTATTATCGAAAATTTCATTAGTGTTCCTCCTTCTTTGTCTTTATGATACGATAGAAACCTAGACACCTTCTGTCAGTGTTTTATCATCTTTTTATAAAAGGAGTAAACCAAGTGAGCACGACACGCCTGTTCGGCCTTATCTACCACCTGTTGAATCATGAAAAAGCAACCACTTCTGAATTAGCCAAACAATTTGAAGTCTCGACTCGCACCATCACCAGAGATATCAATACCTTAAGCAGTATTGGCGTACCCATCTATACCGAAACGGGTCGAAATGGCGGCGTCTATTTGTTAAGCAGTTTTGTGTTGGATAAAGTGTTATTATCAGAGGAAGAACGGAAAAACCTGCTTTTGGCGTTGAAAGGGATTCGCCAGCTGACGCCACAGATCAGCGGAGAATCATTGGCAAAACTGCAATCCTTATTCCAGCAAAACGATGCAGACTGGCTAGAAGTTGATTTTTCCACTTGGCATCGGCGAGAAAACGGCAACGACACGTTTGATTTATTAAAAAAGAGTATTTTAAGGAACCACGTGATCACCTTTGACTATATCAGTAAACAGGGACCGCAAAAACGCGTCTGTCAGCCTTACAAACTGCTTTTTCGTTCGCAAGCATGGTATCTGCAAGCCTTCGACCAGCAAAAGAATGCCTTTCGGACATTTAAAATCAGCCGTATGAGTCAGGTCCACGTCACTGAACAGCATTTTTTTCCGGTCACTGCGCCTAATTCTGCCATTGAATTGACTGTTGACACCTATCCCGCTCGTCTATTCTTTCAAGCCGACGTTCTTTATCGGGTATATGATGAGTTCGATCATCAGGATATTACTTTGACGGAGGAAGGCACTGCTGTGGTTACCGTTGATTTACCCGAGGAAAGCTGGGTGGTGCCCTATTTGTTCTCTTTTGGAAAAAGCCTACGCATTTTAAGTCCCCCTCGACTAAAGAATCGTTACCAAGAAGAAGTTGCTGCGATTTATGCCAATTTGACTGAGAACGAGGGTGCGAACTGATTTTTCAAGAAATGGATCCCTATTGAAAGGAGTGTTTGATTTGAAAGAAGTGATCGTAGACTATGGCGGGGTTTCGCTAGCCCGCCTTTGCCAGCAGTTGGAAGAACAGCAGATTCACTTAAACGCGTATGCCAACCAGCTCTTGCGCCATCCCCACCTCTCCCTCAGTGCCGATAAACAGCGTACTACTTGTGTGATTGTTTCCCTTAAAGAACTGGGACTCACACAAGGTGGCTCGTTGACGGAGATTTTTGCAGCTGCACCTTCTTATGGACTGACCGATTGTACATTGGAAATGGCCTTACACTTTCGCCTCAG
Organism: Enterococcus sp. AZ141; assembly: GCF_051714385.1. Classification (NCBI taxonomy): domain Bacteria; kingdom Bacillati; phylum Bacillota; class Bacilli; order Lactobacillales; family Enterococcaceae; genus Enterococcus; species Enterococcus sp. AZ141. The sequence goes on from NZ_JBIORT010000001.1 coordinate 509,040, forward strand.
TTATCATCAACTGGCAAATAGCACCGGACTGAAATCCCAAGGAAAAGCGCCAGCTGCCGCAATCACGATCGCTTCTATGCCTTTGGAGAAAACCGATGATTTCCCCAAAGGATTCTACGTTCGCCGCATCGATGGTTGTGACTGGTTGCGAGGCTATACTTGCGATGCACGCCACCAGTTTGCACCGGATGACCTGTTTTTGTTTCAACGACGAGACCCGCTGTCAGAGACCTTCAACTGAAGGGGGAACAAATAGTTACCAATCAAGCGTCCCCATTTCCCCTTACTGCAATCATTCTGCAAGATAGGGAGAATCCAAAAGGACGAAAGGAGAAATAGATGAACTTAATACCAATGAAAGACAGCGACTACGCTGCCTACTTAGCCAATGCTGTTTTCGAATACGCCAATGACAAAATCCAAGCAGGCACATGGGCCAAAGACGAGGCCCTCTCCCTCGCCAAAGAAAGCTTTGCTTCTTTACTTCCTCAAGGGACTGCCACTGAAAACAATCACTTGTTTTCTTTATTTGCAGCTGATTTTAGTGAACCGATCGGGGTGATTTGGATCAACACAGCTGCCCAGAAAGCCTTCATCTATGACTTTATCATCGAGGAAGACCAGCGAGGAAAAGGCTATGGAACCAAAGCATTACAAGCTTTGGAAAAGTGGGCGATCCAGCAAGGCATCACTGAGATCGGCTTGCACGTTTTTGCCCATAATCAATCTGCGTATCAGCTATACAAAAAAATGGGCTATTTGGAAACAGATATTACGATGGTTCGACGTTTCGCTGAATGAGTAGTGTTGAATAGGCCCGATCATTAGTACGAAAAAATTGATCGATCAGTTCCGAGCCAAACAAAAAGAAACGACGAAAAATCATCGTTTCTTTTTGTTTCTATTTACAGAAAACTACTCTTTCAGTTGTGGCTTCTTCAAAAGTATCGCCATTGTTGAATCTTCTTCGCTATAAGGACTGCCTTTAGCATCGCCAAATACCTCACAGATATCAAAGCCTGCAGCCTGAACTTCCCTCAGCAATGCATCTTTTGTAAAATAGGTCGTCCATAAGTAATAATTTGTGGTCTCACCTTCTGCTAAAATCGTTGTTTGCTCCAGCAAGACGTGATCAGGATATTTCCATCGTTGATATAGCACAAGATGGGGCTCCCCCCTCCAAAACCCTTCTGATTCGTGACTTTCCCAGGTCTGCTCTTCATTAAGCGTTAAAAACTGTGCAATCGTAAATACATCGAACAAAAATTTGCCACCCGGTTTTAGATGCGCCAGCACATTTTTTAGCAGTAGTTTGCGTTCCTCTGGATTTAAGGCACCATAGTCGCAATAAATCAAGGTAATAAAATCAAATTGCTGAGGCAATGCCATCTCCAAATAGTTATCAAATAGATAGGTAATATTTAGTTCCCGCTTATTCGCAGAATCTCTCGCATAGGTAAGGGATCTTCTGGAGTAATCAACGCCTGTCACTTCATAGCCCAGCGCTGCAAATTTTTCCGCGTAGATCCCTGGTCCGCAGCCGATATCAAGAAGTTGCGTCTGTTTTTCTGGCGGAACAAGGCGACTGATCCATCGAACGGATTCGTTGATAAAGTCAACCTTTCTACTCGCTCCCTCAAAATCAGGATCCAAATGAGCCTTTAACATTTGCTTGGAAATATACGCATCGTCCCAAAACGCCTCTGCCATTTTTTTATAGAGCGGTGGCCGCTCGATTGCCTTTCTCAATTCTTGGTACATCTTATTTTCCCCTTTCAAAATAATTGAAAAACAAAAAAGACCGCAGATTTCACTCTGCGGTCAACCTTCAAACGATGAAGATCAAAAAGCGAAGAGTAAAATAAAATCAATGATAGGCACTTCAAATAAAACTGCATGCAGTCAATTTTTTGCCTATGAAATTGATTTTATTTACTCTTTTCCAGTCCTACCCCTGTTAACGAAGGAATAACAGCAGATAGGCCGGAGCCATCACCTTTTTCTCTTGTTTTTCTGCTTTTAGTTTAGAAGGCGCCAGTCGATTTGTCAATGGGAATCGCCTGCTTTCCTTCGATAAAAGAAGTTCTTACTGCAATTCACACCTTGCCTAACAAAAAAACTGCATCAAACTACGTCTCTGCTTACTGTCGCCTGCTGATTTTTTCAACAGGAAGATGGATCTCAGTCAGCCATTCCTCTTCACTTTCTTTCTTCCAAATGCCATCAATATAGCTTTCACGAAAAGGCCTTGTGATTCGTTAGCCGTTGTTTTCAACAAACTGGATAACTGCAGCATAGGCTTTCGGAAATTCTGCATAGGCTCCTCTATGGACCGTACAAACTGCTTCTGGTACTTCTTCTATCTGCCACTATCTTGTGATGTATAAGAAACAGCCCCCCTCACTTTATCTCCACCAATCCTATTGGTCAAAAATAGTACGACCAGCGGTATTCCAATACCAAAAAGGTCAGTTGATCAATTGTTTTGCGTCCATTGATTTCTTTTGACAGCCCAGCAACCTCGATCATTTTCTACAGAAATCGCCCTATTCTACTAAAGCATACTGGCTCCTCTTGAGGGAGAGTCAATAGCAGATTCGCTTTTTTCATGACGAACAAACTCATGCTCATTGGTTAGCCAAACGTGTCTTTTTCTTTTTTGTACCTATTCGCATCAATATTTAAATCACAATTAACTATTTTTAATTCCTGACCTTGTTTTTTTCTTCTATCTCCACTATATTTGTGGGTAACCCTATTTATTTCTATGTAGAGAGGATGTTTCCCTTGAATTATCCCTTATTAAATGAACAAATGCCTCAAACCATCATTCGTGTTTGGCGGTTGCGAAGGATTACGTCACTGATTATTTTCAGCCTGATTTTCGCTGCTTCTTTTTGGTTTCTAGCCACGCAAAACTGGCTGCATTTCTGGGTGATCACCCTTTGGTCAAGCTTATTGGCGCTGACTTTGATCAGCCATCTGCTTTCTTTTGTGCTAATGAGCTACCGTTACACATTCCATCGCTACGAGATCCAAGAAAATGATATCGCCATTCAACACGGCTATCTATTCCGCAGCACCACGTATATTCCGATCCGCCGAATCCAGCATATCGAAACAGACCAAGGGATCTTTTTGCGAAAATACTCCTTAGTCTCCTTACAGATCCATACGGCTGCCACCAACCACACCATTGAAGGCCTACCAGTGGCGCAAGCCGAACGCTTGCGAGAAACCATTATGACTTTAGTCGAGGTGGTCAAAGATGATCTATGAAAAACAACGACTGCCGTTGCTGTGTATCGGTCTTTATTGGTTCAAAAATTGCAAAAATTTTCTGGTACTAGCGTTTCTGCTTGTATTCAAATTATTCAACGACGCCCCTTCTTTGCCAATGATTCTGGGCGGCATTCTGCTATTTTTACTGGTCTGTTTGATTTTTGCGGTACTGTCATACACCCGCTTTACCTTTCAAATCGATCAAACGAGTGTGCTAGTCAACAAAGGACTCTTTATCCAAAAACAAACGATTTTGCCGTTTGAACGCATCCAAACGATTCAAGAGAATCATTACTTTTATTTACGTCCGTTTAAACTAGCTGAAGTGAAGTTGGAAAGCGCCGCAAGTTCGAGTGGCGAAGCCGAAATTCTTTTCCCAGCGTTGCCGCTGGCTCTCATTGCCTCCATCGAAGCGTCAAAAAAAGCGGCTGCGACACCACAAGAGCTGACTGCCCAAGCAGCTAGTGGAGAAGAACCAACCAATAATTACGCTACTGTTTTTTCGGGTGAGGAAACAGCAAATCCGCCGTTAGAAACATTCACTTTGAAATTCAAGGAGATTTTCTTGTTTTCTCTCACTGATTTTTCTGTTTTCACCTTGGTTCTAGTCATCGGCTACAACGTGATCGACAACATTCCCAATCTCTTTACCTATGCATCGGATTTGCAGCAACTCGGCCTTTTATTAGGTGCTGCGCTTTTGCTAGGACTGCTGATTTTGTTTTTCTTTCTTGCGATCGCTAGAAATCTTTTCCGCTATTATGGCTTTACGGTGGAAACGAACCAACAACAGCTGCTGATCACGCAAGGCTTGTTTTCTAAACGACACCAAACGATTCCCCTCGCTAGGATCCAAGGGCTAAGTGTCGAACAAAATCTTTATCGCCGAATCTTTCATCTAAGCTCCGTCAAGTTACTGCTGGCTGCTGGCAGTTCTTCAGAAAGCGATGATACGGTCTATCTGTTCCCCATTTTGAAAGAGGCGCAGCTGACCGAAACATTGGCCCGCTTTTTACCTGAATGGTCGTTTCAACAAACCGCTCTAGTGAAAAATCCGCGACCCAACTTTTGGTACTTTTGCCGTTGGCCACTGCTTATCGGGCTGCTTGTTGTAGGAATCTCCGCCTTCTTTTTCTGGTGGTTAGCGCTGATTTTCTTCGTGTCCTTTGGCTCCTTCGTGTTATCAAGCATCTGGCGGGGCAAAATACAAGGGTATCAATTTTTAGATAACCATGTATTGTTGTGTCAAACGATTCGCGGCTTAACAAAGGTGACCGCTTATCTGAAGAAAAATAAAATCCAAGATTTCACCGTCACCACGACGTATTGGCAGCACAAAAAAGGTCTGGGCAAGTCACAGTTGACCATCAAAACCGAAGATACCTTCACCGAAAGTAAGCTGTTCTACTTCCCATTAACCGAAGCAGAAAAGTTACGGCGCTGGTTTTTGTCGTAGTTCATAAAAAAACGTCAAACAGCAGAACTGACGCGTTGTTTGACGTTTTTCGCAAGACCTGAAATAAATGAGAAGGAAGCACCAACCATTGATTCGTTGATGCTTCCTTTTTCTATCCCCTGACCTTCCCCTCGACGATTTGCTGCTTTATTGAAGCAGCATCTAAGCCATATTCTTTTTGCAGGAAATCGGGTGTGCCGACTTGGCCAAATCGTTCGTTGACACCAATACGTTTTAAGGGAACAGCACTGCCAGTTTCAGCAAGCACTTCGGCGACGGCACTCCCTAGTCCACCGGTGATAGAATGATTTTCGATGGTGATGACTTGCCGTTTTCCCTGAACTTCGCGGATGATCAATTCTTTATCGATCGGTTTGATGGTGAACATGTCGATCACTTCGCAGCTGATTCCTATTTCTGCAAATTCTTCTGCCACTTGCAGTGTTTCAGAAACCAGTTGGCCACTGGCAATCAACAACAGTTCATCGCCTGGTCTTAAAACATTGCCTTTCCCTAGTTCAAAGGTCGAGCCTTTTTCATAAATCGTCGGAACCGCTTTCCGATTGCCTCGTACGTAATGAACGCCGGATAATTGGCTAAAGGTTTTTATGATCCACGCCATTTGGACTTCATCCGCTGCATCGCAGACGATCGATTGGGGAATCATTCGCATCAAAGCCACATCTTCCCATGTCGTATGGGTGCCGCCGTTGTGTCCGACTGCAAACCCCGGATCAGAACCGTAAATATTGATCGTATTGCCGCCATAGCCGCCAGAAATAAACAGCTGATCGAATACCCGGCGCGTTGCAAATGGCCCAAAAGTGTGGATAAAAGGTGTATAGCCAGTTAAACTCAAGCCAGCAGCGACGCCAACCATATTGGCTTCCGCGATCCCCATGTTGATAAAGCGTTGGGGATGTTTGTTGGCAATCGCTGTCCAGCCGCTGGCAGAGCCAAGGTCGGCATCCAACGCAACTAGCTGGTTATTTTCATCCATGAGTTCCACCAATGTGTCAACGACACATGTTCGCAGCTCTTTACCAGCAGCAGTGGTTTTGCTTAATGTAAACATGCCTTAGCGTCCTCCTTCGATTTTTATCGTCAACTCTTTGATTGCCGCTTCTGCCGCTTGATTGATTTCATCCGTGGTAAACTTCACGGAGTGATTGGCATCTAATTCTTCAAAGAAAGGAATGCCTTGTCCTTTCACGCTGTCCAAGACAATGCAAACTGCTTGGTCTTCGATCGCTTTGCAGCGCTCGATTGCCTCATCAATGGCTTGCATGTCTGCTCCTGGAACTTTTTCTGTATAAAAGCCAAATGCAGTCATCTTCTGCTGGATGTCAAAGGGATCAAGAATGTCTTTGGTTGGCCCATCTAGCTGTTTTTTATTGTCATCAATAATGACGATACAGTGATTCAGTTTGAAGTGGGCAATGTATTGGAAGGCTTCCCAGCACTGTCCTTCATTTAGTTCGCCGTCCCCGACGATCAAATAAACAAAATTGTCCTTCCCTGCCAAGCGCAGACCCGTCGCGATCCCGGCAGCCATGGAAGTCCCCTGCCCCAGTGAACCTGTGGTGGCATCAACCCCCGGCGTTTTCCAGCGATCCGGATGGGAAGGCAGTCTCGTGCCGCCCTCATTGATCGTCCATAACCACGACCGATCAAAATAGCCCGTATTTGCTAATGCACTGTACAGTGCGGCGCCAGCATGTCCTTTTGATAAAACGAGTCGGTCACGATCCGTCCACTGTGGATCTTGTGGATTGACCCGCAGCTGTTTGCCGTACAAAACGGCTAATAATTCAACAATTGAAAAGGAACCGCCCAGATGGCCTTGCCCCATTTTCTTGATGCTGCAAAGGGTATCTAAACGAATCTTTGCCGCTAAACTTTCGAGTTCGTGGTATTCTTGTTCACTGATTGCCACTATTTATCCCTCCATCCTCTATTTATTCAGAAACAGATTTTGCTCGGCTGTTTTTCTTTAAAATCGTCAATCCGATCAAGACCGCGACTACCGCAATTATCCCTGAGAAGATGGCGATTTGACCGCCCATATTGGCTAAGTTTCCTAGGAAGATCCCTGCAACTCCATAGTCGGTATCAGAGAAAGTTGATCCTTGGAACCCAAGATCCCCCATGACTGGCATCAACAAGATCGGCATGAAGCTGATAATGATCCCATGAATAAAGGAACCAATCACGGCGCCTCGCACACCACCCGTTGCATTGCCGTAAACACCTGCCGTTGCGCCACAGAAGAAATGGGGCACGACACCTGGAATAATAACGGTTGTTCCTGTGAAGACCATGATGATCAAACTAACGATTCCACCGACAAAGCTGGTTAGAAAACCAATCAGAACAGCATTTGGCGCATAAGGAAAGACGATAGGGCAATCCAATGCAGGAATTGCATTAGGAACAAGCTTTTCGGAAATCCCTTTAAAGGCTGGTACGATTTCTGCCAAAATCAGACGGACACCAGCTAAAATCACAAAGACACCAGCGGCAAACGAACCGGCTTGCTGCAACGAATAAATGATCGAGTTCGTGCCATTGCTAAGATTTTCTGTAATAAATTCACTCCCAGCAAAAATTGCTACGATCACGTATACAACAGCCATCGTAATCGTGATACTAACAGTAGAGTCCCGCAAGAAAGACAGGCCTTTCGGAAAATTAATGTCTTCTGTGGATTTTTCCTTATTGCCGACGTATTTCCCAATCAACCCGCTCAATGCGTAGCCGAAGTTCCCCGTATGCCCCAATGCGACGGAATCATTTTTAGTAATTTCTCGAGTAAACGGTTGTGCGATCGCTGGGAAAATCGTGTTACAGATCCCTAACGCTAAGCCGCCAAATAAAACTAGATTAAAAGTATTCATTCCAGTAACGCTCAAAATCACCGCAATCATGCAAGCCATATACAACGTGGCATGCCCAGTCAAATAAATGTATTTAAAGCGAGTGATACGGGCAATCAAAATATTGAAGGCCATTCCGGCTAACATAATAAGTGCGGTATAGGTGCCGTAAGTCGTCAACGCCAGCGCAACGATCGCTTCGTTATTTGGGACGACCCCTTGCATGTTAAAGGCTGCTTGGAACATCTCCCCAAATGGCGCCAGAGAGCTTTCGATCACCCCAGCCCCGGCAGTGACCACGAGAAACCCAACAAAGGTTTTGATGCCCCCTTTGACGATCGTGGCAATGTCTTTTTTCTGCAGCACATTCCCCAAAACGGCGATCAGCGCAACTAAGATCGCTGGGGTACTCGCGATATCAACAAGAATATCTAAAAATTCGTTCATGACTGTCTACTCCTTTTTATAGTAATCCTTTTTCCTGACAAACGGCTTGAACCTTTTGCTTCAATTCATCGAGATCGATAATACTGTCTAACACCACGATCTCACCTAGATGCTGCGCACTATCGGCTAAATCGCCACCAACAAAGAAAACATCCGCCATATCGGGTGCGGCACTTCCTAAATCATAATGGGACACTTCCACACCTGAGACACCCAATTCATTTAAAACAGAATTGATATTCATCTCCACCATAAAACTTGATCCTAATCCTGACCCACACACTGCTGCAAATTTCATTTTTCATCTTCTCCTTCTCTGATCACTTCAATTATTTGATCCGCATTGGTTGCGGAAAGTAACGCAGTTAGTTTTTCATTATTCGACAAAATTTTTGTTAAACTCGCTAACGCTTTTAGATGGAGCTCATTGTCAACTGCTGCCAAACATATAAACACTTGAATGGGGTGTTGCGGATCATCATTTAAAAGCACTGGCTCTTTGACTTTTAATAACGACATCCCGATCGCATTGACCCCATCTTCTGGACGCGCATGAGGCAAAGCGATGCCTTTTCCAATATGGATAAAAGGCCCATGATCCACCACTTTATTGATCATGGCGGTTATATACTGTTCCTCAATTTTATTGGTCTTTTTTAATGGCGCAGCAGCTTCTCGAATGGCTTCTTGCCAAGCCAGCGGCACCTCAGTAAATTGGATGGTTTCTGCTGTTAATAAATCTGATAACATCGGACGTTGGTCTTCCCTTCTATTCAATTCTCGATTGATTTTTCTTTGCAAAATTTTTCTCAGCTTTTGCTTACTGATGCCTGCTTTTAAATCAACATAGGGCAAAATCACTTCTAACACATCGTCAATGGAATGCAAACCAGTTTTTGAAGGAAAGAATGCCGCTTGTACGTTTCTAAACAGTTCATCCTTCTCAATGGGGGTCATAATCGGATTGATCACATAACATGGTCGTTTGGTTTTGATCGGGGCACTGGAAAAAATCAGATCAATCTCTTCATTGAAACGAACATTTTCATACTCTTCGATCGAACGAGCCGGCAAAAAATGGATCTGGGGAAACAGTTCCTTTAATTCTGATTCCAAAATCAAGGATGAACTGATGCCGCTTGGGCAGACAACTAATGCATTCAATTGGAAGTAATCGCGTTTGGCCTTTTGTTTACTGATTTCCCCACCAAACAAAATCGTAAAATAACCGATTTCTTCATCAGGGATCGTACCGACTAGGTCTTCTAAAGAACCCAGTGCTCGTCTCGTCAGTTCAAACAACTCATTGTATTGCAGCTTGATTTCTTCAATCAGTACATTCTCCAGTGGAAAACCGTAGCGGATTCGAAAATACGCCGGGACAAGATGATAGAATGTGTTCATCAAAAGGGTGCGATAGTCCACAAACTCGATAGCTGCCAGCCGTTCCATTTCATGAATGATCTTACTGGCACATTCCAATAAAAACTCTAATGAAGTATCTTCGATATCTCCTTGCAGAATCGTTTTCAACAGGATCGTTACATAAAGTTCTTCTGTTTTCCGATTTTTGATGGCAGGAAATTCTGCTAAAAACTGCTGACTAACTTGATGGACATGCAGCGACTGTAGCAGCGATGTTTCTGTCTCCGCTAAAGAAACAGCCGTTTCTGCCATCCGAAAGGATAAATAATTAAGAAAATAAAGCATTTCTTCGAAGCGGCTCGGTACGATCACCAGATTGAAGGCAGTCAATGTTGCGGACAAACGATCTCTTATTTGAATATATATCGTTTTATTCTGCTCATAGATTCCCTCAAATAAAAGCAAATTCCCATTTTTCGTATTGGATAACGCACTGACTTTTCGAAAAGCAAGAGCGCGAATCTGATATTCCTCTCCCTCTAGATAAAAGCCATATTTTCGAGAGTACAATAGTTGAATCTTGAAAGCTGCAAGTTCCTCTCTGATCCCCTTTAAATCCTTCAAAATCGTATTTTTACTGACATAGAACAGCTCTTGAAACTGGTAGACGGATAAGTCTTTCACTGCTGAAAAAGTCAGAAGATAAATCATGGACCGCCGCTCTTCTTCCGAAAAAAACAACGTGTTCTTCTGGACATCGAAAAGAATTTCCGGCCATTTTCGTTGAATCAACGAAGGAATCAAAACTTCTCCCTCATGCATCGTGATTCGTTGATTCAACCGCTGTTCAGTGATTTGATTGATCTTGGCAATCTCCGCCAGAAATTCCTCATCCCTCCACTTCGTCAACTGAAGAAACGCCTCAATATTTGGTTCTGAAAACAGATACGTCAATTTGAAATGAATCATATTTGCTACCCCCACCTAAACTATAGCTTGCACAAAATGAAATCGCCATCATTTATCGGTACAACTGAAGCTCCGTTTTTTTTAAACGATGGACCGAAGAGGAGATTTCAAGGATTACCATAACATTTTTAACATAAAAAGAGGATGTGCGATGACCATTATTTGTTTTTTAACGCAAAAAAGGCGAATCAGCTTGATGATTCGCCTTTCAAAAGTGATAAGTAATAGAAACAGATGGAAAAAGTGGACCAATCGTTAGGAAAATGAAATCTAGATTGCTTATAAGAAACAGGTTCCCTTCGCATAAAGCACGCCTTTTCCGCCAATGATTACCCGCTCATCTGCTAAGGTACACTCAAGAAATCCTCCTCGTGCTGAGAGTTGCTGAGCCGTCATTTTGATCTTATTCAATCGGCTGCTCCAATAAGGGATCAAATTCGAATGGGCCGATCCGCAAACAGGATCTTCGTCAATCGTCAATTTTGGAAAGAAGGTTCGAGAAACAAAATCGACCGTTTCCCCAGGAGCTGTCACGATCACGCCAACCCCTTGCTCAAAGGTTTTTATTAAAGAAAAATTAGGTGTTAACTGTTGAATCTGGGTTTCATTATCCAATACAAAGAAAAGATCTCTTGCCAAGTAAGCCTCGTTGATTTTGGCACCGATCGCTTCTTCATATATAGGCAATGTCGGCGTTTTTTCTGGGAGAATCGTTGGAAAATCCAGTGATAAAAGCTCCCCTTCCTTCGTCACCCGCAGCTGTCCGCTGTATTTTGTCTGAAAAACGAGAGAAGTTCGTTTAGGTTCATAATAATGAAACAGCACAAAGGCAGTTGCCAACGTTGCATGTCCGCAAAGATCAATTTCACGATCCGGCGTAAACCAGCGAAGGCTATAAGAATCTGTTTCTTTTACGGCGAAGGCCGTTTCCGATAAATTGTTTTCGATCGCGATTTTCTGCATCAGATCTTCTGGCAGCCATTCTGGCAAAATAAAAACGGCCGCTGGATTTCCTTCAAAAACCTTTGTAGCAAAAGCATCTACTACATAATACTCTAAGTTCATTTTTCTACACCCTTTCGTTTATTGTATACGTACTCTGCGCAATAGAGATCTTCTACTGCGAGTCCCACCGCATCAAAAATCGTGTATTCTTGTTCTGTTTCTCGTCCGTGACATTTCTGAGTAACCAATTCTCCTAACGAACCTTTGATAGCAGAAGGATGAAAGGATTGTTCTGCAATTGGAATCAGAAGATCGCCACTTTCTTGCAGCGCTGCTTGATAGTCATCCACATATACACTGGCCGCAGCCACTAAATCACTGGTGAGTTCACGTGTTTCTGGGGTAAAGGTTCCGATCGCATTGATATGAGTGCCAGGTGAAACCATATCTTTATCCAAAAACGCCTGCTTGCTAGGTGTTAAGGTACAAATGATATCGGTCTCACGTGTTGCTTCCATCAGATGGTTACAGGCAATAACCTGCAGCTGCGGATAAGTTTTTTGGACTGCTTCAACAAAGTTCACTAGTTTTCTTTTATCTAGATCATAAACAAATACAGTGTGGATCGGACGAATAGTCAGTATCGCTTGTAGATGGGAGGAGGCTTGATGTCCTGCACCAATTAGTGACAATTTGGTCGCTTCTTTCTTTGCTAAATAATTCGTTGCTACAGCTGATACCGCTGCCGTGCGAATCCAAGTAATACTATTTGCATCCATTAACGTAAGTGGCGCCCCATTTTGGCTATCAAGCAAAAGAATTTGTCCTAAATGAGTCGGCAGCTGTAACGTTCCGTTCTCTGGGAAAAAGGACATGATTTTTGCGCCATACACCCGGTTCGGACCTAAGTAAGCGGGCATTAAAGCAAAGAGATTTCCTTGCTTTTGATCTGGCAACGGCAATACCGCTCTTTGCCATTGAGAAACAGCTTGCTGCTCAAAATCACGAAAGCAATTTGTCATAGCTGTAATGGCTTCAGGAAATGTCAGTTCACGTAAAATTTCTTGCTCTGTTATAATCTCCATAAAAATTCCTCCTTTTTTCATTATCCTACCCTCAGCAATTCATACAATCAATGATATAATTGTATGGAATACAATTTAGGAGGTGTTTTTATGCCTATTAATTCTTATGAAGATTATGCCCTTAGTTGGCGTCCAGATAAAACGCAGCTTACCCGTCCCTATTATCGTTCCTTGATCAAGCGCTTAGAAGAAGATATCCTCTCTGGCAAGCTCGCCAAAAATACCCGCTTACCCTCCCAAAGAGAGTTAGCGGATTTCTTAGATCTTAATTTCACTACGATTGGTCAGGCCTATAGATATGGTGTCGAAAAAGGAATTCTCTATAGCCAGATTGGCAGCGGTACTTATGTTTCTGCCAATGCATTCGACTCGATCTCTATTTCTACCAGCAATGTGGCTACGCACATCATTGATCTGGGACTCGTCAGTTCCTTTGAAGAATGCAATTCCTTGATACTGCCCACGATTCAAAAAGTCGTCAATCATTCAAATATTGTTGGGATCATGAATTATCGAGAACCTCAAGGATCCGATTATCAATTGACGACCGCCAGCAACTGGTTAAAGACGCAAGGAGTCATCACAGACAAAGACACGACTGCGATTGTTTCTGGTGTACAAAACGGCTTAGCGATTGCCTTGGCAGCCTTATTTTCTCCCGGAGATCGGATCGCAGTTGATCGTTACACGTACTCAAATTTTATTGAATTGGCACACCTCTTCCATTTAGAAATTGTTCCTATTGATTACGATCAGGAAGGAATGCGTCCGGAAGTACTTGCACAAGAATGCCGCAAGAAAAAAATACACGGACTCTTCGTGATGCCTTCTTGCAACAATCCGATTGGTTTTCAAATCACCGAATCCAGACGAAAAGCGCTCGCAACAATTATCGAAGAAGAATCCTTGTGGGTGATCGAAGATGATATTCATTCTTTTTTAACGACGTATCAACAAAATAAAGTGATTGCTCCCTTTCAAGCACTGCTCCCTCAACAAGTCATTTATCTTGCTGGAATGACTAAATTTATCTGTTCGGGGCTGCGGGTCGCTTATCTTGTTTTTCCAGAAGCGGTCCGAGGAAAAATCGAACAAGCCATTTTCACGATCAATGTAAAAACCTCTCCCTTGGAGGCAGAGATCGTTACCGAGGTTTTGAACAGTGAAGTGGCGCAAACCATCCTTCAACAAAAATTTGCTCTTACGAAACAAGCGAATGCACTTTTTGACGCGATCTTTGACTGCCAATCAAAACCAGCAGTCTATCCCTATTACCGTCATTTACCGATCCGCTCAGATGTTGCTCAATTCGACATTGAACAAGACTACTTGGCAAAAGGCGTGCGCATCTATCATTCCAATCGTTTCACGACCCAAAAGCAAAGTGACCCGTTTATTCGATTGTCCCTGTCATCGAATCACTTAGAGGTGTTAGAAAAAGGATTGCGTATTGTAAAGGGCTCCTTAAAGACCTACCAGTAGCTGTCTAAAAATCAGCAATCCATTGTACAGCTCCTATTTATTTTTTATAATACTCATGTAAAGAGGAGTTGTTGCCACGACTCCTCTGCAGCTCCGGTTAAAACGGTGACAGTTTTTTCGTCTTTTTTTCTGCGTTGATGATGTCAAAGATCAGTATTTCATCAACTAGATTGGAGTTATGTATGTAAATGGTAGATTCGATATGTTTTTTACTTTGATGCAACTAAAGATTCGGGCATCACTAGAAAGTGATACCCGAACCTGCTTTTCATTTTCTTACTTCCCCAATTCATTCCTTACAATATGACTCGTTCTTAGCGGTCCATTTTATTCAAGGCAGGAACTTTTCTTAGTATAAAGGTTCCTGCAATGGTCACGCCGATACTGATTCCCATACCGATAAATACGAAAGCCCACTTATCAAATGGAAAAGATAAAAATCCAGGTAAACCACCGACACCAACGCTCAATGCTTGAGTATTAGTGACCGTAATAAACATTGATGCACAAGCTGAACCAATCATCGCTGCTACAAAAGGATACAAATATTTCAAATTGATCCCAAACATTGCAGGTTCTGTTACACCCAGATAGGCAGAAATCGTAGCTGGAATGGAGATTTGTTCTTCCTTTTTATCTCCCCTGTGTAATATATAGATTGCTAAAACAGCGGAACCTTGAGCAATATTTGACATCAGTACCATCGGCCACCAACTGGTTGTGCCAAAATCTGCAATTAATTGATAGTCAATAGCGATTGCTGCATGGTGTAATCCTGTGATAACCAGTGGTGCATATAAGCCGCCAAAAAGAAAGCTGAAGAGCCAATTAAAACTAGAACTCAACCCGTAATTGACCACTAACGAGATCCAACCACCAATGACCCAGCCGACAGGTCCCAAGATAACATGCGCTGCTAAAATCGTTGGTAATAAAGAAAACAATGGCACAAAGATCATCGATACTGCTTCTGGAATCCGTTTACGGAAAAACTTTTCTAAATAGACGAGCATAAATCCTGCGAGCATCGCCGGAATCACTTGTGCTTGGTAACCGATCATATCGATTTGGACAAAACCAAAATCCCATACTGGGATATCCGAAGCAGCTGTCCCAGAAACTGCATAAGCATTTAGCAATTGCGGAGAAACAAGGGTGATTCCTAAAATAATCCCCAAAATTTGGGTTGTTCCCATTTTACGGGTGATGCTCCACGTAATGCCAACCGGTAAGAAATGGAAAATGGCTTCTGCCGGTAACCACAGAAAGTCATTTACTCCACTCCAAAAAACTGAATTAGAAACAATCGTGCCACCACCAAAGTCAACATCACCTAAAACATTTCGAAACCCTAGAATCAATCCTCCGACAATGATTGCTGGCAATAAAGGGGAAAAGATTTCTGCTAGAATACCTACAATTCGCTGAATCATATTCTGCTGTTGGTTGGCGATCGCTTTACCTTGCTCTTTCGATACCCCTTCTACTCCTGAAATTGCTACAAAATCATTGTAAAAAGTTGGCACTTCGTTTCCAATAATTACTTGAAATTGACCGGCGTTGGTAAACATCCCTTTCACACTAGGTAACTCAGCGATTTTCTCTTCTTGTGCTTTTGCAGGATCACTTAATACAAATCGCATACGCGTAGCACAATGAGACACTGCTGCTATATTTTCTTTCCCGCCAATATAACTTAAAAGCTTCTTCGCTTCTTCATGATATTTTCCCAAAATGAAAACTCCTATCTCTACTCATTTAATTTTTATTGATAGGGATTCACAGTCAATTCTGACTGATCCGCCATCTTATAGGTACGTTCAAAATACTGACCGGCTTTTGTACCGTGATAAACAATACTGCAATTTTTTAGGCCTTTGGTTTGGACAATCATTTCAGTTCCAGAGTAAGAAACTGTGACACCACCAATCTTTTCCCCAGAAAGGCTATATACCGTCTCTTCAAGACTCCTATTTTCTGAGAGCTCATACACATGAATCGTCAAATTTTTTGAGTAATCATAGACAGCTTGCCTTCCTTCTCCTGTGATCAAAAGGGAATCTTGGCGAATGAACATTGGTAAATGAAAATAGTCATAGACACGATGAATCCACCGATTACCTTCAACAACCTCATTATCCAAATAATTGAACCAACGTCCTTCCGGAAGATAGATCCACACGTTTCCTTCTTTATTGAAAATCGGGGCAATCAAAATGCGTTCTCCAAACATGTATTGTGTATCAATGTTTTTTACACCTGGGTCTTTTTCAAATTCCAAAATCATTGGCCTAAGAAAGGGGAGTCCTTGTTGCACACATAGACATGCTTCTTTCCATATATAAGGCATCAGCTCTATCTTCAATTTTGAAAAACGCCGTGTAACCGCCACTGCTTCTTCCCCATATAACCAAGGTACCTTGTATTCTTTACTGCCATGGTATCTCGAATGGGAAGACAATAGACCAAATTGTGTCCATCGCTTATAAATATCTGGATCACATCCAGATTCAAACCCGCCGATGTCATGACTCCAAAATTGAAAACCGCTCAGTCCAAAAGAAAGCCCTGCTCGTAAGCTATCGTGCATTGAATAATAATCTGGAGTACAATCCCCGCCCCAATGTACTGGAAACTTTTGACAACCACTTGTTGCCGAGCGAGCAAAAACCACAGCTTCGCTTTCTCCCAATTCTTCTTGCAGCACTTCAAAAACTGCTTCATTGTACAAATACGTATAATAATTGTGCATTGCCTTTGGTGATGAACCATCAAAATATCGAACATCTGTCGGTATCCGCTCTCCGAAATCTGTTTTAAATGAGTCAATCCCCATCTGAATAAGTTTCCGCAAATAACTTTGATACCACTCTTTTGCTGCAGGATTGGTAAAATCAACAATCCCTTGTCCTGCTTGCCACTTGTCACACTGCCAAGTATTCCCTTGCAAATTTTTTAATAAGAATCCCTTTTGATCCCCTTCGACAAATAAAGGTGATTTTTGTGCAATGTAAGGATTAATCCATAAACAAACTTTTAGGTTGCGCTGCTTAATCTTTTGAATCAATCCAGCTGGATCTGGAAACATTTGTTTATCCCAAGTAAAATTACACCATTCAAAAGGTTTCATCCACATACAATCAAAATGAAAGACATCGAATGGCAGATCTTGTTCAATCATTTTATCAATAAATGTTAAAACCGTCGTTTCATCATACTTAGTCAGAAAAGAAGTACTTAGCCACAAGCCAAACGTCCATGCCGGCGGCAAGACGCCTCCTCCAACTAATTGTGTATATTTTCTCAGTACATCTTTAATTTGTGTCCCAGGAACAAAGTAATACTCTAGTACTTCTCCTTCTACTGAAAATTGAACATTTGCGGCTTTTTCACTGCCGACTTCAAATTCAACATTTTCTGGGTGATTCACAAATACGCCATATTGCTTACTTGTCACATAGAAAGGAATGTTTTTATAGGCCTGTTCGGTTCCTGTACCGCCATCTTCATTCCATATTTTTATCGATTGTCCGTTTTTAACGAATTCTGTAAACTGCTCACCAAAGCCATAAATTTTCTCGTCGATCCCGATACTCAACTGTTCTGCTACATATGATTTTTGACTCGTCGTCTCCTCCACGTAAAGTTTACTCTTACTGCGGCTTTCAGTTTTCAAATTTCCATCATAATAATATTTTATTGTAAGATCTTCTTTAATGATTTCAATCTTTGTCCGTTGGTTTCTCAAAATCAACATGGAATCTGTTTCCTCGAAATCCAGAGTCGCATGCTTTTGAACTAACGGAAATTTCTTTCTTTGTTCAATTCCCGATTGATGGTGAAACATTCTGATTCCGATAATTTCGTCTTGATAAGCACAAAACTCAATTGTCATCATTCCCGTATTCAACGTTTTTCCTTTATCAACGATGTGGCGAAACGGACAATAAATCATAAGCTGGTCATGATCAAACGTCCAGTCAAAAACTTCAACAGGAAAATCCGCTTTCATTTTTTCTTTGATTCCCCAGTTTCCTTCAAAAAATTTCACAATATACCCTCGCTTTTTCAAAAAAATCTCTATATAATGAAGCAATAATTGTTTCCCATAAGGAGTGTTGACAATAAATCGATTGCCAAGGATCACCAATACTATTCTCATTTTTGGTGCCCGAAAAACAACATTTGATTTTGGTTGGTCTATTCCAGACGAATCTCATACAGCATTTGAACTTCTTTTTGTTCTTGATGGCTGTCAAGAAAGTACAGTAGATGGAAAAAAATACTTCGTCCATGCCAACGAACTTATTTTTATTCCTCCAAGTTATCGGCATTCCAATCGTTGTGTTTCTAAAGAAGGAATGACCGTTTTTGTCATACATTTCGATATCAATGACCTAAACTTGCAGCAGCGTTTAATTCAACATGTCCCTACTTTTATTGATGCTCATGCAAACCAACATGGAGCAATCTCAGCAATCATGCAAGAATTTTTAGCCTATAGCCAATTTGAAACATTTTCTACGGAGGATAAATTATCCATTGAAATTTTATTGTTTCAGTTAGTCCAAAAACTTTTGACGTTTACACCACCTGAAGATGATACAGTCATTCAAGATAAAACTGCCCTAGTCTTAGCAAAAAAAATCGCTGATTTGATCGAGGCAAATTTTACACAATACACATTGAATCCATTTGAATTCGAGCCAAATATTTTATCAATTAAAATGATTGCTCAACAGCTAAATATTAGCAACAGCTATGCAACAAACGTTTTCAAAAAAGTATATGATAAAACGCCAAGCCAATTTCTCAATGAATTGCGCTTTAATCATTCAAAATACTTGTTACGTCAACCTGATTTGACCATTCAGCATGTCGCCTATCTTGTCGGTTATGAAAATGCCACTCACTTTAGCCGTCAGTTCAAAAAGATGTCTGGTCTAACGCCAAAAGAATACAGAAGATAAATTAAGTTCGAACCATTTTTTTAGAAGATCTTCGCTTCTGTAAATCAATAGTATCATGGCTTCTACTCGGTAAAAACTCAGTAAATATTCAATTCTGACCATTTTTTTCTACACAAACCAGAAAATGCATACGTTTTCAAACACATGCATGATTTCACTTCTACTTTTCTGATAATCTCACGATAACGGATAACTTTACTAAGAGCAGAATCGTGGTCATAAAAAACTTGCACCTCCCTTACCAAGAATAGTCTGAATAACGAGCTTCACATACTTTATTTAAAATGCTTAAATGAGAGAATTTTGCATCTTGTTTAACAATCTATCTAGAAGTGTTATTCTCTTATGATGATCCGCTATGCCAGCCCCCCGTTGAACAGATCCTGCAATTTTGTTACACGCTCCATATAAAAAGGAGTTGCGTCAACAACTCCTCTTTCGCACCTTTTAAGAAGGCGACAGGGTTTTATTAGTAAAAAAATAACCGTTTCCTTGCTAAAGTCGACGGTTATTTTTTTGTTATTTTTCACTGTGGCTAGGATACGAAAGAGCAGCACGGCAATAAATGTACCAGAATTTATCTGGAACTTATTAGCCGCTAGTTTCGATAATAATGCTTCCCTTTTCTTTAAACATTGCATTCGTTTTTAGATGTTCGAACACTTTTCAAAAATGACTACATCGAACACCTTATTCCAATTGAGAATAAGGTTTTGCCTATGTCGCTTATCGATTTTGTTTGAAAATATCCTTGTTAAAGTTGAAAAATCACTCTCTTCTTGCTATACTAACTATGTAAAGAGGAGTTGTTGCCACAACCCCTCTGCAGCGCCATTTAAGACGGCGACAGGTTTTTTAACTTAAAAGATAACCGTTTCCCTGTTAAAGTCGACGGTTATTTTTTTTTGTCATTTTTCACTGCGGCTAGGATACCAAAGATCAGCATGGCGGTAAATGTACCAAAACTGATCATTAGCCCGATTGCTTCCGCTGTGGACAAAAAGGCTTCTCCTTTCTGAAGAGTTAGTACTTACATTCATAAGCACCACCACCTTTCAAAGATAGCCACCGTCACAAACTTTACTGCAGTCAAATGGTACCATACTTCCATCAATAAAACTTTCAAATGCCAAGGATTTATCGTTATTTTTTTCACGGTGCATGGTCTATTTGCTTTGATTCATTCCATAGAATCGTCAAAATAACCTGCTGTTCTTTCTTCAAGGCTGATCCGCTCTTTCCCGACATTCTCCAGTCTCTTTTCTCAGTCCCAATCAAGGGCCTCCATCAAGAAAAATAGTCAAAAGTCAATATCATTCTATTCACCAAAAACCACTTTTGTTATAGTAACAAAAAGGAGAATGCAGATGAGAAATGAACGAAAAATCATTCAAGATAGCACCCTTGGTGTAGAGGCTTTATTATTTAACGGCATCCAGCAGGAGTTTCCCAACCATTGGCACGAATATTATGTGATTGGCTTGATGGAAGCTGGGACGCGTCAATTCACCTGTCAAAATACCTGCTATATCGTTGAAGCAGGCGACTTGATTTTGATTCCGCCAAAGGCTGCCCACCGCTGCCAGCAACTCACAGAGGAAAAGCTGGTTTACCGCAATATCCACTTAACCCCGGAGAACATGGCGGTACAAGTACAAAAAATTTTTAACACTCAATTGACGCCCCACTTTCCTGAACCGGTCATTCGCCAAGTGAAAGAAAAAGAGGAATTTCATGCAGTGCACCAGCTGTTGCTGTCGGATCGCGGCGATGAGTTTGAAAAACAAGAACGCTTTACTTGTCTCCTTCACGACCTGCTTGTTCAGTATGCGGATTTCACCCACGAACAAACAGATCCGGTTTCAAATAAAGCCGCAGCGGCAAAAGCCTATATCGATCAACATTATGCCGAAAAATTGTCCTTGAGTGAATTAAGTGACGTTCTTGGAATGAATCAGTACGTCTTGATTCGACAATTTACCAAAGCGTATGGGCTGTCGCCGTTTCAATATTTAAGTACGGTGCGCATCAGTGCTGCCAAGAAAAGACTAGAATCACAAGAAGCAATTGCAGAAGTCGCTTTTCTGACAGGTTTTAGTGACCAAAGTCATTTTACCCGTATCTTTAAAAGCTTGATTGGGGTCACCCCGAAAGCTTACCAAACAATTTACCAAGAAGATGGAGTGAGAACGTATGAATAACCAAGAAAAATGTGTCATGATTATCGATGAACAATTACCGATTGGCTTAGTTGCAAATACTGCTGCAATTTTAGGCGCAACCTTGGGCAAATTGTTTCCCGAAGGAATCGGAGAAGATATTTACGATTCGACAGGCAGAAAACACCTTGGCATTGTCAACTTTCCCATTCCTATCTTAAAAACGAACAAGGAGCAGTTGCAGACCATTCGTGAATCGATCAGTCAGCAAGCAGATCCAGAAGTAACCATCATTGATTTTTCCGATGTTGCTCAGACCACCAATTCTTACGAGCAATACCGTCAGACGCTTGAGACAATTCCCACAGAAACACTGGCTTATTTTGGTCTTTGTTTAAAAGGCAAGAAAAAGAGTATCAATAAAGTCGCTGGCAGCTTACCGTTGTATCGGTAAAGCGCTAGTAAGAAAACGGTCGTTTAAAACAAGTTTTCTTTTTGTCGGCCGAACAGTCTTCTTGCTATATACGTTTTTTATAAACAGTCTTACAAAAAAACAAACACTTTTGAGGTGTTTGTTTTTTTGTAAGAGATTTTCTAGCATACATTTTCTTGCTCTTTGATTTTGCCAAGATCAATTGAAAAAATGACTTACTCTCCTTGATAAATATTCAACCCCACTTCAGTATCTTCTACACAACTGTTCGCTGGTGCTTTAACAATCAGAAAAAGAAAGTAAAAGTCTCCCACACAAGAAGCGGCATGTGCGGCAGCAATCAAGGTGAAAAGAGATGCCGTCAACCAGCCAAATAAATAAAATAGAAAGAGACCCACAGAAATGCCAAGGAATGGCGCCAATAAAATGATGGCAAATTTCCCTTTTGAATAAAAGGAATGGGGACTCGTGGCATACGCTACCCCATTTTTGAACCCAAACTTTACCTTCCCTTTAGGGTCAAAAAGCTTGAAGAAGGCACCATGGATCAATTCATGAATAATGATGAGAATAAAATACGCAACCATTAAGAGCAAAAGATCGAAAATAAACGAAGTTTCAGCATTTGACCCATGACCACCTAAGACAAAGAGTGTAAAGAACACATAGAAAAAAATAAAACTAGGGATCGCCGCGAGATTCAATCTCTTTATTGTTTTTTTATCATCCATTAAATTAATTTGTTTGAGTAATTTCATCGCTGTTCTCCTTTTCTTTTCGACATTCTTCTTAGTACTTAATTTCTATGAATTCCCTTTACCCAACCAACAAGAGCAGCAAACACAAAACCAGTGCCGTTAAAACGAAGAGGAAATTGATCGTTTCTGGCGCACCTTCGATCCTTCTCTTTAATGGCGGAGGACGAAAACTTGGATTCATGCTTTTCGTTTGGTAGTCCACACTGCTTGATAAAAAGCTGTCGGAAGGGATCATAAACACCAAAAGAACGCCATAAATAATGGATGCAGGAATCAGGAGTGAGCATTTGGCTAAGTAGCCAATCAGTAGACTCACGATCAAAGGAATAGCTACGTACAAAACACTTTGGTACAGTATTCGCCGAATTGGTTTCATAGGGAAGTCTCCTTAGTCAATCTTCGTTACACACAGGCACAAAATAATTTTATTTACTTATCAAATAAATATACCATTGCTTTTAAAGACTGTAAACACGCCAGAAAAACAAGTCGATGCTGCCAAGTGCGGCTACCCAATGCTTGGTGCAAAAAAAGGAGTGGTTTCTTCCCATTTCTTAAAAAGCACTCTCCTTGCCTTTCTATCCTCGCTTAACCTCTCAAGATAATCGGAAACCGTTTAGTAAACCGTTATACTTACCAGATTGCTTCCCCTCTTCCTTTTGAAAAAGCTACGACGCTGGACAAAGAAGCCTGCGAACATTGTCTCTTTATTAAAACTTCTTCTGAAAAGCATTCGTCTAAAAAAATCATACGGCCTTGTCTCTCCTTTTGGCTTCCTACAACACCTATCCACTTGAGAAAAGACTGCTGAACCTTCTTTAGAAAAGAAAACGTCTCAAGAAAATATAATCGTGCGGTTTCTGCCCTTCCTTTTGGCTTCGTACAATGCTTGATCCGCTTGATAAAAGATTTCTGAAATGTCTAACGTAGGACCTGCTTCTGAAATCCCTGCTGAAAAGTAAAGGGTCAGTTGTGTTCCCTCTAGTTTCAACTGTTCATTGCTTAAGAACAAATGAAATTCTTCAATAATTTTTTTCACTGACACGGAAGTATTCTCTTTAAATAGGACTAAAAATTCTTCGCCACCATACCGATAGACTTCGATTAAATGGGAAGGACTTTTTTGATAGAGAAATGTCGTCAGTTTATCCGAAAAGAAGGTTAAGGCTTGATTGCCGATTTGATGTCCATGGTGATCATTGATCTGCTTAAAATGATCTAAATCCATCATCACCACGACCAGCTGATCCTTCTCGTTTATCACCAATTTTGAAATATCTTCGTTCAAACTACGGAAATTTTTTACCTTCGTCAACTCATCATAATTGCGCTCAATGATCTTCGTATTGATTTTTTCGAGAAAGTTTTTTTGATTCTGCAGATAATACTTCCATAAAGAAACGATTGCCACTGATCCAATCCCTAAAGTGACAGCATCCCAAAGACCAACTTCACGGCGATGAAAAAGCAATGCATTGACCATCGGCGAGACAACCGTAACCACAATCGAAAATAGATAAAAGACAGTATGATTTGTCTGTCCGTAAAATCTTTTCTTTAATAAGCAAGTAATGATTAAAATGATGTAATTTAATCCGATAATAAAGAGCATGGCTCCCCATTCGAATTTATTGATCAATGCAAAAAAAGTTAGCAAGATGACGGGGACCAGCCCAATCAGATATATTTTTTCTTTGAGGATACCAAAATAATAAATAAAGATTGGAATCGTATATTCATACGCAACATAACCGATACTGTTCAAAGAAAATGATATAATAAAGTAGACTTGCGAAATGAACAGAACGACACCGATAAGAATTTTAAATGACAAGCGTAAATTCAATTCTTTGAAGTTCTTGATAAACAGATCATACGAAATGAGCAAGCTTACAACTAAAACAGAATAGATCGCAGCATAAATCAGATGGACAAACACACTATTCCTTCTTTCTTTCATAGATTTTTCTTTAAAATCCTTCGCCCATGATTTTGAAAGGCTCGATTCTTTAACAATGCAGGTAAAGAACTCGATCTTCCTTTCCTGCACTTCATGAAACCAAAAATAAAACTACCCCAGAAAGGAGCAGAAACCAATGTCTGAGAAAATAGAACAAGAACTCTTATCGATATTTCCTCAATTATATTTTGATGCCCAGCCTATCTTTCAAATGAAAGCAGATAGTCAGAAAGTGATTGGCTACGAATTATTATTGAGAAGTACCGAAAGAAATAGGTTTCCCCTTTCCTTCTTCCAGCAAGTGATCAAATACAAAAAGCTACACACTCGCTTACTGCAATGGTACCGAAATGAAATTTTCAGCTTACTTCACCCGAATGAAGAAACAAAAATCAGTCTTAATATCCACCCGCAACAACTCAGCTACCCAGAAACCTTTCTGATGTTAGCTGACTTAGCACCCTACCATGATCGTATTTTGATTGAGATCACCGAAGACGATACGGAACCTTCTATCGCCTGTGATCCCAAGTCTTTTCTTATGAACAAAATCAACCAAATAAAAAAGATGCGCTTTTCTGTCGCATTGGATGATGTAGGGACAGGCATTCATTCACTGACAAATATTGCACCGATGCTGGATAAAATCGATGTGATCAAATTTTCGCCTATCTCGTTGCGAGTGCTGTCCCAAAAGGAGATTTTCTTTTTGATCGACTTCTGGCGAAATATCGCCAGCAATCGTAAAATCCAATTTATTGTCGAAGGGGTCGAAACCTCGGATATCCATGAGTACTTGCTTGAAGAAGAGATTTTTCTTCAACAAGGGTTTTATTTGGACAAACCTTCCCCAGCTAATCAATTAAAGCGAAAAAAATAGCCATCGCGTCGTTTATTTTTCTCACTATACGCGATTAAAAATAAACGAATATTAAAAAAATGAACAGATGCCCTTCAAATATAACACAAATAATTTTATTTGCAGAATTTTTACTGATTCGGCATCGTTTTAACGGTGATTTTACATGAGAGGGAGTAGAAACCAAAGCAAAGACCTTTTTCAGATAGATGAATAGACAAAAAGCATTCAAGAAACCAATTCCTGAATGCTTTTTGTCTATTCACCCTTTTTTTCGATACAAACCTTCTATTTCAATCGCTCACCTTTACTAATTGCAGAAACATTAAAAATACTCATCACTTCTTACCAAATCGTTTTGCTAGAAGTGATTCCGACTATTCCCCTCCTTGATTTATCTCACGTTGAAAACCAGAGAATGCTTCGTTTCCATTCCTAGATTGTAACCGCACAATTCTTTCAGATAAAAGCGATAATCTTTTTCGACGATTCGGATGATCTCGTCATCGGAAAAATCGTCAAATCGCATCATTTCTGTGACTAAAACCAGTTTGGCATCGATTCCCAGAATATCTGGGGTGATCGCCCAAAATGTTTCTGGAGAAATCCCTGCTACCAATTGATCAAGTAACGTTAATTGCTTTTCTACATAAGAGGCTAAGGCACCATTTTCACGATTGGAATCCGTAAATTTCTTTTGAAATCCATCAAGATATTCTATCTTTGAAGTAAATACAGTCAAGCTTCTTTGCTCCTTTCTTTGAGGGGAACAAGCCCCCTTATTTTCTTCCTAAGTCTCAGCCTATTCTTTCTCGTTATCTATTCACTACTTTTTCTAGCTACTGAAAAACACCAAGGTCCAGTAGTCAATGAAGAATATCCAGCAACCCTCTGACCAGCTGCCTGTAATGCTCTTTTTGATCCTTCGCCTCATCTTCTGCCTTGATTGAAAGACTTTGCTCAATTGCTTCTTGAGGCATCAACAAATGGGTGTTCAAATTTGAGATGTACGAGACGCATTCTTCCAACAACTGATACTCTTTTTGTAGGACACTAGGTACTTTATACGTACGAAAAATGAACAAATAGCGAGCATTCGCTTTTATTTCTTCTATGTGATTATTTTCTAATAAGTAACGCATCTTATCTATTTGTTCCCCTTGGGGATAGGGGCTAGAATCTGCAGTCAGCAGATGATAATAGTAGCCAATATATTCACTATTTATGATGGTTCTTTCAAACGCTTCTTTCCTGATCTTCATCTTCTGTATCCTTTCAAAACTATCACTGACCTCACTTATACAGCGTTTGTGGTATCACTAAGGACTGCTTACCTTTTTGATTCATTTTTTATCCGCTCTACTCTTTCATTAAAAAAGAGAAACTGTAAGTTTTCCTCACAGTTTCTCCTTTACGCTTCTAGCGATGACGATAGTTAAGGAGCGACGCTTTCACCGTGCTTCTTTTTTCTTGTCGTTGCAATGACAAACAGTACTAAGAGTGCATACCCAAGGATGATCAAACGAGTGGTGTTTGAAGAACCTGTTTGCGGTAATTTCCCTTGTCCGATTTGAGAAGCATCTGCGACGATCGTTTTCTTATTGTCATCGTCTGCTTCTTCCTCTTCCTTCGCTGTTTCACCAATTCGACCAGTCACAGTGACCTGCCCTGTTGTCGCCTCTGCGACAACGGTTTCTGATAGCTCCCAGACAGTCAGAGCCAGTAATGCAGCGATGAAAAAAATGATTCTTTTTCGTTTTTTCATACGATAGATCCCTTCTTTACTGGGATTTCAGTTTTTAGTCTTCCTCTACATCCGGCGCAAAACTCAAGACCAATTTGAAACTTGGGTTTGATTCTTCTGATGCATTGACAGGAGTTGCTTCACCAGTGAACGCAAACGTCCCTTCATTCGTTCCTTGGTTGCCTTCAAGGGTAAACAATTCTGTTTCTGTTACAGTTGGTGTGCCGTTTTCAAACAACTCAATCCCGTTTACGTTTAACAAGTCTACTTCAGACATATTCAATGGTGTATCAACACCTGCAACAGAAGCGATCACACCAACTGCTGAGTTATTTGTCACCGTGTACGTAGGCGAAACGATCTCTGTATGACTTGACGCTTCTGTCGTATAGAACAAAGCAGTCGTTGGAATCGTTACATTGATCCATTGGTTCAAATCATCGGGATTTGGTCCAGGTGTTGTATTCTCGAATTCACCGATGATCCCGTTTACTTGGACATCTCCTGACGTATCGCCTTCACGTCCGTCAATAGTTTGTGTCGCAAAAGCGGTGGTGCCGCTTGCGATTACTCCTGCGATCGTTGCTGTACTTAGAATAGCTGCTACAAATTTTTTCATTTTTATTTCCTCACTTTTCCTTTTTTTAATTCTTAACGATAATCGTTAATTCAGCTTCAGTGACCCCTTGTTTTTCTTTGCTTTCAGGGTCGTAAATATTGATGGTGGCTTTGGCAGGATACTCGCCTTTTGCCAATGGTGTCGCTAAGGCGACATTTTCAACAAATTGATTTGGATAGATCGCACCGGAAGAATAGATGACTTCCCCGCTCGACAGTAAAGAGATATCCACGGCGATTGGGTACACATTGGTGCCTGGATTAACGATTTCGATGGATCCCGTGCTTTGACCATCTTCAAAAATGGCTTCTGGATTGATTTGCAGGGTGAAATAATTCGCATCTGCAATTTCCTGCGCCCGTTCAGATAATCGCTGATCGGTGGCATCGCCAGATTCAGGCAAAAGGTCTGCACTGATCAACGGAACTGCTTCTTTTGATTGATAGAAATAGTACCCGAGTCCACCGGCAAGTACTGCCAATAGCAACAACCACCAGAGCCATTTCCGTCGTTTTTTATTTTCGGTTTGATTCGTTTGCTCCAATGGATTCACCTCCTTCACGTTTGGTACGATCTTTTTTTCTTAGTCTCGTGGAACAAAGCGTAAGACGATGCGATAATTCGGTACAAGCAAGTCTTCATAATACCCGCCTTGATCGGCTTCTGAATCAACGACCCACTGGGGATAGTCCCCATAGAAATCCCCCGTTAAGGAAATCGGCACGCGGCTTCTTTCTTCTAAGCGAACCAAGTGTTGTTCTTCCATCGCTTCATAGAGTTGAATCTGGGTTTCTTCCGTTTTTAGGTTCAGTCGCAACAGCGGGGTTGAGATATCGTCATAAGTAAGGGTTGGGTCTTCCTCTTCGCTTTCACTTTCAGCGTAATCGAGGGGATCTTCTCCCTCTTCTAACAAGACGATTCCGGCATGATCATCGATCGCCAATTGATTGATATAGGTATCCACAGCAAGTGGCGATTGATTGCGGATCTCATACGTTTGGCTTTCAAAATTACGATTCGATTCCGCTGTGTTGTACAAGGATTCGAAGACCATTTTGGTTGGGATCGTCACCCGCATATGCTCCAGTTTCGATGTCACATCGATACCGACTGTCAGCTGGTAGGCTTTATTCCCCACCTCAAGAACAGCAAAGTAGCTGCCGTCTTCGTCCACTTCTCGTGTAAGATCCGTTTCTACGATGCGAAAGTCATCCGTCATATCCGCTTCCGTCAATACATTTGCGGCTTGCGCGCGACTTTCTTGAAGGATCAAAGCATCTAATTCTTCTTGCGTGCTTAATTCATTAATTTTATAGCGATCTAAGGTGATATTGTATGCTTCAAAATTCACACCTTTAATCACGGTTTGACGAGCGGTCACATCGACATAGGTCTCAATCGAAGGTTTCGATAAGAAAATCGACACTTCTGTCTCTGTTTCCAATCGCTCATTTTCTCTTAAGGGAATGCGGAAATAGCGATACAGCTGATTTTCATCCCGATAGTCGCCCCATTCGATTCGTTCAGAGTTTTTGTCCAATTCGACGATTTCTCCATCGGTATTTGTATAGGAGATCAAGGTGATATCGGTATCCTCGTACATGGAACCAGTGATTTCAGTCGACTGATCACTCAATGCATCGATTCGGGCAATGAGGCCTTCTGGTTCTGAAAAACGAATCTTATTGAAGTTATTCTTAGCAATCACTTGGTAAATGTCCGTTTGTTTTTCCAGACTTTCCAAAGAACCCTCTAATTGCTCGCCACTCAGTAATCTGGAACGCGCTTCGCCATTTCCTGTGCCGCCATAAGGGAATGTATTCCCCCCATTTCGATTGATTCGCATCGTTCCGGAAATATTGATAAATTCTTCTGTTGGTTCATCTAAAGAAGCATTTTCCCAAACTGCTAATTTTTGACTCGCAACATTGATTCTCAAACCGTTCGCAACCGTATTTTGTGCAGATCGGATCAAACGCTGCAATTGTGCATTGGCTTGACCAGTTCTTGTCGTAGGATGACTAATTTCAAACAAATTCACATTGTTTATATTCAATCGTGCATTGGCAAGTCTGAAATAAAGAACTTCAGATTTATTTCTTATGGTTTCCAATACAACCGTAGAATCTTCTCCTGCCGAAAATGAATTCCGCACATTGACTAACGGGCGATTGATAAATTCCGCCGATGTTCCCATACCTGTCCGATTATCGGTCATGGAAAAATTAGCTCTGGCCCCTACTGTGATATTCGCAAATGAATTCGAATGATTGCTTGAGGCATTGCCTCCCGCCTGAGTATTTAAACCTCTCGCAACACCTTTAAATGTTGCCTCATCATTGAGAATGAAATTAGAGGAAGTCGTTACTCTAAAGATTCCTCCAGATTGATCCACGTCGAGGGTAGCCCCTTTACCAATCCGAACAAATGAATTACTAGCAGTCAACCAAATAAATCGGGAATCTGAAGTCGTTCGATCTCTTCTTGACGTCATGGTAGCATTGTCTTGCAACTCCACTCTTTGTGATACTCGGATTCTGGAATAATTTTGACTTGTTGCTGAATTTTGAATCGCCGTCGTTGTTGGCTCTGTCAAATGCACTTCAGCATGTTGCGCAAGCGTAACTGAACGAACAGTGGTGTCTCCTGTCATTCCTCTAGCAGCGTTTATTCTCGTATAGGAATTTTCGCCGAATAACAGATCTGTTGTTCCGACTCCCTGTAGAAATCGTCCACCAGTATCAAGTTCGACTTTACTTCCTTCTTCCATCGTAAATTTCGAATTCGCCAAGGTTAAACGAAAAACGGCTCGTGCAGCTTGTCGCGTTGTATGATTGACCGTTACTTCCGCTTCACGACCTAGTTTGATTTCTTCTCTAAACCGGAAAAAATCAACATTTGCATTGCTTCGTCCAGAAACGGTGATTTCGGAGTGATCGCCCACATGCAACCGGCGAATGGTTGAAGAAGCAGCAGATGAGGTACCACCGGTAAAGCCTTGTGCGGTTTGTAGGCTGATCGTATTTGCTTCACCAATATAGATATCTGTTGTGCTGCGACCAGTCACCAATGGTCCTACTTGATTGAGGGTGATGGTTGCATTTGCTTCTGACAAAAATTGTGAAGCCGTCGACGTTGAACCCAGTGCAATGAAAGGATTGGCTGCTGATGATGTGCGAGAATAATTGATCGCTGCTTTTTCTCCTAGGAAGAAACGTCGTTGCACGGAAAAAGAATTGGCTGCTGTGCTCGTTGAATGCTCAGCAACATTGATTTCAGCCCCTTCAAGCAGCTCAAATTGATCGACCATCGTTCCAGCGGTAAAGCCATTCCCTAATACGCCCGTTAGTTTTGAGTATTTCCCTAAAGTGACATGGGACAAACTTGCGTTGACAAACGCCCCTCGCTGGTTCACGGCTATTTCAGAATAGTCACCAATGGTGATTTTCCCGTTGCTTGATGCTAAGCCGATGACGACATTCGATGTACTTGCTGAAGAGGTCGTTCGCGTTCTCGGCACGTCAATTGTTGTATGACTTCCGATTTGAACCGAAGACGTTGCGAAAAAGGTTCGATACGCTTGACCAACAGTGGCATTACTAGGTTCACTTATGGTTATATCCACCTGATCACCAATCGCAATACTGTTGACTGCTACGTTGCCATTAAACCCGTTGCTATGCTGATTGTTCATTTTCACGTGGTCTTGAATCACTATCGTGGTACTAGCCACACCCGTAAACATCGGTCCATGCTGCGATATTCGCGTTTGTGTATTCTCCCCAAAATCGATGGAGGAATTTGCACTTTGGAGCTGGATAAAAGCTCCGGTCGTTGTGCCCGTCCGCGTTCCTTCAATAATGGTAGGTTGGTCCGCGGTACTATTTTCAACGATGAAGCGGTGTCCGACATTGATGGCGGGCGTCCCGCTGACCGTCCCGTACTCAGATAGTTTTAACTGACTCCCTGCTTGTAACCTTACTTCGCCTAGCGTGCTGGTGGAATTACCAGAAAGCCCCTGTCCCGTGCCAACATCTAGTGTTGCCCCGGTTGCTAGCGTCAACCGACTATCTTGATTGGCATTTGGTAGGGAAACCATTGCGCCAGATTGGCGAATCGTGGTCATACTTCCTTGACCAAAATCAAGGCTTGCTGCGGTACCTGTCATGTGAAAGACAGTGCCAGTATTGCTGTTGGTACTTCGGGTGACAGAAATTTCAGCTTGGCTAGCGACTGCTACTTGATTCATTTCAAAGATTGGTGTGGCATTTGATGAGCGATGATTGATCGTCAATTGGCCTTCGACCAAGAGTCCTTCAGCCGTGAATAACGTTGGAATGGAAGACGTCGCTGTCGTCACCACATTGGTTCCTTTGAAATGAAGATGTGCTTGGTTGTTATTCACCACGCGTCCTGCGGTAGTGGTCAGCTCCAGTTGGGTATCTTCAAAGGTAATCGTTGAAGCCCCAGTTGTTTGAGCCAGCCCTTGCGCCGACTGAATGCCTTGTTGTTGCACCCCTTGCCAAGTCAGTTGAACAGGTGTCGCAAACTGCATCAGGTTCTCTGCCACCGTCTGCGAAACGATCACAGGTGTATCTTGACTACGAAAAGTAACGTCTGCCCGTTGGATACCACTGATTGGCTCAGTTAATGCCAAGTTGTTGGCAAAAGTAAGCACCAAGGATTGATCATTGGCGATTTCTTCGTAATGATACTCCGTGCCATCTTCATCGGTGAAGGATTCCCCAAGTAAAATTGCCCGCAATTGCGCCTCACTTGCTACAGTCAATGCGACCGCTGAAGCTTCAGCATCAAACCTTTCGACTTGCTCATTCTCAGCTTCTGTTTCCGCTTCATCTTCTGAGCTATCTGGCGTTTCTGCTTCGGGCAGTGCTTCATTTTCCTCTGCTTCTTCTTGGCTAGCTGTCGTGGAATCATCCGTGGCTTCCGAAGAAGATTGTTCTTCACTGCTTTCTTCGGTTGTTTCTTGGTCTTCCGATAGATCAGCAGAATTAGTGGTTTCCTCAGTTGAGGAGTGTTGCGTCTCTTCAGAAAGTGACTCTGTTTCTGCATAAGCAACTTGCTGGAACGCCAGCGTCGTGTTGACCGCCGTGCTGCTTAGTAGGAATACTGCAGAAAACAATGTAAGTAGTTTCATCATATCCTCCTTTCTTCAAGTCTTTGGTGCGTCAAGAAGGTTGAAGCTAAGAAACAGCCTCCTCCTTTTCACACAAAGTTGTCTCAATATTCTTCGTTTTTGGGGGAACGACAAAAAAAGACATTTGGACGAATCAAATGTCTGAAGAAAGTTGTTAGATTGGGTTTTTGTAAAATAATATCTACATACGAGTTCCTATTTCTTAAAAACGAAGGTTATTGAGACGAAAAAAACTGTAAGTGTATCACGCGTGGTCCTTACTAAACTAAGAATAGCGTGGTCCTTTAGCAAAAGAAAATCATTATTTTCATAAACACCTGAAATAGATGAATAAATAACCTACCTCTTTCACTGTGTGAAAGGTACGGGAATGGGTTTAAAAAAGCGGTTTTTGATACGGGTTTATTTTCCGTTCAAGATGTTCCCAATCTCGATCATCTGGAAGAGATTTTAATAATAAATAATCTGTTTTGACTTTGTAATCGACGAGATAGCGATTGTAATTGGTCACGATCAAATCAATATGTGATCCATTTAGCGTCTTCTTTGTTAAATATTGCAGCTGCACAAAGGTCAACTCGTGCTTGCTGCCAAACCGCTGGATTGCTCGAGTTTGAATGTGCTGGCACACAAAATGATCTCCTTCTAGGAGAAAATAAATGGTTTTTGCTGGTGCGTAATAATCGAAAATCAACTCGCTATAAATTGTTAAACTGACACAGATGTCTTCTAAGTAAGCACTAGACAAAGAGAGCTTTTTGCTCTGCTCCTTAAGAAATTGTAAGTTCTTTTGATAATTCTCGCTGTTGGAACGCATGATCACTTCTTTGATATCATCCATTTCCTTGTTCAAAACCGGCGCAATCGCATGGTTTATTTTCCTCGATAAAAAGAAAGAACGTAAAAACGTCGCCACCGTAATGGCTTGCTCTTTGGGCACATCATGGTTCTGCAGAAACAATTCGGCCACGTTTGCAATCGCTGTACCTTGATGAAACTGACGGTAAAATTTTTGCTCTCGTTCTTCTTGATCCAAGGTTCGCTTACACAGGGTGACCAAGTAAATCCAAGCAAATTCTTCTTTGGGCAACTGGGTCTGATAGATTTCTTCAATGCCTTTTTTCAAGGAATAAAGTTTGGCGAAACTATTCCCTTTATACGCTTGCCTGACCAGTTCTTTGGGCACAGTGATATGATAGCCAAGGCTCGCGCGTTTGATGGCAATATAAAACGTATAGTAAAACGCTGCGGGGGTCGCCCCAGATCCGATTTCATAATAGCCGAACTTGTCATCCAATTGCCCTAAAATCAAGTCATGCAATGCTTGGTCTGGGACCAATGTATAGATCGTTTCGACCCCTTCATAGTAAAAATCTTTGAAAAACTTACGTAAGTTGGCTTCGCTTCCTTCAATCGTTAAAGGATTGGAGGTCCATTGTAAGCCATAGCTTTTCAAAATAGGGTTGCGCTGATTGAGTAAGCGCCGAAATGTACTCTCTGAAAAATGGTAATGATGTGCTAGCTCATCCACCTTAGCTAACTTGCCATGAAAGATATTCCCGATAATTTCAAATAAGCATTCATTTTTTAACAAACTTTGTTTTCTTTTTTGATATTCTGTAGGCTTTTTCTCTTCGAAAACAAACCCGCTATTGCCGGAAACAAGGACTATACTGTCCCCAAAATATTCTTTCATGTATTTGATATCATTGGCAATCGTCCGCTGAGTTACTTGATTGCGCTCAGCTAAGTCGCCAATCGTAAACACCCGATCTCGCTCAATCGTACTCAACAGCCGAAACAACCGCGCGGTTGTGCGGTTGCTGATGAAGGCCAATTGCAGCTCTCTCATCCACTCCACTCCTTTTTTCAAGAGATTCTTTTCTATACTATTACATAAATAGACCACTATTTGGTAATTATATACTCAAATTTACAGTATTTTTATCAAAAAACCTACTAATAATGAAAAAAATAGCGTTCTGAATTTTATTTTCTAACTTGTAATCGCTTCTTCGATGGAATGAAAAAAAGCCGCAAGCAACACTCGATGAAAAGAGCTGCTTACGGCTAGTCTTGGTTTTTTCGTTAAAATAAATACTGCGCAGTAATCGACGATTGACAATTGATCAGTTGTTCTGGGGTTCCTTCGTACAAGATTTCACCACCGCGAATCCCACCATCAACACCGACATCGATCAGCCAATCCGCTGCTTTCATGACCTCAAGATTGTGTTCGATCACGATCACCGTGTTGCCTTTTTCTACTAATCGTTCGATGATCGCCAAGATGCTTTTGATGTCGGCCATGTGCAATCCGGTCGTTGGTTCATCCATAATGTAGATATTGCCTTTTTTGCTTAATTCTTTTGCTAACTTCAGTCGTTGGCATTCACCGCCAGACAAGGTATTTAATGGCTGTCCGAGGGTCATGTATCCTAGACCTACAGCCAAGATCTGTTTTAGTTTTCTTTGAATCGCTTTTTCCTCAAAAAACTCCACCGCTTCCGTGATACTCATGGCAAGGACTTCATCGATCGACTTGCCTTTCAAGCGATACTGGTAGACTTCTTCTTTAAACCGTTTGCCGCCGCAGGCCTGACACAAAACCTCGACGGAATCCATAAAGGACAGCTCCATCTTGATGGTCCCGTGGCCCTTACATGTTTCACAAGCACCTTCGGAATTGTAGGAAAAAAGACCTGCTGAAACCTTGTTTTCTTGCGAAAACAACTTGCGAATGTCATTCATGATTCCTGAATAGGTTGCAGGATTAGAGCGAATATTCCCCGCCACCGCTGATTGATCGATCGTAATGGCTTCAGGGTATTCTTTGGCAAAAACACCATTTACCAAACTGCTCTTTCCAGAACCAGCGACACCGGTCACCACCGTAAATACCCCTAATGGCACCCGCAGTGCTGTATTTTTCAAGTTATGCAGCGTCGATTTTTTCGTTTCGATAAACTGTTGGCTTCTGCGAGGGGCTTCTTTGAAATCCAGCATCTGTCCAAAGGCTTTGCCAGTCAGTGTATCTGAGCGCAGCAATCCTTCAAAGGTTCCTTCGTAAGTAATATAGCCGCCATTTTTTCCAGCTTTAGGACCAACATCGATAATATGGTCGGCTGCTTTAATGACATCTGGATCATGCTCCACTACGATGACGGTGTTCCCTTTGTCCCGTAGTTTGACTAACAATTCATTCAATCGGTGGACATCCCTTGGATGCAGCCCAATACTCGGTTCATCAAAAATGTAGATCACATCGTTCAAGCTAGAAGACAAGTGTTTGACCATTTTTACCCGCTGACTTTCCCCACCAGAAAGCGTCGTTGTTTCACGGTCTAAGGAAACATAATCCAACCCGATATTGATCAGATCAGTGATTCTCGCTTGGATGTTTTGAAGCAGGGGTTGGACACTCTCCTCCGAGATTTCTTGAAGAACCGTCAATAGTTCATCCACTTGCATCGCCAAAACGTCCGCAATCGAATAGCCCGCGATTTTACACGCGAGTACTTGTGGATTGAATCGTTTTCCCTGACAGTCAGGACACTTCTGCTCATTCATGAAAGAAGCGATTTTCTTCTGCGTAGCAGCGGAGCTTTCATTGCCGCCTTTGATATTGGAGCGATTAAAACGAGCGACTAAGCCTTCATAGGTGGAACTCATGCCTTCCATATACAAGGAATCGATTTTTTCTCCTTGGACATACAAAAAGCGGTTCATTTCTTCTTCGCTATATTCTTTCAACGGCTTGTCATTGTCAAAAAAGCCCGTATTGGTGAAGGACTTCAGTAGCCAAGAGCCGACTTTGTAGCCAGGAAGCAGGATCGCCCCTTCGTTCAAGGACTTTTCAAGATCCAGTGCCTTTTCTAAATCTAACCCGACGATCCGCCCAATCCCTTCGCAAGTGGGACACATCCCATGAGGGTCATTGAAGGAAAAATTCCATGCAGGACCTAAATACGGTTGACCAAGACGAGAAAAAAGCAAGCGGATCAAGGGGTTGATATCCGTGATCGTCCCTAATGTAGAGCGGGAATTGCCGCCTAAACGGCTTTGATCAACTACTACCGCCATCGAAAGATTGTCGATGGCATCCGCATCGGGCTGGCTGTATTTTGGCAAAAAGTTGCGGACAAATTTCGAAAAGTTCTCATTCAGCTGTCGACCTGCTTCTTGTGCGATCGTGTCAAAGACGATCGATGACTTGCCAGAACCAGAGACACCCGTGAAAATCGTGATTTTTCTTTTGGGAATCTTCAAGTCAAAGCCCTTCAAATTGTTCTGCCTGGCGTTGTGGATCGTAATGTATTCCTGCATGCTATACCCTCCCAGATTCTATTGAATTTTTACAGTGAGCGATCATTATAGCACAAACATTCTCGCTGTTTCTCGGAATTTTGCAAAAAAACTATGTTTATTTTTTGTTTTGTTCTCAATGTTGGAATAGCAATGGTGGGGGCTTATGCGATTTTTCGATAACTGTTGCATAGGAAGGAATTTAGCGTGCGAACGAAGTTAGAAGATAGAGCGAAGAAGGAGTATTTTGAATGACCTTAAATTGCTAAAAGGTAAAAAACAGTCCATTTCCCCTTGCTTGCAAAGTGAAATGGACTGTTTTCATGAAACAACCTTTAATCGTTTGAAGCCGAATGTTAGAGATCAGCCAGATCAGCTCACTACAGTTGACGGAAACGTTTTGATCAATGTCACCGTTTCTTCTGCCCCATAATCCCCTTCG
Organism: Enterococcus sp. AZ141; assembly: GCF_051714385.1. Taxonomy (NCBI): domain Bacteria; kingdom Bacillati; phylum Bacillota; class Bacilli; order Lactobacillales; family Enterococcaceae; genus Enterococcus; species Enterococcus sp. AZ141. The sequence goes on from NZ_JBIORT010000001.1 coordinate 546,354, forward strand.
GCATATAAAGCAAGATACTCTTCCAACAAATAGTCAGCAAGGTCTTGGGTAGATTGCGTAAAACCAGCCTTTTCGTAAGATCTGACTGCAGGGATATTTTTTCTCGACGGCCGCATCATCAATTTTTGAATGCCGAATGTTTCATGTAAATGATCACCGAGGGTGACGATCGCATCGGTACCAAATCCTTTGCCGCAATGAACTTCCCGATTCAACCAGATATCCAGTTCTGCTATGCCGTCTGTTAGATGAAACGAGGAGTAACTAATAAAGCCAATCGGTTCACCTGCATGTAGAATCAAAAAGCCTCTGCCATTTTGCGGTTGAGCACCAGTAAAATAATACTCTTGATAGTCCTCAAAAAACTCTGCTTCTGTGGCGATCGGTGCATTAGGATAAGAAGGTGGTCCAGAATGATATTTTGTGGTTTCAGAGTGAAAACACCATTGATAGACCGCTTCTTTATCTTTGATTTCCGCAGGGTTTAAAGTGATTTTATTGCCTGTTAGCATGTGGTATACTCCTTTCGCTCTTCCTAATGTTCCCCCCAATTATAGCGGAGGATGTCCCTTAAAAACAAACCGCGTTTTTTCTTTACTTGAATCGAACATCGACATTGCTTAAATTTTCATTGTTGCGCCAACAATCTTCCGATTGATTCCTCTATTTTTTCATCCTCTAAAAATTAAATTCATTTTCCCAATTAAAATCAGCAGATTCTTCTAAACTGTTCGGCCAATGATGGCACCAGGAAGGAACTCTGGGCACTTCTACTCGATCCAAACTTGGTGTGTACGGTTTGATATCTATTAGTGGCGTTTGGTCGTTTGCATCAATATAAGGAATAGAAAGAATTCCTTTCTCAACATCGACTGATAATACTTGAACAACACTTAATTCAATTGGATTTGGTCGGATGGGTGATCTCGTAGCAAAAATCCCCATTTTTTCAGGCGCATGTTTATAGGGTTGCTCAGCATCCAAAATCATTCGATACTTTGCATCCGCAAAATCACTGAACCACCATACTAATTGTAGGTGACTAAATCCTTCAATCCCTGCCAAAGCTGGAACATATTCTTTCTTTAGCTTGAGCAAGCATCCGTCCTCATTGTTTTGAATGATTCCGATCGGTTGTAGTTTATATTCTGTCATTTTCTTTCCTCCATTTCCTCTTTGTGCTCTTAGAATAGTGTCTGACACAATGTGAGAGTCAAGAAAAAATAGAAAAAATCTGCTACTCATCGTTTTATGAGTGGTATTTGTATTTCAGTCAAATAACTGCTTTCCTCCTGCTCATTCCAAGGACCGCGATGCACGATTTGCCTGTCTGGTCCGTCCATTTGGTAATAAGGATGTTCTTGTAGCCACTCAGCCAAGGACAAATAGACGTTGGCTATGTTGGAGAATGCACCGTACACCATCGTGCACGCCATAATTGGCACTGCTTCCGTTTCGTAGATGGAAAATACTTTGGAATCTACTTGCAGGCCTGCTTTCACTTGCACACACAATTCAACATCGACATTTTTTTCTTTAAACTCTTGGTCGTGATAAATCGAAAATGATTGTCCGAAATTCTTTATTTTATGAAGCTCCATAAAAGTGGCTAGTTCTCTCCACAGTTCCTCTTCAGCAAAATAATTTGGTATGACTTTGCGAAGGGAGAGCACATGATAACTCGGGACTGCTTTCATTGTGACCTGATAATGGCGCTCTGTTCGTTCCTTCGTCAATACTAATTTAGCCACTTCTAGTTTGATTAATTTTTGTTTTTCCGCCTCTATAGTTGTCTCAATTTCATCTTTTTTTCTTTCTAATTGTTCTGCAAGGAAGTCCTGCTCTTGGTTTTTCAGTAACACCGCAATTTCTGCTACACTAAAGCCGCTATCACGTAAATAGAGTATTTTATTGAGTTCAGGCAATTGAACAGCCGAATACAGTCGATAACCAGTAAACATATCAATCCTATTGGGCTTTAATAGACCCATCTCATCATAGTAACGCAATATTCTGATACTCACTTGAGAGAGCTTTGAAAATTCACCTATCTTAAACATACGCACCTCCGATAGATTTATTATAAAAACACTTTATCCACACTTCAATGCTACTCACTATAAAAAACCGAAACAAAGAGTTCACTCTCTGTTTCGGTCTTGCTTCATTATTCAACACTCAACGAAAAATTCTTCTAACAATTCTTGCCTTTCATAGGCATGTGACCATTTGTTCCACCTAACGGTTCACTGAGACGGCCATTCGGTGATAGGTATGGCGCTTGCCTCTGATGGCGATCGATAGTTGCAAGATGTTCTCGGGATCAGCGGTCCCAGAAAAACCCGCATCTCCGATATGATGAAGGTCGCAGCCGGCACGTTTGCTAGTCAATGCCAAGGCACGGATCGTGCCTATATCTGCACCTTCTTGTGTAGTACCGATGGTGCCCATGACCAACTTCCCTTTTTGGTGGATAAAGGCTACAAGATCACTCATGCGGTGTTCACTCAGACCAGGAATCGTGCCTGCAATGGGTACAAGAATAACATCGGCTCCCGCTTGAATGAATGCAGACGCAATTTCTTCATCCAACACAGGTTCATTGACACCAGCTCCGTGCATTTTTCCAGCAATAATGATCCCAGAGAAAACGGCTCTTGCTTGTTGGATTGCCGCTGTGATTTCCTTATTTGAAACGCCAGTGGAAGGATTTCCTGTCAGACAGATAAAATCAAATCCAAGTGCTTCTGCGCGTGCCATGTTTTTCTTTGTTGCCAAACGCCCAGTAGCGATAGTTGTCAACTGTTCCATCTGTTCCGCACAATCGTCGACAGGTTCAAGATTGACCCCAACAGGCCGCCCCGTTAAGCACTGCAAAAAGCGAATGGGGTCATCCGTTGTCGGTAATCCTTTGATAGCGCCGTTTTCGAAATCAAATAGGTTCAGCAAAATCAAATCCGCCCCAAATGCAGCGACGAATTCAGCATTGGTGATTCCTCTAGACATTGGATCGATCTGGACGTCATTTTCTGCTACGATCGTCCGACCGGCACTTCCTCGAATACTTTCCAATAGCTGGTCTTTATCAAATGATTTAAAATCAGCTGCCGTGCAATTCAATAATCGTTTTGTCTTCATTTTACGCCCCACTTTCTGAACCGAGTTCACTGGCTAATGTCCGATTATCCAGCATTTTGAAGAATGGATAATAGATGGCGATAGAAACCGTCAGATTCACCAGCTGTAAGATTGCCCCCGAAATATGTCCGCCTGTGGCTAGATAACCGCCGATGATTGGCGGCATCGACCAGGGCACCAAAACGACGGCAGGTCGAACGATCCCCATGGCAACTGTCGTATAAGAGATGATATAGCAAACGACCGGCGTCAGAATATATGGGAACAAAATCAATGGATTCATGACAACGGGCAACCCAAACATGATGGGTTCATTGACATTAAAAACCGTTGATGGAAATCCGAGTTTCCCCAACTCTTTTAAATACTTGCTTTTACTTCTGACTAAGAGTAAGATCGCCAAGCCCAAAATCACGCCACTACCGCCAATCCAGACAAAGGTATTCATAAAGGTATAATTGATGATATGCGGAATCGTTTCGCCGTTTTGAAAAGCGATCCGATTTTCATCGATCATTTGAATCCATGTCGGCTGCAGGACGCTCAAGACCAAGTCCCAACCGTGGATGCCCACTGACCAAAACAATGACGTAAACATAATGGCAAATAGACCACCTATAAAGCCTCCGCCAATGATCGATAAAGGTTGTCCCACAAGGCTGTACAGCAGATCATGAACATTCGTATTGCCGAATGATTCCACTAATAAACGAATCACCCAGAAAAGCGAGAGGCAAAAGAATGAGGGGATCAATGCAATAAAGGAGCGACTGACCGCCGGGGGAACGTTTTCTGGCATGCGAATCACGATATTCTTTTGTACGAATAATCGGAAAATCTCCGCCGTGATCAAACTGGTGATGATTGCTACGATCAGCCCGCGGCTACCAAGATAAGACATTTGAATGCCGCCGTCTTCAATCGGAGTGACTAAAAGAAAAACCGACGCTGCCAATACACCGGCAGATAAACCGCTGACGCGGTATGTGGTTGCTAAACTATACGCAATAGCAAAGGAATTGAACAGCGCCATCACACCAAAGGTCACTTGGACGACAAAGTCTAATTTGCTGCGCCATTCCCCGCCAAAAATACTCGTAACAAATAGGTTAAAGCCTTCCCATGGAACGTTAGATAAAATAACAAAAATGGAGCCGATAATAATCAAAGGCATCGTGGTGACAAGTCCATCACGGATGGCAACCAGATGCTTTTCACCGCCAATTTTCATTCCCCATGGCAGCATTTTTTCTTCCATAAATTTCTTTAACGAATCCTTCATAAGCTTCCTCCTTAACCTTAAAAGATCGCTGAAAGAGTGCGTTCAGGTATCTTTTCGAAGTGTGAATAGAAACCAAGGCTTGCCACCTTCAAGAACCTAGGATTGAAGTGCTGATCGCCAAAACGCTATTGCTATGAACACAGTAAGAACGCAAGGCATTGGATTTCTCAACTATGACTGCCTATTTTCCATGCAACTGTTCTCAACTGATCTTCACACCTTTTATTTGCCGCAAACGATCCTGCGCATGAACCGTTTCAAACGACAAAAAAGGCATTGGACAAGATTGTCCAATGCCTTTGGCATAGCAAAATAAGCGTCCAGCATCCCACGGTTTTTGCCCAAAAACCTGCCTGAATCTACTAGAAATCGACAAGGAAATCGGGTACAATAAACACGTTGATGCCTTTGGCGATCAACTATGGCAACTTGATTGGTCATCTGTCTAAAGGTTGTGACTGATCAGGGCCTCGTAAATCTGTTGGCGCAGAGATACGAGGTGCCTATTTTTTTGGTTTCTATTCGCTTACATTTTATAGAATGTTTTTGGGAAAAGCAAGCGAACATGGCAACAAAATTGTAAATAATGGTCAAAAAAATAAAAAACTATTGTGATTTGTTCGATTTAAACAGAAAATAGTAATTACTTTGCGTATTTATAAAAAAAGGAGGACCGAATCATCCATGATTCAGTCCTCCTTTTCGCGTTAGACAAATACAAACAAAATTCCAGAGCAGATCGTGCCTACCAATAGCCCACGAATACTGCCTTCCCCTTCATTGGGTAACTCAAATTTGATGATATTCACCAGCAAAGCGCCGGTGATCAAGGCTTCAATGATGACCACCAAATAGTAGGGCAATGAAACAAAGAGGGAGAACGCAGCTCCCGCGAAAATACTGAAGGAAAGCACAAAACGACCATATTTGTTATAAAGGGCACCATGATGGTGATAGAGCAGCCAATCGTTCATGAGAAAGTGCAAACCAAAAGCAATAAAGTAGGTCAAAATGTAGAAACGCTCTGATAGCGTATTGGCAATCACGATATAACCGATCATAATATTATAAATCACATGAAAAGCGATATCCGACCAAAAAAAGGCGTTTTTGGCACTGGTGATGTCTTTCTTTTCTAACACCATAAACGTGCGCTCATCGATTTTGTAGATCACGTAACTGAAGACTAAGCCAAACAAAACGATGCCATAGACCCCATGACTATAAAAAATCCCCGAATCCCAGCCAAATTCATCGATCAACACCGTTTGAAAATAAGCCAAATGGGGCAATAGATGAACGATCGCATAGGAGATTCCTACCCCAGCGGCAAAGGAGCTCATGTATTGCACGTTTAGTTTTCTGGATGAGATAACATTTGAAAATAGATGGATGAAGATAAACCCTAAAGTGATCATGCAATTCACAAAATTGTTTGTTAAATACGTCATTGTTTTCTCCTTCTTACATTCCGTTTACAGCATCGTTTAATCGCAATTTTCAATAACAAAGTCTTTTTAATTAGTTATTTTTGGTTATTTTCATGAAATATTCTTGTTTACTATACAGTAAGTGGGCTTGGGGGGCAATAGGTTTTTTAGGTTTTTGGGGGAGAAATATTTTTGATAGAAAACGACCTTCATTGTTGCCGATTTTTTACCGATGATCTTGTCTTCATTTTCGGATAGGATAATCTTGTTTTTGCTCTAGCAGATACTAGGTCTAACTTCATTTTTTATCAAAAATTGCGCTTATTTGAAGTTAACTTCAAATTTCCGAAAAATTGTAACCAATTTGAAGTTATCTTCAACTTTCTCAATTATGACAGATTTTTGACGTTCGTAACCAATCGCAGATGAATTCAGAAAGCCGTTGCTGCTCCTATTCCATCAAAAAAAGAAGCAAGAACCTGCAGCGTCCTTGCTTCTTTTTGTTACAATTCATTATACTTCTTTTTCGAATCTTTACTTTCTTTCACCGGATACTTCATGTTGTTTTTTTCCAGCTTTTCTTTGATGATCTCATCAATATCAAGACCCAAATTGTCTGCCAGCATATAGGAATAAATCAGAACATCGGCAATTTCTTCTTTTAGATGTTCGAAATCTTGAGTGGCTTCTTCAGGTGTTTTCCATTGAAAAATCTCCAACAATTCGGCGGCTTCGATGGAGATAGAAATAGCTAGATCTTTTTCATTATGAAATTGTCGCCAATTGCGATCATCTCGGAATTTATTGATCCGTTCCATTGAAGAGGGTTGGTTTTGCATGGTAGGCCTGGCTCCTTTCGTTTTGTAGGGTTAAGAGTTTTTGGCGCAGATTGGGATTGATTGCATAGATGTAAAGCCCTTTGATTGCTCGTTTCATTAATACATTCAATGAATTAAGGATGATCGTTTCTTTGGCTTTCTTCGTCAATTCTTGGTTCATATCGTCACGTCCCGTAAACGCCCCTTTGTCCTCATATTTATCGATATCGATGACAAGCTGGTCGGTCTCTGGATCGTAATCAACGGAAGGGCCAATGACGACTCCTACATTGTTTAAATCAAACCCTTGGACGGTGTAGATTGAACCGACTTCACTGATTGTATCTGGTCGCTCCGCCCATGTTCGCTTCGTATCGGTCGTATTCCATGGCAGGTTGATCCCACCAGGATCTACAAGATATGAAGCTCCGTCTTTCTTATGAACATAATCGAATGTTGAGATGATCCGTGACAGACCTTCCTTTTTATCGAGAGAAAAGATTTTGTTCTTCAACGCATCATGGGTTTCCATAATCTGAAGCTCAAAAGATGCTGTCGATTCTGGAATCGGTGTTACACGTTTTTCTACGATATCATCGATCCATTGAATAATTTGTGGACTACTTTTCATTCTTAATTGATCTTTTAGCTTAAAGCGAGAAGCATTGTACCTTTTCTGAAACTGATCCAATTTGTCCTGATCCCAATAACTTTTGATTTTCAATACTTGCTTCGGATCAAAGATACAAATCGTGATTTTTGCTCGCTTGATAATCTCTTCTAGTTGGTTTTCATAGTGAAAACTGTTATAGCTGTCTTTCTTCGTTAAAAGCAAATGGGCCTCATCCACAATAACGATGTCTGGGTGCAACTTCTGATTATCTGTTTTATTAATAAAGGAAGTTGGCTTTAGCATATGATTCTTTTTTAAATTTGGCAAACTTTCTGCCATTGTATGATAGGTTTTTAACATTTCTGAATGGTTGACCAACAAATAGTTATCGGTGCCTTTTAATACAGGCTCTGACTTTGTATAGTCTTGAAGGGTGTTATAGAGAGATGCCAAAAGGACGCTCTTTCCCGTTCCAGCTTCTCCTTCGATCATCAAGACTTTTTGTGTCTCATCCTGCTGAATCGCTTGTTTACAGTACTCAATGATTTCAAGTTTTATATCTAACTGTTCTGGCGTCAGTTCTTTAAAAGGGGATAATTTATATACATCTTTGTTGCGAATCGTATCGATTGAGTGCTTCGCCAATTGACGCCTTTGCAATTCTTCCCATAACTCTTGGAAGACCACTTCATCATAATACTCTTTTTCATAATACTGATGCATCTGCACCTGTCTTGTTTGACTGACATTTTGTAACTGAAACTGCTCATCCCCAATGAAGTGATTGATCAAATTGGTTTCGATATTGTAGGTCGCTGATTGATTGAATTTTTCATGTCCAATCAGCAAGACTTCTTTAATTTCTCTGCGCTTAGAGTTATTCAAGTGCTGCTTCAATCGTTTGTTCACTTGAACCGTTTGACCAATGTACGCAACAGGCCTTTTCTTTTCATTTCGGTTGTAGAGTATGTAAACGACTGGGTACTGATCGATATAAGCCGTCGTTATGCTAGATAGCTCACCTTTCTTGAAATGATGATCTTCTATGATTAGTTGGTTGGTCATATTTTAGAGTCTCCGTTTAGTGTCTATTCCATTAAGTTTATTTATTTTAGTATATCATTGCATATTTTGCTCTTAAAGCATTAAAGACAAAATTGGTAATTTTTTGTTTTAGCAAAATAACCATTATCTAAAAAAATCGCTGTTGATTAATCTACTAATTTCGTCCAACGTGCATACTTTGCTAATGATTTAATAGACTAACTTATTATCCTGAAACTCTTTTCAAACGAATCCTCTCTAAGACGTTCTAAAATAAATAGCTGAAAATCCCATTTGACAATTCATTAAACATCCTCTGTTTAGGATATTTATAAATTGTTTAGTAAATTAAAAGAATTTATTTTTCAATATTAATATAAATAAATATTTTATAATTTTAATTTAACCAAATCATTCAATATGAGATAATCATTTACGAAAGGATGATTTGATGAACTATACAGTTACCAGCCTAAGACATCTGCGGATCGCTCAAATTTCTTTGTTAACATACTATATTTATTTAGCCTTCCATGACAATATTTTCAAAGCAATTCCATTACTGTTTATCAGTGGTATTTTAGATTCCGTATATCCGCCAGACTATGCAAACCAGTCATTTTGGTTTCCTTATAAAAACAAAACGATATTTTTAAAAAACAACAATTTATTTCTGGAAGGAGCATTAGAAATCTTAATCATAATTATTCTTGGTATTTTCCTATCTCTTGTTTTTTAAAGTAAAGGAACAACTTGTGATTGCTGGTTCCCTTCTACCCAACAACTGATTTATTTTTCTATTACTCACTACTTTTTTATCCATGTGTCTATTAAAATGGATTTACCAGATAAATAACGAATTCTTGACTGTTGAGATGACGCTAGTATCTAATCGAAAGGAAAGATGATTTTTTATGAAAAGAATTTGTTTTGTCTTAGTGTTGAGCAACGGATTATCTTACACACCATTAACTCCAGGTGTTCTTTATCAAAGAGACACAAGCCTCAAAGACTATTTTTCACCGTTTTACGATGTTTCAATCAATTATCTGAGAGATAAAGATACTGTTGATTACTTGGTACTTCCTGAGCCATTTGCTCCTTTTGATAATGAAAATAACCTCCCTATCATAAAAGTTCCTTCAAAATTTTTTCTGACTAAGGACTTTGAAAAAATTAAGGATTACATTGATGACTACTTTAAAGAAAACGATGCTAAGTAATACTAATCTTCGATCGTTTTAAGCTCTTACTGATTGATACCGTTACCAATCAGTTTTTTCGTCGGATTGTCAACTTATTTTGGGATGAGAAAACAGTCCGAATATTCTAAATTTATTCTTTTGCGATAAAATTATTCCAATATAAATAATAAGGTAATATTTATTTGGTGGCTCTCAATTATTCTTATACTTACTGAGGGCATCACTTGCTTGACCAAAAAATTCAATGATCGAATACGGGCTAACGGTTTTAATCTTACTTAAAGGGGTTTTAGTTTTGACAGACGAAAGATGGTTCCAAATAAGAAAAAGACGAAAAATAGAATTATATGTTTGTTTTTTAGTCGTTTTCCCAATGGTCTATGGGCTATGGTTCAACATAGTTTTTCTTGTACAATATACTGCACTACTTTTTTGTATCGCAGTTTTAACAGCAATTTATGAACTCGGAAAACTATTAATTGATAAAACTCTAAGAAAAAGGTAGTAATGTTCAATCTATATTTTGTAGGTTGGACATTACTACCTTTTTCTTGAAGGAATTTAATAACAATAAGCCTAAAGAAGATACAAAAAGGAGCACTCCTTAGAGTACTCCTTTTTTATTATTTAATGGAAAACAGTAAGATACTAGTCAAGTCAACAGAGCTCTGAAAGTAGTGGTATACACCTATTACCCCACAGACCCTTCCATCTCATAACTAATCAACCGGTTCAATTCGACTGCGTATTCCATCGGTAATTCTTTGGTGAATGGTTCGACGAATCCCATGACGATCATTTCGGTTGCTTCGCTTTCGGAGAGGCCGCGGCTCATTAGGTAGTACAGTTGTTCTTCTGAGATTTTGGAGACTTTGGCTTCGTGTTCTAGGGACACTTGGCTGTTGTGAATCTCATTGAATGGGATGGTATCGGATTTCGATAGGTCATCCATGATGATAGTGTCACACTCGATATGGGAGATAGAGCCTGCGCTCTTCTTGCCGAAGGTGACTTGTCCACGATAGTTTACTGCACCGCCGTCTTTAGAAATTGATTTTGAGACGATGGAGCTGGAGGTATTTGGTGCGTTATGGATCATTTTTGCACCAGTATCTTGGATTTGGTTGGCACCTGCAAAGGCAATGGAAAGCATCGTGCCTCGTGCGCCTTTGCCATCAAGATACACACTTGGGTATTTCATGGTTGTTTTGGCACCTAGGTTGCCATCGATCCATTCAACGGTAGCACCTTCTAAAGCTTTGGCACGTTTGGTTACTAGATTGTAGACGTTGTCTGACCAGTTTTGAATGGTGGTGTAGCGGCAGTAAGCGTCTTTTAGGGTGAAAATTTCAACGATGGCTGCGTGCAAACTATTGCTTGAATAGGTTGGGGCAGTACAGCCTTCAACGTAATGGACGCTGGCGCCTTCGTCAACGATGATCAATGTTCGTTCAAACTGACCGGTATTTTCGGCATTGATCCGGAAATAGGTTTGTAATGGCACATCGACACGAACGCCTTTTGGTACATAGATAAAGGTACCACCTGACCAAACGGCTGAGTTTAAAGCAGCAAGCTTGTTATCGGTTGGTGGGACTAATTTTGAAAAGTATTGTTTGAACAGCTCAGGGTATTCCTTCAAGGCTGAATCGGTATCGGTAAAGACGATGCCAAGTTTTTCAAACTCTTCTTTCATGTTGTGGTAAACGACTTCTGATTCGTATTGGGCAGAAGCGCCAGCCAGGTATGCCCGCTCGGCTTCTGGAATGCCAATGCGTTCAAAGGTCTCTTTGATTTTTTCTGGTACGTCATCCCAATCACGGGCAGGACGATCACTTGGTTTTTGGTAATATTTGATGGCATCAAAATCGATGTCAGACAGATCCGGGCCCCAGTTTTGCATTGGCATCTTGTTGAAGGCTTCAAGAGACTTCAAGCGGAACTCAAGCATCCATTCTGGCTCTTGCTTGACCCGTGAGATTTCACGGACGATGTCTTCGGTCAATCCTTCGCCGGTACTAAAAACAGGCTGCACGTCATCGTGGAAGCCAAATTTATATTCTTCTAATTCGGGTACACCCATGGTTCTCACTCCTTTTGTAGTGCGGTTTCTTCAGTGTCAGATTCATTGGCGTGGCTGTGACTGACAGATGCTTGTGTACTGTCGGCAGCAATGGCTTTTTCTAATGCTTTCCAAGCTAAAGTCGCACACTTGATGCGTGCAGGAAACTTCGCCACACCTCCAAGCATGGAAGCATCGCCTAAGCGATCGCTTTGGGGAATGTCGTTTCCTTGGACGAGCTCAGAAAACAAGCCTGATAGTTCGCCAGCTTCTGCTAGTGTCTTACCGATGATCGCATCCCCCATCATGGATGCACTGGCGGTACTGATGGAACAGCCTTCGCCAGTAAAGGCGATGTCTTTGATGGTGTCTCCTTCGACAGCGAGCTCCAAGTGGATCACGTCGCCACAGGTAGGGTTATTCAATTCGACTTTGTACGTTGAATCATCCAAGGTGCCCCGATGATGTGGGTGGCTGGAATGATCCAGAATGACTTGTCGATACAAATTATCTAATTTCGTTAGTGCCATGTTGGAAAAACTCCTTCGTCAGCTTGATGGCGTCAACCAGTCGATCGGCGTCCTCTCTTGTATTATACAGGTAAAAGCTGGCCCGTGCAGTCGCTGGGACTTGCAAATAGGTCAAGAGGGGTTGGGCACAATGATGACCTGCCCGTACCGCGATGCCTTCCATGTCTAAAGCGGTGGCAACATCATGAGGATGGATGCCTGCTAGATTAAAGGCGATCACTCCCGTGCGTTTTGCTGCTTCTTGGGGACCATAGATGGTCAAGCCTTCAATGGCTTGCAGTTTTGGCAAAACGTAGGCAGCTAAGTCTGCTTCATGGGCGTGGATGTTTTCTAAGCCGATTTCTGTTAAGTAATCGACCGCTGCACCTAAGCCGATCGCGCCGGCAATATTTGGTGTGCCCGCTTCAAATTTCCACGGCAGTTCTTTCCACGTGCTTTCTTGCAGATGGACAAAATCGATCATTTCACCGCCAAATTCGACGGGCTCCATTTGATCCAGCCATTGCCGTTTGCCGTATAAGACACCGATGCCAGTTGGTCCGCACATTTTATGGCCAGAAAAGGCATAGAAATCACAATCCAGTGCTTGGACATCAACTGCCATATGTGGAACAGCCTGAGCACCATCCACCACCATGACGGCTTGGTGCTGATGCGCCAATTTGGTTAGCTCTGCAATCGGATTGATCACGCCTAAAACATTGGAAACATGAGCGATCGAAACGATGGCGGTTTTGTCTGTGATCTGTTTCTTGGCATCTTCCATGTCCAAGGTGCCTTCTGGTGTCAACTGGATATATTTCAAGATAGCTTTTTTCCGAGCAGCTAATTGCTGCCAAGGGATGATATTGGAGTGATGTTCCATATAAGAAATCACGATTTCATCGCCTTCATTGACAAAACGGTCGCCGTAGCTGCGGGAGACCCAATTTAAACCAGTGGTCGTCCCTCGAGTAAACAGCACTTCCGCCGTTTCATTCGCATGGATAAAACGGCGAACTTTTTCTCGTGCGCCTTCATAGGAATGGGTCGCCCGTTCTGCGAGGGTATGGACCCCACGATGAACGTTGGCATTATCTTGATGGTAATAATCGGTGATCGCCTGCAGCACCGCCTCTGGCTTTTGCGTAGTGGCGGCATTGTCGAGGTAGATCAATGGTTCGTCATTTACGAGCTGATCCAAGATGGGAAACGCTTGTTTCACTTTTTGGGCATCGATCATGCGAGCAACTTCCCTTCGATAACGGCAACCAATTCTTGTTGCACTTCTTTGACTGGGATCGCGGTCAAGACGGATCCTAAGAAACCACGAATCACCAAACGTTCCGCTTCTGCTTTGCGCAACCCACGACTCATCAAGTAGTACATTTCTTCTGGATCGACCCGTCCCACACTGGCTGCGTGTCCGGCTGTTACTTCGTGCTCATCGATCAAAAGGATTGGGTTAGCATCGCCACGAGCCTGGTCAGAAAGCATTAAGACTCGGCTTTCTTGTTGCGCGTCCGCCCCTTTGGCTCCTTTTAAAATGTGTCCGATACCGTTAAAGGTTAAGACGCCGCGTTCTCTGATAACACCGTGTTGCAGGATATGACCAATAGAATGCGGTGCTTTGTTGGTTACGCGGGTATCGATCCCTTGTGTTTGGCGTCCAGCACTGATTGCGACCGCTTTGACTTCCGAATGCGCGCCTTCGCCTACAAGATCAGAATCAAAGTCTGCCACGACGTCGCCGTCATTCATGACTCCGATCGCCCAATCTACCATCGCATCTCGTAATACGTAGCCGCGACGATTCATATACGTAGTAATGTTGACACCTAACTGATCAATCGCAGAGAATTTGACCTTCGCGCCTGCTTTGGCAATTACTTCCACTACGATATTGCCTGACAGTTTTTTCGCTTGGTCGCCTTTGGTTTGGAAACGTTCCAAATAGCTGAACTCACTGTGCTCATCAGCAACGATCAAAATGTGTTTGAAGAAATGCGCTTGGCTATTGCCATTGTGGTAGAAAATCGCTTCAAGGGGTTCTTCGATCACCACGTTTTTTGGTACATACAAGAACATGCCGCTATTCATAAACGCCGCATGTGCTGCGGTCATTTTGTCTTCGTCCATTGGCACTGCTTTGGTCATATAGTATTGATTAACCAACTCTGGTACTTCTTTCATTGCTGTAAACAAGTCGGTAAAGATCACGCCTTTGTCGATCAACTCTTGCGGTAATTGCTCAAAGATCGTAGTGTCATCGAACTGAACGAGGGTCGGATGGTTATCCATCGCGTCAAAGGCGGGAACTGCGCCTGCCACTTCTTCTTCTGACAAAGCGTACTCACCAGCAAGTGCTTGTTCGTCGATATTGAACAATGGCCAACGCTCGTAACGCACCCGCTCGATTTTTGGAAACGCAAGTTCATCCACTTTCGCAAGGGCTGCTTGGCGTAATTCCAACATCCATTCAGGCTCTTCTTTTAACGCTGAAAAAACGTTGACTTGTTCAAGATAATCCTGTAATTTTGCCATTTACCTTGCCTCCTTACGCTTCTTCTTCTTTGTAGTCGATCCCTAACTCTTTACTGATCCCAGCATAGCCTTCTGCTTCTAGGCGTTTGGCTAAGTCTGCCGAACCGGTCATCACGACACGGCCTTCCATCATGATATGAACCACGTCTGGTGTGATGTAGTTTAACAGACGTTGGTAATGGGTGATGATCAAAGCGCCAAAGCCTTCGCCGCGCATTTCATTGACGCCTTTTGCTACGACTTTCAAGGCATCAATATCTAGACCAGAGTCGATCTCATCCAAAATCGCAAAGGTTGGATCTAGCATCAACAATTGTAAGATTTCATTTCGTTTCTTTTCTCCACCAGAGAAGCCTTCATTCAAATAGCGTTCCGCCATTTCTTCTGGCATATTCAATAAATCCATTTTTTCATCTAATTTTTTCAAGAAATCCATGACAGAGATTTTGTCGTCTTCGTCACGTTTGGCATTGATCGCTGCCCGCATAAATTCCGCATTGGTGATGCCTGGAATTTCACTTGGGTATTGCATCGCCAAGAACAGACCTAAACGAGCCCGCTCATCCACTTCCATTTCCAAGACATTTTCGCCGTCGAACAAAATTTCCCCTTCTGTCACTTCATAATTCGGGTTACCCATGATGGCAGCGGACAAGGTTGATTTCCCTGTACCGTTTGGTCCCATGATGGCATGGATCTCTCCAGTTTTTAACACTAAGTCAACGCCTTTTAAGATCTTTTTATCTTCGATTTGGACGTGTAGATTTTTGATTTCTAAAACTGACATTTCTTTCCCTCCAGTATCTTTTCTTTCTCACTATTTTAGACTAATTGAGAATGAACTTCAAACGCTATTCCCGACTTTTTTAAAATATTTCTAATCTGTACATTGGAATTATTATAAAGTATTACATAGAGATAGTACATGGTTATTGTCTGTAATGCTAGAAATTTTTTTGATTTGTTGTAAAAAAGAAAAAGGAATACGACATTGGCTGCCGTATCCCCTACCTTCACTTCTGCTGTGCCCATTCTTCTCGCAAGATGCCATACTTGATGGAATCATAATAGGTGCCTTCCCAGAAACGGACTTTGCGGATCTGGGCTTCTTTGGTCATCCCTAGCTTTTCTCCTAGTTTCATCATGCGGTGATTGCCGGACCATGTGGTATAACCGACACGCTGGATATGAGGCTGTGCATCAAACAACTCATTGATCCACTGGCGAATTGCTTGGCTGCCAATGCCTTGATTCCAAAGGGAAGCATCATAGATGGCTATCCCGAATTCCAACCACTGCTGCAAGGTATTGTCTTCCCAATAAGCGGTCGCGATCCCCACGATTCTACCTTGATAGCTGATCGCTTTACGTAACGGGTTGTCGATACAGCTAGCGCCAAACCCCGTTCGAAATTCTTCCCACGTCAACTCGGGGTCTTGGAAATACGGTCCGTCCCATTTTTTCCATTCTAAATCCGCCTTTGGTCCATAGCTGATCGACCAAAGTTCAGCAAGCATTTCTTCGGTAATCGGTTGAAGTGTGACTGTTTCTGCCATCTTCAAACACCCCTTTCTCCTAAAGAAAGTCGTCTCCTTAAACGGTTCTTCACACATTGTGAAGTGCCGTTTTTTTTGTACAAGTGATCCATGTTTTGATCGACGATCAGTGCTTATTTCCCAAAAAGCTTTTGGAGAAACCCTTTTTTCTCAGGGACTTCCTTTGTTTCAGTCACCTGAAGCGGTCCAGTTTCCTTCACGACTTGCTGAAAGCCACGATTGTCTTGCAGCAACAGACCGTTTAGTTCCAGGATCCCAGACAGACTGCCAATCATCCGCCGCACTTCTCCCGCACTTTTGCCAAAAAAGCGCTGGTCGTCGTTTGCTTCGGCTTCTTCCAAAATAACCAACAGCTGCTGGATGCTTTGATTTTGTTCACCTAAGACGTACGACAACTGGTCAACCTCCACTGTTGTAGTGGCCGCTGACGGTACTAAATCCGTTACGAGCTTTAAGCTATCTAAATAATCCTTTAAGTCAAAAATGAACGTTTGTGCCGCTTCATTATTCATTAATTGGCTTTGACTCAATTTTCTTTGTAGCGCTTCCAATTCACTTGAACGTTTAGAAAGTTCGCTTACGATCGTTTCTGTATCCATATGCCACCTCCTAATGACATTGTCCCGTTTTCTCTTTCATCCGTCAAGAATTCGTCGGACTTTTTTCTGCGTTTTTACCGATAAGACCTGCCTATTGCTCCTGTTGGTACTTTGTCGGTGCACAGCCATAGCGCTTCGCAAAGAGCCGATTAAAATGGTTGATGTTTTGGAACCCAGATTGAAACGCCGCCTCTCGAATCGTCAGTGTTTCGTTGCTGCGTAAATAAAAAAACTTTTGAAACCGAGCTTGCAATAAATCTTCTTTGGGCGTGGTATGAAAAAATTGTTGATAGAGCTTATAGAATTGGCTTTTACCGATGGAAAGCTCTCGGCTAAACTGGTAAAAATCCCATTGCTGTTCGCAATTGACTAACATTTTCAACCGCATCGCTTGAAACAGTTGATAGTGTTCGTTTTGTGGTTGCGGGATGCTTTCTTCAAAATTGCGTTCAAGTAAGACCAATAGGTTTGTCATATACGCCGCGATCAATTCTTCCGTGTGCCGTTGTGGCAACAAGGATTCATGATTGATCTTTTGGATCAATTTGTTGATTTGTTGAATATTTTTCGGCTGGAACAGTTGGTTACAAGGGATCGCATAGGTTTCTTCGATCACTTGATCCGTTTGAAACTCAACAAAGCTATTAAAAAAATCTTCTTTGCCACGATAATCTTGATAGACGGTTGGAGGAAAAAGAATGCAGCTACCTTTTTCACTAGTTTCTTGATGACCATCTTCAAAAGTGAAAACCATTGGAGACAACGTCAACACGAAAAGATAATGCTTTAAGCCAGAGGGTCGATAAATATGATCGGAAACAGCATTGTGCATTTGAAATCCTGAATAGGTTACGTTCAACTTCTCACTCCTTCCTACTTGCCTTTAGTATAAAGAAAACGGACAAAACGTCAATAGAATAAGACAGAATGTAGTGTTTATTTTCATGGACTATCGCTACAATGAAAGAAAAGAAAGGGGTTGCAACATTGAAGAAAACTACGATGTATTTAGACAAACACTTTATTTTGGCACCAGTCGACGAACGGATCTACGGCTCTTTTGTGGAGCACTTAGGGCGCTGTGTGTACGAAGGGATCTATCAACCAGAAAGTCCTTTTGCCGATGATCAAGGCTTTCGTCAAGATGTCGCTGCCTTGATCAAGCAGTTGAATGTGCCGATCGTCCGTTACCCAGGAGGCAATTTCGTCTCTGGGTATAAATGGGAAGATAGCGTCGGCCCTAAAGAGCAACGGCCAGCAAAAATCGATTTGGCCTGGCGGGTAATCGAAAGCAATCAGTTCGGCTTAAACGAATTTATGGATTGGACCAAACAAGTCAATACGGCACCGATGATGGCGATCAATCTTGGGACACGAGGAATCGAAGCAGCGAAAAACTTGATCGAATACACCAATTTAAAAGGCGGCAGCTATTATAGTGACCTCCGTCGTGCCCATGGGGTGTCCGATCCTCATGACATCAAACTTTGGTGTCTAGGCAATGAAATGGACGGTCCTTGGCAAGAAGGACATAAGACAGCCGATGAATATGGCCGTCTCGCAGAAGAAGCTGGCAAAGCGATGCGTCTGGTGGACCCAATGATCGAAACCGTCGCTTGTGGTAGTTCTTCTCTCACGATGCCGACCTTTGGCATGTGGGAAGATACAGTATTAAGTCATTGTTACGATCAAGTCGACTACATTTCCATGCACCAATATTATGGCAACCGTAACGGCGATAGCCAAGATTATCTAGCAAGCAATGTCGCAATGGATCAGTTCATCAGTCAAGTCGCAGCAATCTGTGATGCAGTGAAAGCCAAACGCCGAAGCAAGAAGACGATCAATATTTCCTTCGACGAATGGAACGTCTGGTATCACTCAAATGAACAGGATCAAAAAATTGAACCTTGGAGTCAACACCCACCACAATTAGAAGACGTCTATCACTTTGAAGATGCGTTACTCGTCGCAAGCATGATGATCACGATGCTTCATCACGCAGATCGCGTTAAAATCGCCTGCATGGCACAGCTGGTCAACGTGATCGCACCGATCATGACTTCCGATACTGCCGCTTGGAAACAAACGATTTTTTATCCCTATGAAATGATCAGCAACTATGGTCGCGGTCACGTGTTGCATAGCATCCTTCGAGGGGCTGATTTCGATAGCAGCCACGGAAAAGCTTCTTATGTGGATGCCATTGCGATCGAAAACGAAGATGACTATTTGACCTTTTTCTTGGTAAATAAGGATTTGCAGGATGCCAATGAATTCACTTGCGACTTGCGTCAATATGATTCATTGCAAATCGCTACCCACCAAGTCTTGCACCACCCAGACTTGCATGCCGTCAATACCGAAGCAACCCCGAACAACGTTGTGCCCGTCAATGGAAAAACAGCGGAATTGAATGACGGCATTTTGCGTGTCGGCTTGGAAAAACAAAGCTTCCAGATGCTACGCTTGAAGAAAAACGTCAGCAAGTAACGAGCGTATCTGTTTGAGCAAGAAAGCAGCCGCCTTGGCGATATCCTGAAAAAACGAGACTTTTACGGAGTGGAGAAATCCACTCCTTTTTTTATGATCCCCCCTGTTCAATTGTTATTTTTCGCATTCTTAACTGATCTGGGCAAAAAGGCGGCAACTGCCAGCTTGTTTTTCAAAAAAAGAGACGACAAAAGAACACCCTGCGGCAGCTAAGATACCGCAGGGTGTTCTTGATTCATTGTTTAGCCGTTATAGGCATCAACGATGATTTGTTTCAATTCAGAGATTAGTGGTTCTTTTGGATTTGCTGTTGTACATTGGTCTTCGTAAGCCAATTCAGCCATGCGATCAACTGTTGTATCTAGTGTTTGTTGAGTGACGCCTTGCGCTTTCAAGCTCATGTCGATACCAACAGATTGTCCTAATTCGTAAACAGCTGTTGCCAACGCTTCAACCAATTCAGCCGTTGTTTTGCCTTTAAGGCCTAAGAATTTCGCAATGTCTGCGTAATCTGTATCGGCACGGAAGAAGTCATATTTAGGGAACATTGCATGTTTTTGTGGGTCTTTGGCATTGTAACGGATGATGTGCGGTAAAAGAATCGCATTTGTACGTCCGTGAGGAATACCATATTCACCACCGATTTTGTGGGCTACTGAGTGACAAATACCTAGGAATGCATTGGCGAAGGCCATACCTGCCATTGTTGAGGCATTATGCATTTTTTCGCGAGATTCCATATCAGGTGTTTTCACTGATTTTTCTAAGTAGTCAAAGACTAACTTGATTGCTTGTAAGCTCAATCCACGAGTGTAATCAGATGCCATTACGGACACATAAGATTCGATCGCATGAGTCAAAACATCCATTCCAGTATCTGCTGTAACAGAAGCAGGTACTGACATTACGAATTGAGGGTCAACGATTGCAACATCTGGTGTCAATGCGTAATCAGCTAATGGGTACTTCACGTGTGTTTCACTGTCAGTGATAACCGCAAATGGTGTTACTTCAGAACCAGTACCAGACGTTGTTGGGATACAAACGAATTGCGTTTTTTCTGGTTTGTCGATCTTGTATGTCCGTTTACGGATATCTAAGAATTTTTGTTTCGCGCCGAAGAATGAAGTATCTGGGTGCTCATAGAACATCCACATGCCTTTGGCAGCATCCATTGCTGATCCACCACCAAGAGCGATCACTGTATCTGGTTTGAAATCAACCATCATTTTTGTTCCAGCGTAAACGGTGTTTGTTGATGGGTTTGGTTCTACATCAGAGAAGACTTCGATTTTCACGTCATTTTTACGACGAGCAAGTACTTCACGGACCGTATCGCAATAGCCGAATTGAACCATACCAGGGTCACAAACGATCATGACACGTTCAACGTTTTCCATTTTCTCCAAGTACATTAGAGAGTTCTTTTCAAAGAAGATTTTTGGTGGCAATTTAAACCATTGCATATTATTTCTCCGTTTCGCTACAGTTTTCACGTTGATCAAGTTCACGGCAGAAACATTTCGTGATACAGAGTTTTTCCCGTATGAACCACAACCAAGTGTCAATGATGGAATCATTTCGTTGTAGATATTTCCGATACCACCTTCTGCAGATGGTGTGTTAACTAAGATACGGCAAGCTTTCATGCGTAGGCCGAAGGCTAATTGCAAGTCTTCGTTTTCAGTGTGGATCACCGCTGTATGGCCTAATCCGCCTAAATCAAGCATTGCTTCACATTTTTCGAACGCGTCTTCTGTGTTGTTTGCTTTGATCATTGCTAAAACTGGAGAAAGTTTTTCTCTTGATAGTGGGTAATCAGCACCGACACCGTCAAGTTCAGCGATCAATAATTTTGTTCCTTCTGGTACGTTGATGCCTGCTAATTTCGCGATTTCCATTGCTGAATGTCCAACGATTGCTGGATTTACGGCATATTTTCCTTCGTTCATCACGGCATCTTCAAGTTTTTGTAATTCTTTTGCTTTTACAACATATACTTGATGTGCTTCAAATTCTGCTTTCACAGAGGCATAGACTTCTTTATCAACGATCACTGCTTGTTCAGAGGCACAGATCATTCCGTTATCAAAGGTTTTTGATACGATCAAGTCATTGACTGCTCGTTTCACTTTCGCTGTTTTTTCGATATAGGCAGGTACGTTCCCTGGTCCAACACCTAATGCAGGTTTACCAGTTGAGTATGCTGCTTTGACCATGCCAGCGCCACCAGTTGCTAATACGATCGCAATTCCTGGGTGGTTCATCAATAAGCCAGTCGCTTCGATTGATGGATGTTCGATCCATTGCACACAGTTTTCAGGTGCCCCAGCAGCGATGGCCGCATCACGAACGATACGTGCAGCTTCTGCTGAACATTTTTGTGCAGATGGGTGGAAAGCAAAAACGATCGGGTTACGTGTTTTCAAAGCGATCATTGCTTTAAAGATCGTTGTAGATGTTGGGTTGGTTGTTGGTGTTACCCCACAAACGACACCAACTGGTTCAGCGATTTCGATCAAGCCTTTTTGTTTGTCTTCATTGATCACGCCGACTGTTTTGTCATGTTTGATACTGTTCCAAATATATTCTGAAGCGTACATGTTTTTGATTGCTTTATCTTCATAGATACCACGGCCAGTTTCTTCTACTGCCATTTTAGCTAAAGGCATGTGTTTGTCTAATGCTGCCATTGCCATTTCATGAACAATGTGGTCCACTTTTTCTTGATCAAAGCTTTCCATTTCTTTTAACGCCACATTTGCCTTCGTTGCTAAATCGTCGATCATTGCTTGTACGTCGATTGTCACTTCTTTTTCCAATGTCTTAGCCATTGTTTGTCCTCCTAGTTTTTAAACATGTTTTGTTTGTTAACTACTTCACATACAAATCATACAACATCTTTTTTTGTTTGTAAATAGTTTTTGTGATTTTTTTCACAGTTTTATTAAACTCCTTTTAAATTAAGCGTTTTCAAGAGCTTTTAAGGAAAAGAAGTGGACAAAAGTTTCGGTTTTTATTAAGAAAAATGTCATGTGCTAAGTTGAACAATGGAGGGATTTACGAAAACACCTTATCCCTACTAAATATGATCATCTGCTCTTTTCACTTTTTCTGTCAAACGTCATATGATCTGAAAGGATTATTCATAAGAAGGGTCCTCTAATACATCCCATTTCATTAGGCGTTGGCTTCTTGCCGTAAATGCCTTCTGTTTAAACACCTCACAAGCTTTTATTACAAGAGGTGATGCATTTTGTTCATTTAGCTGCTCGATGGGGAAAAAAACTGCTCCCAATGAATCTTGGCCTGTAAATTGAGGAACATTCTTCTCAAGACTTCCAACGGTTGTTTGAATCTCATAAAAGACACAGATGTGATTATTCATAGATGTTCCTTGATAGTGTCAGGGGTAAAGAAAATTAATTGCCCCTAATTGATGATAGCTAGTGACGGTCATGCCGGTTTCTTCTTTAAATTCTCGGCACAGCGTGTCTTCCAGCAATTCACCTGCCTCCATGCTGCCGCCTGGCAAATCATAGCGGTTTTGATAAGGTCCCGCCTTCTTTTTGATGACGGCCAAGCAGTTGCCTTGAAACAAAATTCCATATACTCCAAATGCGGTATGGTACAACCGAATCCCTCCTAACTTGTATCTATTCTACGTAAATCAAAATAAATCATCAACAGGCTTAGTCGATTTATGTCTTACATCGAACATGCTTGGCTTGATTCATAAAAAAACGACCAGCCAGCGCTGATCGTCTTTCTCTTTAAAACAAATCTTCTTGGTCTGCTTCTGTTAGAGGCTTCCCGTGGGCAAGCTGGGAAACAACATGCGCCATCTTTTTGTAGGAATCATTCAATCCGATTCCGCCTTTTTTCGGCATCTTCAAGATATAGATATCTTTGGCATAGATTGCCACTGCTGGGTTTTCCTCTGACATCGCTGCAGCCCCTGGAATTCCTTGTGCATTGAATACTTTCGTCAATCCTGCTGCCATTTCGCCAAAATTAGGATAATGCATCGCAGGTCCGCAAAGAACGGCATCGGCGTCAAATTTTTTAGCAAACCCCACAAATTTTTTATTCACTTCTTCTTGATGCTCGTGATAATATTGGTCACCACAATAAAGCGTTGCAACGATTTGTGCGTCTTGCTCTTGAAAAAGTGGATTCAAGGTTCGACCTGGACCAAGGGCAGCTTTTTTGCCGCTTGGCGGCAACTGAGCATTTTCATCACTTCCCATCCCTGCAGTGACATGATTGAGAATCAAAATTATTTTTTTCATGAGCGGTGCCTCTTTTCTTACAGATCATCAAAATCGAAATCATCAAAATTGATTTCCTCTTCTTCTTGTTCAACGGCATCCGCTTCTTCTTTTAGATATTGATTATCTAAGACTTTGATAAACGGGTAATAAATAGCCATTCCTAAGAGGATCAACAAGACTTGTAACACGGCCGCTTGCCAACCACTGACTAAGAAACCAGAAATAATCGGTGGCGTGGTCCATGGCAGCTGAATTCCATTGGTATAGTTGACTAACCCAAGATCCATACAGAAGTAAGAGATAATAATATTGATCGTTGGCACTAAAGCAAAAGGAATCAGCAGAACTGGATTCAAGACGATTGGTAACCCAAAGATGATTGGTTCATTGATCCCGAAAATACCTGGGATTAACGATAACTGTGATAGTTTTTTGACCCTTTGGCTTTTACAGACTAAGATCATGACTAAAATCAAAGATAATGTCGAACCGCCCCCGCCAAAGGTCGCGAACATGTCTTGAAATTGACCGGTGATGATGTTAGGAATTTCTGCGCCATTCTTGAAAGCATCTAAGTTTTCAATAGATAATGCCCGTAAGATAGGGTTGAAGACGGCACCGACCACACTGGAACCATTGATCCCAAAGAACCAGAAAAAATGCAAAAATAGGTAAGCTATGATCATGGCACCTAAAGTATTTCCTAAACTTAACAACGGTGTCTGTAAGAACTTAAAGAGGATCTCTTGGAGATTGCCATAAGACGTCAAGTTGGCTAACCAGTTGGCGATCATAAAAACCGTCACGATCACAAAACTAGGAATCAATGCCTCAAAGGATTTCACCACGGTTGGGGGAACACCGTCAGGCATTTTGATCGTCCACCCTTTGCGTAATAACGCAACGAACATTCTGGTGGAAATCAAGGCAACGACCATCCCTAAGAACAAACCGCTGGAACCCATCCACCGTAATGGCAGGCTGCCAACTTCATACACTTCCGTAGAGCCTTCTGGTGTGAAAACGGTCGTAAATGGTGTCACGATAAAAAAAGAAACGAGTGAAATAATGGCTGCTTGCATGGCATCAACTTTAAACTGTTTTGCCAAACTATACCCGATCCCACCAACGGCTAAAATCGTCATAATGTCAAAGCTGGCTGTTGCCGGCATATTCAACATCGTTGCCCAGTTGTCTCCCAGCAAACTGCTCATCATCTCGTTCCAATTTGGAATCGGAAAATTGGTCAAGACTAAAAAGAGTGACCCCACGATCAACAACGGTGTGGATAATAAGAAACCATCACGAATCGCAATCAAGTATTTGTTTTCACCGATCGTCTTTGCCATCGGTGTTAACACTTTTTCTAACCAGTTTAAAAATTTCTGCATTTTTCTTCCTCCCATCTGCGTGCTATCTGGCAGATAACACGTAGTCCCCTGTTACTCCAACACTTTTATTACTTTGCTTTGGCTTTTTTGATCAAGCTTAAGGCATCTTTCAATGCTCGTTCGCCATCCATCATGCCGTATGCTTCTGTTGCGATCGTGCCGACTGGAATCCCCATTGGCTCGAAAGTTGCTTTCATTTTGCTATCTAAGTGTCGTACTTGTGGACCTAACAAAATAGCAACTGGTTTTTCTTGTTCGACTTTTTCTTCTGCATGGATTGCAGGGAATGCTTCGATCGTCAAAGGCATGTTGTGCTTTTTGACGACTTCCATCATTTTATTGACCATGATACTCGTTGACATTCCAGCTTCACAAAACAAATAGATTTTTTTCGTTGCCATATCCATTCCTCCAATGTTTGTTTTTCTCAATCGCGGTTGTTAGACCGGCGCTTTGATTCGTTCTTCATACGCTTCCAACCATTCTTTCGTAATAGGCTCGATCATGGTTGTCTGCTCAGGTCCTGGCGTTGCCATAAAAATAGCTGGCGCTTGATTGGTGGTTGCGACACTAAAGGTAAATTCTACATTGGTTGCCACGCCCCAGCGCCCCTGTTTATCTAAGGCGATCAGCGAGAAGGCGCCGGCTTTGCCGTAGCGCTTCTTCAATCGCGCTTCAAAGTCGTAAACGGCTTGATCACATGCTTCTTGCGGTGCTAGCCCTTCTCCCATCAAACGGACGATTTCGTAGGAAAGGCAGCCTTTCATCAAGTCTTCCCCTAACCCTGTGGCAGCGGCACCGCCGATTTCACTATCCACATAAAAACCAGAACCAGATAAAGGTGAATCGCCGACACGACCGCTTTTTTTCATAAATAAACCAGAGCTCGAGGTTCCTGCTGCCATGCTTTGGTGTTCATCCAGCGCAACTACTCCCACTGTATCATGGCCGTCATAGGGATCGAGGTTGTTGGCAGCGATCTCTGCTTTGCGCTTTTCCCAAATGGTTTTGGCTCGCGGTGTCAGCATCTCTTTGGGCTGGAATCCTTCGGCAAGCGCATAAGCGACCGCTCCTTGGCCGATTCGAAAACTATTGAATTTTTCCTCACTTAGGCGGCGTGCCACGGAAATAGGATTTTCCACATCGACGATCCCAGCGACGGCACCAATTTTGAAGGTATCACCATCCATGAAGGCAGCGTCCATTTCCAACACGCCTTCTTCGTTGGGCAGCCCGCCATACCCCACCGATTTATAAAATGGATAATCTTCCACTGCTTTAATGGCTGTTTCTACTGCATCTTGGCAGGAGCCTTGTTGCTCTAATAGTGCTTTAGCAGCGAGCACGCCATCGTGTGCCATCCGCCATGTAGCAATCATTCCCCACATAAATATCCCTCCATTTTTCATAGCGCTTTCAAGTATATTCTATACGGTATATACTACTATGTCTATACTAAAAAAAGAGTTTCTCAAAAAAAATGGAAAAACTCTTCTTCGTTCGTGTCTTCGCTTATTTTGTCAGTGCTTGTAAACTGCGCAAATAAATTTCAAGATTCATCCGCAGATCGGCAACCGCCATGTACTCATCTTGGTTATGAGCGATCCCTTTTTGCCCTGGAAAAGACGGACCAAAAGCAAGGATGTTTGGCATTTTGCGGGCGTAGGTTGCTCCTGTGGTGGTCACGGGAGTTGGATCATTGCCCGTTACTTGGTGATAGATCGTCGATAGCGTTTGGATTTCGGGGGCATCTTTTGATCGGCAGAACCCCGGAATGCTGCGAAGGATCGTAAGGCTTGCCCCTTCTGGCAATGCCTTTTGCACCCCGGCGAGCACTTGTTCCTCCGTTACCGATACAGGATAGCGAAAGGCCACTTCTAACACTAGTCCACTGGCGGATTTTTGGAGAACCACAGGTGTCAAGATCAATTTTCCTGAGTCGGCATCTTCTAGTACCAAATCAATGCCTTCGCCATAGTGCTGCTGGTGAAAACTTTGGGCGATCCACTGCAAAGCTGCTTGCACGGACGGTGTCGCCGCTAGTTGCGGTGCTGCTTGCTGCGCAAGTTTTGTAATGGCGTTGTCCCCTAGCTCAGGGGCATTGCTAGGGGAGCGTTTGCCTAGTGCTTCAAAGGACTGGCTGCCTATGGTTACCGATAGGTGGTCTGGCACATGATCGCGGAATTGATCGCCAGAAAACGCCGCTAACAGCTACTGTTCTTGGGAGGGCAATGGAAAATCAAGTTGCACATTGACGACACCTCGTTCGCCGTAAACTACTGGATACTTGCAGTCTGGCGTAAAACCAAAACGCGGTGGCTGCTCAACCGCTAGATAATGCGGGATATCCGACATGCCGCTTTCTTCATCTGTACCGAAAATGATCCGCAGCGGTAATTGCGGTTGATGCCCAAGGTCTTTCAACAATTTCATGGCAAACAAACAGCTGATGATCGGGCCTTTGTTGTCTAAGATCCCTCGGCCATAAAAGTTGCCGTCCTTTTCAGTTAGTGCAAACGGTGGGTAGCTCCAGCCAGAACCTGCCGGGACGACATCCAAGTGTCCTAACACACCGATATAGTCGGTATCCGTTGGTCCCCAATGGGCATAGCCGATCGCATCATCAATGACCGTTGTTTGAAACCCGTATACTGCGCTTTTTTCCATGATGTATGCTAACACTTCTCGTGGTCCCTTGCCATAAGGCGCATGGGGCCACGGCTCACCTTTGACGCTTGCGATCTGCATCACTTCGTCCAAAAGCGTGAGAAATTCTGGCCAATTGGCTTCAATACTTGCTGTGAGTGGATCCATTGTCTTCACCTCTAAAGGATTGATTTTATTTTTGACGCACTAATATATTTTTGAAGGTATATTTGTCTGCTCGGTAATAGGATGTATCGTATAAGATCGGTTTGGCTGATGCGGAATAGGTCATCGAATGGACCAAAAGCATCGGTTCCTCTTGAGGCACCTGTAAAAGTTTCGCAATATCGGCAGGACTTTTCACAGCTTCCACCTCTTGATGGGAATAACCAATCTCGATGTTGGCTTCAATGACTTGATATAAAGACGACTCTAATTGAGCTTTCGTGAGTTCTGCGGTGCCTTCTTGCAGATAGCGTTTCAGTACGTAAAGATTTTCCACCGTCATCGGCTCATCATCAAAGTAACGCAAGCGCACCAAATAAACGATCGGTTCCTTGGCGTAATCACCAAACAACTGACCAATCTCTATCGGGAGCTCTTTGACGGTTTCGATATGCAAAACTTCCGTACGGGTCTTTTTCCCTTGGATCTTGGCGGTCTCGGTAAAACTTTGGAGGCCGCCAGAGCCGCTTTGGATCTTGGGCTGTTTCATGACATAGGTTCCTTTGCCTTTTTCTTTCACTAACAAATTCTGGGCAATCAATAAATCGATGGCTTTGCGCACCGTTAAACGGCTGCACTGAAATTCCTCTGCTAAATCATAATCGGAAGGAAGTTTTTGGCTCGTCACGTACGTACCTTCATGAACCCGTTGCGCAATCTGCTGGGCAACTTCTTGAAATACTGCTTGTTTTTTCAACGTCTCTCCTACTTTCTTTCACTTTGCTACCATTCATAAAACGATCGATTGGCACTGACGCCAGAAGAAACACTGACAAACGCTTGTTCATCGATTCCTTGGATCATGCCTTCGACGGTCTTGAGTTCTCTATGGGAAATGACAAGTAATAATAGTTTTTTCTGTTGATGATCAAATCCACCTTCGACATCGTTGATGACCGTGATGCCTCGCTGCAAGGCACATTGCAGCGTCGTAATGACGGATTCTGCTTTTTCTGTAACGACCAGCAGCTGCACACGCCGCTGCTTCAGGTTGACGTAGTCGACCATCCGCCCACTGATGAAGAAGGAAATGGCACTATAAAAAGCATAGGGCCAGCCAAAGATCAGCCCGGCTGCTAGCTGCAAACTAACATTGAAGCCGATAAAGAAACTACCGATACTTCTACCAGTGGCTTTTTTCACTAAAATCCCTAAAATATCAAGCCCACCCGTTGAAAAATCGTCGTTCAATGTCAAGCCCACCGACACCCCGTGCAGCAATCCGCCGAACACGGCACAGATCACCGGATCGGTCGTTAAAGCAATGACCGGTACCACCTTCATCATAACAGAAGACAGGACGACGGTACAAACCGTCATGATGGTAAATTCTCGATCGATTTTGACCCAAGCAACCGCTAACAATGGCGCATTAAAAAAAAGCACCAAAAGCGGGATCGAAAGCTGCAGATTCAACTGCTCGTCTAAAAGCTGCGACAACAATTGCGACAAACCAGTGATCCCACTCGCATAAATATTTCCCGGCAGCCAAAAGAGATTTAAGGCAATCGACGACAACAATGCATAGATCAAAGCAACAAGCATTCGTTTTCTATAACGTGCCATGTTTTTCCTCCTCCACTTCACTTTTAGTATATATCATTAAGTATATACTGTCACGCGAAAAAAGCAGGCGAAATGAGGGGGGGAACGGAAACGAAGCAATGTAAAAACACGCTAAAATTAAGGAGTAAAATGTTGGTATCAAAGGTTTTTAAAGATTTTTTTAAAGTGAGTAAATCACTTGAGATTCTCTGAAAAATGAATAAAATAAAAAGTGTAAAAACAAAAGAACAAAGAAAGGATGATTCTTATGACACATGAGATTGTGCCACGCCGCTCAGATTCATACAGTATGACACCTTTTGATTTCTTTGAAGATTTTGGCCGCAGTTTTTTTGATGGGTTTCCATCGAACCTGATCAAAACCGATATTCACGAGAATGACAATGAATTTCTCGTTGAAGCAGAACTGCCTGGCATCCCTAAGGAAAATATTCAAGTAACCTATGAGAATGGGGTTTTAACGATTACGGGACAACACCAGACGGATCATGCGACCGAAGATGAAAAAGGACGTCTGGTTCGCAGCGAACGCAGCTTGACAAGCGTTCGGCGGCAGTACCTGTTAGAAAACGTCAAAGAGGATGAAATCAAAGCCTCTTACGCTGAAGGAATCTTGAAATTGACGTTGCCAAAAGACCAAGGCAAACAAGCGTCAAAGAAACTGATTCCGATCGAGTAGCGAAGGCAATCAAAACACCGCAGCAAAACGAGCGATCTCTGTTTTGCTGCGGTGCTTGTTTTATTTTAGAAACTGTCCGACTACTAAAAAACGCACCATCGCTTCTGAGAAAGCGACGGTGCGTTTGTGCTTATTCTTTGGTTTCGTCTTGGATGCTCGTTGCGTCTTCGACATCAGCTGGTTCGATTTGTGTTTCAACGGATGCAACAGTTCCAGGTTTCACTGTGCGGATCGCTGAACGATCAAACTCTAAGAAAATTCCTTCACAGTCGATGATCACGGTGCTTTTTTCTGTGTTGACTTCAGAAAGAACGCCGTGGAGTCCGCCGATGGTTACGACTTCATCGCCAGCTTTCATATTTTCTAAAAGATTTTTACGCTCTTGCTGTTGTTTCTTTTGTGAACGACTCATAAAGAACCACATTGCCACTAAAGCAACCAGCATAAAGAGCATTGGTAAAGATTGTGCCATTTTTTTCACCTCGATTTATTTTCTTTCCTATAAGATACTTTATCAGAATTCCTCTATTATTCCCACCATTTTAGTAGAGAATGTTAGAAATTCCTCGCATTTTCCTTGTTGAACCCATACTCTTCAATAAAATGCTCACGGAACTCCAACAAGTTGTCGTCCATGATGGCTTGACGGACATTTTTCATTAGATTCAATAAGAAGTAGACATTGTGGTAAGACGTCAAACGCATACCAAAGGTTTCATCACATTTGATCAAGTGACGAATATACGCACGAGAATAGTTTTTACATGTATAGCAATCACACTTCTCGTCGATTGGTCGAAAGTCACGGGCATATTGCGCATTTTTCACGACTAAACGACCTTTTGAAGTCATACAGGTACCGTTTCTTGCGATCCGTGTTGGTAAAACGCAGTCGAACATATCGACACCGCGAATCACGCCATCGATCAAGGAGTCGGCTGCCCCAACGCCCATCAGGTAACGTGGTTTGTTTTCTGGAATCCAAGGGGTCGTAAATTCCAACACGCGATTCATTTCCGCTTTTGGTTCGCCAACTGACAGGCCGCCGATAGAATAACCTGGGAAGTCCATACTAATCAAGTCTTGGGCACTTTGCTTGCGCAAGTCTTCAAAGCCTGCACCTTGAATGATCCCAAACAAGCCTTGACGATCTGGATTGGCATGAGCTTTCAAGCCACGTTCTGCCCAACGAGATGTCCGTTCCACCGATTTTTTGACGTAGTCATAGCTTTCATCAAATGGCGGACACTCATCAAAACTCATCATGATATCTGATCCTAATTTGTTTTGGATATCAATCGCTTTTTCAGGAGATAAAAACATTTTCGACCCATTCAAATGGTTTTTGAAATGGACACCTTCTTCGACGATGTTGCGCATTTCGGCTAATGAAAAGACTTGGAAACCACCTGAATCTGTTAAGATCGGTTGATCCCAATTCATAAATTTATGTAAGCCGCCTGCTTCTGCAACAATGTCTTCTCCTGGACGCAACCACAAGTGATAGGTATTGCTTAAAATGACGCCTGCACCCATTTCTTTCAACTCTTCAGGGGCAAGGGTTTTGACCGTTGCTAATGTGCCGACTGGCATGAACATTGGCGTTGGAAAGGTTCCGTGAGGCGTGATCAGTTCGCCTAAACGGGCACCGGTATGCTTTTCTTTCTTTATCAGACGATAACGAATGGCTGGTTCCGTCATTCATTTCCCTACTTTCTCTCTAAACTCAATTAACTGTGCAACCCTATCTATGATAAGGGTTGCCCTTACATTTTGCAAGGAAGTTTAAAGAAACTAAGAGTATTTTCTCCTAGTTATGCGAAACATCTATTACTTTTTTTTGAAGATTTAGCGAAAGTTTGCTATCATGTTATTTATATTGAAGGGAGGTTTTTTGAAATGAAATCAAATAGAGAACTAAAAGCAGAAGCAAAAGCAATCCTGCGAGGACGCTGGAAAGACAGTGTTTTGATGTGTATTGTACCGACTTTGATCTCGATCGCTATCGCACTCGTCATTATCGTTCTTGCTGTTATTCCATTGTATCAAAGCGGTATGTTTAATGATCTTGGTTCTACCGATGCAGTCAATTCCGCAGGAGGAAGTGGCAGCGGCAGTGGTGGCGGTTTGATCAGCGGTCTATTTTCTGCCTTATTCGGTGCTGGGATCTCTTGGACTTTCCTTGACATTTTACGCGGTAAGAAGCAATCGATCCAGCCTTTTTCTGATGTCTTTCGTGGCTTCAGTGGCGCTTTCGTGTTAGGGATCATCGTCATCTATATTCTGTCGACTATTTTCACGACACTGTGGACATTCCTGTTTATCATTCCAGGGATCATTAAAGCTTATTCTTATTCTCAAGCGTATTTTGTCTTTTATGATACCTATGAAGAAACCGGCATGCGGCCAGATTTTCTCAGCTGCATCACAGGTAGCCGTCATTTAATGAGAGGCTACAAAGGTCAACTGTTCATCCTTGATCTGAGCTTCATCGGCTGGCACATTTTGGCCATCATGACTGCAGGAATCGGCTACTTATGGCTGACACCTTACATCAGTGCAACCAAAGCAGCTTTTTATGACAATCTGCCTAAACGAGCACTTGCTTAAAAGATCGGTTCGCCGGTCTTTTTTTTTGAGGAAAAGAATCGTTTTCTTTTGCAAACGCTTCCGTTTCGTGTTATAGTATAAGTGTAAGGAAGGTAGCAACTCTGTTGGTGGTTTTCGTAAATATCGCAAACTCAATCTACTAAAAGTTGTTGAACGTACAAGTTTCACCTAGTACCAAACGTGTAAAGTAACAAGAAGAAAAACGTAACAAGGATCGAACATTTCCATATCGAAAAATGATACGTCTCATTTTGTATCGGAATACACGAAACATGTGTAAGTTTGTAAATGAAAACAAATTTTCGAGAAACATTGCTTTGCATGGACCACAAAAAGCGACCACCACTTATACCTTCCTCTAGTAGTAAGCTGGGCGACAAAAAAAGCAGTTCTAAAAGTTGAGAAATTGATTCAACTTAAAGAGCCGCTTACGTCGCTCAGTTTTTTTGTTTATTTTAAGAACATCGCATCGCCAAAGCTAAAGAAGCGATATCGCTCATCGATGGCATGCTGGTAGGCAGAAAGTGTTAGGTCGCGTCCTGCAAAGGCACTGACTAACATCACTAAGGTTGATTTTGGTAGGTGGAAGTTGGTAGAAAAAGCTTCCACGATTTTAAACTGATAGCCTGGCGTGATAAAAATACTCGTCCACCCACTATCGGCTTTGATTTGCCCATCAAACTTGGTCCCAATGGTTTCTAATGTACGGATCGAAGTCGTTCCGACTGCAACGATCTTGCCACCATTTGCCCGAACATCGTTCAATTGTGCGGCAGCTTCTTCTGTCAAACGGTAAAATTCGCTGTGCATCTCATGATCAGCGATATTATCGACACTGACTGGACGAAACGTTCCTAAACCAACGTGCAAAGTCAGATAAACCAGCTTGACGCCTTTCGCTGCAATCTGCTCTAGCAATTCTGGGGTAAAATGCAAGCCGGCAGTTGGTGCGGCCGCTGAGCCGTTTTCTTTGGCATAAACCGTTTGATAGCGGTCTGGGTCTTCTAGCCGTTCTTTGATGTAAGGCGGTAACGGCATTTCGCCAAGTGATTCCAGAATCTCTAAAAAGATTCCTTTGTATTGAAAACGAATGATCCGGCCGCCGTGATCGAGCTCTTCTTCCACCACTGCCTCTAATCGTCCGTCACCGAAGGTGATCTTCGTGCCGACTTTGGCTCTTTTGGCTGGCTTGATCAAGGTTTCCCACGTATCCCCTTCAATATTGTTCAGTAAAAGGATTTCCAGATGGGCACCTGTTTCTTGTTTTTCGCCATAGATACGAGCTGGTAATACCCGCGTATCATTCATCACCAAGGCATCCCCTGGTTCCAATTCATCAATGATGTTATAGAAGTGCTTGTCCTCAAATTTGCCAGTCTCGCGGTCAACCACTAATAAACGGGAACTTGAGCGATCGCTTAATGGCGTTTGGGCGATCAGTTCTTCCGGTAATTCAAAATCAAAATCTTCAGTTGTAAGCATGTTGTTCCTCTCTTTCCCTAAATTCTTCTCTATTCTAGCATGTTTTTATAAAAATTGAAAAAACAGCTTTTAATTCTGCCCTTTCTTAGAAAAAAATAAAGAGACTGCTGCCAAGGCGTTCAGCAAAAAAGCCCCCTTTTTCCCAATGAAAAATAACGACATATTTCCGCTGCTTCTTTTCTCTATGCATCGCTCCTTAATTTGGACTTGCTTATGGCGCTATTTTCAGTTTTGTCTATACAATTATGAAAAAAATGGGCAGATTATTTGAATAACACGTGACTTTTCGGCATACTTAGTACAGATTATAAGCCATTATTCAGATTGCTTAAATAAAAATAGAGGTGACATCATGATTGAGTTTCAGCAGGTATCCAAAATTTACAAAGGTGGTAAAGTCGCTGTTGAAGATGTGAATCTTTCCTTTGAAAAAGGCGAATTCATTTGCTTCATCGGGACAAGTGGTAGTGGAAAGACGACTTGTATGCGGATGATCAACCGTATGACGGATCCTTCTAAAGGAAAAATCTTGATCAATGGAAAAAGCGTTACAGAGATCAACCCCGTGGAATTACGCCGTCAAATCGGCTATGTGATCCAAAGCATCGGTTTGATGCCTCACATGACGATTCGGGAAAACATCACATTGGTTCAAAAATTGTTAAAAGTCAGCCAAGAAGAACGCAACAAAACTGCCGAGCGCATGATCGACTTGGTGGAATTGCCGCGAGAAATGCTCGACCGTTACCCCAACGAATTGTCTGGGGGGCAACAGCAACGGATCGGTGTTGTCCGTGCCTTGGCAGCTGACCAAGATGTTATTTTAATGGATGAGCCTTTTGGCGCACTAGACCCAATCACTCGTGACTCCTTACAAGATTTGGTTAAAGACTTGCAAGAACGGCTTGGAAAAACCGTCGTCTTCGTTACCCATGATATGGACGAAGCATTGAAGCTTGCTAGCCGTATCGTGATCATGAGTGAAGGAAAAGTCATTCAATTTGATACACCAGAAAATATTCTGCAACACCCAGCAACACCGTTTGTGGAAGAATTGATCGGTGAAGACCGCTTGTTACAAGCAAAACCTGACACAACGCCAGTCAAAGACGTAATGTTAAATACCCCGATCGCTATCACACCAGAAAAATCCATACAAGAAGCGATTCACTTGATGCGGGAAAAACGGGTCGATACCTTGCTTGTTACCGACAATAGCAACGTGCTAAAAGGCTACATCGATGTCGAATCCATCGACCGCAACCGTGGCAAAGTTACTAGTGTCGGCGATATCTTGAACAAAGATGTCTTTTTCGTTCGCGAAACCGCCTTGTTGCGGGATACCTTGCAACGCATCTTAAAACGCGGCTTAAAATATGTCCCAGTAGTAGATGCCGACAAACATTTAGTTGGGATTTTGACCCGTGCTTCCTTAGTTGATATCGTTTATGACGTGATTTGGGGCGATGAACCATCGATCATGGAAGCCATTGAGTCGGCGAAACCTGAAGAAACTGAGGAGGTCTAGCGCATGCAAAGCTTCTTTAATGAATATGGCGGCCAATTGGTCACCAAAAGTCTTGAACATTTGTATATTTCCTTTGCGGCTTTGCTCTTAGGGATTCTTGTTGCCGTACCGATCGGTGTGATCTTGACCCGTTTCCCCAAAGCAGCAACGATCGTGATCGGCATCACCAGTGCGTTGCAAACCGTGCCTTCTTTGGCACTATTGGCATTGATGATCCCGATTTTAGGTGTCGGAAAAGTCCCTGCTATCGTCGCTCTTTTCATTTATTCCTTGTTGCCGATTTTGCGAAATACCTACATTGGAATGAAAAAAGTCGATTGGAATTACCGCGATGTTGCCAAAGGGATGGGGATGACCAACTTGCAGTCGATCATCAGTGTGGAATTACCCCTAGCGATCCCAACGATCATGGCAGGGATCCGCTTATCGGCCGTGTATGTTTTAGCCTGGGCTACCTTGGCTTCTTACATCGGTGCCGGTGGACTTGGTGATTTGATCTTTAGCGGACTAAACAACTACCAACCGCCTTTGATTTTTGCTGGGACGATTCCAGTGACGATCTTTGCTTTATTAGCTGACTGGTTACTGGGTTTGTTAGAAAACAAACTGACACCAGCTGCCTTAAGGGGGGATGCGTAATGAAAAAAACTTCAAAATTAGCGCTGTTGTTTTCCTTAAGTGTCGCTTTACTGTCCGGCTGTTCCTTTCCCGGTTTAGCATCGACTTCTGATGAGAATACCGTGGCGATCACAGGCGGGATCACTTCCGAAGCCCAAATTCTTGGCGCGGTGGTTGCCGGTATGGTCGAACACTATACGGATAAAAACACAACCGTCATTAACAACTTAGCAACAACGACCATCAATCACCAAGCGATGATGAATGGCGATGCGTCGATCTCAGCTGCCCGCTACACAGGAACTGACTTGACCACGACGTTAGGGTTGGAGCCAGAATCTGATCCGCAAGCCGCCTTTGACAAAGTCAAATCAGAATTTGAGAAACGATACCAACAGACTTGGTTCCCATCTTACGGCTTTGATAACACATATGTCTTTCTTGTCAGGAAAGACACTGCCGAAAAATACGGATTGGAAAAAGTCAGTGACTTGAAAGATGTCGCAGATCAATTGGTCGCAGGGGTCGATACCGCGTGGATCACACGGGTCGGTGATGGGTACGATGGCTTCCAGAAAGCCTATGGATTCTCTTTCCAAAATATCCTACCGATGCAGATCGGTCTTGTCTATGATGCTGTTGATAACGGAAAAATGGATATCGTTTTAGGGTACTCAACCGACGGCCGGATCGGCAGTTACGATCTCGTGATGCTGGAAGATGATCTAAACTTCTTCCCGCCTTATGATGCCGCACCGATCGTCGATGACAAATTATTGAAAGAAACACCTGAAATCGGCGATGCTCTGAACAAATTAGCAGGCAAAATCGATACCGAAAAAATGCAAGAATTGAATTACCAAGTGGATAATGACCTTCTAGAACCAACGGTAGTTGCCGAACGTTTCTTAGAAGAAAATAATTACTTCGAAGGAGAGTGACGAAATGGCAGACATGAATTTATTCCAACAATTTCTTTTCTATTTTCAAGAAAATGGCGGCTATGTTTTTGCCCAGTTCATTCGTCACTTCTTGATTTCAATCTACGGGGTACTTTTTGCCTCGATCGTCGGGATTCCAATCGGGATCTTGATTTCTAAAAAACTGCGTTTGGCAGATTGGGTGATTCGTTTCGCCAATATCATCCAGACGATTCCATCTTTAGCGATGATCTCGATTTTAATGATCGGCATGGGCTTAGGTGTGAATGTCGTGATTTTAACGATTTCCCTTTATTCTTTGTTACCGATCATCAAAAATACCTATACCGGCATGCGCCAAGTCGACCGCAATACGTTAGATGTCGGCAAAGGGATGGGGATGACTAGCTGGCAACGATTGTATATGATCGAATTGCCATTGTCTGTTTCGGTGATCATGGCAGGGATTCGAAACGCCTTAGTCGTGGCGATCGGTATCACCGCTATTGGGGCTTTCGTTGGTGCTGGTGGACTGGGGGACATCATCATCCGTGGAACCAATGCGACGGATGGTGCATCGATCATCTTAGCCGGTGCTTTACCAACTGCCTTGATGGCGATCATTACGGATCTTGGATTGAGCTTTATTGAACGCCGCTTAGATCCAGCCAGCCGTACGTCACGCTAAACTTATTTGCAAAAAGCAAAAGCCGTTGTGACCATTTATTGGTCGCAACGGCTTTTTGGGTTTGGTCATTTTTCAGAAAAGCATGCTTCAGACGCTTCCCTTCTTAGGTTTAACGCCCTGCTCTTTTTCGCTATTTATCCATTCCGTATACTTCGACTTCATAGATTCGGGCTGCCGAATCTGCTCCTTGTGTTGGTTTATCGATACTGATTTTTACATATTGCACCTTCTGGACGGCAAACGTATTGGTGCTATTGCCGGCTTCATTTTTCAACGTTCGTGAAACTGGCTCATAGTCTTTGCCATCTTCACTGACGAGCACCGTATACGCCCGCGTATTCATGTCTGGACCTTCTCCACCAGCCTCCGCATGAGCGAGGCGTACTTCACTGACCGTTTGTGGTCGACCGAGATCGATCATCAACTCATGAGGCGCATTGCCTGTCGCACACCACTTCGTACTCAAATCACCATCGAGGGCAAAAGCCGGTGCTTCGGCATCATTGACAAACGATGAAGCAGTTGCTTCGGCATCTTTTGAAAGCAGCAGCAACTCTTTCGGCGCATCAGCAGAAATCGTGATCAATCCCGCCATTTCCAGAGGGGTCTCTCCTGCTTCATTTTTGGCAACAAGCGTGACTTTGTAGGTACCTGGTTCCGAATAGGTCACTTGGGGATTTTCTTCTGTACTGCTCGTGATATCGCCGCCTTCAAACGTCCATTCGAATGCTTCAGCATTCGCAGATGAGGTATTCGTGAAGGTGATCGTTTCACCCGGTGCCGCCAAGGTTTTAGAGGCTGTAAAGGCCGCTTTTGGCAGCTGATTGTTCGGCCAAGTGATCTCCACCGTATCTGATAGCTTGCCACGATTGCCATAGCGATCCACTGCCACCACCGCGAACTTGGTTTTCGTCCCTTTTGGACGTTCAACGGCATTCAAATAGTGGTTGGTTGCTGGCGTAGCTGCTAAGAAAGAGCGTGAGCCGTCATCGTTCAATTGGTAGATCTCATAAACCGCAGCTGTCTTGTCCTTGGCAGCTTCCCACATTAAACGGACACCCGCATAGTTGCCCTCTTCCTCATCAAAGAGCACATCCTCAACCGTCAATGCTTCGGCAGCGAATTTCTCCGCTTTCTGATCTCCGATCGTTAATTGCCCTAGATTCAACTCATAGACATCACTGGTCTCTTCAGTGGTTATGTCATAACCGATCGCTGTCACTTCCCCTTTGATGTCTTTCAATGAGTAAGTAATCGTCGTCCAGTCTGCTACGACCTCTTTGTCTCCTTTGATTGTTTGTGTCGAACCATCGGCTAAGGTCACGACCAAATCAAGAGTTGTCGGTACCGTTGCTTTGACAGTCGTCGTCAGCTTCGTCTTTTTCGTCACAGGAAATGCTGTCTGATACAATGCCATGTGACTGGTACTGCCTTTTGTCATCTGTCCACGTAGTTTCAGTGCATTTCCGCCATTATAGGCATCCGCATAATTGATTGATACAGCCAAATCATTGTCTTTTCCATGGTCAAAGACCCAACGATAGGTCGGCAAAACAGCTTGCAAGCTTCGGTTGTTCCAATTGCGGCTGGACACTTTTTCTCCCTCGATAAAATAGTTGTAGCCATTCCCCAGACTAAAATTCGTCACAAAAGGCAGCTCTGTGATAGCGGTCTGTTCTAGGGCATAGGTGGAGATCCCAGGCCACTCTGTCGCTTCTGGCAGCTGGCTTTCCCGAGGATCACCCGTGTTATTGACCCAAAAAGCATTCTCTTTGCTTTGGAAATCATCCGGCGTACTAGCAGAAGAATAGGTCCAGCTAGGTACATACAGGCCCAATGAGGTATAAGGAACGCCTTTTTCATCCGTAAACAGATCCCAGCGCACAGGCGTTGAATAGCCATTTTCTTGCACATCGATCCCAGCAAAAAGATCGTAAGGATCGACACCGATTTCACGGGCTTTTTCATTGGAGGCCTTCAACAGCTCTTTGTCCGCCAGTTTGTCAGTGGTCCACCAGAAATTCAAGAACATACTATCTGCCAATGGGTTCATCTCTGCATCCACTAAATAGGCTTTGTTCTTATCCGTCAAAGCGTTTTGCCAATCCATTTTCCCATCACTCGTCATGGAATCATACCACATGATCTCTAAATGCTCGTCGGTTTGTTCTTTGAATTGGGCGATCAGTTCTTGCATCGCTTTGGCGTGGCTTTCATTTAGTCCTTTACCATCAGTCCCCGATTGTTCAACACCTTCCGCTGCATCATCAAAACTAGTGACCGCCGTATCGGTTTCTTGGTTGATGAACCAGCCATCAAAGCCATACGTATTGGCAACTTCGATCATTTTTTCTACGATCGGAAAATTGCCGTCCTCATCCTTAGCTAAAAACGTATCTAGCCATTCCAGCTTCCCACCATGGGCAGTTTGCGGAAAGAAGATCGTTCCTAAAACCGGCACGCCATTCCTATGAGCAGCATCTGTCACATCAGGACTTGGTGGTACGATGATCCCTTCGCCAGAAGAGCCGCCCCAATAAACCAATTGATCAATGTATTGCCAATAAGAAAAGACATTGGCATCAAAGGTATTGATCCCACGTGGTGCATTGCCGCTCGTACTGCTATTCATGATCGAAAGCGCCACGACTTTGGTTTCTGCCGTTTGCGTGTCATTCATCTTCGGCAACGTCTCTTTAGCTGCCCGCTGCGCTAATGGAACAACGCTGGTATTGTATTTCGCATCTGGATCTTTTTCAAAAGACCATGCCAACAAATCCTCTGGGAACCAATAAGACGACTCCGGCTGATTGTCCATCGCTTTTTCCAACGTACTTTTGGCTGTTTCCTGGTAAACGACTTTTCCAGTTGTCTTCGCCTCACTTTGGGTGCAGCCGCCGATTGCCGTTGCCGCTGCCAACACCAACAAAGATGCGCCAACTTTACTGATTTTCCTTGTCACACTTCTTCCTCCTTGTTTTACATAAACCCGCCAACATTCCTACACTAAAACGATAACGCTTTCAAAGGTAGGAATATAGGAACAAATTAAAGAAATCATGCAACAAATCCAAGAAGGTTGAGTTTAGAAAAAAAAGAGCCTCCTTTTTGGGAAGCTCTTTGGCCCTGCTTACTTCTTACTCCTTTCCAACGAGCGGCAGCCAAACGCGCATTTCGCCTATGCCCCGATTGCCCCATAAATGGTATGGGATCAGTTGCCACGTACGAGGTATGACCGTTTCCGCTCGTTCTTCGTAAAGGGTTGTTCCCGACCATTCTTCGCTTTGGTAGCCTTTGATCGCCAAACGTAAAGTAGTTGGCAACAACGTATCCTCTTTCGCAAAGGTCGCCTCCAGCGCCTGTGGGTCGATGCGGCAACGCCAGAGTGCTTGACCATTGTCGGCTTCTTCTATGCAATACACGAAGGGGCCACGTTGCAATGCGACTTGATTGATGTCTTGAATAACTTGAGGATTCGCACGCAAGATTTGCAATGGTTGTTCAAAACGGATATTGACCGTCACGTTTTCGACTGCCTCAAAGATGATTGCCTCGTTCGTCTCCTGCCATTCGTGTTCACTATCGATTTGAAACTTACTTAGTCCGTTAGGTTTGTGGATGATGAGCGTCTTTGGAATGCCTTGATAGCGAATCGTGAGGTCCTCTGTAAAAGGAAACCCGCCCGTTTGTTCAAACGTAAATTGGTCAGGTTCTTCTAAACGGCTTGCTACAAATAAATTCACGTAAAGCTTCTCTTGATCGCAAGTGTAAACCAAGCGCTGCAGCGAAGCGACCATCCGTGCAAAATTGGGCGGACAACACGCACAACCGAGCCAATCGGGTCGTTGGGCTTTGACGTGGCCTTTGTCAGGATTTTCTTGATCTCGTTGGGGATTGACCTCCAAAGGATTCACGTAGAAAAAGTGTTTGCCGTCAATTGCCGCACCAGAAAGGACGCTATTATACAACGCTCGTTCCATCGTCGCTAAATATTTTGGTTCATTGGTTAGTTTGAATAGCTCAAAAGAAAATTGGACCAATGCAATGGCTGCACAGGTTTCACAATACATCGTATCATTTGGCAAATCATAGGGACCGACAAAGGCTTCCCCGTGAACGGTTGAGCCGACGCCACCGGTCACATACATTTTCTTACAGGCGATGTCTTCCCAGATCGCTTCGCAAGCATCGATCAATTCTTGATCTTGGGTATGCTGGGCGACTTTTGCCATCCCGCTTGCCATATACAGCATTCGTACCGCATGACCTTTGGCTTCATGCTGCTTTTTAGGTTGATCGTAGGCTTGTAAATAGGTGAGGTCTACCCTTGGCGTTTCATCTGATAAGCCATCCGCTTGGTTTTTCAAAATTTCTTTTTCGTAAAAGGCAGGATCTTCCCCACGTACTTCAAGAAAAAAATCAGCTAATGTCAAATAGGTTTGTTTACCAGTGTATTCATACAAACGCACCAGCACCAATTCGATCTCTTGATGGCCATCAGCACCTTGAATTTTTCCAGACTCCCGCCCAAAATACGTGCAAATATTGGCGATATTTTTCTCTGCCACGGTCAGTAATTTATCCTTGCCTGTTGCTTGATCATAAGCGATAGCCGCTTCGACTAGATGCCCGGCACAATAAAGTTCATGACTGAAATACAGCTGACGGTATTTTAACTTCGGTCGGGTCAATTGAAAGAAGGTATTTAAGTAGCCGTCCGCTTCTTGCGCAGCAGCAACTAAGTCAATCACTTCATCTACTGTCTTTTCCAATTGCGGATCGCTAGTATTCAACAAGCTATACCCAGCCGACTCGATCCATTTGTAGACATCACTATCTTGGAAAAACCAGCCAAAATGTTCCCCTTCTATTTGCCCTGCAGCGATGCGAAAATTCGCCAATGCATGGCTTTTCCCAGCTGGCAAATTGGGATCTTCCCGTTCTGCTTGAACATCTACATCGATTTCATCATTTAGGACTTGGTATTGGTAAGGAATCGTTTCTTTGCGAACAAGCTCTTGGTATCCTTGCCAAAACTCGTCCGTGAGCTGGATCTTGTTTAATGCGAATTCTTTCATTTCGTTCTCCTGTTCTTTTATTTTTTTATGTTTGATCATTCGTTCTATATTCACTTCATTAATAGAAAGGCCGAATCATCTCCTGTGATATGTTGCCCTGCCTCCTCTTTGATCGTTTGCTTATATAAGAGCTGGTAGGCTTTAGGACTCATGCCTTTTTTCTGTTTAAAGGTATTGGTAAAGTGCTGCCTACTGTTGAATCCTGCTTGAGCGGCAATTTCGACGATTGGTAGCTGACTATTGCTTAGTAAAAATGCTGCCTGCTTCAGACGCTCACTGGTGAGAAAATGGTTGACCGTCACTCCCAGTTGCTCATGAAAGAGTTTATGCAAGTAGGCTTTCGTAATCCCCACCGCCGTTGCGATTTGGGAGACTTGAATATCTTCATCAAAATGCTGTTGAATATAGTCGATCGCAGCGTTCACATAGCAATTGCCCCGTTTGGTTTCTTTCGTACGTAATGAAAAGGCTAATTCCATCAGCATCCGCTTAAACAAGAGCTCGATCGTAAATTGCCGTTCAGCAGACGGTTGCTCCTGAGTATCATCGATCATTAGCAGTTGTAGCAATGACTTGATCGCTTGTCCAAATTGGCGGACATCGCGACTTTTCGCGTAAGGCTCATTCCATTGTAAATTTCCTTTGATGTATGCAAAAACATCACGAACACAAAGGGCGGACGGCGTCTCACTCAGAAGAAATTCAATATTCAGTAATGTGCAGGAATCTCCTTCAACGAATAAGGCGTGTTCCACAAACGTATTTATGAAAACGAAATCATTTCTTTCCAGAACAATCACTTGATCTTGAACCTTTATCTTACACTTTCCTTTGGTCACAAACATGATTTCACACGCTGGGTGTTGATGTGGATCCATGGAAAAACGCTCAAGGGCAACACTATAGTATGCTGTAATCTTCGCATAATTTGTTTCTTGTGGAAACACCATTGAACAACTCCTTTTTCATTCGTTGACGATTTCTTTCTTTTTTATTTCTAGTAGACAAAACTTTCCCTCTCTTTTTTATTGCTTACTATACTATAAGAAAAACGTACTAGGAGGAAATCGATGTCTTTTTTACATTTTGCACAAACACCCCCAATGGGATGGAATTCTTGGGACTGCTATGGCGCTTCTGTGACCGAAGCAGAAGTGATCGCCCATGCTGATTTTATGGCAGAGCATTTGAAAGCTTATGGTTGGGAGTATGTCGTCGTGGATATTCAATGGAGCGAACCAGAAGCAAAGTCTACAAGGTACAATGATTTTCATCCATTGTGTATGGACGACTATTCTCGCTTGATTCCTGCTGAGAACCGTTTCCCTTCAGCAAAAGATGGCGCTGGTTTCAAAAAACTTGGTGACTATCTGCATCAAAAAGGGCTGAAGTTTGGTATCCATATCATGCGCGGCATTCCACGACAAGCAGTTCATCAAAATACGCCGATCAAAGGAACGGATAAACGGGCACGGTACATTGCTATGAATTCAATCTGCCCTTGGAATTCCGATATGTATGGGGTCGATGTTTCATTGCCTGAAGGACAGCTTTATTATGATTCTTTGCTCGAATTATATGCTTCTTGGGGTGTTGACTTTATAAAGGTGGATGATATCGGCGATTCGAAAATTTACGGTGATGCCCATAAAGCAGAAATCAAAGCGATTCGCCGTGCAATCGATCGATCCGGTCGAGAGATCGTCCTTTCTTTGTCTCCCGGACCCGCTGCCCTCAAAAATGGTAGTTTCTTTCAAAATCATGCCAATATGTGGCGCTTGACGGATGACTTTTGGGATCATTGGGACGCCCTTTACGCCATGTTTGACCGAGCAGCAGAGTGGGCACCTTTCGTTCGTCCAGGTAACTGGCCTGACTGTGATATGCTACCGTTGGGTCATATCGGCATTCGAGCAGTTGATGGAGGCGGTGGTGACAGCTGGACACGTTTTACGGAAGACGAGCAATACTTATTGATGAGT
This sequence comes from Enterococcus sp. AZ141, assembly GCF_051714385.1. NCBI lineage: Bacteria > Bacillati > Bacillota > Bacilli > Lactobacillales > Enterococcaceae > Enterococcus > Enterococcus sp. AZ141. The sequence goes on from NZ_JBIORT010000001.1 coordinate 591,334, forward strand.
TTATGGACGATCTTCCAATCTCCATTGATGTTTGGTGGTACTTTACCAGACATCGATCTCTTTACCTTAAGTTTATTGACGAATACTGAAGTCTTAGAAATGTATCGAAGAATTTATACGAAAAAAGAGTTCTATCGTGATCAAGAGTGGATCATTTGGGAGGCGTTGAGCGACACAGCAGTCTACTATGCCATTTTCAATGTTTCTGATCAAACGCAAACCATCCCAAAATCGATCGCTGCTTTACTACCAATTAAAAGCGGCACTGAGTTATGGCAACAAAAAGAACAAACAATTGCCAATGCTGAGGTTCCTACTCATGGTGTCCGATTATTCAAAGGCAGTATTTAGTAAAACCGGCAGCAGTATACGTTTATAAGCAGCACAATGCAACCTGCCCATTGTGCTGCTTATTTTTTATTCTTCGTACACTTTTCGACCAAGAAACGCAACGCCTTGATCATTGATTCCAGATAAAAACAACCTTTCTTTTTGGTCGATGTACTCATAATATGGGACAAATTCATTTTCTCCCCACAAGTAACTTCGTCCTTCTTTTTTTAATGCTGTTATTTCTTGCTGTTGAGAAGATATAACTTGAGCCTCGTGATCAAATTGGATGATTTCCCACTTTCCTAACAGAGTTTCCTGCTCTGGCATTCGTGAAACACTTCCCTGATAGATTGAAGCAGAGATTACTGGCCAACCTGATTCTAGCCAATAGAGTTTACGTATTTGTAAATAGAATTGGTCACTGAAGGGTTTTCTCCGTACATGATGCACAACGAAGCTTTCTTTATTGGATTGCGTAAAGATCGAATTATGACCAGGAGCGTATACAACTGGTTCTTCTGAGAACTGATAACTGCCCAACAGTTTGGTTCCTACTTCGGTTGGCGTCTTCTCTTGATCCGTCATGGCCGTACCATGCCAGTCCAGATATGGCCCCGTAATTTCTTTTGCTCGGGCGACACGGATATTATACGAATCGTTAAGGGAATCGAAAGAAACAAACAAATAATAATAATCGGTTTCAGGATGATAATAGACAAATGGGCCTTCAATAGCAGTATCAACTGTTTTCGGACGAAAAGCAATCCGTTGGCCATAGCTCTTTTCTTGAAGTTTGCCAGTTTCTTTGTTCAATGGAGCAATATAGATTCCGCCAAAGAAAGAACCATAGACAAACCACTGTTCACCCGAGCGGTCAAAAGCAATATTGGCATCGATCGCGTTATGCTGTGCAAGAGTAGCATTGGTTTTAATAACCTCTCCTTGATCTTCCCAAGGGCCCAAAGGATCTGTTGCTGTAGCTAAGCCAATAAAAGAAGTGGTACTGCCGAATGTCGAAGCAGAATAATACATACGGAATTCGTCCTTATAGCGAATAACTTCCGGTGCCCATAGTCCTTGAGCCTTGCTCCATTTTACTGCTGGTTCAGGCATTTCTGACAATGCCTGTTTCTCAAATTGCCAATGGATCAAATCTTTTGAACGACGAATTGGTACACCAGCCGTTTTGGGCTGTTGTGTGTCCGTTGAATATAAATAAAAGGTGCCTTCATGTTCAATAATCGTAGGATCATGAACCCCATTGATCGCTGTCATGTCTTCCCTCATCTCCTAATTGATTTATTCTATTTTATAAAAACAGGACAGCTACTTGACGAGCTGCCCTGTTTGTTCCCACATTCCTGCAGGACAGTTTTTCTTAGCTAAATTTGCGCGAAACCGATAAAAGCAGCCGCATTTGGTACAGGTATGATTCAATCGCAATGGACAAGTCTCACAAACAACGATTCTCCTACTGACGATCTCCGGCGAAGCCAAGTCGCTTTCTAAAGAAAGTTGTTCTGCAATCAAGGATTCAATGTCTTCCTGTGCTGCTGCCGCAGCATCTTTCACTTCGCATCCTTTACAAGTCATGGGTTCAGACTGTCAATGAGATCGTGAGAACACTCATTGCTGGCACCCGCAAGCTGACTTTGTTCTCTTCAACATCGTAAGCGGTGAAGTCTTGGATCACCACATCTTCAGGATGATCAAAATCATTGTGTGCGTTCATTTTGTCCCCCACGATATAACGAGCTTCTTTCACTTCATTGACCGCTGTTTCAAGGGAGAAAGATAATTCTTCCATGCCTTGGGTAGCAAAATTACAAACCGATAGATGGATCGTATCTTCTTTTTTCGAAATCGTATACGTAATGGTATCGCTGCTAGTTCCATGGCTATCAATGGTTTCAGCATCTTGATGGACTTTGTACAAATCAAAGACATGATAGCTTGGGGTTTTCACCATTTGTTCGCCATCTGTCAAAATCATCGCCTGCAGGACGTTGACGGTTTGTGCGATATTTGCCATATGCACTCGCTTGGCATGTTTATGGAAAATATTCAAGGTGATCGCTGCGACCATGGCATCACGGATCGTATTTTGTTGGTATAAGAAGCCTGGATTCGTACCAGGTTCTGCTGAGAACCAAGTGCCCCATTCATCAACAATGATTCCCACACGCTGTTCTGGGTCATACTGGTCCATAATCGCGCTGTGGCGGGTCAATAATTCATCCATGTAGGCTGCTTTTTCACAGGTCACTTGCCACTCTGCCTCATCAAATTCCAAGGCACTACCTTTTTCTTCCCAGCCTTGCGGATGAACGTAGTAGTGCAAGCTTAGGCCGTCCATCAACCAATGCGCGTTTTTCATCAGCGTTTCTGTCCAATGATAGTCTGCGACATTCGCTCCGCCGGCGACTTTGTAGATTTTTTTGTCGCCGTATTGGCGGACATAGGTTTGATAACGGCGATACAGATCCGCATAATACTCTGGCCGCATATTGCCGCCGCAGCCCCAGTTTTCGTTTCCTACGCCAAAAAATTTCATTTCCCACGCTTCTTCATGGCCATTTTCTCTGCGAAGATCAGCCATCGGAGAAATGCCATCCATCGTGATGTATTCCACCCATTCCGACATTTCTTGTACCGTTCCGCTGCCGACATTGCCGTTGACATACGCATCACATTCCAGTTGCTTGATCAATTCAAAAAATTCATGGGTCCCGAAATGATTGTTTTCAGTCACGCCGCCCCAGTGGGTGTTGACCATCGTTTTGCGGTTTTCTTTAGGACCAATCCCGTCTTTCCAATGGTATTCATCGGCGAAGCAGCCGCCTGGCCAACGTAGCACAGGGATTTGAATGTTTTTCAGTGCTTCAACCACATCAATCCGCATCCCATTTTTATTTGGGATCGGCGAATCTTCTCCAACGTATAATCCTTCATAGATACAACGGCCTAGATGCTCTGCAAAATGACCGTAGATATATTTACTGATCGTTGTTCCTGATTTTGTGTTTTGAATGTTAATCGTCAATCAGTTCACCTTCATCTCTAATTTATTGTTTGCGACCGGCTCACCAAAGACTGGGAATCCTTTTTCATCCCAAGTGAATGGTTGTGCAACTGCATGTCGATTCGGGTTTGCCAGAGGATCGCCTGCCTGATTTTTTTCTGGTCTTGCATGATAAACTAAAATGTCCTCACCATCTGCCCCTTTTGTAAAAGAGTTATGCCCCGGTCCATATTGAGAATTCCGTTCTGACGTTTGAAAGACTGGATCTTGGGATTTTTGCCAAGAAAACCCATTTAATAAATCACTATTTTCGTCTGTCCACAATAATCCCATAGCGTAATTTTCATCTGTAGCACTGCCCGAATAAGTGATAAAAATCTTACCATTTCGTTTAAGCACGGCCGGTCCCTCATTCACCATGAAACCAATCTGTTCCCAAGGGTATTCAGGGATCGATAGTAAAAGCTGCTTCCCTTTTAGTGTCCATGGATTTTCCATTTCTGATAGATAAAGATTAGAGTTTCCTGGAATTCTTGGATCTTGTTGCGCCCAAACATAATAAAGTTTCTCCTGATGTTCAAACACAGTTGCATCTAAACTAAAACTTTCAAATTGCGTGATGACTTGTCCTTTTTCTTCCCATTCCCCTTCAAAAGGGTCACTTGAATTATTTTCGATCACGAACATTCGATGATGATGATTTTCATTTCTGATCTCTTCATTATCACTAGCGGCAAAATAGATATACCACTTATCAGCGATGAAATGAATTTCTGGTGCCCAAATCAATTCACTCATTGGTCCCGATTCATGTGCCTGCCAAACCGTCTTTCTCTCTGCATCTTCCAGTTCATTGAGGCTTTTCGCTCGTCTAAGTTCAATCGACTGATATCCAGGAACTGAACCTGTAAAATAATAGTAACCATCGGAATGTAAATATACCCAAGGGTCTGCTCGTTCATACACGATTGGATTTTGTATTGTCTCTGCATTTGCTTTTGCCATACCTTACTCCTCATTCCTAACAATAAATAATGGTACTCCTGCTTCTGAGGTACCTGTAAATGTCATTACTTGCTTTTGCTGATTTTCATCCCAGCCGGAAAGAAACTTCCCTTTATAAACAGTGCCATCGATAACCACACTTGAATCTTCTTGACTATTCTTTTCCGCTAGTTCCCATGTTCCAGTGCGATCACCATTGATCGGGCCATTTTTTTCAACTGTAATTTCCTGTGGTTCTTTCAAATCATCCGTTAAAAACTTGTCAAAGGAAATCAGCGTATAGGCACCCGTAACTTGATTCTTTGTATAATCAGCAATCGTTTCTTCGCTGTATCTCAATGGAGAAACAACCGGCCACCCTGCTTCTGTGAAAAACATTTGATGGATTCTCACAGAATGATATTCTCCGCTATTTGGAAAACGTGTATGGAAAATCAAGTAATATTGATTGGTTTCTTCATCATAATAGGTCGAGTTGTGACCTGGCGAAACATAGCCAACCCCTTCATTGCTCGTATTTTCGGTATATAGGAAGTTCCCCATAATCTTAGTTCCGAAGTCTTGAATACTTGCGTCATCAAAAACCGTTCCAAATTTCCCTTTGACCTCAGCCATTGGATTTCCTTGGCTGTCTTCATAAGGACCATCGGGATTCTTTGACCGCGCGACTCGAAGGTTGTATCCACCGTCTGCATCTAGCCCACCAAATGAAGTGAACAAGTAATAGTAGCCATTTTCTTGATTATATTGAATGTATGGTGCTTCGATGCGACTGTGATTTCCGCCCATCAAATGTGTTCCGTAAGAATTGCGATCTTTAGGCAAACCCGTTTCATCATCCATTTCTAGGATAAAAATCCCGCCTGAGTATGATCCATAGACCATCCATAATTTCCCTTCATTGTCATAAAAAACATGAGGATCGATCGCATTTGGATGAATCGCTGCATTGTACGCTTCACCAAACTGCGGAGAAGTTCCTGAATAAAGAAAAGATTCGACTTTTTCATAAGGACCTTCAATAGAGTCAGATACCGCCACTCCCATTACGGATAGCGGTGAAGTTCCTTGACACAAACAATAGTACAAATAGTATTTTCCATTCTTAAACTGTTGGATATCACTAGCCCATAACGTATCTGTCTGTGCGTACTCAAATTCTTCCGCCAATTCTTCTCGAATATTCTCAAATAGAGTATCTTCAGATACTGAATTAGATATCTGCTCCCACTTCAACAAATCCTGAGACTTGGCAAATTGCATATGTGAACCAATAATATAAAACGTATCATCCGCTTTGATCACCGATGGGTCATGGACACTAACATCGGCAAACTCAGGAGGGGATAAGACTTCTTCAACTGCAGAAGCAGTACAGCCAGATAAAAGAATCATTAGAGGAACACACGAGAAAAGAAATTTTTTGATCATGATTTTAACAATCCTTTCTTGCTATAGCCTGACAACAAGCACTTGCTGGCACTGTACAAAAAGATTGAAATTGCGACAAAAAAGAACCAATGATACGCCATGCTAACAATTGAAAATGTAAGAACCATCAAAAGACAAAGAAAAGATTCTTTTGGTAACAAGAATGGACTCGTCAATGAAAAAACGGCTTTTTTCCGCCACTTATCTTTACTCAATCGAGTAACTAAGGATAAATTGATCAATACTAAAATCACATAACTGAACAAAAACAAAAGTGGCCATTGGAAAAATGCTCTCATTAGATCACTTTGCTGCACAATCAGCAATTCCAAATAGAGAATGCCTAGAATAAGTGGAAATATAAAGACCCGCCATTTGTATAAGCGAATAGCTGACACATAGTTTTTCCAAAATAAAGTCAATACTTCTATATAAGAGTAATAGCCTGTAAATAGATCCTCTTTATTTAGAATCGTTAAGACAGCAACAGTACTTGGAACAAAGCCGACCACAAAAAAACCAGCTAAAATACCTAGAAGCCACAAAATATTTAGTTCTATCAGAAGTACGAATGCATTTAGCCAGTTCATTGCTTTTAGAAACATCTACTCACCCTTTCATTCCAGAAAGTGCAACTGATTCGATAATTTGCTTTTGGAAAATAATAAATACGATCAAAACCGGAAGTAATGAAACAACGGAAGCTGCCATAATCAACGGATAATCCGTTTGAATAGCATAGGCGGCATTTAGGTTTGCGATCACTACTTGCAATGTTTGTTTTTCTGGACTATTCAAGTAGATCAATGGTGCTAAGTAGTCATTCCAAGCGCCCATAAACCATAAAATAAATTGAGCAGCAACTGCTGGACGAATCAACGGGAAAATCAATTGGATAAAGGTTTGTAAATAGCCCGCACCATCAATTTTTGCCGCCTCAACGATCGAATCAGGAATATTAGATAAATATTGTCGCAAAAAGAAAATCATCGTGATATTTCCAAACATTCCCGGAATGATCAATGGTAATAACGTATCAACCCAGCCAATTTGGGAGAACATCATAAATTGCGGGATCATCACCGCTGGATAGGGAATCATCAAAGCGGCTAAAAGGATTAGAAATAGCGCATCTTTATGCGGCATCCGTAATTTGGCAAATGAGAAGGCAGCTAAACTGGATGTCAGAGTACCTACAACAGTTACAGAAAGTGAAACGATCACTGTATTTTTAATCCCTGAGAACAAAGTGTCCAGCTCAGATAAACGTTTGTACGCATCAAATTGTACTGGGTCTGGAATCCATTGAGGTGGCAGCTGGAAGACGCCAGCTCGGTCTTTTAGCGATGTTGAGATCATCCAAAGTAACGGCCCCACCATAATAACTGCTCCAAGGGAGAGAATTAAAATAATGAGTACGTTGCTTATTTTCAGTTTTTTCATTCTTTTCCCTCCTAATCTAATTTATAGCTTGAACGATTGTTCATATAGAATTGGAATGCTGTTATCACAAAAACCAATACTGCTAGAATCAACGCCATACTGCTTGCATAACCCATTTGCCAATTTCTGAAAGCTTTTTGCCAGATATACCAAACGACCGTAGCACTGCTATATTGTGGTCCGCCAGTTGGTGTCATAATGTTTATTTCCGTAAAGATTTGTGAGCCGCCGATAATATTCGTAACGACTAAAAAGAAAGTGACTGGTCTAACCATCGGCCAAGTGATATTGCGAAACTTTTGAAAAGAAGAAGCACCATCTAATTCTGCTGCTTCATAAAAGGTTTTTGGTACACTTTGAATCGCTGCCAAGTACAAGAGCATAGAATAGCCCAAGCCCTTCCAAACAGACATAATAATAATTGCCGGTTTGACTGTTGATGGGTTTTGCAACCAGTTAGGGCCGCTGATACCGAAGATATCCAAGACCTGATTGACTAAACCAAAATCACCATTGTAAGCCCATTGCCACAAAATCGAAATGGCTGCTAATGATGAGATGACTGGAATATAATAGATTGTTCGAAAAATCGTCGTTCCTTTAATTCCTCTGCTCAGTGCTGATGCTAGCATAAATGACAAAATCAAACCGATTGGAATCCCTAACATCAAAAAGACGGTATTAAACATCGTCTTATAGAAGTACTCATCTCTAAAAAGCTTCTGAAAGTTCTCAAGACCGATAAAATTCATTTGCCCTAGACCGTTCCAATCTGTAAAGGCAGCATAAACCGAATAGCCTAAAGGTATCAATGAAAACAAAATAAATCCTAAAACTGGAAGTAGAACGAACAAGAAAGCAACTTTGTGCTCTTTTGCATAAAGACTATTTTTATTTTTTGTTTTTTTTATTTCCACTTGTTCCATTACGCGTCCCTCCATAAAAATCTTTGGGGTCACATAGATATGTGACCCCAGTGAGTCTATCTTGCTGTTTCTTGTTGGCGAATTGCTGAGTCTAGTTTTTCTTGCATCTTAGGTTGAACTTCTTTCAAATAATCCGCTGCCGTTTGATCTCCATCTAACACAGGTTGGATATTGATAAAGAATTCATCGTACCATTCTGCATTGTAGGTGGTTGCCACTGGCAATGCGCGACCATAATCTTGGACGATATCAATAAATTCCTGTTTATTATTAGGTACACTGTCCTTATCAGAAGCCCATTCTTCAGCCATATCAATCAGGTTAGGAATTTGAATCTGTGCGTCTACTAATTGTTGTTGACCTTCTTCAGATGCACTTAAATATTCAACTAATTTCACTGCTTCTTCTGGATGTTTGGTTTTGCTAGCAACACCAATACCTAAAGAACCGATATACGTTGCAGATTCACCTGTAGAGCCTGCTGGCCAAGGCATCAAGTCATACTCAAAATCCAATCCTGCATACGTACTCATATCCCAAGGTCCTACAGGGAAGAAAGCAATCTCACCATTCATCCATCTTTGATACGTATCCAATGTTTGTGCATCAGAAATTGAAGGGGTGAGTTCATGCACATTTTGCAGATCCGCAAACCATTGCAATGCTTCCGCAAATTCTGGTGTATCTACAGTAACGGTATCTTTGGCTTCGTTGATCCAATCTGCTCCGTTACTCCAAACAAAAGCTTGTAAACTCCAGTTTACGTTAAATCCTGTTGCCCATTGGTCAAGATTTCCATCTCCATCAGAATCCTTCGTTAACTGTTTAGATACTTCAACGAATTCATCCCATGTATAAGGCGTATCTGTATCAGGCAAATCAATACCAGCTTCCTTAAACATGTCTTTGTTATATCCTAAAGCAAATGGTCCAACATCTTTTGGTAATCCATACAAAGCACCGCTACCAACTTTTTCACCATCATACCGATAACTATTTACCCCATATTCCCAGATGTTTGAAAGATCAAAATCTGAATTCTCAATTTCATCCGTAATATCTAGCAAAACACCATTATCAACGTAAGCCATTAGATTGCTTTGTTCTACATAGAAAACATCGGGCATATTACCGCCTGAGATTGCCGCTTGTAGCTTTGTTGCATATTGATCAGCATCTGTAGCAATAATCTTAACGCTTACATCATTTTCTTCCTCAAATTGTTTAATTGCTGTTTCATAGGCTTTCTTCTCGTCCTCGCCGCCTCGAAACATAAACGTAATTTCTTTACTTCCGCTATCATCACCAGAACTATTATTACTGTTTCCGCAGGCCCCTAATACCAAACTACTTAAACCTAGAACTGCTCCCGAAAAAATAACCTTTTTGATGTTCATCTTTTCCATCCTCTCAAGTTTTATAGATATTTGCAGGTACGTTATCACATTTGTTCATTGACCTCTCTAAAAAAAGACCTTACTAACTGCTCATAATAATTCCTAACACCTAAGATATTTCCTATAAAGAAGCCTATAAACAATTCACAAAAACAAAACATAGAAATTGATGTTTGCAAACACTTTCAATTTACAAATAAATCATAACTTGATTTGTAATCGCTGTCAACAATATTTTGATTAATTTATCAAGGATAATATCTATATTAATTAATAAATATATTAATAACTAGCGAAATAAACAACGCTATTTACACAAATTAGCAAATATGTTAACATTCAAGTAAATCAAACAGTTTAAGCGGAGGTGACACGATGCAATTAGAAATCAATCAAGAAGCATTGCCTGTCTATGAGGCACTTGCCAGTAACGTGCGAATCAAAATCATTCAATTGCTGGCTAAAAACAAGATGAATGTCAAAGAGTTGGCACAAGAGTTAGGCTTAAGCAGCGCTATCATTACGATGCATATCAAAAAATTAGAAGAAGCCAAAATCATCAAAACAGAGCGTGTAGGGCAAAAAAAGATTTCCAGTTTGAGAGTGGATCATATCGATATCAACTTTCCTGAGAAAATCTTTAATGCCTTTGATACGAAAGAAACGGCGATACCGATCGGTCATTATACAAATTATTCGGTAGAACCAACGTGCGGGCTTGCTACTTCAGCTGATTTTGTGGGAATGGTAGATGAACCGAAGTTTTTCATGGATCCCCGACGAATGGATGCCCGCATCTTGTGGTTTACGAAAGGATTTGTCGAATACCAATCGCCAAACTTCTTAGCAAAAGAAGAAAAACTCGAAATGATGGAGATCTCAATGGAGGTGTCGTCTGAATTTCCTTTTTCCAATAACAACTGGCCTTCAGACATCACCTTCAGCTTAAATGGTGTGGAGCTTGGTACATGGACTAGCCCAGGGGATTTTGCAGACATTCGTGGAAAGTATACACCGGATTGGTATCCAGACAATCTTAATCAGTACGGGTTATTGAAGACGATCCGCATCATGGATCATGGAACCTACATGGAAGGTGTTCCTCTTTCCGACATTACGATCAAGGATATACCTGCCTACGAAGATACGTGGCATTTAAAAGTGGAAGTCAAAGAAGATGCCGAGCATGTCGGCGGTTGTACCCTCTTTGGCAAGGGGTTTGGGAATTACGATCAAGATATCAAACTAAAAATGTTTTATAGCTAAAAAAAAACGCTAGTCTTAGCGGCTGACCCAAACATTTCTTTTGGGAATCAGGTCGCTAAACTAGCGTTTTTGTTATTTCTTCAAATGGTAACTGTACGTACTTACAATGATGTTTTCACGCCAAGAGAGTCTGAAACGCAAGCGCAGACTTGTTTGGTTGTGCAAAATATTTTGCCAGCGACGTCTTGGGACAAACTGTGGAATGATGACGGTCGTTGTGTAATTGTGTTTGGCTGCATTGCGGCTGACTAGATCCACATAACGTAAGATGGGATTTTCAATCGAACGATAAGAAGAATGAACGACGGAGAAACGCACGTCTGGGAATTTTTGCTTAAATTCTTGTTCGATTTCTTTTTCTTTCTTCACATCTTCATCCAACGATACGTGCATCGCTACGACATAATCACCAATCGATTGGGCATAGTTCAATGCGCCGATATTTACTCGGGTAACATTTCCGACTAAAACGATCACAGTATTTCCTTCATAAACATGTAGTGCTTCTTGTTTTTCCAACCGCAGCTGTTCTGCGACTTTCTTATAATGATCATGGATCTTGTAAAAGATATACAAGAGGATCGGCATGATAATAAAGAATGGCCAAATATCGCCTAAGCGATACACGAACAAGATGGCAATGATCGCAAAGGAAATCAAAGCCCCAACGATGTTGGCGATCGATTTAAAGAACCAGCCTTTGCCTTCTTTTCTCCATTTGATCACCATTCCGCTTTGGGACAAGGCAAAAGGAATAAATACCCCAATGGAATACAAAGGAATCAAACGCTCGGTCGATCCTTGGAAGATAAACAATAATACGATGGAACCAGCAGCCAAGGTGATGATTCCGTTCGAATAGCCAAGACGGTCCCCACGGTCTTGATACATATGCGGCATATATTTGTCTTTCGCTAGGTTATACGCCAACACGGGGAAAGCTGAAAATCCGGTATTTGCGGCAACTGCTAAAATCAGTGCCGTAGCAAATTGCAAAACGTAGTACATAAACCCATGACCAAAAACGGCAGTACCGATTTGAGATAGGACGGTCACTTCTGTTTCTGGTACGATACCATACCAATAGTTGATAAAAGTGATGCCGACAAAGAAGAATCCTAAAATCGACGCCATGATTGTCAAGGTCGCAGCTGCATTTTTCGCCCGTGGTTTTTTGAAAAACGGCACCGCGTTACTGATCGCTTCGACCCCTGTCAAAGAAGAGGAACCTGATGAGAAAGCCCGTAAAATCAAGGCCACGGATACCCCAGGTACGACCGCTCCCGGTAGTGCGGTTGCATTTAACGGTTGCGCACCCGTTACGATATTGTACAAACCGACCACGATCAAGACTGTGATCACTGCGATAAAGGTGTAGACAGGAATCATCAAGAAGCTAGCTGATTCTCGCAACCCTCGCAGATTCATCATCATGATCAAGATTACGATCACGACAGAAATGGCCACTTGATGACCGAACAACGCCGGCACAGCTGAAGTGATGGCTTCTGCCCCTGCTGAGACGGATACTGCCACTGTCAGCATATAATCGATCAATAGAGAGCCGCCGGCAATCAGGCCCGCATTTTTCCCTAAATTTTCACTACTTACTACATATGCCCCACCGCCGTGAGGGTAAGCATGAATGATCTGGCGGTAAGACAAGGTCAATGAAATCAAAAGAATAATAACAAAAGCAGCGATCGGCAATGAATACCAGATAGCAGCAGCGGAAAGTGCCACTAATACGACAACGATCTGCTCTGTCCCATAAGCAATCGAAGACAAAGCATCAGAAGATAGCAACGCAAGGGCCGCCGTCCGGCTCAGTTTTTGTTCATCATTCTCTGCGGATTTCAATGGACGTCCGACCAACAAACGTTTCAAATACTCCACTTTTTCTACACTCCTTTTCATGAAAAAATCCTTCGTTAAACTTGTAACGATATCCTCACAAATATTGAATTATCAAGACTGTATGCTACTCTTGTAACCGCGAAAAGTCAATGAAAATCAGATGAAAAAACGACCCTTTTTCCCTCTTTTGATTATTAGAAATTTCACGTGATGGCACAAAAGCAGAAAGAACAAATGCTCTTTCTGCTTTAAGATTTTAGTGGAAGAAATGACTTTCTTTGGAAATGTCACTTAGTTTCTTCGTAGAGTTGACTAGATAAGGATACGCGTACGTACCGACGATCCCAAAGACTAGGAACAAAATCGTTAAAATGATCAACTGCGGGATAGCATTTGGCCAATAGATCCCACCGGCTGATTCTCTTAACAGATTGACCGCATGAGTAAACGGCAGTAGCGGATTAATGAATTGGAAGAACTTCCCAGAGACTTGGATTGGGTAGTTTCCTCCCCCACCTGAAATGGAGAGAACCAAAATAATGATGGCGATCCCTTTCCCGAGGTTGCCGAACAGTCCCGCCAGTACGTAGACGATCATCATAAAGGCGAGTCCGACGAGTAATGCGAAGAAGACACTGTACACAGGGTTGTGGACATCGACGCCTAATAAAAACATATTTCCTAGGGTCACGATCAAACTTTGGGCGACTGCCATCGTCAAGAACGTCAGCATCCGTGCCACAAAGGTTTCACGTTGTGTAAAGCGTTTTTTGTCTTTCTTCTCTAAATGATACTCCGTTGTAGCGACACTTGACAACAATAATGCCCCTACCCACAAACACAATGCGGTATAAAATGGTGTGCTAGCTGAACCATTGTTGGCGATTGGGTAGATTTCATTGCTTTTTAATTCCACTGGTTGTTTGAAGAAGTCGGCTTCATCCGTGGCATCAAGTTTCAATAATTTGATGACCTCCCCAAGATCGACTTCATTTTCTCCTGCTCGGATCGCATCAGCGGCTTTGTGGATGCCTGCTTTGATACTTGGCCAATCGTTATTGATTAAATCAACAGCCGCATCCAAGGCTTTTTCAACTTCTGGCAGTTTTTCATCCACCATCGCCATCGTAGAACTGATTTCTGATTTGATGGTTGGCCAATCGTTTTGCAAGAAGTCTACGGCCAACCCTAATTTTTCTTCGACAACTGGCAATTCGTTGTTGTACAGGTCGGCTCCTTTATTGATGGCATTGACGATTTCATCCATATGACCATTCAGCATCGTATTGGCATCGTGCAATTCTTGCTTGATGGCAGGCAATTCTTTTTGGTATTTTTCCAAAATCGTCACGGCATTGCTGACCACTGATTTGGTGGAAGACAGCAACGAGTCAAAATCGATTTCTTGGGCTTTTTTCAAGACATCTTCGGCTGTGGTGATGGTTTCGATTAGTTTGGTTAGGATGTCGTTGATGGTTGCAGTGATTGAATCAACATTGATGCTGTTCATAAGATCAGCGATGTTTTGAGCAGCTGCGGTAACTTGATCGAGGTACGCTGTAATTTCATCAACAGACCCATTTTGAACAAGGTTATTCAATTGCGATAAGCGGTCAGATAAAACTCCTAGCGATGTTTTAGCATTGCTTAGTTGCGTAATGATACCTTCTAAATCGGCGTTACTACCGGAATTCTGAATATTGGTTAAAAAGGCAATCAAGGAATCCAAGGCTGCTTGTTGTTGCTGGATGTTCTTTTGAAAGTCAGTGATCGTTGCACTGATTGCTTGACGCTCTTCATCCGTTAGTTCATTGTCAGCTAGTGCTTGACGAATCGTACTTGTCAGCCCAGCGGTAGTTGTTGCCACTTGACTGATCGACTCAATCGTCACCTTCACACTGCTAGAAATACTTGGCAGGGCATCTTGCAACTGTTGGGCCCCATCTTTGGTCGCTGTGGCGAAGCTGGCGGCTTGGTCGCCTAGTTGTTCGATCTGTGGTAACGCGGCTTGAACTTGTTCGATGACTTGCAGTCCTTGTTTGGCGGTATCGATGCCGTCCGTCATGGTGCTGGCAATGTCATCAAAATCATCATCGATCATCTTCAATTGTTTGCCGGCATTTTGGATCTCTGGGATCTTCTCTTGCAAGGTCAAAATGATGCTGGCTTCTTTCTTCAATGTCGGCAGCTTATCGTTTAGGCCAATCAGTTTTTCCCCCATGGCATCCACTTGCGGAATATAATCGGTAAATTCTTCGGCTTTTGCGATCTTTTCTTTGATTTCTGGAAACTTATCGTGCAAGGTGACGATCTCTTTCGTATAACCGTCGATCGTAGCCAAATTGTCATCGGTATCTAAGATCATGGATTTGACTTTGTTGATGCTGACTAAGTTGGAATCAATGTCATAGCCGATTTCATTGAAGACTTTTATTAACGTAGAGCTGGCGGTTTCAATAAAGTTCTGTGAGATCTCTTCTTGAAGACTACTGGCTCCTTTCTCGGTGATTTTTGGTGCGATGGCGTTGATTTTTTGGTTGCTGTAATACTCAATGGTCGGTTTTTCAATTGTCCCGCTGGTAAAGCTGATCAGATCATCTGAAAAATCAGCTGGCAGATAAATACCGGCGTAATACTTTCCTGATTTGACTCCTTCTACCAAGTCCTCTTTTGAATCCACGAAACGCCAGCCTAACTGTTTGTTATCATGGAGGGTGTCGATGACTTCATCACCGATATCGATATGCTTGCCTTGAAATTCTGCCCCTTTATCCGCACTATACACGGCGATTGGCAATTCACTGGTGTTGCCATATGGATCCCAAAGTGCTTTGATATTGAACCACGCATAAAGCGAGGGTAAGATCATTAAGGCAATGATCAAAAATGCAGAGATTGGATTGCTGAAAATTCGTTTCCAGTCCAGTTTATATAAATAGAAAACATTCTTTAGTTTATTCATTTTTTTCTTCCCCCACTAGTTCTTCGTCGAAGGATAATTTACCATGTTTTTCCCCCGCCGCCAACGGCTACGATCGACCAAGAAAAGTCCTTTTGACAAATGGACGTTTTTGTCAAAATGAAACCCCTTTACTTTTTGTTTTTTTTCGCTTATTGTTAAACTTTCTTTAACTTTACCATGATGGCGAAAAACAAACCACTCATATCCTTTGAACTGTTTTTTTTACCGGTCTTTTCTTCACAAAAAAAGCTTCCTTTTTCTGCAACGAAAAGGAAGCTTTTTTAGGTGTTATTTCAGTTGATCCTTTGCCAATAAATCATACACATATTTCAGTGAGGTGGCTTCGCCATATAACTGAAGTCCGGCCTTCTCTTCTGGGGAGTAGACTTGATCAAAACTTTGATCGGGAATCAACACGACATCGATCTCCGCACGCGTCGCAGCTGTTGCTCCCACAAGAGAATCTTCCATGACTAATGCTTTTTCTGCTGCGACTTGCGCTTTTTCTAAAGTCAGCAAGTAAGGTGCGGGATCAGGTTTATGGGCGGAGACATCATCGCCAAAGGTCTGATAGTCAAAGGCCTGCAACAAATCGAAATGCGCCAACAATTCAGAGGCTCTTTTTTTCATCGTCGAGGTGGCTAGTGCCGTTTGGAAGCCTTTCTCCCTAGCCAATGCGATGGTTTCTTTCGCATAGGGTTTAGTTTTGAAGGTGCCATCAGTTATTTGCTGGGCAATATAGACTTCCCGTTCTGCTCGTAATTCCTGCACCCGCTGCTGACCGCCTACGAGGTCGGCTAATTTACTAGCCGTCTGTTGCCAACTTTGACCACGCCAACCAAAAATATCAGCGGCTGTAATCGGAAGCTGATACTTTTTAAATAGAGCCAACCACCCATCAAAATAGACTTTTTCAGTATCGACTAACAATCCATCAAAATCAAAAATCAAAAGTTCTTTCATAAACGCTCCTTCGTTTTGCTAAGATTTTCCCCTCACTCACTGGGTATCAAGACATTTCCCGACTTTTGTCAGCAGCTGCTTGCACTGCTTTGATGACAGCCGCACGAAAGCCATTTTCCTCTAAGGTTTTGACTGCTTGGATCGTTGTGCCCCCTGGCGAGCTGACACGATCCTTTAAGACGCCTGGGTGTTCCTTCGTCTCTAGTACCATCTTTGCTGCGCCTAATACCGCTTGAGCAGCAAATTCATACGCCATCGGCCGCGGCATTCCTTCTGCCACTGCTCCATCTGCCAAAGCTTCAATGAACAAATACGTGTAGGCTGGCGAAGAACCACTGACACCAATGACTGCATCGATCATGCTTTCTGGTACTTGCTCGGCTTTCCCTAGGCTTTCAAAAAGCTGTTTGACTTCGTTGGCTTCGGCTTCCGTCACTTGACCGTTGGGACTGATAGAAGACATCCCTTCCCCCACCAGTGCGGGGGTATTTGGCATGACCCGCACGATTTTGTGCGCACCGATGATTTCTTCCATTTGCGCAATCGTCACACCCGCGGCAATAGATACTAGCAAATGCTCCTTGGTCAAGCCGTCTTTTAAATCAGCAAGCAAGCGGGGAAAGACAAAAGGTTTGACTGCTAAGACGAAGATTTCTGCTTTTTCGGTGACATCCGTTAGCTTAGTTGTCCCAGTGATCCCGGTTTCTTTTTCTAATTGTGCCAAAGTCGGCTCGTAGCGATGATTATAAACCAAGATCTCTGCTGGTTCATACAGCTTTGCTGCAATTAAGCCATTAATGATAGCTTTTGCCATGTTACCGGCTCCTAAAAAGGCGATTTTTCTCATGTATTTCACGCTCCACTTCTGATTTTGATACCACTTTTTGCTAAAAAAGCCTAATCAATGACTAGGCTTCAAATTCGATCATATACGGATGCAAGGCAGTGTTATAGATCCCTTCTGTATATTCTACCACTTCTCCTTGTAGATCATACGAATAACGGGTTCGTTTCAAGGCAGCGACCTCCGGCGTGATCATAAACTTCTGTTGCTCTTCAGTCAACGTCGTTGCCACAAACGCATCTTGAAAGCGATCGATGATCATTCGATGTTCATCCAATAGGCGATACAATGATTTTTCTTCAAAGACCTCGATGGAGGTTCCCTTTAGTTGCTTTGGCAAATGGTACTCATAGTAAATAAAAGGTTGGTGGTCAAAATAGTACATGCGACGTAAACGCATGACTTCTTTGCCCATCAAAGAATACGCAGGGTGTTCAGGCGCAAGTTCGACTAATTCATAGCTGAGGTTTTTCTTTGTGTATTCCTTGCCGGTCTTTTCAAGCAATTGGCTAAACGTCGTGCCTTTTGACAGCTTGTTGTAGGGGCGATTGCTTAAAACCGTCGTCCCACGTCCGCTGCGTTTTTCCACATACTCATCTGCCGCTAACAATTCGATGGCTTTGCGGACAGTGATCTTGCTGACATTGAAGGTAGCTTCCAATTCTGTTTCCGTCGGTAAAAATGAACCAATCGGGTAGCGACCCGACATGATGTCTTCTTTGAGCTTATCGGCAACATCACGGTAAAGAATGTGTTTGCGTTTCATTGCTATCTCGCCTTTCTCTCATTGGATTGGTCTGGTGTTCTCCTTATTCATCAAAGGTAGGAATGTCTTCTGGTTGCGGCTCGATCAAGACTTTCCGTGGCTTGCTGCCTTCAGAAGGGCCAACGACGCCTTGATCTTCTAATTCATCCACTAACCGAGCCGCTCGGTTATAGCCGATGCGAAAACGTCGCTGCAAGAGAGAAACGCTGGCGGTCTGCATTTCCACCACAAGGGCTTTGGCGTCTTCGAACAGCTCATCTTGCGGTTGTCCGCTGCTGCCGGCACTCGTTTCTTCCTCAGTGACCATCATTTTTTCTTCATAATTAGCTTCTTGCTGATCTGTCACGAATTCAACCACTCGTTCGACTTCTTGGTCGGAAATAAAGGCCCCTTGGACCCGAATCGGTTTGTTCTCACCCATCGGCAGATACAGCATGTCGCCGCGGCCCAGCAGTTTTTCGGCCCCGTTCCCATCAATGATGGTCCGAGAATCGACACCGCTGGAAACAGCAAACGCCATCCGTGATGGAACATTGGCTTTGATGATCCCTGTAATGACATCCACACTTGGTCGTTGCGTTGCTAAGATCATATGGATACCAGCTGCCCGCGCCATTTGTGCCAA
Organism: Enterococcus sp. AZ141; assembly: GCF_051714385.1. Lineage (NCBI taxonomy): Bacteria > Bacillati > Bacillota > Bacilli > Lactobacillales > Enterococcaceae > Enterococcus > Enterococcus sp. AZ141. The sequence continues at coordinate 610,174 of NZ_JBIORT010000001.1, forward strand.
ACGAATGATGGCATCTTCGACTTCGTTGCTAGCAACCATCATCAAGTCAGCTAACTCATCAACGATCACCACAATGAATGGCAAGATCGGACGATTTTCGCCATCTTCTAAATTCTTATTGATTACTAAATCGTTGTAGCCAGTAATATTTCGGACCCCAGTTGCCGCAAATTTTTCGTAGCGTTCTTCCATTTCCTTGACCACTTTTTGCAACGCTTGCGCCGCTTTGCGAGGATTGGTCACAACGGGTGTCAAGAGATGGGGAATCCCATTGTAAACATTTAATTCAACCATTTTCGGGTCGATCATCATCAGTTTGACTTCATGGGGTTTTGCCCGCATCAAAATACTGGTGATGATGCCGTTGATGGCTACGGACTTCCCGCTCCCGGTCGATCCGGCAATCAAGAGATGGGGCATTTTCGTTAAGTCTGCCGTTTGGACACGGCCAGAAATATCGCGTCCTAAAGGTACTTCTAATAGTTTATCTGGATGATCTGGTTGGGCTTCGATCACTTCTCGGAATGAAACCATGCTGACTGCGCTGTTTGGAACTTCGATCCCAATCAATGATTTCCCTGGGATCGGCGCTTCCATCCGCACATCTTTGGCGGCCAAGGCTAAGGCGATATCATCGGTCAACCCGACGATTTTGCTGACTTTGACCCCTACTGCTGGTTGAACTTCGAATTTGGTTACTGCTGGTCCTAAGCTAGCTTTGACGACTTTTGCGTCAACACCGAAGCTTTGGAAGGTGGTTTCTAACACACCAATATTTTGTTCGATCTTTTTGTACTCGCTGCTTTGATCCGTTGAAGGGATCGAATCGAGTAATTGCGCTGAAGGCAATTCATAATCACGATTTTCAGCTTCTTCCGAAATCTCAAATTCCAATACTTCACCATCGTCATCGAGGATCTCCCCGTCTTCGTTGACCTTTTTGCTTGGTCCCGGTTTGTTTCCTGCTGGATGCGGTGCTTGAGCGGCCTCTGGTGCCGCCGCTTGCGGCAATTCTTGGAAGTGGTCGATGGGTACAAAGCTCAGCTGCTCTGGTTCAAAATCAACTGGCGCTTGCATCTGCTGTTCTTTTGCTGATTTTTCGTCTTCTGTCATTGGTCGGACTTGATTCTTTTCTTTGATCTCCGCCATGACTGCTGCTCGCTCGGCTTCTTTTTTGGCTTCTTTCGCCGCTTGTTTCTCTGCTGCTCGTTCCGCTTTGCGGGCTTCTCGTTCGGCTTGCTTTTCTGGAGAGCCTTCTAACAACCGCTGCAGCTTGTCACCAGCTGCTTGCAGGTGCTCCACTAACTCGTGGCTGCTCATTTGGCTGAACAAGAACGCCCCGATCAGCATGAGTAAAACAGCGATGATGTAGCTGCCGATCTGGGAAACAAGAAAATAGGTCGCCCCATAAAGCATGGCGCCAATCATTCCGCCCCCGACATTTTGGGTCACTTGGCTGCGCCGGATATCGCCTAACAGCGTCATCCACGTCGTTTGGAAGACATTGGCTTGTTCTCCCACCACATTACTAAAGATTTGCGCATGGAGGATGATCAGTAAGCCAAAATACACCAATACACAGCCAATCACTCGCCGAATACTCTTAAACCGAGCATCGGTCGTTTTGATCGCTAACCAGACACCATAAGCGGCTAGGGCAACACTCAAAAATTGGTACGTGTTTCCGCCAACGATCCGAAACCCGTTGGCAATCAAGGTTCCTAAAAAACCTAAATGGAAAAAGCCAAATATCGAAAACAAGACAAAGAGCAGGCCGACGCCGACCAGCATTAATTTCTCTTGCTGTTTTTGTTGTTTTTTTGTTTTGCGTTTCTTTGCGCGTTTTTTTTGCGCCATTTCTATCCCTCTTTTCATCTTTCCCTATTATAACGAAAAAAGAAGGCGAACAAAAGTTTTCCTGTGAGAAATTTTGGTTAGGTGCTAGAACTTACGCGAAAATTTCTTAAATGATGAAAAAAACACCAGCTGCTAAGCAGCCAGTGCCTCTTGTTGACTTGTTTTAGTTTGGTGTGACGTCTTCGCCAAACCACTTTTCAGAGATTTCAGCAAAGGTACCATTGTCTTGCAATTCTTTCAAACCATCATTGATTTTATCTGCCATGGCTTGATCGTCTTTACGCACACCTACAGCAAAATCTTCTGCTTCAAAGGGGCTTTCGATTTCGTTGAAGTCATCGGTTTTGCCTGTTTGAGTCAAATAATATTCTGCGTAGACACGGTCGATCAAAAGACCGTCGATCCGACCGTTTTCTAGATCGATAAAGGCTTCATTAAAGCTGGCATACAAGGTTGCGTCATTGCCGTCTACGAGATCCTTCAAAACTTCCGGTTGGTTATTGAAGGTCTCATAACCAGAAGAACCTTCTTGGGCACCTAAGACTTTGCCCTCCATATCATCAAAACTAGTAATGCCGCTTGATTTCGCTGTGACCAAGACTTGTTTATTTTCCATATAAGTATCTGTAAACAATACTTTTTCTTCACGAGCTGCGGTTTTGGTATACCCGTTCCAGATCATATCGATGGTGCCATTGCTTAGTTCGGTTTCTTTCATGGACCAGTCGATTGGTTGAAATTTGACTTTGGTTCCTGTTAGATCCAAAATCGCTGTGGCTAAATCCACATCAAACCCAACGATGTTGCCTTGGTCGTCTTTAAAGCCCATCGGTACGAAGGTATCGTCTAGGCCGACGATCACTTCTTCTTTGTCAGCGGCACTGGTTGTGGTGTCATTGCTGCTGCCGCACGCCCCTAATAAAAATACACTTGCTGCTGCGATTCCCGTTAATAGTAATTTTTTCATTTTGTTCTCCCCCTTATTCTCCTGCTACTTTTAATAATTGATCGCCGATATTTTCGGCAAAAACCAAATCATGGGTCACCACGATCTGGGTCACTCCTTCTTTTTTCAGATCCAAGATCAGCTGTTCGACTTGCTGTCTCAAGCCTGGGTCTAAGGCGCTGGTAGGCTCGTCATAGGCCAACACTTTGGGATTCATCGCCATCGCTCGTGCGATAGCCACCCGTTGCCGCTGCCCCCCGGACAACTGGAAGGGGTATTGAGCTAATAGGTCACTTAACCCTAGTTTTTCTGCCAACTGTTCGGCTTTTGCTGTATACGCGGCTTTGTCTTGTTTTAGCACCATTTTTGGTGCCAAAGTGATGTTTTCAAAAACCGACAAGTGCGGAAACAATTGGAAGTCTTGGAAGACGACACCGACGACTTGTTCTTGTTCTTTTGTGTCGGTGGGATCAAAGGCTTTGCCATCCAGTAAAAAGCTTCCAGAATCGATCGTTTCTAACCCAGCCAGTGTCCGAAGCAAGGTGGTTTTCCCGCCACCGGAAGGACCGACCACCGCTAAGATACTGCCGTCTTCGATCGTCAGGTCTAGCTGATCGATGACTTTTTTAGCGCCAAATGATTTTGATACTTGTTTTAGTTCTAACATACGTGGTTCCTCCTAACGGTAATAGTCCAGTTTGGTCTCGATTTGTTTTAACAATAACGTGAAGACGCCCGTCATCACCAAGTAGATCAAGCCGACCCCAACTAACGGAAGCAAGGTACTGTCTCGCTCCATGGCGATTTTTCCGATTCGCATCACGTCTGACAAGCCCAAGATGTAGACGAGGGATGTGTCTTTGACAAGATTGATGACTTCATTGCCGACAGATGGCAGGGTGATCTTGACGACTTGTGGGATGATGATTTTTTGGATCGTTTGGATTGGGGATAAACGCAAGACTTTCGCAGCTTCGTATTGTCCGGCTGGAATCGATTGGATCCCCCCACGGAAAATCTCAGCAAAATAAGCAGCGTAATTGATGATAAAGGCGATCAAGGCTGCTTCAAAGCGATCAAAGACGATCCCTAAAATCGGCAGACCGTAGAAAACAAAGATCAACTGCAGCAATAGTGGCGTTCCTCGCATCAACCAAACGTAGACTTGCACGATCAATTTCAAAATACGCAGGCGACTGGCTAAAACAAAGGCAAACAAGATGCCTAAGGGAATGGACCCGATTAAGGTCAGTGCGAACAATTTAACGGTGATTCCGGTTCCTGAAATTAGTTGGGGCATAACATTGACTAAATACTCAAACATGGTGACTTCCTCCTTGATAGGTTTCAATTTCGCTTGGCAGAAAAACAGCTTAGCGACGGCTTACTCCGACGCTTATGTGGCGCTGTGCGTTGGATGGTGAGGGCAACTGGCAAGTTTCATTTTTCTAAAAAAGAAAAACAAAAAAAGCGCACACTGGCATTTGCCAGAGGACGCTAGATACGTGGTTCCACCTCAATTTGCCTTTCCTTCACAGGAAAAGGCCTCGTGCAGTCTTTGTGATCCTTCCACTTTCGGTTTTCGGTGAGCCGCAAAAAAAGAGAAAAAAAAACGTCCCCTAGCCATTACAGCTAAAGGACGTTATCAACGCGGTTCCACCTTTGTTTATCAGTGCTTCACAGCAACTGAACTCAGAAAGTCATCAATCAATGACTGCTGCTGTAACGGGCAAACCCGGTCTCTCCTACTTTTCTTTCGGAAAAACGACTCCAAGATGTGTTTCACAACCATGCGTTATCTCTTTGCACCAACCAGAGACTCTCTTCAAACAGCAAGCCTTGCTACTCTTCTTTTCGATGTCTGTTTCATTAAGTTGTGTCTTACTTTACTCGCTCTTAAAGAAAATGTCAAACATTTTTTCTGAAATTTTCGAAACTTTGTCGCATGCACCGATTTCGAGGGGAAGATTCAGGGAAAAGAAGACGCAACTGCTTAACCGAAGTATGCTTCAGCTAAGGCTTGCCCTTGCTTGATTTTTGCCCATTGCTGCTCAGTCGAAAGCTCATTGCCGCAGTCACAAGAGGCAAAGCCACATTGATGAGAAAGATAAAGCCGCTCCTTAGGAATGATTTGACTAGCTTTGTCTAATAAGGCGATCACTCGCTCTTCATCGTCTAATGTGGCGGTTTTGCTGGATAATAAGCCTAAGACAACCTCCACTTCTGGGCGATCTTTCAGCGCTTCTAAAGCCGAGATATCACCGGCACGGTCATCATCCCACTCTAGGAAAAAGCGGTCATAATGCTGATCACGTAAGAATTTTTCGGCGATCGCTTTGTAGGTACCACTGGCTGCCGCGCGGCTTTGGTAATTGCCGCGACAATTGTGGGTCCAGACTTTTAATCCTAATTCGTGGGCGTAATCAGCGACTTCGTTGTTGATCGCCACGAATTCATCGGCTAACGCTTCTAAGCCGTCATTGCCTTGGGTGAAGAAGCTCTTGTCATTGTCTTCGGCAAATAATTCCCATAAACAATCATCGAACTGAACGATCTCACCACCGGCTTCTCGGTATTCCTGCAAGAATTCCTTGTAGGCGTTAAGCAGTCCTTCCCGCAAGGCTTCTTTCGTTGGATACACCTGACCTTCACCAACGAGGTCGTTAAAGACAGTCAGCTCGGTAAAGGCGTGGGCAGCCCCCCAGACGGTGATTTTGACTGGCAGGTCGCCAGCTTGGCGTTTGGTTTTTTTAAACAACGTCAAGTAATGATGGTTTTTGCCAGATAATGGTTCTGTGATTCGGATGCCGATGTCTTTACGTGTCTCAAAATGTCCACCGTCCAAATCTTCAAAGGCATACCCATGATCGGAGATATAGCGCTCAACGCCTTTTAATCCCCAGAGAAAATCCAGGTGCCACATCGAGCGGCCGTGTTCGCCGTCTGTGATGACTGTGATGCCGTGTTCTTTTTGCGCTGCAATGATGTCAGCGATCGCTTTTGCTTCCGTTTCTTGGTAGCCAGGAAACGCATCATAAAACGGGTAGCGGATGTCCTCCCGATGCTCGATTTGATTTTTGTAGTCCAATAAATCTTGTGGTCGTAACAATGACCCCACAAGCTGAAATTTGTCTGTTGCCATATCCATTCCTCCTATACAAAGTTTTCAAAATTGTTAGATTTATTCTAGCAAACATCTTATACTATAGATAATACTTATAAACTTATATATTCCATAGGCAATACCTATAACATAAAAAGGAGGTTGCATCCCATGCGTATCCAGCAGCTTGAATATTTGGAAAAAATCGTAGAAACTGGCTCTTTCAATGAAGCCGCTAAACAGCTTTTCATCAGTCAGCCCTCCCTCTCTCAAGCCATGAAAGAGTTGGAAAAAGAGTATGATCTGCAGCTGTTTTACCGCAGTAAATTAGGGGTGACCTTGACCGATGATGGCCGTTCCTTTCTCAACTATGCTCGAAATGTTTTAGACCAAGTCAATCTCTTGGACGAACGCTTTCGCAAAGACAGCCATCGCAAGCATGTTTTCAGTGTTTCCGCACAACACTATGCCTTCGTCGTCCACGCCTTCGTGGAGCTGGTCAAACAGTTAGGGGAAGATGAATTTCAATTCACCTTGCGGGAGACCCAGACACAAAATGTACTGGATGATATCCAGACGTTTAAGAGCGAATTGGGGGTCATTTATCTGAATGATTTCAACACGACAGTCTTGACCCGTTTGATCCACGAAAAAGACCTGCACTTCATTCCTTTATTTGAAGCCAAACCCCACGTCTTCATCGGCCGAGAAAATCCCCTGACTCAGAAAAAAAGCATCACATTAGCTGATTTGGAACCTTATACCTATTTGTCGTACGAACAAGGGGAAACCAATTCCTTCTACTTTTCTGAAGAGATCTTAAGCACTTTACAACGCAAAAAACACATTCGCATCAGCGATCGTGCCACGATCTTCAATTTGATGGTGGGTCTCAACGGCTATACCATCAGCTCTGGGATCATTAGCAGTGAGCTGAATGATGAAAAAATCGTTGCGATTCCTTTGGAAGTCGATGATGCGATGACACTAGGTTACCTCAAACACAAGAAAATGGAACTGAGTGAGATGGCTTTGGACTATCTCGCCTTGTTGAAACAGCATATCAAAAATTACGGTTTCGACGTCTTTTAAAAAAACGATCCGCAGACAGTCGGTCGGGCTTCCTTGGTAAGGCGTCCCGACCCTGTTGCGGATCGTTTTGTACTTATTTTGTTCTTAAATTGTCTTACGTTGGTGTTATGGAGAAAAAATCAACGCAATGGTTTCCATTCCCACTCTTCGACTTCGGCGATATCATAGCCGTTTTCTCGAATAAAGTCATGGTGATACGCAACGGTGTCTGCCATTTTTTTGGCAAAGTCCGTTGCTTTTTCTCCATAGACCCATTCGGCGGCGTCTTTGGCTAAGTGGAAGCGATCCAATTCAGAAAGGATCCGCATATCAAACGGTGTCGTGATGTCGCCATTTTCTCGGTACCCATGAATATGAAGCTGTTGGTTGCGACGGCCAAAGAAGATGTCGCGAATCAGTCCTTCATACCCGTGGAAAGCAAACACGATCGGTTTGTCTTTCGTAAAGTAGGCTTCAAATGCTTCATCGCTCAACCCACGAGGATCGACTTCTGGACGACGCAATTTCAATAGATCGACCACATTGATGAAGCGGACTTTCAACTCTGGGAAGGCTTCAATCAGCAAGGAAACAGCAGCTAATGCTTCCAAATTCGGTTCCGTCCCGGCAGCTGCGAGCACGATGTCCGGTTCTTGTCCTTCATCTGTCGATGCCCAGTCGATGACTTTCAAGCCATCTTTGACAAGCACTTTCGCTTCATCCGCCGAATAAAACTGCGGACGTGGGTGTTTCGAAGAGACCACTAGATTGATCTTTTCTTCAGAAGCGAGCGTTTCTGCCATGACAGCCATCAAGCTATTGGCATCGGCTGGCAAGTAGACCCGCACAAAGTCGGCTTTTTTCTCTGCAATATGGGTCATGATCCCTGGATCTTGGTGGGTGTACCCATTATGGTCTTGTTGGAAGACCGTTGATGAAGCGATCAAATTCAATGAGGGGTACGGGTTGCGCCAGTCAAGATCATGGGCTTTTCGTAACCATTTGAAGTGCTGCGTGATCATAGAATCAACGACTCTTAGGAATGACTCGTAGCTGGCAAAGAAGCCATGACGCCCCGTCAGCACATAGCCTTCCAAGAAGCCTTCTGCTTGATGTTCTGATAATTGTGAATCAATCACACGGCCCACTGAAGACAGCCATTCATCATAATCAGGATGTTTTGGCTCCAACCATTGGCGGTCCGTGACTTCGAACACATGATTCAACCGATTGGATTTGGCTTCATCTGGGCCAAAAATGCGGAAGTTGTCAGGATTTTCTTTGATGATGTCACGGGCAAATTTCCCAAAGACCATCATATCTTGGGCCGTCGTTTCCCCTGGTGTCTCAATCGCAATGGCATGTGCTTGCCAATCTGGCAAGCGTAGCGGTTGCGGATCGATCCCCCCGTTGGTGATTGGGTTGACAGCCATCCGTTGCTCCCCTTTTGGCGCCAATTCTTGAATCTCAGCGTTGATGCGGCCGTTTTCGTCAAAAAGCTCTTCTGGACGATAAGACTGCAGCCAATCCGTCAAAGCATCCACGTGTTCCATATGTTTCGCATTGACAGGGATCGGCACTTGGTGGGCACGGAAGCCCCCTTCAATCGGCTCGCCATCCCAGACTTTCGGTCCAGTCCACCCTTTTGGTGTGCGAACGATTAAAACAGGCCAATGAGGCATAGCGGCTTCTTCCGCAGAACCTTTGCGGGCTTCTGCTTGGATCGCGTGGATCTGTTCGATGGCTTGATCCATCTTCTGTGCCAATTGCGGATGAACCGCTTCTGGATCGTCCCCTTCTACAAAATAAGGGGTCCAACCCATGCCTTCAAAATATTTCGTGAGATCTTGGTCGCTTTTACGAGCCAAAATCGTTGGATTGGCAATTTTGGCGCCATTCAAATGCAAGATAGGCAAAATTGCGCCATCATTGACTGGATTGATAAAGGTATTTGAAAACCAGCTGCCCGCTAATGGTCCGGTTTCGGCTTCACCATCACCGACCACTACTGCTGCAATGACATCGGGATTGTCTAAAATAGCTCCGGTAGCGTGGGCGATGGAATAGCCTAGCTCGCCGCCTTCATGGATCGAACCTGGCGTTTCAGGTGCCGCATGAGAAGCGATCCCACCTGGGAAAGAGAAAGTTTTGAATAAATGTTTCATCCCTGTTTCGTCTTGGGTGGCTTTTGGATAGATCTCGCTGTAGCTGCCGTCTAAATAAGCATTCGCAACCATGACTTGTCCGCCATGGCCCGGTCCTTCGATATAAAACATGTTTAAGTCGTACTTATTGATGACGCGATTGAGATGGGTGTAAATAAAATTTTGTCCGGCGATCGTTCCCCAGTGACCAATTGGATTCACTTTCAAATCTTTTTCTTCGATGGGGCGGCGCAATAAGGGATTGTCTTTCAAATAGATCTGACCAACGGAAAGGTAGTTGGCTGCTCGCCACCAAGCGTTCATTTTCTGATAATACTCTGGTGTATCGTAGGTTGTCTTCATTGTGCTCCTCCTTTTAGTCCATTGTTCCACTCTTACATAAAAGTCTATGCCCCCTATATTTAAAAGTCAATTTTGCTGATTGCTGGTGCTTTCAAGGGTTTGCTTGCCCGCACTTTACAGCCAGAAGGCAAGAAAGCTTAAGAAAAACGCAAAGAAACCGCCGGCATAGCCAACGGTTCCTTTTGTGATTGTGTACTTATTTGATCGTTACGTATTCTAATCCTACAAGTTTCGCCCATGTTTCGATCTGATCAGAATTTAAGGCAAGTGAGACAACGGTGTGATGGCCACCGCCTGTTTCGATCCACTGTTTGACGCCATCGTGGAAGTTTGGTTTTGGCGTCCACATTACTCGTGCAACCGGTAGTTTTGGTGCTTCTTCAGTTGGCTCAAAGGCATCGACTTCATTGATCAATAATTTGTAGTGAGTGCCAAAGTCGGCCATCGAAACCACGACACCTTCGCCGCCTTGGCCGTCAAAGACGAGCCGGGCTGGGTCTTCACGATCCCCCATCGACAATGGCGAAACCACGATTTTTGGATTGCTGGCTGCTAATACCGGATCGACTTCCATCATGTGGGATTGCAAGATGGCTTCTTTTCCTGGTGTCAGCTCATAGGTGTAGTCTTCCATAAAGCCAGTCGCTTTATTGTGAGCCATGATTTTCATCAAACGGTCAATAGCGGCTGTTTTCCAGTCCCCTTCACCGGCAAACCCATAGCCTTCTGCCATCAAGCGTTGTACAGCTAAACCAGGCAACTGCTGCATACCATACAAGTCTTCAAAGTTCGTGGTGAATGCCGTATAGCCGCCTGCTTCAAGGAAGCGGCGCAGACCGATTTCTTGTTTGGCTTGTGCTTTGACATGACGTGCCCACTCTTCTTTGTCGTAATCGCCATAATCGAAATCATACAGCTGGCTGTATCCTTCAAAGAGTGCATCGATTTCTTCGTCAGTCACCGCATCGACAACTTGTACCAAATCGCCGATCCCAAAATAATCAACGGTCCAACCAAATTGGATCTGTGCTTCGACTTTGTCGCCTTCCGTCACCCCAACGTTACGCATGTTGTCGCCAAAACGAGCGACTTTAATTTGGAAGCTTTCATTGTAGCCGACTGCCACGTCCATCCAAGCAGCAATTTCTTTTTGGATGGCTTCATTTTTCCAATAACCGACAACGATTTTGTTTTGCTTTTTCAAACGGGCATTGATAAATCCGTATTCTCGGTCACCATGAGCCGCTTGGTTCAAGTTCATAAAGTCCATATCGATGGTTTCCCATGGAATTTGTTCATTGTATTGAGTGGCAAGGTGCAGCAATGGTTTTTGTAATAATTTCGTGCCGCGAATCCACATTTTTGCTGGTGAGAAGGTGTGCATCCAGGTGATCACCCCAGCGACTTCATCCCGATAGTTGACTTCTTTCATGATTTTCGTAATCGTATCGGCAGTAACAGCGAGTTCTTGTAAAACGACTGGATAAGGCAGCTTTGAGCTGTCATTTAAGCTTTTGACCATTTCTTCTGCATGGTCCCGTACTTCTTGTAATGCTTCTTCTCCATATAAGTGCTGTGATCCTACGACGAACCAAAATTCTTTTTTCCCGATTTCTAACATTCTGCTTGCTCCTTTTTCGTTATTTTTGCCCGTAATAGGCATTTTCTCCATGTTTGCGTAAATAATGTTTGTCTAAGACCCGCTGCGGCAATTCGGGTGCGTAACTGTTCAGCTGGCGCGTGATAAAATTCATCTTGGCGACTTCTTCTAAGACCACTGCGTTCATCACCGCCGCATCCGCCGTTTTGCCCCAGGTAAACGGTCCATGACCGTGAAGCAAGACACCAGGAATTTCTTCTGGCGTGATGCCGCGTTCCTTAAAGGTTTCGACGATCACCTGTCCTGTTTGTGCTTCATAGCCTTCATCGATCTCGGCTTGCGTCAAAAAGCGGGCACAGGGGACTGCTCCATAAAACGTATCGGCATGGGTCGTGCCCATCGCTGGCAGATCGAGTCCTGCCTGAGCCCAGCTCGTCGCCCAAGTAGAATGGGTATGGACGATCCCACCAATTTCTGGAAATGCTTTGTATAAAACGGCATGCGTCGGCGTGTCGGAGGAAGGATTTTTCGCTCCTTCCACTACGTTGCCCTCAAAATCACAAACCACCATATCACTGGCTTGCATGGTTTCATAGTCAACACCGCTAGGTTTGATGACAAACAACTGCTGTTGGCGATCCACTGCTGACACATTGCCCCAGGTGTATTTGATCAATCCTTGCTTCGGCAATGCCAAATTGGCCTGAAAGACTTCTTCTTTTAATCCTTCTAACACAAAATTCCCTTCTTTCTTTTTAAATCAACGCATCAATTGCCGCTTGCTCGATCGGCAACCCTGCTTGGTAACGTTGGGTAAAGACGGTAAATCCCTGAATGTCGGCTTCCGTTGGGGCTAACGTCACGCCGTGGTCATTTTTAAACACTTGATCTGCTAAAAATGCGGCCAAGGATTGTTCTGGCGTATGACGGCGAAGGTACGCTGCTAAAAGGGCGATCCCCCAGGCGCCGCCTTCACCAGCCGTTTCCATGACCGTGACTGGGGCTTCCATGACAGCTGCCAAGACACGTTGGGCAACTTCTGGCGTTTTGAAGATCCCACCGTGACCAACGATTCGATCAATAGCGACGTCTTCGGCTTCCAGAATCTTCATCCCGATCTTCATCGCACCAAAGGCACTAAACAGATGTAAGCGCATGAAATTTGCTAAAGTAAAAGAACTCTCTGGCGATCGGACGAAAAGCGGCCGTCCTTCAGGGATCTTAGTGATATTTTCACCAGAATAATAGCCATAAGAAAGCATCCCGCCACAGTCTGAATCCCCTTTCAATGCTTCGTTGAATAAGGTCGTAAACAATTCTTCCGTGGAGAGTTTCATTCCAGCTGCGTCGGCAAATTCGCGGAAAAGTTTGACCCAGGCATTGATCTCCGAGGTACAGTTATTCGTATGGACCATCCCCACCAAATCACCAGAAGGCGTCGTGACCAAATCGATCTCTGGATACACTTTAGTTAAGGGTTCTTCTAAGACGATCATGGCAAAAGCAGACGTCCCGGCTGAAACATTCCCGCTTCGCTGTGCCACACTATTCGTGGCAACCATGCCAGTGCCCGCATCGCCTTCTGGCGGACATAACGGGATGCCAGCTTGCAAAGTACCAGTTGGGTCGAGTTTTTTTGCCCCTTCTGCCGTCAATGTGCCGGCTGGTTCGCCTGCTGTCAACACTTGCGGCAAAAGGTCTTTGATCTGCCAAGGATACCCCTGACTGCTGATTTGTGCATCAAATTGCTGCAGCATATTCGCATCATAGTTTTTTGTCGTACTGTCGATTGGGAACATCCCTGATGCATCGCCGATTCCGATAACTTTTTCCCCTGTCAGCTGCCAATGGACATAGCCGGCTAAGGTAGTGAAAAAAGCAACCTCTGGGATGTGGGCTTCTTGATTCAAAATCGCTTGATACAAATGCGCGATACTCCAACGCTGCGGAATGTTGTATTGGAACAATGCCGTCAAGGCTTTTTCTGCTTCTTCCGTGATCGCATTGCGCCATGTCCGAAAAGGGACCAACAGCGTGCCTTGCTGATCAAAGGCCATATAGCCGTGCATCATTGCAGAAAAACCGATACTGCCGATCGTCGTCAAAGGCACCTCGAATTGCTGCTGAATGTTGTGCGCTAACTCTTGATAGCTGGCTTGCAGTCCTTGCCAAATCGCCTCTAGTGAGTAGGTCCAGATCCCTTGTTCCAATTGATTTTCCCATTCAAAGCTGCCGGAAGCGATCGTCTGAAACTGCTCATCGATCAAGACAGCTTTGATCCGTGTCGAGCCTAGCTCGATCCCAAGAGACGTGCGCCCGTCAATAATTGCTTGCCTTACTTGTTGCGTCATCTTCTTACTCTCCTTTTTGGTTATTGACTGAACCGCGAACGATCAGCTCCGGTTCAAAATAAAAGCGTTGCGCTTCTGTTGCCTTACCTGTAGTGATCCATTGTGCTGCCAATTCCCCCATCGCTTCTTTTGGGTGAGTCAGTGTGGTGATCGTCGGTGTGGACAAGGTGCTAAGGGGCGAATCATCGTTACCCACGATCGAAAAATCAGTAGGAACGTTCTTCCCCGCAGCCGTCAATGCTTGAATCAAGCGATGCGCGATCTCATCGTTGTAACAAACGATGCCTGTGACTTGATTATCGGCAGCCGTCAAGCGCTGGATCGCTTGTTCAATAACGGCTTCTTTTGACTCCGTCGTATACGTCAAGACGTCTTCTGCTGCAAACGTCCGCTTGGCTTGGGTCAACGCTTTGACAAACCCTTTCATCCGATATTTCCCTTGTAAGTCATCGATTTTCGTGATCATCATCAACTGCTGATGCTGTTGCTCTAATAGATAATTGGTTGCTAAAAACCCAGAACGTGTATCGTTGACACAAATATGCGGCAAGTCTAGTTCTTCGTAATAGGCATTGATCATGACGAGAGGAATCCCAGCTTCTTGAAGGGCGACATAATAGGCAAGATTCGGGTTGTACTGGCTGCTCTTCGTTGGTTCAACGATCAACCCATCTACCCCTTGATCCATCATTTGCTGCAAGCACGCTCTTTCTTGCTCATGGTCATTGTTGGTTGAGCCTAAAAGCAGTGAGTAGCCTTGCTCCCGCAATGTCTGCTCCACGCCACGCATGATCGAAGGGAAAATATAATCAGACAAATAGGTCATGATGATCCCGATCGTTTTGCGGTTTTTATGATTGACAGTCTCAGGTTTTGAAACGTAGGTGCCTGAGCCCCGTTCTTTTCTTAAATAGCCTTCATTGACCAAAACAGCGATCGCTTGGCGCACCGTGTGGCGGCTATAATGAAATTCTTCCTGTAAGGTTGCTTCTGAAGGGATCGCATCGCCTTCTTGATAGGTGCCTAAGCGGATCTTTTCTCTTAAGATATCCGCAAGTTGTTCGTACTTATTCGCCATTTTAATCCCATCTTTCAAAAGTTGTCCGTACATCTAAGATACCAAGAAACCGCTTCCTTGTCAATTACTGCTATACTAATTTTTCTGAAAAAGTAATAGAGAAAAAATTCCAAACGATCATTCACCTCGATTTTACTCATAATAAAAATAAATAAGATTAAATTTGTTGTATAATTGAATAAATAGTTAGTTATTTCTATGAAGGAGGCAAACACTTTGACGAGAAATATGAATGAAAATCGTGAGGCGCCAATCATTCTTTATTCAAAAAAATATCGAGAGAATCGCAAACACGAGGCTAGTTGTCGCTGGTTTATTACCAGTAAAGGTGTTTTGATAAACCATACCCATCCAAAAATCCCAGATGAAAAGATTCCCATGGCAAAAATTGCCGATGTGGAATTACATATAGGCAAAGGTCTCTTAGTGGACTACCTCCGACTGCAGGTACCAGGTAATTCTCATCTGCTTTATTTCACCAATCGCATCGATGCCCAAAAAGCCTATGAATTTTTAACGGATCATTTGGCAGCACTTGGCGGACAATCAGCCAAAAGTTACGTGGATGAAGAGGCTGGTAAAATCAAATTACTGTCTTATCATTATCGTGATGCTTGGATCATCGCAGAAGATACCCTCACGATCATCGACTACAAAAAGAAAGAAAAGCAGGTTTTGCAGATTCCCCAGATCACCAGTGTCAGTCTGAAAGAAGTTGCCGAATCTGGTCTTTGGAAAGGCAATGGCTTCTTGGAACTGTATATTGGCGGCGGGGCAATCAGAGAAACCCATTCTCGCAGAAGGACGGAACCAAACCACTCCCTTTGCTTTGCCGAAAAAGACCTGCTGATTGCTCGGATCATACAGCGCTATCTCACTAACTTCCCCCGTAAGCATGCGATACTGCCCCCGCGACCAACTGTAACCCCGACGGAACAGGTCATTGCTGATCTTCGCGAACTGAAAATGTTGGTCGATGAAGGAATTTTGACTGAAGAAGAATTTGCCTTAAAGAAAAAACAACTGTTAGGATTATAGAAGCAATCGCTTCGGGAAAAAAGCAGTCCTCCTGCCATGCAAAGGCAGAGATTTCGGTGAAGGGCTGTGCTTTTTTCTGGGAAAATTTTGAACGGTTTTTTTAGAACATGCTATACTAAATGAAGAATACGTAGAGTATCTCAAAGGAGGTCTTTCTCATTTTTTCTTTTAATGACATCAAAGCGCGTTTCCCCCAGGCAACGCTGCATGACAAAGTATCCACAACGAAGGACATCGAATCCATCGCTTTCGGCAAAAAATATATTTGGCTGCCAACTGACCAATTAAGTGACAGTGAAAAACTGCTGATCCAACTGGGAAACGGCTCTTTGCAACCAGAAATCGATAACCGAAACCATCCATGGTATCCGATTTTATTTGAACATCAGCCCGTTCAAGACCAAACGTGGGTCCGAATTCTGCAAGTTCATTTCACCCGAACCATTGACTCCTTGCAATCCGAATGGCTCGCAGAGATCCAGCAAATGCTCCCTAGCGTGGTGGATCTTTTTTTCCTCACCGAAGACCATGCGGTGATCGTAGAAAAACAAGACGACACTAATTTACCCATCGAAGATCTCGACGGCTTATTCGTGGCTTTGGATATGGATTTCGACTGCTATTCCCAGCTGTTCGTTGGCCCCTTCCATCACCCACGCCACGACTTCACTACCTTATGGACGAGTGAATCTACCCTGTTTAAAAATGAGTTAAAAACGAAAACTACCAGTAAAAGTATGGATCTGCCCAAAGTGGTCTTCGCTCTTTTTCGCAATGGCTTTTCCGAGTATATTTCCTTGTTTCGTACCTTGTATCTAGATTGGTTTGAAGAAGAGACCGAAACGATCATTCAATCACTGTGGCGCAATCAAGGCAATGCGAGTTCCACTGCCAAAGAACTGTTTATGCATCGGAATTCTCTCCTATATAAGATCGATAAGTTTCAAACACTGACACGTTTAAATTTAAAAAATATGGATGATCTGCTGCTTTGCTATTTACTGATCGACCAATTCACCCATCAGAGCAATTAAACAACCTGCACAAGAAAACGTTTTTTTCTTGTGCAGGTTTCCGTTGCGCATTCGAAGCGTTTTCATTTATGCTATTCATGTAAACTAAATGGAAAGAGGTAATCCCAATGGTAGAAATGGCCTTAAAAAATATCCACAAAAAATATGACAATAATGATGCGTATTCGGTAACTGATTTTAATTTAGATATCGCGGATCGCGAATTTATCGTTTTCGTTGGACCTTCTGGTTGCGGAAAATCAACAACCCTTCGAATGATCGCTGGTTTAGAAGATATTTCTGAAGGCGAATTGAGCATCGGTGGAAAAGTAATGAACGATGTAGCACCAAAAGACCGCGACATCGCGATGGTTTTCCAGAACTACGCATTGTATCCCCATATGACTGTTTTTAACAACATGGCATTTGGTTTGAAATTGCGTAAATACGACAAAGAAGAAATCAAAAAACGCGTAGAAAATGCCGCTGAGATCTTAGGTTTGACAGAATACTTAGATCGTAAACCTGCTGCCCTTTCAGGTGGTCAGCGTCAACGGGTTGCCTTAGGCCGTGCCATCGTTCGTGATGCCAAAGTCTTCTTAATGGATGAGCCGTTGTCAAACTTAGATGCGAAATTGCGGGTTGCCATGCGTGCGGAAATCGCAAAATTACACCAACGTTTAGAAACAACGACGATCTATGTAACCCATGACCAAACAGAAGCGATGACCATGGCTGACAGGATCGTTATCATGAAAGATGGTTTCATTCAACAAATCGGTTCACCAAAAGAAGTCTACAACACACCGAAAAACATTTTCGTTGCCGGCTTTATCGGTTCACCAGCAATGAACTTCTTCAATGTTACGTTGAATAACGGTATGATCTCTGATGGTCAAAGTTTGAATTTACGTATTCCTGAAGGCAAGAATAAGATTCTTGTTGAAAAAGGCTACGAAGGCAAACAATTAGTCTTTGGTATTCGTCCAGAAGATATCCACAGTGAACAAATCGCATTGGAAGCTTCTCCTGAAGCAACTGTACGTGCCGAAGTGGTCGTATCTGAACTATTAGGTGCAGAAACAATGCTTTATACACGTGTAGGTGCGACTGAATTTATCTCGAAAGTTGATGCCCGCGACTTCCACCGTCCAGGTGAAACAGTTGATTTAGCTTTCAACATCAACAAAGCGCATTTCTTCGACAAAGATTCAGAAAATGTCATCACACTTCCTTAATTTGTAGTTACCATGCACTGTTCTCGGATTTGCCCCCTAGGCAGTCGCATTTAACTAATATCCACTTTTATTCCTTATTTGTATCCCTCAAAAACAGACAGTCAGCCGACTGTCTGTTTTTGGGTTACTTTATTCTTCCTGAGGCACATAGCGCGCGGCCATGGTTTGAATGATCGGTGTTTGCCGAACTTGAGTAAAAACGATTTTGACAGCAGACACGCCGACCGCTTCAAAGCTGATGATTTTTTGATAGCCGATCGTCACTATTTCGGTCAGTAACTGTGGTCCTGCTACAGTTTGCAGAAAAATTTTTGCTTTTTCTACCCGTTGCCCATATTGAATCGCTTCCTTCAATACAAGTGAATTGATGACGACCGGTTCTGCAAAATGTAGGGTCAGCCATGGCCGTTTGTCTTCCAAGTCCGGTTTCCAATACTGGCCAAACGCTTGAGATAGTTGGAGCTTATCCATTCTGCTGGACACACTGGTTGAAGAGCTCACAAACGTGCCGTTCCTTTCAGTCGTCACCTCTTTCAATTGTTTAATCGAGTGACCTAATTGCTGCAATGCCTTTTGATCCGTTGGATGGATCATACCATCCGGCATCGGCGACACATTAAGTAGAAAAGAACTATTGCCCCCAACGATCTGCTTGTAAAAAGACCAGAGCTCAGCGCCGCTTTTTACTTGTTGGTCTTCTGATGGATGATAAAACCAGCCGGGGCGAATCGATAAGTTGACCTCAGCAGGGTACCAAGCCAATTCGGCAGCTTCTTTAATGCCGTACTTTTTCAGCGCTTGTCGGCTTCCTAAATCGATTTCCATACTGGAAATCGATTGCCGAAACGCTGTGCTATCGGCTTTTTGCGAATGACTCGCTGTTTTTTCAGCATCCTTTAATGCAGCTGGCACCACACTCCATTCTTGAAGTCTGGTTTGCCCCGCTTCGTTTCCTACCCAACGGACATCCGGTCCGCAAACCGCAATCACTGCATTGGGTTGCAGCTCACGAATCACTTGATAATACCGTTCCCAATCATAGTTTTGGCGTTTTCCATTGGGTCCTTCACCATTGGCCCCATCTAACCATATTTCGAATATATCACCATAATTGGTTAAAAGTTCTGTCAACTGCGCCGTATAAAAATCATCATAGACTTGCCCCATTCCATAACAAGCTTCATGCTGATCCCAAGGCGATAAATAAATGCCGAATTTCAGGTCTGCTTGACGGCAAGCATCAGAAAGTTCTTTCACTAAATCACCTTGACCATTGCGCCAGGGCGTTGAAGCGACTGTGAAAGCAGTGTGCTGGCTTGGCCATAAGCAAAAGCCGTCATGATGTTTGCAGGTCAAAATGATTCCCTGCATACCGCTTTGCTTCATTGTGGAAACCCATTGATGACAGTCTAGCTTTTGCGGGTCAAATACCGTTGGCGACTCATTGCCGAGCCCCCATTCACGATTGGTCATCGTATTGAGACCAAAGTGGATAAAGCCATAAAATTCCAACTGCTGCCACTGTAGTTGTCGTTTACTGGGGCGAATCTGGGTAAGTTCTGCTGGTTCGATAATCTGTTCCTCCATTCTATGAGTTGTTTGCTGCTTTAAGGAAACAGATACAAGATCGATTCTTGACTGTTTCCTCATTGGAAAAGATCCAACGCCTTTACTGTACTTCCGTCATCTGTACGCTCACTGGCAAACGAAGTACAGGAACTGACTGAAGCACCATTCAATCGACGGGTCTTCCCTATCAGGTGATCAAACTACTTTACGATAAAAAGAGTAGTGCTTGCTTGGGGGATTCGCAAGGCACTACTCTAAACAACATATTCAAACGCTAAAAGACACATCTTTTTACGCGAGCCTAGTGATCGTTTTGTAAGAGGGTCAGGCTGTCTGTAAGGACAGCTTCGCCATCTAACAGCTCGTAATCTGTTTCTTTGATTAATTTATATGGCACCGCTTTGACCATGAGAAAGTCTTTTAATCGATTGACTTCGTACTTCGACTGCGGACCGATCAACAAAGCATCGACTGTTTGCTGCTGCAGGATCTGTTCAGCAATGATGGCTGGTGCCGAATAGATATGCACAGCTAGCCCTTTTTCATCTGCGGCCCGCTGCATGTTTTTCACTAAGAGACCCGTAGTGATGCCGGCGGTACAAATCAATAAAATCGTCTTTTGTGCTTGGTCCTCCATAAACAGGCCCTCCTACGAAATTTTCTTTTTCTTATTGTAGATATCCAACACGACAGCCAGCAGCAAAATCAACCCTTTGATGGCTTGCTGCCAATCGACACCGACCCCTAAGATCGACATCCCATTGTTTAAGACACCCATCACGAGACCACCAACGATCGCCCCCATCACAGTACCAATACCGCCTGAGGTAGAAGCACCGCCGAAATACACTGCGGCCATTGCATCTAATTCCATTGACGTTCCCGCTTGTGGTGTAGCTGCATTCAACCGAGCCGCTAAAACCAAGCCCGCCAAAGCTGCCATCATCCCCATGTTCACGAAGACCCAGAAGGTGATTTTCTTCGTCTTGATTCCCGAAAGTTCAGCTGCTTTCTTATTGCCGCCGGTTGCATAGATTTGACGACCAGCGACGGTTTTGTTAGTCAAAAAGCCATAGGCAGCCACGATCACCCCTAAGACGATCAAAATGATCGGATACCCTTGGTAAGAGGCAAAGATGTAGGTAGCGCCGAGAAATACGACCGCAGTAAAGACGGCTTTAAAGGTAAAGGCTGCCATTGATTCCACTTCAAAAAGATTTTTTTTGCGACGCTCACGGGTTCGCCATTGGCCTAAAATCAAGATGCCCGTGATCACTACACCTAAAATCATGGAAAGTAAATGGATCTGACCGCCTGCAATATCTGGCAAATAGCCGGTGGAAATTTGTTGGAATGCCTTGGGAAACGGTGCCAATGATTGACCGCCTAAGACGACTTGGGTCAGTCCTCGAAACATCAGTAAACCAGACAAGGTCACGATAAATGCTGGGATACCGACATACGCGACCCAGAAGCCTTGCCAAGCACCGATCACTGCGCCCATCAGTAAGCAAAGAGGCACTGCCAGCCAAGGACTGATGCCGTTATTGACCATTAAGACACCTGCAATCGCACCGACAAACGCCATCACGGACCCTACGGATAAATCAACGTGTCCTAACAAGACGACCAAAAGCATACCAGCTGCCAAAACGAGAATATGACTGTTTTGCAACACGAGGTTGGTGATATTCAGCGGCCGCCAGAAAATCCCGTCGGTCATGAGCTGAAAGGCCACCAGCAGCACTGCTAAGATAATGATCATACTGTATTTGCTAAAGATTTCCAGTGCCTTTTCTTTCAGCGAATGGCTGCGTTCTTTTTTTAATTTATTGGTTGTTTCCATCTCAAACCCCACTCTCTTCTAGTGTCATTAGATTCATCAATCGTTCTTGGTCGGCCTCTTCCCGTAACACTTCGCCCGTGAAGCGGCCTTCGTTCATCGTGTAGATCCGGTCGCACATGCCTAATAGTTCTGGTAACTCCGAGGAGATGATACAGATGGCTTTGCCAGCTGCTGCCATCTCTTCGATGATCGTATAGATTTCGTACTTCGCCCCGACATCGATCCCGCGGGTCGGTTCATCTAAAAATAAGATATCTGGTGTGGTCATCAGCCACTTTGCCAAAACGACTTTTTGCTGATTCCCACCACTCAAGCTGCCGACGTTTTGATAGATTGAATTGGTTTTCGTCCGCATTTTTTTGCGGAATTCTTCTGCCATCGTGACTTCTTTTTCTTTATCGATGACCCCTTGGCGGCTGATTTTGGCAAGACTAGCGATGGTGGTGTTCTCGCGAATATCCATCAGCAGATTCAAGCCAAGCGCTTTTCTGTCTTCCGACACATAGGCTAACCCATTTTTGATGGCGGTTGGCACGTCTTTGACAGAAATCGGTTGGCCGTCTTTATAGACTTCCCCCGAAATCGAACTGCCGTAGGAATGACCGAAGACACTCATGGCAAACTCAGTCCGGCCAGCACCCATCAAACCGGCGATGCCGATGATCTCTCCTTTGCGGATCATCAAGTTCAAATTTTCATTCACCACACGGGTATGGTCGATTGGATGATGGACCGTCCAATTTTTGACTTCAAAAAACGGTTCACCAATAGTGGGTTTCCGCTCTGGGTAGCGATTGGTCAAATCTCGCCCAACCATGCCCCGAATGATACGCTCTTCAGAGATTTCGGCCCCGCTCAGCGTCTCGATCGTTTGCCCGTCTCGTAAAATCGTGATGCGATCCGCCACATTGACGATTTCATTCAGCTTGTGGGAGATGATGATCGAAGTGATCCCTTGGTTGCGAAACTCTTTGATCAGCTCTAACAGATTGGCACTTTCTTCTTCATTCAACGCTGCGGTTGGTTCATCTAAAATCAACAATCGGACGGATTTTGAAAATGCTTTGGCAATTTCCACCAGCTGTTGATGCCCGACACCGATTTGTGAAACCAGCGTATTCGGGTCTAATTTTAAGCCAACGATCTTTAAGAGATTGTCCGTTTTCTTTTCGGTCAGATCCCAATCAATAATGCCGTGCTTGGCTTGTTCATTTCCTAAAAAAATATTTTCTTTGATCGACAGGTAAGGACTTAAGGCTAACTCTTGATGAATAATAACGATTCCTTTGTCCTCGCTGTCCCGCAAATCTTTGAACTTGCATAACTCCCCTTCATAATAGATCTCTCCATCATAACTGCCGTAAGGATAGAGTCCGCTTAAGACATTCATCAGCGTGGACTTGCCAGCGCCATTTTCTCCACACAGTGCGTGGATCTCTCCTCGCTCGATCGAGAGGTTGACGTTATCAAGGGCGCGAACCCCTGAAAACTCTTTGACGATGCCTTTCATCATCAAAATATTATCTGCCATGTTCTTTCACCCTTTTCCTTTTTATGTAAAAGTGATGCGCTCCCTTTGTAAGAAAAGCGGAAAGAACGAATACTGGGGATGATTCGTTCTTCCCTGCTGCTTTAGGGGAAACTAGCATCTTTTCTCGTTGGATCTGCACTCCTTGCTTAAATGCCCAGCTCTTCTTCTGTATAGTAATCGGTATCGATCAATTCTTCTTTGTAGTTGTCGCTATCCACAGAAACGGGATTTGACAAGTAGGTTGGTACGACTTTGACGCCATTGTCATAGGTTTCAGTATCGTTGACTGGCACTTCCTCGCCATTGGTGATGGCTTCGATCATTTCGATCGTGTTTTTCGCTAACACCCGTGTATCTTTAAAAATCGTTTGGGTTTGTTCACCCGCGATGATTGATTTCACTCCTGCCACCGTCGCATCTTGACCGGTGATCACAGGCAGTGGTTTATCAGAGGAACCATAGCCCACACCTTTAAGCGATGAGATGATTCCTAGGCTGATTGGATCATAAGGTGAAAGAACAGCATCCAATGTTTGATCCGTATAGTTGGCACTCAACAAGTTGTCCATCCGAGCTTGCGCGGTTGAACCATCCCAACGCAAGGTAGCGATTTGGTTGAAGTTGGTTTGACCGGAAGGAACGACTAGCTGTCCGCTATCAAAGTATTGTTGGAAAACCGAAAGGACCCCATTATAATTGATCAGTGCATTGTTATCATCTGGAGAACCGCCGAATAATTCAATGTTAAATGGTCCTTCACCGTCTTTGAGGCCTAATTTGTCTTCAATATAAGACGCTTGCAGCACGCCGACCCCAAAATTATCAAAGGTGGCATAATAATCGACGTATTCCGAGTTCATCAGTAAACGGTCATAGGCGATGACTGTGATGTCTTCGTTATGGGCTTTTTCCAACACGTCCGTCAGTGCCGACCCATCGATCGAGGCGATCACTAAAGTATCAACGCCTTTGGTGATCATGTTCTCAATTTGTGCCACTTGGTTTTCTACTTTGTCTTCTCCATATTGCAGGTCAGTTTTATAGCCAAGCTTCTCTAATTCCTCTACCATATTGTCGCCATCTGCGATCCATCGTTCTGCCGATTTGGTCGGCATCGCAATCCCAACAAATCCTTTGTCTCCGTCACCGTTTGCCCCGCTATCTGATCCATTCCCACAAGCTGCTAACAATCCACCAACCAATAAGGTGGATGCTAGGACGACCAATTTACCAAAAGTACCTTTCATTGTGATCCCTCCATGTCTTTTTCTTACATACTCAGTATAGCCAGTTAAGGAATCGCTTACATTTAGATTTTTTCGAGATTTCTTGGATTTCTTGAGAAAGGTCGGCCCAGTTGTCGCTTTTTCTTTTCGTAATCTTGGATTTTTTAAGATTCCCTTGGTTTTTATTTGATTTGATATTTTGTGTAAAGCGCTTCCGTATTTTTTAGTAGAATAGACCATAGAGGTGAAAAAAATGAGGAATAGAAAAATTGGGTTACTCCTTTGTTTGTATCTGTCTTTCTTGGCTGGTTGCCAAGCAAACAAAGAAACAACCACTGAAACAGCGGAAGAAAGTATTGTGATCGGTTTTTCCCAGTCGGGAACGGAAAGCAGCTGGCGTAAACGCCATACGGAATCGATCCGCACTGAATTAGAGAAGGAAGGCTATGAAGTCCTTTATCGTAACGGTTATATGAATCAAGAGCGACAGATCCAAGATATCCGTAATTTTATCGTGTATCAAGTCGATGCCATCGTCTTTACCCCCATTCAGGAAAACAATTGGGAACCGATTTTGGAAGAAGCGGCCCAAGCTGGGATTCCCGTTTTCGTGGTAGATCGACATGTCAATGTCAGCGATCCCTCTTTATTTTTGACCCATATCGGGCCAAGCTTCAAAGCCGAGGGCAATCGTGCAGGTCTCTACGTTAGTAATTATTATAAAGAGCATGAGAACAAAACAGTCAATATTTTAGAATTGACGGGACTGGATGCTACGTCCCCGACGTATTTGCGCTCAGAAGGGTTCCGAGAAACCATCAAGCGTGATTATGCCCATAACAATGTGACGATCCAAGTCGTAGACGAATTAAACGGCGATTTCATCCGCCGTAAAGGCAAAGAAGTCATCGAACAATACATCGCAGCAGGCAAAATGGAACAGATTGATGTCTTGTTCAGCCACAATGATGAGATGACGTTGGGTGCCCTAGAAGCCTTAGAAAAAACCGATATTGAGCCGGGGAAGGATTTAGTGATCGTATCGATCGATGCTCAA
The DNA here is from genome assembly GCF_051714385.1 of Enterococcus sp. AZ141. Taxonomy (NCBI): domain Bacteria; kingdom Bacillati; phylum Bacillota; class Bacilli; order Lactobacillales; family Enterococcaceae; genus Enterococcus; species Enterococcus sp. AZ141. The sequence goes on from NZ_JBIORT010000001.1 coordinate 635,205, forward strand.
AAAGAAATGATCGATAAATTGAAGCAAGGAGTGGTCAATTGTGTCGTTGAGTGCAACCCAGATGCCGGGGTGTTCGTCAAAAATGCCATCTCTCGCTACTTGGCTCGCGGCGCCGATGCCATCCCTCGTGAAATCTATGTCCATGAAACGGTTTTTTCCAGTGACATGGATTTCGATCAGATTCCGCCGAGAAATTATTGAGGGGATGAAGATGAAAACAAAAAGTATCAAGGGCATCTTTCAACAGACGAATAAACTGATGATCCTCGTCGCCTTTATTCCCCTCGTACTAAGCAGTGTGTTTTACTCGCGGCAGATTTTCATTTACCAAAATACCATTAACAATATTGAAGAAGCCAATCAATTATCGGAAAAAGTCGATGCCATTGTCTTGGAAGAAATGTGGGATTTAGTCTTTGGTCAAAAAACCGTCGCACAAGTTCAAGAAACCAATGTGATCGATGAACTAAGGAGCGATCTGCAGCACATTCAAGAAAATACCAGCACTGCGAAAGAGCTCAATATTTTAGCAGTCGCCTTTCGGACGCTCGATTCTTTAGAAACCTATCAGCAACAGTTGATCGATAATATTCTCAACGATGAACCGGTGGAACAAAACCAATACGTCATGATCCAACTGGATTCGGTGATCGATTTGCTATCCGATATTTTGCAGCAATTCGTCGGGGTAGAGATCAGCTTAGCCAGCCAAACCAATCACGAACTAGTCCAATCGGTATTGTTACTGATCCTTTTTCAAGTCGTGTTGCTTTTGATCATCTTTGCGATCATCAATAAAAACCGGCGCTTTGTTCGGGACAATCTGCAAGACCCATTGGATCGGTTATTAGATCTTTCTAACGAACTATCCCAAGGACATTTGAGCTACCGAGCAGAACTGCCCGAAACCCCAGAGCTGCGGACTCTGACGAGTAGCTTGAATCGGATGGCAGATGACTTGACTCGGCTCTTGGAAGAAAATGCCTTGAAGCAGTATCACTTAGCCCAAAGTGAGGTGCGGGTCTTACAAGCCCAGATCACTCCACATTTCATCTATAATAGTTTAGATGCGATCGTTTCTTTGATTGAAGCTGCCCGTTACGAGCAAGCAACCGAAATGACTTATGCGCTGTCAGATTTTTTCCGCATCTCCTTAAGCAAAGGGCAAGACTGGATTCCGCTGGAAAAAGAATTGCGGCATGTGGACGATTACTTGAAGATTTTGCAGATCCGCTATGGCAGGATGCTGTCTTACACCATTGAAGATCAAACTGTCAGTCCAGAACTACAGGTCCTGAAAATGGTCCTGCAGCCCCTTGTTGAAAACGCCGTATATCATGGCACCAAATTTGTCCGTCGTGTCGGCATGATTCGAATCACAGTGTCAGAATTGCCTCACCAGATTCAAATGACCATCAGTGACAACGGTGTTGGAATCGACCCTGAGCGTTTGGAGGAGATTCGTCGTAACCTTAAAGAAACCACTGATCCCGCCTCTGAGAGCGGCTATGGCCTATATAACGTCTATCGCCGTCTCCAGCTGAACTACGGCAGCGAAGCGCAACTGACGATCCACAGTCAATACCAAGAAGGCACCACGATTAACGTCACAGTACCAAAAAGGGAGGAACCCAACCATGTACAAAGTGTTCATAGTTGAAGATGAACATCTGATTCGCGATAGTTTGCGCCACCAAATCATGACTCTTGCCAAACAATACCCGATCGTTTATAGCGATGAAGCCGCAGATGGCGAATTGGCGCTGGCTTCGATCCTTGATCTGCGTCCTGATATTATTATCAGTGATATCAAAATGCCGTTTATGGACGGCTTGGTCTTTGCGAAAGAAGCCAAGAAATTATTGCCGCAAGTTCGCATTATTTTCGTTAGCGGCTTTGATGATTTTGACTATGCAAAAACGGCACTGCAGCTGCAAGCAGACGATTACTTGCTCAAGCCCATCAAAAACGAAGAATTAGAACAAGCCATCAAAACCGTCGTTCAACATTTAGATGAACAACAAACCACCCATCAACAATTATCCAAAGAAGACGATTTATTCGAAATGGAAATCAAAAAGAATCACTTTCTGAATCACCTCTTTAAACAAAAGATCACGATCTCAGAAGCCTTTTTGCAAGCAGAAGAACTGGGCCGGCGCTTTTCAGGCAAACAGTTTTGTGTGCTCTTAGCAAAAACCCCCTTCAATCAAAGCTTTTCTGACTACACTCGCTTTAGCCAGCAGCTGACCAAAGCCTATGAACAAGACGATGCCGTCTTGTTCTCCAGTGTTTCTAGCCGCTTCATCAAGTTTTTGCTTTTTGACCATGACCGAGAACAAGTTTTAGAAAAAGCCTATCAGATCGCTCAAAGCCTCGTTCATGGTTCTGGGGAAGAAGTAGCAGTGGCGATCGGACCGGTAGCAGATCGCTTCTCGGGTATCTCTCTTTCTTATCAGAAAGCTCGTGATATGCTAAAAACCTATGGCAGCATCCGCAAGGAAAAAATCATCAGCTATGAAGACGACATTCGCGAAGGGGAACTGTCCCCCACCAATCCTTTCAAAACCGACCTTGCTTCACGGCTGGCAAATGCTAGGAAACAGACGATCCCTGAGCTGATCGCTGAATTGATGGCGCCTCAAGGAACCGTTGAGCGAACGCAAATGTACCGTTTGTTCGTCTTGGTCGAATTGCTGGCATTATTGAAGAAAAAAGACAGTCATTCGCTTCCCCAGATCGTTCAGCACGCCCATGACTTAGACTATCTAGCGGCATTGACCCATGAGCCAGAGAACTATCAAACGACTCTGGCAGAACTGTTGCCGCTATTGACCAAACAACCCATCAATCCTGCAATGGCGAAGTATCAAAGCGTCATCAATCAAGCCAAAGCCTTTATCAGTGAGCACTTTTCTGATCCCAATATTTCCTTAAATGTAGTTGCTGAAAAAGTTCATTTGAGTCCGGCGCACTTCAGCACCATCTTCTCGCAAGCCACTGATTCTACGTTTATCGAATACTTGACCGAGCAACGATTGACCTTAGCTAAGGAACTGCTGTTAACGACAAATCTACGGCTATCTGAGATCGCCTTTGATGTTGGCTATAATGACCCAAATTATTTTTCCTTTTTGTTCAAGAAGAAAGAAAGTATCTCACCGAAAGAATACCGTCAAAAAAATGCTTAAATGAATGAATGGATACAAAAAAAGAGTGAGAGACAGCAAAATCGTCCTCACTCTTTTTTATTTTCTACCTCATTCAGTTATTTCTTCTCCATAGCAGCTTTTAAAGCAGCTGCTAATGGGCTTTCTTGCGGTTCTTCTTGATTGATTTTATTCATCAAGCGGCGTTCTTCGTGTTTCGACAGCTTTTTGCTGCGCTCTTTTTTATCCGCCATTTTTTCGGTGGTCCCATCGAATTTACAGCGGAAATAGGCGCCATTTTTGCCCTCAATGATCTCCATCTTTCGGTGACATTGCGGGCAACGTCGGTTTGAAACTTTCGGGTCTTTCCGACGACGGTACTTGCAGGTGCCACTGGAACAAACATAGATCTTGCCATCACGGGTATTTTTCTCCCGCAATGGTTCGCCGCATTCTGGACACCGTTTTTGGGTCAATGAGAAATCTTGGTACTTGCTCTCACTTTGCTTGATTTCTTTAACCAATTGTTTAGTGTCTGCTTCGATTTGCGCGAGGAAGGTTTGGGCAGAGTAGGTGCCTTTCGCGATGGCTTCCAGTTCCTTCTCCCATTTTTCCGTCAACTCTGGTGTCACCAAGGAAGGATTGACTAAGACTAACAACTGCTTGCCTTTTGGCGATACTTGCAAGCCGCTTGGGGTCCGCTCCATCAGCTCAGATTTGATCAGCTTTTCAATGATCTCCGCACGGGTTGCCGGCGTACCAAGACTGTGTTTTTCCATTTTGCCTAAAAGAGTTCCTTCATTCAACGGTTTCGGTGGTGTGGTCAACTCTTTCTGGATGGTAAAATCAGGCTTGACGATACTGCCTTTTTGCCAAGCCACATCACTGGTTTCCTCTTCGGAAGTCGTTTTCCATCCCGCTTCTAACACGGTATTGCGGTTGAACACAAAGGTCTCAGAACCAAAGGTCACTGTCACTTTCTGTTGCTGTTTTTTATGAGGTTTCGCAAAGAGCATTAAGAAACGACTAACGATCATTTGATAGATTCGTTGTTCATCGGTAGTTAATTTTTCATAACGTGCCCGCTGTTCCGTTGGCAGTAGGGCATGGTGATCCGTGACTTTTTTATCGTTGAAGACAGCTTGCTGCACCACTTGTCCACCATTCTTCAAGTATCCTTTGACTTCTGGGGCAAAATCCGCAACTGCCTGCAGGCGTTCCTTCATGGTTGCCTTCATATCATTGGTCAAATACTTGGAATCCGTCCTTGGGTAAGTGACGATTTTGTGGGTTTCATACAAGCTTTGAACAAGCGACAAGGTCTTCTTGGCTGAAAACCCATAACGCTGATTGGCTTCTCGTTGGATCTCGGTCAAATCGTAGGGCAGTGGTGCACTTTCTGTTTTGACCTTTTCTTCGATCGCTGTCACGCGACCATTCTGTTGACTCACTTGTTTGACCAATGCTTCGGCGTCACTGCGTTCTTTTAGTTGATAAGGATTTTTTTGTTGCAGGCGGGCCTTGGCATCGCCTACGTTTAGGGTAATCACATGATAGGTTTGCGGACGGAAACTCTCGATCTGCATTTCCTGACTGCGCACCAAAGCTAAGGTAGGGGTTTGGACCCGACCCGCACTAAGATTGTCTTGATATTTGACCGTCAATGCCCGCGTGACATTCAATCCTACCAGCCAGTCGGCTTTTGCCCGCGCAAGGGCGGAGTAGTAAAGATTGTCGTAGTGCTTGGCTGACTGCAATTTTGCAAAGCCTTCTTTGATGGCTTTAGGGGTTTGCGAAGAAATCCACAAACGTTTGACTGGTTTGTCAAAACGAACCCACTCCAAAATCCAGCGAGCGACTAGCTCCCCTTCTCTTCCCGCATCGGTGGCAATCACGACTTCCCCGACATCTTTTCTTTGAGCCAATTGTTTGATGGCTTTTAGTTGATGACCGGTTTTTGGCAACGGCTTGATCCCGATGGACTTAGGGATCATCGGTAATGTTTCCATCTGCCATGATGCCCACTCTTTGTTTAAATCTTCAGGCATTTTCAAGCCCAATAAATGACCAAGGGCCCAAGTAACAATCGCCTTGGGTCCTTCGTAATAATTTTTATGTTTTTGCTCACAGCCCAAAACTTTGCTGAGGTCTTTGGCAACGCTTGGCTTTTCCGCTAGAATTAGTTGTTTCATAAAAATCTTTCCTGCTTTCATCGACGACTTGCTGATATTCTTTAAGCAATGCCAGTCCAATATATTGTTGGAGGTAATCGTCGCATTCTTCGCACCAGCGTTCGTCTTCTTCATTCCAAAAAGCCGTCATAAAGTTTGATTTTGCATTTATGTACGAATACTCTTCTCTGATTTCTTGCCATTTTTGTTCATAAAATGACTGCGCCTCGCTGAAAGTTGCAAATGTGAACGCCTCTTGAATATCTGACTGCCATCCCTCAAAAAACCACCACGGTTCATTGTCCCCATACATGACTACTACTTGATACATTCCATTGCTCCTTTCACGATTCCTTCCCCATATTAGTCACTTTTACTTAAACTTGCAAGGAATAAGTTTCAGCATTTAATCATCGCTTAAAGAATTCATTAAACCTTCGTTTTTTTGTACGTTTTATCGGTTGCTTAAGATTACATCATTTCTATGCCCTTATAGTCTAGCACAGAAGTTTCCTGTTGTGAATATAACAGGAAAAGATTAAAAAAATATCAAACAAGATTTATTTTAACCTCGCAAAAAAAATTTTATCTGTGATGGATATGCTACAATAATGGCAACCACGAAACTGCTAGGAGGTGCCCCATGTATCTCGAACAAATCACTTTTCCCGATCAAGAAACCGAGTTTGATTTTTTCCTTTCTATCCAACGGACTGTCTATGATTCTTACTACCCTTTTCAGATTCTCAGTGCCCGCCGTTTTCAGCAGATCGATTTTGAACCAATCACGATTTTATATGGCGGTAATGGTTCTGGCAAAACCACTGCATTGAACGTGATTGCAGAAAAGATCCACGCTCAGCGCTTTGCTGCGTATAATCGGTCGAATTTTTTCGAGGACTATCTATCCTACTGTTCTGCTCGTAGCAACGACGAACCGCAAGAAAAAGTGCTATTGACCAGCGATGACGTCTTTGACTTCATGCTGGATATTCGAAACTTAAACCAAGGGATCGATCATCGCCGAGAAGAAGTGTTTCAAGAATACTACCAAGCAAAGTATGCGGACTTTCGTTTCACTGGTTTTGACGATTACCATGAATTGAAGAAAATCAATCTCGCACGATCCAACACACAGTCCAAATTCACCCGCAAGCACTTGATCGACAACGTCCGAGAATATTCCAATGGTGAAAGTGCCTTTCGCTTCTTTCAAGAAAAAATTCGTCCCAACAGCCTTTACTTATTAGATGAACCAGAAAATTCCCTTTCTGCTGATCGTCAGCTGGAACTAGTGCAGTTACTGGAAGATTTTGTCCGCTATGAACAGTGCCAATTCATTATTGCTACTCATAGTCCTTTCGTTTTATCTTTAAAGGAAGCCAAAATCTATGATTTGGATCAAACACCTGTCGATGTTCGGAAGTGGACGCAGTTAGCTAATGTCCAGCAGTATTACCGCTTTTTTCAAGCACATCAAGCCGAATTTGATGATCGATCATGACCAAAGCAAACCATTTTCCGTCAAAGATTTCTTTTGGCATTTTTTTCCGCTACACTCACACAAAGACCAAAATCAAATTGATCAGAGCAATATAGAAGGCGACAACTCCCGCAATTTTGCCTCACTTGACTTCTGCTTGGTTATACTGATCGGAATGCTCCGCAATCTGAGCGGACAAAAAGTAGAACTTTTTAAAAACAAGCAAATACCCGGCTAAACCAAATAGTACGGCTAAGGCAAGTTGGTTGATTTGGCTTGAAATGACCTGATTCTGATGAAGCATTACCAACCCTACGGCACTAACCTCCCCTCATTTCATGAGGTTGGCTCTTGTACGATTCATGCACCTCCCCCTTTCTTTTAAAAATGCCAATGCATCAAAAACATTCATTTTCTGACTAAATTATAGCATAATTTGACTAAAAAAATAAAATCCAAGAACTCGTAAACGAATGTTCTTGGATTTTTATCAATCGAAAAAGATGATTACTTGCTGGCTAATCACCACCAGCAAAAATTTCTTCTTTATTATAAATCGGTGCATGTTTTTTCAAGTCTTCAAGTGTTCCTACTTGTCTCCCTTTGGAGTAAAAACCATCTAACAAGCCTAAAGATTGAAAAATCGTTTGCTTATAGGCAATTTCCGCATTCCATTCCGTGGTATCTAGTATTTGCAAAGCTTTATGGATTGCTTCGATGCCAGATGCTCCTGGCGCACTGATCAGTACCCCATGACTGTTGAGGAGCAACATATTCGGTAAGGCGAGTTGTTCTTTTTTCATGTAATCAGAAACTAATTCTGCTAATTCTGGTGAGCAATTAGGTTCAAAGTCTAGTACAGGAATATAGCCAATTTTTTGGGTCGCTTCTGTTAAGTTAGGCATATCCAATCCGGCGGTTGCCCAAAACATCGAGTGAGGAGAATGGGCATGTAAGACTGCTTTTATCGCTGGATTCGTATCATAAACCGCTTCGTGTAAGTTGATTTCTCGTGTCAGCTGACCAACCCCATCAATCACTGTTCTCGTATGAGGCTCAACGACTAAAATCTGGGCTGGTGAGACCTCTCCTAAATAGGCTTCTGACATCATAGTTGGTGTCATAATAATGTATTCTTTTCCAGTTTCATCGGTTGTTTTAAAAGAAAAATTACCGCCTGCAACATTTGTATTCTTCCGGGTAAAAATCAATTTTACGATTCGTGCTAAATCTTCCCGTTCTCTTTCAAAAATCATCCGTCCATCTGACATATTCAAGACCACCTTTTTTATTTTTCAAACGTTTTGTTGCGTAAGATTGTTTGTACAGCTTCCCTTACTTTAGCTGCTTCTTCCTCTTTTTTCTTTTTTCGTTCATCGTATTCTTTAAAAAGTACTGGACTGCCATATTTGTATACACAGACTGCTAGACCAATCGCTACGACATTAAATAGGTACTGTTGTGTCACCAAAGCTAAGAGATAGCAGCCAATTGCTAGAAAAAGAAGCAATTGCCATTTTATTTTTTCGCTCTTTCCCATTCCTGTCGTCCTTTCCTTTTTGAAAATATTAGCCATTCGTCGCACGTACTTGCGTCGATGGGGTCCCTTGTTCTTCATATCTTTGACTTGGTACCTTTACCTTATTCATATATTTATACAACCAGACAAACATTGCGATAAACACAACGGAACCGACGATACCCAAGATATTTCCTTTAAACGCTTCTGCAAATAAAATTCGAAATTCCGGTCCTTCGATCGAAGACCAAGTGATTTGCTGCCCTTTTTGTATTCCTTCTACTGCGCCGGTTCGATCTGCTAAGCCCGTTAGGATCGGCGTCAAATACGTAGCTGCATATAGATAGATTGGCATCGAAATAACCCCCATGATCAGCATACGAACCAAGTTTCCGCCGGTGAGCAATAATCCACCTACTGCGATCGAATAGTTAATGATTCCTGCTAAAGGCAACACAGCATTTCCCGGCAAGATGATAGCATAGCCAATAAAGACAGGTACCAACAAGATAGCAGTGACCCAAATCTCAGAGCGACCAGCTAATACGGGCCAATCTAACCCAATATAAACTTCCCGATCTTTAAAGCGTTTTTTCATCATTTCCGACATTGCATCAGCCAGTGGTGAAAGAGACTGCATAAACATTTTTGAGATCATTGGGAACAAAGCCATTGCAGTCGCGATTTGAATAGCTAAGTTCAATGAGCCTGACACGCCATAAGCTGCAGCTAATCCCAAGCCCAAACCAATGAGAAAGCCCATCACCGAATTTTCAGAGAAGATACCGATTTTCTTTTTTAAGGCTTTGGTATCGGCCCGTCGATTAAAGAAAGGAATTTTATCCATAATCACATTGATCGGTAATAAAAGCACTGCTGAAATATTCATCAAGTGGGTCACTGTTACTAAAGGAATACCAGTCAAATCCTCAATGTGGCGTTGGAACATATCCCCCATTTTAAGTTCCAAGATAACCTGTACGATGGCGGTGATAAACCCAGCAAGTAAACTTCCACTGATAAAGTAGACCAGATAGGCAGTCAGCGCTTTGCCCCATACATTCCACATATCGACATTCAACGTCTTGGTCCAGTTCAAAATCAACATGACAAAATTCACGCCAAGAACGACGGCAAAGAAAACAAATGCATAGGACCATGACCAGGTGATACTTGCCGCTCCTGTCCACCCTAAATCTAGCGCAGGCAAGTTCAAGCCAGTATTTTTTGCCAATGCTTCGGAAGCTGGACTAACTGCATTTGACATAAAGCCAATGACCATAGACATCCCAGTAAAAGCAATACCTAACGTGATTGCAGACATAAAGGCTTTTTTGAATTTCATCCCTGCAACCAAGCCTAGGATTAAAATGATTAGCGGCACAAAAATAGCGGAACCTAAACCTAAGATATAATTGATAATGTCTTGAAATACTTGCATTTTTTTCACTTCTTTCTTTTGATAGGATGTTTTGTACTAGCCAATCAATTCTTTGATTTCTTCATAAATCGTATCCATACCCATACCGGTAAGAAACGGAATCCCAGCAAAAACGTGTACACCTAGCTCAGCGGCTTTTTCCAATACTTCATCATCTGGCTGAGCAACATACACATAAATTCCTGTCGACGGCAATTCATTTTGGATCGACTTGTAATCAACTGCTTCAACGGGGAAATCGATTCCGTCATCTTCAAGCATTCCAGCAATTTTACTTGCGATCGTTTGACTTGTTGCAACCCCACTTCCACATGCTACGATCAATCTTCTTTTCATCTTAAATTCCTCCAAAAATTTTATTTTGTATACTGTGTAACTAGCTGATAAATTGCCTGCACTTCTTGTGTTTCAATGAATGCCTTTACAAATCCTTCATCCATAAATAATGCCATTAACGATTGCAGTAAGCCGACTTGCTCTTTTGGTTCTTTGATTCCTAGAAAAAAGAGATCCTTGACCTGCATTTCTTGACTGTCGCCCATTTGCTTCATCTTCACCTCGTTTTTCAGACGCACGATCGCAATAAAAGGCTTTTCGACATACGCTGGTTCTGAATGAGGCAAGCCAATATTCAAATACTGTGTAATCAGTCCAGTTGGAAAAGCTTGTTCTCTTGCTAGTAATCCTTCTACATACTGTTCATTCACAAAACCTTGTTGCTGTAATCGTTTGGCTATTTCTTCAAATAGTTCTTTCAACTCCTCTCCTTCCACATCGAGAAAAATTAGCCTTTCATCAAACATGCTCGTATAGCCCACCTATTCTTCCTCCTTGTTCAACTCAAATGATAAATATTGTTAAAGTTTGTTACAATATGTTTTACAATGTAAATATACAATAGTTAATTTTTCTTGTCAACGCTTTCTTTTGGTATTTTTTTCAAACTGATTCCTTTCACCAATACACGAAACTATCAAACTTTAACAAAGATGAACATTTTCCCTTGCTTTTTCCAAAAGTAAATGCTATTAATTAATGTATAAAGAACATCGATAAAAAAGAAACTTAAAAAAATCGTTAATCAACCAGAGGTGAAACTATGTTAAAGAAAGAACGGCAAGAAAAAATTCTAGCGCTAGTGAATCAGCACGATTACTTATCCATTGCAGAAATAGCCAAAACATTAGACGTTTCCGATATGACCATTCGTAGAGATATTACAGAGTTAGCGAATCAATCTTTATTGGTAAAAATCTATGGTGGCGCCCAAAAACTCGAAAAAATCGAACACGAGCTTTCTACTCAAGAAAAAATCGATACGAACGTTGCCGAAAAGAAATTCATCGGAAAAGTAATGAACAGTATCATATCAGACAACGATACTATCTATATCGGTGCGGGAACTACGATGCTCCACGCTTTACCTGAACTAAAAAAAGCAAACTTATTCGTGATCACAAATAGTTTACTTGCTTTTAATTATTTGATTTACAACACAGACTATCGTGTCTTATTGACCGGTGGAGAATTTTCCCGCACGACAGAAGAATTTTATGGAGAAACAGCAGAGAAGAGTTTTGAAAATTTAAATATCGATATCGCTTTTGCTGCTACAAATGGGATTTTTGAAAATAATATTACCACTGCAAATCTTGTTGAAGGTTCGATTCAACGAGTCGCATTCAAACATTCCCGCAAAAAATGCATCGTTGCAGATAGTTCCAAGTTTAATCGCTCTGACGTTTATACCTTCTACTCGCTTTCAGATATCGACTATTTGATCACTGATGATAAACTTTCTGAGACTACTTTTGACTATTATCGTTCCTTTACAGAGATCCTCAAGGAGGAACAAAAATGATTTTAACCATCACAATGAACCCTTCCATGGACTACAACTATCTTGTTCCTTCGCTAAAATTGGATCAAGTAAATCGGGTAGATAACCCACATACATCAATTGGAGGAAAAGGCATCAATGCTGGCAGAGTCATCGCACAATCTGGGGAAGCCGTTTTATTGACAGGTATTTTAGGTGGACCTGTAGGCAAAACGATCCTTGATTCTTTACTAGCTGAAGAACGTTATGTATTGGATTTCCTCACCATCGACGGCAATTCTCGCAATGCGATCACGATCATGCATGACGGTAACACCCATACTGAGCTAGTAGAAAAAGGACTTTATCTGTCGGAGGAAAACGAACAACTTTTTTACCAACACCTTGCAGCAATAATTAAACAACACCCCATCACGGTCGTCTGTATTTCTGGATCAGTAAATTCTGATAATGGGCATTTTCACGATCAATTGCTTCAATTCATCCGTCAATCATTAGGTGAACAAGTCCCGATCCTCATGGATATAGCTGGGGAACAACTAAAAAATTGTTTGACTCAAACGAATGCTCGTCCGAATTTTATTAAACCAAATCAACAGGAATTAGAAGAACTAATGGGTCAAAAATTGCATTCATCGCAAGACATTTTCTCTGTCTTAGAGAGCTCTCTCTTCGAAGGGATCGACACCGTCATGGTTTCTCAAGGCGACGATGGGGCAATCGTTAAACATCAGTCGACTTTTTTTAAGATCGAGATCCCTAAAATCGCCATCGTTAATACGACTGGTTGTGGTGATTCAACCGTTGGTGGTATGGCTGTTGCATTGAATAAACAGTTTCCAATGGAACAAGCATTGATCTATTCGATGGCTTGCGGTATGTCTAATGCGCTCTCGAAAACAAACGGTACGATCGATCCTGCACAAGTCGCTGCATTTAGCGAAAAGATCCACCTTTTCAAGATCAAAGAATAAACGGCTACCTATTTTTTTGGTTCTCTTGATTACGCAAAACATTCGTTGGTACAAATAAAGAAAGCCCTAGCTAAGTGCAACTGATTGGTTCAGTGTTCTTAGCTAGGGCTGATTTTGTTAGGTGTTAAACATATTGTAATTCTTTGGCTTCTTTGTAGGCTGCATCGATCAAACCGCCGCCCAAGCATTCCATGCCGTCATAAAAAACGACTGCTTGTCCCGGAGTGATGGCGCGTACTGGTTCGTCAAAAATCACTTCTGCTCGATCTCCATCTAATAGACGCACGGTTACCGGTACATCTTGTTGACGGTAGCGGAATTTTGCTGTGCATGAAAATTCCGTGCCGCGGTCTTGTTCTGTAGTAAAGTGGATTTGGCTTGCTTCCAAGCGATCTGCATACAAAGCGGGGTGATGGAATCCTTGTCCCACATACAAAGTGTTGGTCGCTAAGTCTTTTCCTACGACAAACCATGGTTCTTGAGTGGCACCGCCGCCGCCAATGCCTAAGCCTTGACGTTGTCCGATGGTGTAGTACATCAAGCCATCGTGTTGTCCTTTGACTTCGCCATCTAATGTAACCATATTGCCTTTTTTCGCTGGCAAGTAATTACTCAAAAATTGTTTGAAATTCTTTTCTCCGATAAAGCAGACACCCGTGGAATCTTTTTTCTTGGCTGTTGCTAGACCTGCCCGTTCAGCGATCGCTCGTACTTCTGATTTTTCCATGCCGCCTAGTGGGAACATGGTTTTGCTCAATTGTTCTTGTGACAATTGGCTTAAGAAATACGTTTGATCTTTGTTGTTATCCACGCCTCGCAACATATGAGTTACGCCGTTTTCATCAACGGTCACTTGCGCATAATGGCCAGTTGCTACATAGTCGGCACCAAGATCCATCGCATAATCCAAAAAGGCTTTGAACTTGATTTCCTTGTTACACATGACATCTGGATTTGGCGTCCGTCCGGCACGGTATTCTGCAAGAAAATATTCAAATACACGGTCCCAATATTCTTTTTCGAAATTCACTGAATAATAAGGAATCCCGATTTGCGCAGCCACTTTGGCTACGTCTTTGTAGTCTTCTGTTGCGGTACAAACACCGTTTTCATCGGTATCATCCCAATTTTTCATAAAGATCCCGACAACATCATACCCTTGTTCTTTCAGCAAAAGTGCTGTTACTGACGAGTCTACCCCGCCACTCATTCCAACCACCACACGGGTGTTTTCGTTAGACATGATCGTTTCACCATCATTTCAATTATAGATTCTGAAATCATCTACGATTTGAAGGTCGCAACTTTTCAGTAATTTGCATTATACAACAAAACACAAAAAACTTCACTGTTTGCTGTCTTTTCTTAAAAATTCCTTTTTTAGAAAAGACATCTGGAGAGAAGTTGCTGTTCGTTATTCCACCCACTCAGCCAAATAGAGGAAGCGCTGCTTTTGTGTCTGTCATCGACAGCTGTCCAAACAGTAACAACTTACTTTTCAAATGGTGGTTGTCATAAAATCGTATGAAATTCTTCAGGAAATGCAGAAATGCTCTTATTAGAAAAAGACTATACTTCTCTTAGATATTACTTTACGAGGAGGGGCATTTCATGCGATTGCACACAAGGATATCGAAAACGAGGAGAAACGATGGGAAGAAAGAAAAGAGCCTTGCACTGCTGCTTTTTCTCATCGGTGGTGTTTTTGTCATTCATTACGTGATTGATCAGGTCAGGGATGCTGCGTTTGATCAGACAGCGCTTGTCTCAAAACAGTTCACTCGCCAAGCCAATCAAGCTCTTCAACAAGCGATGGCAGATACGCAGCAACTGCCGTTGATTGTACAAACCGATCAACGCTGGGGCAATAACACGTATGGATATGGAGAAGAGCAAAATACGTTTGCGGCAAACGGGTGCGCTATTGCTTCTTTAGCCATGATCGATTCTTTTTGGACGGATCGTCCGCCGAATCCTGACAAACTATTGGAGTGGGCTGGCGATCAATTTTATCTTCCCAAACAAGGAACGAGTTGGCAAATCTTTCCTCAGTTTGCCGAAGCTTTTGGTTACCAATTTGCCGATTTAGGGGACTCATTTGAGGCTGCCTATGAGAAAATGACACAAGGCATCCCCGTTGTGGTCTCGGTTCAAGCAGGAACCTTTACGACATCCGGACATATTATGGTATTGGCTTTGAACAAAGAAGGAACGATTCAAGTATTCGATCCTAATGATTCCCCCGAAAAAGCCCATTATGAGAAAAGCTATCCTAACGATGTCTTTCAAGCAGAAGGAATCCATTATTGGAGCTTTTGGCTTTGATGTTCTGATCGGCTGAAGCTGCAAAAATACGCCTTTTGTGGGACAAAAAAAGACTAGCCGAAGCTAGTCTTTTGCTTATCTTGTTATTATTGAACGCGTGGTTCGTTGTTTTCTTGAATACGCGTCGTTGTCCGGTTGAAGGCACCTTTGGCTTTACGTGTTTGTTTTGACGCAAAGTCGCCAGTTGTTTCTGCCGCACTGCTTACTTTGTCTTGAACTGTTTCAGAGTCTTTTTCGAATTGTTCACGTGTTTTGACATCTGCTACATTCACGTTTACTTCGATGACTTCTAAATTCGTCATTTTGTTGACTTGTGTTGAAACAACCTCTTTGATTTGGTCGTAGATCGTGGTCATGTCGCTGCCATATTCTGCAACGATATCAAGATCGACTGCCACTTGTTTTTTCCCAACTTCAACATTGATCCCTGAAGTCACATCATCGGTGTTGACTAATTTACCTGCAATATTTGAGAAGAAACCGCCATCGACTGTTAAGAGTCCGTCTACAGATTCTAATGCAATGCCTACGATTTTTTGAATCACTTTATCTTCGTAAGTTAATTCTCCTTTAACACCTGTTGTTGGTTTTGTTTGGTTTTCCATCGTACATTCCTCCTACTATAATCTTGATATAAATTAAACTAATAATGTTACCAAAGTTAACGGCGCGGTCTTTGAAATTGTTCAAAGAATCCGACTTCTTTGAGATAAAATCCCAGATACGTACCTAGTGCCGTAAATAGCACCAGCAGTATGGTTTTCAAAAAGCCGATCGTTAGAAACAGGATCGCTAGGATCAAACCGAAACCTGCAAAGATAAGCGGGATCTTATAGTGGTAGAACCATTCACTCATACCTGTTCCTCCTAAACTACACGCGGTTGGTCATGGGCTGCTGGCGTTTCTTGCGTATCTTTTAAAACAACTTCCGTTTGGATATTGCTTTCGATACCGAAAAGCTGCTGCAGACTGCTGCTGATCTCACCAACCAAAGCTTCTTGTTTTTGCGGGATGGCTGCTGTTTGTTTCATTTCTCCATCGATTTTTACCGCTACTTTATTCTTGACGATTTTGATTCTTACCGATGGCTGATGGATGAAATCTGCTTGTTTCACCCGCTCGAGCACAAAATGCTCTAACGCCTTCTTCTGAATCACTAAATCGCCTGTCTTATGGGGAATGATCAAGCGGTCTGAGCGTTTTGGATAAAACAAAACGACAAAGAGTGCGATCACTGTAAAAATAGCAAAGCCAACAGATAACCAAAAGAGCAGCATACTCATGGAAGATCCGACCCAAGGATATTCATCCAAAGGAATCAAGTAAACAGGCAATGAAGCCGCTTGCTGATTGGCGATGATCCCAAAATAAAAGACAAGTAAGAGTAAAAGCAATCCGATGATAAAAATCACTTTAGAAATCTTACGCATTGGCAACCTCCTTTACTGCTTTCTACTTAAAGCATACACATTTCTTAAATATCCATCAAATAATAACTCTTGGAATCGATTATTTTTTACATATAAAGTTTATTTTTATCAAAAAAATTTCCTTAATCAAAGCTTGCTGTCAAAGTCATCACAAAAAAAGCAAGCCACCCGAATCTGTTTGGATGCTTGCTTTTCTTGTTATCTGTTAACGAGCTAGCTTGGCAAGTTCTTGTTGCTTTGCATGATGTAGCACCGCCAGTTCATTTTCGGAAACTGGTCGACCGAAGGGACGCGGCTGCGGCAGAAACGCCAATTCCGGTGCATCGACTCCTACGTTGAGATTCTCAGCGATTGGTACACTATGATGATGGATATGCCCATGCAGATTGCGGCTGTTTTTGGTGATCCCCAGCAGCATAGGATAATGGGTTAGTAAAAATTGCTGATGAGCAAACTTCAGCAAAACACCAACATCTTCAAACGCATACTTTTGGGCTCCCAAACAACCAGGATCATGCTTGCGCAAGTACGCAAAGAAAGCCCGGGTATCATGATTGCCTTTGATAAAAACGATTTTGCCCTGCAGCTGTGCTAACAGCGCCGCAATTTCTGGAAAACCTGCTTCATAAGCAGGGTGCATCGCGACATCCCCTAAATGATAAACGACATCTTTATCCGCAACGACCTCATTCCAGCTAGCGATCATCGTTTCATGCATTTGCGTCACTGTCTCAAAGGGGCGTGGGGCAAAGTCATTGTCCCCGAGCAAGGCTGCATGAAAATAATGGGTATCAGACGTAAAAAATTTCATAGTCGCTCCTTACTTTACTGCTTTTTTCTGTGATTAGGGTCTTCAAATCATCGCTAGCGGCTGCTTTTTCGTTGGCTCCGGAAAGCGTGCATCGATTGTCGCCAATTCGCTTTTGGAAAAAACGATTTTGGTAGCTTCAATGTTCTGCAGCATATGCAGCGAGTCACTGGTTTGGGGGATCGCTAAGACGTGGGGTTGTCGAAGGGTCCATGCCAAAAGCAGCTGAAAAATCGTGCAGCCTTTGGCTTCTGCCAGCTCTTTCACCACTTCATCATTTTTGAAGTGGTGCCCTAGCCGATCGCCTTGAGCAATGGGTGAGTAGGCAATCACCGGAATCTCAGCCTCTGCCTGCCAAGGCAAAAGATCGTATTCGATCCCCCGGGCACCTAAATTATAGAGTACTTGGTTGGCGGCACATTGATCGCCGTTTTCTAACCGCAACAGCTCCTCCATATCTGCCACGTCAAAATTAGAGACGCCCCATGCACGAATCTTTCCAGAGGCTTTGGCAGCTTCTAGTGCGTCAACTGTTTCTGCTAACGGCACATCTCCTCGCCAGTGGAGCAGATACAGATCAAGATAGTCGGTGCCTAAACGCGCTAAGCTACGGTCTAAAGCTTTCGGCAATTCATCTGCGGAGGCATTCCAGGGATAAACTTTTGAAATCAAATAAAGATCCCCTCGTGTAAAGGGCTGGATCGCCTTGCCAACTAGCGTTTCTGCGTTTCCCTCGCCGTACATTTCTGCGGTATCGATGACAGCCGCTCCGGCTTTGATGCCCGCTTGCAGCGCATCGATCTCGGCTTTTTCCTTAGCAGGGTCATCCCCCATATGCCAAGTCCCCATTCCAACGGCTAACACGGATTGCTTGTTTAAGGTTCGTTTCATCTGGATTCCTTCTTTCTCGTCTCAACGTATCCACTTTCTGAGAACGGCTTAGGTTTGTTTACTTTAGTATAAAAAGAAACCGGCAAAGATACAAAAGAAGTGTATCAATCCCTTGCCTGTTTGGCGGAGTGACACACTTCTTGCCCTTTGAACGGTATAGCTGCTTTTGACAAAAGCTTACGCTTTGACAAACAACCCGCGGCTGATAAAACCATCCATTAAAAAGTAAAATTTTTCTTGCAGCATTTTGTGCTGTTCATCTTTGAAAATATTGACTGCTTTTAATCCATTGGCTGTCGTGATCGACATCTTGAAGGTTTGCAGATCTTTTGCAACAGTGATTTTTAATTTAAATCCTTCTTTGCTTTGGGGTGTTGCTTCAAGGCCACGAATCAATTGGAAGTTGCCGCCGTTCGTTTCTGTAAAGCCATTGTCCCGCAACGTATATTTTTTTGCTTCAGGAGCAATGCGGTATTGGGTTGCTGCGCCTAAAACGGTTGCTGTTGTTTCAAATGCCATGTTCTTCACCTCTTTAACATCATTTCTTTCATTATAAATAGTTTTCAGCGAGATTGCTAGCTGTTCTCCTACTTTTTCGTTGCTAAGACAGTTTCTGCTAATAGCTGAGCAAATGCTTCGATTTCCGCCAATGTGTTGCCATAGCCAAAGCTGACTCTGACCGATTCCCGGATAGCTGGATGCTCTTTGCCTACCATCGCTTCTAGCACATGGGAGGGTTCCACATTGCCCGCCGTACAAGCGCTGCCTGTCGAGATGGCGGCCCCTTTTAAGTCCAATTTCATCAGTAACAAGTCACTGCTGACACCTGGGAAACGCAGATTCAAAATATGCGGCAATTTGTGTGCTGGGTCACCATTCAACTGAACATCGATGCCTTGTGCTGCTAAGGTCTCCATCAGTACATCGGCAAACGTTTGATATTGTTCCGCCGCTGCTTGCTGCGCTTCGGGGGTATGCAAAGAAGCTGCTTTGGCCATTCCCATGATGGCTGCTAAGTTTTCCGTCCCTGCTCGCCGTTTTTCTTCTTGTTCGCCACCATGGAGTAGCGCAGGTAGCGACAAGCCATCTCGTTTATACAAAAAGCCGATCCCTTTTGGTCCGTTGATTTTGTGAGCGGAAATGCTTAAGAGATCAATACTGTTTTCATTGATTTCAAGCGGGATTTTGCCATAAGCTTGCACGGCATCGGTATGAAAAACGGCGGGATGCTCCCGTAAAAGGGCGCCAATTTCTGCAATCGGCAACAAATTGCCCGTTTCATTGTTTGCCGTCATTATGGATACTAAAATCGTATCGGGACGTAAGGCAGCCTCAACTTCACTGACGGCCAATTGCCCCTTTTTATCTACGGGCAAATAGGTCACCTCAAAGCCTAAGCCTTCTAAATAGCGCATACTCTCAATGACCGCCGGATGTTCGATCTGGGTCGTAATGATATGTTTGCCTTGTGCTTGTTTGCTAAGGGCTGTACCGATGATCGCTGTATTATCGCTTTCGGTACCTCCACTGTTAAAAATGATCTCATGTTCCTTGACCCCTAGCTGCTGAGCGATCGCTTGACGAGCCAATTCTAATTGGGTGTGGGCGTCTCGACCATAATGATGAATGCTTGATGGATTGCCAAAAAATGTCTGCATCGTTTCACTCATCACTTTGATCACTTCTGGGTGCAGCGGTGTCGTTGCTGCATGATCTAAGTAAACCATTCTTTTCACCTATCCTTCATTACTGCCATTATAACAAATCTTCCTCAGACGTCTATCGTGAGTGTCCATACGAAAAAACCTGTCAGTCAAAAGCGGAAAAATCGCCAATGATGACAGGCAGCTGAACGCGTTCAGCCTTACGAAAAATCAGGAACGTGTGCTGTTTTGCTTGTGCGAATCACGTCACTTGCTGATCGTTTTATTTTTTTCCAGGTTCAGAGGCAATGACAGTCAATTCACCAACCAATTCCCATTTCTTGATCGGGTTTGGCAAAATGCAGCTCGTGCCCATTTTTAGTTCATAGGAATGACCGTCGATCATCAACTGCCCATACCCATCAATCACGGTCATCAAGGTATAATCGGCCTTTTGTGCCAAAGATAATTTCCCACGTACTTCCCATTCATACACATTGAAAAATGGCGTTTCAAGATAGGTAACGACTGCTGATTGTCCTTGTTTGACTTCACGGATCGATAATTCTGGCGTCCGTGCAGGAATCGTCGTCACATCGATTGATTGTTGGATATGCAGCTCCCGTGTTTGTCCTTGATCATCAGTACGATCATAGTCGTACACCCGATAAGTCGTATCCGAGCTTTGTTGGGTTTCTAAGATCATGATCCCTTTCCCAATGGCATGGATCGTTCCACTTGGCACGTAGAAGAAATCGCCTTTTTTCACAGGGACTTTTGTTAACAAATCATCCCAACGACCCGCTTCGATCATTTCCGCAAGTTCTTCTTTGGTTTGTGCGTGGTGGCCATAAATGATTTCCGCACCTGGTTCGGCATCAATAATGTACCAGCATTCCGTTTTCCCTAATTCCCCTTCATGGGCTAGCCCATACGTGTCATCAGGATGGACCTGAACGGATAGATCATCTTCCGCGTCTAGAATTTTAATTAATAATGGAAAGACTGGTTCGTCTGAATGTCCAAACAGTTCTTGATGGTCTTGCCAAAGATCCGCCAATGTTTTGCCTTTAAAAGGACCATTTTCAATGACGCTCACCCCATGAGGATGCGCACTGATCGCCCAATCTTCACCGATTTTGTCACTCGGTAAATCAAAACCAAAAACAGAATGCAGGCGACTGCCGCCCCAAATTTTTTCTTGAAAAACAGGTTTCATAAACAATGGTTCCATAATTGTTCCCCTCTCTAGTTGTTCGTGCATATTATAGCATGAATCCGCTTATTCGGCAGATTCTTTTAAGTAACATTGCAGGATTTCGTCACGATGACCCAAGTAGCTTTCTCGATGATCCACTGGATGGACCCGATTCGATAAGAAAATAAACGCTTTTTGGTTAGGGATATCTACTGCGAGAAACGTGCCTGTATAGCCTGTATGAAATAATTGGTATGGTGCACCCAATAAGTCCCAGCCATAGGTGCGGGGCTTTGTGCTTTCAGGCGTCTGCCTCTGAGCCAGCGCCTGCATCACTTTTTCTGAGAAAAACGGCGCACCTTGCTGCTGACCATTTGCCAATAACAGTTGAACGAACAGCGTCAAATCATCCACGGTAGAAAACAACCCGGCGTTGCCGGCATGGTTTCCCAGCACTCGTGCTTTTGGGTCATGGGTGATTCCTCTAAGGATACTGCCGTCTGGCTGCTGCTGGGTAGGCACGATCAATGGCAGCTGTGAAGGAGGAAAAGGCGGAAAGCCGCTGTTCTTCATGCCTAAAGGCGTCAAGACTTCTTCTTGAAAAATCTCGGTCACTGGTTTTTGATACAGCTCCTCCAATAAAAAGCCCAGCAAAATCGTCCCAGTATCCGTATAGCTGACCGTTTGACCGATCGTATCACTGCTTTCAAGCTGCAAATACGCCTTGCGCAAGGCAGCAGCATCCAACTGGTCTCGATGAGGAATCCACGTGTTGATGGCTGCCGTATGCGTCAGCAAGTGCTTGATCGTTACCCGATCGTCTTTAAACGCTGGCAACCAACGAGTAAGCGGCGCCTCCATCTCGATTTTTCCTTGATCCCACAATTTTAACAGAACACTCGTTGTACAAACGACTTTCGTCAATGAGGCTAAATCAAACAAATGATCTTTCGTCATAGGTTCGGTTTTCGGAAGAAGCGCTGCCTGTCCGAATACCTGGGTCTCTTGGGTTTCACCAGCGATAAAACGCAGCACCGCTCCTGGGAAAACGGTCGGCATTTTTTCTTGAATGAGCTGTACTGTTTCTGGGTACATTGTCATCATTCCCTACTCGCTCCTTTCAGGCTTGTCTTGCTTCTAACTTTAGCACTTTTTAGCAGCAAACAAAACTCGTTATGCCCTTTTTTTCTCCAGCTATTCGCCTCGATCAGCTAATCGATTCGCTTGCTTGGTTTCTTAGCCATCAAAAAACATCGACCACTCAAAAGAGTTTCCGATGTTTTTCTTATCTATTTGGATTTATTTTTTTACGATAAACCACCATTCGATACCGATCGCATCGTAGGTCGTCAACAATTGCCGTTTTTTGTCGATGAAAAACTCTTGATTCTTCTCAGACAAGTGTTTTTCCAATGTATCGATATCTTCTTGACTGATGGAGATTTTCAAGAAGTCTAAGCCAAGCACCTCATGGGTCGGTAAATCGATCGTACCACCTTGTGCTTCCGTCAAGCCAACTTGGAAGTCACCATCATTGAGGATAAATTCCTTCGTTTCGGCTTCTTTTGTTTTCAAGCCTAAGCTTTCTTCTAAGAAAAGCTGCTCTTTGGCTAGATTACTGACGTTTAAATACAGCTTGCCAAAATGAGCTTCTTTTGATAAGCCAGCCGCTTTTGCAGGTGCCGCTTTGATCAATTCTGCTTCGTCTTTTGGTACCGCAGTTCCTGCGGGTGCTGTAAATAAGACTTCGATTTTGTTTCCTTCTGGATCAGCTATCAGGAAGCCTAATTGATTCGCTTCATAACGAGCTTCTTCGAAAGCAATCGCTTTTTGTTGGGCATTGCTCGCGATAGTTGCCGCTTCTTCTAGCGAGGATACGGCTAAAACGATGCGCTGCATCTTTTTGATCTCACCGAAATGGTCGTTGGCACGCGGGCTTTCTTCCAACCATAAAACTTCTCTATCTAATCCTTTTAGACCAAAGATGGCCAACTCATTTTCTTCTCTTTTCAGCTCAAAGCCAAGTACATCGCGATAAAAGGCAATCGCTTGATCGCGGTCTTTTACCCGAATTGCAACAGTCAGCAACTTCGTACTGCTCCCCAATAAGAAATCTGTCATTGTTTCTCCCCCTACTTACATATGTACTCATTGTACTGATAAAACGAAATTCTAGCAAATGAAATCCCTATCTCTTTTATTCTTTTTTTAGAGAAAATAAGAAGAAACGCACAGAAAAGTCAGAATTTTGCATTTTTATGAGTAGAGAGGAGGCGCTTGGGTGTCGCTAATGGCTTCAACTACAGCCAGCTGCTGCTGGACTTGCCGCGAGGATCTGGGTTCCTAAACGATCGATCCGATCGGTGATACAAACGGCAGCTACCCCTGCTTTTAAGGCTTTCTGAGCACTTTTTAGTTTTGGCAGCATGCCGCCCGTGACTACTTCTTCGGCGATCAGTTGGGGGATCTCCTCAAAAGAAACAGCCGACAACCACTTGCTTTCTTGCTTGATCCCAGGGACATCCGTCAACAAATACAGTTTTTCGGCTTGTAAGCTGGCTGCGACCTGACAAGCCACTTCATCCGCGTTGATGTTCAACCATTGCCCCTCTGGCGTAATTCCTAGTGGGGCCAAGATCGGGACATGTTTTTTCTCTGTCAAGAGCTGCAAGAAGGCGGCGTTGATTCGCTGAACTTTCCCTACTTGCCCTAATTTCTCCTCATCGATAACTTCTCCTTGGATCAGCTGATCACAGCCAGCATTCAGTCCCACGGCATGGAAGCCAGCTTGCTGGAAAGCAGTCGTAATCAGCGGTTGAACTTGTCCCAAAAGGACCATTCTAGTCACTTCAAGCGTCTGGGGATCGGTCACCCGCAAGCCGTCTTTGATTTTGACTGTCAACGCCATTTTCTCCATCATTTCTGAGATGTAGTGACCACCGCCATGGACGATGACCACTTTTTTGCCCGCAGCTTGCCAATCTGCTATCGTCTCAAAGAATGACGGGGTTAAATTTTCTGAGGCGACACCGCCGATTTTTACTACGATCGTTTCCATCTACTCGCTCCTTTTTGTCTAGTACCTGATTTGT
Source organism: Enterococcus sp. AZ141 (assembly GCF_051714385.1). NCBI lineage: Bacteria > Bacillati > Bacillota > Bacilli > Lactobacillales > Enterococcaceae > Enterococcus > Enterococcus sp. AZ141. Next base: position 659,170 of record NZ_JBIORT010000001.1, read on the forward strand.
TTCAGGTATGATATAGTGCGTTGATTTTCACATAGTCATACGTCAGATCACAGCCCCAAGCGGTGCCAACACCTGCCCCTTCTTTCAGCTCAACAGCGACTTTGACTTCATTTTCCGCCAACTGTTCTTGCATGATGGTTTCGTCAAAAGCTACCGGCGTCCCTTGGACAAAGACGGGAATGTCGGCTAATGCGATCGATACCGTTGCTGGATCGATGGGTTGCCCACTATAACCCACTGCACATAAGATACGCCCCCAGTTTGGGTCTTTGCCAAAGAGGGCTGTTTTGACCAGCGGCGAACCGACGATGGTTTTGCTGATCATGCGGGCTGCTTCATCGGTCACAGCTCCACTCGTGTGAGCTTCGATCAATTTGCTGGCGCCTTCTCCGTCCTTCGCAATTGCTTTGGCTAAGGCGGTCAGAACTGCTTTAAGCATCCCTTTAAACTCATGATAAGCTGGCGTATCGGCTTCGATCGTTGGATTTTTGGCTAACCCGTTGGCTAAAACTAACACCATATCATTGGTAGATGTATCACCATCGACCGTGATTTGATTAAAGGTGACATCGGTCAACTCTTTCAGCAGTGTTTGCAAGAGTGCTGACGAGATCGCTGCATCCGTCGTAACAAAGGCCAGCATCGTGGCCATATTAGGATGGATCATACCAGACCCTTTGGCACAGCCCGCAACAGTCACCGTTTTGTCAGCGATCGTTGATTGGATGACACTGCTTTTTTCAGTCAGATCCGTCGTCAAAATTGCTCTTTGAAATCGGTGGGCATCCCCTTGCCTGTTTAGTTGCTGAATCCCTGCAGTGATTTTTTCCATCGGTAAGCTCTTGCCAATGATTCCGGTGGAGGCTACCGCAAAGGCTTCGGGACTCGTATGTAGCTGGGCTGCTGCCAATTCTGCCATCTCTTGTGCATCTTTTAAACCTTGCTCCCCGGTACAAGCATTGGCATTGCCCGCATTGACGATCACGCCTTGCAAGGTGCCTGCTTGCATTTTTTCCTTTGTAACGAGAATGGGTGCCGCTTGTACTTGATTGGTGGTAAAGACTGCCGCAGCACTGGCTGGCACTTCAGAGACGATCCAACCAAGATCGACTTTCTCTTTCTTCAGACCGCAATGCAGACCGTCGGCAAAAAAACCTTTGGGGGTTGCGATCGTTCCTTCGATTTCTTTCATTTTCTTTCCTCCTACTGCCACCTTTTTGCGGATTGTCCACTGGCTGACACGAGTATCCTCACGTGTCTGTTGGCTATTTTATGGGTATAACGGAGCTTGCATAAGACCGGTCGTTTCTGGTATCCCTGCCCATCGATTGAAGTTTTGGATCGCTTGGCCAGCAGCCCCTTTGCCTAAATTATCGATCACTGCGACAACGGTCAACACTTGGGTCAGCGGATTGAAACATAGGCCAATGTCACAAAAATTCGTTCCCGTCACTTGCCGTAGCTCGGGCAGCTTTCCTAACGGTTGCACTCGAACAAACGGATGGTCTTGATACGTTTTTACGTACTGCTCATAGATGTCCTCTTGCGAAATCGCGTCTTTGAGAGGCGCATAAAGCGTCATAAAGATCCCTCTTTTGACAGGCAGTAAGCTGGTAGAAAATTGGATCGGCGGCATTGCCTGATCCCATTGTTGAAACTGTTGCATGATCTCGGGAATATGCTGATGCTGATTTGGCTTATACATCGTCATGTTATCCGCAGCGGTTGCAAAGTGACTGCTGTCGGTCAATTTCTTACCAGCACCCGATAAGCCCGACTTGCCATCAAAAATCAACGTGCCGCTGAATAGTTTTTGCTGAACCAACGGCGCAGCCACTAAAATGGCAGCAGTCGCATAACAGCCTGGATTGGCGATCAAATTGCCAGGAGTCGTTGCAAACTCAGGCAGCGAATAGGTCGCGTGTGCCAACAACTCGGCAGGGGCAGCTTCTTGGTGATACCATTTTTGATAGCTATCCCGATCCTTCAATCGCAGATCACCAGAAAGGTCAATCACTGGAAAGTCATTTGCGACAAGAGTCGCTGCGAGTTCTTTGCTGATTCCAGCAGGAGTCGCAAAAAACACGAGTTGATTTTCCTTTTGGATTTTTTCTGCATCAAAAGGTTCGATTAACCGCTCTGTCAGTCCAATTAAATGAGGATACAAAACTGATGAATTTTCATGCATAGAATGACTATGCAAGGTGCCCACCTCCAATTGGGGATGCTGCTGGATCAAACGAATCAATTCAATTCCGGTATACCCTGTTACACCAACGATTGCTGCCTTCAAACACGTCACTCCTCAAAAGAATTTACTTAAGATTATAAGAAACTCCCATCGCTCTGTCAATGATTATTTATAAAACTATTCAAAATAAACTCGCTGTTATTCGGTTTTTATAAGAAAAAATGCCCAAAAAATCTATTTTTATACAATTATGCTAAGATCGCTTGTAAAATCGCCAAGGCTGCTTGCGTTTCCTCTTGCGAGATCGTTAAGGGTGGCAGCAAGCGCAAAACCTTGGTTCCCGCCTTTAATGCGAGGAGGCCTTGGTTCCGCAGTTGGGTCAACACGGATTGCAAGCTTTCCGAATCTGCTAATTCGATACCGATCATCAATCCTTTCCCACGAATCGCCTGCACTTTAGATAATCCTTGCAATCCGTCGAAAAACTGCTGCTGGCGCAATTGAACATTGACTTGAATGTCCTCTTCTTGCAACACACTGCAAACGGCACTAGCAGCGGCCATCGCTAATTTATTGCCACCAAAGGTCGAACCGTGACTACCTGGTCCAAAAGCCGTTTGCAAATGACTTTTGCCTAGCATCGCTCCGACAGGGATCCCGTTACCAAGCCCTTTGGCTACGGTAAAAAGATCAGGTTCAATGCCGTATCCTTCAAACGCAAACAGCGTTCCTGTCCGTCCCATCCCGGTTTGGATCTCATCCACCACTAGCAGTGCTCCCTGCTCCTGACAAAGGGCTGCCACGGCTTGGACCCATGCCACCTCAGCAGGGATCACGCCGCCTTCGCCTTGGATCAATTCTAAAAACACGGCTGCCGTCTGCTCATCTAAAACGGCTTGCAATGCCTCAAGGTCATTAAACGGTACATAAACCATCTCTGGTACCAGCGGACCAAACCCATCGTGAATACTGCTTTGCCCAGTCAAAGACATCGCGCCAAAGGTCCGACCGTGGAAAGATTGTTCAAAACTGATGACTTTGCTACGGCCAGTCGCTTTGCGAGCCAGCTTTAAAGCTGCTTCGTTCGCCTCAGCGCCGCTATTACAAAAATAGGCCAGATACGGCTCGTCTGATACGTTCTTTTGGTTTTGGGTCAGCTTTTGGGCAACTTCTTCTTGTAGTTGGCTGTCATATAAATTCGGCACATGCCAAATCTGCTCTGCTTGGGTCATCAAAGCGGCTTGCACTTTGGGATGTCCATAACCGAGATTGACAACCCCGATACCGCTCGTTAAATCTAAATATTGGTTCCCTTGCGAATCTACGACATAGCTCCCGCTGCCTTGCTGGATATCGATGGGCAAACGGCTGTAATTAGGAAAAAGATGACTCATTGGTTTCACTCCTTGTCTTGGATCATTCGAAATTATGTATTAATATACATTTTTATCTAGATAATTGCAATAAATATTTAAATTAAAGCGATAAAAATTCATAAAAAAAGAAAGCAGTGACAATCACTGCTTTCTTTCAGTCAACCTTTGGCGGTCTGTTTATTATCATTTGGGGAAGAATTTCTTTCATTACAAACAGTGGATCACGCCACTTCTTCTGAAAATTGACTGTTATAAAGGTCTGCATAGAAACCGTTTTGCGCCATCAATTCCTCATGGTTTCCAGTTTCAACAATAGATCCGTGATTCATCACGATGATATTGTCAGCATCACGAATCGTAGAGAGACGGTGAGCAACCACAAAGCTGGTCCGATTTTCTAACAAACGTCCCATTGCTTTCTGGATCAAAATCTCTGTCCGCGTATCGACACTAGAAGTTGCCTCATCCAAAATCAATACATCTGGATCCGCTAAGAAGGCACGGGCGATCGTGATCAGCTGACGTTGACCTTGGGAGATATTGCTGGCTTCTTCATTCAAGACCGTATCATAGCCTTCTGGCAATTTGCGAACAAAATCATCCACATGGGCAGCCTTCGCCGCAGCAATCACTTGTTCTTTGGTCGCTTTTTCATTTCCATAATGAATGTTGTCATAGATGGAGCCGGTAAACAACCACGTATCTTGCAGCACCATCGAGATATTACTACGCAATTCATCACGAGTCAAGTCTCGGGTATCTCTGCCATCATAACGAATGCTACCGCCAGAAACATCATAAAAACGTTCCAAGAGATTGATCAGCGTGGTTTTCCCAGCGCCGGTTGGTCCTACGATAGCCACCATCTCACCAGCTTTGACATCCAGATTAAAATCGGTCATCAATAATTTGTCTGGGGCATAACCAAATTGAACATGATCGAAACGAACTTTGTATTCACTGTCTTCCACTGGTAAACCAGAAGGCTCATCATTCATTTCTTCTTCATCCAAGACTTCAAAGACCCGTTCGGCAGATGCAACGGTTGATTGGATGGTGTTTAGCAAGCTAGCGATTTGAGTGATCGGTTGAGAGAATTGATTGGTGTATTGCAAGAATGCTTGCACATCCCCTAACGTCATGTTCCCATTCGCTACCTTGATTCCACCAAGGACAGCCACGAAGACATAGCCTAAGTTTTTAATGAAGTTCATCAAGGGCATAATGATCGCTGAAATAAATTGGGCTTTCCAACCAGCAGAATACAGACGGTCATTTTCTTCTTCAAAAACGACTTGATCGGCAGCTTCATGGTTGAAGGTTTTGACTACTGTATGACCGCCGTAAGTTTCTTCGACTTGGTCATTGAGCAATCCTAAACTTTTTTGTTGGGCCGCAAAGAATTTTTGCGATTTTGGTGCGACGATCATCACGACGATCAAGCTTAAAGGAACCGTTGCTAAAGCAATCAAAGTCAGTTGCCAACTGATCGTCAGCATCATCCACAAAACCCCGATAAAGGTCACGACACTCGTAATAAATTGGGTCAAGTTTTGTTGCAGGGTACTTGCGATATTATCCATATCATTGATTGCCCGTGACATGATATCCCCATTTGAGTGAGTATCATAGTAAGAGATCGGCAAGCGGTTCATTTTTTCATCTAAGTCTCGACGCAGCTCATAAACCGTTCGTTGAGAGACACGGGTCATAATAAACTGTTGTAGAAAGTTGAAGACGGCTGAAATCACATACATGCCGATCGCGATCAAAATGATTTGACCAACTTTCTCAAAATCGATAGGAAATTCTGTCACCTGTTGGCCGGCTTGCATCTGCTGCGTACCGATCATGACCCCTTTAAAAATTTCAGTGGTCGCTTCTCCTAAAATTTTCGGTGTTTGGATTTGGAAGATCACGGCTGCGATCGCTAAAACGAAGACGGCAATGATAGCGATGGAGCGTTTCGACATGTACCCGAAAAGCCGTTTGACCGTCCCCCAAAAGTTTTTTGGTTTTGGTCCTTTGGCACCGATGTTACGGCCCGGGCCGCCACCCATTGGTCCGCCACGGTGTTGTGTTGTTGTTTTCTTTTCACTCATGCAAGATCCTCCTCTCTCAATTGTGAAGAAACGATTTCTTGATAGGTTTCATTGTCTGCCATTAATGATTCATGGGTCCCTTTCCCTACGAGTTGTCCTTCATCTAATACTAAGATCGTATCGGCATCCATGACGGTGCTGACCCGTTGGGCAACCACGACCATGATGCTGTCTTGCATGTCGCGTTTCAGCGCTGCTCGTAAGTTTGCATCGGTTTTGAAGTCCAATGCGGAGAAGGAATCATCAAAGACATAGACATCTGCTTGTTTCACTAACGCACGAGCAATCGCTAAACGTTGACGTTGTCCACCAGAGAAGTTGCCGCCGCCTTGTTCTACACGGCTATCTAAGCCATCTGCCAGTTCGGAGACAAAATCTTTGGCTTGGGCGATCTCTAATGCTTGCCAGATTTCTTCGTCTGTCGCATCAGGTTTTCCGTATTTCATATTTTCACGAATGGTACCGGAAAACAGTACCGCTTTTTGCGGAACAAAGCCCACGACTTCTCGTAGATTGTGCTGGGTGATTTCTGCAATATTGACCCCATTGATTTTGATTGCACCAGACTCCACATCGTACAAACGAGGCAAGAGATTGACTAGTGTCGTTTTCCCTGAGCCCGTCCCACCGATGATGGCAACAAAATCACCAGATTTTGCTTGGAAGTCGATATCTTCCAACGCCAATTTCTCAGCGCCTTGGTAGCGATACGCCACATGGTCAAAAGTCAAGGTTGCTTGATCCCCTTGTAAGCTCAATGTCGCTGGTGTTTTTGGATCGAGAATTTCATCTTCTTCATTTAAGACTTCGTTGATCCGGTCAGCTGATGCTTGGGCTCTTGGCACCATCACGAAGATCATGGACAGCATCATAAAGCTGATCAAAATTTGCATCGCATAAGTCATAAACGCAATCAGGTTCCCGACTTCTAAGGTCATTTCGGCAATATAATGACCACCAAACCATGTGATGGCAATGTTCGTTCCACTCATGATCAACGTCATCAAAGGCATCATCAAGGCCACGATGGTATTTACTTTGATCGCGGTGTGGGTGTAATCTTTGTTGGCTTGATCAAAGCGATTCGCTTCATAATCCGTCTTGTCAAATGCCCGAATAACGCGGACCCCCGTCAAGCCTTCACGAAAGACTAAGTTCAAACGGTCAGTTTTCTTTTGCATACTTTTGAATAAAGGAACGGCAAAATACATAATACCGCCAACTAATACTAGCATGATAGGAATAACGACTAAAAAGATTCGTGTTAATTGGGCATCTTTTTGATAGGCCAAGAAGCTCGCCCCAATCAGTGTGATCGGTGCATTGATCATCATACGTAAAAACATTTGCGTCACCATTTGAATTTGGTTGACGTCGTTAGTGGTTCGTGTGATCAATGATGCGGTCCCAAATTTATCGAAAGAACGGGAAGAAAAATTCTCAACTTTTTGGTAAATGTCCGAACGTAGTTTTTGTCCTAATTTTTGTGATTCTCTTGTTGCGAAATACGTATTTCCTAAAGCGGCGATGATACTGATCAATGAAAAGCCGATCATGTAAAAGCCGGTTTTCCAAATGTAATCAATGTCCCCTGTCGCCACCCCATTGTTGATAATATTGGAAGTCAATGTCGGTAGATACAAATCAGAAACGACTTGGATCACCATAAACACCACTGCCATGATTATGGAAATGACGGATACGCGTTTTATCAGCTTAATCATAGGTTTCCCCTCTTTCTTTTTTTGCGCCCTCTCTTAACCAGCGGACTTTACTGTTGAAATCAGCGATCGCTTCGGCAGGATCATAGTCTGGATCAAATGCTGATTGGCGATAGGCTTCGGCAATCGTCGAAAAGACGGTATGCATCAGCAGCTGGATCAGCATTTTCAACTCATGGTCGTCTTTGACTTTCAATAAATCTTTGTCGACCTCTGACAAAAAGATGGCTTGCTGCTTCTGCCGATCGGCTTTGTGTTCTTGATGCATCTTGTGCTGCATCTCTGGCACGACTTTATGGAAGGAACGATAATCCATACTCATAAATAAATTGCGGTAAAAGTTTGCGTTTTTGCCTTTGAAAACCTCGGCGATCATCCGTGAAAAGTACCATTCGAACCCCGCAAACAGATCCCCGTTTTCATGTTGGATCGATTTCAGCAGATCTCGCTGACTATTTTTTTTCAACGTATGGAAATAATAGTAATAAAGATCTTCTTTGTTTTCGAAGTATTGGTAAAAACTCCCGCGAGGAATCTCGGCATCTTTGATGATGTTGGCGATCGAGGCGTCTTTCAGCGGCAGTCTTGAGAATTCTTTTTTCGCCGCATTTAAGATGCGCTTTTGTTTTTCTGGCGGCAAGTGAAAAAATGTATCGGTCGGCATCACAAGCAACTCCTTTCTAATTTAAAATAAATCACAGCTCTCGATATGACACGTTGTCATATGACACTGTGTCATTATACACCCCTCACCAGAGAATGCAAGAATTTAAATTTGACTTTTTTATGAAGGAATCGATTCTGGTCTTTTTATAAAGGGCGTTATTTGAAAAGAAATAACCAATGAAATTTCTGAAAACAAAAAACCTTCGTTTCCCTGATGGAAAACGAAGGTTGCTATTTTTTCATTCTGCCGATTATAAATAACGATCATTTTTTCTTTCGGCGCCATAAAATCAAGAAAACGATCAGCAGCAGGATAACACCGGCGATCAGTAAGGTATAGCTTGGCGCTTCATTGGTTTTAGGTAATGTTTTTTCACCATCGGCAGTAGCGTTGGCCTCTTTCGAAGAAGTCGTTGTCGCTGTTTCTTGAGCAGTCGTCGATGTTGCCGTCGCTTCTTCAGTCGTACTCGTTTGCGTGCCTGTAGGCAGATACATGGAATCATTTGCCGCTTGAATGATATAAGAGATCCGTCCTGGGACAAAGGCACCTGGATCGACTTGCATCTCTTGTTCCATCTGATTTAAATTGGTCAAAATTGAAATCATCCATTCGTTGGAAACGGCTTGATTCAAATGTAAAAAGACTCCGTCTGCTGGATAGACGACCCGTAAATATTCCTGCAACTGATCCACGACAGGAATCAAGTCAGCAAAACTGGCGTAGCTATTCGCATCAAAAGCCAGTTGCGGCTCAATGGCTTCCCAGGATAACGTCTGATCGACAAACAAGGCGCCGATGATTTTTGCCAAGTAAGCAATATCAAAGCCCATCGCATCACTAGAATAACGTAGCGCTAGGCGATTGCCATTGGTCAATTCTTCATCTGTCAACTGGTCCAACTGTTCTTGGGTAAATGCGGTCACACTGCCTTCAGTGATCCCTTGGGTTAACGCACTACGCAACGAACTAGGTTCATCGGCTAATGTATTGATTTCATTGACGTTTTGCGTTCCTGTCTCTGCTTGGATCGAGGCAATAACGGCTTCGGAATCGACCGGCTCTTGATTCTCGTCAGCTGTAGTTTCTGAAGTAGCGGATTGATCCGTTTCTTGGTTTTCCGCTGTACTTTCTTGGGCAGAATTTTGGATCTGCTCACTGTCTGTTTGCCCTTCTGATGAAAGTGTCTCGCTAACGGCAGCCGGATTGTCACTTCCACTCGTAGCCGTTTCATCTGCATGAACCATCAATGGTGAAAATGCCAACGTCATTAGTCCGAGCCAAATTATTTTTTTCATCGTCATTGCCTCCTCGTATGGGATTTCTCCCTTTGTAACGAAACTGTAACATAAAGGCCTCGTTTCCGCAATCAATTTAGTAACTTCTTAAAAAAAACCTCCATCTTTATCAGATAGAGGTTTTATCATTATTTTATCGTTGCCACGTGCATCACTGCTTGACCTGCGTTTGTTTCCGCGATCGGTAACAGTTCAACGTTGGCAGCTTGGTCCATATTGGTGATAATGACAAGCATCTCAGAAGCTTTGCCTTTAGCTGTCAACTGCGCCAAATCGACTTGGGCAACTTGGGTTGCTGGTGTCACGGCTTGGCCTTCCTCCACCAGGATTTCAAAAGGTGCTCCTTGCAATTCCACGGTGTCGACACCCATGTGTAGCAGAATCTCTAGCCCGCTGGCAGTCTTGATCCCCAATGCATGTTTCGTTGGGAAAATCGTTGTGATTGTTCCTGCTGCTGGTGCAAAGATCGCTCCATTGTCTGGCAAGACAAAATACCCGTCGCCCATCATTTTTTGCGAAAATACCGGATCACTTGATGCACTGATTGATTTTGTCGTGCCTGTTGCTACTGCGTATAAGGGTGTATCGATCGTTGTTGCTGATGAATTTGCTGCCGTTTCCTTTGCCGCCGTTTCACTCGTTTCTTTTGGTTGCGGTTGCACAGTGACGGTTGCAGCTGGTTTTGCCTCCTCTGCCTCAATCCCTTTGACTGCTTCTAAGCGATCTTTAGGAATCCCAAAGAAGTAGGTGGCAACGAAGCCGCCAGCATAGCCTGCTAACAAGCCGAAAATATAGCCCATCCAACGGCCGTTGGCAATCAATGGAATCAAAGCTAGCCCTGATGGTCCAATCGCCGTTGCGCCGATATTTGTCAAAGCGCCAATGACCGCACCACCGATCCCACCACCAATACAAGCAGTGATAAATGGTCGACCTAATGGCAATGTCACTCCGTAGATCAATGGTTCGCCGATACCTAAGATCCCAACTGGCAATGCACCTTTGATCATTTCAGAAAGCTCTTTGTCTTTACGTAGTCGTACCCATAAGGCGAAAGCTGCTCCGACTTGACCGGCACCAGCCATGGCTAAAATCGGTAATAATTGCGTGCTGCCTGTTGCTTCGATCATTTGGATGTGGATCGGGGTTAAAATTTGATGCAAACCAAACATGACCATTGGTAGGAAGGCCGCCCCTAAGACAAACCCAGAAAACGCACCGCCCACATTCAAGACCCAAGTGATTGAACCGACTAAGCTGTCAGAGATCAGACCTGCCAATGGCATGATCAAGAAAATCTCCGTCAAACCGATGATCAACAAACACAACGTCGGAGTCACGATAATATCGATCGCTTCAGGAATCACTCGATGCAGCACTGCCTCTAATTTCGCCAAAAGCCATACAGCGAAGATCACACCGATGATCCCTCCTTGGTTGGCAGCTAAAGCTTCGCCGGTGAACAAGTTTTGGATCGGGGCTTCTGGGTTCATACCGGTCAGCAAGATGATCGAACCGATCACTCCACCAAGGGTTGGATTGGCTTTAAAGACCTGCGCAGCATTGACCCCAGTAAAGATTGCTAAATAGGTGAACATCCCATTTCTTAGGACGTTTAAAATCATGACATAATAATTCCAAGTGTCTCCATCTAAATTTCCAGCAGTGATCATGTTGGTCAGAACGGAGGCGATCCCTGCAACGAGTCCTGCACCAACGAAGGCTGGAATCATTGGAACAAAGATATTTGAAATGTCTTTCAGCAGCGACTTCAATGGTGATGATTTTTGTTTGGCTTTTTGGGCTGCTTTCATCTCTGCCGTTTTTTCTGATAACGCCTCTTTGCCTGATTTTTGCTGCGGGATCTCTTGCCCTAAATCAACACCGGCTTTTGCCACCATTGCGTTGGCTACTTTGTTGACTTTCCCTGGTCCGATAATGACTTGCAGCTGCTCGTCATTGACGACACCCATCACGCCGGGAATCTCTTTTAACCCTTGTTGATCGACCTTGTCGTGGTCGCGGACGGTCATTCGTACGCGAGTCATACAGTGATTGACTGTTTCTACGTTGTCCATTCCGCCGGCTTCTTGAAAAATCTTCTCCGCTAACTCTTCTACCGTCAGTGTTTCTTTTGCCATTACTTTTCTCCTCCTAACGCCGTTTTGACAAACCCTTGTGCCGTGGCAAGTTTTGCTTGTGCTTCGTCTTTCGTGCTATCCGTCAACAGCATCACGATCGCCAATTTGACATTCTGATCTGCTTCTTCAAATGCTGCAGCGGCTGTTTCATAATCAGCTTCAGTTGCCTGCATGATGATCCGTTTTGAGCGTTCCACCAATTTTTCGTTGGTCGCTTTCACGTCGACCATCAAATTATTGTAGACTTTACCGATCCCTACCATCGATAACGTCGAGATCATATTCAAAATCAATTTTTGGGCAGTTCCTGATTTCAAACGAGTCGAACCCGTCAGAAACTCTGGGCCACAATCGACTTCAATTGGAAAGCTGGCATGTTGAGAGATCTCCGCATCTTTGTTACAAGCGATCGTAGCCGTTGTGGCACCAAGCTCATTGGCGTAATCAAGAGCCCCAATCACGTAAGGCGTTCTACCACTGGCAGCGATCCCGATCACCATGTCATTTGGGTTCAACTTCAGATCGACAAGGTCTTGTTTCCCTAGCGTTAAGGAGTCTTCTGCTCCTTCGACAGCGACCGTCATCGCTTCTTCACCACCGGCGATCAGACCAACCACCATCTCAGGTGATACCCCAAAGGTTGGGACACATTCGGCCGCATCCAAGACGCCTAATCGACCACTTGTCCCAGCGCCAAGATAAATCAAGCGTCCGCCTTTTTTAAAAGCAGCGATAGTTTGTTCAATCACTTTTTCAATACTAGGAATTTCTTTTTCCACTGCATAGGCAACTTTTTGATCTTCTTGGTTCATTTTTTGGCACGCTTCTAAAATCGTCATTTCATCTAAATTGCTCGTTTCGCTATTGCGTCGTTCAGTCGTTAATTTGTCTAAATTGATTTTATTCATTGGAATCATCTCTTTCTAATTTAAATCGCATCCCTGCTTTGATTTGTTGGATCAAAGGCAGATCGGCTGGTATCACCTGAGCGGCGAGGTTGACTTTGGGGTCTGCAGGCAATGGTCGTTTGCACACTTGAATCTCTCCCATATAACGCAAGTACTCTTGGTTATCGATCGTCACAGCACCCATTGGCCGCTCTTGACTAAGTTCAGGTTTGACTTCTGGAATGGCATTGAAACGGGCATCGGTGCTACGCAAGACATCTCGAGCTTCATCGTAACGATTCTGGTGATCCCCTAGTACGTGTTCAAAGTAAGTAGAACCAAGATCTTTGACCCGCAAAACGATCCGCGCTTCTTGCAGATACGTCGCAAACTGCTGCGCACTTTTTGCAGAAACCATGCCATCGCCAATGTAAACAGCATCAACTGAGCCAGTAGCCAACAAGTCGATTGCTGCGGCAAAAGGCGACCAGTTGCGGTGTCTTTCCAGTGTGGGTAATCCTTGAAATAACGGTCCGCGTTTCTTGGCATCTCCTGGAACAAAGGCTTGGACGAAAAAGCCTTGTGCTTTCAACCAGCGGTTCTTCTCCTGAAACCAGTCAGCATCTAGTCCTGTTTCTGGCCGGGGGTAATAATTGTGCCAAGCTTCCAAACGAGTAAAATCGGCTCCATACGCCTGCAGCTCTCGAATGTCTGTTTCCGTTAATGTACTGGCATTCAAACTGATGGTCATTTCTTTTGAAAAAGCAGCGATTTGTTGATTGTCGATGGCATAGTCCATTCGTAAACCAGTGACACCGATCTCCCTTAGTTCCCCCAGATTGTCGATGGAAAAGCCCGCTTCTGCTAAGGCGTTTCCAGAAATATCTACCATTAAAGACAGCTGATGGTCTTTTGCGAAACCTCCCAAGTCCGTCAGACGCTGCCGATAGGTACTGCGATCGTCTTCTGGTATGTGCATGGAGGTGAAAATCCCTTTAAAGCCTGATGCCATCGCAGTCATCTGCTCAAGTTCTGCTGCCGTCAAGTCTTCGTTCATAAATACAGAAAAGCCGAACATCTCTTTGCCTCCTTGGTGAGTCACTATCGTGATACCGTTTTCTATAAAAGCATTATAACTGATTCTCTTCCTGTTCGCAACTATATTTCATAATTAAACCATCAATATAGAAATATCGTTTCATTTAATAAGAAAGCTTTAGCGTTTAAACTTTCTTATGCCCTTCTTTCTGCACTTGTGGTACACTTTATTAGGAACGAAACTTGCTTTCGTCATTTTTACATAGTAGGAGGAATCACATCATCAATGATTACAATGGATGATATTATTCGCGAAGGCAATCCAACCTTGCGTGAAGTAGCAAAAGAAGTACCATTTCCTTTGAGCGAAGAAGATATCGCACTAGGAAAAGAAATGATGACCTTTTTAGAAAACAGCCAAGACCCAGTCAAGGCAGAAGAACTCGAATTAAGAGGTGGTGTTGGTCTAGCAGCTCCTCAATTAGATATTTCAAAACGAATCACAGCGGTCCTCGTCCCTAGCAGCGACCCAGAAAAAGCAGAACCTGATTTTAAAGATGTTCTTTACAATCCTAAAATTCTAAGTCATTCCGTGCAAGAAGCTTGTTTGGGTGAAGGCGAGGGCTGCCTGTCCGTGGACCGTGAAGTCCCTGGCTACGTGGTACGCCATGCCCGGATCACGATCAGCTATTACGACATCAACGGCAAAAAGAAAAAAGTTCGTTTAAAGAACTATCCTGCGATCGTCGTTCAGCATGAGATCGATCATTTGAACGGGGTCATGTTCTACGATCATATCAATCAACAAAATCCTTTTTCATTGAAAGAAGGCATTTTAGTCATCGACTAACTAAAAAGTCTCTACCGACATTTTGCGGCAGAGACTTTTTTTTCTTCTATATTATTGAGTATCCTCTGGATATCTTCCTTCACGGTTTTGGCGTTAATTGCCTTTTGCTAGGCTTTCTTGATGATCGGCTTTGATTTTTTCTAATAACGCCGGTTGTTCAAAAAGATCTAACGCGGTCAGCGCTAAAAGTTCAGCCGCGATAGCGATCGACTGCAAGCCTTTTTCACTCTTGGCAGCGGCTTTGAATTCTTTCGAATGACCCGCAATGTAGTCATCTGAAATCGAAACGGTGGGTTGGATCGTCGGGATCACTTGACTGACATTGCCGACATCAGAAGAACCAAGACTTGTTTTGGCTTCCGTATCGATCTCATCGGCAGGTACGCCCGCTTCTTGGGCATGCGCAAAGAAAATCTCATCAAAACTTGGTGTCACGATCACATCATCGACGGAGTTTTGGAACAAGCCGAATTCATAGGTCGCTCCCGTGGCTAAAGCGGCTCCTTTGACGATGTTTTCGACTTTCTCGTAGACATCGTTCAAGGTCGCTCGATTGGCTGCTCGTAAATAAAAACGACCGGCTGCATATTCTGGCACGACATTGGCTGCCACGCCACCATCGGTGATCACACCATGAATATTGACGTCTTTTGGTAAGTGCAGACGCAATCCATTGATCCCGTTAAAGACTTGCAGCAATGCTTCTAACGCGTTGATGCCTTTTTCTGGTGCAGCTGCCGCATGGGAAGCTCGACCATAGAACTTGATATCCACTGGATCATTGGCTAATGACGCTGTCGTTTTGCCATAGCGATGGGCTGGATGGACACAAAGAGCGGCATCGACATCATTGAAGAACCCTTCACGGACAAAACTGCCTTTAGCGGAACCATTTTCCCCACCTTCTTCTCCTGGCGTCCCATAGACTCGAATCTCCCCGCCTAGCTCATCGATGAAAGGTTGCAGGGCACTGGCTGCTAAGACGGAATAAGTCCCGAAGAGATTGTGCCCACAAGCATGACCGATCCCTGGTAACGCATCGTACTCAGCTAAAAAGGCAATCGTTGGGCCCGGTTTTCCACTGACATAGCGGGCATCAAAGCCGGTGCGATGTCCTGCGACATCCTTTTTAACAGCAAAGCCTTCTTTTTCTAATTGGGCGATCAGGGCATCGGCTGAGTAAAACTCATAGTTGCTGACTTCTGGGTGATTATGGATATCTAATGCCAAGGCTTGATAAGCGGCTAAACGCTCTTGGATAAATGGTTTAATCGTTGCTTTTGTAATAGTTGCTGTTGTCATAATCAAATCTCTCCTTTTTCTTACATGGTTTTTTTCAGTGTTTTTATCAAATTACATAGCACTTATTTTGCTCCAAAGGTTTCCCAAGCAGGAACACTTGATCCTTTTGACGTTTCCTCGATGACTTTTTTCGTATCCTCTGTTTGGTAAGCAGCAACCACTTTTTGGTAAACTTCATTGTCTTCATCTTCTTTACGGGCGGCAATGATGTTGACGTAAGGACGGGCCGTTTCATCAACAGGCTCTAAAAAGATTGCATCTTCGGTAGGCACAAATCCTGCATCTACCGCCATGCCGCTATTGATAACAGAAACATCGACATCGGAAAGTGCCCGGGCTGTTTGCGCTGCATCAAGTTCCGAAATTTCTAAATTCAAACGGTTTTCAGTAATATCCGCGACCGTTGGTGTTTGTCCGGCTGCTTCATCCACTTTGATCAATCCAGCTGATTGTAACAAGAGCAATGCCCGACCACCATTGGTCACATCATTCGGGATCGCAACTTTAGCTCCTTCAGCCAAGTCGTTGACATCCGTCACTTTGTCGGAATAAATGCCTAATGGCGCGTTGACTGTATTGCCGATCGATACGAGATCGGTACCAAATTCTTTATTATAATTGTCCAAGAAAAATTGGTGTTGGAATGAATTGAGGTCAATGGAACCATCAGCTAAGGCTGCGTTGGGTTGATTGTAATCAGAGAATTGGACATATTCTAAATTGATGCCTTCGTCTTTCAAACGATCTTTGACATCATCCCAGACATCGGTGTCCGCGCCAATCACTCCTAATTTCACAGTGACTTCTTCTTGGTCAGTGGCTGCGGCACTGCCATTGTTTCCGCATCCGGTAATAAATAATAATGCTGCCCCTAAGACGATTGATTGTACGATTTTTTTCATTTTTTCTTCCTCCATAGACTTGCTTGTTTTTTTATTTGTACGTAAGTGGTGGTCAGTGTGATACTCGTTTAATGAGTAGGTTGCTGACAAATTGACTGATAAAAACGAATACTAAGATGATCAAGGTCGCCATGATCGTGACATCGGTCTGGAATCGGTTGTACCCGCGGGTGATGGCTAAGTTACCTAAACCGCCAGCGCCAACTGCTCCTGCCATGGCGGTCAATCCGATCACATTGATCACGGTCAATGCAGAGACCCGAATGATTCCCGCCACGCCTTCTGGCAAATAGACCCGAAAAATGATGCCGAAAGGACTGGTGCCCATCGCTTCGGCTGCTTCCACGACACCGGGGTCAACTTCTAGCAAGGCAATCTCGATCTGCCGAGCAAAGAAAGGAATGATCCCAGCAATCAGAGGAACCAATGCTGCTGTTTCGCCGATCGTCGTTCCCACAAGAAATCGGGTAAAGGTTCCTAGCAACGTCAATAAGATAATAAAAGGGATCGAGCGGACCACATTGATGACCTTATCGAGAAATTCAAAGAGTGGTCGATTTTCTAAAATTCCACTCGGTCGAGTCACTACCAGGACGATCCCTAACAAGATGCCTAAGATGCCCGCGATCAAGGAGGTCCAAAAAACCATATACAAGGTTTGGATCGTTGCTGCGACAAATTCATCTTGGATCGCAACAACATTGGGAAAATATCTTTCTAATAAGGCAGCCATCTAAAATCCTCCTTTAATCACATTGTTTAATGGTTCTGCATGATTTTCTTTTAAAATATTGGTGTACACTCCTTGAGACTTCAAATATTCTAAGGCATGTTTGCGCTGTTGGTACTCTCCGGATAAGCTAACGACCAAGCTGCCGATCGGCACTTCTTGCAAGATCTCCACGTTGCCGTAAAGAATATTGGTGGTCACTTTGTAGCGACTGTACAATTGGGCGATCAGTGGTTCATTGGTTTGATCCCCCACGTAGGACAGCTCCACCAGCCATTCATTCGGTGCCAAGGAAGAAAACTTCGAACTGCCGAGGATCGTTTCTAAGGCTTGGTCGATGTGCGTCGCCGTTCGGATGAAATCTTTGGTCAATGGTTTTTCTGGTTGGCTAAAAATCTGAACGCTCGAACCTTGCTCAATAACTTCACCGTCTTCCATCACTGCCACTTTGTTGCAGATTTCTTTGACAACTTGCATTTCATGGGTAATGATCACGATGGTCAAACCGAGAGTCCGATTTAATTTTTTCAACAAAGCCAATATCTGTAAGGTCGTTTTCGGATCAAGGGCGCTAGTTGCCTCATCACACAGCAAGATCTCTGGATCATTTGCCAAAGCTCTGGCAATGGCGACCCGCTGTTTTTGTCCTCCAGATAGTTGGCTAGGAAACGCTTGGGCTTTTTCTTCCAATCCAACAAGCGCCAGCAGCTCGGTTACTTTTTGATGACGTTCCTGTTTGGACCGTCCCCCATATTTCAAGGAAAAATCCACGTTATCAAAAACATTGCGGCTGTCCATCAAGTTGAAGTGCTGAAAGATCATTCCGATCGTTTTCCGTTTTTCTCGCAGGTCTTTCGCAGAAAGTGTGGTCAGCTCCGTGCCGTTGACGACGACGCTGCCGCTGCTTGGGCGCTGCAATAAGTTGATCACACGGACGAGTGTACTTTTCCCGGCGCCTGAGTAACCCACGATGCCGTACACGTCCCCTTTGTCGATCTCGATCGATACGTTTTTGACCGCTTGGATCGCGGGTTTCTTTGATTGATTGAATGTTACTGATATATCTTTTAATGAAATCATCGTCTTCCCCCTAGTTCTTGTCTTTTTCAATAAAAAAAGGCATCCTCAAACAAGTCACCTGTGACTTGTTTGAGGACGCCTTTTTGCGTGTTACCACCTCAGTTTAAGCTGTACTCGCATACAGCTCCTTTTCGAGTACGATCATACTCTAGCCAGATAACGGTCGCTACCGTCGTCGCCTTGCAAACTACTGCTCGGAACGAATCACTCCTTGGCCATTTTCTAAAAGTCGTTTGATGCTTCTTTTCAGCTACCGAAGCTCTCTGTTGAAAAAACGTGCTTTTGTACTTACCAATTCTTCGTGTGTGGTGCTATTTGATTTTTGTGTATAAAAAAAGTCCTTTTACCAGCGTTTGCTAGTAAAAGGACGAATACTCGTGTTACCACCTTTTGTTTAGAAGGTTTCCCTTCCCTCAACCCAACGTCTAGCCGTGCTAGAGATTGGTGCACTTTGTAACGGTAGTGCGCATCCGTGATTGCCTACTTATCGACAATCAATCCTCCAAGGCCATTTTTCATCGCTTCTGACTTGACTCTTTCCACCAACCAGAGTCTCTCTTTAAAGTATCCGCGGTTACTTTCCTTCTCAACAGATTCATTATTCTTGTTGAGTTGTACTTTACTGGAAAATGAACGCCTTGTCAACAAAAAATCACAATTTTTTCATCTAAGTGTTCCCCAAGACTGCCGATAGCGTCCTTGCCAGAATGGTTTACGCCTCAATTTTGATAGAGCATGCCTTTTTCTGCTAACTGTTGTTTGGCTTTTTCCAGAGCCGCAGGATCGGTGTAACGCAACGTATGCAAGTGTACCCCATTGGTTAAATCTGAGAGCAAGCGGGCTTCTGCATGTTTGGTTTTGTTGATGAAATCAGTCACGTCTTGGTCTGTTTGAATCTGCAAATTGCCAGTGATCTCTCCATAGATTTCATGTTCAACGATGACATCGACCACTTCCACGCCACAAGCGACAAAAATCCGCAATTCTTCTTCGGTTTGTTCAGGCCGATGCTGCACCGCTAGCTTGCTGACATGCCCCGCCTCATTCAACAGTGCTTGCAGTCGATAGCCGCGAGCAGTGGCCGCGATCGCTTCACCGGCTGCTCGCAGCAAGGCAATGTCCCCAACGATGATTTGGCGACTGACTCCTAGTGATTCTGCCAGTTTGCTGGCACTGATCGCTTTGTCCGCTTGCTTCAATGCCGCTAAAATCGTTTCTCGACGTGTTGCTCCATCCATACTCATTCCTCCAATTGATTCTCTTGATAGGTTTTTGAGTGTTTCATAATTGATTGAAACATGGCTAAAATCGTTTCCTCATAGGCTTGATTTGAAATCGCCTGCCGAATATTTTCCAGCACTTTCTCTTCACGATTTTCATCTAAAACCGGCAACTGACTACTTTTCTTCAATTGCACGATTTCATTAACTGTACTCATGCGTTTTTCTAAAAGATGCGTGAGCTGCCAATCAATGTCATCGATCGCCGCTCGCTGAACAGCCAAAGGATCTTGCTGGTTGTTTTCTTCTTCCAAGTCGATCGTCTTGATGACCCGTGCCGGATTTCCCGCCAGCACAACATTGTCTGGGAATGATTTTGTGACCACACTGCCAGCCCCCACCACGACATTGTTACCTAAGCGCACCCCCGGCAAAATCGTGGCCGCGCCACCGATCCACGCGTTATCGCCAATCACGATCGGTGCCCCTAATTCTAAGCCGCTATTTCGTTTGACCGGATGCAATGGATGAGTCGCCGTAAACAACCGAACATTGGGTGCCAGCATACAGTTGTCACCAAAGGTAATTGGACAAACATCTAATAGCACACAGTCGTAGTTAGCATAGAAG
The DNA here is from genome assembly GCF_051714385.1 of Enterococcus sp. AZ141. Lineage (NCBI taxonomy): Bacteria > Bacillati > Bacillota > Bacilli > Lactobacillales > Enterococcaceae > Enterococcus > Enterococcus sp. AZ141. Next base: position 679,302 of record NZ_JBIORT010000001.1, read on the forward strand.
TTTTTGCCGACAGAAATATTGTAGCCATAATCAAAGCGGACATTCGGTTCGATATAGATTCGACCAGTCACAGAGCCGAAAGTTTCTTTTAGTAACTGCTCTTTGATTTTTGTATCAGTTTCTTGGTTGATCAGGTTCATTTGTTCACGGGCATATTTCCGGTCTGCCACCAATTCTGGATCTGGGGAAAAGTACAATTCGCCAGCAATCATTTTCTCTTTTTCGGTACGTTGTGTCATATCATAAACTCCTTCATTCAATTTTCTGGAAAAACGTTTCGGCTGCTGCGGTCAACATGCCATATTCATTCGGGATCGCCAATGGTTCCTTATTGATGACCAACACCTGCTGGCTGTAATCGACTAGCCCTGCAAAAGGATAGACTTGCAGCGAAGTCCCCACGACCACCGTCAGGTCGGCTTGAGCAACGGCCTGAATGGCTCCTTCAATGGTTTCATCCGTAAATCCTTCCCCATAAAGCACGATCGCCGGCCGAATCTGACCGTCACATCCTGCATGGTGCCAATCCTGCAAATACGCTTGCCAAGGTACCGGATTACCGCATTTTCGGCAATAACAGTTGTACAAGGAGCCGTGAAAATCGATTCTTTGGTGACTCCCCGCTTTTTCATGCAGTCCATCGATGTTTTGTGAAACGACCGAAACTGTTTTTTTCGTTTGCAGCGCAGCCATTTTTTGATGAATGATGTTCGGCTGGGCCTGAGGATGGTAGAGGTGCTTGACGAACTGATAAAATGTTTCCGGTTCGTTTTCTAAACAGTCATGGCTTAACAAATACTCTGGCTGGGCCAGTCCTTGATAGACCCCTTTTAAGGAACGGTAATCAGGAATGCCCGATGGGGTTGAAACACCGGCACCCGTCAAAAAGGTCACGGATGATGCGGCGGTGACCGTTGCGATTGCTTGCTCAATAGATACCTTCATCGTTCTAACTTCCTTTATGGCTTTTCTCTTATTCTAACCGAAAAAGAACCGTTTTTGCGAAAAATCAGCCATTTTCTTTTTTAAAAGCAACTAATGCTTTTTCTTGCGGAATTGCTTATAATAAATGCAATAAATACAAGAAGAATGGGAAAACCAAATGAAAATTTTGATTATCGAAGACAACAATGAGATCAGCGAAATGTTGGCTACTATTTTAGCAGCTGACTATACCGTCCAGCAAGCCTATTCAGGCACGGAAGGTCTGCTGCTTTTTCAGCAAGATGCTTTCGACTTGATTTTGCTAGATCGAATGCTCCCCGGTAAAGATGGGACACAAGTCTTGCAAGAGATTCGCCAAACCTCCACGGTCCCCGTCATTATCTTGACTGCCTTAGATGAACCAGCTGATGTTTCCACCCTTTTGCTGGCGGGGGCCAATGATTACTTGACCAAACCCTTCAATGTCGAAGAATTAAAGGCACGTATCATTGTTCAATTGCGAACAAATAAACAACCCCCTCCAGTTGCCAGCAGCCACTCGTATAAAAACATTCAACTGTTGCCTGACTCGTTTCAGCTGCAACGAGGAGAGGCAACGGTTCAGTTAAAGAAAAAGGAGTTTGAGATTTTTTCCCTGCTCTTAGCGAACCCCAAAAAAGTTTATACCAAAGAAATGCTCTATGAAGCTGTTTGGCAAGAACCTTACTACGGTGAAGAAAACACGATCAATGTCCATATCAGCCATTTACGCAGCAAAATCAAAACACTCGATCCAGATGAAGCGTATATCGATACTGTCTGGGGCATCGGCGTCAAGCTAGCTTAAAAAGGAGGAACCTCATGCATATACTTCAGTTTTTCGCCGCTCTGATCGTTGTGTTATTGTTGGGCTATTGGTTTTTCTTACTTTATGATCTAAAAAAGTACCACCAGCAATTAACAAGAATCAGCGAAATCGAAACAAATCAAGAGATCCATTTGCAGACCCGCGTCCCCGCTTTAAAAGCGATCGCCTTGTTAAACAATCAGATACTTAGAATAAATAAGCAGCAACACTATCAAATGCTGCAAGAAAACCAGCAGTTGGAACAAGCCATTCAAAATATCTCTCACGACTTACGCACACCTTTGACGGTCGCCAGCGGCTACACACAACTGCTGCAAGCCGATGCGACCCTCACCCCGCAACAGCTACAGCTGCTGGATAAAGTCAGCAGCAACCTAGAAAAAGTCGAAAATCATCTGGAACAGTTGTTGACCTATCAGCGTCTCAAAGACAATCAGCTCGCTTTGACTTTGGAAGAATTCAATCTTTCTCGTTTATTGGAAGAAGAACTGCTCCAGCTTTATCCTTCTTTTGAGGAAAACCATTTATCACTGACGGTTGCGATCCAACCCAACATCATGATCATTTCAGATAAAAAAAGCTGGCAACGAATTTTCCAAAATGTCCTTGGTAACCTGCTGGAACATGGCAGTGAAACGGGGACGATCCGCTTGAATCAGCAAGGAGATCGTATCGTTTTCCAACAAGAAAATCAGCTGAGGACACCGATCCAGCACCCAGAAAAATTGACTCACCGCTTTTATACGGAAGACCTTTCACGGCATAAACAGCAAGCCGGACTTGGTCTGTATATCATCGCGGCATTGACTAATGCATTAGACGGCAAGATCCAATTGGATACAACCGAAGAGACGTTTCGTTTGACCCTTTTTTGGCAGCAGTCCGTTGAACCCCACTAACTCATGGCTATACACAAAAAACACCCAATCGCTCGACCTTCACTAGTCGATACGGTTGGGCGTTTTTCTGCTCTTACAATTCTTGTCTCTTAAACACCAGATGCGCAGCCAAGAGGCAAAGCAATAAACTGATCAGGCTCCCAAGAAAAATGGGTTGGACTGTTTCCCATGTTTGGAAAGTAGTCATGGTCACCATCTCTAACCCGCCTTGAAAGTCCAAGTATTCTAAAAACTTCCAGTTGGGTAAAGAGATTCGGGCAATAGCAAAGGCCATCGGAATAAAAATCGTCGCCAACACGCTGACCGCTGTATTTTTGGTCAAATACAAAACTAGCACTGCAAAAGAGGAAGTCGCTAATAAAATCAGTACAAAACTAACGAAATAATACAACAAGTTTTCTATCTGTGAAAGGTCATTATAACCAATCCCCCCAATAACCGTTCCCGCTACAAAGCTCACCAAACAAATCGCGACGATCTGTAAGACCAGCACCAATGTATAAACCAAGAATTTCCCAAAAAGATAAGCGGGTTTGGAGACACCAACGGTAATGATATTCTTCATGGTCCCTTTCGTGTACTCACTGCCTAAGACCTGCATCACCAATGGCAAGGAGTAATACAGCAACATGGAAGACAGACTGGTCTGGATCGCCAGAAAGCCAGTCATTTCCGTAAGGCTGCCTGCTGTTTGCGTACTATCCCCAAGAGTGACCCCTACACTACCATTGGAAACAACGGATAAAATCACCAACAATAAAATAATTCCTTCTGTGATCCAAAAACTTTTACTTCTTGATAAACGATACAAATCGGCTCGAATAAAATTCAACATCTTAATTTCCCCCTTCACTTGTTACTAACTCTTTGAAATACGACTCTAGATTTTCCCCTTCAAAAGAAATCCGGTCGATAGCGATCCCTTCATAAACCAGCTGACGGACCAGGTCACGAATCAACACATTCTCTTGATAAATATGAATTTTGTGGTCACTGACGACTTTATATTCGGAAATCAGCTGACTCTCTAGCAAGCGGCTAGCTGTGGCTACATCATCCACTTCTAATTGAATAAACCGTTTCGCCATCAGATCGAATTCGTGTTTGGTCATCTCTTTGATCAGACGCCCCTCACTAATGACCCCAAAACGTGTAGCCACTAAGTACAACTCTTCTAAAATATGACTGGAAATCAAAATCGTCATGCCGCGTTCTTGATTCAATCGTAAAAGCAGCTCCCGAAACTCAACGATCGCTACAGGATCCAGGCCATTGATCGGCTCATCTAGTATTAGAAAATCCGGTTGGTTCAATAAAGCGATGGCTAAGCCTAGCTTTTGTTTCATACCCAAAGAAAAATCACGGTATTTCTTGTGGCCAACATTGGTCAATCCGACAAACGCCAATGCTTTACTGACCGCCTCAGGTTCCACCACCCCGCTGATTTTGCAATAATAGTTCAAATTTTGCTCTGCGGTCAATTGGTCGTAAGCAACTGGGGTCTCAATCACATTACCGACCCGTTTCAGCATCTGAGTGTACACTTTGCCGCCTTCAACATCAAACAACTGCAGACTGCCACTAGTTGGTTGGATCAACTGAACGATCGCTTTTAATAGGGTCGTCTTCCCAGCACCATTTCTCCCCACCAATCCATAAATATCTCCCTTAGCGATCGTTAGATCGACATCATGTAGCGCCTGCTGTTTGCCGTAACGTTTGTTTAATCCTTTGATTTTAAGAACATTTTCCATTTTTACTTCCTCCTTGCTTGCTTCTGTGCTTATTCTAGCAAGCAGATCTAAATCAGCTATTAACTAATTATTAATTGATTCTTAACTCGTAGTTTTCTGCAAAAAACAGTTTATTTCTATTATACACAGCTGAAAATGAACCGATCTAGAAAAACCGTCCCTTTTCAGCAAACCAACCAATAGCAGATGATCTTTTCATTACTGCTTTTGCTCTTTGTTTTTTGCCTCACAAAGAAAGAGATTCCTTCATGACAAGGAACAAAAAACGTGGTAAACTAGTCACGAATCAAAGTGAGGTGAAATACATTGGTAGCAGCTATTATTTATTGGGCAATGATCATTATCAGTTTCGGTTGGTTGGCAGTCAGCTTATATTTCTCTATCTTCTATTTAGCACGTAAAGAAAATGGCAATTTATGGGCATTCGGCTTTTTAAATGTCATCACAGCAATCATTCAAGCCATCGTCCTTGTGGTTTACCGTACCTTCGGACAAGATTGGGGCGTTACACAATACTCAAGCCTCATCTATCTAGCACTTGGCTTATTGCTTGCTTTGACAGTCATCCAAGCTGTTTTAGGCCGTGAACCAAAAGCGAAAGTCGCTTAAGGGTTCCAATAGACACTCGTAAAAACGATCCGCTTTCTCTTTGATAAAAATAGGGAAATGGTCGTTTTTTTGTTAAAAAGAATTGACATTTGGGTGCTTTTCTTCTAAACTCTGAGAAGAATCAAATTAAATACGAGTACCCTTTAACATTTAGGTAGAGGTCGCGAGGTTCATTAATCCTGCTGAGTGAAGCAACACGTTTACAGCAGAGCTAGGGAACATCGCCGAAACAAGGTCGGTTTTGCTTGCATCGATTTTGTTGGGCCGCAAATGAACAATTTGCGGACTGTCTTAGCTTGTCTAAGTTGCGCTATGTTTTGTGAAAGGTTTGTCGACGATGACCTGTCAACAGCCGTTTTCCAATCATGGAGTACGGCTGTTTTTTTGCTTTTTCATCCTTACCTGCTTGTCCAACTCGTGAAAGGAAAGAGAAAAAATGAAAAAAAATAATTGGATCTGGGCAGTCTTCGCCCTCTGTCTAACCCTCATTCAGCTGCCCCTAACCGTGCAAGCGGATGACCAAACGCCTGCGGAACAATTCCGTGTCGGTATGGAGGCAGGCTATGCCCCATTTAACTGGACGCAAACGACGGACGCCAATGGTGCCGTGCCGATTTCTGGGGAAGAAGGCTCGGCGTTTGCCGGCGGTTACGATGTCCAGATCGCCAAACGAATCGCTGAAGGCTTAGGCAAAGAATTAGTGATCGTCAAAACCCAATGGGACGGTCTGCCGCCAGCTTTACAAGCGGGGACTATCGATGCTGTGATCGCTGGTATGTCACCAACTGCCGAACGTCGCGAGCAAATTGATTTTACCGATCCTTACTATGAATCAGATTTGGTGGTAGTGGTTCGTAAAGATGGCGAGTTCGCCGATGCCAAAAGCCTCGCTGATCTTTCGGGGGCAAAAATCACTGCCCAGCTGAATACTTTCCATTATACGGTCATAGATCAAATCCCTGAGGTCCAAAAAGAACAAGCCATGCGGGACTTCTCCTCCATGCGCGTTGCTTTAGCTTCGGGTATCATTGACGGCTACGTCAGCGAACGTCCAGAAGGCGTCACTGCCGTCGGGGCAAATCCTGATTTGAAGATGGTCGAGTTCGATGAAGGCGCCGGTTTTGAAACCAACCCAGAAGACGTCCAAGTAGCAGTCGGGATGCGCAAAGGCGATCCCGATGTTGAAAAAGTCAATGAGATCCTTGCAGGAATTTCTGAAGAAGAACGGGTTTCCCTGATGGATCAAGCAGTTTTAGATCAGCCTGCAGATGCCAGCGGAGAAACGGCAGATCAAGGTCTGATCGCTGATTTTAAAAAAATCATTGATGATTACGGCATGCTCTTTTTACGAGGCGCTGGCTTGACCTTATTCATCGCGATCCTTTCAACGATCATCGGATTGATTATCGGTCTTTTAGTCGGTATCTTCCGGACATTGCCGCTTTCAGAAAATCCAGTAGGACGTTTCTTCCAACGCATAGTCAACGGCCTGCTGACTATTTATATCGAAGTTTTCCGCGGCACCCCAATGATGGTTCAAGCAATGGTTATTTTCTACGGAACTGCTCTAGCCTTTGGTGTCTCCATGAATCGCACGCTGGCAGCCGTGCTGATCGTTTCTATCAATACGGGTGCCTACATGTCTGAAATCGTTCGTGGGGGGATTTTTGCTGTAGATGACGGCCAATTTGAAGCAGCTCAAGCCATCGGAATGACCCATTGGCAAACCATGATCAAGGTCGTGTTGCCGCAAGTGATGCGCAATATTTTACCAGCTACCGGGAATGAGATCATTATCAATATCAAAGATACTGCCGTCTTAAGTGTCATCAGTGTTGCAGACCTCTTCTTCCAAGGTACATCAGCCGCTGGAACGAACTTCCAATACTTCCAAACATTTGCGATCATCGGTGTGATCTACTTAGTCTTGACCATCAGTGCCACCCAGATCTTGCGCTTTGTTGAACGCAAAATGGATGGTCCCAGTGCGTATGTCAAATTAGAAGACATCAACCCGAACGAATAAGGAGGAAGAACATGTCAGCAATCATTGAAATTGACCATTTAAAAAAGAGTTTTGGCGACAACGAAGTCTTAAAAGACATCAGTTTGTCTGTTAATAAAGGAGAAGTTGTCACGATCATCGGTTCTTCTGGTTCAGGAAAATCTACACTTCTTCGCTGCATCAACTTATTAGAAAAACCAACCAGTGGGCAAATCATCTACTTAGGTGAAAATGTGCTGGAAAAAGGCTATGACTTGCCGAAATACCGTACGCATCTAGGAATGGTTTTCCAATCCTTTAACCTATTCAACAATATGAATGTATTAGAAAACTGCGTGACGGGCCAAGTCACTGTTTTGAATCGTGATCGCAAAGAAGCAGAAGCGACTGCCAAAGAAAATCTGGAGCAAGTCGGTATGGCTCAATATGCCAATGCCAAGCCTTCCCAGCTTTCAGGTGGACAAAAACAACGAGTAGCCATTGCCCGTGCCTTATCGATGAATCCGGATGTCATGTTGTTTGATGAGCCGACTTCTGCGCTAGATCCAGAAATGGTCGGTGAAGTGTTGAAGACCATGAATACGTTAGCTCATACTGGCTTGACAATGGTGATCGTTACCCACGAAATGGGCTTTGCCAAAGAAGTGTCTGATCGGGTCATCTTTATGGATCAAGGTGTCATTGCCGAACAAGGGACGCCTGAAGATATCTTTATTCATCCAAAAGAGCAACGCACCAAAGAATTCCTTTCCCGTGTGTTGAATTAATTTTCTGTCTTGAAACACTTAGCGGTCTTCTTCCGAGCTTTTTCGTCCTTTTTCAGTAAGCTTGGAAGAATTCAATGCTAAGTGTTTTTTTATTGCAGGAGGAGTAATTGTCAGAATTTATCAAAAAATCACAAAAAACCATTGCTATTTGTTAGAAACTTTGTTATTTTTTTTAAAACTAAGGAATTATAGGAGCTTTCATTTATGGAAAAAAAGTTACAGTTTAAGGATTACATGTATGTTGGATCAATGCTTTTCGGTCTTTTCTTTGGTGCCGGAAATCTGATTTTCCCCGTTCACATGGGACAAGAAGCTGGCGCGAATGTCGGCTTAGCCAACCTTGGCTTTTTAGTTACAGGGATCGGCTTGCCATTTTTAGGGGTCATTGCTATTGGCGTTTCCCAAAGCAGCGGTGTTTTTGAATTAGCTTCTCGGATCAATCGCCGCTATGCAATGATATTTACGATTTTGCTTTATTTAGTGATTGGGCCATTCTTTGCTCTGCCTCGTTTGGCTACTACTTCTTATGAGATCGGGATCGCTCCCCATGTTTCATCAGACATGCAAACTTGGTTATTGGCGTTGTTCTCTGCCCTATTTTTTGGAGCTGCCTGGTGGTTTTCACGCAAACCTAGCAAAATCTTAGATTATGTAGGGAAGTTTCTAAATCCCTTGTTTCTGGTCTTACTAGGAGTTTTGCTCTTTTTTGCCTTTTGGCAACCACTAGGAACCATCAGCGATGCGCCGATCTATCCTAGCTATCAAAGCGATGCTTTCTTTACTGGTTTCACAAACGGCTACAATACTCTCGATGCGCTGGCATCTTTAGCCTTCGGGATCATCATCGTCTCAACGATTCGCAATATGGGGGTTGAGAAACCTGCGACGGTCGCAAAAGACACGATCCTTTCCGGCTCTGTCAGCATCGTGTTGATGGGGATCATCTATACCTTACTTTCTTATATGGGAACCAAAAGTTTAGGCCAGTTTCCCATCAGCGAAAACGGTGGGATCGCTTTGGCACAAATCGCCAACCATTACCTTGGCACTGTCGGCAGTCTGCTATTGGCATTGATCGTCATCTCTGCCTGTTTAAAAACCGCCATTGGTTTGATCACGGCCTTTTCCGAAACCTTTGCTGGATTGTTTCCAAAGCAAAGCTACGGATTCTTTATCGCTTTGACAAGTATCTTACCAGCGATCTTCGCTAATGTCGGCTTGACCAATATCATCGAGTTTTCTATTCCAGTCTTGATGTTTATCTATCCACTGGCGATCACTTTGATTTTGTTGGCGATCATCAGTCCATTATTTAACCATCGTGCCAGTGTCTATCGAATGACGACATACTTCACGTTGATCGCTGCAATCATCGACGGCTTAAATGCGAGTCCTGCAGTGATTACCAACAACGCTTTCGTGCAAGGAATCTTGTCTTTTGCGTCAGATTATCTGCCCTTTTTCCAAATCGGGATGGGGTGGGTCGTACCAGCTGCGATCGGATTTTTGATCGGTTTGCTATGGTCGTGGTTCAAAAAAGACCCTGTTTCAGCCTAAATTAGTTAAAAAGATGAAAATAACCTACCTTTTTTTAAAGGGTAGGCTATTTTTTTGATTAAAAAGACTGACAGTTTCGTAAAAAAAAGATACAATAGAGCCACAAAGGAGGATACCTATGTTTTATGAAGAACTTATGATGGACCCGCAAACATTAATTAAATTTAAAATATTCCGGCGTATGCTGACTCTGCAAAACCCTAGCCACCCAATCGCACAATTGGCAAAGGAAATGGAGTTAAGCTACCAACAAGCTTTTATAGAGTTGACTGAGATCGACCAAGATCTAACTGAGTTAACTCCGGATCATATGTCGATACTCGGTCGTGGCGGTAAATTACAGCCTCAGAATATCGCGGTAACGATCGATGAATACCGCTTCTATTTATTGAATAAAAGCGTTCCGTTCTTATATGTTCTTTACATGCTGAATGAAGACAATCCTACGATCACGGATTTTTGTGCAAAATACGATGTCAGTCGTTCAACGGTGTCTCGCAAATTTGAACATCTAAAAAAACATTTGAAGCAATTTCAGCTTCGCTTTACGTACACTGAATCAAACTTAGTGGGCGATGAGCGTCTTGTGCGGCTCTCCCTATTCAATATCATTTGGTTAGGTACTCGTGGAATAGAATGGCCATTTGCGATCGCTGAGAGTGAGACAGAAAAAATGGTGGATCGATTCACGGAGTATTTCCCAATGACTCATTCTTATCTTGGCCGATTAGAGTTGAAGTATTTCGCCGCCTTGATTCTTTTACGAATCAAAAAAGGGAATTTTGCCAAATACGACAAGCGGTACAATTTCCTGATGAAAAATAATCCATATTTCGATTTTGAGCGTTTGACACAAGTCGTTGATCCTGAAGTTTCAATGACAGACAAACAATTAAAAGGCGAATCAGGGTTTATTTATTTGATGGCGCAAATCTTCCCATTTTACTTGAGTCCTGAAGAAGAAGCTTTGCAACAAACCTTGCAATTCTTTTCAAGCAAACAAAACCCAGTTTATCCGTTAGTCGCAGACTTGTTAGCAGAGATGAAAGCAACCTTCTTTGCTTCACAACCTGGCCTGTTAGACGAGCCATTGGTCGTGGGTAATTTAATCAATGTGACTTTCGGCAACTACGTTTTCCGTCAGCCGTTTCCAAATATCTATCGCTTGCTGACACCCTCGATCAATCGCGGGTCTGCTGAAGAGCAGCTGCAGCAAAAAATCGATGAATTCTTAACGAACTATCGCGAAGAATCAGCGGTGGACTATATCAATGATGAAAACCAAGAGCAGATGGCAACGATGTATACCCACGCCCTGCTGCCGTTTTATGATCAAATCCGTTATTCGAATCGTTTACGGGTAGGGGTTGCGTTAGAAGATAATTTCTTAGTCGTTCAAGGATTGAATCAATTCCTACATGACTTGACCTTCGTAGCAGCAGAACCTTATGATCTAAACCAGCAAGAAAATTATGATGTCATCGTTAGTTCCAATCAGTTGATGAAAAAACTCAAACCAGAAAAAATGAGTTATATTTGGGATTATGCGGCAGACGATCGGCAATACATTGATTTGTATCGTACGTTGAAAAACCGTTTTGATGAAAAGAACCTTTCTCTGTAACCAAACCGTTACGGTTTCTTAAGAACTTCCGAAAAGATTTGTCACAGAATATTCATATTTATCTCGTATACTCTATGTATACCAACAAACAACCCTAACTAACACTTTTTCATTTTTAACTCCTTCCCGTCGGCCACCCACCGACGGGTCTTTTTTTACTTATTTTCGCAGCCAGCAAACTTAAACACTTTCCAATCTTTTCTCCACAAAAAATTCATATTTGGACAGTATAGTATACATAACCCAACAAACAACCCTAACTAACACTTTTCATTTTTACTCCTTGCCTGTCAGCTACCCACTGACAGGCTCCTTTTTTTCTTACGGGGTTTGCCGTATACTAAAGGCAGGAGGTGGCCTATGACAACAGCCATTACGACAGTTGACCAATACATTGCAGCAGCTCCAGCAGAACGACAAGCGATTTTAAGAAAGGTCCGTCAAACCATCAAAGCCGTTTTACCTGAAGCGGTTGAAAAGATCAGTTATCAAATGCCTACTTATCATCAGGGAGAAAATATCGTACATTTTGCCTGCGCCAAACAGCATCTAGGCTTTTATCCCACGCCTTCTGCGATCACGGCCTTCCAAGAGGACTTACAACCATACAAGACCAGTAAAGGGGCGGTCCAGTTTTCTTTTGCACAGCCGATCCCTTACGAACTGATCGCTGTGATGACCGCTTGGCGACTCGCAGAAGTCAAAAACAAGCACGCGTAACTAGCAATTAAAAAACCGCTATGTCTAATGACGCAGCGGTTTTTTTGCTATGCACAGGCTTGTTTACAAGCCGGGTTTTGTATTCAAGGTGCTAACTTTCAGCACATGATGCAGGGGAATAATCCGCAGCTGCTGACGGTCGCTTTGTAATTTCAAGACAACTTGTTCTTTTGCTACCGTTTTGCCGACGATCCAGCCGGTAACGGTTTCAAAACCACCCAATTTCTCTGTTTTTACTTGCAGCACGACCAGATGCTTGGCAGCGGCTGCCTCTTGCAGCGTTCGCCGGATTTCTTTGACTTTCTCAGACTGATTCTTCTTGTCAGCATCATCACTGAAAAAGGTATCCAGCAACGTTGTGGATGTCATCACAATGAGTTTGCCCAATTGTTTGATAGGCGATGGTTTCTTTTCCATTGGACATTCCTTTCTGCGCGTTGCAGCAGTTTCTAAAACCACACATACGTTCGCATTTCCATGGTTCTATTTTAGCAAATTTTTGATAAAATACAAGCGAACACGCCTTATTTTTCAGAAGAAATAACCTCTAGCCAATAAGGAATCCCCTCTTGCAGCAGTTGATAGGTCTCTTCGAAATCTCCTGTATAATAAGGATCTGGTACTTCCTCAGCCTCTTTGCCAGGAACAACACTCAAATACGAACGGATCTTTGCGGTCGTATCGGCAGGTGCTAGCGCTTGAAGTGTTTCAACATTGTTCGCATCCATGCCGATGATCCAATCAAATGTGGCAAAATCCGCTTCAGTGATCTGCCGTGAAATAAGACCGTCACTAGAGATCCCTGCTTGACGCAGTCTTTTTTTGGTTCCGGGATGAGCAGAATGTCCGACTTCCCATGAGCTGGTCGCTGCCGAATCGATCTGCCAATCCAACTTGTGTTTTGCTATTTCTGCTTTATAAATAGCTTCTGCCATGGGGGAACGGCAAATATTACCTAAACAAACAAATAAAACTTTCGTCATCGCTTACTGCTCCTCTTTTTCATAGATTTGGTGGCCAAAAAATTCCACATCCTTCGCCAAACGAAACAATTGCGTCGCAATCTCTAATGGGGTCTCTGGAAAGTCGTTGTGAATCCAATTTTCCAAAATGCCTCCGCAGCCGTAGGAAAAGAATCGGCTATAAAATAGAATGTCTTGTTTCGTCAATTGCTGCTCTTGATCGACCTCCAAGAACAAGCGCTGAAAAAGCGGTTCTGTGATCTGTAAAAAACCGTTCATTAAGATCTCGCGGTCATAAGCCAGTGATTTGCGGTAAAAGGCCGGCGCTTGTTTCATTGCTTTCAGCATGCGCAAGGCGGCTTCTTCCCAGTTATCAAGGGAGACATCTTCTGTCGTCAAAAAAATCAGGGCATCTTGCCGATAGATCCATTGGATCAAAGCTTTTTTATCAGGAAAATGGTAGTAAAACGTCTGCCGATTGACTTGCGCCTTTTCGGCGATCTCCTGTACGCTGATTTTATTCACTTCTTTGGTCTCACAAAGGGTGATCAATGTCTGGCCAATCACAGCCTTCGTTTGTTTCCCATCCATCATAGGGCACCTCTTTTTCTTCTCTTTCTATCATACCAAATTTTCTAGCAAAAAAAAATCCTATCAAATGGTCCTTTTTCACAGACCTTATCCGAACACTTCGTCAGGGCAATAGATCCCTGTGTGCTTTTTGCATATGGGAGATTTCTGCAAAAAACGCCTGCCTTCATTTGAGGCAGACGCTGCTTTTGATAGTTAAACGGCAGGATGCTCACTGTGCCATTTTGGTTTGAAATTGTTCTCTGCGAATCACGCTGATTTTTTCAGTAAAATTGGCCCAATCGATGGGTCTAGGTGGTGCGAGCCATAAAATATGGTCGATCCCCAACGCACCATAAAATGGCAGGTTTGAAAGAATCAGGTGCGTATGATCATCTGGGTAACTCTGGAATTGTACATTCAAATCGAGAATTTTTTCAATATTCTTTTTGATCATCTGGTTGTAGGAATCACCAAATGAAAAATCAACACAGACATATAAAGGAACCAAAATCTCTTTTAATGGAATCGTAGAAACTAATAAAATAAGGTATCTAAAAAACAAAAACTCTTTATTGTTCCATAAGATCGGTCGATTACGACTTTCTTCCAGATAGTTGCGGCAAAAGGCAGCATATTCAGGATACGTCTCAAGAAAATACGTGACATCCATGTATTGGTACTCATAGCGAGAACTAAAAGAAAACGACAGGAGCTGGTAATGAATCGTAGTCGTTTCGGCATGAAGCAGTGCCAACGTGTCCGTGGCTAGCGAAAACTGCTGTTGGACCGCCTGAATAAAATGCTCGTTTAATTGTTGGATATAGGTTTGTTCTTGGTCGATGTAGCTATTGTTGTCGATCAGCCAACCCTCAACGATCAAAAAGCGCAAAATATCTCGTGCTTCACGTTCTAGGACTTCTTGATCGGTGATCGTCAAGATCTCCTGCAACCAACGCTTCAAATCTTCAATGATCACTAAATGTTTTGGCAAGACTAAATCGTTTTCCACACTGTTTTGCATGAAATGTCCTTTAGACATCCGCGCCAAAACAATACCTAGATAATGTTTCTTGCGAATCCGCATGCGGGCAGACTGTTCTGGATTCAGCCAAGTACTTTCATTGAATCGATCAAAGGTTTTTTCTTTGTCCAAGATACCTTTTGGGAAAGGGGAATGGTTCAAATAATATTCCTTCATAAAAAAGAGAAAAATAAACTCCCGAATCTCACTTTCTTCACCCACCAGCTGAAACTCTTTCGTCACTTCAATGTCGTATTCTTTCAAGATCAGTTTAAACTGTTTAAATTCTTTATAGACGGGATTATGACTTAGATAGTGATTGGTAGCAAATTCGTATAAAGAAGACAATTGCTCAAAAAAGCATTCTTTCAACATAGAAAATTTTAACGCTTGATCTAGATAATAGGTCAGTAGTGTGTCTGAAGTTGCCAGCCCGGAGGCATTCAGTTTAATGACCGTCCCATCGGTCACGATCTCAAATTCCTCATTCAATCCTAGTTCATAAAAATCAAGATTCAATTCTTGAACGGTCTTGTTGATCAGAAATTCCGACATGGTCAATTGGTCCATCAATGTTTCCTTCGTTTCAGAAAGAGCGACTGCGTTTTCCAAATATTGCAGCATCATCAATTTTCGTTTGTCCGCCTTATTCAAAAATGTCACAAACATGCGTTTTCAAGCCTCCGTTATTTTTTTGGCCATAAAGAACGTTTCCTGAAAATAGATAGCATAAGCTGGCAAGATACGAAGGTTTGTCATCCCCGTCACCATCCGTATTATTTCCCGGCAGTGCTAAATCGACAGCCAAACGATCCGACGCAAAAACATCTTCTAACATGACTCGTTGTGCTAAGTGCTTCTGTTTTTCCAAAAAACTGCTCTCTGGAAATGCGGATTGTTCCTGTTCTTTTTTCGGAACAGGTTCCGGTTCAGGAGCCGGCGATTCTTTGGATTCTTCCTTTTCTGCAGGCGGTTCATCTGCTTTTTCCGTACTTCCTTCTGGCGGATCCGTTGGGACGATTTCTTCTGAGGGGTCTAGCGGATTATAGATAGTCGCAAAAACAACTTGTTCTGTGACAAGATCGATCATTCCAATAATCATGCAGGCACCAATGACAAAACCAAATCTGCGTTTCATTTCTTCACCCTCCTTATCAACAGAGCTTCTTTTTGATGCTCTTTCTACGGCGCTGAACGTTTCAACAGTTTGTGAACGCCAAGCAGACATCCACTAATTATAAATAAAATAACAAATAAAAGAAACCAATTTTTTTCAGATTGTTGTTTCCATAACATTTCTTGTTTTTGAGCCAACACTCTTGCGCCTTGTGACATACTGCCCATGGTCGCTGTGTTTTGCGACTGCCCGGCAGTTGCTTGCTCAACAGGAATCGCTGTCAGCACGTAGCGTTCTTCTGTTCGAGTAGGTGTGGGACAAGTAATCAATGTCAACTTTGGTGTCTGGTCATCTGTTAGAACCGACAAGTCGGATTCATCTACGACTTTTTTATCGATAATAATATACTGCTGGCGTTCCTCGAGGTAGGTTACGGACACTTCCATCCCCACCTGTGCTTCTAGCAATTGACCAAATAACAAACTTTGTCTACCGAGATGATGCCCTAAAACGACAAAATTGTTATTTTTTAACAAACGTTCCGGAAACATCACGACACCGCCTTTCAGCAGCTGCTGATTGGTTATCCCCACCAATAGCGGCTGCTGGAACTCGATCGCTTCAATTGCAACAAAGCCGTACCCGGTGATCGTTGCCGACTGCGGAGCCAATACATCCCCTAGAGCCGGCATTTGAATCGTTTCTTCTTCTGGAATCGTTGTCGGCAGCTGGGTCGCTATCGTCAATTCGCTTGTGCGTAATTGCCAACTGACGATGCTTTCTTTTAAAAAAGGAAGTGCCAACAAGAGGATACCTGCGATGATCAAGCCATCGATCAAGTATTTCTCAAGGTGCTCACGCTTCATCCGTTTCATTTTTTTTCTTTCGTCGGTACCATAAAAGCAGCAGTAAGGCGAGCAGCAGCAACAGACCGCCGATCAAGAAGTAAAGCCACGTGTAATCTGTTTCGATCGTCACATCTTTCTTATTAAGATCACGAGCAACATCGCCAGTCACTGTGAATTCTTTTTCGAAGCTCCATTTATAGAGATAGCTTTCTTCCTCGCCTTCTTCATTCTCCACTTTGTATTGTCCTTCATCGCTTTTCCCACCATAGGCCACGGAAGTCAACACATAGGTCCCTGCTTCTAAACGTTGTCCTTCCAAGGAAATTGGGTACGAGAAGTTTGAATTAGGTGCCATTTGCATTCGTGAGGTATCTGAAGTATACAAGACATCACTATCGCCTTTCTTCTTCACTTCATTGATCAACCGTAAGGAATTTAAGTAAGCTGATTCAGGATTTTGCAACGTAACATTGATGGTATTGCGAGCGTTGACTTGTCCCGGTCCAACATCCAGCAGTTTTAGATCCGGCGTGACTTCTGTTGTATTTTGACGGAGTAAAATCGCAACGACATAGGCATACTCATTCTTGATGGCTAACCCTTGGTCTTCTTCACTGTCAGCAGTATCGGTTTCCGCTGTCGTTTCTTTCAAGGTCAAACCACCGGCAATAACCCCTTCAAACGATTCTGAGGGCATACTGATCTTTAAGGGTAAGGTGATTTGGGATTGTTTCGGGATCGTGATCTCTTCCTCCACTTCAATCAAATCAGCCATATCATAAGGCAAGGTTTCGTCCGCTTCGATGTCGTTTTCGCCATATTCCACGACCCCGTTTAGATTCGTAGTAGCAGAAGCGATCACTGGCGCGATGACGACCTCTTGATCGGTGTCATTGCGCAATTGGACTTCTACAGTTTGAACCGCTCCTGGCTCCATTTTCAAGTCAAAATAAGTCTTTTCTTTATCGATTTGATTCTCTGGAATCACTGGATTGACGGCAAAGTTAAATTCAGAAGCGGTTCCTATGATTGGTACAAAAAAGAAAATACTTGCGAATAGGAGCGCCAAAAGCTGTTTGATTTTTTTCATGATGGATGTCCCTTCTTTCTATGTATTCTCCTTGAACCCTTTCGAGGTTCAAGGAGAAAGCTGGTACTTATGGGTTGGTTGGTGTGTCTGTTAGTAACCAAGTAAACGTGGTGTTGTATTGGCTGGCATATTTCGTCGTTGAGCCTGGAACTTCCAACTCAATGCTATCCATGGCTGCAGCTAAACTATCGCCCCAGCTCATTAAATAGGTCCCTGCCCCTTCGCCATCTTGGGCACTCATCACTAAGGATTGGGCACCGTTTGGATTCAATGTGATCGTTGCGCTCACATTTGATGGTTTTGGTGACAATGAAGGAGTTACTACAGTTCCCTTCGTCAAACGAATTTGCGCAGCAGTCAATTCTTGATCTTCCGCTGTTTTGAACTGACCATTTTGGCGAACATTCAATGTCCAACCGCTCTCTGTTCCCCGATTGTCTGTCACTTGGACAAAATTCGGTCCTTCTTGATTATCACCAACTGAATCCACATATTTTTGAGTTTCCGCATGGTAGATCTCTGTTTTTGAGGTGATTTTTTGTGTGCCAAAGTAAAGGCTTGAAGCAAAATCAATCGATAGCGGTCCGTTCGTTCCTGGATTTGGTCCATCTGGGTCCGTTGGATCCACTGGTTTGATCGGATTTTCTGGATCTGGATCTGTTGGGCTGATTGGATTGGTTGGATCTGTATTTGGTTCAAAGGTGATTTGTCCATTTGAGTTGTAATCTGCACTGTCCGCTGCTTGTGCCAGCACTGGTGCTGCTAGGCTTAAGCCTAATACTGAGAGAAATGCTAGTGTTTTTTTCATGTCTATACTCCTTATCCTTCCGTTCCTGGTGTATCTGATAATACCCAAGTCAATGTAGTCGTGTAGCTAACGGCATCTTTTGGGGTGCTGCCTGGTACAGAAAGTGCGACTGCTTTGGTAATATCGGCTTGTACTTCTTGATCATCTTTGTCTATTTCAGTGATCGACTCAACACTTCCCCAAGCGTTGACCCATGTTCCAGCACCTGTTTGCTTTGCTGCAGTCATCACCACTGATTCAGCACCGGCTGCATCCAACGTGATCGTTGCTTCTGCCACGGGAGCTGTGACGCCAACCGCATTTGATTTAACGTCAGGACTTGTTAGGGTGATGACAGAACCTGTCAATTCTTTATTCAAGGTCGTCTCATTTTTAAATTGACCATTTTGCTTCACAGACAACCGCCAACCGGCATTACTACCGCGATTATCAGTTACTTGGACATAATTGGCAGTTTTTAATGTAGAAGCTGTGCCATCATCGTTCAAGTACCCTTGTGCTCGTGCATAATAGACTTCGTTTTTATTAGAGATTTTATTGACACCAAAATCTAAGCTAGAGGCATAATCGATCGATAATGGGCCATTCGTTCCAGGATTTGGTCCATCGGGATCGGTTGGATCCACAGGATTGACCGGGTTTTCTGGATCTGGATTTTCTGGATTGACTGGGTTCGTCGGATCAGTATTCGGAATAAAATCAACCGCCCCATTTGAGGTGTAAGAAGCCGCTTCGGCTGCTGAAACCTCGGTTGCTGCACTCGCTGCTGCCAAGACGGCAAAACTTACAAAGACCCATGCTGTTTTTTTCATTTCTATTTGACACTCCTTTATCTGTTTTACTGAAAATCAGTGATTTTAATTGCTTTCAGGGACATTCTTTAAATTCCAAGTCAATGTCGTCCGATACTCTTTGGCTAATTTTACGGAACTGCCTGGCACGTTTAATTTTACTGCTGTTGACCCTTCCGTTGCATCGTTCCCAAACTTGTAGATCCAAGTGCCCATTCCTTTTCCGACAGGTGCGTTGACCAAGGTGATTTCACTATCGGGTACAAAGGTATGACTTGCAGTAACTGTTGGTGCATACTGCATATCGGTGACTGAAGTTGCTGCACCTGAGGCGATCGACAATGAAGCGCCAACTAGCTCTTCGTCATCAGCCGTTTTGAATTGTCCGTTTTGCACAACACTCAATGACCAACCTTCTTGTGTTCCTCGTTTATCTGTTACTTGCACATAGTTTGGTCCAGCAGCGCCAGCTGTGAACTCTTGCAGCTGTGCGTAATAATCTTTTGTTTCAGAAGTGATCAGTTGGTTGCCAAATTGAAAACTTGAAGCAAAATCGATCGATAATGGTCCAGCTGTTCCAGGGTTTGGTCCATCTGGATCGGTTGGATCGACGGGATCCACTGGTTTTTCTGGATCGGTCGGATCAACTGGATTGGTTGGATTCGGGTCCGCTTCAAAAGTGATTGCTCCATTTGAGGTGTATTCAGCGGCATTAACGGTTGTTGGTAACAGAGCAGTGCTCATCAATAGAATGCCTGCCGTCAAGAAAAGTTTTTTCATTTTTTGTTCTCCTTTTGATTAAAATGATTCCTGCTGCCAACAAAACGACGAGACCACTGCTTTGATAGCTATTAAAGTGATCCGACCCTGTTGCAGGCAGAATGTTGTTGCCTGTTTGATTTACTTGTTTATTCCCTGGCTGTTCTTTTACGGGCTCTTCTGGCTCCTCAACTGGTTCTTCATAGACGCCGAAAAAGGAAGTAATGCCATTGCTGTCATAGGCACCTGCTTCGGCTGCTGAAACGAGCTGAGGAAACATTAATAGACAGCCAGCAATAATACCGATCATGATTTTTTTCATTTATTTTCCTGCCTTTATGGGTTGCCAGGTGCCGAAACCAGCTGCCAGCTCAAGGTTCCTTGATAGTCCCCGACTTTTTGCTGTTCGACTGGAACGGTAAGCTTGATTCCTTCATTCTGACTTTCGCCCCAGTGCTGATTCACGACGTATGTGCCATTTTCTGTCAATTCCGTTTCCTCGATGATCATTTCCCCACTGGTTATCATCTGTTCTTGACCGTTTACCACAAAGCGGAAGACATCGGTTAATTGATCTGTCCCATCCGTTAATGGCTGTTGCTCTTTGACCGTCAAGCGCCATGGACTCCGTTCGGATCCTCTCGTATCTTTCACCGCTAGCTCGCCTGTGATCGTTGGCCAATAATCTTGTGTTTCTGTGGCAACTTTCTGCTGCCCAAAATCAAAGTCTGTTGGCACACTGCTTAAAATAAGCTCGCCGGCAACTGCGACATTGACGACTTTTTCTGCCCGTTGACTGCCTGCTTCATAATGGTAAGCCGTTGATACATTTTTCAACAGCTCATCTTCCGTTGCTTGCTGGATCGCGGCAAAAGCTTGCGGATCGACAGTCGGTGGTATATTTGCCCGATTATCTGCAAAAATCGTGGTTGCTTGGGTATAGTCTGCCAAAGCGGCTTCATCTGTCAGCGCCGTTGCTTCTGGTAAGGTCAAACGGACATCTTTTGCATAGACGGCAAATTGCCGATCAGCAGAAATGACACTTTCATTTTTGACCACCACCAGATTCACGGTAGTTTCTGCCTGATTCTGATCGTTTTCCCCTACGGAAAAAGTGATCGCTTGTTTGCGGTAGACCGCTGTTTCTAACGGTTCTTGAATCGCAGCTAAGACCTCATCTGTCAGCGTATCCTTAAAGAAAGGACGCCCACTGGCTTCGAGATAAGTCACGGCTTGTTCTTTGGTCAGCGATTGTGCCTCTTGCTCTGTAAGGATCACATTGCGGGCTTGGACTTCCGCCTTATTTGAGTAGCGGACACTAATATCGTAACTATACTCCCCATCAGGACTCGTCCAGTCAACTGGCTCTGAATCTGGTTGTTCCGTCAACTGCTGATCCGTGCTATCCAGCTTGCTGGATTTGATTTGCCCCGCATAGACCCATGAACCGGACGTTTGGGTTTCTGGTGTAAACGTCAATGTTGGCAATTCCGTTACCGTGTAGGGAATCAATAAACGCCCTTTTTGCACCTGTGTCCCCGCCTGCTCAGTTCCCCATGCTTGCAAGGTCAGCGGCGTATTGTTCTCTTTGACTGCCGTTACATTGTGACTAATGGCGCCAATCCCGTTAGCGACTCCCGGTGTTTCGACTTCGTAGTTAATGATCGAACCTGGTATCGCAATACCGTACCCGTTGGCTGCATTGGTCACATCGTTGTCCCCGATGAAGGTTTTCCCAGTCGCTTTTTCGATCCCGCTGAAGCTGATTGGCGTGATCGCTGCAGCATTAGCAGCAGTTGGATTTATAGTCAGTACTTGATAGGCACTAACCGCTCCAAACCACGTCCCTTGACTGTTGACTCGAGAACCTGCATCATTGGTCGTCGTTTTCAGCCACGTTAAATGATCTTTGTCCGTATCTGGTGTTGCGAAATCTGAAAGATTGATTCGCCCCGTTCCCGGCGGTGACTCAATCGTCCCTTTGTCTTCCACCGTTAACTTCGCGCCTGAAATCAAATTCGTTGCAGAAGAAATACCGATACCGGCATCCTTGGAAAGATGGATGTCACCGAACTGATGATAGGTCGTTGCGTGATTCGCAGCAGTGGCTGAACGGCCATTTTTGATGTCTCCCCCATTGGCCATTAGCTTGATGCCGTTTGTCACATTCAATTCGGTAAAGTTGACGATTCCCAGACCCGTCACAGCGATTGGATCAGTTTGATAAGAAGCTGTCCCATCGACATTTTCACCAAAGCTCATCTTCACTTGATTGCTGCTGTTGGCTACGATCGTGTTCGTAAAGTTGTCTGACGCATTTCCGCCTGAAATCCCATTGATACTTTTGGCTCCTTGAACCCGCATTTCGACATCTCTTAAAATTCGATTTGAAGAAATGTTTGAATAATTTGTTGTATACAAGTTACCGATACTTGATCCTTCAGCTTGTATATTAATATTGATTTTACCGCTTCTTGTGTTGGCGGCCGTTGAACCACCATCGCCATAGATCGTTGCACCATTCAGTGCATCTGACCCCGGCTTTGTGTATATGTTCAATGTAATCGTATTGGTACTATCAGTCCCAACGATGTTGGTACTGTTAAACGGATTTCCACCTGAGATATTCGTTCCTGAAGGAAGCTTAAATTCCCCTTCATAATCCCTTAGGTCGATTGTTAATTGGGCATCCCCTAGCAGCGAACCTGCATTCGTGATTCCCCCAGAAAAAGCACTTGGACCTGTCCGAGGTGTTCCAGAAAAATCTCCGCCGTAAATTCGATTATCAGAATTTCCATTGATCGTGTGTCCCGAAAAATATCCATATGATGCACCCATTGAGGCATTGATAATACCATCATGAACAGTGACTGAAACGTCCCCTGTAATTTTGGCATCCCCCCAACCGCCGCCACTAAGAAACCAGTCGACTTGACCGTAATTTACTTCAGCATGTGAATTACCGAATACACGTTTACCGGTATATCCTGCACCTTCCAAAGTATCAACGATCCCGCCATTCAAGATGTTTGCCGTGTTTCCCTCGATGATTCCTGAAAAACCACCACCATAGGTCCAACGAGCGACTACATTGTTTAAGACTGTTTTTGTATCCCCATAAATATAAAGGTTGGTTGCTTGCACACCATTGGTACCGCCTCCGCCTACGATATCAAACGTTCCGACACCATTTGCTCGTGAATTCAAGCTATTTGAATAGGCGATACCATCTTTATAAGATCGTCCCCCATAACTGTAGACGAATCCAGGTCCGCCGACCGTGCGAGAATCATTTAATACGCCGACTTCGACAGTTGTGCTGCCGTCAATAAAGCCACCATACCCAGCTGCCCGCGTATACGATAAGTTGTCTCCTCCATAGCTGACACAGCCTTCTAGGATTTTCGTCGTAATATCACCGTATACTTTAAAGCGAGCAGTGGTTTCAGCGTAAGCCCGGCGATCAGTTGGTGTCATCGCGTCATACACACTATCAGATCCAGTTTGCAGACTGGTAACACTTACGTCCATTCCTGCTCCGCCATCGACACGATTGAACGACCCTTGATTGTA
Organism: Enterococcus sp. AZ141; assembly: GCF_051714385.1. Taxonomy (NCBI): domain Bacteria; kingdom Bacillati; phylum Bacillota; class Bacilli; order Lactobacillales; family Enterococcaceae; genus Enterococcus; species Enterococcus sp. AZ141. Next base: position 702,571 of record NZ_JBIORT010000001.1, read on the forward strand.
GTCACCTGCTTTAATCGTATTTTCAATACTCCCAGTAATCGTTCCATTGGTTCGATTGGCACCAATAAAATAGGCTGCTCCTGTAGAATAGGCGCTAGTGTCTACTTGGTTCGTAATCGCTGTTTGCTCTCGTGTCTGTCCAATATTTCCTTCTCTGGAACCACCATAATAATTCAATCCTGTACCGGTCCAACCACCCACTCCTGTGAGAGTATTGTGGACTGTTCCACCAATGTTCCCGTATTGAACACCGCCATAATAGGTTCCTAAACGGAAATTGGTGTTCGTTGTTTGAAAGACTGTTGCGACATTACCGGTAACATTGGCTGTATTTGAAGTAGTGGTTCCGACACCGCCCCCATAATAATTGGTCAGTGTGCCATTTAGTCGATTGATCGTGACACTGGTATTCCCATCAATCGTACCGATATTGGCACCTCCTGCAATCGTACTGATGCCGCCCACCGTATTATTTACGACAACCGCTGTATTCCCAGTCAATGTACCACCGCTTTGATTCCCACCATAGATGTTCCAAGTTCCAGAGCCTGTCGCATTTACAGTGATCGTCGGATTTCCAGTAAGGTCGCCATTGTTGCTTCCTCCATAAATAGAAAGGCCATTGCCGGTGGAACCACCGTTCAAGGAAAGACTATGCCCATTCATGTACATTCTCGTCCCCGTATAGTTGAGGTTTCGAATCACTACATCAGAACCAAAGTAGATGTCCGTGCCAAAAGGAACGGTTCGACTACCCGAAGTCAACGTTGTTGCATCTGTGATGGGATCATCACTATGCCCTGTGATGATCAAGCGACTGATTTTTCCTTGTAGTGCATAAAAAGTCATGTTTGTATTATCGACTGTGTCTGGAATCGTCTTTGAAGTCAGATTTGTTGGCAAAGTCGCTAAAGCTGAGCCAGAGCCGACATACAAAGCAAATTCTTGACCATTGCCGTTTTGATACATATCGAACAACGCTTGACGAATCCCTTCAGCACTATTGGTGTATTCTGCATATGCTGAATCATCTCCAGCTGGACTTGGTACAGCGATCACTTTCGTTTTATCGGCTTCTGCAATGATCTCTTTGATCGATTGTTCTGCCAACGAGATGTCCGCCGCTCTTGCCTTAACAGTCGGTTTAAAAACAGCGGTCAAGGTTTGATTCTCCGTGAGAATCAATTCGGTCAGCGCTTGACTTGTATAGACCGTACCGTCTAACGCCCATCCTTCAAAATTCCTATCATCTTCAAAAGCCGGCAGTTCACTTTCTTTTAATGCTTCCCCTTTATTTTTGCTGATCTGGATGCGAGTTTTTCTGGTAGCAAATACATGCTCAGTATCTGTTAGAAAGGTCACCTGGACTTCTTCTACAGCTTCGGATGACTCTTCTGTCTCAGAAGAAGATGTCTCAGTGGTTGCTGCAGTCGAATCTGCCGAAGCAGCTTCGCTAGATTCTTGTATTTCCGTTTGATTGGTTTCTTCCTGATTGTCGGTTGATGAAGCGACCGGCTCAGCAGAAGAAATCATTTGTTCTTCACTTGTTTTTGTAACACTTTCGGCTTGTGCCACTACCATTGCATATGAAAAACAAGGACCTGATGTTAGTAGAAAAACAAGCAAAGTTGTTAAAAACCGTTTCACTTTATCCCTCCTATCTAAAAAAATGAACGTATCGCGCAGTGCACGCCCTGTGTTACAACTCTTAGTTTAGCGATTTCAAGAAAAAAAATTATAATTCTTTTTTTCTCCCACTCAAAATTATGATTATAATTGTTTTTTCATAATTAAAAATATCTAACAATTTCCATTTATAATGAACTTATTTTTAATTTAAAAACTTCTTTGAAGAAAACCTATTTTAAAAACCTTTTTTTGCAAACAATGAGTATCAAGGATTCATTCATCCTTACAGATAATACAAAAAACGAGGAATAAATCAAGAGAGAAAATGAGCGTTACATTAGAAAAATAAATTAAAATCCAAAAAAATTGACAAATAGAACATCAGTTATAATTTAAATAGCTAAAACTAACTAATAATTAGTACCCAATCAATCCTTACTCGCCCTAAACAATATAATGGTTATAATGTTACAACAATAATTAGAGAGTTTTTTTAATCATCTATATTTAAAATAACAAAAAAAAAAAATATTTTTTTTTGCAAAAATACTTTTAGGATGATGTATTATATAAATATTTAAGAAATGCGGATATTTATAAAACAAAAAAAGTATCAAACAGTCTTCACTGCTTAATACTTTTTTTGTATTGCTTGTTAAAACGAGCCACCATCCACAAAAGTGGTATAAATATGCTCGTCCGCCACTGGTTCCCCTTGGATCGATTGTACGATTTTCTCAGCTGCAACCATCCCCCATCGATGTTTCGAATAGGAGATCGTCGCTAAGCGCGGCTGCACAAAAGCGCCTAATTCCGTGTTATCAAACCCGATGATGCGGATCTCTTTTCCGATGCGATAGTCGGTCTCGCGGACATATTTGTAGACACCGATCGCCATTTCATCATTGAAGGCAAAGATATCAATGGGAAACTGGGGATCATTTGCTAAGAGCTGTTTTGCCGCTCGATAACCAGAAGGTTCCGTGAAGTCACCAGGAATGACTTCATAAGGAATACCAAAGCGCGTCAATTCTTTCGTACTGGCTTCCAAGCGCTCCCGACTGTCGTAGCCTTTTTCTGGCCCTGCTAAGAGGAAGACTTTTTGGCTTTGTCCAGCGATCAAGCGATCGATCGCCAGCGCCGCCCCTCCTTTATTGTCTAACAAGACTTGATGGATATTTTCATGAGACAAGACACGGTCTAACACGACGATTTGATGTCCTCGTTGGGCGTATTGCTCGATTTCCTTTGCTGGAAACGTCCAATCCAAAATGATGGCACCGTCCACCATCCGCTCAGGAATAAACAAGTGTGATTTCTTGCCGCTGCAGACGATCATTTCATAGCCGAAAAGTTCCAACCCTTTCTTGATGCCATCTAGCAATTCCCCATAAAAACTTCCGGCATAATCGGCGAGATAAACACCGATGATGTTGGTTTGTCTGCGTTTCAGTGTGCGAGCAGCCATGTTCGGAACATAGTTCAATTCGTTTGCGATCGCTTGAATCCGCGCACGGGTTTCCTCGGTCACTTTTGGACTGCCATTCAATGCATACGAAACGGTGGATATGGAGACACCCGCTTTTTGGGCAATATCTTTGATTCCTACCATGGCTTCTCCTTTCTTAACGATAAATATCGATCGTATTGGTTTGGTTTTCGCTTAATTTGGCGCAAAGCGCTGCTTTCTTCAGGACAAACGCACCTTGGCGGTAGCGATTTTCCGCAAACTCAGTGGACATTTCTTCGCCGTTGATCAATATTTTCGGCGTACTTGACGAATGATAGACGATTTCGACCGGCCGATCATAGAGTCGATACGTCAGTGTCAATCCTGCTAATTCCGCTGGCAAGACGGGATCAAGTTCAACGTGATCAAAAAAGGTCCGAATGCCTAACACATTGCTGATCAACTGATTCATATAGATCCCCGGTCCACTAGAATAGATGCGCCAGCCGCCTTTGACGCCGACTGCTGCCTCCTTAAGTTTACCAAAATTTTCTTGGGCTTCAACCCTTGTTTTGAAATCGCCATCAGAACTGCTGAAATACGCATTTGCTTGACGGATCTCCGCGTTTTCGACCCGTTGAGCGATCTGGATCGGATTGATGACCCCAAGCGCTTGCCAAGTCTCTTCTTCTCGGCCTAATTTCGCCATCGCTTCGGTAAAGCGGATGTGGGCATGAACGTACTGCAAACCGATTTCTCGTCCAAAGTTGGCTGCTTGTTCTGCTCGCTTGAAATTGGTGCTGACACCACCTGCATAAGTCGCTGGATGATTCATCAAGCGCACCCCATCTGGAAATTGCAAATGCTCCTTGATGATCGCCACATGATGCTCGGCTTGTTCGGGAGATAACAGCTCCCCGATCATGCTTTGCTGCATCGGCAACAAGCGGTATTGGATACCGGTTTTCTTGTCAGTCGGATGGACCATCAGTTCCACGTGCTCGCTATCTTCCATATAGACAAATCCTGGCAAAGTCCCATCAGCTAACATGTATTTTTCAAAGTCATGTTTGATTCCCGCAGACAGTTCCGTTAGATGTTTGGCATACTCTGGGTCAACTGACTGCAACTGGCTGGCTAATTTTTTCAATACTTCATAGGTCAAGGCAACGGTCCAACTGCTGGCCATTTGTTTCTTCAACTTGCTGTTATTTGGCTGCAAGGTGTCATCCCAATCGCCATCACCATAACAAGACAGGTACGTTCCTTCCAAGAAGTTCGCTTCGATATACGCCACTTCTTTTTTCAAATGATCAAACAAAGAAGCTTTGGTCTTGGTTTTCAAGAAGGTTGCGCGATCCGTATAAGGCAGTTCTTTTTCCAAAATCGCAAAATCTTTGGTTTTTTCGAGATAGTCACTAACGACTTTCATTGGCCAGACGATCACATCTCCGTGGCTCTCATCGGCTTTTTGTTTCTCATAGCGATCAAACATAAACCATTGTGGCCAGTTGCCGTCATCTGCAAATTGATTTTCAAACAAATGCTCGATGATGGACGCCACCATCTCAGGACGATTAAGTGCTAAGAAATACTCAGTCGGTCCTTGGGAAACGTCTCGAGTCCCCCAAGCAGCACCACCGTACTGTTCAAGACCATGAGGAGACAAGTAATGAACAAGCATATTGTGGGTGTACCAACGTGCCAAGTGATTGAAGGATGCGACATCCGCCTGCGAATGTTTCAATTCAAACTGATTCAACAAATCATCGACAAAGGCCGTATAGGCAGTGTCTTCTTGCTGGCGATCTAACGTTTCGGAAACAAAGGGTTCACCAGTCAGTGTGCCTTGGATCACGAAGGAAACCGTCGCCTGTTCTGCAAAGGTCAATACGGTCGTGCTATCGTCGGCTGCCACATTGAAAATCGTTTCATCGGTCAGTTCAAAAGGTTGAGCCGCATGGAGATAATACGTCAATTCTGGATAAGTTTCCGCAATCGGTGAATCCGCTGATCCTTTGATGGTGAGCAATTGCTGGTCTTGCGTAATGGTAACAGTCGGTACCGCTTCATCGACCCCCATCACAAATTGATTAGTGATGGCCCAGGTGTAAGCACGACCTTGTTCACTAGTGATGGTGGTTGCAATCGTGCGTCCATTTGCTTTCGTGAAGGTCGTTACTTGAATGACATCATCCGCTGTTTTGTAGTACCACGTCGCCGAATTCAAGCCCATTTCAAAGGCAGATGGCATCGTTAAAATCCGCCATTGATCGCCGTCTTTCAGATAGATCCGCTGACCGGAACGTTTGAAAAGATTCAATGAGTTGCGGCTATTACTCAACAATTTGTTCATGTTCGTATTGCCTAATACGATTTGGGAGTTAAACATCCCCGTCATGTAAACAGTCGTGCTCAAAATGGGTTGATCGACGATCAACTCTTGTCCGCTCATCAAAATATGCCCATGGGAGCGTTCCATCTGCCCTTCCTTTTCCTTCAACACGACATGGTGATAATCAGGGGTAAAAAAGGAATAAAGCTGTTGGTCAACGATTTCCACTGCTTCTTGCTGAGGAAATCGCTCGTTGATTTCTTCTGTGGTAAATGTCAGCCCTGTGAGCGGTCGACCGAAGTTTTTTCGAGCCTGCGCCGTTGCCTGCAACGAGTCAAAGGACAAGGCTTGATACGTTTCTTTCAACGTTTCAAGTGCAAACTGCGGTTCATTGACTGCCGTCGCTTGATTGGCTTTGACCGCTGCGTAAAAAACGATTTCCGTAGGTGTCTCACTTATTGTCAACCATTGCGTTTGCAGTGCCGTATAGGCAAATTCGTATTGATACACTTCATTGGCTAATGTCTCTTGGCTGAGTGCAGCTGGTTGATTCGTTTCTTTGTAGCTGCGACCGAAAAATTGATAGCCATCCGTCGAGAAGCCTTTTAAGGCTTGGAAGCTGCCCTGTTCCACCAATGGAAATTGACCATTTTGTGGTTGATTTTGGCGAGAAGATAGCACGATTCGATCCTTATCATGGCTAACATGATGGTCGATATATTGCGAAACATAGGCTTCATTGGATTGAACAGCCCCTTTGGCTGCGTTACCAAGATCTTGTCCGTAAACCAATTCCGCTTCCCCAGAACCACTCAATTGAACTCGCCAGAACCAGCAATCTTGTGCCAATTGGAAATCTACTTGGTAACTGATAGACTGGTACGTTCCAGTCCAAGTCAGCTGTTTGTCTGAGTAAGCAAAGGCACTGTCAGCATTTGAGCCGATCAAGGGAATGAAGTGCCATTCCCCCGCTTCACGCAGTCGTAGATAGATTTGATTCAAACTGCCATCTAGCGCATTCCCATTCAATTGATTGATCATCACATCGTGACTTTGGATCTCATATAAATCACCGTTTGGTAAAAACGTCACGGTCGTATTTGCATTATTCATCACTATTTTTTTCGTCATAGAAACCTTCCTATCTTACCTAACTAATTGCAGGGTTGTTTGTTGGGTGTCTCGGCTGTTCCCACCAATCATGATGTGGAATTTCCCAGGATCACTGCTTGCTTGTTGGTTGCTGTGGACATAGCGCAGCAGTTCTTCCGTGATCTCAAATTGAACGGTTGTTGATTCGCCAGCTTCTAGCCAAATTTTCTTAAAGCCTTTCAGTTCTTTCACTGGGCGAACCACTTCACCGACTAAATCGCGAATGTAGCATTGGACCGTTTCCCAGACCGCTGCTGTTCCTTGGTTCGTAACAGTGATGGATGCCGTGACTGTTTGATCTTTGGTCATGGTCGGCTGATCCAACGTCACCGTAGAATACGCAACTGGGCTATAGCTCAAGCCGAAGCCAAATGGATATTTGGCATAATTGGAGACATCCAAATATTTTGAGACATATTTTTCATCCGGTGCACTTTCATATGGACGACCGGTATTGTCAACGTTGTAATACACAGGGACTTGTCCAACGGTTTCCGGGAATGACATACTCAAGCGGCCGCTTGGATTGTATTCTCCCCACAAGATCTGAGCAAGTGCGTTTCCGCCTTCGGTTCCAGGGAACCAAGCCTCGACGATCGCTTTGGCTGCATCAACCCCTTGCAAGTCAAGAGGACGACCGTTATAAAGGGTTACGATCAATTGCTCGTTGTATTCTTTCAAGGTTTCAACCAAGGACAATTGGGCTTGCGGCAATCGAATGTCGCTGCGACTGGCAGCTTCACCGCTCATCCATTCTTGCTCTCCTAGCGCTAAGACAACTTTATCCGCTTCTTTCACTAATTCGATCGCTTCTTGGATCGCTGCTTCAGACGGTGCAAAATAATCAAAGGGCTCTTGACCGATCAACAGATCCGCGCCCAAGGATTGAGCCCCCGCCACTAATGTCACCACTTCTTCTTGTTTCCCTTGCCAAGACCAAGCACCTAATAGATCACGGGAGTGAGCACCCGGGCCCACGATCGCCACTTTTTCGGTTTTCTGCAACGGCAGGACACCTTCATTTTTCAACAACACCATTGATTTCTTTGCGATATCGCTGGCGATCTCTCGGTGTTCTTGAGACAGAACAGTGGCTGCTTCAGCGGCTTCATCAGCACCGCGGTATGGATTTTCAAATAGACCTAGTTCATTTTTCAAGGTCAAGATTCTTAGCACGGCTTCATCGACTAAGGCTTCCTCAACGGTGCCTTCTGCGATCAGCTCTTTCAAGTTATCAGTGTAGCAAGTCGTCATCATCTCGATATCGACCCCAGCTTTGATGGCTAATTCAGCGGCGTGTTTTTCATCTTCCGCTGCGCCATGGGCGATCACTTCTTTGATTGCTGCCCAGTCAGAGATCACAACGCCTTCAAACCCGAATTCTTCTCGCAAAACATCGCGGAAAAGCCAGCGATTGGCTGTTGCTGGAATACCGTCCACCGTATTGAAGGAGGTCATCACCAGTTTGGCACCGGCATCAAGGGCCGCTTTATAGCCCGGTAAATAACTTTCTCGCAGTTGGCGTTCTGACATATTGACCGTGTTGTAATCGCGACCGCCGATAGCCGCACCGTAAGCCGCAAAATGTTTGACACACGCAGCTACGCGGTTGAAATCTGTTCGCAGATCATCCCCTTGATAGCCTTTGACAAAGGCTTCAGCGAAGCGACTGTTCAAGTAAGGATCTTCCCCCGTCGATTCCATGACACGGCCCCAACGTGGGTCTCTTACTAAGTCCACCATCGGTGAAAAGGTCACATGCAAGCCAGAAACAGCTGCTTCTTTGGCAGATACTTCCGCCATCTTCTCCGCTGCTGACAAATCCCATGAACTACCTAATCCTAATGGAATCGGAAAAATCGTCCGAAAGCCGTGAATGATGTCCGCCATCAATATCGTCGGGATATTCAAGCGGTTATTTTCGATATACTCTTTTTGGACGCGGATCGCTTCTTTTGCACCAGAAACACCTAGCGTTGTTCCCGCATTGTTGATGTTCTCTTGTGTCAGTCCTAAGTCGCCCATTGGGCCGGTTTTCTCTTCTGCTTTATCTGAATAAAAAGCCGCTGCCAGTTGCAGCAACTGATCGATTTTTTCATCTAAGGTCATTTCTGAAAGTAGTTCGGTTAATTTCTGCTGTTCCATTTTTATTCATCCTTTGCTTTCTTCAAATTGGACTTCTGCTTCTAAAGGGAAATGATCGGAAGGAAAACGACGATCACAAGAATCCGTTAGACAGGCGGTTTTGACCACCGTGAAGCCTTTCGTATAGATATAATCAATTTCTTCTAGTTCTTGCCATGGTAACGTATAAATAAAATTTTGATAGGAGCCTTTGGGTCCGTGATGAGGCTTTTGTCCGTGTTCTTTGGCATTTCGAAAATGCTGCTCTAAGTACCAATGCACCCGCTCGGTTGGTTCCGCATTCAAGTCGCCCATCAGCAATACAGGATAGCGTTCGATTTGATCTGCCAGCTGCTCAAAGATCACTTTCATCCCTTCAAAACGAGCCATTTCTGAAATATTATCTAAATGGGTCGTGATGACAAGAAACGGCGGATTCTTTTTTTCCTGTAAGACAGCCCAAACACATAAGCGTGAATAGGCAGCTTCTGGATGAATACTTGGTTCAGTCGGTGTCAATGACAACCAAAACGAACCTGAAGCTAATAACTCGAAAGCCTCTTTTTGATAATACAGTCCGATGCCTTCGCCTAAGCCATCACCATCTCGTTCAGCCGTGACGGAAGCAAACTGCGCTAACTTTGCTAAATCTGCAAATTGGCTGGGACGAGCTTCTTGGATCGCCAGAACATCCCAGTCGTAGTAATCGATCAAGGAGCAAACCGCCTCCGATCGATAGTGCCATTGCCATTCTTGGTCATAGTCGGTATCGACTCGTAGATTGTAGGTTGCTACTTTCATCTTCATTCATTTCCTTTGAGTAATTTTTTGATTTGCTGCATTTCACGACGGATTTGTTTCGCTTCGCCGCCGCCATGCCCTTTATTTAAGTAAATACGCAATTCTTTCGGTCCAGGAATCTTTTTATAGGAAACGAAGAAATCTTCCATGGGACAGATCGGATCAGCACTGCCGACCGATGTATAAACAGGACCAGTTATCTGATGAGCAAAATACTTCAAATCAAAATAACTCATGACTTGATAGATCGTTTCCCGCATTTCTGGAAATTGTTCGATATACTCTTGAATCACCTGGTAACTTCCTGTTTTTTGTTCGATCCGATGGACAAGATTGGAGTGGCTTGGCACATCGGCAAACGTCGCAAAAATCGGGACGTTCGTTAATGCGTTGACCAATAAGGCGATGCCGCCTCCTTGCGAGCCGCCTCTTAAAATAACCCGCTGCGGATCGATTTCCGGTATCTGTTGAAGGACTTCTAGTGTGCGCAAACTATCTGCGACCAATCGCTTCATATAAAAATCTTCTTTTTTCAAGATGCCGCGTCCAAAAGGTGCTTCATGCTGCGTGGTTTCATAGGGAACCTGATCTTGCGTGCGTCCCCCTTGTCCACGATTGTCGATGACAAGACAGCCGCAGCCGATCAGTAACCAATGAGCGAATTGGAACGGTTCTTGCACATGATTCATATAGCCTAAAAAATCAATCACGATTGGACAATCTGCCGCTTGTTCTGGCAGCAGCAGATGCCCATAGATCGTTTCATTACCAAGACTTTGAAAAGAAATCGTAAAACAATCGATCCCTTTTAGCAAAGGCGTTTGTTTGGTTCTTTCAAAGGCTAGCGGAAGGGCGTCAAGTTCTTGTTGGACCGAAGCCCAAAAACAGGATCGATCAGTTGCGGTCGATTCAGTCATTTGTCTCTTCTCCCTTCGCTAATACTTTATTGAAAAACAACACCTGTACAAAGGCTGAGCCTGAAATGCCTAAACAAACAAATAAGAATAGGTTTACTTTGCTGCACAATACAAAAACAATGATTGGGATCACCAGTAAAATGATCGCATTCGCCGTACTGCTAAGAACCGCATATGCCGTTTCTTTCGCTGTTTCTTGCAATGATTGCGCAAACAAACTGTACAAGAGAACGAACACGACGAGATACAGCGCAGCCAAGCTGACGAGGATCACGGCTAAAACGCCAAAGTAAGGTGTAAGCATCATCAAGGAATAGATCAAACCGGCAAAGACTGCGACATACGCAATAACAAGACCTTCTAAGAAGAGACCACGTTTGAGGTTGCTTAAGAATGCTTGCTTGTATCGTTGCCAAATCGGGACATCTCGTTCCTTGTACAATTGATCGATCGTCCGATACAGCGCGATCAATGCTGGCCCTGCGAGAATCAGCGTCATTGCTGGAATCATAAAGAGAAAACTAACAATGATCATATCTGCTAGAAAAGCAAAGACCCGATAGTACCATCCTTCATAAGAAAATAGTCGATTCATTATGATCCTCCAATCAAAACTTGCTGATTTGTGCTGCGGGTGCTGCGTAAACCTGTTTCTTGCCTTCTTGTGATTTTGGGTCGTTTCTCAACGTACGGGTTTCTGGGTTGCAGGTCTCACTGCGTGAGCCAATCGCAGTGCTTCTTTGTATGGACACTACGCTCCCTGCAGTCGCCTAGTACTTTTCATCATCTGCTCGTCTCCGCTTTCGCTTCGCCTACAGTTGCACTAAGTAAAACACACTAAGTGCAGCTTGCATGTCTCACTACGCGAGCCAATCGCAGTGATTCTTTGTATGGTCACTACGCTCCCTGCGGTCGCCTAGTACTTTGAAACATCAGATTTTGCGCAAAGTGCGCGCAAAACCTGTGTTTCAAAGCAAAGGAGAGGAAAGGTCTTTTTTTTGGCTTCCTTTCCTCTCCTATGGGGGTTATTTTAGTCGTTCGCGGTTTTCGGCCATTTTTTCAGTTTTAATGTCTTTGATTGCATCCCAGTTGTTTGAATCTAAGAAGCCTTCAAAGTCGGTTAGTGTGCTGTCAAATGTTCCTTCATCTTTTGAACGAATCAATGAGATGATCGTACTGTTGATTTTGGTTTTGATCGCTGTGTTTGAACGTGCTTCAGCAGTTCCGGCATCTGGATCCGTATTTTCGATCACAAAGTGTGGATACAATTTGCCTTCGCCCCATTCTTGCATTTGGGTCAACGCATTTTCGGTTTTGACTTTCAGTGCATTGACACGGTCGTTGTTAAAGTAGTTGAAACGGCTGATACCATATTTTTTGTTGTAGCCTTCGTTGTCGGTTTGTTCCATTTCTTTGATTTCTGGCAAGTAATCGATTTTGCCTTCATCGTTGTATTCATACGTCACGCCTTCAACACCGAATTTTGTCAAAATTTGTCCTGGTTCATCGATCAAGTACGTGAAGAGTTGGGTTACTTTTGCTGGATCCGCCGCATCTTTTGTGATGTAGTTGATCAACCAGCCAGAGATTCCTGTTTGGTTCAAGGTTGCTTCACGACCAGAAGTGCTGGCAGGTCCGTCGATTGCGATGTAGCGTGTGTCAGAGTTTTTCATGAATTCGGTGAAGTTCCCACCTTGTCCGCTCGTTCCTGCGACTAAGATCGTTGCATAGTCCCCTTGTTTTACTTTTTCATCATAGGTTGGACCGTCATCGGTAAAGCTGTCATCACTGATGTTGCCGTCACGATACACTTGATTAAAGGTTTTCAACCATGAGATATATTCTTCATCTAAGTTACGATCGTAGAAAGCACCATCTTCATCTTCTAACGGAACACCTAAGAAGTCTTGCAATTTATCTAAGAATGGTCCTGCTGTTTCGCCGATCGTTGTGAAGCCCATTGGTGTCAAATCAGGGAATTTCTCGCTGATTTCTTTCATGACTTTCACATAGTTTTCTGGAGTCGAAACATCTGGTTTGCCCAATGCTTCATAGACATCTTCACGGATCACAAAGTTATCGTTGACGGGAATATTGCCGCTTTCGTAGTCCGCTGCTGTGTTGGAATAGTTTGGATAGCCATAAGTTTTGCCATCATCTAAAGCAAACCATTTGAAGGTATCTTCGGTCACGACATTCATCAAATACGGATCGTATTGTTCCGCTAAATCGTTTAATGAGTATGCCCAGCTATCAGCTTTTGTGGCTGCTTGACTGGTTTTATCCATCAACGTCACGATATCAGGCATATCACCACTTGAAATCAAAGCATTTAATTTCGAATCATCACCTGAAATAAATTCAATATCAATGTTCAAATCTTTTTTGATTTGGGCTGTCGTCACATCTTCACCAAATGGCAAAGCTGTCCAGTCTGAATTGATGTACCATGTGATCTTGGTTGGTTCTTCTTTGGTATCGAGTTTCCATGCTGGTGTCTTTTCATCTAACTCATACCGATCTTTGATAGAAAAATCCGAACTGCTGGCATTGTCTGAGCTGCCGCCACATGCTGCTAAGCTAAGTAATGCTGATGCTGCCAATAAACCGCCTACTACTTTTTTCATGTCTATCCCTCTTTCTATTCTTTTACTGCACCGGCCATCATACCGCCGATAAAGTGTTTTTGAAGCAATGGATATATAATTAAAATTGGCACTGTCGTGATGACGATCGTAGCCAACTGAACCCCACGGGTCGTTGCTTGGACGATAAAGTCGGTACTACCGCTTTCAGTCATCGTACTCAAGTTGGATTGGACGATGATTTCATAAATCTTCATTTGCAGCGGATAAAGATACTCTTTTGTGATATACAGTTTTGTTGTCATAAAATCGTTCCATTGGCCAACCCCGTTGAACAAGATGATGGTTGCCAATGCCGGTTTCGTTAATGGTAAGAAGATTTTATAAAAGATTTGGAATTCACTTGCACCGTCGATCTTCGCCGATTCTTCGAGTGAAGGCGGAATCTCACGGAAAAAGTTCATTAAAATCACGACATCATAATAGCTGAACAAAGCTGGAATAATGTAGACCCAGAAAGAATCCAGTAATCCTAGCGAGCGAATCAGCAAGTACGTTGGAATCATCCCACCACTGAAGTACATGGTGATGACCCCCATCGTTGTATAAATGTTGCGGCCAACCAAGCGTGATTTACTCAATCCGTAAGCCACGATCGCACAAAACAAGGTATGGGTTGCAGCCCCAAGAACCGTTTTTAACACTGAGATCAAGAAGGCACGGGGGATACTTGCGTCGGAAAAAACTTTCCGATAGTTTTCCCAGGTAAAGCCTTTGGGCCATAACACGAGGCCGTTGCCCGCTAATCCAGAACTAGAAGACACGGAGGAAACCAAGATATTCCAAATCGGTACAATGATCATTAACGAGAATAAAATCAAGATCACGGTATTGAAGAAGTAAAACCACGTGTTTTCTTTTGCTTTTCTTTTGATCATGTTTTTTCCTCCTATAAGATAACTGAATTGCCGTTGTTCAACTTGCGGGTCACTCGATCCGTGATCACCAATAAGATGACGGAAATGACCGCGATCCCCAAGCCGACAGCAGTTGCATAAGAGAAATCACCTTGCGTCAACCCCATTTTATAAACAAAGGAGTTGATAACTTCTGAACGGTTTTGGTTCTGTGAATTCATCAAAACTAATGTTTGATCTAGGTTTGACCCTAAGATACCGCTCACATTCAGAATCAAGTTTAAGGAGATGATCGGTGTCAGTAATGGCAATGTGATCGAACGAATCTGTCTTAGCTTGCTGGCACCATCGATTCGTGCGGCTTCATAAAACGTTGGATCGATCCGCGACATACCTGCCAAGTAAAGAATCGTTCCCCAGCCGACTTCTTTCCATAGATCAGAAAGGACCGCGATCCACCAATATTTGCTTGGATCCAATAGATGATTGACCCCTTTGTCCATCAATCCTACGGACATCAACACTTGGTTGATAAAGCCGTTCGTGGACAGCCAAGAGATCATCATCCCACCTAGCACGATCCATGAGAAAAAATGGGGAATGTATGAAACCGTTTGAATAAATTTCTTCAAGCGCCCATCTTGCATTTCAAAAATCATAATGGCTAACACAATCGGGATCGCAAAACCTAATCCTAATTTCAATAAGCTGATGGCTAACGTATTTCTAACCGCTTCCCAGAAAAAACTGTCATTCATAATGATACGGAAATTCTCTAACCCAACCCATGGTGCTGATGAAATCGTGTCAATCACCGTATAGTTTTTGAAAGCGATTATAATTCCGTAGATCGGAATATAATTAAATACGATCATAAATGCCACGCCGGGAAAAACCATCCAGTGAAGCTGCCGTTGACTATAAAACTTTTGCAGTTTACTCATACACAAAATCTCCTTCTTTCTATCCTCGCAACACTACGTATATCTCCACACTTTGGTGAAACGTTTCTACAAAAAGATTATATCCGCTGCCATTCGAAAATGCAAGCCTTTCCAATTATTTTTTTCAGGTTTTCTTTTTTCACAAATTTCGTTGAGCTCCTCACAAACACAAAAGCTATTATATCAACATTTTCATAAGAAATCATTTTTCCAAACACTTCCGTTTAATCAAATTTCACAAATAATGTATTTTTTCAACATCGATTGATTCTCAGAAATTATTAAAAAACAAAAAGAAACGTTTCACCAAAAGCACAAAAAGCAGCAATCATCGTTGATTGCTGCTTCGTTCTATTCACTTCTTTGGGGATAGCCAAAATGGTCATACGCTAACGGTGTTGCGATCCGCCCACGCGAGGTGCGTTTCAAAAATCCTTTTTGGATCAAAAACGGTTCGTACATATCTTCCACTGTTTCGGTTTCTTCCCCGATATTGACAGCGATCGTACTTAATCCCACCGGGCCGCCTTGATACAATTCGATCATCGTGCGGATCAATTTCTGATCGATATAATCCAAGCCAGCATGATCGACTGCCAAAAGCGCCAATGCCTGGTCAGCAACGGTGCGATCGATCAATCCATCTGCTTGCACTTGCGCATAATCGCGAACTCGTTTAAGCAAACGGTTGGCGATCCGCGGGGTGCCTCGTGACCGACGGGCGATTTCGATCGCCCCTTCTTCCACGATATCCGTTTCAAAGATCGACGCAGTCCGCTGCACGATCTCTTTTAAATCATGGTCTTCATAATATTGCATATGAGAAATGATCCCGAAGCGATCCCGTAATGGCGCCGAGAGCATCCCCGCCCGCGTCGTTGCGCCGACTAAGGTAAATGGCGGAAGCGGAAAATGTACTGGGTGAGCCGTTGTCCCTTGCCCCACCATGATATCCACATAAAAATCTTCCATTGCCGAATAAAGCATTTCTTCGGCGACACGAGGCAAGCGATGGATCTCATCGATAAACAGAACATCCCCTGGCTGCAGCTCATTCAAGATCGCAATCAAATCCCCTGGTTTTTCGATTGCAGGACCGCTGGTCGTCTTGATTTGGACCTGCATCTCGTTGGCGATCACCATTGCCATCGTCGTTTTCCCTAAGCCTGGCGGACCATATAAGAGGACATGATCCAACGCTTCTTCTCGATTTTTCGCCGCTTGGATATAAATCGAAAGCTCCTGCTTGACTTTGTCTTGTCCGATATATTGGGCAAGGGTTTGCGGACGCAAGGATTTTTCGATGATCTCTTCTTGTTCAGTACTTTCTGGCGAAACAATTCGTTCATCCATCGTCTACTTGCTCCTTACTTTTTCATCATCAATCGGAGAGCTTCCCGCAAGTACTCATCCGTCGATTTTGTCGTATTCGCCGCTAATTGTTTTTCGGCTTTCTTGACTTCTTTTTCGCTATAACCCAATGCTTTCAAGGCTTCCATCGCTTCATCTAAAGCAGTCGTTGCCACGCTTAGAGGAACGATCGCTTCTTCTCCAACCAGTTCAGCCACTTTGCCTTTCAAGTCTAGGATCATTTGCTGCGCCGTCTTTTTACCGACACCTGGGAACTTAGTCAAATAGTTGACGTCCCCATTTTCGACTGCTGTGATCAACCCTGTATGGTCTTCATTGGCCATAATTGCTAACGCACTCTTGGGTCCAATGCCTGAGACACTGATCAATTTTAAAAACAACTGCTTGCCTTCGATCGTGGCAAAGCCGTAGAGACTATGGGCATCTTCACGAATCACTTGGTGCAGATAGATTTTTACTTCTTGGTTTAACTTGCCGCTAAATGAATACGGATTGCCAAAAGCGATCTGATAGCCGATGCCATGGGTCTCAACGACGATATACGCCGGAAAGATATCCGTTACTTTCCCTATGATATATTCGTACATGTGCTTTCCTTTCTGTACATATGTTCCCTTTATTGTAGCACAGACGAGAGGGCAAAAAAAGGACTGTGAACGAAGGAAAAGGCTTAGCAGGAAACAAACGGAGGAAAAACCGTTGTTTCAGTCGCATTTTTTCAAACGAGACATGCTGCTGCATCTTTTTTTTCGCACACAGTTCCTAATACTTACTCAACGAGTGATTTGAATTCGCCATAGCCTTTTTCATCCATTTCTGCTAAAGGGATGAACTTCAATGCTGCCGAGTTGATACAATAGCGCAAACCGCCTTTGTCTTGAGGACCGTCTGAAAAAACATGTCCTAAATGAGAGTCAGCTTCTTTGCTGCGGACTTCTACCCGATGCATACCGTGAGAAAAATCGGCTTTTTCTTGAATATCTTGGCGACTGATCGGCTTCGAAAAGGAAGGCCAGCCACAACCGGCGTCATATTTATCAGTAGAAGCAAACAATGGTTCTCCGTTGACGATATCAACATAGATCCCTTTTTCATAAAAATCATCATACTCGCCAGTAAAGGGGCGTTCAGTTGCATTTTCTTGGGTCACCGCATATTCGATCGGTGACAATTTTTCTTTTAATTCTTTTTTATCTGTCATTTTTTCACCTGCTTTCCCTCTAGACTCATCCTGTATGCTCTATCATGCCTTTTTTCTTAGCGAATGTAAAATGACTTGCTCAAATTATTTAAGGGTTTTGCAGCTTTTCCCAACGAGTCGTTGGTTCCGCAAAATGGTAAAACTGCGGTTGGTCTTTTGTATAGATTTCTTCGGTTAAGACAGCTTCTGGCAAGTTGCCAAATAACCCGGCCGCAAAAAAATAGGTGTGTGCTTCTTTGAGGTAAAAGAACAGACTCGAGCCGCATTGACTGCAAAATCCTCGCTGTGCCCACTTAGAAGAATCATAACGTCGCAGCCACTTCGCTCCTTGAAGAGCCATCTGGTTCTCAGAACATGGCGCAAGAGCAAACATCGGTCCGCCGTGAAATTTCTGGCAGAGACTACAATGACAAACCGTGATTTCTTTCGAAACTCCAGTCAAGTCAATCGTGACTTTGCCGCAAAGACAACTACCAGAAACATCCATCCTTATTCCTCCTCCATAAACTCTTGCAACAACTGATAGACCGTAGTGACAGGAAACCCTACAATTGTATAAAAATCGCCGTTTATCGATGAGACAAATACTTTGGCCGCCCCTTGGATCCCATAGGCGCCCGCTTTGTCTTGGTACTCATCTAAGACAAGATATTGGTCGATCTCTTGATCCGTCAAAGGACGAAACACAACTTCCGCCGAAACCACTGCTTGGCGCTGTTGTTTGCCTTTTTGTAAAACGACGGCGGTATGCACCCAATGGGTCCGTCCGTTCATTTTTCGTAACATCGACCGAGCATCTTCACGGTCGGCTGGCTTTCCTAAGATTTCTTCATCCACCACGACCGTGGTATCGCTCGCGATCACCAGATCTTCAGGATATGCTTGCGTAATAGCCGCCGCTTTTTCTGCTGCCATCCGTTGGACATAAGGGATCGCCGCTTCGTTTGGTCGGACCGACTCGTCGATATCCGCTGGTATGACCGCAAATTCCGGGACTAACTCCGCTAATAATTCTTTGCGTCGCGGCGACTGTGAAGCCAAAATAATCATTCCATGCCACTCCTTGCTCGATGAGGATCTTGAATCCGTTTGAACATCCGCTCCATGTCGCTGTTGGTGAAATGGATCAGCACCGGGCGACCATGGGGACAGTTGAAGGGATTCTCGCATTTCGCTAAATCTTGCAACAAGATCCGGGCTTGTGCTTCATTCAAATAATGATTGGCTTTGATGGATCGTTTGCAGCTCATCATGATCGCGGTTGCTTCACGAAACTTTTTGACACTGACACTTCCTGTGGTCAATAACATATCGATCATTTCGCGGATGATGGCTTCTTCTTCACCGCTAGGATACCACGTCGGGTGCGCCCGGACGATGAAACTATTGGTCCCAAAAGATTCCAGATGGATCCCGACTTCTGCCAGCTTGTCGCTTTGTTCTTGTAATTGCAGTGCATCGCTGTTGGGATAATCCAAAACGATCGGCACTAACAACTCTTGCAGGTCATTGGTCACTTCGCCGATTTTTTCGCGGTAATACTCATATTTGATTCGTTCCTGTGCCGCATGCTGGTCGACGATATAGAGCCCCGCCTCGCTTTGGGCAAACAAATAGGTCCCATGCATCTGCCCAAAATAATCCAGTTGGGGAAAACGCTCCTTCGCTGGTTCTTCTTCCAGCAACCGTTCGACCGTTTTCAGGTAGTTGCGGTCATCCCCATGCATTTCAGGGTGCAGAGTCGCTTGACTTTGCAGATCTTGCGCCGTAAGCTCTGGTGTCTCATCTGGGAGAAAGGCTGGCGCTTCTGGCAGCGGCGCTTTTGTTTCCATCTGGTCTTCCACAAATGGTTTTCGGACAGGCTTATTTGGCAGCGTCTTTTCCAAACTGCGAAAGGTTTCCTCAGTTTCTTCCAACAGGTTTTCGCTAGATTCCTGTCGCATTTCTGGAAGTTTTCCACCTTCCTCCACAGGTTTTTCCACAGAGTTATCCACAGTCTGTTGATAAGTACTGCCCTGAACCTCAAATTTCCCGGTTTCGCGATTATAAGACAACCCAGAAGTCGAATTTCCTGCTGACTCCAGTTCCAAGCCAAGCTGCTGGGCTTTTGGCTGATCGGCAACTTTTTTCTTAAACCGCAGATTATCAGCGGCGTTAGGAATCAAATTGATTTCCCGCAGCGCCTCATTGATGGCTTTACTGATTAGCTTGGTCAGTTCTTCTTCTTTTGACAAGCGAACTTCTTGCTTAGTCGGATGAACGTTGACATCGACTAATAAGGGGTCCATTTTGATTTCAAGGACAGCTAATGGAAAACGACCGACCATCAATTTTGATCCGTAACCAGCAACGATCGCTTTATTCAAAGCGAAGTTGCGAATATAACGACCATTGATGATCGTGGATAAATAGTTGCGGCTGGCTCGGGTAACTTCTGGCAGTGACACAAAGCCAGTGACTTTAAAGTCGAGATCCTCAGTATCGATTGCAATCATTTTTTTGGCCGTTTCCACTCCGTAGATCCCGGCGATGGTTTGTTTTAACTGCCCACTTCCAGTGGTGCTCAACATCTTATTGCCTTCATGAACGAGGCGAAAAGCCACTTCTGGATGGCTCAGGGCGATCCGATTGACGATATCGCCGATGTTCGCAAGTTCCGTTTGCAGCGTCTTGACATATTTCAAACGTGCCGGTGTATTGTAAAAGAGGTTTTCGACAGTGATCTTGGTTCCTTGTCGCAAGTTGGCAGGCAGATGCTCTTCAACAGCGCCGCCTTTTAAGCGCACAAAGGAGCCTTGTTGGGCACCTTTGACTGCCGTTTCAATCGAGAGGATCGAAACCGAAGCGATACTAGGCAAAGCTTCCCCGCGAAACCCGAGGGTACGTATTCGAAACAAGTCATCTCGATTGTGGATTTTACTGGTGGCGTGGCGTTTAAAGGCAGTCAAGACATCCTCTTCTGCAATTCCTTCGCCATTATCGATGACTTGGATTTTACGCAAGCCTGCTTCTTCAATAAAAATATCGATTTGGGTACTGCCGGCATCCACGGCATTTTCAACTAATTCTTTGACGACAGAAGCCGGTCGCTCAACAACTTCTCCTGCCGCGATTTGGTTCGCCAGACGTTCGGATAGCTCTTGGATCTTTCCCATCTGCTGACCTTCTTTCTAAATTCGTTTTTGCAGCTCGTACAATGTATTCAGAGCATCCATCGGGGTCATTTCCAACAGATTCAATTTCTTCAATTGATCGATGACGCCGATTTCTTCCGTAGATACTTCACTAAACAACGACAACTGCTGACTTTCTTCGACGACTGGTTTTGGCTGTACCGTCGGTTCATGTTCTTCCAGCGCTTTCAGGATCGTCGCTGCGCGCTGTAAGAGTGCACTTGGCAGTCCAGCGATTTTGGCTACATGGATCCCATAGCTTTTATCTGCGGGTCCTTCCATCATCTTATGCAAAAAGACAACTTCGCCTTCTTTTTCAACGGCACCGACATGGACATTGCGTAAGTGTGCCAATTCCTCATCTAAAACCGTCAGCTCATGATAATGGGTAGAGAAAAGTGTTTTGGCATGAACTTCTTTGTGGATATATTCAATGATGGCTTGTGCCAATGCCATCCCATCATAGGTCGCAGTCCCGCGCCCTAACTCATCAAACAAAATCAAGCTGTTAGGCGTTGCATGACGCAGCGCTTGGTTGGCTTCCATCATCTCTACCATAAACGTACTTTGACCGGCGATCAGGTCATCGCTGGCACCGATGCGAGTAAAGATCCGATCAAAAATCGGCATCTCTGCAGATTGTGCCGGTACGAAACAGCCGATCTGCGCCATAATGACTAGCAAGGCAAACTGCCGCATGTACGTACTTTTCCCAGACATATTTGGTCCTGTGATCAACAGGATCTCTGTTTCTTCATCCATCACGATACTATTTGGAATGTACTCTTGGTGACCAAGGACTTTTTCCACTACAGGATGACGGCCATCGATGATCGATACTGCTCGTTTTTTCGCTACTGTCGGCCGCACGTATTGGTAGCGTTCCGAAACCGTGGCGAAACTTTGTAAGACATCGACCGCACTGACGGCTTTGGCTAACTTTTGTAGACGTGTGATACTCTTTTTCACTTCTTCACGAACGTCAAGAAAGAGGCGATATTCCAAATCCACCGATTTTTCTTCGGCTTCTAAAATCAAAGTCTCCAGTTTTTTCAACTCGGGTGAAATAAAGCGTTCCGCATTGGCTAAGGTTTGCTTGCGCTCGTAGCGAGAGGTATCTAAATTCACTAGATTGGCTTTCGTGATCTCAATGTAATAGCCAAAGACGCGGTTGAACCCAACTTTCAGGTTTTTGACCCCCGTCGCTTGACGTTCGTTGGCTTCTAATTCCGCCAACCATTGCTTGCCGTTACGCATCGCCGTACGGTATTCATCTAATTGTTGATGGAACCCGTCTTTGATGATGTTGCCTTCTGTGATCTGCAACGGGGCATCTTCATCGATCGCCGCTTCGATCAGTGCAACCAAATCATCTAAGGGCGTTAATTCCAGCAGCAAGTCATTCCACTCGCCACGGTTGATTCCCTGCAGCAATTGCGCGATCAAAGGCACTTGCTCCAAAGAAGATTTCAACTGCAGCAAATCGCGGCCATTGACATTTCCGAAGGCGACCCGTCCGACTAGGCGTTCCATGTCATAGACTTTCGTCAACGCTTCTTGCAGATCTGCTCGCTCAAAGAAACTGTCCAGTAACGATTGGACCATTTCTTGGCGGGCAGTGATTTTCTTTGGCTGGATCAAGGGACGATCCAACCATTGCTTTAACAAACGTCCCCCCATTGCGGTCTTTGTCTCGTCCAGCAACCACAAAAGAGTCCCTTGTTTTTTTCCGGTTCGAATCGACTGCGTCAATTCTAAGTTGAATTTGGAATAATGATCCATTTTCAAGGCATGATCCGGCTGATATTCCACGGCTTGCTGAATGTGGGCTAAACTGCGTTTTTGGGTGATCGCCAAATAACTTAGCAATTTCCCTGTGACTACTTTTTCTAACCCTTGGGAGAGAGGTTCCGTTAAAAATTGAAATTCGGCATTTTCTTCCAACGTTTCTTGCTTAGAAAACACGACATTCAAGCGATTGGTCAGCATCGTTTGCAATGATTCAGGAATCTCGCTGCACAAAACGACTTCTTTCGTTTGCAGAGCGGCGGCCTCATTGACGACGGCTTCTTCATCTTCCAATTGCGCTGCTTTTAATTCACCGGTACTTAGATCGACATAGGCAAAGCCAAAACGCTCCCCTTGCTGCAAAACAGCTGTTAAAAAGTTGTTTTCTTTGGCGGATAGGCCTTTACTGTCCATCACCGTTCCCGGCGTGATCAGTTGAACGACTTCGCGTTTGACCATTCCTTTGGTGGTTTTTGGGTCTTCCACTTGCTCACAAATCGCTACTTTGTAGCCTTGCTCGATCAAAGTGTCGATGTAATTGCTGGCGGCGTGGTAAGGCACCCCACACATAGGGATCGGTTCCTCCGCATTTTTGTTGCGGCTGGTTAACGTCAGTTCTAAAATTTGTGCTGCCTTGACAGCATCCTCATTAAATAATTCATAGAAATCCCCTAAACGATAGAATAAAAAAGCATCTTGGTACTGAGCCTTGATGCTTAAATACTGTTCCATCATCGGGGTATTTTTAGTTTTTTGAGGCATTGGTTTCATCCTCCTCGATGGCTTTATTCATTTTCTTTTGGATCTCCGTCGTGACATATTGCAGCAATTCATCTGCTTGCAGTAACGCTTGGCGATAAGCAACCACTAAGGGGTGCTGCTCGTATTCGTTTGTCAATGACGCATAACGCTGCTCCGCAGCTTTTTTTGCTTCGGGTTTCTCATAATGCTCAAATTGAACGATTTCTTTTTGCGCTTGCTTCAGCGCTTCTTCCAACTCCAGTAGCCCTTGGTTTTGCAAGGCTCGTACTTGAATTTCTTGAAATTCTTGAACGATCGGATGATTAGACAAAAGCTTTTGCAAAGCAGCCAACTCTTGGGCAACGTTTGATTCTTTGGTTAATTGCTCTTCCATGCTTCTCCTATTCTGTAAACGGGCGATCTTCACTGATTTGGATCGGACGGATCGATTTTGCTTTACCAGTGGCTTCATCAATCTCAAGCAAGCAAGCCGACAAAATACTGCGGCCTTTTTCAATCACTTCAAACCGTTGCGGCAACGCCGTCAAAAATTTTTCAATGACTGGTTCGCGTTTCATTCCCAAAATCCCATCATAAGGACCAGTCATGCCGACATCTGACAAATAAGCCGTTCCTTGGGGCAAAATCCGCGCATCGTTGGTCTGTACGTGGGTATGCGTGCCGACGACTGCCGAAACTCGGCCATCCAAATACCAGCCCATCGCTTGTTTTTCGCTAGTAGTCTCCCCATGAAAATCCACAAAGATAAACGGTGTACGATTGCGGGCAATCGCAACCAATTCATCCATTTTGCGAAACGGATCATCAAGGTCTACCATGAACGAGCGAGCTTGCATGTTGATCACCGCCAACTCAATGGTGTTGACTTTCACAAACACCATGCCGACCCCCGGTGTTCCCTCTGGAAAATTGGCTGGACGAATCATTTTCTTCGCATCGCCAATAAATTCAAAAATGTCACGGTTGTCCCATGTATGATTGCCTAATGTCACGACATCGACACCATCTTGCAAAAATTTCTTATAAATTTTACCAGTGATCCCACGACCCGCCGCCGCATTCTCGCCGTTCGCGATCGTCACCTGTGGTCGATACGCCTTCTTTAATTTGGGAAGGTACTCCGTGATTGTTTCTCTTCCTAATGAACCAACTACATCTCCAATGAATAATACCCGCACACATTTTTCCTCTTCTCTTTTAGCTTCTTTTCTATTATAAGGGTTTTGGTCCAGAAAAAAAAGGTTCTTTCACTTGCTGTTCTTCCTTGCAGCAAAACAAAAAAACACGCTAGACTTTTTCGCTTTAGTCTAGCGTGTTGCCGCGTTCTCTAGGAAACGGTAGTGTCTTCTTTCCCGACATGTTCCACGATCGCCACGATCAAATCACGGGCTTTTTCCATCGCTTCCATGGTAATAAATTCATACTGGCCATGGAAGTTTTCACCGCCAACAAATAAGTTCGGTGTTGGAATGCCTTTATAGGTGATTTTCGAGCCATCGGTCCCGCCACGAAACGGCGCTTCGATCGGTGTCACACCAATCGCTTGCATCCCTGCTCGGGCAGCTTCGATACTGCGGGGATCTTTCTTGATCAAATCCCCCATATTGTAATATTGGTCATACAGCGTATAGGTGATGCGTTCTTGCCCATAGGCTGTGTTCAATTCGTCAATGATCCCCACGATGTTAGCTTTTCGCTGTTCAAAAAGCATATGATCGTGATCACGAATGATATAAGAAACTTCTGCTCGACCAATATGTCCCGTCAAATTGTGCAGTAGGTAAAAACCTTCATACCCGCGGGTGCGTTCAGGAACTTCCTCTGCTGGTAAGGCATCGTCGATTTGATGCGCGATTTTCAAGGCGTTGACCAAACGACCGTAAGCAGTTCCAGGATGCACACTCGTACCATCAATCGTTATATCAATACGAGCAGCATTAAAGGTTTCATATTCCATATGCCCCACACGACCACTGTCCATCGTGTAAGCAAATGCCACTGGAAAATCCGCCGCATCAAAGCGATCAGCGCCAGTCCCGATCTCTTCGTCAGGCCCAAAAGCGACCCAGACATCGCCACGTTTATGCGCATCCATCGTTTGTAAGATCCGCAGCGCGTCAATGATCTCTGCGATACCAGCTTTATCATCTGCACCCAGCAGGGTCGTTCCATCCGTTGTGATCA
Organism: Enterococcus sp. AZ141; assembly: GCF_051714385.1. Classification (NCBI taxonomy): domain Bacteria; kingdom Bacillati; phylum Bacillota; class Bacilli; order Lactobacillales; family Enterococcaceae; genus Enterococcus; species Enterococcus sp. AZ141. Next base: position 727,904 of record NZ_JBIORT010000001.1, read on the forward strand.
GCGTTTCGCCGACATAGTCTTTGAGATTAGGAAATTCAGCAGTTGTCATATAAATGGCTTTTTCTTTATTTAAACAAACATCCTTGCCATCGTAATTTTCATGGATCTGCGGCTGAATATTTTCAGCTTCGAAATCTGCCGTGTCTACATGGGCAATAAAGCCAATCGCCGTTTTTTCAGGATTACCAGGTAGACGTCCGATCACAAAACTATTCTTTTCATAGTAAGCAACATCCGCTAACCCCATCTCGATCAACTGATCTTTCAATAAAAGAGCCAACTCAACTTGTCCCGGCGTCGTTGGGATGGTCTGACTCGTCGCATCCGAGCGAGTATTCATTTTTGCATAGGTCAAAAAATCCTTTAAGATTGCTTTCAATTCTGCACGTCCTTTTTCTTCAATTCTTCTACTATCTTTATAACGACAAGGGACGATTGTCCGTTTCGTGGATCACTTGTCGAAAATCAGCAAAGCCAGCTGCTAACCCCCGCAACAAGATTTCTGCCGTTCCCATATTGGTAGCTAAAGGAATCTCGTACACGTCTGACAAGCGAATCAATGCCGTTACATCTGGTTCATGGGGTTGTGCGGCTAAAGGATCGCGCAAAAAGATCACCATGTCCAAGTCATCTTGCGAAATCATGGCGCCAATTTGCTGATCTCCTCCCAGCGGCCCTGATTTGTAGCGGTGGACAGGCAACTGGGTTGCTTCTTCGATCCTCTTCCCCGTAGTTCCTGTTGCGAAAAGTTCATGCTGCGCTAAAATTTCTCGATAGGCAGTCACTAATTTTACCATTACATCTTTTTTTCGATCATGAGCAATCAATGCGATTTTCATTTGCTGCATTCCCCCTTTTTTCTATTGTACCAATTTATTTTCTTTGCGACCGAGAAAAAACAAAAAAACATAGCACAGATGCCGTAAACCGACTGTGCTATGTCTAAAGGATTCCTTTTTAAATCAGTTGTAATTCTTTCAAGGCTAACCAGATGCCATCTTCATCATTGCTAGCGGTCACCATATCTGCGACTTGTTGGATCTCAGGGACCGCATTGCCCATTGCCACACCGACACCTGCGGCAGTCAGCATTTCACGATCATTTTGGCCATCACCAAAACAGATCACATCTTCTTGCGCTATCCCTAATTGTTCCGCGACGCACAGGATCGTTGCTGCTTTGGAGCCTTCTTTTGGAACGACATCCACACTGTTTTCATGCCAACGCACAAAACGCAGTTTGCTATATTTCTCGTCAAAGAAATGCTCATACTCTTTTCCGTAAAAAGCCAATGCTTGATAGACTTCTTTTTCTTCGGGAAAATCCATGTCCAACTCAGGAAGTTGGGCACCAAAAGAATGCATCGCTGCTTCCATTTTAGCAATATCCAAAGAAGACGCTCGTTTCGCTGTATCCATCCCGACAAATGCCGTGTCGATCCCAAGCTCTTGGGCTTCTGCCACGAAAGCAGCCAATTGCGTTTCATCGAGTAAGTTTTTATACACCTGCTGATGCGAAAGAAAAGCAGCTGCGCCATTACATAAAATGTAATTATCAAAGGACAACGAACGAATAATATCTTGAGCGTGGAAACGACTGCGTCCAGTGGCAACGGTCACGAAATGGCCAGCATCTCGTAAAAGATCAAGGGCTTTTAGCGTACTGTCTAGTGGCTGTTTGTTCGAGTCAAGCAAGGTTCCATCAATATCAAAGGCAAAGAATTTCCGATTCATAAAAGGTTAAGGCTCGCTTTCTATTAAGAAGTAACTAAGATTTTGGTCTTGGTTGCGGTCATTTTTACAAAAAACAGCAAGAAAAACCGTACATACTTATTCTTAACATAAATAGGCGCTGATTTCAACGCTCCGTTAAGGGATGATGGCTTCTTCCTGGAGAAATGTTAGAGAAAAGAAAAAAAAAGAAGCATCGCTGCTTCTTTTGGTAGGTTCTAATTAATCGACATAGGTCGATTTTGAGTTGTTCAACCATGCATAGCCCAGCCCCATGACCAAGCCACCGCCGATATAGTTACCGATAAAGGCAAAAACTAAATTATGGATCACACTGCCGACAGTCATACCTGCCAAGTGTCCGCCTGAAGCCCAGAAAGCTAAGGTAAACGCTGGGAAGTTAGCAATAACGTGTTCGAATCCTAAGAAAGCAAAGATGAAGATGATGAAAATGATTGCTGCAACTTTTCCGGCATCGTCTTTCATCCGCATGCTTACTAGCACAGCTGTGTTTACAACGATATTGGCGAACATCGCTTCTACTAAAATTTGGATGGTCGATTTTTCTAATTTCGCAGTGATCGAGGTCAGCATAAAGTTGTCTGCGGTCAGCCCTTGAAAAGGACCTGTCAGTGCAACGATTGAGCCGAAGATCACCCCGCCGATCAAGTTGAACAAGACACACGTAAGCAAAATTTTCAATGCCAAAGGAATACTTAGACGTTTACGGTAAACCCCAACAGTCATATACAACATATTTGATGTTCCTAATTCTGCGTTCATATAAAGAATCATGACTAAAGACCAGCTAAACATAAATGCATATAGAATTTTCCCTAACCCGTGAACCATCGATTCACCTTTCATAGCGATCGCAAAAGCAATAGCTGTTCCGAGGGTCAAGAATAAACAAGCCATCATCGCACGTACAGCGTAACGCAAATAACTACTCTTGATCAGATCGATTTTCTTTTCTATGGAAGAATCGATCTTCTCAAATAATGGGGATACTGGATTCATTTTTTCTACTCCTTTTATGAATAATTTCACTTCGTTATCATTTGCACAATACTTTCATATTCTAATGACGAAAAGCTGTTTTGTAAAGAGATATTTGAAAATATAAGTAATTAATGAAAAATTTCAAGATTTGTTTTCATCAAATCCAAAGCCAGCTCCATCTTGACTTTTGCCCCTAGTTTGTCGTATACTATTCCTTGTGTAAAATAATGCAGCAGGAAAATAACAGCTCGTCACCAGTTCGTTGCCCCTCGGGTGCAATTGCGTAACCGCGGCTGCAAAGGTGAAGATTGAAGAACGAACTGCACGAATGTGAGTTTTTCAACGGATTATTTTACTCCAAACTATTTTATTGGAGGAACTAAATTATGTCTCGTTATACAGGACCATCATGGAAAATTTCTCGTCGTTTAGGAATTTCTTTATCAGAAACTGGAAAAGAATTGGCACGTCGCCCTTACGCTCCAGGACAACACGGACCAAACAGCCGTGGCAAAAAATCAGAATACGGCATGCAATTAACTGAAAAACAAAAATTGCGTCATATGTATGGCATGAACGAACGTCAATTCCGTACATTGTTTATCAAAGCAAGCAAAATCAAAGAAGGTAAACACGGTGTTAACTTCATGATCTTGCTAGAACAACGTTTAGATAACGTTGTTTACCGTCTAGGTTTAGCAACTACTCGTCGTCAAGCACGTCAATTAGTAAACCACGGTCACGTTTTAGTTGATGGCAAACGCGTTGATATCCCTTCATACCACGTTGAAGTTGGACAAGTCATCAGCGTTCGTGAAAAATCACAAAACATCTCAACAATCAAAGAAGCAGTTGAAGCAACAGCTGGCCGCGCGTCATTTGTAAGCTTTGATAGCGAAAAATTAGAAGGTTCATTAACTCGTTTACCTGAGCGTGATGAATTGTCTGCAGAAGTTGACGAAGCACTAGTCGTTGAATTCTACAACCAAAAACTTTAAGATTTCAACCGACACGATTCCTTTTTGGAATCGTGTTTTTTTGTGGAATCAACGGATTTACTGATCCTCTTAAGAAGACCCTTGAAAAAATACCAAAAAAACCGACAATGATACATCGCTGTATTCATTTGCCGGTTTTGTTCCTATTATTAGATAAAGTTCGCAACAGATTCGCCTTCTTCTTGCTTTTGGCGATAATTAAACATGAGCAGCTCTGTTTGGCGTCGTTTGAAAATGATCTTTCGTAAGTTTCGTGGCACGAATTTACGAATGTCTTCTTCATTGTACCCCACTTGGAGCTTGTTCTCATCTAAGATAATTGGCCGTTTCAATAAGTTCGGGTATTGTTCGATCAATGAAAGCAGCTCTTCTAGCTTCAACTCTTCTAAATCGATGTCTAACTTTTGGTACACTTTCGAACGAGTAGATATAATGTCTTCCGTTCCATTTTTTGTTAAAGAAAGAATCTCCATTAGTTCATCACTATTTAATGGATCGCTAAAAATGTTTCTCTCTTTAAATGGCAGTTCATTTTCGGTCAACCATGCACGGGCTTTACGACATGACGTACAGCTGGGTGTTGTATATAGTGATATCATTTGTTTATTCTTCCTTTCTCTTTGATGTATTTCGATTTTTTGCGTGGTGCTCAACCTTCGATTTGATCGATCGTTTCCTGTTTGACGATATCGGCGATTCGAATATTGATCTCTTTAACTTTTAAAGAAGTCAAGCGACTGATTTCTTCTAAAACCACTTCTTGGACTTGCGCAAAGAGTTTAGGGATATCTTTGCCGTAAGCCACGATTACTTCCAAATCAACTGCAACCTCTTCTTTGCCAACTTCCACATCGATTCCAGAAGCGACTTGCGGCTGTTCTTCAAGGTTTTCGGTCATATCTGAAAGAAATCTGCCATTTACACTAATCAAGCCATCAATTGACTGCAAAGCGACACCAACAATTGTTTCAATGACTTTTTCTTCAAAGGACAGTGGACTTGCTTGCGCTGCTTCATTAGACACATTCGTTGTTTGCTGATCGTCAGTCATTTTTCACACTCCTTGGTTAAATAAGAAAGGATACTAGAGACATCGCAAAGTCGCATACACGACCTTGTCTAAAGTGGACATTCCTCTTGGGAATTTTTTTCCCTACCTTTCTAGCATAAATTCTTTTTGTTTTTTTTACAAAGAAAAACACTTGTTTTCGGAATAAATTTATCGTGCAAAATAAAATGAATGCGCTAAAAAAATCTCAAAGCATAATTTCCCTGAAATGATTCGTTTTTCTTGACAAAAAAAAGAAAGCAGCTATACTGCTCTCTTTTATTCTTTGTTATTTTGACAAGGCATCTAATGGATCAATCAGTTGATGCCGGGCTAAACTAGGTGAAAGACTAACTTCAAAATGCAAGTGAGGACCTGTACTGTTCCCCGTACTTCCCATGGAAGCAATCACTTCGCCTTGTTCGACCGTTTGACCGACTTCCACTAAATTGCGATGATTGTGCGCATACAATGTCGTCAGCCCATCTTTGTGCTCGATAGCAACATAATTCCCCCATGAAGAATGATATTCTGAGCGGATCACCGTTCCTGAAAGACTAGCCATGATCGGCGTTCCTTGCGGGGCGGCGAAGTCCACTCCACGATGAAACCCATTGCCTCGTGGACCAAAGACAGAAGAGACAACTGGATTGCTGACAGGATAGATCATCTGTTCGCTGCCTGTCGGTAATTCTGGTTTCTCTTTGTCATAACTCGTCAGAGCATATGCTTCGATCAGCGCATTTAGCTTCTCATTGTATTGTGTATCTGATGCATAACGCCCGGTCAGATATTCCGTGGCATCTTCATAAGACTCCGTTTCTGATTTCCAAACACCTTTATAAAAATTCGGATTGTGGTCCAATCCTTCTTTCAACAATTTCGCATAATCTTTCAAAGAAGATTCGATACTGTCATATTGGCGAAACGTGGCATGAACTGTGTATAAATTACCGGAACCATCGTCTTCTTGCGTTTGGAAGGAAATCCCATTCCCTTCATAAAGTCCCTTAATACCAAATAGGTTATAAAAAGGCTCCTGGCTCAGACGACTTCTTCCGCTACCAGACTCTAAAATCGCTTGTGCAATCATGACCGATGCGTAAAGATCTTCTTCTTGTCCAACTTTACGAGCATCTTCTCCAATCTCCATAATAAAGTCCCACGTTTCTTTGACTGGCGTGACTTCAAATTTTGCTGGCTCATCTTCTTGCGGCGGCGTTACCGTCAACTCTGGTACGTTCGGTACTTCTTTGATGTCAGGCGAAGGCTGGCTTGGTGTTGATTCTTGCTCTGGATTTGGTGTTGTCTCTGGTTCTGGGTTTGGTGCTGGCTCTTCTGGTTCTGGCGCCGGCTCAGGTGTTGGTTCTGGCTCTGGATTCGGCTCTGGATCAGGATTTGGTACCGGTTCTTCTGGTGTTGGTTCTGGCGTCGGGGTTGGTTCCGGTTCTGGCAATGGTTCTGGTGTTGGCTGTTCAGGAACAGGTGTTGACTCTCCTGGAACTACTTCGCCGTTTTCTCCTGGTACCGTTGCGGCATCTTCAGGGACCAAGCCCATTGTTGGCCCGTTCACTCCCGGAACCGTTGACTCAGCTGTATTTTGACCAGCAGTAGACTCGCTCGTTAAAACAGCCGCAGCCGCTGATACTGGCAGCAATGTTGAAAATTGACTGGTAATAATGGCAATTGCCATCCATTTCTTTATTTTCATTCGTGAACTTTCCTCCTTTATTCCTCCCTCTATCATACAAAAAATGCAAGAAACTTTGTAATCAATTTTTGCATTCCTATATGAAAAAGGAGAAATACTTGATTTTTCTAACGAATGAATGATCCAAGTCATTCATTTGCTCTCTAGTAAAAATACGCAAAAACAGCTCAATACCATCTTTTCAAATGTCCAAAACAAAAACAGCAGCGAGCGTCCTCCCTGCTGTTTTGATCTATCTTGACTCTATATCGATATATTCGCGATCATTTGACACTTCTTTATAGGCGGGGCGCATGATTTTTTGTGCGTTGACCAGCTCTTCGATCCGATGGGCGGACCAGCCGACGATCCGCGCGATAGCAAACATTGGTGTATACAGTTCTTCTGGCAGATCCAACATGTTATAAACAAACCCGCTGAAAAAGTCGATATTGGCACTGACTCCTTTGTAGATTTTGCGCTTTTCATTGATGACTTGAGGAGCAATACGTTCGACCATCGTATACAATTGATATTCTTGCCAAGCTTCTGATCCTTTTTCTTGTGCCAGTTTGGCTACATAATTTTTAAAGATTGCCGCACGGGGGTCGTTGTCGCTGTATACCGCGTGGCCCATGCCATAAATCAATCCTTTACGGTCAAACGCTTCTTTATCTAAGACTGCTTCCAAATAGCTGCGGATCGCCTGTTCATCGGTAATATCAGCAACGTTGCGCTTCAAATCTCCCATCATTTCTGTCACTTTGATATTAGCACCACCGTGTTTAGGCCCTTTCAAAGAACCTAGCGCTGCAGCAATCGTTGAATAGGTATCCGTCCCACTGGAGGTAACGACTCGTGTCGTAAAGGTCGAATTATTCCCGCCGCCATGTTCCATATGCAAAACAAGTGCCATATCCAATGTTTGGGCTTCTTGGAAGCTATATTCTTTCGTTGGACGCAGCATAGTCAAAATCGTTTCAGCTGTACTCAACTCTTCGGTCGGGCGGTGGATGTACATGCTCTCCCCTTGATTGTAATGATTGTAGGCATGATAGCCGTAGATTGCCAAGAGTGGAAAGACACTGATCAGCATCAGACTTTGTTCCAACACATTTTCAATGCTGATGTCATCTGCTTGCGGATCATAACTTGCCAGTGTCAAGATACTGCGAGATAAACTATTCATGATATCAGAAGAAGGTGCTTTCATAATGACGTCACGAACAAAATTGGTCGGCAAAGTACGTTTTTCTGCTAATAGGCAATGAAATGCCGCAAGTTCTGTTTTGTTTGGCAGTTCGCCGAAAAGTAATAAATATGCAATTTCTTCAAAGCCAAAACGTTTTTCATTGACGAACCCTGCTACTAACTCATTGATGTCAATTCCGCGATAACGCAGCTCGCCACAAGCTTCAACTGGCTTGCCGGCAATGATTTTTTCTGGATAAATGGTGGAGATCGTCGTAAGACCTGCTAAGACCCCCGTGCCATTTAAATCCCTCAGTCCACGCTTTACATCATATTCTGAATAAAGATTCATATCTATCAAATTGTATTTCTGACATTGCGATGCAAGATAGGACAATTTCTCTTTCTTTTCTAATCTTTCCACGGTGATGTTACCTCCAATCTTTCTACAAACTATCGACTATAATGTTATTTAACCGTATACAAACATCGTTAAAATAGTCATCCTATAAAATCGTTGCTTTTTAACAAACTTTCACACATTATAGCACGATGTTTAGAAAATGAAATATTTTTCATAAATTTAATTGATTTTTTAAATTATCAACGTATAATTATTCCTAATAAGTACGATTATCTTCGTAAAAAGGAGGATTCTTATGAAGTGGCAAACTCAACTCACCGTCAATGACACGCAATACACGTATATTGACTTAGCGAAAATCACCCAAGACTTAGGGGCTGATTTATCTCGCTTGCCCTACTCCATTCGAGTTTTATTGGAAAGTGTTGCTCGTCATCAGGACGAGGAAATTACAGAGGATTATTTACCATTTTTAGCGAATTGGCAGGCAGAAAGCCCTACCGGTGTCGTGCCATTCAAACCAGAGCGGGTCGTCTTGCAAGACTTTACTGGGGTGCCTGCAGTTGTTGATCTGGCTGCCATGCGGGATGCGATGGTCGCTTTAGGCGGTGCCGCAGAAGACATCAATCCTGAGATCCCCGTCACACTCGTCGTCGACCACTCTGTGCAAGTCGATCAAGCCGGTACGCCTGGGGCGATCGCTTTTAATACGGAGCGGGAATTTGAACGCAACGCAGAACGCTATCAATTCTTGAAATGGGCACAAGGTTCTTTCGACAATTTCGAAGTCGTTCCGCCTGAAACAGGGATCATTCATCAAGTCAACATCGAATCATTGTCTGATGTGATCTTGCAAAAAACACACGAAGACCAACGTCTGCTGTTTCCTGATACATTGCAAGGAACCGATTCTCACACCACGATGATCAACGGTTTGGGGGTCCTCGGTTGGGGGGTTGGCGGTATTGAAGCGGAAGCTGCGATTCTTGGCGAACCTTCTTTCTTTCCTACACCTGAAGTCATCGGGGTGAAATTTATCAACGAGATGCCTGCAGGTACCACAGCAACCGATTTAGCACTAAAAGTAACCGAAGTGCTGCGGATCGAAAAAGTGGTTGGAAAATTTGTCGAATACTTTGGCCCGGGCTATGGTCATTTGAGCTTAGCCGATCGGGCGACATTAGCGAACATGGCCCCTGAATATGGTGCCACTTGCGGTTTTTGTCCGATCGACCAAGAGACCTTGAACTACTTGGCAACGACCGGGCGCTCCAGCGAGCTGATCGAACTCGTTACCGCTTACGCCAAAGCCAACCATTTCTTTTATGATGAAACGACCGTGCCGACCTATACTAAGGCGATCACCATTGATCTAGCAGAAGTTCAGCCGGCATTAGCGGGCCCCAAACGCCCGCAAGATCGGATTTTGCTTCCAGCAGTCCGTCAGGATTTTGAACAATCAGTCACAGCAGCCGTTGGTCCCAAGGGCTTTGGACTTTCGGAGGATGAATGGCAAAAAGAAGCCAGCGTTACTTGGCCAGATGCTGCAGCAGACAAATTAGAGACCGGCGATATCGTTTTGGCGGCGATCACTAGCTGTACGAATACTAGCAATCCTTTCGTCATGCTCTCTGCAGGCTTATTGGCCAAAAAAGCCATTGAAAAAGGTTTGACCGTCCCTCGTACGGTCAAAACCTCCCTTGCACCTGGTTCCCAGATCGTGACCACCTATTTGCAAAACAGTGGTCTGCTGCCGTATTTAGAGCAACTCGGCTTTTATTTAGTGGGCTACGGTTGTACCACCTGTATCGGAAATTCCGGTCCTTTAGAAGCGCCGGTCGCTGAAGCAATTGAGGCGGAAAATCTACTGGTGGCGTCGGTTCTGTCAGGCAATCGGAATTTTGAAGGAAGAATCCATCCACAGATCAAAGCCAATTATTTGGCTTCGCCGCCGTTAGTTGTTGCCTATGCGATCGCTGGCAGCACTCGCAAAGATCTTACAAAAGAACCATTAGCTATCGTCAATGACGAGCCGGTGTATTTGTCTGATATTTGGCCTAGCAATGAAGAAGTCAATGCTTACGTTCAAGAATACGTCGGACCAGAAGCATTTCGCGCTGCCTATGAGCATCTTTTTGATGCCAATGAACGCTGGAATGCGATCGAAACCACCACGAGCGCATGTTATGAATGGGAGGAACAATCTACTTACATTGCTCATCCGCCCTACTTTGAAACATTGACCAAAGAATTGCCTAAACCAGATGTCTTAGCCGATCTGAAAGTCTTGGCAAAATTGGGTGATTCCGTCACCACTGACCATATTTCTCCTGCCGGCAGCATCAGTATGGATTCAGCAGCTGGAAAATTTTTACAAGAAAAAGAAGTTCCATATCGTGAATTCAATTCCTTTGGTTCGCGGCGCGGCAATCATCAGATTATGATGCGGGGGACTTTCGGCAACATCCGTCTGCAAAACCAGCTGGTTCCTGGCAGTACTGGCAGTGTCACGCATTATTTTCCAACTGGGGAAACCTTGTCGATATTTGATGCCGCTATGAATTACCAAAAAGCCGGCCAAAGCTGTATCATTTTAGCCGGTAAAGATTATGGCATGGGTTCTTCTCGCGACTGGGCCGCCAAAGGAACACAATTGTTAGGCGTTAAAGTCGTTTTAGCAGAAAGCTTCGAACGGATCCATCGCAGCAACTTGGTCATGATGGGGATCATTCCTCTTGAATATCTGGCTGGTGAAAGTGCCGCCTCTTTTGCTTTAGATGGCAGCGAAACATTCTCGATTGCTTTGCCAGAAGAGCCAGCGGTCAAGCAGCTGGTCGAATTCACTGCGCAACGGACCGACGGAGGGACTGTCTCCTTTATGACCCGTCTACGCTTTGATGCCCCTGCAGATATTCGCTATTGGAAGCATCAAGGAATTTTGCCAATGGTCATTCGAAAAAAAGCGGAATTAGGAGGAGCTGCCCATGTCTAACCAAACAACCCATGAAGCAACGACGATCACCATTCCTTACATTGCAGGAGACGGCATCGGTGCCGAGATTTGGCAGGCTGCGCAACCTGTGATTGATGCAGCTGTGAATAAAGCTTATGACAATCAGCGCCACATCGAGTGGCTGGAAGTTTTAGCTGGAGAAGCCGCCTTTGAACAGACAGGGGAATGGCTACCGCAAGCAACCATCGATACGATCAAGGCCCAGCAATACGCCTTGAAAGGACCGTTGACTACCCCGATTGGCGAGGGCTTTCGCTCCTTGAATGTCACCTTACGGCAGACCCTGGATCTTTATGCCTGTGTCAGACCTGTTCGCTATTTTACAGGGGTCCCTTCGCCTTTAAAACAGCCAGAAAAAACCGATATGGTGATCTTTCGAGAAAATACTGAAGATGTTTATGCTGGCATCGAATTTGCCAAAGACGACGACGCAACACAGCGTTTGATCCAGACACTGCAAGCAGACTTTGCCGTCAAGGCGATTCGTTTTCCTAAAACTGCCGCTATTGGCATCAAGCCGATCTCTTTAGAAGGCAGTCAGCGCTTGATCGCTGCTGCCATTGAGTATGCGATTACTCAAAAGCGGCCCACGGTGACACTGGTGCATAAAGGCAATATCATGAAATTTACAGAAGGCGGATTTAAAAACTGGGGCTATCAGCTTGCAGAAACCACGTACGCCGACCAGTGTTTTACAATGAATCAATACAACAAAATCAAAGCAGAAAATGGTTCAAAGGCAGCCGAAGCCGCCCTTGCCTCGGCAAAAACGGCTGGAAAGATCGTTGTTAACGATGTGATCGCCGACAACTTTTTACAGCAGATCCTTTTGTATCCAGAAAAATTCGATGTCATTGCCACTTGTAATTTGAACGGCGACTACATTTCTGATGCACTCGCTGCACAAGTTGGCGGCATCGGGATCGCCCCCGGCGCCAATATCAACTACGATACTGGGGCAGCCATCTTTGAAGCTACCCACGGAACAGCACCGGATATCGCGGGACTTGGCAAAGCCAATCCTTGTTCCCTGTTGCTATCGGCGTGCATGCTATTAGAACATTTGAACTGGCCGGAAGCTGCTGCAATACTGACGCAAGCCATTGAACAAGCCTTGCAAAGTCAGCACGTCACTGCCGACTTCGCACAGTTGATGCCCGAAGCCGTCTGTTTAACGACACAAGCGTTTGGTGAATACCTCCTTCAGCTGATCCATTCGTAAACTCAAGCTGTGATTGAGTCGGCATTTGCCTGCTCAATCACAGCTTGAGTGCGTTTTCACCTTTTGAGAAACTATACTTAGAGCATGAAAGGGGGAATTCATTTATGAGTGAATTCAACATGAGAAAAATTGGTCAGCAGATCGCTACCAAACGCAAAGAAAAAAATCTGACCCAAAGCAACTTGGCCGACCAATTACTTGTCAGCTATCAAGCGGTCAGTAATTGGGAGCGGGGCAACTCACTGCCGGACATTGAAAAATTGCCGCAGCTAGCGGCGATTTTAGGCCTATCGATCGATGAGCTGTTAGGGAAGCCAGCAGCTGCGGTTCAACATTATCAAGCAGGAACCGCGCAGCCAAAAGAAATCGCCGAACTAGCTCCGCTGATCAAACCGCAAGAACTATCGGCACTGATTCAAGAAGAACCGTTTCAAGAATCTTCTTTAGACCTAGACTTATTGCCTAGACTAGCTCCTCATTTGAATAGTGCTGACTTGCAGCACTTGCTTAATGGCGCCGAAAATATCCCAGAAGATGTCATGGAAGAACTCTTGCCGTTTTTGAAAAAGCCCCAAATAGAAGAGATCCTTAAAGGCAACCACTATTCCATGGCTTTTTGGGAAGAGGCGGCGCCCTTTTTAACCCCCAACTTTTTGGCGGGAGAAATCAAAGGCTGGCTTGAACCCCCTGACTTTCGCTTTTCTGAGATTGAAGAACTGCTGCCCTTTTTACCTGCACCGTATCTGGATGAACTCCTGCTGACGGCCCTGGAACAGCCAAACGTTACCGCATCAGAACGCTTGTCTTATGATGAAATCGAAGAACTGCTGCCGTTTCTGACAGAAGCAACGATCTGCCGGCTTGTTCAAGCACTGCCCTTCTCAACAGATGAATTGGAAGAAATCGCCCCTTTCCTCTCCTCAAAGAACTTACTTGTCCTATTAAAAAAAGGACACTAAAAAAACAAGATTCTTCTTTACTTTTGGTAAACCACCGTTTATAATTTCGTTAACCAAATAAATCTTTTTTAGGTTAACGAAATTATTACTAGAGAGAAGGATTCGATGAAATTATCATTACGTGAACAAATCCATGCCGCATTATTTGCGATCATTATTGCTGGTCTTTCCCAATTGACGATTCCGTTCGGTTTGATCCCATTGACAGGACAAACCTTTGCGATTGGACTGGCGGTGACTTTCCTCGGCACGCGAACAGGAACGATGGCGATCATCATCTACTTGCTGTTAGGATTGATCGGTTTGCCCGTTTTCGCTGGTTTTTCCAGCGGTGTCGGTGTTTTGTTAGGACCAACCGGAGGCTATTTAGTCGGCTTCCTCTTTAACGGATTGCTTACTGGATTGGTCGTAGAAAAAACGGCGTTTCGCTACACAGGAGCAGTGATCGGCAATATTGTCGGTGCGCTGGCAACTTTGTTGTTTGGTACATTATGGCTGAAATGGAGCACTGGCATGGCATGGCCGGCGGCTTTTAACGGTGGTTTTGTTTTGTTTATTATCCCCGGGATCATCAAAGCCGTTGCCGCAGCTTATCTAGGTATCTTTTTAAGAAACCGCTTGGCGCAACGACTGGCTTTGCGTTAATAAAAAACACTCGCGTCATATGCAGCGATTCCCATCAGTTAGCTTTTTCGTCTAACTTTTGGAAATCGCCACATCACGCGAGTGTTCTTTTTTAGTTGTCGATCTCTTCAATCAACAACTGCGGCCAAACTTTCTGCCACTGCTTCATCGCTTGGCGTTGTCGGTAAACCGCAAGGTACTGGTCATTTTGGGCGAAATGCGGTGTTGGACGCACCCGAAAACTGCAAACATCCTGCCAACCGAAAGGCGCCATCAATTCAATCTCGCCTTGTTTCATTCGTGCCGCCACCGCTGTACAACGCTCTGGAAACTTCGTTAAAGCATCGAAGGTACTTGTATAAGTGGGTTCCTCGGCAAAGTTGTGCTGGTGCATCAACGCTTGGTTTCGAACCTCCCAAGGAAATTCGGGAAACGAACGGCGCAGTTGCGCTTCGATCGCTGCTGTTTCTTCTAAGCTTACAGTCGGATCATAAAACACGACATCAATATCGGTTATCGGCACCTCCGCTATTTTTCCGCTGAGAAAACCCCATAAATAATTCCGCAGGTACCCGGCACACAGCCAGCAATCCGGAAGCTGTAACGCTTCAATGATCGTAAGCAGTTGTCGACATTCACGATTTTTTGCAAACAAGTTCTGGATCGCTTGTTCCTTCATTGGCGTCCTCCTCTAATGGGCTCAGGCTAGTTATTTCAAGGTCCAACCACCGTCGATGGGCACGATCGCCCCCTGCAAGTAACTAGCTTGCGGGCTGGCAAGAAAAAGGGTCAGCGCTGCAACTTCTTCTGGTTGCGCCCAACGCTTGACCGGCGTCTCCTCTGCCACCCATTGCGCCATTTTTCCGTCACCGGCAAAATCAGCCGCATTCATCGGCGTTTGAATCGCACCTGGCGCGATGCCCTTCACCGAGATCCCTTGATCTGCAACATCCAATGCCAACTGTTTGGTAAACCCGACGATCGCGTGTTTTGCGGTTGTATAAGCGATCCCACCTCCACCTGCGACCATTCCAGCGATCGACGCCATATTAATGATCGTTCCGCCACCATTGGCTTGCATCAGCGGCAAAATTTCTTTCGTTAAATAAAACATGCTGTAGACATTGGTTTGAAATATCTCCTCCCACTCCATTGATGTCGTCTCAGCGATCGTATGATAGCCATCTAGTTTCCCGGCTGTATTCAACAAGATCGTCATGCCACCAAAGTGTGTAACACAAGCTTGGACCGCTGCAAGACAATTTTCTTCCACCGCTAAATCGCAACACGTGCCGAAAAAGCGGGGCTGGGCTAAAAGCGTATCAGGAAACGATTGGCAGTCAACCCCAAATACTTGAGCGCCTTCTGCAAGAAACGCCTCTGCTTGCGCTCTGCCGATGCCTGAAGCAGCTCCTGTGACAAACACAATCGTTTTGTCATCGATCCACGATGCTGTCATTCCACGATTTTCCAATCTTCCGCAAGAATGTCGCAAACAGTCGGTGCGAAACTCGAGAATCCCTCATCTGCTGTTTTGATCAAAAAGTAAGGGGTGACTGGGGCATTGTCGTACACTTCCCCTTCAACGAATGTCACATAAAGTTCAAAACCGCCCCAACCTTCACGGATGATTTTTTTGCCGGCTTTTAATTCTGGTAAGATTTCTTCAAATGTCATAATTTTTCTCCTTTGTGTTTTTCTTCTAATGGTTTAAATTGCTTGGAAATTCAATTACGAAAACAAGCAGGACTCGGTTGCTGCGCTAATACGGCAGTAGTGTGATCGCTTGCGCCAATTCTTCTAAAAGATGCGTCGTTTTATAGTCCTCAAATGCCTCATGATGGTTTCGCAGCAGCGTCCGAACTTTCGTTGGCGAATATGCTTCTGCTAAGTGATTTTCCATAACGAACCGGCGGGTCAACTGCCATTCATAATAGTAGCCGAAGGGGCGGCAATAGTAGCTGGTTCCCGCAAGTTCTTTTTTCTCAAAGCGTCGATGGGTATGCCCAAAGACAACTGCCCGAACATTGGCGTAGCGGTCGATCACTGCGCCAAAATCGGGCGACCCTAAAAACGCATTTAGGTGGTTCCAGCGGGCATACTTGCCGGTCTGACGAACAATAAACGCTTCTTGGGGCACAAAATGGGTAGAAAGAAGAATTTCTTGGTCTTGCGGCAAACGGGCCAATGTTTCCGCTAAACGCTCATTGATGGCTTGACTGATTTCCTTATCCGATCCCTTTCGCTGAATCATGCGGTCATACCAAAACAAATTTTTCAGCCGCAAGATCTCAGATTCACTGGTCAGATCAGAATATTGGTAGTCATACCAGCCATTGATTCCCAACAGCAGTGTTTTTTCTGATAAGCGATACGTCTGAAAATTAAGAAAGGCGGGATCATCGAAAGCCTCGATCTCTTGTTCCGTCAAGTCCACCATTTCATGATTGCCCCAGTGAAAGGTCGTTGGCACCTGTCGACTTTGAAAAAATGCGACCACGTCTAATAGCCTTTGCTTTTTATTCGCCACATCTCCTGCCAGATGCAGATGGGTCACCTGATTTTGCTGCAAATAATCAGCGATCAGCTGCAGATGGGGGTCGAATAATTGGTTGATATCGACGTGCAAGTCGCTAATAACCGCCAGCGTGCCCATATCAGCGGCCTGCCGTCTGCTTTTCGATCCGTAACAATTGGACATCATTAGCTAAGATCCCGCTATTTCCCACCAATTGCAACCGTTGATAGGTCGGTTCCACCTGCATCCGAGTCTGTTCTTCTAAATACACCTGAGCCCCTTGCTTCAACCAAATCGTGCCTAAGGGTGTCGTTAAAGGGGTGTCGTAGATCGCCAATCCTTCTTCTGGATAGCTCTGTGGCACGATGATCAGGCGAAAATGGATGTCCAAACGGCAGGTGATCTCCGTTGCAGGAAACGGACCGACGCCGTCTTCAAAATCCAAATAGAGACGATCATCTGGCTGTACATAAGAGGTTATTTTTTCAATTGCTGCTGGCTCAATGTTCAGTTCCATGACGAGAGCCCTCCTTTACATAATACGTTTTTTCCATTCCTCCAGCGTGATGCCGCGCGTGACTTCATCGATGATTTCTTCACCCGTTTTGCGGGCAGCTGGGATCGTTGCTTCCAATTTCATCCCAATTTTCTCCATGACCCGTCCAGACTTGGGATTTCGAGCATCATGTCGAGCAAAAATCCGAATCAATTCGAGTGTTTCAAAACCAAAATGCAGCAGTGTCATTGCCGCTTCTGGCATGATCCCTTGCCCCCAGTAATCGCGACTTAATGTATAACCAAGCTCAGCGATCTCTTTTTCAGATTCCACCCGTAAATCGATGGTCCCGATCATTTTGCCTGAGTCTTTT
Organism: Enterococcus sp. AZ141; assembly: GCF_051714385.1. Lineage (NCBI taxonomy): Bacteria > Bacillati > Bacillota > Bacilli > Lactobacillales > Enterococcaceae > Enterococcus > Enterococcus sp. AZ141. The sequence continues at coordinate 745,133 of NZ_JBIORT010000001.1, forward strand.
TCTTCGATCGCATATTTCCCTAAGGGTGCAGCAACAAAATACTCGGCAATGCGCAGTTTTGTTTCGTCAACCGACCCATGTCTAGCAAAGACGAAGGTCGTCGTTTCTTCATCATTTGCATAGGCAAACATGTCTGCTGCATCCGCCAAGGAAACGGGGCGCAAGAGCAGCCTCGGTGTCTCCAACCGCTGATTTTCTGCTAATAATAGCAAATGTCGTTCTTTTGTTGTCATAGGATCCCTACTTTCTATCAGAACTCTCTCACGATCGCACCCCTCTTTTGCTATTTGTTGGATATGCTATAATAAGCATAAGTAAACGCTTTGAGGAGGATACTTCAATGTCAGACGAATTAGAAAAACGCCTTGATACAGGAATGTATGGGACGCCTCGCGTCAACCCAGATGAACAGCGCAAGTATTTAGGCACGTTTCGTGAACGGTGTTATCTTAGTATGACAGTAACAGAAATGAAGAAGAAGGACAACCAGAAAACGCTCTTGAACGCCTTACCAGATTATCAAGGTGCGCTCGTGCTGCTCAACGGAAAATTGCCAGAATCGATCCAGACCGATTACATCACTTTACTGACCAAACAACAGATGGAATTTCGGATCGTCTCCGATGCCCAAGATGCCGGTCCAGACAGTATCGGCTTGCTGATTGCCGGGAAAGAAGCCGTCAATCAAGACGTCATCGATATCGAAAAAAAATACCCTGCAGCTGCCGCTCCATCAGATAAAGAGCACGAACAACCAGAGAAAACGTCATTTTGGAAACGTCTTTTCCATTAAAAGGAGGAACTATCATGGAACAATCAACACCGCCCTACCTTTCATTAAAGAAAGAACTGCTTGATGCTTTGGATTTGCATATCGATTTGTTGAAAACGGCCCCTACGATCGAATCGAGCCATCTGGATGGCGTATTGTTCATGATGCGCAGCTTGGGTTTTATGCTGGATCGCGCTCCGAAAGTACTCCTACTGGAGGATCAGAATGAAATGAACTTTATGATGTTTCAATATTATAGCCTCCTGTCGGAACTGAAGTACAATCTCGTTTTAAACTTTCCCTATGCCTCGATTCAAGGCGTACCGTTATTGACCTTGATCCAACGTTTTCCTACCACGTATGAAAAAGAAATGAAACAATGGTGGGAAGCCCGAACGGGTCTCAAGGTGGAAGAAACAAAACAAACGATTGAGATCGCTGCTTTTGAATCCTAATAAAAAAGACTGCACACTTTCGAAGGGAATCACCTTCCAGAGTGTGCAGTTCTTTGCTCTCTAAGCTTCCATCAGCTTTCGAAGACTTCAGGGAACAACAGGCGTAAAACAGACATAGTTAAGCGTCGGCCTTTCCCGCTGTATGGATAAACGTGCATATGCATCGCTGGGTTGAAATTGGCTTCAATGATTCCATAAGCCCCCGGTTCATTGGCTGGCTTGGTTTTATCTGGAATAATCAGATCGATTCCACTGATAGACGCTTGTAATGCGGCGACCGCATCGACTGCTACTTGTTTGTAGTCATCGTTGAAGTCATCCGTTACATCGATAGAATCACCGCCAGTACTGATATTCGAGTTTTCTCGCAGATAAACGATCTGCCCTTCTTCCGGCACTGAATCAACTTGATACCCTTGCTCTTTTAACATCAGTTGTTCCAGTTCCCCTAATTGAATCAACTCTAATGGAGTCCGATGATGGGTGCCGCGCAATGGATCGAGATTTTTCTCTGCGACGAGTTCCGTGATCGTACGCTTGCCGTCACCCACGACATTGGCTGGGATACGTAATAAAATCGCATCGACTCGCCCATCGATCACGAAGAACCGATATTCCGTCCCTGATAAAAAGGTCTCAACGAGGATCGAATCATCTTCCGCAAAGGCAATGGCGACCGCCGCTTGATAATCCGCTAAAGAGGCGCCTTCTTTGAAAATCGAGATACCGATCCCATAGTTGGTGGTTTTCGGTTTTACCACAAACCCGCTGTGGGCGATTTGCGGATAAAACGCGATCGCTTCTTCTGTCGAAGCGAATTCAGCACCACCTGGTACATGAAAGCCATTTTCGGCTAAGATTTTTTTGGTGACCGTTTTATTCGCCATGATCAATGGGACGATGTACTGATCCTTACTAGTCATATTGGCATTTTTAACATATTCGATGTGGTCTTTCACGGCTAATTTCAAGAACTGATCCGTTTCATCCAGTACCGTCACTTCGATGCCTTTTTGGATCGCATCGAACAAGAGAATCTGGGTCGACAATTCCATTGCTCGAAAGCCAGCTAATTGATACGGTTTTTCCCAAGCAGCTTGATGATACTTTTGTCCCAGCAATGTTGCTGTCTGCGCTTGGCTAGTTGCTTGACTCGCTGAGAAAAGACGTCCGGCGAAGGTTCTTTCTGGTTCAGCCAGCATCACAGAAAGCTGATCCAAAAATGGCGGATGCGGCAGCTCAAGGGCTTGGGCAAAGTCCATCATTTCAGCAATCAGTGCTTGCGCTTCTTGCTGATAAGTCAATCGTGCAAGTGGGTGTTCTAATGCGACCTGATCATTTTTCTGATTGCCCTCTTCGATCCACGCATCGGCATCGCTGCCTTCTTCTTTTGTACTTAAAAACAATAAGAAGAAATGTAAGAACGCGACTTGCTCTTTGGAAATGCCATAGCGGGCAAAGGGATCGATATCGATATTTCTTAACTCAATATAACGGATACCAGCTGAGGCTAGATCTGCGACCCGTTTTCCCCCACGTAAACGCACTGGCGCATAAAATTCTTTTTCTTCTGAAAGCTTTCCTGTCTCCACTAAGTTGGCAATATCCGCAAGATAGGTCTCTAACGAAGCATAAGATACCTTGACGTCTTCGTGATTCGTGTAGCCATAACGGCTATTGCGAATACTGCGGACTGGTTCTTGCGGTCCGTTTTCTGTCGTAAAATAATTGGCTTCTGATGCAGGGGTCGCCCCAAAGAAATACGTCAAAAACCAGCGATAATGCAAATAATTGCGAGTTACTTTCAAATAAAGCGCCGTTTTAAAGGCTTGATAGCTTTCCTTCGTTTCAGATAAAGCATACAGTTGCTGCAAAAAGTCTTCCGCAAATTCAAAATTGAAATGTATCCCACTGACCATTTGCTTACGGCGACCATAAGTTTTGGCCAAATAGCGGCGGTAGAGCACATCTTCAAATTGGTCTAATTTAGCAATGACGATGTCTTCTTCTTTTTCTGGTAAAGCCGGTGGCATGCTCAAAGGCCAGAGCATTTCTTCTGCTGACATCGAACGATACGCCACATCATGAATAGCCCCTAAAAAACGGAACAATTCATCCACTGAATCAGCGACCGGCGTGATCAGTTCCAGTTGATTTTCCGCAAAATCTGTTTGGATATACGGATGGAAGCGCCGATTGCCCAGCGCTTTAGGATGATCGGTTCCCGCGAACGTCCCATCGAGCCGCACCCGTTGCGCTTCACGCTCAATCCCATAGCGTCCTTTCAATAAATAGGGAAAAAGCTCTTTATGTGATAACAATGTTTTTATTTTCATTCGACTGCCCTCTATGTTCTTCTACTATTTTTTTCTTATATTCTGTTTCTTTCCATCTATTATAGTGAAAAATGGTGAAAAATGCAGAAATTTGCTCTTCACTTGTAATATCTCTTACTAAAATTACCAAGAATTTATAAAATACTTGAATAAATTTGATATTTACCTTCAAAATAAAGTATACTGCTTATAGAACAGTAAATTATTATGTCCATATTACTCTTTTTGAAAGGAAGAATAGTGAATGAAGCCACTTAATCTTACCAAACGCGAACGTCAAATCATGAATATCTTCTGGAATTCAGACAAACCTCTTTCTGCAAATGACATTGCTGTCCAACAGCAAGATCTAAGCAAGAATACCATTCAAGCAGTCGTACGTAAACTAAAAAACCACGACTTATTGAAAGTAGCAGATATCGGCTACAGCGGTACTGTTTTGACTCGGTTGTATTCTCCGAATGTGACCCAAGAAGACTTCTTAGCAGCAGAATTGTCTGATCAATCGTTATTGAATTTGATTACGAACTTTATCGAAACCAACAAAGACATCGATACGTTGAACAACTTGGAAAAAATGATCACTGAGCGCCAAGGGGAACTTAAGAAATAATCTTTCCCCCTCGTTCAACTCGTTGTATTCTGCCTGATACTTCCCAAAGTTTTTAGACAGTGCAGAAGAAAACGAATCGTTCAAACTGCTTTTCCTGATTTTTGGCAAAGTCGTGCATCGCTGTACCCACATTTGCCACGCCAAGTGTTCTCAGCTTTCCGTCACAAGTCAAGCTCATGGAAAGAGACGACGGACCCGTTTTCTCTTCCCTTTGATCTCACAAAAGCAACAATAAAGGAGAGCCATGTGCAGGTATTTGACCTGACACAGGGCTCTTCTTTTTTTATTCTTTGATCAAGCCTTTGAATAAGCCGACGACAAATTCATTTGGATCAAATGGTTCTAAATCGTTGATGCCTTCTCCAAGTCCCACTAATTTGACTGGCAGCCGCAGCTCGTTACGGATCGCCAAGACGATCCCTCCTTTAGCTGTGCCATCAAGTTTGGTTAAGACGAGGCCAGAAACATCCGTCGTCTCTTTAAACTGTTTTGCTTGATTCATGGCATTTTGCCCCGTTGTTGCATCCAACACGAGCAAGACTTCATGAGGGGCCGTTGGGTCCACTCGCTGAATGATCCGTTTGATTTTTTCTAATTCGTTCATCAAATTGACTTTGTTTTGCAAACGACCAGCGGTATCTACTAATAAAACGTCAGCATTTTCTCGTTTTGCGCGCTCCATCGCATCAAACACAACCGCTGCTGGATCGCCTCCTGCATTGCCACGAACGACTTCAACCCCAGCCCGTTCACCCCAGACCACTAATTGATCGATGGCACCAGCACGGAAAGTATCCGCTGCAGCCAATAAGACTTTCTTGCCTTCGGCTTTGAATTGATGGGCTAATTTCCCGATGCTGGTGGTTTTTCCAACACCGTTCACGCCAACAAATAAAATGACGGTCAACCCCGGTTGCATGTTCAACTCGTTGACTTCACCGACACCCGCTTCCCCATATAGGTCAACCAATTTTTCGATGATGACATTTTGGACATCTGCCGTTTTCTTCACATTACGCAATTTGACTTCTTGTCTCAATGCATCCGCGATCTTCATCGCCGCATCAAAGCCGACGTCTGCGCCGATCAGCGTTTCTTCCACTTCTTCGAAGAAGTCTTCGTCCACCGTACGGAAGTTGGCAAACAATTCGTTCATCCGTTGCCCAAAGGTTTTCCGTGATTTCGTCAATCCTTTGGTGTATTTGTCCTGCACACTTTCCGTCTCTGGCGCTGCTTGAAGGATTGGTTCAGAAGCTGGTACTTCCTCTGATGGTGTATCCTTAGCCACTTCTTCTGGAATACTTGGTGCCTCTTCTCCTTTATTCGCTGTCGTTGCTTCTTGCTGCGGGGACACTTCCGCAGTTTCTTGCTCTGCCTCCAAATCACTGGAGTCGGCGGCTTCTGCAGGTGCCACTGGTTCTGAAGCGCCTTGTTCAGCAGGAGTTTGTGCTGGCTGGCTTTCTTCTGAACGCTGTGCCTCTGGTGAGTCAGCATCGACTATCGGTTTGTCGATTTCTTGCTCTGCTTCTTTGGTTTCTCCAATCAGCGCTTTTTTGATTTTGTCAAAAAATCCCATCTTACGCACCTCCTTTTAAGACATATTCTTCAATCACTGCTGCCACACCGTCTTCTTGGTTTGAAAGGGTGACAACGTCAGCCGCTTCTTTAATGATTGGCACGGCATTGGCCATCGCTACGCCAATCCCTGCATAGCGAATCATCGGCAAGTCATTTTCTTCATCACCGATCGCCATCACTTCTTCTTGCTTGATCCCTAAATCTTGCGCCAATAGGCTGATACCATAGGCTTTGGTGATTCCTTTAGGCATAAATTCCAACAGGTTATTCCGGCTTTTGATGATTTCATATTTCTCGCGGATCTCTGAGGAAATCTCAGGGATCTTAGGATCCAAAACTTCCTGATGGTAGGCGATCACCGCTTTATTATAGAGCATCGATTCATCCAGATCAGCTACGGCAAAAGGACGACAATCCAATAAAGGATTCAAGGAGCCATAAATCGATGGATGCGCTGCTGAAGTCGGCAAACTCAAGACGATCTCTTCTGATACCACGTCTAGAGGCAAATTTAAGTCTTCCGCCACTGAAACCAATTCATGGATATCTGCCAGCTGCATCGCTGCTTTTTCAATGATCTCGCCAGTCTCATTTTTTTGAACCAAACCGCCGTTAAAGGTGATACTGTAGTCGCCGGGTTCTTTCAGCGATAATTCTTCTAAATAGGGACGGATCGCCCGCAACGGACGTCCGGTACAAATAACGATTTTCACGCCTTGTGCTTTAGCACGAGCAAGTACCTCTTTGTTGCGAGGAGTCACTTCTTTTTTGTCATTCAATAACGTTCCGTCTAAATCGATCGCAATCAGTTTAATCATACCATTCCTCCTCTATGCTTGATCTGCTGCAAAACTACCGCCTTCACGCACTTCTTCTAAGCGCACGGACACGGTCTTCGACACTCCGGACTCTTGCATGGTCACACCATACAACACATCTGCGGCTTCCATCGTTCCTTTGCGGTGGGTCACGACGATAAACTGCGTATCATTTTGGAAAGCACTCAAGTAATGACCGAAACGAGAGACATTGGCCTCATCCAATGCTGCTTCCACTTCGTCAAGCACACAAAATGGTACTGGACGAACTTGAATAATGGAAAACAATAACGCAATCGCAGTCAGCGCCCGTTCGCCCCCTGATAGCAAGCTGAGGTTTTGCAATTTCTTGCCCGGTGGTTGGGCTTCAATCTCGATCCCAGTGTTCAATAAATCTTTCGGATCTGTTAAGACTAATTCCGCATGACCGCCGCCAAACATATTAGGAAATACTTGTTTGAATTGCAGACGGATCGCATCGAAGACTTCGCCGAAACGGGTTTTGACTTCTTCATCCATTTCAGACATCGTATCAAACAGCTGTGCTTTAGCCGACAGCAGATCATCTCGCTGACTCGTTAAGAACAAATGCCGTTGATTGACTTGTTCATATTGTTCGATCGCATTTAAATTGACTGGACCAATTTGCTCGATCGCATGTTTTAGTTCCTGAATGTCGATTTTGGCTTGTTCTGCATCCTCGATTTCAGGGAAATCTTGCGCGGCCTTTTCAAAGGTGAGATTGTATTCTTCTTGTAAATACAACAAACGATTGTCCATCACCAATTCTGCGCGATTTTTTTCGATCTCAACTTCAGTTTTTTCTGACAGCTTTTCTTTTTGCGTTAAGTTTTCAGCACTCAGGGATTCGTCTAATGCGCCGATTTCTTGTTGAACCACTTGCCGTTGTTCACGAATCACCGTCAATTCCGCTGTTACCTGCTGCTTGGTTTTTGTGAATGCTTCAATTCGCTGAAGAATGTTTTCTTCTGAAAACTCATGATCGCTGACGTTACTTGTCAAGGCAGCTAACTGCCGTTCTAAGGAGTGCTGACGCGCTTCGTTTTCTTCCAATGCTTGATTCGTAGCGGCAATTTTTTGCTGCAAATGCGCCACTTGTTCTTTTTGAACGGCGAAAGCTGCCTGCAAGCGCGCACTTTCTTGTGCTAAGGTTTGACGTTTTTCCTCGATCAAGTCTTCTTCGGCATTCATTTGATGAATATCTTGATCGATTTTCGCCAATTGCGCCGCAATATTCTTTTGCTGTTCTTCCAAACTCGTCTTCTTCTCATCATATTCTTCAAAGAAGGCTTGCACTTCGCGATGTTCAAAATCAAACACTTGCTGCTCTTGCTTCAAGCGGCTCAGGTCATTCTCAAGATTTTGTAAGCGGCTTTGCAGCTCATGCTCCGTCATACGAGCCTGTTCCCCTTGCGTCCGCAATTCTTCTAGTGCTGCTTGTGCTTCTTTGGTCGCTGCTTCAAAATGCTGGACTTGCTTTTCCGTTTTTAAAAGCCGCTCATCCAGTTGCGCCGCTTGTGCCGTCAATTGTTGCAGCTCATTGCTTTGGCTAAACAAACTACCGGCATTTTTCTTCGTTGCGCCACCCGTCATGGAACCGCCAGCATTCATGACATCCCCTTCTAAAGAAACGACCCGATAGCTATAGTTCAATGCCCGTGCTAACGCATTGGCACTTTGCAAGTCTTCGGCAATCAAGATACTACCTAACAAGTTATCCGTAATGGTTTGGACGTGTTCAGACGACTGGACCAATTCGCTGGCAACACCGATAAAGCCAGACACTTGCTTGGCTTGATTGCGGGCATAATCTGGCAAATGACGGGCTTTGATGGTCGTCAACGGCAAGAAGGTTGCACGACCGCCGCGATTTTCTTTCAAATACGTGATGGCTGCCCGTGCATCCCGCTCATTTTCAACGACAACATGCTGTGCAGCGGCGCCTAGTGCGGTCTCGATCGCCACAGTATAGTCTTGCGGCACATCGATCAACTCCGCTACTGCGCCAACGATGCCGCTGATTTGCTGTTTGTTTTTCAAAATCAAGCGAACGCCTTGATAGAAGCCGCTATAATTTTCTTGAATATCTTGCAGACTGCGCTGTTTCGCTCGTACTTGCTGCACTTGACTCATTAACTGATACATTTTCTTTTGTTCTTCATCAAAGCGTTTTTTGTTGGTCTGGGATTTTTCTTGAAGATGGATGTATTGTTTGCGTTGTTCTTCTAAAATCGCCTTAGCCTGCGTTAGCTGTTCTTCCACGATTTGCGCTTCCGTCGTCTTTTCTTTCAACGACGTATTCATTTGCGTCTGCTTGCTCAACGCCGTTTGATTTTTCGCGGCTTCTTGCTGGTATTGACGCTCCAAGTATTTCAATTCGTTTCCGATCGTTGCCTGCTCTTGCATGGCTTCGACATATTGGCTACGCAATTCTTCAATGATTTCTTTTGCTGAACGTTGGTACTTTTCCTGCTCTTGCTGACACGCCAGCATCGCTGCTTCAACTTCCTGCACACTCCGATTCTTTTGTGAAAGCAAGCCGATCAGTTCCGCTTTTTCTTCATTTAAAAGCGTGACCCGTTCCGTAACTTCCTCTAGGGTTTCTTGGTATTCCGCGGAGCTTTTTTGCGTATGTTTTGATCGCTCATCTAAGACTTCTTTTTGCCCTTCGGCTTGCTTCAGTCCTTCGGTGACCTCTAAAAGCTGCTGATTCAAACGCTCCAACGTTTCATCAAAGGCGGTACGTTGTTGCCGCAAAGAATGTAGCGACAGTTCCCCTTGGTTAATCTTTTCGGAAATCTGCGCCAGTTCTTGGTTAAAGGTACTCAGTTGAGCTTTGGCTGTCTCCCACGCTTCTTTTGCTTTCGTGATCTCTAAGACCGCATAGGCCACATCAACCGTCGTCAATTTTTCTTTTAACGCTAAAAAGCGATTGGCTGCGTCACTTTGGGCTGCCAAAGGCACCAACTGATCTTCTAGTTCATAAATGATATCTTGTAGACGGCTTAAATTGTCTTCCGTTTCAAACAACTTTTGCTCGGCTTTCTTTTTCCGCTGTTTGTACTTCAATACCCCCGCCGCTTCTTCAAAAATCCCACGACGGTCTTCTGGTTTGCTGCTGAAAATTGCTTCTACCTTGCCTTGGGAAATGATCGAAAATGATTCTTTCCCCAGCCCAGAGTCCATAAATAACTCTTGGATGTCCTTTAAGCGGCAAGCTTGTTTATTTAAGAAAAAGTCGCTTTCGCCGGTTCTTCTCAAGCGGCGAGTCACGCTGATCTCACTGTAATCCATCGGCAAGTAATGATCGCTATTGTCTAAAACGATCGTCACTTCCGCTATATTTAGCGCTCTGCGGGTGTCAGAACCTGCAAAAATAACATCAGGCATTTTGCCACCACGTAGATTTTTGGCAGATTGTTCTCCTAAAACCCAACGAATCGCTTCGGTAATATTGCTCTTGCCGCTGCCATTTGGTCCGACGACTGCAGTCACACGATGTTCGAAATCAATGACTGTGCGGTCGGCAAAGGATTTAAAGCCGGCAATCTCTATTCGTTTTAAATACACTCCGCCAGTCCTCTCTTACTGTTCAAGATCCGCCAAGGCATTCGCCGCGGCGTCCTGTTCTGATAATTTCTTCGATTTTCCTTGTCCTTTTCCGATCAAGGTATCATCGCAATAGACTTCCGTCCAAAAAATCCGTTCATGGGCGGGGCCTGCTTCTTTGATCAAACGATAGTTGATGGAAACATCGCCGCCACGTTGCAAGACTTCTTGCAAGCGGGTCTTGTGATCCATCTCATGGGAAAAAGCACCTGCTTTTACTTTTGGAAAAACAACTTTCGTCAAAAAGCCGCTGACACTTTCCAGTCCTTGGTCCAAGTATAACGCACCTAAAAAGGCTTCAAATAGATCACAAAGCAAAGAAGGTCGTTTACGACCGCCAGAGTTTTCTTCCCCTTTGCCTAGACGAATGTATTCATCGAATCGGCAATCTTTGGCAAACATGGATAAACTGTCTTCGCGAACGATTGCCGCCCGTAGCTTCGTCAGCTTACCTTCGGGCAGATCTGGCAATTCACGATACAAATACCGTGAAACGATCAACTCTAAGACAGCATCGCCCAAAAACTCTAAACGTTCGTTATCTGACAAGTGCAAGTTGCGGTGCTCATTCACATAAGATGAATGCGTAAACGCTTGTTCAAGCAGATCTACATCATGGAACACAATATCAAACTTTTCTTTTAGTTCTTTCGTTAATTGTGTATTCATTTGTCACATTCCTTCATTAGTTTATCGACACTTCCCTATTATACTGGTTTTTGCCGAATTATGAAATGTTTCCTCCAAATTCTTGGAAAGACCGTAATAAAATTTTATCTACTTATTCTTCTCCTGTATAAAAAAGCCTGTTTTCCTCAGATACCTGCAAAAAAACAAGAAAAAAGACGTCCCAGAAAGGACGCCTTTTCAACGATCATTGATTAACGAGATTCAGCTGTAACTGAAACTGTTGCCCATGTGTTATGGTCTGCATCATATGCCCATGTAAAGTCTTTCACGCGATTTGAAATTGGTAAAACTTCATTACGATAAAGTGTTGGGATTACGAATGCTTCATCTGCAGCATATTCTTGCCATGCATCAAATGCTTCTTTACGTTTTGTTTCGTCAAATGAATCTTTTGAATCGATTGCTTCTAATAGCTTCGTGTTTTCTTCAGATTCAAAACGAGTGTAGTTGAATGCTGAGTTTGGTCCATAAAGGCCAGTTGGAGAAGGATCTGATCCAGTTCCCCATGCACCTTGGTAAACATCAACTTCAGGATCATCATTTTTCAGCTTGTCATAGAATGCTTGGAAGTCAATCAAACGACCAGTTGTGTACTGTACATCAAGGCCGATTTCATTCCATTGTTGAATGTAGTAATCTGCTAATGGTTGTGCTGTTTCGCCACCTGACATTGAAGCAAAGTTGATGGTTAATTTCTCACCATTTTTGTCTTCACGCATGCCATCACCATCGACATCTTTATAACCAGCATCATCAAGTAATTGATTTGCTTTGTCGATGTTTAATGTGTAGCCTTCTACTTCGGTGTTGTGCAATGTACCGAATACTGGTGGGATCAATGTCGTTGCATTTGTACGCAAGCCATTATAGAAACGACTTCCGACAGCATCATTATCTAATGCATAGCCCATTGCTTGACGCAATGATTTATCCGCCATTTTTGAATCAGGATCGTAATTAACTTTTCCTTCTTCATCATTCCAAGTCCCCAATTTAAAGCCGATATAAGTATAGGCTTGTTCAGGACGACCTAAGATTTGGTAGCCATCTGTATCTTTGTAGGTTGGGTACGTATCTGTTGGCATTGACAATGCAATATCATATTGTTTTGCATTCAAAGCTTCTACGATTGAAGAAGTTGGAACAGCTTTAAATGATAATTTATCCATTTTAGGAGCGCCGCCGTAGTAGTACTCATTTGGTACATACTCAACAGATTCTCCCGCAACGATGTTTGACATCACATAAGGACCAAAGACGATTGGATTTTTACGAACAGGATCGCTTGATTCCATATCTTTGACTTCAATTCCTTCAAAGGCGTGTTTTGGTAATGCTGAAGACCAAATACCGCCACCGGCTTGCATCATACCAGGGTGAACTTCTTTGTATTGAATTTTAACGACTTTGTCACTTTCTTTGGTGATACCAGAAATTGTATCAGATTTGCCATCATGGTAATCTTCCATACCAACAATGTTAGTAAAGTTATTATCGTAACGGATACCTGTATAATCTTTATGACCGATTACTTCATAAGAGAAGATCACGTCATCTGCCGTTACATCTTCACCGTCAGACCATTTCAAGTTGTCACGCAATGTGATTGTTGCTGTGTTGTTCTCTTCGTCTAATTCAAGATTAGCCGCACCACCATCAACGATTCGGAAATCGGCGTCTGTTAAGAACAAACTTTCATTACTTGGTTGCATAAATTGGAAATCATAGTTATCTTGATAAAATTCTGTTTGGAACAACCCTTGGAACTGCGTATCCATCACTACTGCAACGTCCAATGTTCCGCCTTCGATTGCATCCTCGTCATTGTTGACTTCTGTTGGCATTGAGCTGATATCTTCTGTTTCTGTCGCTGCATTGCCGCCACCAGAAGAATCGGTTCCGCCGCCGTTGCTGCCACAAGCTGCCAATGCTAACACTGACAAAAGAGTGACCATACCAAAAATATTTTTCTTCATCCTGTATCCTCCTTGTTTATCCTAGTCGTTGACGCGCATCCGCTGAACGCTTAAATGCTTGACCAACGTAATTGATACTCAACATCAAGACTAAAATTAGAATTGATGCGGGTAACCAGATCCACTGTCTGTTGACCAGCACATCACCGCTGCTGGCATATCCGATCAGTGTTCCCAAACTTGGAACATTGGTCGGCAGACCAAAACCTAAGAATGTTAGTGTCGTTTCAATACCGATATTCGCTGCAAAGTTCATTGTTAAGTTGGTGATGATCAATGAGCTAAGGTTCGGCATGATTTCGCGGAACATGATGACAAAGTCATTGGTTCCGAGGGTTTTCGATGCACTAACATAGTCGCGACGGCCTTCTGAAAGGGTCTTACTTCGGAAGAGCCTTGCTTTTCCGACCCAGTAAAAGGCACTCATGACCCATATAAAGGTCCAAACGTTATAACGAGGTACGATCGATACGATAACGATAATGATCAACATGATCGGCAAAATCATAACGAAGTCAACGATACGCATCAAAATGTTATCAATGATGCCGCCGTAGTAACCTGAGATGATCCCTAATCCGACCCCAACGATCGACGTAATGATCGTGATTGAAAAACCAATCAAGATTGAGTTACGCGCACCGATGATCAATTGTCCCCAAACATCACGGCCACCTTCATCCGCCCCTAAAAGGTAGGTGCCGCCGTTTGGCGAAATCGCGCCAGGTACAGCGTATTTATCAAGGATGCTGACACGCATCACTTGTGATTGATCGATAACTGCCGAGCCGATAAACACGAATAATAAAACTGCGACTAACAAAACTAATGAAAAAATCGCCATTTTATCTTTTAAGAATTCGCGAAAAATCATTTTCAATCCCATAGGCGGGATGCTCTCTTGTTTTAGTACTTTTTCTTTCTTTTCAGACACATTTATCCCCTCCTATTACTGGATTCTGATTCTTGGATCGACAATACTCATGATGATATCTGACAGCAGCGTACCGATCAAGGTCGCTAGTCCTAAGATCAATGTCAGTGAAGTGATCACGGCATAGTCCCGTTGGACGATACTATCGATAAACAGTTTTCCGACACCTGGGTAGGCGAAGATTTTCTCAATGACCACAGAACCTGCGATCAATGACGTGATCTCGTAGCCCATTTGTGATGCGATCGGCAACGATGCATTCCGGAAAACGTGACGTGAGAAGACTTTGTTCGTTGGTACCCCTTTTGAACGAGCGGTACGAACGAAATCCAATGATTTCGAATCAATGACTTCACTTCGCAAGTATTGGATCGTCACTGCTGTTCCTAATAATGCAGAAGTGATTGCCGGTAATAGTAGGTGATACAAGCGACTCCAAAACTCAGCCATGCCGCTGACCCCCGGTGCAACGGAACCACCCGTTGGGAACCAAGCCAATCGGTAACCGAAGATGAACAATGCGATCAACGCAAAGATAAACAACGGTACGGCGAAACTGAAGAAGTTGTAAACAACGACGACTTTATCAAGCAATGAATTTTGGTAACGTCCTGCCCACATCCCTAAAGGAATGGCAATCACGTAAGTCAAAATGACCGTCAATAAAGATAACCACAATGTATTGCTGATACGTCCTGCTAATAATGTTGAAACAGGCAATTTAAAGATGAAGCTTTGTCCAAAGTCCCCTTTTAAGGCATTTCCGATCCAACGGAAATACTGGGTATACCATGGGTCATTCAAACCAGCGGCTTCACGCATCCGCTCAATAACAGCTGGATCTTGGTTTGGATTGATCAAACCAGTAAATGGATCCCCAGGCATTGCTTGTGCGATCAAGAAAATCAAGATACTCAAAATAATGACTTGTGGGATCATCAACAACAAACGACGTAGAATTGTTTTCCACATTATTCAGCACCCCCGTTTTTCAATGCGACTTGGTGCGACTCGGTGATTTTACGCAAGTCATACACTCTGCCAGATTCGTCGTAGTAATCTTTTTGATGGGTCACATATTCCAACTCGACCTTGCGGCGGTTTTCTTTGTGAGCATCGCGATTTTTTACGTCGATTTGAGGAATCGCTGATAATAAACGTTTTGTATAGATGTGACGCGGGTCTTGGTAGATATCTTCCCGAGTCCCGATCTCAACGAAGCGGCCTTTGTACATGATGGCGATATTGTCGCACATATGTTTTACGACCCCTAAGTCATGAGAGATAAATAAGAAACTTAAGCCGAATTCTTGCTGGATCCGTTTCATAAAGTTCAGTACCTGTGCTTGCACGGATAAGTCAAGAGCTGAAACCGGCTCATCGGCGACGATCAGTTTTGGATTGGAAGCTACCGCACGGGCAACCCCTAACCGTTGACGTTGTCCGCCAGAGAATTCATGAGGATATTTGTATAGGGCATCTTCTGGCATCCCAACGATATCCAACAAACTTTTCACACGTGTTTTCTCTTCTTGATCGCTTAAGCGTTCAAAGTTGCGCAATGGTTCTGCGATAATGTCCACCACACGTTTTTTAGGATTCAAGCTAGACATTGAATCTTGGAAAATCATTTGGACATCTTTGTTGTAGTTCATTTTCTTGCGGACAGAACGTTTAGTCACGTCTTGCCCATCATAAATGATTTCGCCGCTAGTGATTTTTTCTAACCCAACGATAGCTTTCCCAGTTGTGGATTTACCAGAACCAGACTCACCAACCAATCCGTAGGTTTTTCCTTTTTCAATGACGAAGTCCACACCATCAACGGCGTACACGTGATCCGTGACGCGGTTGAAGAATCCGCTGCGAATAGGATAGTGGACTTTCAGATCTTTGATTGTAATTAATTCTGTCATCTACACTTCTCCTTCTTCGTCTCTAAAATGAAAATGCTTGTAGCATGTGCAACGGACCAAATGATCAGGTGCTACTTCATGCAAGACTGGGTTTGCTTCGTGGTCGCTTTCAGGGATCCAAGGAATCCGTGCAGCAAACCGACAACCAGTCCGAGGCATATTTTTCAAGGAAGGAACCACCCCTTCGATCACATGCAGTTCACTGTCTTGAGAATTTTCTTGAGGGATCGAGTTAAGCAATGAGCGGGTGTATGGATGTTTCGGATTGGCAAACAACTCTTCGGCTGATGCGACTTCCACAAACTGTCCCCCATACATTACGGCTACTCGGTCGGCCATCTCTGCTACGACACCTAAATCGTGGGTGATCAAAATGATCCCCGTTTGCGTTTCTTCTTGCAAATCTTTTAGTAGATCAAGGATCTGTGCTTGGATCGTCACGTCCAACGCTGTCGTTGGCTCATCCGCAATGATGATTGGCGGTTTACAAGCAATCGCGATCGCGATGATGACCCGCTGACGCATCCCACCAGACAATTCATGAGGGTATTGACGTCCTACACGTGGCGGATTTGGAATCCCAACTTGTTCTAATAATTCTAATGCTCGTGCTTGGCGCTGTTCGGCATTCATATCTGTATGATAAGACAAACCTTCTTTGATTTGGTCTTCGATCCGCATCAACGGATTCAGTGCAGACAACGGATCTTGGAAAATCATCCCAATATCATTTCCGCGAATTTTGTTGTATAACGTTTCATTTAAGTTTGACAAGTTTAAATCTTTATATAAGATTTCCCCAGTGATTTTCGTGTTGTTTGGGTCATGTAGCCCCATGATCGTTGTAGCCAACGTACTTTTTCCGCAACCAGATTCTCCTACGATTGCTAAGATCTCATTACGATCCAGTGTAAAAGAAATACCATCTACTGCGTCATAGTAATCGTCTTTGATACGAAAACCTGTGTGAAGGTTTTGAACATCTAGTAATTGATTATCTCTGGACAATCGAATACCCCTCTCTACTTTCTAAGATGTCTTGCGTTTTAATGTAAAAAAGAAGGAACATGCATTTCATTTCCAAAAGCTTTCTTAACATTGTATAATATATTCTTAATAATTATATAGAAATGCTAACAATAATGCAAGTCCCAGAAAACTTAATACACTGAATTTTCAGAAAATTTACATTACGCTTCCAACGCCGTCATGTCAGGTTTAACGATCGTTTTTTTGATTTCGATTCTAAAGAAAAGCCGCCCAAATCACAGCGGATCAATTATGAGAAAGAAAGAGCTAAGTCATCTAGGACTTAGCTCTTATGTCTGTCTTAAGCAAGATGGCTTGAAATATAATCAACCGCTCCACCGACTGTTTCGATCTGCTCGGCATCTTCATCAGAAATCTCGGTACCAAATTCATCTTCTAGTTCAAGGACGAATTCCATCACACTGATCGAATCAGCGTTCAAGTCGTCTTTAATGCTCATCGTATCCGTTACGTTCTCTGCGTCAATTTCAAAATGATTGGCGATCACGACCGCAACTTTCTTGAATACTTCATCTCGTGTCAACTGGCTTCACCTCCACGCGTTTGCACAAAACATAGAATGGCTAACAAACATTGTACTGCTTTCTATGCTTTTTGTCTAGATTTTTTTGCAATTTCATTACAATGATTGCATTATGATTGCGTTTCGTCTTTTGCAGCCGGCATTTCTTCAAAGTGGGCGACCAATTGTGCCACGACATCTGTTGCTAGCATCGTATGGATCTGCTTGATGGTGTACGCTACCGCTTCTGGTCCTGTCGCACCATGGGTTTTGATGACTGGTGCTTTCAAACCAAACAATACGGCCCCGCCATGTTTCGCATAATCCATTTCATTTTTCACTTTCCGCAATGCATCTTTCAGTAACAATGCGCCTAATTTTCCTTTGGTACCTGAATCAAGAATCGATTGTTTCAACAACGCCATCAAGTTCAAGGCGGTTCCTTCGATCGATTTCAAAACAGCGTTCCCAGTAAAGCCATCTGTCACGACGACGTCAGCTGCACCATCCAGTAATTCCCGGGCTTCGACATTGCCGATAAAGTGGATCGTAGGATCCGCTGACAGCAGTTCAAAGGCTTTTTTCGTTAATTCACTACCTTTGGTTTCTTCCGTTCCGTTATTTAACAAGCCGACCCGTGGTCGATTGATCCCACGAACTTTTTGGGCGTAAAAGGATCCTAAGACGGCATAGTTTGCCAAATGTTCTGGTTTATTGTCGGCATTGGCACCTAGATCCAGCATATCAAAGCCAGCATCTTTGCCGATCACTGGCATTGTGGACATTAATCCTGGACGATCGATTCCTTTGATCCGACCGACGATAAACAAACCAGCCGCTAACAAGGCACCGGTATTTCCAGCTGAAAAAATCGCATCTGCTTCGCCATTTTTCACTGCTTGTGCCGCTAAGACCATTGAAGCGGTTTTTTTCCGTCTGATTGCTTTGACGGGTTCGTCATCACTATTGATTTTTTCATCTGTGTGGATGATAGTGACATTTTTATCATCCGTCATGTATTTTTTGATTTCATTTTCTTTTCCGTAAAGGAGGAATTCAATCTCTGGAAAGTCTTTTTTCGCCAGCATGACTCCTTCTACGATCGCTTTTGGGGCGTTGTCTCCGCCCATTGCATCAACAGCAATCCGCATCTCGCTGCCACTCCCTTCATTTTCCCAATCAGTATAGCATATTCTTTAATCAAAAAATTGTTTGTCTGCTTTTTTTGCTGCCAAATAGTTCGCCAATGCCGAAAATTCTGGCAACAGCTGCCAGCCGTTTTTTTGCCAAAGCTGGGTAGCTTCGACTTGTGCCACTTCTAGAATATGGGCATCCGCGACCAAATCGGCAGCCGCAAACTCTGGCAAGCCCGATTGTCGATTGCCGAAGACTTCTCCTGGCCCCCGCAACTGCAAGTCTTTTTCGCTGACTACAAAGCCGTTGGTGGTTTCTGTCATGATTTTCATTCGTTCGACCCCCGTCTCATTTTTCGGGTTCGCGATCAAAATACAGTAAGAAGCATCGGCGCCGCGTCCTACCCGTCCACGTAATTGGTGGAGCTGGGCTAATCCGAAACGATCAGCATCGATGATCAGCATCACTGTCGCATTGGGAACATTGACCCCTACTTCGATGACCGTCGTGGAAACCAAGATCTGCAGTTGATTTTCTTTGAATGCTTCCATAATAGTGTCTTTTTCTTGATTCTTCATTTTCCCGTGCAACATCCCTACTTGATAGGTTGGGGAAAAATAACTTTGCAGCTGCTCATAAATCTCCGTGGCATTCTTGACATCCAGCATTTCGGATTCTTCGATCAAAGGACAGATGACATACATCTGATGCCCTTGGGCCAATTCTTTTTGCGCCCACTCTAAGATCGATTCAAACTGCGGTGGCCGGACCCAGCGAGTCTCTACAGGAATCCGTCCTGCCGGCATCTCATCGATCACCGAAACATCCATTTCGCCATAAGCCGTGATCGCTAGCGTACGAGGGATCGGCGTGGCGGTCATAAAGAGTACATCAGGCAGATAGCCTTTTTCCCTTAAGACTTTTCGCTGATTGACCCCGAAACGGTGTTGTTCATCGGTGATGACTAAGCCAAGATGTGCAAAGTCTACCCCTTCTTGGATCAGCGTATGGGTCCCAACGATGATGTCGATCTCCCCGGCTGCTAATTGTTCTAAGATGACCCGCCGTTCTTTTGGTTTGGTCGAGCCTGTTAAAAGAGCGGTGGTCACTTCTAAGGGGTCAAAGAGTTGATTCAAGCTCTCTAGGTGCTGTTGGGCCAAAATCTCAGTTGGCACCATCAGTGCGCCCTGAAAGCCAGCCGTCATCGTAGCATAGAGGGCGATCGCCGCAACGACTGTTTTCCCGCTCCCTACATCTCCTTGCAAGAGCCGCTGCATGTGCTGCGGACTTTTCAGGTCATGGCAGATTTCATTGGTCACGCGCTTTTGCGCATTCGTCAATTCAAAGGGCAGTTTACGAGTAAATTCTTTCAAGCGTTGCACATCATAATCGATCGCCAAGCCGTTTTTCTCGGCTTTTTCGCTTTTCTTCAGTCCTTGGATCTGCATTTGGAACAAAAAAAACTCTTCAAAAATCACCCGACGCTTCGCTTGATGGCTCTCTTGGGGATCTTTGGGAAAATGCATTGCAAACATCGCGGATTTTCGATCCAACAACCGATATTTTTCGATCAATGACAAAGGCAAGATCTCCGTGATCTGATCACCAAAATCAAGAAATGCCTGTTTGATCAGTTCGATCAACACACTTTGACGCACGGCTTTATTGACATGATAAATTGGGGCAAAGTCTTCTGCGCTCTTGCTGCCGAGAATTTTCATTCCCGTCAGTCCTTTGCGTTTGGCGTCCCATTTGCCATAGACGGCGATCTCTTCTGAGACCTCTACTTTATCCTTCAAATAAGGCTGATTGAAAAAGGAGACATTAAAGACATCGTGGTCTTGCATCATGCGAAATTGCAACCGACTTTTCTTGTAACCAAAGCGATTGACGACCGGTGGGGAAACGACGATCCCCTTGATCGTTACTTTTTCTTGGTCTTGAATCTCCGCTAATTGCCGTTCTTGAATGTCTTCATAACGAAACGGGTAATACTTTAGCAGGTCTTCGATGGTTTCGATTCCTAAACTCGCCAAGTCTTGGGCGCGTTTTTCTCCGACACCCTTTAATACCGTAAGTGGCTGATTCAGCATAGGTACCCTCCTTTTCCAAAAGTGATTTTGATTCATTGCAGGGGTTCCTGCATTCATAGAAAAAGACGGAGCCAAAAATCATCTACGATTTTTGCCCCCGCCGCCTAATTTGTTTATTCTGCTGAGAAAAGATATGGATAAACCGGCTGATCTCCTTGATGGATCTCTACTTCGATCTCAGGATGCAGTTCAACGATCGCTTCTTCGATTTTCGCTGCTTCTTTGGCTTTGCCTTCTTCACCGATAATGATGGTGACGATCTCAGTATCTTCTGTGATCATTTTTTCTAAGGTAGTCATAGAAGCAGAGAAACGATCGGGAACAGAAACAACGATTTTGCCGTCCACCATTCCTAAGAAGTCGCCTTCTGTGATTTCGATGCCATCAATTGATGTATTACGAATCGCATGGGTCACTGAGCCACTGACAACACTTGCTAAGACATCAGTCATCGCTTGCTGGTTTTCAGCTAGTGTGGATTGCTCGTGGAAGGCTAGCATCGCCGTCATCCCTTGAGAGATCGTCCGTGTTTCAACAACCGCTACTGGAATCTCGGAAACTTCCGCTGCTTGCTGCGCAGCCATAAAGATATTTTTGTTGTTCGGTAATACGATCACTTGATCAGCATTGACTTCATTGATTGCCACCAAAATGTCTTCTGTACTTGGGTTCATCGTTTGGCCACCACTGATGACATAAGAAGCGCCTAGGCTAGTAAACAATTCTTTCAAGCCTTCGCCAGCCGCGATCGCGATGATCGCAAATGGTGTCCGCGGACGTTTTACTGGTGCAGTTTTTGCTTCTTGCTGATCGTGTTCCAAGATCGTTTCATGCTGAAGACGCATGTTATCGACTTTGATTTTCACCAACGAACCGAATTTTTGACCATAATTCATAACTTCGCCGGGATGTTCCGTATGGACATGGACTTTGATGATCTCATCGTCATTGACCACTAATAAGGAATCCCCTAACTCGTTTAAGTAATTACGGAATGTTTCATAATCAAATTCACTATCTACAGTCGGACCTTCACCGATCTTCACCATGATTTCTGTACAGTAACCAAAGGTGATGTCTTCTGTCGCTAAGTGCCCTTGAACGCTGCGATGATGTTCGGCATTGACCATTTCGTCCATAGCCGCTGGGGAAGGTTCGAAGATTTCATCGGCTGGGTATTCCCCAGTCAATGCATTTAAGAAGCCTTCATAGATAAACAACAATCCTTGACCGCCGCTATCTACCACGCCGACTTCTTTTAAGACGGGCAATAGATCAGGGGTTTTCGCCAATGAACGTTTTGCGCCGTGAACCACGGCTTTCATCACTTCGATACAATCATCGGTAGTTTGTGCTTTTTTCTCGCCATATTCAGCTGAGATGCGTGCCACAGTCAAGATGGTTCCTTCCACAGGTTTCATGACTGCTTTATAGGCGGTTTCTACTCCATGAGTAAAGGCTTGAGCCAATTCTGGTGCAGTGAGTGTTTCTGCGGTCGGGATAGCTTTAGAAAAACCGCGGAATAATTGAGACAAAATGACGCCGGAATTCCCACGTGCGCCCATCAATAGTCCTTTTGAAAGTGTAGCGGCAAGATCGCCGACGTTTTCTGAAGTCGCATCTGCGACAGCTTTTGCTCCACTGGTCATGGATAGATTCATGTTTGTCCCGGTGTCTCCATCTGGAACAGGAAACACATTCAATGAGTTGACAAACTCTGCATTAACTTGTAGACGAGCCGCGCCTGCCTGCACCATTTCTTGAAACTGACTTGCGCTGATATTCGTTACCTTCACTTAGATAGTCCTCCTTAAAATCATCCGCCATGAACGGATCCCTTGCCTAATCTGGCAGTACACGTACGCCTTGAACAAATACATTTACCGAGTTCGCAGATACACCTAGCATCGTTTCTAAGTTGTATTTCACTTTTTCCTGCACGTTGCGGGAAACTTCGGAAATTTTTGTTCCATAGCTAACAATCGTGTATACATCCACTGCAATGCCGTTTTCTTCTTGGCGGACAACGACACCGCGAGAATAATTTTCTTTTCGTAAAATTTCATTGATGTTATCTTTGATTTGTTTCTTGCTAGCCATACCAACAATGCCGAACACATCTGTTGCTGCGCCTCCGACCACTGTTGCAATGACTTCATTGCTGATTTCAATAATACCTGATGAGGTTTGAATTTTTACAGCCATTTTATAGCCTCCTTCAATGGGCATGACCCATCTTTCTTCTTACATATTTTATCATAGCTGTACCGCAAATAAAAGGATGAGACATATGAAAAGGGGCTTTCTGACCAAACGTCTTGCATTTCGACCTTGTTTAATTTACAATGTTTACTGGGAAAAGTCAATGTTTCTTGAAAATTACTCTTGCTTTTTTCACCTTTCTGTGATAAATTCAGATGGTATGAGCTGAAATAGCGCTCCAACATCAAGGCAAAGGAGGAAATAACCACATGGCTAAAGTTTGTTACTTTACTGGACGTAAAACTGCAAGTGGAAACAATCGTTCTCACGCAATGAATGCGACAAAACGTACTGTGAAACCTAACTTGCAAAAAGTTCGCGTTATGATTGACGGAAAACCTAAAAAAGTTTGGGTGTCAACTCGTGCTTTGAAATCTGGAAAAGTTGAGCGCGTATAATTAGACCTTTTCGGCCGTTCGTTTTGAACGGCTTTTTTTGTACCCTTTTTTCTTTGGTGCGCTTTCACTTAGGTTTTCATTAAAGAAAATAGGTCTTTGTTTTTTTAATCGATTCACCTGTGGTAAACTAAGAAAAAATTGATAAAGAACAGGTGACTTCTTGTGACGAAAATAAAAACATTTGCCAAACAACATTGGCCTTATATGCTTGCTAGTTTCTTCTTGCCGTTTCTTATCATGGCAGTGATCTATTTGACCATCGGTATCTACCCCGGCAGCAGCCGCAGTGTCTTAGCCAGTGATGCCTTTTCGCAATTCTCAAACTTTCATGCCAGCTTTCGCAATATGCTCTTAGGCAAGCAAAGTATCTTTTATACATGGAACGCCTCTTTAGGCTTAAATTATCTGGCATTGATCTCCTATTATTTAGGGGGAATCTTCACTCCCCTCGTCTTATTTTTCCCAAATCAGCTAATGCCAGATGCGCTGTACTTTTTAACCTTGATCAAAATCGGCAGTGCGGGCTTGGCGTTTTGGTTCTATGCCAGCCAAACCTTTAAGATCCAACGTTGGCAGCATGTGACCTTAGCCGTCTGTTATGCCTTGATGTCCTTCATCACCGCCCATTCGGAACTGATCATGTGGCTTGATGCCATGATCTATCTACCGCTAGTGATTTTAGGTATTGACCGGTTAGTGAAAAAGAAAAAAACAGTCGTGTTATTTATCAGTTATCTGCTGTTATTTTTATCCAGTTTTTACATGGGCTTTATGATCGGTCTCTTTTCCGTGATGTATTTCTTGGTTCAATTGGGTCGCAACTGGAAGCAAGCTCGGGGGGCGATCATTCCTTACGGCATCACCTCTTTGTTAGCTGGCGGCGCCTCAATGGTGATCATCTTACCTGCCTTATTAGATTTGCGGTCGAACGGGGAAGAATTGACGACGATTTCTTCCTTTAAAACCGAAGCCACCGATGTCTTTGATCTCGTGATGAAAAACATGATCGGTGTTTACGATACGACAAAATACGGCTCCATTCCCTTCATCTATATCGGCTTATTGCCGTTGCTGTTGTGTATTTTATATTTTGTTTCGAAGAAAATCCGCTTGAAGGATAAATTCTTATACGCTGGCATGTTTGCTGTTTTGATCGCCAGTTTTTATATCGTGCCGATGAATCTTTTTTGGCACGGGATGCATGCCCCAAATATGTTCCTTTTCCGCTATGCCTATTTGTTCTCCTTCTTAGTGATCATGCTGGCGGGATACGGATGGGAGCAACTGCAGCAAAAAGATCGCGGATTGTTTCTCATTATTGGTCTTTCTATGATCGTGGTATTTGCCCTCTCCTACGCATTGAAAGGAGCCGGAACCTATGAATATGTTTCCGCTACTTCCTTTGCGCTAACGATCGTATTCTTTGTTCTTTACTTGTTATGTATTGGGTTCGGGCAATTAGGTCTTTTAACACAAAAACGAGTGACGATCTTGATGCTGATCTTCGTCTGCGGAGAAATGGCCGTCAATACGAGCGGCATGGTTCGCGGAATTTTGAATGATTGGAACTATGCTTCTCGCAGTTTGTATACAGAACCTTATCCGGACATCAAAAAACTAGTCACTCAAGCCAACGAAGACAATGATACCTTTTTCCGATTAGAAAACCTTGATCCTGTTTCTTCCAACGACAGTATCAATTATGGCTACAGCGGGGTCAGCATGTTTTCTTCAATTCGTAACCGCAATTCCTCAAGCTACCTGGATAAGCTGGGCTTTCGGTCTCGCGGCACCAATTTAAATATCCGCTATCCGAATAATACCTTGCTGATGGATGCTTTTACAGGAATCAAATACAATATCTCCAAGCCAAATCTCACCAAATACGGCTTTCAACGAGTCGGAG
The DNA here is from genome assembly GCF_051714385.1 of Enterococcus sp. AZ141. Classification (NCBI taxonomy): domain Bacteria; kingdom Bacillati; phylum Bacillota; class Bacilli; order Lactobacillales; family Enterococcaceae; genus Enterococcus; species Enterococcus sp. AZ141. The sequence continues at coordinate 770,196 of NZ_JBIORT010000001.1, forward strand.
AATCTGGTGAATACAAGCTCTATGAAAATCAAAATGCGTTACCGCTAGGTTTCTTGGCTGAACCGACCATCGAATCGATTGAACAGCCGCAAAACGACAACTTGACGAGCCAGAAAAATCTTTTCAATGGCTTGGCCGATTTAAATTTAGAGTATTTTGCCTTTCAGCCGATCACGGTGATCCATAGTAAAAATACAGATATCACCAATGACGGCATGTATATGAAATTTACCGAACAAGAAAGCAATGTCGCAAAAGAAGTGACTTGGCAAGTGGAGGTTCCAGCGAACTCGCAAGCATACTTGAGTCTCTTCCCTGCCAACTTTGGGGAATTGGAAAGCTCATCTGCCACCGTGACAGTCAACGGTCAGCAGCGAGAAACGCAAATCAGTATCAACGGTCAATACTACGACTTAGGACATTATGAGACCGATACGACGGTTCAATTCACCGTCAGCTTCTACGGAACGCCTGAAATCTCCTTCCAAAACCCGCAAGTCGTGACCTTGGATACCAACGCCTACCAACAAGCAATTGATGCGATCCAAGAACGAGGGGTCGCTATGACGGTCGGCAAACGCAGTGCCAAAGCCGACATCACGACTGAAAAAGAGCAGCAGCTTGTAACAACCATCCCTTATGACAAGGGCTGGACTGCTACGCTTGACGGCAAAGAAGTCCCAATCACGGCCTTTCAAGATGGCTTTATCAGTGTGACGATCCCAAGTGGCACCCATCACTTGGAACTCTCCTTCTTGCCGCAAGGCTTTGTTATCGGTGTTTGCTTGTTCTTTGGCTGCATCGCATTGTTTATCTTGTTTGCTTGGTTTTACCAGAAACAAGTAGCCAAAAAGCAAGTCTTGGACAACCAACGCCAACTCATGGATCAACCACCAGAAACCTAATCGAAAAAGAACCAACTCGTCTTTTTGAGGCGATCTCCTTAAGTTAGAGCAAAAGCTGACTTATGGGTGTCGCTCAATGATCGGTGAGTTTGGTTCTTTTTTGTGCTCAGGTTCCGCAGTTGTTCGCTCTAGTGGTCTTAGCATCCATTACCCGCTAGATCCCCTTCGATTCGGGGAGCAATGCCTAGCCCGTTAGCCCTTAGAGCGTTTAGCGAAACATAAGATAACTGTTGGGTTCTTCCGCATTTTTCTTGATGGAGTGCAACGATCGCTCCCATAATTTAACCATTTTGGTTTGTTTTAAGACGCGAAAGATCGAAAGCCCTTGATCGATTTTCAACAGTCCTTTTTCTTGATCGCCATAAATATACCAGTACCATCCTTGATAGCAAAGAAGATGCGTACTGTTTAGCATGTCTCCGCGATCTGCCAATAATTCCTCTGCAATGGTCAACACCTCTTTTGCCCACTCCAGGCGGCGAAAATTGACAAACGTCGTAAAACAACTAAAAATCAAATCCATTTGAATTTCTCGCATCAAGGACAAACCTTGTTCTTTTTTTGTGCGAGAGATAGCGATCTGCAGTAAGTGATAGGAGGTTTCGACAGGAAACAAGAATTGAAAATAACGAAACAGCAAAATCTCATAAACGCCCCAGTTGTCTACTTTCGTAAGGTAGGAAATGACGGGGCGGGTTTTGGTGCGTAGCTTTTCCATATAGTCGCCAGAAGAGTGATCGGGTTTAGGACCTGAGAGATTGATTTCATGTATCTCCTTTGTGATCTCAAGGTACAGAAAAACAAAAGAATGCTGTTTGGAAGCGGCGATCAGTTCGCTACGCATTTCCTCCAGCCCTTCTTTGCTTCTCTGGGCGTGGGCGTTACTCAAATAAGCTTCTTTGTTGATCCCTAAAATTCGATCCAGTAAATCCATAAATTCGCTCGTCATATAGCTGGGAAAGCTCATCAGGTTGTCGTGACCTTTTACGCCCTTTTGTTGCGCACGCAAATAATAAAACTCCTCCACTGTGACATGGATATTTTCTAATAAGCGTTCCAATCGATGAATACTGATACTTGAAGCACCTTGCTCAAATTTACTGATAAACGAGCGACTGTTTTGTTCATCCGCCACTTGAGCGATCGTATAGCCGCGCTCTTTGCGCAATTGTCGGTACAGTTTTCCTTCTTCCATAACCATCCTCCTCACAACGATCGGTCTACAAACACCAAACCAATCCCACTTCACGAATGAAGCTCCGCAATTAAATTTTCCTGTTCTAGATTCAAATTTAGATTCAAACCTATAAAATGTTGAGGAACAAAATCTGCGGCACCTTATTTACATGCCACTCTTTTAGCTGTTAACCACTCGTGACAGTAACCTCTGGTACGCTCCTGGTACATTTAAATTCCACTATAGTGGATTATTTTCTCTTCTTAGTATAAAGCATCCTATACTGATTTTACAACGTAGAACGTGAAAGGATGATTTCGATGAAAGAATATCAACAAAACAACGGCTATCGTGCCTTAGTCAACGCCGCCTTACTCAGCGGTATCGGCATGAGTTTATTTAATATCGTCTTTGTAGTTTATGCCAGTACTTTACCCTTTAATGCCCTTGCTGTTTCCTTAGCCTCCATGGCACTGCTGATCCCTGATCTCTTACGGATCCTGACCGGCTATCTAGCCGATCGTACCAAAAACAAAGTGCAATGGATGATCAGCAGTCGACTATTACAAGGAGTCCTTTTCGTGGCACTCGCTTTTTTGATCCAACTGCCGCCTAGTTTATGGTCTTTCTTCCTTTTGCTAGGCATCAACATTGTATCTGATTGTTTGGGCGCTTATTGTTCTGGGTTACAGCTGCCCTATGTTCGCCGTCTTGTGCCTGCTGATTCCTTAGACAGTGCCATGGGCTTTCAAATGGCGTGTCAAACCACCGTTCAAATCGTCTTTCAAGGCATCGGTGCTTGGGGGATCATTTTACTGAATAATAACTTTGCGGCTTTTGGTTTGATCAATGCCGTGACGTTTTTCTTAGCCGCGATCGTGATCTTCCTGAACCGCTCGCTCTTCTATGCGGTGCCAGGGAAAATCAATCAAGCAGCAACACCACTCTTTCAGAATTTCTCGGATACTTTTAAATTATTGACTGGTACGGCTTTTCTTAAAAAGATGATCCTCTTTGCCTTACTGATCAATACCTTAGCTGCTAGTACGAGCGGTCTACTAAATCTCCAGCTGTTGGATGACCTTGCGCTTTGGTTTGCCACTTATGGCAACACCGTTGCGATGGCAGGCATCGCTACTTCGATCGGTATGGTCGCTGGCGCCTTGTTTGCTGCCGACTGGTTCAAGAATACCGGTCTAGTTCGCTTGATTGCGTATACCTCTTTCGTTTTATGTCTGTTGACCTTGAATTTTCTCTTCCTGCATAACCGTTGGCTCATGATTGCGCTGCTCTTTGCTGAAGGCTATCTGATTGGAAAAATCAATCCTCGTTTTTCGGCACATCTGATTCGTGAGATTGATGAAGAACATCTCGCCATCAGCAGCGGGATCTTTTCCACCATTGTGATGCTAGGGGGACCTGTCGGACAAATGGTCTTTTTAGGCATCGGCAATCGCTATCACGTTGCTTGGAGCTGGCTGCTTTACTTGCTTTTCGCATTTTTGGTAGCCATCGCCGCCTTAGTCGCTGCCGGTACCTTGGAAAAAACACCCACCACTGCTACGCCTAAAATCGCTGCGGAAAGGACTGAAGATTGGCAAGAAACCACCTCTGTTTTACCTGAGAAAAAATAAAAACACAAGCTTTCGCTATCTCTTGTTGTGTAAGAGCAGCGAAGCTTGTGTTTTTCCTTATTCATAAGCAACATGAACCAAATACAATCCTTCTGGATGAGCCGTGGGACCTGCCGCATTTCGGTCTTTTTGCGCAATGATTGCAGGAATGCTGTCAGGTGCGATCCGTCCATTGCCGATTTTCAGCAATGTGCCCACCATGATCCGGATCATCTTGTACAAAAATCCATCGCCGCGAAAGGTAAAAATTAACTCATCTCCAGCGTCATTGACCGCCATGGACGCCTCATGGATCGTCCGCGTCTTGTCATCGACTGAACTGCCCGTCGCACAAAAACTGGTAAAGTCATGGGTGCCTAAAAAATCTGGCAACGCCCGTTGGATTTTTTCCAAATCTAGCGGATACGGATAATAACTTGCATAATGACGGCGGAAAGGACTGCGGGGCTTCCCAATGTCTACCCGAAACTGGTAGGTTTTTTCAATGACTAAGTAGCGGGCATGGAAGGTATCGTCAACGATCTCCACCGATTTTACCGCAACATCTTCTGGCGTTTGGGTATCTAAACCAAAGCGCATTTTTTCCAGTGGGCGCTTTTGAGGGAAATCGAAGTGGATCACTTGCCCTTGCGCATGGACACCCGCATCGGTGCGGCCAGAGCCATGAATCTGAATCGGCTGACCATTGTTCATCTTCGTTAATGTCTTTTCAATCTCTTCTTGAACCGTTCGTCCATTGGGTTGACGTTGAAATCCTTGAAAATTCGTGCCATCATAAGCGATTGTCGCTTTATAGCGGACCATTGAATCACCTGTTTCTTTCTATTTTTTTCAAAAAAAGGCCTATGAGAAAAGTCTGATCGGTCGACAGGTCTTTTCGAACCAGCCGCTGGGATTGCCAGCAGCCTCGTTGCTTCGTTAAGAACCTTTCGTGGGTTGACTTCAATCATAGGTCTTCGTTTATCCTCTTAAGAACACTAATGCTACTGTAAAGAGCGCAAAAACGATGACAACCAATGTGTCCCGTTGATGCCAGTGCAAAATACGATACTTGGTACGCCCTTCGCCGCCTTGATAGCCTCTGGCTTCCATAGCGGTAGCTAGATCTTCCGCACGGTTAAAGCTGCTGACAAATAAAGGAATCAATAAAGGAACGATCGCCTTCATCTTCTGCAACAGTCCCCCTTCGCCGAAATCGACCCCGCGGGCACGCTGGGCGTTCATGATTTTTTCTGTTTCATCCATCAAGGTTGGCACAAAGCGCAACGCAATCGACAGCATCAGTGAGATTTCATGGACAGGGAAACGGATCGCTTTTAAAGGACGCAAAATGTATTCGATCGCATCTGAAAGCTCTAATGGGGGCGTCGTTAACGTCAAGAGCGTCGACATGAAAATGATCAAAACAAAACGACAAAAAATAAAGATCCCGTTTTGGACACCATATTCTGTGATGTTAAAGATCCACCAAGACCAATAGACGTCACCGCCGGTAGTAAACAAAATCTGTAACGCCACGGTAAACAAAATCAGCCAAATCAACGGTCGAACGCCTCGAATAAAGAAGCCAAAATCGATTTTTGAAAAGGAGATACAAAAGAGCGTAAAAGCACCCGCTAATAAATAGCTTTGCCAATTATTCGCCAAAAAGATAATCGCAATAAAATAAAAACTAGCAATCAATTTGACTCGTGGATCTAAACGGTGGATCAAGGAGTCTCCGGGAATAAAACGACCGAAAATCAGTTTATTCATCATGGGCAGTCGCCCCCTTTGCTACTAAAACATCTGCCAGCTCATCAGCTGTTAGTGGTAACTGCTCAAATGCCAGTCCTCTGGCTTGTAGTTGTTCCGCAAATGCGGTTGCTGTCGGTACCCCCAACTGCTTTTCTTGCAGCCAAGCAGTATCTTGAAACACAACGGACGGCGTGCCGGCTTTGACGAGACGTCCCTTTTCTAACACATAGACATAATCAGCATAGTTCGCCACATCATCCATCAAGTGGGTCACTAAAATGATCGTCATGTTCTTTTCCCGATGCAGGCGATCAAACATTTCCATCATCTCTTTGCGTCCTTGTGGATCTAAGCCAGCTGTCGGCTCATCTAAGACCAAAACTTCTGGTTCCATAGCTAAGACTCCAGCAATCGCTACACGGCGCATTTGGCCCCCTGAAAGGTCAAATGGTGAACGTTCCAGAAAACTTTCATCTAAACCTACCAATTGAATGTATTCTTGGGCTAAACCTTTGGCTTCTTCTTCGGAGATGCCAAAGTTTTTCGGTCCAAAAGCGATATCTCTCGCAACGGTTTCTTCAAATAATTGGGATTCAGGAAATTGAAAAACGATCCCGACTTTTTTACGTAACGGTTTTAGATTTTTGTTGTCTGACTCGGGTTTGATGACTCGCTCACCGATCGTGACCGTTCCAGTCGTTGGTTTTAATAATGCATTCAAGTGCTGCAGCAACGTAGATTTTCCGCTACCCGTATGACCGACTAAGGCGGTATAAGAGCCTTCTTTGATCTCTAAATCGATATCGAACAAAACCCGTTGTTCAAACGGAGAATGCGGTTGGTAGGTGAATCCTACTTGTTCAAAACGGATGTCCATAGCCAATCCACCATCCCTTCTTCAGTTAAGTACGCTTGTGGTACCGTGACGCCCCGCTGTTTTAGTGCCGCCTTTAATTTTTCAGGAAACGGCAGATCTAAGCCTAGCTCAATCAGTTCCGGACCTGCAGAAAAAATCTCTGCTGGTGTCCCTTCGCGGACGAGCTCTCCTTGACGCATCACCAGCACCCGATTGGCGTTAGCTGCTTCATCAATATCATGGGTGATCGATAGCACGGTCAAATTGTTTTTCTCTTTGATTTTTTTGATCGTTGCGATCACTTCTTCACGGCCTTCTGGATCTAGCATACTAGTGGCTTCATCAAGAATGATGATATCCGGGCGCAGTGCAACGACACCGGCAATGGCTACCCGCTGTTTTTGACCACCAGAAAGGCGCGCGGGTTCCCGGGTCGCAAACTCGCTCATCCGTACTTGTTCCAGAGCGTCTTTGACACGAACCAGCATTTCTTCTCGCGGGATTCCTTGATTTTCTAAACCGAAAGCCACATCATCTTCCACCGTCGAACCAACGAATTGATTGTCAGGGTTTTGAAAGACCATACCGACCATTTTTCGAAAATTCCAGATATTTTCTTCATTCAAAGGCAATTCGCCGACAGAAACACTGCCTTCTTGTGGCAAGATCAAGCCATTGATGGTTTTTGCTAAAGTTGATTTTCCAGAGCCGTTATGGCCGATCAACGCCACCCATTCCCCTTTGTTGATGGAAAAGGATACGTTATTTAACGCGGCACGCTCTTCTTCGCTATAACGCACAGTAATAGCATTCAATTCAATGATTGGCTTCATGATAGACTCCTTCATTTGCGATTAATTCTTTCTAACACTACCAAAAAAGCGCACGTTTTTCAATGATTCACGCACGATTTGTCTCCAGATCTTTTTTTCACTTGCCATTACCTGTCTTGACAGGTAATCGAAAGTAAAAAAAAAGCACTTTATGATGAGTGCGTACACCTCGAAATACATCGAGGTGTAGGCGCTGAGCTAGACTCGGAAAGTTTCTTCCAACATCATAACACTCTTAGTAAACATCTATAAAGTGATGATAAGTGTGATTTTAAACAAGTTCTAGGATAACCATTGGTGCAGCATCTCCGCGTCTTGGTTCTGTTTTCAAGATACGAGTATATCCACCTTGGCGATCTGTGTAACGAGGAGCGATATCATTGAATAATTTTTGTAATGCTGATTCAATAACTACTTCTTCGTTTTCTTCACGTACACTTGCAACTTCATTACGAACGAATGCTGCTGCTTGACGACGTGCATGCAAATCACCACGTTTACCTAAAGTGATCATTTTTTCTGCAGTTGAACGAACTTCTTTCGCACGAGCTTCAGTCGTAACGATACGTTCGTTAATGAATAAATCAGTTGTCAAATCACGCAACATCGCTTTACGTTGGCTAGATGTGCGTCCTAGTTTACGATAACTCACGTGGTTTCCCTCCTTCACTTTCGAATGTTGTATCGGTCAGACGAACCGAACTAACGTAATCGAAAACGGTTTAATCGTCTTTACGTAGTCCTAAACCTAAATCATGTAATTTCACTTTGACCTCTTCAAGAGATTTACGGCCTAAGTTTCTTACTTTGATCATTTCTGGTTCAGATTTGTTTGTCAATTCTTGTACAGTATTGATTCCTGCACGTTTTAGACAGTTGTATGAACGAACAGATAAGTCTAATTCTTCGATCGTCATTTCCAACATTTTTTCTTTTTGTGTTTCTTCTTTTTCAACCATGATTTCAGCGTTTTTCGCTTCATCAGTTAGGTTAACAAAGATGTCTAAATGTTCAGTCATGATCTTCGCAGACAAACTCATTGCTTCCAATGGTTCGATTGAGCCATCAGTCCATATTTCCATCGTTAATTTGTCGAAATCATCCCGACGACCGACACGTGTGTTTTCTACTTGGTAGTTGACACGACGTACTGGTGTATAGATTGAATCGACTGGAAGAACGCCGATTGGCATGTCTTCTTTTTTGTTTTCGTCCGCTTGAACGTAGCCGCGGCCAGGTTTCACTGTTAAGCGAGCATGGAACGTAGCACCTTCAGAAACGGTACAGATATACATATCTTTGTTAAGGATTTCTACATCACTATCAACGATGATATCGCCAGCAGTTACTGTAGCAGGTCCTGAAATATCAATTTCAAGGGTCTTTTCTTCATCCCCGTACATTTTCAATGCAAGACCTTTAATATTCAAGATGATTTGAGCAACGTCTTCCCGAACACCCTTAACAGTTGAGAATTCGTGTAAAACTCCATCGATTTGAATATTGGTGATTGCCGCACCAGGTAAAGAAGATAATAAAATACGACGTAGGGAATTTCCTAGTGTAGTTCCGTAGCCTCTTTCAAGAGGTTCCACGATGAACTTGCCATAATCTTTGTCTTCATCAATCTTTGCGATTCTTGGTTTTTCGAATTCAATCATTCTTATCTATTACCCCTTTCAAAACGAAAAGTGTCTTGTTCAATGACGTATTTGTTACACTCAAAATGAGCAGCACTCATTAAACACGACGGCGTTTTGGAGGGCGGCATCCATTATGAGGGACTGGAGTCACGTCACGGATCGCACTCACTTCCAAACCTGCTGCTTGTAATGAACGAATTGCTGCTTCACGTCCAGAACCAGGTCCTTTAACTGTTACTTCAACAGTTCTTAATCCGTGTTCCATTGCTGCTTTGGTAGCTGTTTCTGCTGCCATTTGAGCGGCAAAAGGAGTAGATTTTTTGCTTCCTTTGAAACCTAATGAACCAGCTGATGACCATGCTAATGCATTACCATGAGTATCAGTGATCATTACGATTGTATTATTGAATGTTGAGTGAATATGTGCAATACCCGCTTCAATATTCTTTTTCACACGGCGTTTACGACTCACTTTTTTTGCTGCCATGAAGTTTTAACCTCCTTCACTTAGGAATTATTTTTTCTTGCCTGCGACTGTTTTAGACGGGCCTTTACGAGTACGTGCATTGTTTTTCGTGTTTTGTCCACGAACTGGCAATCCACGGCGATGACGGATCCCACGGTAAGAACCGATTTCCATCAATCGTTTGATGTTTAAGTTCACTTCACGACGAAGGTCACCTTCAACTTTTAATTTATCAACTTCTGCACGGATAGCATCTGTTTGTTCATTCGTTAAATCACGAACACGAACTTCTTCAGACACGCCAGCGTCAGCTAAAATTTGTTTTGCAGTCGTGTTACCAATACCATAGATATAAGTAAGTGAAACGACCACACGTTTATCACGAGGAATATCTACTCCTGCAATACGAGCCATATTTGTTACACCTCCGATTATCCTTGACGTTGTTTATGTTTTGGATTTGCTGGGCAAATCACCATAACGCGTCCTTTACGACGAATTACTTTACAATGTTCGCACATTGGTTTTACTGATGGTCTTACTTTCATGATAATACCTCCTGTGGTTTTACGGAGTACAATTATTTAAAGCGATAAGTAATGCGGCCACGGTTCAGATCATACGGGGATAATTCCACCGTTACTTTGTCTCCAGGTAAAATACGAATGTAGTGCATCCGGATCTTACCAGAAACGGTCGCTAGAACTTGGTGTCCGTTTTCCAATTCTACTTTAAACATTGCATTCGGCAAAGTTTCGACGACTGTACCTTCGACTTCAATCATATCTTCTTTTGCCACGCACAGTACCTCCTTGTACTTGTGATTTTCACACGATAAAATGGCGGAAACTCGGTTCCCACCTGATATTCTCAAACTATGCTCCTACTTAATAAAAAGTAGAAGTCGGACTGACATATTCTATCATATCCTGTCAAAGATTTCAAGAGAAAGTTTTAAGCTGCAAGTTGGACTCGGGCAATCTATGATTAGTCAATGATCTTTTGAACATCTTCGAATACAGCGTCGATGTCGCGATCCCCATCAATCGATTGCAATAACCCTTTGTCTTTGTAATAAGTCAAAATTGGTTCACTGCTTTTGATATTGACAGCTAGACGATTTTTGACCGTCTCAGGCTTATCATCTTCACGCTGGTAGAAGTCATGACTTCCACAACGATCACATGTTCCTTCCTCTTTGGGAGGATTGAACAATTTATGATAAGTTGCCCCACAATTGCGGCACATGAAGCGGCCGGCTAAACGTTCTACAAGAACTTCTTCAGGAACATGAATATCAATAACGGCATCAAGTTTTTTGTTAAGGTCAGCTAGCATCTCATCTAACGCTTTTGCTTGATCCAAAGTACGAGGAAAACCATCTAATAAGAAACCTTTCTCGGTATCAGGTTCAGCTAAACGTTCTTTAACGATCCCATTTGTAACCTCATCAGGAACTAATGCGCCTTGATCCATGTATGATTTTGCTTTAAGGCCTAGTTCTGTTTCGTTCGCCATCGCAGCCCGAAACATATCGCCTGTTGAAATATGAGGAAGACCGTATACAGCAACGATACGTTCTGCCTGAGTACCTTTTCCAGCACCAGGTAATCCCATTAAAATGAAGTTCATTCTAATTCCTCCTGTAAGTTTTTGAATAGTGTTGAGGAAATCCTCAACACTTCAATAACTTTAATTGATGAAACCAGTATATTTCCGTTTCAGCATAAGCCCTTCTAACTGCTTGGCAGTATCAAGTGCCACACCGATAATGATCAATAGACTCGTTCCACCTAGTCCGATCGATTGCGGTAAATTCCAAGCCATCTGAGCGATGATTGGAAGTAAAGCAACCAATCCTAAAAAGATCGATCCAACCGTGCTTAATCGCATCAACAAACGCGATACATATTCTTCTGTTCCTTTACCAGGACGCACACTCGGAATGTAACTTCCTTGTTTTTGCAAGTTTTCCGCTAATTTCTCAGGGTTCACTTGAACAAATGCGTAGAAGAAGGTAAACGCAACAATCAAGACAGTGTAGATGATCGCACCCGGTACAGTGTTGTAACTAAAGATCGTTTGCACCACTTCGTACCAAGTTTCTCCTCTATATGAACTACCTAATGCTTGAATGATCGCATTTGGTGTTGTAATAAAAGAACTGGCAAAGATAACTGGGATAACCCCGGCAGCATTTACTTTCAAAGGAAGGTAACTGCTGGTAGGCGCTCCTGCTACCCGTTTTGTATATTGGATCGGAATCTTGCGTTCTGCCTGTTGAACATACGTTACTAAAGTAATGACGATCAACACAGCGATCACAAGCAGCGCCATAAAGATAGCATTTAGCCAGATATCCGATTGATCCACGTTAATGAAGTAATCTTCAATCAATTCTTTGATGCTTGCTGGTAAGCGTGAAATGATCCCCGCAAAGATGATCATTGACACACCGTTTCCGATACCACGCTCGGTGATCTGCTCTCCTAACCAAGTGACTAACATCGTTCCGGCTGTTAAAATCAGTCCGATCACGATATAGGTTGCCATATTAGGATTGTTTACAAACCCGAGTTGAGTGTAATAGTTAAATCCAGCCGTTAATGTCATGGATTGGACAAAGCCTAATACCAACGTCAAGTAACGTGTTGCCTGATTTAATTTCTTACGACCCACTTCACCTTGTTTCGACCATTCAACAAATTTAGGGACGATATCCATCTGCAACAACTGAATGACAATTGAGGCAGTGATGTAAGGCGAAACCCCCATCGAGAAAATCGAAAATTGTTGCATGGCGCCACCACTTACCAAATTCAACATGTTTAAAAATGGTAGATCCGCGATGGTATTTAGGCGACTTGCGTCTACGCCTGGCACAGTAATATGTGTTCCCAGACGAAAGACAAACAAGATTAAGACGGTGAACAATATTCTGGATCTAATATCCTTAACCTTAAAGGCATCCTTCAATAGTCTGATCATTAGATCACCTCGATTGATCCACCAGCAGCAACGATTGCTTCTTCAGCTGCTTTTGAGAATTTAGCTGCTTTCACAGTCAATTTCTTCGTTAATTCTCCGTTAGCTAATACTTTGATTCCAGCTTTTTCGTCTTTGACGATTCCAGCTTCGTGTAAAGCAACAGGTGTTACTTCAGCACCGTCTTCAAAGCGGTTCAAGACATCAAGATTGATGACTGCATATTCTTTGCGGTTCACATTTGTAAAGCCACGTTTTGGTAAACGACGGAACAATGGTGTTTGTCCACCTTCGAATCCTAGACGTACTCCGCCGCCTGAACGAGCTTTTTGACCTTTTTGTCCACGTCCAGCTGTTTTACCGTTACCAGATGAAGTTCCTCGTCCGACACGGTTACGTACTTGGCGTGAGCCTTCTGATGGTTTTAATTCATGAAGTTTCATAGGTTTGGCACCTCCTTAATCAAACTAGATCTGCTGATCCTTAGACCTCTTCAACGTCCACTAAGTGAGAAACAGTGTTAACCATGCCTTTGATTGCATCATTAGCAGGTTTTACAACTGTTGAATTCAACTTTGTAAGACCTAACGCTTTTACAGTATCACGTTGGTTTTGGGGACGTCCGATAATACTGCGTTTTAAAGTAATTTTCAATTCAGCCATTATAGTGTCCTCCTTAACCGATTAATTCTTCTACTGATTTGCCGCGAAGTGCTGCCACTTCTTCAGCGCGTTTTAATTGTTTTAAACCTTCAACTGTTGCGCGAACAACGTTGATTGGTGTGTTAGAACCTAAAGATTTAGATGTGATATCAGCTACCCCAGCTAATTCCAATACGGCACGAACTGGTCCACCAGCAGCTACCCCAGAACCTTCTACAGCAGGTTTCATAAGGATGCGTCCGCCGCCGAATACACCGATAACTTCGTGAGGGATTGTAGAACCAACCATTGGTACTTCCACCAAGTTTTTCTTCGCGTCTTCGATTGCTTTACGGATTGCTTCTGGTACTTCTTGCGCTTTACCAGTACCGAAACCTACGTGTCCGTTTTTGTCACCGACAACAACTAATGCAGCAAAACGTAGACGACGTCCACCTTTAACAACTTTAGTTACACGGTTGATCGCAACAACGCGGTCTTCTAATTCCAAATGTTTTGGATCAATATAAACCATGAATGGTGTTCCTCCTTCTCTTAAAATTCCAGTCCATTTTCGCGAGCTGCTTCAGCTAAAGCTGCTACACGGCCATGGTAAAGGTATCCACCACGGTCAAAGACTACTACTTTAATACCTTTTGCTGCTGCACGTTCTGCGACTAATTTACCGACAGCTTGTGCTTGTTCAGTTTTTGTTGCACCTGAAACTTCTTTGTCTAAGGCAGAGGCACTTGCTAGCGTCACACCCGCTACGTCATCAATTACTTGTGCGTAGATGTTTTTGTTCGAACGGAACACGTTTAAGCGTGGGCACTCAGCAGTACCAGAGATTTTGTTACGTACACGACGATGTCTTTTCTGACGTGTCTTGTTTTTATCTGGTTTTGTAATCACAATTTGTCACCTCTTTTAATTTTGCTAGCCTAAGCTGCTAGTCGTAAAGAATTACGACTATTTACCAGTTTTACCTTCTTTACGGCGTACAAATTCGCCAACATAACGAATTCCTTTGCCTTTGTAAGGTTCTGGAGGACGAACGCCACGGATATTGGCAGCCAATTCGCCAACGACTTCTTTATCTGATCCTTTAACGATCACAGAAGTGTTTGAAGGAACTTCGATTTCGATTCCAGCTGGCGCTTCGATTTCAACTGGATGAGAGTAACCAACGTTCAATACAAGTTTTTTCCCTTGTAATTGAGCACGGTACCCAACCCCGATTAATTCTAACGCTTTTTGGAAACCTTCAGAAACACCAACAACCATGTTGTTGAAGTTTGCACGGGTAGTTCCGTGGATAGTTTTCATTTCTTTACTATCATTTGGACGAGTGAATGTTACTTCGTTTCCTTCGATATTCATTGTGATATCAGAAGAGAAAGTACGTGTTAATTCACCTTTAGGTCCTTTAACTGTAATGTCGTTTCCGTTTTGCTTGATTTCAACACCAGCAGGAAGAACGACGATCTTATTACCGATACGACTCACTTAGAGGCACCTCCTTGTGGAATATTTTAAATTACCATACATAAGCGACTACTTCGCCGCCAACATTTTTTGCTCTAGCTTCTTTGTCAGTGATTACACCGTCAGAAGTTGAGATAATCGCGATTCCTAGACCATTCAATACTTTTGGTACTTCGTCAGCTTTGACATAAGCACGCAAGCCTGGTTTAGAGATACGTTTTAAGTTTGTGATAACACGTTCACCGTTTTTACCGTATTTAAGAAATACGCGGATCACGCCTTGTTTGTCATCTTCAATGTATTCAACATCGCGGACGAAACCTTCACGTTTCAAGATTTCAGCGATATCACGTTTGATTTTTGAAGCAGGTACTTCTAGGCTTTCGTGTTTAACCATGTTTGCGTTACGCACGCGCGTTAGAAAATCTGCAATTGGATCTGTCATGACCATGGGATAATTTACCTCCTTTATGCGAGTATAGTTTACCAGCTAGCTTTCTTCACGCCGGGAATTTGTCCTTTATAGGCAAGTTCGCGGAAGCAAATACGGCAAAGATGAAATTTACGATAAACTGAATGTGGACGTCCGCAACGTTCACAACGAGTATATTCTTGCGTTGAGAATTTAGCAGGGCGTTTGTTTTTAGCAATCATTGATTTTTTAGCCACGTAGTTCGCCTCCTTTTTTTATTTTTGGAATGGCATGCCTAATTGTGTCAACAATTCACGAGATTCTTCATCTGTGTTTGCTGTTGTTACAATCACGATATCCATACCACGTACTTTGTCGATCAAATCATAATCTACTTCAGGGAAAATCAATTGTTCTTTGATACCTAAAGTGTAGTTTCCGCGTCCGTCGAACGCTTTTTTGCTCACACCGTGGAAGTCACGGACACGTGGCAATGACACACTTACTAGTTTATCTAAGAATTCATACATTCTTTCGCCGCGTAGAGTTACTTTCGCACCGATTGGCATTCCTTCACGTAAACGGAATCCTGCGATAGATTTTTTCGCTTTTGTGATCAATGGTTTTTGACCTGAGATCAATTGTAATTCTTCAACAGCTTTGTCTAAGTTTTTAGCATTAGAAACAGCGTCACCGACACCCATGTTGATAACGATTTTATCAACTTTTGGTGCTTCCATGATTGAGCTGTAGTTAAATTTGTCCATTAATGATGGGACAACTTCTTTTGAATATTTTTCTTTAAGGCGGTTCATCTGTTAGCCCCTCCTTCCTTCATCAGATTATTTATCAAGAACTTCTCCGGTTTTCTTAGAAACGCGGACTTTTTTGCCGTCAACTTCTTTGTAACCGACACGCGTAGCTTCACCGTTCGATGGATCAACCACCATCACGTTAGAAACATGAATTGGTGCTTCCATTTCAACGATTCCGCCTTGAGGAGCAGTTTGAGAAGGTTTTTGGTGTTTTTTGACAACATTGACACCTTCAACAACGACTTTGTCATTTTTAGGAAACGCTGCTAGCACAACGCCTTCTTTGTTTTTGTCTTTACCAGTGATAACTTTAACTTTATCGCCTTTTTTAACAAACATGTTTGTTTCGCACCTCCTTTAGATAAGAATCACTATTACAATACTTCTGGTGCTAGGGAAACGATCTTCATAAAGTTGCCTTCACGCAATTCGCGGGCAACTGGGCCAAAGATACGAGTTCCACGAGGGCTCTTATCGTCACGGATAATAACCGCAGCATTTTCATCGAATTTGATGTATGAACCGTCTGTACGACGAGCTCCTGATTTAGTACGAACGATAACGGCTTTAACGACGTCACCTTTTTTGACAACCCCACCTGGCGTTGCTTGTTTAACCGTAGCAACAATCACGTCACCAATATTGGCAGTTTTACGACCAGATCCGCCAAGGACTTTGATCGTTAGAATTTCACGGGCACCTGAGTTGTCCGCCACTCTTAATCGGCTTTCTGCTTGGATCACGATGTGTATCCTCCTTTCAGATTTTGCAATTCACAATCTATATAGGAAAATCTCGTGTGATTAGATAATCACTGCCTTTTCAACAATCTCTACTAGACGGAAACGTTTCGTAGCTGATAATGGACGAGTTTCCATAATTTTCACGATATCGCCAACTTTTGCTTCGTTGTTTTCATCGTGTGCTTTGTATTTCTTAGAATAGTTCAGACGTTTGCCGTAGATAGGGTGGTTTTTCTTTGTTTCAACGACAACAGAGATAGTTTTATCCATTTTGTCTGATACCACGCGACCTTGGTAAACTTTGCGTTGATTTCTTTCTTCAGTCATACGCTAAATGGCCTCCTTCCACTATTACTTAACTTGTTCACGCAATACTGTTTTAATGCGTGCAATCGATTTACGTACTTCTTTGATACGTGCAGTGTTTTCTAATTGACCTGTTGCTAATTGGAATCTAAGATTGAACAATTCTTCTTTCAATTGTTTTTCTTGATCTAGCATTTCGGCAGTGGTTAATTCTCTGATTTCTTTAACCTTCATTCGATTCACCACCCATTTCCTCACGTTTTACGATCTTCGTTTTCACTGGTAATTTGTGAGAAGCAAGACGTAGCGCTTCGCGCGCAACTTCTTCAGGTACACCGGCAATTTCAAACATGATTTTACCACGTTTAACTGGTGATACCCATCCTTCAGGAGCCCCTTTACCAGAACCCATACGTACCCCGATAGCTTTGGCAGTATAAGATTTGTGAGGGAAAATTTTGATCCATACTTTCCCGCCACGTTTCATATAACGAGTCATTGCGATACGGGCAGCTTCGATTTGACGGTTTGTGATCCAGTGTGATTCAACAGCTTGTAAGCCGTATTCACCGAATGCTACTTCTTTTCCGCCTTTCGCTTCGCCACGCATTTTTCCGCGGAACTCACGACGGTGTTTTACACGTTTAGGTACTAACATGTTTATTTCCCTCCTTTCTCAGTGTTCTTTTTAGTTGGAAGAACTTCTCCACGATAAATCCACACTTTAACTCCTAGTTTTCCGTATGTTGTATCTGCTTCTTCCCATGCGTAATCAATGTCCGCACGTAATGTATGAAGTGGAACTGTTCCTTCTGAGTAACCTTCTGAACGAGCGATATCCGCACCATTTAGACGGCCAGAAACTTGTGTTTTGATTCCTTTAGCGCCAGAACGCATTGTGCGTTGGATCGCTTGTTTTTGAGCACGACGGAAAGCAACACGGTTTTCTAATTGACGTGCGATTCCTTCGCCTACTAATTTAGCATCTAAATCTGGTTTTTTGATTTCAACGATGTTGATGTGAACTCGTTTGCCAGTTAGGCTATTTAATTCTTTTCTTAGGTTTTCGACTTCAGATCCGCCTTTACCGATAACCATACCTGGTTTAGCTGTGTGGATTGAAATATTCACGCGGTTTGCTGCACGCTCGATCTCAACTGTAGACACAGCGGCATCAGCAAGTTTAGATGCGATAAATTTACGGATTTTCAAATCTTCATGTAGAAATTCAGCATACTCTTTTTCAGCATACCATTTAGCATCCCAGTCACGGATGATGCCTACACGCATTCCAATTGGATGTACTTTTTGACCCACTGATTGTCCCTCCTTATTTTTCTGATACGACTACAGTAATATGACTTGTACGTTTGTTGATCGGTGAAGCTGAACCTTTCGCACGTGGACGGAAACGTTTCATCGTTGGTCCTTCGTTTACGAATGCTTCAGAAACAATCAAGTTTTCAACATCTAAGTCAAAATTATTTTCTGCATTGGCAATAGCTGACATCAAGACTTTCTCGATGATTCCAGCTGCTTTATTTGGTGTGAACTTTAAGATCGCGATTGCTTCAGCAACGCTTTTCCCTCTGATTAAGTCAATAACTAGACGAGATTTACGAGGAGAAACGCGGACTGTTTTAGCAGTTGCTTTCGCTGATGTGATTTGTTCTGCCATTTTTGGATATCCTCCCCTCAAAATTAGCGTCTTGTTTTCTTATCATCGGCAGCATGTCCGCGATAAGTTCTTGTTGGTGCAAATTCACCTAATTTGTGTCCTACCATGTCTTCTTGGATGTAAACTGGTACATGTTTCCGTCCATCATACACAGCAATTGTAAATCCGATAAAATTAGGGAAAATTGTAGAACGACGTGACCAAGTTTTGATCACTTTTTTCTTTTCAGCGCCTTCTTGTGCTTCGACCTTTTTCATCAAATGGTCATCGACAAAAGGTCCTTTTTTCAAACTACGACCCATGGTGTACCTCCTCTCAAAATGTGCGACACACGGTCAAGTATATTACTTAGTTTTACGACGACGAACGATAAGTTTGTCTGATTTTGCTTTTTTGTTACGTGTTTTGTAGCCAAGTGCTGGTTGTCCCCAAGGAGAAACTGGTGCTTTACGTCCGATTGGTGCTTTACCTTCACCACCACCGTGTGGGTGATCATTAGGGTTCATTACGCTACCACGTACAGTTGGGCGTTTGCGCATCCAACGAGAACGGCCGGCTTTACCGATGTTGATCAATTCGTGTTGTTCATTACCAACAGAACCGATTGTTGCACGACATGATGCTAAGATCATCCGTACTTCACCAGAGTTCAAGCGGATCAATACGTATTTGCCTTCTTTACCAAGTACTTGAGCACTTGTTCCAGCTGAACGAATCAATTGTCCACCTTTACCAGGTTTCATTTCGATGTTGTGGATAACAGTACCGACTGGAATGTTTTCTAGTGGTAATGCATTCCCTACTTTAATATCTGCATCTGGACCAGAAACGACAGTCATGCCAACTTCTAATCCTTTAGGTGCTAAGATGTATGCTTTTACTCCATCCTCGTAATGTACTAACGCAATGTTAGCAGAACGGTTTGGATCATATTCAATCGTTTTAACCGTAGCAACGACGTTGTCTTTGTTACGTTTGAAATCGATCAAACGGTATTGACGTTTGTGACCGCCACCTTGATGACGAACCGTGATACGTCCGTTGTTGTTACGACCAGCATTGTTTTTCAAAGGAGCTAACAATGTTTTTTCTGGTGTTGAAGTTGTGATTTCAGCGAAATCAGAACTTGTCATATTACGACGGCCGTTCGTGGTAGGTTTGTACTTTTTAATCGCCACGTCTTTTTCCCTCCCATGTAAAATTTATGCGTGAGTTGCTTATTCAGCAGCTTCGAAAATTTGGATTTCTTTAGAATCTTCAGTTAAAGTCACAACAGCTTTGCGACGTTTTTTTGTATATCCTGCATATTTACCCATGCGTTTGAATTTAGGACGAACGTTGATGATGTTCACGTTTGCCACTTTCACTCCGTCAAAGGCAGCTTCTACAGCTTGTTTTACTAAAGTTTTGTTAGCTTTTGTGTCCACTTCAAAAGTGTATTTCTTGTCATCCATGGCAAGCATTGATTTTTCAGTGATCACTGGGCGTTTAATAACGTCTAGTAAGTTCATTATGCAAGCACCTCCTCGATCTGAGTAAGAGCAGTTTGTGTCACTAACATTTTGTCGTTAGAAACGATGTCTAGCACACTAATGTTATCAGCAGTAACTACAGAAACTTTTGGCAAGTTGCGCGCAGATAAAGCGGCAAAGTCGTTTTCAGATTCTAAAACTACCAATACTTTAGAGTCAATTGTCAAGTTAGCTAAAACTTGTTTGAATTCTTTTGTTTTTGGAGCATCAAAGCTTAATCCTTCTACTGCTACCAAGTTATTTGAAGCAACTTTTTCTGACAATACAGATTTCATTGCTAAGCGACGAACTTTTTTAGGAAGTTTGTAGCTGTATGAACGTGGTGTTGGTCCGAAGACTACGCCACCTCCACGCCATTGTGGTGAACGGATTGAACCTTGACGGGCACGTCCAGTTCCTTTTTGGCGCCATGGTTTACGGCCACCGCCACGAACGGCACTGCGGTTTTTCACAGCGTGTGTTCCTTGTCTTAATGAAGCGCGTTGCATGATGATTGCATCATAGACAACTGATTCATTTGGTTCGATTCCGAAGATTTCTTCGTTCAATGTAATTTCGCCATTTTGGCTTCCATCTTGTTTGAATAATGCTACATTCGGCATTCCTTAGTTCCTCCTTTCTTCCTATCTACTTATTTAGCTTTCACAGCTGATTTGATTGTAATCAATGATTTTTTCGCGCCAGGTACATTACCTTTGATCAAGATAACGTTGCGTTCTGCGTCTACGCGTACGATTTCCAAGTTTTGGATCGTGATGCGATTTCCGCCCATACGTCCAGCAAGACGTTTGTTTTTAAATACACGGTTAGGTGCAACTGGACCCATTGATCCAGGACGACGGTGGTAACGAGAACCGTGAGCCATTGGTCCGCGGCTTTGTCCGTGACGTTTGATAACGCCTTGGAATCCTTTACCTTTCGAAGTGCCGGTTACATCGATGATGTCTCCTGCTTCAAAAATATCAACTTTGATTTCTGATCCTACTTCTAAGCCCTCTAGCTCTACATTCTTGAATTCGCGAATGAAGCGCTTAGGAGCCGTGTTTGCTTTTGCAACATGACCTTTCGCAGGTTTGTTAGACAAAACTTCACGCATATCTTGGTAGCCGACTTGAATTGCTTCGTAGCCGTCATTTTCGATTGTTTTCACTTGTAGCACCACGTTTGGTGTAGCTTCTACTACAGTTACTGGAATCAATTCGCCAGATTCAGTGAAGATTTGAGTCATTCCCACTTTTTTCCCTAAGATTCCTTTGGTCATGATTACACCTCCATCTTAATTATTATAGTTTGATTTCGATATTAACACCGCTTGGCAAGTCTAGCTTCATTAAAGCATCAACAGTTTTTGGTGTTGGATTCACAATGTCGATTAGACGTTTGTGTGTACGCATTTCGAATTGTTCGCGTGAATCTTTGTATTTGTGCGTCGCACGGATGATCGTGTACAAGCTGCGTTCAGTTGGTAATGGAATTGGACCAGATACGCCAGCTCCAGTTCTCTTTGCAGTTTCTACGATTTTATCCGCTGATTGATCTAAAATACGATGTTCATACGCTTTTAAACGGATACGAATTTTTTGTTTTGCCATTGTTTTCCCTCCTTCGCCTATTTTGAAAAGTAGACATAGCTCCACGAAAATTTTCCGTCACGCTCGTCCATGGCAAAGCGTCCGGGCGTGTCGCAACCTCTCGTTTCGTAGCCGGCAGAAAATTTCTTTGCTGCCAGTGTGACTTACGTATTTACGTAAACAGCACCTTTATGATTATATTACGGATAAACATTGATTGCAAGCTTTTTTTATGGAAAAACCGGGATTCTTTTGCATTTCTTTCAGAAAATTTTCTTTTGTTTTCGAAACACAAAAAAAGAAGCGTTGCCCGCTTCTTTTAAGCGCTTCTTCAATTCCTATTTATGATAGAAGCAAACCTGCTATTGCGGCGCTTCTTCATTCATACGTCCTTGGGCGTGGGTATAGGCACCATGCCACACATGGCCCACATAGGGATTGATGACCACGCCTTCTTTGATTGCTGCTGTGACAAAGGCTTTCGCTAAGCGAACACTTTCCACGACGGGTTTGCCTTTTGCAAGACCGGCAGCGATCGCCGCTGAAAAGGTGCAGCCTGCTCCGTGATTGAAATCAGTAGCGATTTTGCCACTTTCTAACAAGAGGAAGGATTCTCCATCATAAACAAGGTCAATGGCTTTTGCTCCTGGCAAGCGATGACCACCTTTGATCACGACGTATTTAGCACCTAATTGATGGATTTTTTCAGCAGCTTGCTTCATGGCTTCCACACTCGTCAAATCACCCAAACCTGAAAGAATCCCCGCTTCTACTAAATTAGGGGTGACAACATCTGCTAAAGGCAACAAATGCGTGATGATGGCATCGACACTTTTTGGCTGTAAGATTTCTGCAGTCCCTTTGCAAGCAATGACGGGATCGATCACCACATTTTTAACTTGCTGTTGTTGAATCATCTTCGCTGCTTGCACAATATTGTCTTCATTGCCTAACATCCCCGTTTTAAGGGCATCCATCGGATCACCTGCAAAGGCGGAGATCAATTGCTTTTCAACAAGCGCTGGTTCCATTGCCGTTACTTCATGGCTCCAACCCGCTTGTGGATCCATCGTGACGATCGAAGCAATCGTGGCAAAACCAAAGACACCATACTCCTGAAACGTTTTTAAATCTGCTTCGATACCGGCACCTCCGGTTGAATCAGACCCGGCAATTGATATTACTTTTTCCATCTTCCTCATCTCCTTGTTCTTTTTGCTAAGTATAGTCAATCTTCCCCTTGACGAAAAGAGCCATTTGGCTTATTTTTAAACCATCCAATTGAAAAAGGTGGTGCAGGATGGCTTCATCAAGTATCGACAAACAAAAGAAACAACCGATTTACCAGCAGATCGTGACCCATTTTATCGAAGAGATCCAAGCGGGAACCTATGGGCCTGGGGATCGTTTACCACCAGAGCGCAGCCTTGCTCAGACTTTTGACGTCAACCGTTCCACCGTCGTCAAAGCGTTAGATGAATTGAAGAGCTTAGGATGGATCGAACGAAAACAAGGCAGCGGCTCTCGCGTATTGGAAGGTCGTTGGGGGAACCGACAAACACCGCTTTCTTATTTGCGCTCGTCTTTAAGCAGCCCTTACTTGCAGCAAGACCCTTACGTTCAACAGATTCAGCACTTGCGCACCGAGAAGGATGTGCTGGATCTGTACACAGGTGATCTACCTACCGATCTGATTCCCGACTTCACGTTTCCCGCCTTTACATGGGAAGAGATCCGCAAAGAAAGCACCAAAGTATTACCGACGGGTTATGAGCCTTTGCAAGAAATCTTATTGCAGCACCTTGCTGATTCCTTCAATTTGCCCATCAGCGGTCAAAAACTAGTAATTACTGCCGGTTCGACGCAAGGAATCACCTTGCTGATGCAAGTCTTATTGCATGCGGGGGATTGTATTGCGACAGAGGACCCTTCTTTCTTGTTCTCTCTCCCCTTGTTTTCCACGATGAATGTCCAGCTGATTGGGATCAAGCAGGATAGTGAAGGGATGCGGCCTGCGGCATTGGAAAAAGTGTTGAAGGAAAAGAAGATCAAATTCGTCTATCTGAACCCCACCTTCCAAAACCCAACTGGCCACACCATGAGCGAGCATCGGCGCCAAGCGATCATCCGCCTTTGCCAGACCTACCAAGTACCGATCATTGAGGATGATGTTTTTAGCGAGTTGGCTTTTGATGAAGTACCGCCCAAGCTAAAATCCATGGCTCCCGAAACCGTCATTTATTTAGGCTCGCTTTCAAAATTACTTGGGTCATCAATCAAAATCGGCTGGCTTTTGGTGCCAGAAGCGTTAGCCGACCAATTTGCCCAAGCGAAAAAACGGATGGCGATCGATACCACGATCTTCCCGCAAGTCCTTGCCAACATCGCCTTACGCTCCTCTGATTACCACCAGCAGCAGCGGACACTGCTTACAGAAATGGCCCAGCGCCAGCAAGACCTACTCCAACTCTTGCAGGCATTTCAGGAGGACTGGCAATGGCAGCCGACGAAAGGCGGTCTTTACCTGTGGTTGACTTGGCGTCACCGCACATTGACTCGCAAAGATTGGTCGCTCTTTTTGGCGAACGATTGCTTAGTAGCACCTGCGTTTCTTTTCAGTAACGATACGAATGGCTTGCGTTTGAACTATACCCGCTTAGCCAAAGATGATTTACCACGATTTCAAGAACGATTCACAAAAATCACCCAACAGTTAAAGGAGCAAACCTATGAACGAAACCATTGAGCTTTTGCACAATCATCGCACTTACCGACAATTTGACCCTGACTACCGCTTGAGCCAAGAACAAGTAACCGCGATTTTGACTGCCGCTCGTCAAGCACCAAGCTGGATGAATGGGCAAGCCTATTCGATCCTGGTGATCGACGACCCGCAGATCCGCCAACAAATGGTCGAATGGAATACTGGCAATCCTCATATCGCAGCAAGTTCACTCTTTCTGCTATTTTTAGCTGATTTAAATCGAACCAAAAAAGTTGCTGACGAAAAACAGACTCCCTATCCAATCGATGAGGGCTATCAGCCACTATTGATCGCCACCACTGATGCCAGCATCGCTTTGCAATCTGGTGCGATCGCTGCTGAATCACTGGGCTTAGGCACCGTCATTTCTGGCAGTGTCCGCAAAGACAGCGCCAAAATCGCTGAATTGTTGCACTTACCAGAATATGTCTATCCTGTGGCTGGCTTGAGCATCGGTAAACCAATCGTAGAAATGAAGGTCAAACCTCGCTTGCCAGAAGAAGCGGTCATTCATTACAACCATTATCAGGACTATTCTTATGAGGCGATCGAAGCGTACGATCAAACGATGACTGCTTTTGGAGAAGCCCGCGAGACCAAACCATGGTCAGAAAAATTCGCTGGCTTTTACAGCAATCGTCCTGACCAAGGATTTGACGCCTTCTTGAAGAAGCAAAATCTAATAAAATAAAAAGCACCGCTCTCTTTAGCTTCGATGAACCGTAACGGATTCATCAACGCTAGAGAGAGCGGCTTTTTTCTACAAAAGTCAAAAAAAGGGCTCTATAATTTATGGGACTGATGAATCAGAATTGATTCTTCAGTCCCATTTTCATTTTAGGTATTAAAAAACATATCGTTCTCTAGTATGATTAAATCACCACAAAATAAACAACTGAGAGGACGATATGCTATATGAATGATTCTATCAAAAAAATGCTGAGAATAATAGAGAAAGATTTGATGATTATAGAGGTCTCTTACGAGACCCTTCAGAAGAAAAAGACGTTGGTCGTCGATGCTGTTCTCTCGCCTACTCCTCGTGCTTGTAGAAGTTGTGGTTCTACTGTGGTAGATGGAAACGGGAAAACAATTATAGTGAAAAATGGGAAGAAGGAAACGATTGTCCGTTTTGAACAATACAATCAGATGCCTTTGGTTATGCGCCTAAAAAAGCAGCGCTATACCTGTAAAAACTGCCGAACCCATTGGACTGCTCAAAGTTATTTTGTCCAACCCAGACATTCAATCGCAAATCATGTTAGATATAAAATTGCTTCTTTACTGACTGAAAAAGTATCTTTATCTTTTATTGCGAAAAGCTGTCAGGTATCTTTGACCACCGTTATTCGTACATTGAAAGAGTTTAAAAGCTATTTACCAAAGCAATCTAAGAAGATTCTCCCCAGAGTATTGATGGTTGATGAATTTCGTTCGCATGCTTCCATAGAAGATAAAATGAGCTTTATTTGCGCAGATGGCGAAACAGGAAAATTAATAGATGTTTTGCCTACGCGTAAATTACCTCGATTAACAAGCTATTTCTTAGGTTGTACCAATCCAGAAGAAGTAGAATTCTTGGTGACAGACATGAACGCCGCCTACTTCCAGCTCACCAAACGTGTTCTGCCAAATGCGAAAGTAGTGATTGATCGGTTTCATATTGTCAAACACATGAATCAAGCGTTCAATGAGTTGCGTATCCGTGAAATGAATGAACTTCGTAAAGCCGGACAGAAAAGCCAGGCAGAAAAACTGAAAAAGAACTGGCGCTTTTTGCTAAAAAATCGTGCAAACATCAACCATTATGAATACAAAACATGGAAAAGTTTCCGAGCACCAAAATACCCATTTCTTACTGAAGCAATGATGATTGATCGATTGCTTGAGTTTTCTACGCCCCTGAAGGAGGCGTATCCCTTTTTTCATGAATTAGTTGAAGCCTTTCGAGACAAAGACCCTGACTTGTTTTTCTCCTTATTGACAGAACTTCCCAAAACGTTAGATGACAGCTTTCGGGAGAAGCTTCAAAACCTTCTGACCTATGAAGAAGGCATCACCAACGCAATGATCTATCCTTATTCCAATGGAAAAATAGAAGCGAAGAATACCCACATAAAGACAATGAAACGAGTATCCTACGGATTTAAATCATTCGAGAACATGAGAATTAGAATCTTTTTGATCAATCAATTAATCAAAGTAAGATAACAAAAAATCTGAGCCAGAATGTGGTTCATTCTGACCCAGATTTGATTTTACGCAACTCATCAGTCCTTATTGACAAAGAGCCAAAAAAAGAGCAAAAGCGCGTACGCTTTTGCTCTTCGATCAATCAAATTAAGCTTGGATTGAAGTTACAACGCCTGAACCAACAGTACGTCCGCCTTCACGAATTGAGAAACGAGTTCCGTCTTCGATAGCGATTGGGTGGATCAATTCAACGTCGATTGTTACGTTATCACCAGGCATAACCATTTCAGTTCCTTCTGGTAATTCAACAACACCAGTTACGTCAGTTGTACGGAAGTAGAACTGAGGACGGTAGTTAGTGAAGAATGGAGTGTGACGTCCACCTTCTTCTTTTGTTAAAACGTAAACTTCAGCTTTAAATTTTGTATGAGGTGTGATTGTACCAGCTTTAGCCAATACTTGTCCACGTTGGATGTCTTCACGAGCAACACCACGTAGCAATGCACCAATGTTATCCCCTGCTTCAGCATAGTCTAACAATTTACGGAACATTTCAACACCAGTTACAGTTGTTTTAGCAGTTTCTTCAGCAATACCAACGATTTCAACTTCGTCACCAACGCGAACTTGTCCACGTTCAACACGGCCTGTAGCAACAGTACCACGTCCAGTGATTGAGAATACGTCTTCGACTGGCATCATGAATGGTTTGTCAGTGTCACGTTCTGGAGTTGGAACGTATTCGTCAACTGCAGCCATTAATTCCATGATTTTTTCTTCGTATGAAGCATCGCCTTCAAGAGCTTTCAAAGCAGAACCAGCGATTACAGGAACATCGTCGCCTGGGAAGTCATATTCTGACAATAAGTCACGAACTTCCATTTCAACTAATTCTAGTAATTCTTCGTCATCAACCATATCCATTTTGTTTAAGAAAACAACGATGTATGGTACACCAACGTTACGTGATAACAAGATGTGTTCACGTGTTTGAGGCATAGGACCATCAGCAGCAGATACTACTAAGATCGCGCCGTCCATTTGAGCAGCACCAGTGATCATGTTTTTAACGTAGTCCGCGTGTCCTGGGCAGTCAACGTGAGCATAGTGACGTGCTTCAGTTTCGTACTCAACGTGAGCAGTTGAGATAGTGATTCCGCGTTCGCGTTCTTCTGGAGCGCCATCGATTTGGTCGTAAGCTGAAGCTTGAGCCAAACCTTTTTTAGATAATACAGTTGTGATAGCAGCTGTAAGTGTAGTTTTACCATGGTCAACGTGTCCGATCGTACCAATGTTTACGTGGGGTTTAGAACGGTCAAATTTTTCTTTTGCCATTTTAAAATGTTCCTCCTAAAAATGCAGTTTATTTTTTATATTTGATAGGTAGGGAGCCGCAGCTCCCCATCCCTTATCATCGATAATATTGTACACGAAACTCAGAAAAAAATATAGCTTTTTACTTAATTTCCTATACTTCCATCAATTATTCAGCTTTGCCGCCGTTTTTCTTGATGATTTCTTCTTGAACAGATTTTGGTACATCTTCATAGTGATCAAATGTCATCATGAACGTACCGCGACCTTGTGTTGATGAACGAAGTGTCGTTGCGTAACCGAACATTTCAGCTAATGGCACGATTGCGTTCACGATTTGTGAGTTACCGTGTGCTTCCATTCCTTCTACGCGTCCACGACGAGCAGTTACGTGACCCATAACATCACCTAAGTAATCTTCTGGTACAGTGATAACTACTTTCATCATTGGTTCAAGAATTACTGGATTTGCTTTCTTCGCTGCAGCACGTAAAGCCATAGAAGCTGCAACACGGAAGGCAGTTTCACTTGAATCGACATCATGGTATGAACCATCATAAAGTTTTGCTTTGATGTCTACTAATGGGTAACCGGCTAAGACACCGTTCGCCATTGAGTCTTCAAGTCCTTTTTCAACTGCTGGGATGTATTCACGAGGAACCACACCACCGACAATCGCGTTTTCGAATTCGAAGCCTTTACCTTCTTCGTTTGGTGTAAATTCGACCCATACGTGACCGTATTGACCTTTACCACCAGACTGACGTACAAATTTACCTTCCGCTTGTGTTGCTGCACGGAATGTTTCACGATAAGAAACTTGAGGCGCACCTACGTTTGCTTCAACTTTAAATTCGCGACGCATACGGTCAACTAAGACGTCCAAGTGAAGTTCTCCCATACCAGCGATAACAGTTTCGCCTGTTTCAGCGTTTGTTTCCACACGGAATGATGGATCTTCTTCAGCAAGTTTTTGTAAAGCAACCCCCATTTTATCTTGGTCAGCTTTTGATTTAGGCTCAACAGCGACTTCGATAACTGGTTCTGGGAATTCGATTGATTCAAGGATTACTGGTGATTTTTCATCACATAGTGTATCCCCAGTTGTTGTGTCTTTCAAACCAACAGCAGCGGCGATATCGCCTGAGTATACTGTTTGGATTTCAGCACGTGTGTTGGCGTGCATTTGTAGGATACGACCGATACGTTCGCGTTTGCCTTTTGAAGCATTCAATACGTATGATCCAGAGTTCAAGATACCTGAATACACACGGAAGAATGTCAAACGACCTACGAATGGGTCAGTCATTACTTTAAATGCTAATGAAGCAAATGGTGCTTCATCGTCAGCCGGACGATCAGTTTCTTCGTCTGTTTTAGGATTGATCCCTTTAATCGCAGGAACATCAAGTGGTGAAGGCAAGTAGTCGATGACTGCATCCAACATCAATTGAACCCCTTTGTTTTTAAAGGCAGATCCACAAAGAACAGGGAAAAAGTCAACAGTCAATGTTGCTTGACGAATACCAGCTTTCAATTCTTCTTCAGTGATTTCTTCACCTTCCAAGAATTTCATCATTAGTTCTTCATCAGTATCAGCAACAGCTTCGATTAATTTTTCGCGCCATTCTTCAGCTAATTCTACATATTCTTCAGGAATTTCAGTCTCTTGGATTTCAGTTCCTAAGTCATTTGTGTAGATTTCAGCTTTCATTTTTACTAAGTCGATAATACCAGTAAAGTCATCTTCCGCACCAATTGGTAATTGGATTGGGTGAGCATTTGCTTGTAAACGATCATGTAAAGTTGATACAGAGTATAAGAAGTCTGCACCAATTTTGTCCATTTTGTTACAGAATACAACACGTGGTACGCGGTAATCTGTCGCTTGACGCCAAACTGTTTCTGTTTGAGGTTCTACACCTGATTGTGAGTCCAACACAGTTACAGCACCATCAAGTACACGCAATGAACGTTGCACTTCGATTGTGAAGTCCACGTGTCCTGGTGTGTCGATGATATTTACGCGGTTTTCTTTCCATTGCGCAGTTGTCGCAGCAGAAGTGATTGTGATCCCACGTTCTTGTTCTTGTTCCATCCAGTCCATTTGAGAAGCACCTTCATGTGTTTCACCAATTTTATGGATTTTACCTGTGTAATAAAGGATACGTTCAGTTGTCGTTGTTTTACCAGCGTCAACGTGGGCCATGATCCCGATATTACGAGTTTTTTCTAGCGAAAATTCTCTTGCCATTCTAGGTTGTTCCCCTCTCATTCTTACTTAACTTAAGCTAAGGTTGTCTCAGTACCTTCCAATAAAAAGCAGTGAGGATCTTACCAACGATAGTGAGCAAATGCGCGGTTGGCTTCCGCCATTTTGTGTGTGTCTTCGCGTTTTTTCACAGAAGCACCAGTGTTGTTTGCTGCATCCATGATTTCTTTTGCAAGACGTTCTTCCATTGTGTGTTCGCCACGCAAACGAGCGTAGTTTACCACCCAACGAAGACCTAGAGTTGTACGACGTTCAGGACGTACTTCTACTGGTACTTGGTAGTTAGAACCACCGACACGGCGAGCTTTAACTTCCAATACAGGCATAATGTTTTTCATTGCTTGTTCGAAAACTTCCAATGGATCATTTCCTGTAGATTCTTTGATAATGCCAAAAGCATTGTAGATAATATTTGCAGCAACACCGCGTTTACCATCAACCATTACACGGTTGATCAAACGAGTTACTAATTTTGAGTTATAAATAGGATCTGGTAAAACATCACGTTTTGCAACAGGACCTTTACGAGGCATCCGTAACTCCTCCTTCCGAGATATCAGTTCTGATTTAAATAAGATTCATTTGATCTGTTTGTCTTAAAGATTAAGCTTTAGGACGTTTTGTACCATATTTAGAACGAGATTGTTTACGATCGTTAACACCGGCAGTATCCAATGCACCACGAACGATATGGTAACGTACCCCTGGTAAGTCTTTTACACGTCCACCACGTAACAAGACCACGCTGTGTTCTTGTAAGTTGTGTCCGATACCTGGAATATAAGCTGTCACTTCAATCAAGTTTGACAAACGAACACGCGCATATTTACGTAGAGCTGAGTTCGGTTTTTTCGGTGTCATAGTTCCCACACGAGTAGCTACCCCACGCTTTTGAGGTGAGTTAACATTCGTTTGAGCTTTCTTGAAACTGTTATATCCTTTGTTCAATGCTGGTGAATTTGATTTTTCAACCTTGGATTTACGAGGTTTACGTACTAATTGATTAATTGTAGGCATCCCTAGTTGTCCTCCTTCCTTGATTCGCTTTATAGTCCCACACATCCAGGTGGTTCTTTTTTTGCGATAAAAAATAATGCATTCTCTGCATTCATATCAACTATGCTTTGATAGACAGTCAGCACGTCTCCAACGAGAGACCTGTAGATAAAGCACCTTTGATAGAATATCATGCTTATTCTTACCTGTCAAGTATCCTCCCAAGCTTTTTTCAAAAGAAATCTGTTACGAAAAAATCCGCAAATTTTGCGCTTCTTCCTATATAATAGAGACAAAGCATTTATTTAAAAAAGGCGGGAAGAAAATGAACCTAAAAGAAATGGTCGGCATTGAAGCGGCTAGTTATGTAAAAGATGGCATGGTCGTTGGCTTGGGCACTGGCTCAACAGCCTACTACATGATTGAAGAACTGGGTCGACGTGTAAAAGAAGAAGGTCTATCGATCACTGGTGTCCCAACTTCTTGGGCATCGAAAAAACAAGCAGAAGGATTAGGTATCCCGATTCGCACCATCGATGAAGTGGACGCTGTGGATCTAACGATCGACGGTGCAGATGAGATCAGCAAGGATTATCATGGCATCAAAGGCGGCGGTGCAGCCCTTTTATTCGAAAAAATCGTGGCGTCTAACTCCAAAAAAGTTTTGTGGATCGTTGATGAATCGAAAATGGTCGAAACACTTGGTGCCTTCGCGTTGCCAGTGGAAGTGATCCCTTATGGCAGCCAACAGCTGTTGCGTCTGTTC
Source organism: Enterococcus sp. AZ141 (assembly GCF_051714385.1). Classification (NCBI taxonomy): domain Bacteria; kingdom Bacillati; phylum Bacillota; class Bacilli; order Lactobacillales; family Enterococcaceae; genus Enterococcus; species Enterococcus sp. AZ141. Next base: position 801,921 of record NZ_JBIORT010000001.1, read on the forward strand.
GAGAAGAAAAACTACCATCCAAAACTGCGTCTGAATGAAGAAGGCGAACCTTTAAAAACCGATTGCAGCAATTACATCATCGATCTTCATCTAGAAACGATCACCGCTCCTACTGAGTTGGCACAGGAATTAGATGCTACAGTGGGCGTGGTTGAACACGGTCTGTTTTTGGATATGGTTCATACGATCATTGTCGGATTGCCTGAAGGACCGAGTACCAAGCACGTTAGATAAAGGAAACAAAAAAGGAGAAGCAAAAATGCTTCTCTTTTTTTCGTTATTTTTCTTCAATCGACTTAATTTTTATTATTTTTTGTGCAAATTACCCTATCATTTAAGAAATAATTATGATACATTCAATAAAAAGGGAAAGGTAGGAGGGTTTATGAAAATCATAGGCTATGCTCGTTCAACGATCACCGATAACTCAACAAGTGAACAATTAAACAAGCTCGAAGAATTTGGGTGTCATGAATTTTTCCATGAGACATTTAGCGTGGAAGAAAGTGAAGAAAATCATTCATTGGAGTCAGTGGTGGCACAAATGCAGCCCGGCGACACCTTAGTCGTTACGGAACTGCATCGTTTAGGGAAAACGACCAGACAGCTGACCGATCTCACTGATCTATTAAAACAGCGAGAGCTTCATCTGGTTTCACTGGCAGAACAAATCGATACCCGCGGTCCGATGGGACAGGTTTACTTCAATTTAATGGAAGGACTTGCGATCATGGAACGCTCACTCATCAAAGAGCGCACGCTGGTCGGCTTAAATAAAGCCCGCAAAAAAGGCAAAATTGGCGGTCGTCCAAAAATCGATCCAAAAACGATTAAAAAAATCCGTCAATTGTACTACGAAAAAAAAGAAACGATTCAATATATTTCTGAAAAATGCGGTGTTTCTGTAGGTACATGCTATAAATACATAAAATTATCCGAAGAAGAATGGAACAAGTTACGTTCATAGTTGTCGACTCCCCCTAGAACAGCATGAAACAAAAGCGGTCCTCTTTTTAATGATCCCCTTTTGTTTTTCCTTAAGAATGGCGTTTTCCCCCAGCTTTTCCTCCAAAACCATGGAAATTCTTTGAGAAAGAGTGTACAATAAATACGGAATTGAAAATTTCAGAAAAATATCGAATATCTAAAGGAGAGTTTTACATGCCAAAATTAGTATTTTCTCGTCATGGACTAAGCGAATGGAACAAATTAAACCAGTTTACCGGTTGGGCTGATGTTGATCTAGCGCCAGAAGGTGTCGAAGAAGCAATCGAAGGCGGACGTAAAATCAAAGAAGCAGGCATCGAATTTGACGTTGCTTACACATCTGTTTTAACTCGTGCCATCAAAACTTGTAATTACATTTTAGAATATTCTGATCAACTTTGGGTACCAACGATCAAATCATGGCGCTTAAACGAACGTCATTACGGTAAATTACAAGGTTTAAATAAAAAAGAAACTGCTGAAAAATACGGTGACGAACAAGTACACATCTGGCGTCGTTCTTACGATGTTTTACCTCCATTGATGGAAGCTTCAGATGAAGGTTCTGCTGCAAACGACCGTCGTTATGCAATGCTTGACCCTCGCGACGTACCTGGTGGAGAAAACTTAAAAGTTACTTTAGAACGTGCATTGCCTTTCTGGCAAGATGAAATCGCCCCAGCATTAAAAGACGACAAAACTGTCTTAGTTGCGGCTCACGGAAACTCTCTACGTGCATTAGCAAAACATATCGAAGGTATTTCTGACGAAGATATCATGGATCTTGAGATCCCAACTGGTCAACCACTTGTTTATGAATTGAACGATGATTTGACTGTTGCGAAAAAATACTACTTATAAGCCTCGCTTATCGCTGCCCTTTTTAACCAAAGGGCAGTTTTTTTATTGGCATTTTCTCCCCCCTCTTTTATAATTGAGGGCATACTCGAAAGGAGCTTATTATGAAACTAGTCAAAAATGATACCGTTTTATTTTTAGGTGACAGCATCACAGATTGCGATCGTGATCGCCAAGCCCCCCACGATTTAGGACATGGGTTTGCCCGTCTCGTTGCCGATCAGCTGGCAGAGAAATTCCCCACTGCGGGCTTTACCTTTTATAACCGCGGGATCGGCGGCAATAAAGCTGCCGATGTCTTAGCCCGTCTCCAAGAAGATTGCCTCCAATTAGCGCCTGACGCCTTGGTCTTTATGATTGGGATCAACGACACGTGGCACAATGCCGGTGGTCCCGATTTTGGTTCAGAAGCTGCGGCAACGTCCTTTGAGGCAACCTACCGTCAAATTCTGGAACAAGTGACCCAACAGGGGATCACGCGTATTTTCTTGCTGGAACCTTTTGTATTGCCATATCCTGAAGATCGCCAAACCTGGCGGATCGATCTTGATCCGAAAATCCAAATCGTTCGTCGCTTAGCTGCCGCCTTTCATTGTCAACTGCTGCCGCTGGATGGCTTGTTTGCCGAAGCATCCGTCGCTAGCTCCCCACAGGCACTGACAGGCGATGACGGTGTGCACCCCACTCCTGCAGGACACGCCTTGATTGCGAATCAGCTAATGGCCCGTTTGGCTTTTTCTTCTGAAGGGTAAATAAACAGACCGCTCCGCGACAACCAAGTCGCAGGAACGGTCTTTTTAATGATTAAAGATAGGTTGAAGGAGTCAAGGAATCTTGGTAGATTGCGATCACGTCTTCTTCTTGTAGCGGTACATACGCATTTGTTGCAATAGAGCTGAATTGAACTGCTTGAGCCGCCATTTCAGCAAAATGAGTGTCATCGGCGATCCCCACTTCTGGCAAAGTCATCGGAATATCGCAAGAAGCAAAAAAGTCATACAGTTTTTGAATCCCCATTCGGGCAGCTAATTCTGGCACTGCTTCTTGGACACCAAAGACTTCTCTGGCAAAACGCGCAAATTTCGGCGCCGTTTCTTCATTCAATACATGAAGCATCCAGCGTGGGGTCAGGATCGCTAAGCCTACGCCATGGGTAATGTCATAAAACGCACTCAACTCATGCTCCATCGCATGACAAGACCATGCACCACCCTTGCCGCTTCCAGTCAAACCATTTAAGGCTAAGGTGCTCGCCCACATCAAATTCGCCCGTGCGTCATAGTCCGAGGGATCCTTTAATGCGATGGGCAGATTTTTAATGACTGCTTTTAGCAATCCTTCTGCTACACCGTCTTGGACATCTGTTCCTTCTGTTTTACTGAAATAATTTTCAATCAGATGGCTCATGATATCCGCTGAACCGGCAGCCGTTTGATAACGACTGACACTAAAGGTCGTTGTTGGATCTAAAAAGGATACTTTCGGTAAAAATTCGGGTCCGTGAACGCCAAGTTTTTGTTTCGTTTCTAGATTAGAGATCACTGCGCCGCGATTCATTTCACTGCCGGTAGCCGCAAGGGTCAAGATCGTTACTAATGGAATCGCTGGTCCTTGATAGCTTCTGGAAAGTACTAAGTCCCAAGGCTCTTGCTCACTGCAAGCCGCCCCAGCAATCACTTTGCTGCAATCAATGACAGAACCGCCGCCAACAGCTAAAATGACGTCGATCTTTTCTGAACGACAAAGAGCGGCTCCTTGACGAACGGTTTCGATTCGTGGATTTGGATCGACACCAGTCAATTCAGTGACTTGATTGCCGTTGGCAGTCAATTGCGCCATGACTGCATCGTACAAGCCGTTTTTCTTGATACTGCCGCCACCATAGACTAGCAAGACGTTTTTTCCAAATGTATTCAGTACTTCTGGCAATTCGTTCAGACGGTCTTTCCCAAAACGAATGTCCGTCGTTACATGAAACGTAAAATTATTCATTGTCTCGTCTCCTTTTTACACCTTTTCTTTTCATTAAACCATTTTCTGGCAAAAGTGCAACGCTTCTTCGTGGCTTTTTGCCAACAAAAAAAGATAACACATTCTCGGTTGCATGCAAACCAATACGATTTGGCTGCTTGCTCTATCAAAAGCAAGCAGCCCTCGCATCGTTCATGCACCGATCCTGTGGTATCTTTTTTACGCAATCGCTGTTTCTAAGCCAACTTTGATCATGTCGTTAAACGTCGTTTGTCTTTCTTCTGGCGTTGTTTCTTCTCCAGTGATGATGTGGTCGCTGACGGTACAGATCGCTAAGGTTTGAACGTGGAATTTCGCCCCTAAATAGTATAAGGCTGCGGCTTCCATCTCAACACCCATCACCCCAAGGTCTGCCAACTGTAACGTTTCCGTCATGTCATCTTTGTAGAAGGTATCTTCAGATAAGATGTTGCCGACGTGGGTCGTAAATCCTGATTCAATCGCTGTATCATAGGCTTTACGCAGCAGTGCAAAGTCAGCGATTGGTGGGAAATGGAAACTTTGGAAGTTTTTTGCCACCATCGAGGAACTTGTTGCTGCCGCTTGGGCAATCACAAGATCACGCACATGGACATCTTTTGAGATGGCACCACACGTACCGACCCGAATCAATTTCTTCACGCCGTAAGAGTTGATCAATTCATGGGCATAGATGCTCGCTGAAGGCATGCCCATGCCGGTTCCTTGGACAGAGACCCGCTCGCCCTTATAAACGCCTGTATAGCCCAACATTCCCCGAACATTGTTGTAACAGATCGGGTCTTCTAAAAATGTTTCAGCAATATATTTCGCCCGCAGTGGATCACCTGGTAACAAGATTTTGTCTGCGATCTCGCCTGCTTTTGCTTCGATATGAACGCTCATTCGTTTTTCTCCTTTGGTCTGCTTTTTATAGTACTGTTAACGTTTCTTTGATCAACGCTTTAAATTCTGCCTTGACCCGTTCCGTCGTTTCCACGACTTCTTCGTGATTCAAGCTCGCTTGCATACCAGCAGCCAAGTTTGTGATGCAAGAAACACCTAAGACTTTCAAGCCACTGTGAACAGCAACGATCACTTCTGGGACAGTCGACATACCGACAGCATCGGCACCGATCGTCCGAGCAAAGCGGATCTCTGCTGGCGTTTCATACGTAGGACCTGAGAAGCCCATATAGACGCCTTCTTTTAAGTGCAATCCTTTTGATGCGCCAACTTTTTGTGCCGCTTCCCGATAAGGCAAATGGTAAGCTTGGCTCATATCTGGGAAACGTGGACCCATTTCTTCTTCGTTTTCACCAATCAGTGGGTTGTCCCCCATAAAGTTGATTTGATCGGTGATCAACATCAAGTCTCCAGGCTGGAAGCTTTCGTTCACACCGCCACAGGCATTGGTCACGACTAAGGAATGAGCTTTCAATGCCGCCATCACACGGACGGGGTAAGTGACCGTCTGCATCGAATGGCCTTCATAATAATGGAATCGTCCTTGCATCGCTAAGACTTTTTTCCCAGCTAATGTTCCATAGACCAATTGTCCGGCATGACCGACCACTGTCGAAACAGGAAAATGCGGGATATCGTTATAAGGCAACACGATTGGGTTTTCGATCTCATCGGCTAGTTCCCCTAAGCCAGATCCTAAAATCAACCCAAATTCCACTTCACCGACGCCGCTTCCTTTGATAAATGCCGTTGTTTCTTGTAATTTCTCATGTAACGTTGTCATTTCATCACCTCTAATTTAAATGTTTTAAAAAGCTTGTTCCGTTTTCTGTAGCTGAAACACCAAAGTTTTCAGCGATCGTTGCGGAAATATCCGCATAGTAGCCTTGTGGCAATTGGCCTTGGCCTTGAAATTTCTTGCTGTACGCTAGTAATGGCACATATTCTCTCGTGTGATCCGTTCCCGTAAAGGTTGGGTCATTGCCGTGGTCAGCTGTGATCAACAGCAGATCCTCGTCTCCCATTGCTTCTAAGAGTTCTGGAATACGCAAATCAAAATCTTCAATGGCGTGGGCATACCCTACGACATCGCGACGGTGACCATAAAGCGCATCGAAGTCGACTAAGTTCGTAAAGCTTAGACCCGTAAAGTCTTGTTTCATCGCCTTCAATAATTGATCCACACCGTCCATATTGCTCTTCGTCCGTACAGAATCGGTGATTCCTTGCCCGTTGAAGATATCATTGATTTTCCCAACGGCGATCACGTCTTTTCCAGCTTCTTTCAATGAATCTAACACTGTATGGCCAAATGGATCGAGTGCGTAGTCATGACGATTGCTCGTACGAGTAAAGTTTCCAGGCTCACCGACATAAGGACGCGCGATGATGCGGCCGATCATATACGGCTCATCTTTCGTGATATCCCGAACGTACTGACAAATACGATACAATTCTTCTAATGGAATGATTTCCTCATGAGCGGCGATCTGCAACACTGGGTCAGCCGAAGTGTAAACGATCAGATCCCCGGTCTTCATTTGATGTTCGCCAAAGTCATCAATGACTGCTGTCCCAGAATACGGCGCATTGCAGACGATTTTGCGTCCAGAGAACGCTTCGATCTGTTGCAATAATTCATCGGGAAACCCATCTGGAAATACGCGGAAAGGCTTTTGGATATTCAAGCCCATGATCTCCCAGTGACCCGTCATCGTATCTTTCCCAACAGAAACTTCTTCCAATTTGGTTGCATACCCATCATGGTCAGCTACCGCCTTTACGCCTTCTAAAGGACGAATCGTACCTAGGCCTAATTGTTCCAAGTGAGGGATCGTTAAGCCTGCTTCTTTTGCAATATGGCCTAATGTATCTGAACCGACATCACCAAAAGCTGCCGCATCAGGTGCTTCACCAATTCCGACTGAATCCATCACGATCAAGTGTACACGTTTAAACATTCTATTCCCTACTTTCTTTATTTTATGCTTTTACAAGCGGATCTACTACCTCTATCATACTAAACTTAAGCAAAAATTGCGCTGGGTTGCTTTGGAAATTTCCTGACGCTTTCCTTTCACCCAGAGGATAGAAAAAGGGCAGGACACAGCAACACATTCATGTCCCATAGCCCCACCCTTTCATACTGAAAAAATTATTTAGATTTAATGTAGTTCTTCCCGTTAGCTTTCGGACCAGCAGCTTTTCCAAGGAAAAGAACGAGCACGATGATCGTCAAGGCATAAGGCGCAGCTTGTAAGTAAACTGCTGGAATGGAAGAGATGATTGGCAGCTGGCCACCTACGATACTGATGTTTTGCGCGAAACCGAAGAAAATCGCTGCTCCCATCGCACCAAGTGGATTCCATTTACCAAAGATCATCGCAGCCATCGAGATAAACCCTTGACCGGCGATCGTTGTCACAGCAAAGCGACCCGCGATCGATTGAGCAAACAAGGCACCGCCCATCCCACCAAGGAATCCAGAGATCAAGACGCCTGAGTAACGCATCACGTAAACATTGATCCCTAAGGTATCAGCTGCTTGAGGATGCTCACCGACAGAACGAAGACGCAACCCAAAGCGTGTTTTGAAAATCACGAACCACGCGATCACTGAGATCAAAATAGCGAAGTACGCCGGTAAGAACGTTTGATTAAAGAAAATCGGGCCAATGATAGGAATATCTTTAAGAATCGGGAAATTGAAATACCCCAATGTCCGTTGGATGTTATCGGTTTGCCCTTTGTTGTAGATCGCTTTAACTAAGAACACGGCCAAAGCTGGTGCCATCAAGTTCATCACCGTACCACTGATGATGTGGTCTGCACGGAAGTTGATGGTTGCCACCGCATGCAGCAAGGAGAAAACCACACCGACAAGTCCGCCGACGAGCATCCCTAACCACGGTGTCCACGCACCAAATTGTGACGCAAATTCAATATTGAAAACAATCGAGCTAAAAGCACCCATAACCATGATTCCTTCAAGACCCACGTTAACGATCCCGCTTCGCTCTGAGAACACGCCACCTAGCGCCGTCAAAATCAGAGGAGACGCATAAATCAATGTTTGAGTGACGATCGAAGAAATTAAACTAATATCCATTAGATGGTTCCTCCTTCCTGATCTTGATCGTTTGGTTGGGCTTCAATCTCCTGTACGACCAGCGCTTCTTTTTTGCCGTCAAAGATTTTTGCCAACAAGAAACGAATCACAAAACTGATCGCTACGAAGAAAATAATAATTGCGATATTAACATCAACTAATTCAGATGGAATACCTGCAAACTGCATGCCTTGTCCACCTAATTTCAAAATACTGAACAAGAGGGCTGAAAGCAAGATTCCGATCGATGAGCCGCTTCCTAACAAGGATACAGCCATACCGTCAAACCCGATGCTTAATGATGACCCTTGAACGAAGAAGTTTTCAAACGTTCCTAGTCCTTGAACGACTCCACCTAATCCGGCAAGTGTTCCAGAGATGATCATGGAGATAATGATCGTCCGTTTGCTACTCATCCCCGCATATTCAGAAGCGCTTGGGTTCAAGCCCACCGCGCGGATCTCATAACCAAGAGTGGTTTTTTTCATCAAGAACCAAACCAAAACTAAGAAGATCAAGGCTAAGAAGATCCCCAAGTTCAAGCGAGAGTTGCTCGTGATGCTTGCTAGAAACGGGGTCTGCATGGAGGCATTTTCCCCCACCATTTTCGTGACCCCTTTTGTCGTGATCATGGATTCGCTCATCACATTATTGACTAAATGGTTCCCCGTATAAAGCAAGATATAGTTCATCATGATCGTCACGATGACTTCACTCGTACCAAAGAATGCCCGTAGGAACCCAGGAATCGCAGCTGCGATCGCCCCGCATAAAGCCCCTACGATCACGGCTAATGGCAAGACCACCAACCGAGGCGCATCCGGCATCGCTAGTGCGACCCAGATACTGGCAACCCAACCTGCTAGCGCTTGACCAGAAAGACCGATATTGAAGAATCCCGCTGAGTTTGCAACGGCAAATCCAAGAGCGGTAAAGATCAATGGTCCTGCTGTAACAAAAATCTCACCAATGTTGCGGGCATTTAACCCACCTGTTTGTCCGTTGATAAAAACGGTCCGGAACATTTGTGTATACCCTGTGATCGGGCTGTAGCCGAAGGCCGCCATGATGATTCCGCCAAGGACGAATCCCAACAAGACAGCGATGATCGGCACTAATATATTGCGGATCTTTTCTTTGCGGTTATTCAACCGAACCACCTACTTCCTCCATTTGCAGCTCTCGTCTTGCTTCCTCCAAGGAGTACCCTGCCATCAACAAACCAAGCTCTTTCTCTGATGTTTCTTTCGGATCAACGACCCCAACGATCTCACCAGCATGAATAACAGCAATGAGGTCTGATACATTCAAAATTTCATCTAATTCAAAGCTGACTAATAAAACAGCTTTGAACTTATCCCGTTGTTCAATCAAGCGTTTGTGGATAAATTCGATTGCTCCGACATCCAACCCACGGGTCGGATTGGCAACGATCAATAGATCAGGATCGCGGCTGATTTCTCGTGCGATAATCGCTTTTTGTTGATTCCCGCCGGACAATGCCCGTGCCGGTACGATCTCATTGACTGTTCGTACGTCAAATTCTTGAATCAAGTCACGAGCAAACTCGTTGATCTCTCCATAGTCCAAGACACCTGCATTACTCAAAGGTTTTTTGTAGTAGGTTTGTAAGGCGATGTTTTCTGATAACATCATATCCAAGACAAGCCCGTATTTATGGCGGTCTTCTGGCACATGACCAACGCCGGCTTCGGTGACTTTCCGAGGCTTGAAGTTGGTGATGTCATCGCCATTCAGCAAGACCTTGCCACTTTCGACTTTCCGTAAACCAGTGATGGCTTGTAACAGCTCTGATTGCCCATTGCCATCGATACCAGCAATCCCCAATACTTCACCTGCACGTACTTCTAAGCTTAAGTTTTTGACTGCTTCTAAGCCGCGGTTTTCTTTTACGACTAAGTTTTCAACAGAAAGCACGACTTCTTTTGGTGACGCCTCTTTCTTCGGTGTCTTGAAGGACACAGAACGACCAACCATCATATCGGCCAACTGTTGGGAGCTGACGTCTTTGACATTGACAGTGCCGATCCCTTGCCCCCGACGGATAACTGTACAGCGGTCTGCCACCGCTTTGATCTCATCCAGTTTGTGGGTGATCAAGATGATCGATTTCCCTTCACGCACCAATCCGCGCATGATCTCGATCAGCTCTTCGATTTCTTGCGGTGTCAAAACTGCCGTTGGTTCATCAAAAATCAGTACATCTGCGCCGCGGTAAAGAGTTTTCAAGATCTCTACCCGTTGTTCCATCCCGACAGAGATGTCACGCACATAAGCATCTGGATCAACCGATAAACCATATTGTTCAGAAACTTTTTTGATTTCTTTGCGGGCTTTCTTGCGATCTAACACACCGAGATGATGGGGTTCGCTTCCCAAAATGATATTTTCTGTTACAGTAAAGGCGTCTACCAGCATGAAATGCTGATGCACCATACCGATCCCCAATTTGTTTGCTGCGGTCGGACTCGTGATATTCACTTTTTCACCATTCATCCAGATTTCACCAGATGTTGGTTCCAATAATCCTGACAACATATTCATCAAGGTCGACTTGCCCGCTCCATTTTCACCAAGCAATGCGTGGATTTCTCCTGGCCTTACTTGCAAGTTGACATCGTCATTGGCTTTGAACGTTCCAAACTCTTTGGTGATATGACGCATTTCTACAACATATTTTTCCTCAGCCAAATTACTCACATCCTTACTTTCTAATTCGCTTATACAAACCATTCGTCATGTCAAAAAAATAATTGCTATTGCTTAGGATGATTACTATCCTCATGAAAACCCGTAGCTTTCATCAACATAGTAATCCAACAACGATCATCTTGCCCTAGGCTAGGGCAAGATAACCGAAAAGAACCACTTTATTTTTCAGGTGTTTCTGGTACTTCTACTTTGCCGTCGATCACGTCTTGTTTCGCTGTTTCGATCGCTGCTTTGGCATCATCTGAAAGGAACCCTTCAGTAATGTCTACACCGCCATCTTTCAAGCCGTAAACAATGTGTTCGCCGCCAGGGAAGTTATCTTCTAACGCACGAGTTGAGATATCTTGTACCGCTGCGCCAACACCTTTCAATGTTGAAGCCAGTGTGAAGTTATCTTCTTTGCCGTCAGCAGTTGTGAATTTTCCTTCGTCTTGTTGATCGCTATCCACACCGATGACCCAAACTTTTTTGTCTTCTAGGTCTGCTTCGTTCAATTGTTCGTTGATTGCTTTTGCTTCTTGGAAGACACCTGCACCAGTACCGCCAGATGCGTGGAAGATTACGTCAGCGCCGCCTTGATACATTGAAGCTGCCAATGCTTTTCCTTTGGCAGGATCACCAAATGATGCTGCATATTGAGAATCAATGGTAATTTCTTTGCCTAGTTTTTCAGCTGCGTCTTGAACACCCTTTGTGAAACCAGCTTCGAAACGGTCGATAACGACGCCTTCTTCACCACCGATGAAGCCGACTTTGTTTGTTTTGGTTGTATAAGCTGCAGCATAACCAGCTAAGTAAGCTGCTTCATTATCTTTAAATGTTGCTGAAACAACGTTGTCTTTGCCTTCGATCACATCATCGATGATCCCGAATTGTGTATCAGGGTTTTGGTCTGCTGCTGCTGCGATTGAATCTTTCAATAAGTAACCTACACCGAAAATCGTTTTGAAACCATTTTGAACGGCACCATTTACGTTTGTTGTGTATTCTGATGCTTCATTTGATTGCACGTAGTCATAACCACCAGCACCGCGAGCGATCCCGTGTTCTTCCCCCCATGCTTCTAAGCCTTCCCATGCGGATTGGTTGAATGAACGGTCATCCACCCCGCCGATATCGGTAACGATTGCGACACTATGCGCTGCATCAGTCGTACCGTCTGCAGAACCGCCACCAGTTGAATCAGTTGAACCTGAATTTCCTCCGCCACAAGCACCAAGTAAAGTCAACCCAGCTACTGCAACAATACCTAAACTAAATAATTTTGCTTTTTTCATTGCTGTAAAGCCCCCTAAAAATATAGTTTTTTTCAACAGCCGCATCGACTGAATGAACATGGTTTATAAATCTTTGTTCGTAAAGTAATAAGGCAATAGGCCTTCTACCGTGGTTTCTTTGATCACACCATCATCGCCGACTAAGGTCACCGGCATATCTGGCGCACAAAATTCCACCATGACCTGGCGGCAAGCACCGCAAGGAGAGATCGGTTCTGGCGTATGACCCGCCACAACCAAATGTTGAAACTCTTTTTCGCCTTCAGAAACGGCTTTGAAAAAAGCCGTTCTTTCTGCGCAATTTGTTAAGCCATATGAGGCATTTTCAATGTTGATCCCTTGATATATCGTCCCATTTTTGGCAACGAGACAAGCACCGACCGGAAACTTAGAGTACGGCACATACGCTTTATCTAAGGCGGAAACGGCGGTGTCGATCCACTCTTTTTTCGCTATTGTCATTGTCTTCCCCGCTCTTGTTTTTAATTTTTGCTACTTTACTTAACAATGCTAAGCTTAGTAGCCAGCACCTGTTGAGCCAGTCACGATAGCAACACTTGCGCTTGTTCCTAAGCGATTTGCCCCCGCTTCGACCATAGCTGCAGCTTCTGCTTCGTTGTGGATACCACCAGAAGCTTTGACACCCATTTCTGGTCCTACTGTTTCACGCATCAAGCGAACATCTTCAACGACTGCCCCACCAGTTGAAAAGCCAGTTGAGGTTTTCACGAAATCTGCACCAGCTGCTTTGGCTAATTCACAGGCTTTGACGATTTCTTCGTTGTCTAATAACGCTGTTTCAATGATTACTTTGACAAGCGCTTTGTCTTTGGCTGCTTCAACGACTGCTTCGATGTCTGCTTGAACTTTTTTGTATTGTTTTGATTTCAAGGCACCTACGTTGATTACCATATCGACTTCATCTGCGCCGTTTTTGATCGCATCTGTTGTTTCATAAGCTTTGACTTCAGATGTGTTTGCCCCTAAAGGAAACCCGATCACGGTACAAACAGCCGTTGGTTCGCCTTGTAATTTTTCTGCTGCTAATGAAACCCACGTTGGATTGATGCAGACAGAATAGAAGTGATAGGTTTTTGCCTCTTCGATGATTCGTAAAACATCTTCCTCCGTTGCGTCTGCTTTCAAAATCGTGTGGTCGATCATGCGATTCAATTCCATTTTTATTCGCTCCTTATTCTGTAATAATGTCATGGATCAATGGCGGTTCTGCGCCATCTTCCCCAATTTCAATATTTTGGTCGATCAATGCTTTGACATCCTCGATTGCTTCGGTATTGCTATAGATCGTCAATAGCGATTCCCCTTCAGTTACGGATTCGCCAACTTTCTTATGCAATTTGATGCCCACTGCATGGTCGATGTCTTCGTCTTTGGTCTTACGACCTGCCCCTAACATCATCGCCGCGATCCCTAGCTCATTGGCAACTAATTTCGTCACCACGCCGCTAGTTTTCGCTGGGACCTCAACTTCATATTTTGCTGTCAAAATCTTGCTCGGGTCATCGATCACTGAAGCGTCTCCGCCTTGATCTATGATCATCTGTCTGAATTTTTCTAACGCTTTGCCTGAATGCAAGGCTTCTTCCAACAGTTGGCGTGCTTCTTCCAATGAATCAGCTTTTTTCGCTAAAACGACCATTTGGCTGCCCAGTGCATAGCACATTTCTTCCAAGTCTTTCGGTCCTTTTCCTTGCAGTGTCTCAATAGCTTCCACCACTTCCAAACTGTTGCCGATCGCTTCCCCTAGAGGTTGTGACATATCAGAAATGACTGCCATCGTTTGGCGATTTGCCAATTTTCCGATGCGGACCATCGTTTGGGCTAAGCGTTTGGCATCCTCCAAGTTTTTCATAAAGGCGCCATCGCCTGTGGTTACATCTAACACGATCGCATCGGCACCTGCCGCGATTTTTTTACTCATGATCGAGCTGGCGATCAATGGGATCGAACTAACCGTTGCCGTCACATCTCGTAAGGCATACAGTTTTTTGTCTGCAGGAGCTAAATCTCCTGATTGACCGATCACGGCCACTTTGCTTTCGTTGACTAATCGGATAAAGTCGGCTTCAGAAAGCTCGATTTTAAATCCAGGGATCGCTTCAAGCTTGTCTAACGTCCCACCAGTATAGCCTAAGCCGCGCCCAGACATTTTCGCAACTGGTACGCCAACACTAGCCACTAATGGCGCTAAGATCAATGTGGTCGTATCACCAACACCGCCAGTCGAATGCTTATCGACTTTGATTCCTTCAATTGAGGATAGGTCGATCACTTCACCAGAATTTGCCATTGCTAGCGTTAAGTTCGTGATTTCTTCATCTGTCATATCTACATAAAAAATAGCCATCAACAAGGCACTCATTTGATAATCTGGAATACTTCCTTCAGTATACGCAGTTACAATGTAGTCAATTTCTTCCTTCGTCAATGACTTGCCGTCACGTTTCTTTTCAATTAAATCCACCATTCGCATCGAAATGACCCTCGCTTCCTTTAACATTATACAATAATTTTTCGTAGGGTAAACCACTTTAGTAAAACAGTTTACTAAATATCGCAAAACTATGAAAACACTTACAAGAAGAAATATACCGCATTATTTCTCGCTTGTCAATGTCTTCACGCTCTCACGAATAATTAATTTTGTATCAAAAATCTTATTTGGAATTCGCCGTGTCGGAAACTCAATGGCGTCCACTAAAAACTTCGCTGCGGTAAACCCGATCTCAAAAGTCGGCTGCATGACCGTGGTAAGCGGTGGTGTGATGTATTCCGATAATTTCAAGGCATCAAAGCCGATCACCGAGTAGTCTTCTGGTACTTTTTTGCCCGCCTCATAAATCGCTTGATAACAGCCGATCGCCATGGCATCGTTGCCACAGAAGAACGCTGTGATCTCTTTATACTTCAATAATTTCTTCGTTGCTTCGTACCCGCCAGTAACCGTTAATTCAGCATTTTCTACATATCGGCCTTTAAAAGGGATCTGATGATCCTTTAAGGCATGGCGATAGCCATTGAACCGTTCCTCTAATTGATAGTAGCCGGTGATTTCTTTGAGCATCGCAATGTTGCGGTGACCATTTTTGATCAAATAGCTGACGGCTTGGTAGGCGCCTTCGTATTCTTTCACGATCAAACGACCATTGTCCCGCTGATTGATCCCACGATCGACTAAAATAATTGGTCGGTCATCAAAGAACCCGCTCTTCAAGGAATAATCCTCTGGCAGCAAATGCGGCGTCGCTAATAAGATGCCATCTACCGAACGATGAGACAGTTCATTCAAATATTGAACCTCTTTTTCTTGGCTGTGGCGCGAATTGCATAACACTAGCATGTAACCTAGTGGATTGAAATAACTTTCCGCCCCTTCAATGACTTTAGAGAAAAAGAAATCCGTCACATCAGGCACGATCATTCCGATCGTTTTTGAATGGCGGTTGATAAGATTCGAAGCAAAAAAATCCGGCTTATAGTGATATTTATTTACGATATCTAAGACCCGCTTCCGGGTTTCTTCACTAAAACGGCTGCCTTTATTGTTTAGGATCTGCGACACGGTCGTGACAGAGACGCCAGCCATTTCAGCAATCTGTTTAATCGTCAATTTCATCTGCTTCTCTCCTCTCTTGCCTAAAGTGTAGCAAATTTTTCTCAAAAAAAATAGCACACTTTCAACAAGTGTGCGACTTTCTTTTTCGTTGATCAAAAATAGCCCGATGATATAGACAGCTGATTAACCAACGCTGCAATTGCCCGAAAGGCTGCTGGCAATAGGCTTTTTGAGAAACCAACTGGTCCAGTTGCTACTAACCAGCGCTTGCCTTGGCGATGCCTTTGATCTGCTGAGAATCAAAGAGCAGCTACGCTTCTTTTACGCTTTGAATGATGTAATAGCCTTTGTCTTTTTTGATGATTTCGGCATTGCCAAAGGTCTCTTGCATTTTCTTTTGAGCACTCGGCGCCCCTTGTTTCTTTTGGATCACGATCGTTAAAGTTCCCCCTGTTTTTAGTAGCGGAAACGCCCCTGTCAAAATCTCATGGACGACTTCTTTTCCTGCCCGAATCGGTGGGTTGCTGAGGATCGCCGCATAAGCAGGTTGATTTAATTGGGCATAGATATTGGATTGATGGATATCTACCTGTTCAATGCCGTTACGCTGGGCATTGCCTTTTGCCAAATCCACTGCCCGCTGATTGATATCGATCATCTCGACAGGTCGCTGACTTGCATAAGCCAACGATAAGCCAACAGGACCATAGCCACACCCAACGTCTAGCAGACTTCCTTCTGGCAGCTCCGCCCACTCAAACGCATCGATCAGCACCCGCGAGCCGTAGTCCACCGTGTCTCGGGAAAACACCCCGCTATCTGTCACAAAATGAAACTTCTTTCCTCTTAATTCAAACGACCACTGTTCAAAATCATGGGCCGTATCAGGATTTTCTGTATAGTAATGATTACTCATGTTTATGCTCCTTTCTTCTATTCCCTTTTCGCTTGTTTTTTCTACTGGCTTCTACTGGTTTTTTCCTTGTTTCTTCTATTAGAACGAGTGAACGTAGTGAAAACACCAGTAAAAAAGACGTGCAAGATTTGCCTGCTGCTTCTTTCTAATCATACCGAAAAACAGCCAGAAGTAAACGCCCAGCAAAAAAAACAACGAAAAAACAGTTTTTTGTTGTTTCTGCAAAGGAAATCATGTCTTTTTTCCAAGTTCTGTGGGTTTCTATGGTAAAATACTTTCGAACAGTGGCCTATCGCTTCTAATAGAAACCGATGATGCCGCAAAAAAGGAGCCTACTATGCAAGAAACCATGAATTTTTATCAAATTCCTCGTGAGCAATGGCAAGGGTTTTATACGAACGGCATGATGCCTTTCACTCAAGAAGAATTGGATAATATCAAAAGTTTGAACGACCGGATCTCGGTCCAAGATGTGGAAGATGTTTATGTGCCTTTATGCCATCTGATCCATCTTTATATGAAAGAGTTTGAATCATTGACCCTCAGCAAGGGACTCTTTTTACACCGCTATGTTAAAATGCCGCCTTTTATCATCGGCATCGCCGGAAGCGTCGCCGTCGGCAAAAGTACCACCGCACGGCTCGTCCAAAATTTATTGGCCCGTTTGTTTCCCCGCAGAACCGTCCAACTGATCACCACTGACGGCTTTTTGTACCCGAACGAAGTCTTGGAAGAACGCGGCAGCTTGAATCGCAAAGGATTTCCAGAAAGTTATGACATGGAAGCCTTGATCAACTTTTTGAATGCGGTCAAATCAGGAGAACCAGACATCCAGATCCCCGTCTACTCCCATGAAGTCTACAATATTATTCCTGATACGTATGAAACGATCAGTCAACCAGATATCTTGATCGTGGAAGGCATCAATACCTTGCAATTGCCTGCCAACCAACAAATCTATATCAGTGACTTTTTTGATTTTTCAATTTTCGTGGATGCCCAACCGGCACTGATTGAAAAATGGTATTTGGAACGATTTGAATCATTACTAGACACTGCCTTTCAAGACCCTAGCAATTATTATTACCAATATGCGATCGGGGATCGCAAGGAAGCGATTAAAATGGCAAAAGAAGTATGGAAAAATGTGAATTTAAAGAATTTACACGAGTATATCTTGCCTACACGCAGCAGAGCCGATATAATTCTTCATAAAACAAAGCACCATTTGATCGATGAAGTGTTCTTGCGCAAGTATTGACCGCTTCATTTTTATAATTATGCTGTTGAAAAGGCCCAGCCTTTTTTCAATAAAAACTAAAAGAATTGAGGTAATTTATTGTGACAAACGTTGACACTTTGCCAAACGTCGAAAAAATTATCGTACTTGATTACGGTAGTCAGTATAACCAGCTGATTACACGCCGTATTCGTGAGTTCGGTGTTTTCTCAGAATTATTGAGCCACCGCATTACCGCTGAAGAAGTAAAAGCGATGAATCCAAAAGGGATCATCTTATCTGGCGGACCAAACAGCGTCTACGACGAGAACTCTTTCGGCATCGACGAGAAAATTTTTGATTTAGGCATCCCAGTTTTAGGGATCTGTTACGGCATGCAGTTGATTACTTATAAATTAGGCGGAAAAGTTGAACCTGCCAAAAACCGTGAATACGGCAAAGCAGAATTGGAAGTCACTTCTGATGCAGCGGCCCTTTTCCAAAACACGCCCGCAACCCAAACCGTGTGGATGAGCCACGGGGACTTGGTCACTCAAGCACCTGCAGGCTTTGATGTTGTGGCGACGAGCAAAGATTGCCCGATTGCTTCTATCCAAGATGCAGAACGCAAAATGTACGGTATCCAATTCCACGCAGAAGTTCGCCATTCAGAATACGGCAACGACTTACTGCGTCACTTTGCCATTGACGTTTGTCAATGTACAGGTGATTGGACAATGGACAACTTCATCGATATGGAAATCGCAAAAATCCGCGAACAAGTGGGCGACAAAAAAGTCTTGCTTGGTCTTTCCGGCGGGGTCGATTCTTCTGTCGTTGGTGTTCTTTTACAAAAAGCGATTGGCGATCAACTGACTTGTATTTTTGTTGACCACGGCCTCTTGCGTAAAGGCGAAGCCGAGCAAGTAATGGAAAGCTTAGGTGGCAAATTCGGCTTGAACATCATCAAAGTTGATGCCAAAGAACGTTTCCTATCAAAACTTGCTGGGGTTTCTGATCCTGAAGAAAAACGCAAGATCATCGGGAATGAATTCGTGTATGTCTTCGATGATGAAGCAACGAAACTAGCTGGCGAAGAAGGCGTTTCTTTCCTTGCCCAAGGAACCCTTTATACCGACGTCATCGAATCAGGAACCGAAACTGCTCAAACCATCAAATCACACCACAATGTGGGTGGTTTACCTGAAGACATGCAATTCAAATTGATCGAACCATTGAACACCTTGTTCAAAGACGAAGTCCGTGAATTAGGGACTCAACTTGGCATGCCAGACAGCATCGTATGGCGCCAACCATTCCCTGGACCAGGTCTAGGTATTCGTGTCCTTGGCGAATTGACAGAAGAAAAACTAACGATCGTCCGCGACTCGGACGCAATCTTGCGGGAAGAAATCGCAAATGCCGGCTTAGACCGCGACATTTGGCAATACTTCACCGTCTTACCAGGCATCCGCTCCGTCGGTGTCATGGGTGATGGCCGGACCTACGATTATACCGTCGGCATTCGTGCAGTCACTTCAATCGATGGCATGACCGCTGACTTTGCCCGCATCCCATGGGAAGTCCTACAAAAAATCAGCGTCCGCATCGTCAACGAAGTCGCACACGTCAATCGAATCGTGTATGATATTACGAGCAAACCACCTGCTACTGTGGAGTGGGAATAAAGTAGCAACCTCACTTGGTTGCGAAATGTTGATTTAACAGTTTTTAGTTCACTTGGAATGGATAACAATGACCTGTTTTACCTAGGTTCACCACCAAAATCCCGTCAGATTTCTCTGACGGGATTTTTGATTTAGGCTTAATCTGACAACCCTTTTGGGAAAATACGATAAGAAATTGTTGATTCTCGTTAACTATGTTAATCCCAATAGTGGGACTAACGCTCATATTGGAAATCAGATACGATAAAATAAGCTTAAATGCTTTTATTGCCTAAGTTTCTATAGAAGGTTTTTATTAAAAAATAAAAAACACTAAAAAGGGTGGACCTGAACTATGAAGAAGAAAGCTGTCGTTTATTGTGTTACGGGGTCACATATTCAATTAGCTGCAGTATCCATTGCGTCAATAGTAAATACTTATGAAGGGAATGAACCTTTAGATATATTAGTAGTTGTAAATGAACTAGGGAACGAAGAAATACTGAAATTGAAAAGTATTTCTAGATTATATGGAGAAAAAAATGTAATTATTACTATTTGGTATCCACCTAAAATAATAAACGAAATAAAGAATTATAGTAATTCGCGTTTTCCTGAAGTCACTCTGTGGAGATTATTTCTACCTTCATATTTTAGCAATTATGATTACATTCTCTATTTAGATAATGACACTATTGTATACGATGACGTATCCAATTTCTTTGATTTGATCCCTGATCAAAAATCAATTGCTGCAGTTAGAGACTTCTACTTCTCAGTTATAAGTGATACAGAGGACAGCTTTAAATATTTTGGCGTAAAAACTATGAAGAATTACTTCAATTCTGGAGTTATTTTATTTAATGTAGTTGTGTTCAATGAACAGATACGACCAGAAGCCATAGTACGTATGATAAATAAGAATGAATACTTGTATTTAGATCAAACCATTTTAAACATTCTTTGTGAGAGAAGTGTTGAGTTGTTGCCTTATGAATACAATTACCAGAAAGATGATCATTGGTTATTTGATTGGGCAAAAAATGTGAATCCACTCAAATTTTTGAAAATTGAAAAAGCTAGAAAAAATATAAAGATTCGACATTTCGTTGAATTTGAAAAAAATTCGATGCCCTGGGAGCATCTTTCCATACAAGATAAATGGGAAAAAGATTTTTGGAATTATCTGTATGAAATCAAGTCAACAAGTTTAAGGAGTGGAAAACAATGAAAAAAAATTTTTTCAAGAATTCGTTCGTTATTTTTAATTGCATTAATTTACTCTATAGGAACAATTTCTGTAGATGCAAAGTCAGCCGACATAGCGAAGACGCCTATTGTTGATTATTACTATCCTGGAATATTGTATGGTACAGCTACTTGTGTTAACGAATACGGTACCATCATTTACGACTCAAACTCACTAGGAGAAGCCTACCAAGAGGCTGTCAATGAAGCTGCGCAATCATGGAATCAGTCGATTGGGAGATCGGTAATTGTCGAAAAATCAAGTGTAAATGCAGCAGATAACCAAGTTGATTTAGTTTTGCAATCAACGGATGGCGATTCCTATGCAGATATGGGGTACTCCGGATTTGGTTGGGGGAATAGTACGAACAGAATATTTTTGAATAAAGCTGCTTTAAATGACGCATCATCTGGAAAAGGAACCTCCGGCTACGTACAGCTGGTTTCAACTATCCGACATGAAATGGGGCATACTTTAGGTCTCCAACATGACAATGGATCAGTGATGGCTGATTTATATGATGCCCAGGTTAGCAACAATCAAGAGATGCTGGATGCAGCGCAAAAAACGGCGGACTCAATTTCTAAGGGGATACTTCCTGCTGTCCCATTATTCAACAAATATGCGATACTAAATATCCTTAATAATAGGGATAAAATCTATTATTTGAATAATCATCGTTCTAATCAAATTGCCTCAATCTTTTTAGATTCTCCTGCTGGAAAAATTTCTGGCGTTACTTTCATCGATCAAACAGTTGAAATAACAGGTAACTATAATTTGTATAAACTGTCTCTGTCCCCAAGAGATCCGTATGTAGGAACAATTTCTAGTAATAATCTTATGAATAGAACTGTTTCAGTTACTGAAGATATTGTTTCTATTTATGGTCAACACTATTATCTTTTTGAAATTGATGGAGAAGAGTATATTGTTAATCGCCGCGCCTTCGGATAAATTCGCTACCAATTCTTACTTGAAAAGTTGCCACTGCAATCTTGGAAAAGTGTGCTTGCAATCTTAGATACATTCTTTAGTGGCAAACATACGCCTTTTAAGTAAGAAGAAAATTAGCAAACGTTTCATGCTAATGCGCAAGTTTTCAGCATTTTCTGTGAGGATTTTTTTGACAAAACCTCGGCCCTTGAAAAGTAGTTAAAGGAATTAATAGTCAACGAAAAAATCTATGTTTAGCCTTTCATCGTTTCATTTTCTAGCTGACAAAAAACAGCTAGAGATTGATCCCTAGCTGATGATGAGACAGATAGCATTGAAACACCTTACTCGACTACAATCACTTTATTTCCACCATCTTGCTCCGCAAAGTTTACCGTAAATAGATCCGTCGAAGCATCATAGCTGATTCCATCACTTTGAGAGACGATTTTTTGGTAGTCTTTTGGCAATTTTAAGGTCATGGTCGTCGTTGTTTGAGTTGGATCAGAAAAGGCATAGATGGTTTTGCCTTCTCTACTTGTTCTAATCAATGAAAGAGGTTTGTTAGTAGTAATATCGGCGACACTACCTCCATCATTCTGCCAAAAATTGATACCTAAATAGTCAGTTTGATCAAGTTTTACTGCTTGAACTTCCGAGGTATTGGCTAAAATCTCCAGCGGTTCTTCTTGGGCATAGGCAGTCAGTTCTGTTTCATTGATACCTGGCAACATGACATACGCATAATGATCCTCCATGGGATTTTTGCCATGATTGATCAAGAATTTTCGATATTCTCCGGTATAAACCGCATTACTTGGAAAGGCCTCATTGATTTCTGTATAGCTACCTGTTCGTGTTTCACTTACCACGTTTACTGTCGTTTCTTCTGGAAAATAGTAACCGATATTGGCCTGGGAATGATCGGAGTCTAACAACAACCACTGCTTGCTACTTGTTTCATTTAACTGATCAATACTTCCTTGATCAGAAAGGATTTGATAAGTATACGCATCGTTTAGTAAGCGATTATCCACGACCGTCTCAATAGAAGCTGTCGTATCACCAGTGATTCCCGCACCTAAAGCGACAATCTGCCCATCAATGATAAACCACGATTTTTTTGCCCGCACGTTCATAGGTAAAACATTCCCGTTATTTTTTGTACCCGTTTTGTTTAATGCCATTCCCACCGCAGCTGCACCATCATAAGCCACAC
Organism: Enterococcus sp. AZ141; assembly: GCF_051714385.1. Lineage (NCBI taxonomy): Bacteria > Bacillati > Bacillota > Bacilli > Lactobacillales > Enterococcaceae > Enterococcus > Enterococcus sp. AZ141. The sequence goes on from NZ_JBIORT010000001.1 coordinate 824,623, forward strand.
CGCCTACCCACTTTTCTGGAGACGTTACCGTTGTAAAAGCTGAATTTTCATCCGCTAATTGTATGGTGTCCACGGTTGTTCCTGGCAAGCGATATGGATCGACGGTCGGCCAATAGCTAGAATTGAATTGAACTTGATCATCATTATAGAGGTAGAGCATCCCGTCTGCTGTATGCCACCCACGCTTGTTTTCCTTGTTGCCAGCTTCAAAGGAAGAAATGCGACTGGAATATAGTCCTAAACCCACCATATAATCAGTTGTTCGTTGAACAAAGCGATCCATTGAAGCGTACAGTTTTGTTCCCGTAAAAGGTAATGCATCCCCTGTAATCGATGGGTCTGCCAAGAGATTCATTGTCATTTGTAAATCATTGAAGTCTCTTGCATTCGTCAAATAATAGTCTGGATTTTCTTTGAGCCAATACTTGGCAGCTTCACGGAATTTTTGCTGGTATTGGGTTGGTGCGAATTGGGATACGATCAACAAATTATAGACTGTTGATGAGCCATAGCCGGCTTTGGTTTTGGCTGGAGCTCTTGAAATCGAACGACCATTGACCAACGGCAGCATTTCTCCTTGATAGATCAACGGCAAGAATGCTTGATCAACATTTTTAACAAACGTTTGTACGAGATCAGCGTCCATCTCAAAACTTGATCCTTGCGTGATAGCTAGAATTTGTCCCACACCCTTGATCAGTACATTTCCATAAGAACCAGTATAAGGGATCGTATTATGCTGAATAAAGGAACCATCTTTATAAAAACCATCGCCTTTTGTGACTAACTGAAATACTTCTTCGATACTTGCTGAAGCTTGGGTGATTTTCCCAGCGTCCCTTTGCAAAATGCCCAAGCCTAATACAGTAAGCGCGAGATCTGTACGATTAGCACCAGAAGTCACAAAATTTGGAATAAAAGCAAGCTCAGTAAAACTGCCTTGTGTCTTCGTATACAATTGCTTGAAGGGATCTGGTACATAACTGCTGATAATGGCAGTGTATTGCTGTAATTTCTCGGACGGTAACTCAGCGCCTAAAATCATTAAAGTACTGATCAGTTTTTGCGGGACACCGATTTGCCAATCCCACCAGTTTCCATGGTACTTTTTCCCATCATACCCTTTTCGAGTGACCATGAAATCTATCCCATCAATAATCGTCGTCGCCACTGCATCATCTTGATACAAAGAACTACCTTTCGTGCCATAGGCTAAAGCCATTTTCTGTAATTTTGTAAATTGAGTCGTTACATCCGCTGAAGCAGTATTCCCTTGTTCGAGGGGCCATAGGCTCGTTCGATCAGATGCTTTATTTATGGTTTGATACAACGCCTCAGCTTCTGAGGTGACCATCTGCACGTAATCAGCCATAGTCGGATTATTTGGATCATAGTGATCGGAAACCAGTTGATTTTGCCATTTTTCTTGCAGCTTCATAAATTCTGCTGTATGATCTTCCACGGGCAAGCTGCCGATAGGACCGCTGCGCATCGATAATACCTTCAGCTTAGATAAATTGCCAAACAAACGGATACCCACATACCCGGACCAGTCCCCATCAATTGCCGTACCATTGGGATAGTTTACCTTTTGATTCTCATAAAATAGCTGATCATTTAAAAAGGCACGAAAACTCGAGCCCTCATACTGAAGCAAGAGTTTATATTTTTGTCCCGCAATCAAAGTAGGTCCAGAAATAGCTGTCAGCCATTTTCCACCTGGTTGACCAAGTTGCCACTGCCCATCACGATTATAAGCAAACGATTGCCACTGATCTGTCTTTTGTTCATCTGCGCGAAAGACCACCCCAATGTTCGCTTGGTCTTCATATAAGAAAGTAGTTTCAAAATCCCCTGAAGACCGCTTGGGAGCATCTTTGTTGAGCGTTACTGATTCCAGATTGGTGCCTTGCTTCGTATTACTGATCATTAAACCAGTAGCATTTTGTGCTACTTCGGCTTTCCCGACTAAATCTTGCCAAGACCCTTTCTGGTTTGAAAAATCCGAGTGATAGATCGATTCTGCTTCCGGCAATTCGGGTATTTGTTCCTCGGCATTTCCAGAAAGACGAGTGGCGCCAACTACCGAATACAGCAACAAGAAACACCCCATGATCAGCAGATATTTTTTCCCTTTTTCCATCCTTTACTCCTCCTATTTCCCCGCGCAAAAGATAGCGCTATCATTTCGTGGAATAGGAAAAGAGTGAAGAAATTCATTTCCGCACTCTTTTCCATTTAGTTCAACTATTCTAAAAAAGAAAACAGGTTGACTACCCTAACTGCTTATACGATTTACAAAACAATCACAGCAGCTGCCCATTTCCTTTTACACCATGATTCTTTCCTAACCCAAAATACCAAACGCACTCAAAACGATCGACAAGATCAAGATGATCCAAATTACTCGAGTGGAATTTAGTTTCTTTTGGCCTAGCATCCAGTAGGTCAGCAAGACGAGCAAGATAGGTACAAGGGATGGCAAGATGGCATCCAACGTGTCTTGGATCACTAATTCGACACCGTCTTTTTTATAGACAAAAGGAACAGTTGCTTTGACCACAGAGGGAATCAAGGCACCAATCACTGTAACCCCTAAAACGGTTGCGGCATTGGTAAAGGCAGATAATTTGTCTTTCAAGGTCGTCACTAATTTGACCCCTTGTTTGTAACCAAGGGGAAGCAACGCTGCCCGACCGAAAAGTAACGCGATGTTGGCGATGATCCAGATGACACAACCAACGACGGAACCATTTTGCGCTAATGTGCCAGCAACAGAGCCAAAGATTGTTCCCCAAATCACGTGGAACAAGGAGTCACCGACACCGGCCAAGGAACCCATCAAGGCCGTTTTCAAGGCGATGATCGTTTCTTTGGCTTTGTGTCCATCTTGTTCTTCAATCGCGACATCGATCCCCATGATCAAGTTCCCAAAGATCGCATTGGTATTGAAAAATTGATTGTGGGTCCGCAGCATATCTTGCAGCTGGGTTTCATCATGGCCATAGAATTTTTTCAAGACGGGCAGGATGCCGTAAAGGTAGCCCGAACTCATCATTCGCTCATAGTTCCAGTTTAATTGGCTTGCCAAAATATAACGCCAGCTAATGGTATTCAACTCTTTTTTTGTCAGTTTTTGATCACTCATCGCCATCATATCCTCCTTCAAAATCTCCGGCAGCTGCCGTTGCAACGGTGCCTTTTTCGCTATCACGTTTAAAGACTAACATTGCTGCTACAAGTCCGATGATGGAAACGCCGAGCATTGGTACTTGCAGATACGCAGCTAAAAAGAAGCCTAATAACAAATAAGGAATGTAGTGCTTTGTTGGCAAGTAGCGCAATAAGATCGCTACCCCGACGACTGGCAAGACGCCACCAGCGGTTTTTAGTCCGGTCATCAGCCATTCTGGCGTGTTATCGGTAATCGTCGTAACGACTGCATCTCCAGCTAAAAGCATCAATAAAATCGGAATCGCCCGTGACAATCCCCATAAGAAAGAACCCGATAAAACTAACCGTGGGATTCGTTTGACTTGCATGTTGTCGATGGCTCTATCGATCCGGTGTAGTAGAAATACGTTACAAAAACGAGCCACGACATCCAGTTGCAGCATCAGCAAGGACACTGGAACTGCTAAGCCGATGCCATATTCCGCGCCGTTTCCTGAGATCACGGCAAACGCTGTTCCCAGTACTGCGCCGGTAAAATAATCCGGGACGGATGCACCACCAAATGCGGCGATCCCCAAACGCATCAACTGTAAGGTCCCACCGACCATCAAACCGGTCTTTAAGTCCCCCATGATCATTCCAGAAATCATTCCGGCGATCGCTGGTTGGGTCAACGTATTGGAAATAAGTGAATCATTAATAGCAATAAAAGCATAAACAGTAATAAGAATGATTTGATACGCTGCTAAATGCATGAATTTTCCTCCTAATTGTATGAACGAGTCTTAACTGGCTAGTTATCGATCGTTATGTCGCCTCAGATAAATCGTGAAAAACACTCGTTTTTTGACAAATCTTCCGCTACATATTCTCCTCGATTCAATCCCTGCCTGGTTTATCCTCGTAATTTCTTCATAAAGTCGATCGATGGTTCATTGGGTACAAGCTGTGCCGTGACGGTGATGCCTTTTGCGGCGATCGCTTCAAAGATCGGCTCTTCTTCTGGCAGTACTTGAATGCTTTTGGTCACTTCCCGTGCGCCTTCTTTGTAGCTCATGTTGCCGACGTTGATCGCTTTGATCGGTCCATCTGCTTCAATATAACGCAAAACATCTTGGGGATTTTTGAAAAGCAAAAACAACCGTTGTTTTCCATAACGACCGGCGCGAATATTTTTGGCTGCCGTTGCCACCGGAAGGACCGAAAGTCGCATCGAAGTTGGCGCTGCCATTCGTAAAGAAGATTTTTGTAATGGGTCTACGGCGGCTTCATCATTGGCTACGATGATCCGTTGCGTGTTTAAACTGGTGGACCAGATACCGGCGACTTGTCCATGGATCAAGCGCTCATCGATTCGACTATTGACGATATTTTCTTGCCCAGCATACGCACTGTAATCCCCTAATTCCTCTTGCTTTTCTTCTAACATCTCTTGTTCTGCTTGGTTCATCCCTGCTTTGACATCAACGATGTTTTCTTTGGCTAAGCAAAGCAGCTCTTTGATCGTCGCTCGTTGATTGACGACTGCCTCGATCACTACGGACAATGTCATTCCAGCGAAGATCGCCACTTCGTCATCCTCTAAATAATTCTTGACTGCAACGTTGCACGGGGTTCCTCCTAATAAATCCGCAATAATCAATGTTGAACCGTTAAGGGCTTTCATTTTCTCGTTCAATTCTTTCTCAAATTGCAGATTGTCACTATCTGGTCGTAATGAAACGGTGTGAACGTTTGCTTGCTGGCCTACGATCATCTCGAGACTACTTTTGACCCCTTCTGCCATGCCGCCATGACTGATCAATACAATGTTTTCCACTAATTTCCCTCCTACTCCGCAGGTCGCCCTACTTAACATGTTATGTTCCTTGTAAGCATACTATACCACATGGCAAGCCATTCGTAAACCTAATATCTTAACATATTGAATTTTATTTTTCAGACCTGTATAGACTGGAAAACAACGAATTTTCTACACTAATTAAGTGGCAGGAAAGGATTTAACATGTTATGCTTGATGTATTCATATGGAATGGAGGGAAACCACTGTGTTGCCAAAGTATGAGCAGATCAAGCAAGATCTTTTACAAGAAATCAAAGACCATAAATTCATTCCCGGTGATAAGTTTTATTCAGAGGCAGATATCAAGCGGATGTATTCTGTTAGTTCGATCACGGCAGTCAAAGCGTTGAATGAATTGACGAGTGCTGGCTATCTGTATCGCATCCAAGGCAAAGGGACCTTTGTTTCAAAAGCAAAAGTATCTCAGAGTGTGAAGTTTTCCGACATTGAGCTGCATTCACTGGACCAAGAAAAGGTCAAGGTCCTTGCGGTGGAAGAAGGAAATGCCCCAGAGATTTTGAAAGAATTAGGATTGGCTGCCAGTGCTTCCTACTACCGAATCAAACGAGTCCGCTATTTTGGCGACGTTCCTTTCTTGGTTCACATCACTCATTTGCCGAAGAAGCTGATGAAAGAACCGATCGCCAAAAACCTCAACCAATATGCTAGTGTTTATGAGCGGGTCCGAAAAGACTTTGCGATCGACCTTTTCTCATTGGCTTCTGTTGAAACCAACGAAATCGTATTTCCTGATGACGCTGAATTGTTGAACTTATTGCAACTGAGCTTCCGAGAGCCTGCGGTCAAACAAGTCAAGCACTCCTATTTAGCAGATGGAAGTGTCGCTGAATACATCGTCAGCTACAAGCACTGGAAATATTTCAAAACAAAAATAGAAGTAGAGCCCGCGTAAATTTGGGTCTCTACTTCTATTTTTTTATTCTACGACAGGTTGATCACAGAAAACGAGTTCCTTGATCTCAACGCCATCGGTTTCAAATACCACGACTTCGTTGCTGCCTTTTTTCAAAAATTCTTTCGGACAGTATAAGGAATGCACGGGGCCACGTTGCCAATAGCGACCAAGATTGATGCCATTGACGATAACGACGCCTTTCCCATACCCACGGCAATCGATAAACGTATCTCCTACCTCTGTCAGACTGAAGGTCGTTTGATAAAAGGAGGGGTGTGTCGGATTTTTTCCTGCTTGATAATCGATGGCTTGTAGCTGCTCTGCGGAAAGCGTCAATGGGTAATGACGATAGCCTTGATGGAAATGAATATCTTGCATGATGCCCCCACGGATGCCTTTGGCTTGTGTAGGCCCATTCAATTTAAACCCGTAGTTCACGCGCCCTAAGTTTTCTACTAAGACATCTAGCTCGATGGTTTCTTTATCTGGTGTCCCTTGGATCAACAGCTCCTCACCTAGCGTTTCTTGGTATTGGATCGCCTGTAATTGGCCGTCGGTAAAAATATGCAACCGATCGCTAGCTTCTACCACTTTTAATTTGTTTTCTCGATGATAGTTTTTTAACTGAACCGAATAGAGCAAATAGCCGTAGCCTGTGCTGACAGTTTCCATTGTTAGTGGATACATGTTTTCTTGCGGTGCCATCAGTTGATCTTTGATAGCCAATAATGAGACACTGTTTTCGATGGGAAAGGTTCCTAATGCCTCTAATTGCTTGGTCCGTGGTTTGGCTTGCCACACTTCGGGACAGGCTTCTTTTATGGCTTTTTGTACATGATAGTATTTGTCGGTAGGTTCTCCTGCTTCTGTCAGTAAAGCATCGTAATCATAGCTGGACACTTGTGGTAGATCCAGCGCTCCCCGAGCGGAACAGCCATTGTAAAATCCAAAATTCGTCCCTCCATGGAACATGTAAAGATTCAAGGAGCCGACTGCTAACATCTCGTTGACTTCATTGGCTAAGTCTTGACCGTCTCGCTTGATGATTGGCTCCCCCCAGCGGTTGAACCAGCCATCCCAGTATTCCATACACATGATGGGCCAATTTTTGCCATGTTTTGTCATGAAATCTTTCATCACAGCCGCATTTTCCTTGGAACGACTGCCGAAATTGCCTGTGACAAAGACGTCGTCTTCAATCAATGTCCCAGCGTCCAAGACTTCTTCCCATGCCCCATCTGAGGTAAACAAGGGTACATCGATGCCGTATTCTTCCATCAACTCCTTGGTCTGGCGCAAATACGCTTTTTCCATTCCATAAGAGCCGTACTCATTTTCCACCTGCATCATGATCACTGGTCCCCCATGGGTGATCTGCAACGGCACAAGCTTTGGCAACAAGACCTGGAAATAGTTGCGCACCTTTGCCATGAAGCGTGGGTCGGTTGAGCGCAACCGCATCGGTTCATTTAACAGCCAAGCTGGCAACCCACCAAATTCCCATTCAGCACAAATGTAGACGGAAGGTCGCAAAATGACCATCAAGCCAAGCGTTTGGGCTTGCTTTACAAAAGCACAGATGTCTTTCATCCCCTCAAAGTCGTAGACTCCTTCACGAGGTTCGTGGAGATTCCAAGGAATGTAGGTCTCAACTGTGTTGGCTCCCAGTGCTTTTAGATTGTAGAGGCTATCTGTCCATTGCACCGGTGTCATGCGGAAATAGTGGATCGCTCCGCTGATCAATTTGATTGGTTTTCCATCTAACAAAAAATCTTCTTTTATCTCAAACGTTCGCATGTCGTCTTCCCCTTTACCAGTATCTTTGCCAATCAGGCAATGCCAATCGGATCAATCCTTCTAAATAGAAATAATCACCCCAAAGATTGGGCTCATCGATGCCTTTGCCTTCCGCATGAGCATACACACCATGCAGCAATAAGCCTTCATTTTCTGGCACTTGGCTCGCTGCATACTGCTCGCCTAATTGGTAAAGCATTCCTTTAGCGATTTTTTGGGCATCGGGATATGCCCCCATTTTCTCTGCTTCCAACAAGCCACAAGCCGCAATCGCTAAAGCAGAGCTGTCTTTTTCAGCAGGATGTTGGTCGTTAAAATCAAAGTCCCAATACGGCACCAAATCTGCTGGCAAATGAGCCAAAAACACCTCCACGATCTGCGGATAATTTTCTGGAAAAGGCTGACTATGCAGGTAGCTTTCATTCAAAGGAAGCCCTAAAATCGCCCAGCTCTGCCCTCGTGCCCAAATCGATTGGTCGCTGTTTCCTTGATGCGTCGCACCGTGACTTGGCTGCCCCGTCTCAGGATCGAAATAATACGTATGAAAGGTGGTGGCGTCATTCTTAATGACGGTCTTTCGGACTGTCTGATAATGCTTACTCGCAGCCTCTGCGTAGCGAGGCTCTCCCGACAATTGAGTTGCTGCAAATAAAAGCGGCAAGTTTAGTAACGAATCAATAATCAAGCGGTATTCTTGTGGGTCGCCATAAGTGCCCCAAGCTTGAATAAATTCCCCCTTTTCTTGAAACCGTGCCAGCAAAACATCTGCTGCTTGAATGACTTCTTGCTTGCAGTGTTCATCGCCAGTGATCTTGTAGCCCGCACCGGCAGATAAGCTATATAAAAAACCAATATCATGATGATCTAATACAAAATGGTCGTCTAAACGCGTTTGAAAACTGTCGATATTTGCCATAGCTCGATCAAGAAAGTTCTTTTCCTTGGTCCACTCATAGGCGAGCCACAACATCCCGGTCCAAAAGCCATTGGTCCAATCATCGTTGCCTTTCAGCCGATATTTGCCATTGGTGGCACAGGCTGAAGGAAACTGTGTGCCAAAGCGCTGACTATTTTTTTCGATCTGTTGGATGCACGCGGTGATTTTATCCGCTAACCACACATCGGTCACTTTTTCTCCTAACAGGATCAAGCGTTGTTTGTTCTCTTGCAGACGCATGTTTACACTCTCCTTAACTTGTTAACATATTAACTGAAATCATTATAACGTAAACGCACAAAAAAAGCGACCTTCCTTCCTTGATTCCTAAAAAAGAGCATGACAACTGCACACAAATGCAGACCTGTCATGCTCTTGTCCTCTTTTTTTAACAGTTCCAACCAAATACTTCGATTTGTGAAAGAGCTGGGAAGGGGGAATCATCCTCTGCTTTTTGCAGCTTTTTATAGGTCAGCTTAGTCGTTTCTTTTTTCGGAAAACGAACTTCTTGAAAAGACGCCGTATTTGTCGTTTCCACCACCAGCTCTTCTCCATCAGCAAAGACCAAGGTCCCTTTGGTCCAGTAGCTATCATGGGGATAATCTGCCCGCAATAGGAAGCGAACCCGATCAATCAAGACGGGACGACCAAACTCAATGGTCAACGCAGCATCGGCTTGCTGATTGATGCCCCAAGAAGCAAACGGATACGAACCGTGGGATCGGTTGCCATATTTTCCATCAATCGCATTCTTGGCAAAAAAGACGGAATCATCTCGCGTTTCCACATTCGCTGAAGCATGAGGATACGCCCCTGTCGCTGACTTTTGATCATGGGCATTGAAGGATAAATTTTGATAATTCGTGATCTCAAACGCATGGGCTTTGCGCACCATCAGGTGATGGCGCTGCGAGGTAAAGGCCGTTTCCACCGAGGACTTTCGAGCGGACTCCGTCCAAGGAATCTGATACTCCCAAGTGGATTGGGAAAGATAGATCAGTGATGGTGCTAAGGTTTCATCAAGCTGAAGGACATAATACGGATTTTCCCCCGTCACCTCAATAACGATCTTATCTCCTTCCTCATAGGGATAGTTTTTAATGGCTAATACGGCCAAATCATCATCAGAAACTTGAAATGGCGCGGGTTCTTTTTCATGGTCGATGCGACCGACGATCACCTGGTCCTGCTTATTTTTTATTGCTAGCGTAATCATTTGGATCGATCCTTTCTTTTTCTACGATACCACCGACTAAACAAATCAAACGGTGCTTCCCTGGCGGAATATGTTGTGCTAAGTATGGAAAACTGGTTCTTGGAAAAAAGACGGAGGTATTGGCTTCTGGCTGAACAATACTGGCTTGTTGATAGCCTTCGATGTTGATGATTTGAGAACAAAAGCCCTCTTCACTGACTCGACTCCAGGTCGGTCCTGTTTGGGCCTGAGGCAACCGTCCAGTCAGCGGTACACTAAATCCGCCCTCACGAAGGTCCAACGAAATCGTCGTCGTCAACTCGTGCACGCGCACATGCCACTGACCAAATGGATAAATCTCAGTTTCAATCACTACCTCCCCAAAGGGAGCCCATTGGATAAAGATGCCTTTTTCCGTCACTCGATAATCCATGACTGCGCCCTTCGTGCGAAAATAGCTGCCATCTCGAGCAATAGCTAATGTACTATCGAAGGCGCCTTCGGCATACGTGACGCCGGCTTTCGGCACACTGAAGCCAAATTTGCTCGAATAGACGAATTTGCTGTATTTTGCTTGAGCATGCGCTTGCTGTTCAAGCATCAAACCTGCAGGATACCCCAACAAATGATGGTTTTTTTCATTGTGCACCAGCAACATATTGCCTTTTTCAATCCGTTTTTGCGGCTCTCTCTTGATTGGCTCAGGTTCAGCCCGCCAAAAAGGATGCGTTTCTGCGACCGCTAAAAGCAAAAAGGTCTTAAGCCCCCAGTAAGGCGAGCCTGGTGCATTGTACCCTTCTGCCATCACTTGATTTTCATAGTGGTATCCGATGGACAAGCGACCATCGAAAGTGAAAATCTCCTGCGCCATCCAATTGCGCAAGTGTTTCGCCAGTAGTCCTCGCACCTGTCCCCATGGGATCGCTTCGACATCTGCGAAAACCAGCGCCGAGAAAAACGCCCCTTGCGCAAACCGATAAGTCAGGCTGCGGCCATAGGGCAAGGCTTCGCCGTCTTCATCAAAATAATAGATGAAATCTTGGGCAAATCGGGTGGCTCGTTCTTTAAAACGCTGTGCCCATTCTGGGTCTTCGTCTTGCATAAATGTAGCGTAAATCAAGCCATAATAATGAAACGCAAAAGGAATATAGTAATCTCGCTGCGTCGTTTTCCCATCTACGTACCAACCATCGCCAATGTACATGGAATCGATCAATGCCAACTCTTGGGACAATGCTTCTTTTGCCAACGGTTCCCCACAGTGAAACAGGGCAACGCGAATCAACACTTTGAAGAATGTCCAGTTGTTCTTAGGAATCTTGCACTCAAGTGCTTGGGATAGCCAAGCCACTAGCTTTCGCTGGTTCTTCTGCGGCAACGCTGTCCAAAAAGCATCCTTTTGCAATAAAAGAGTCAATGACAATGCGGCTGCTTCCACGATGTATTGATCATAATCCGTGATCCTTCCCCAGTAAAATGCGTGTTCAGGATCTGTCCCCGCGATCACTTTTTCCACATAAGCTACTCGTAACGGATCATCTGAGCAAATCCTCCAATAAGGCGCCAGCCCCCACAAAGGACGCACAAGCGCTTCCATCTCAGCCCGTGTTCGGTCATACACGGCCCCACTGCTACCTAGATTCAATCCTGGATAGTCATCTGCCAAGATCGCTTCTCGCAAAGGAGCGATCATGTCTTCCACTGCCCGCTGATAATCCAGACGCGTCAAAAACGGATTCTCTTTGATTGCCATTTGCTTCATACGCCATCTCCTTCTGTCAATTTACAGAACAGAATAGCAAGCCACGACTTTTTTATCAAGCGATTTTCTACTGGCAATACTGCTGAAAAATGAGAAAAGATTTTGAGGGATTTTTGACTTAACCTGTTAACAAAAAAAGAGGAATTGAAGCTATGGGAAAGTGATTGGAGAAATGGCGAAAGTTAACTGATTTAATATTAAGAAAATATGATAATCAATAGGAATATTTATTAAAAAAATCATAGAAAAGTTTTAAACTCATTTACTAATCAACACATACAAACACCATTGAAATACAAATACGCGACAGCAGTTGAAACTGCTGTCGCGCGCTTTGGGTCTTATGCTTTTAAAAAGCCAAGCATGAGGCACACTCCTACTTGCAACGATTGTCTGAGTTTTTCTGTTTCTATCTTTTTGCTCCCCTGCTCATTCACAGCCTTTTTTATAATTTATCTCCATTAGAAGCAATCACTTTCTTGTACCAATAAAACGAGTCTTTCCGATAACGAGCCAAACTTCCTTGTCCTTGGTCATCTTGATCCACATAGATAAAGCCGTAGCGTTTTGACATTTGAGAAGTTCCGCAACTGATTAAATCAATGCAGCCCCATGGCGTGTATCCCATGAGATCAACACCGTCTTTAACGGCTTCGCGCATTTGTTCAATGTGTTTTTTTAAATAATCGATTCGATACGCATCGTGAACTTCCCCATTGACTAACTCATCTTTCGCTCCTAACCCATTTTCACAAACAAATAAAGGTTTTTGGAAACGATCATATAATTTAATCAATGATATTCTTAACCCAATTGGATCAATTGGCCAGTCCCATTGAGAGAGCTCTAAATATTCATTTTTAATTGGGCTATCAAAAGTACCTGCTAATTTAGAAGCATCTTCTCTAGCCTCCGCAACATGAGACATATAATAACTAATGGCCACAAAGTCCACTGTCCCCTCTTGAAGGATATCCGCATCTTCTGGTCGGATATCGATGGACAAGTCATTCTCTGAAAAGTAGCTATAAATATAGCTAGGATAATACCCCCGTGCTTGAACATCAGGATAAAACATATTCAACTGGTTGGATTTCACCGCTTGCAGTTGATCTTCTGGCTTTGTTGTATGTGCATATGCTTCTATTTGATTGATCATACACCCAATCTCTACATCAGGAATAATTTCTTTCGCAGCTTTTACAGCCAATGCGCTTGCCAAGAATTGATGGTGAGACGCTTGATATGCCGCTTGCAATGAATCATCCACTAAATCTTCTAAGATCCCCGCCCCTGTATATAAGCTATTAAGATTCATATTCATTTCATTGAACGTGATCCAATACTTCACCTTATTTTTATAGCGTTCAAGAATAACCCGGGCATACTTCTCAAACAAGGGAACTAGCTCACGACTGATCCATCCGTTGTACTTCTTCGTCAGTTCGATCGGCATTTCATAATGTGACATCGTTACCAAAGGCTCAATGCCATATTTCTCACACTCATCGAAAACAGCATCATAAAAAGCTAGACCTACTTCATTCGGCTCATCTTCAAGTCCCGTGGGGAAAATCCTCGCCCATGAAACTGATAAGCGAAAACATTTAAATCCCATTTCTGCAAATAAAGCAATATCTTCTTTGTACCGATGGTAAAAATCAATGCCCCAACGTTTTGGGAAAAGATAACATTCAGGATGCATCGCATACTCAGCTAACTCTTTTGAAGTGACGTTAAAAGTAAAATTATTTACTTTTCCAGAAGCATAAGGGTCTTTGTATGCGGCAAAATCTGAAGTTGATAATCCTTTTCCGCCTTCTAAATAAGCACCTTCGATTTGGTTAGCAGCGGTAGCTCCTCCCCATAAAAAATCATCTTTAAATCCTGTAAATTTTTTCATTATTTTCTCTCCTTTTCTATTATTGAATGCACATCATCAAGCGCGATGTCGTTGACTCCACATGCCTATCTCCAGTAATGATCACGTCTAAAAATTCTGAGCTATTGGTCACAATGATCATTGTTGTTAGATCATACCCACTTCTAGCTATTTTTTCTAAGTCAAACCTAATGATGGGTTGTCCTTTTTCGACTGTTTCGTCTGCTGCAACAAGATAATCAAAAGATTCGCCTTGCAGCTTGACAGTATCGATCCCAACATGGATCAAAAGATCGACACCTTCTTCTGAACGTATTCCTACCGCATGCTTCGTCGGAGTCATCATCGTGATTTTCCCGGAAAATGGTGCGTAGACTACGCCTTCTTCTGGAAAAATTGCTACCCCTTTTCCCATTAGCCCTGTTGAAAATGTCTCATCTGCAACGGTCGCTAAATCTCTGACCTCGCCTTCCATAGGAGAATAAACTTCAATTGGATATTTGGTTTCAACTGCTATATTGGTCGTTTTTTCTGATGCTTTTTCTGATGCTTCTTCTTCAAATCCCAAAAACATTGTTAGAACAAACGAAACGACAAAACTAGCGATATAACCGATCAGCGCATAAATAAAATTATTCGAATCCTGAATAATGTATGTTGGTAAAGCAGTAATACCAGGAATAGAAAATGCGGTCACTTGGACTGCAAAAAAGCCAAAAATCGTTCCTCCTACAGCGCCTCCTGCCAATGAGGCATAGAAAGGTTTCTTCAAGCGCAACGTTACGCCATAGATAGCTGGTTCAGTAATTCCGAAAATTGCAGGAATCAGAGTAGAAAATGCCAAAGATTTCGTGGTCGCTTTTTTCGCCTTCAAAGCTACCCCTAAAACAGCTCCAGCCTGTGCACTATTCGCAACCAAATTCATCGGCAAAAGCATAATATCGTAGCCTAATTTTTGAAGACTAGCAAATGTTCCAGGAAAGAAAGCATAATGCATACCTGTTATGACGATCAGCGGCATCAGTCCTCCCATCAACAAGCCCGCTAAAGGACCTGCAACGGTGAACAACGTGGTAAAGATTTCTTCTAAATATTTACCTAAAAAATTTCCTAGTGGTGCAACGATCGCTAAGAGAATCGGTGCCGTGACTAGTAAGGTCAACATTGGACTAAAAACGATGTTAACTGTTTTAGGAACTACTCGATCCATCCATTTATTGATATAGCTCATAAGAAGTACACCTAAAATAATCGGTAATACCGTAGAAGAATAGTTATTTAATGGAATGGCTAGACCAAATAACGATAATGCACTTCCTCCTTCTGCCGCACCATTGATCAGCGTGGGATACATGAGGATCGCTGCTAACGCAGCAGCCAGAGACTCTTTCGTCTGAAATTTTCTAGCTGCTGTGATAGCAACAAAGAAAGGCAAGAAGTAAAATACCGCATCTGAGAAGATATTCAATACTTCATAGGCAGAGCTCTCTGGTGAAAGCCACCCAACTACAACGAATAATGCCATGAGACCTTTGATCAAACCTGACCCGATGATTGCAGGCATCAGTGGCGTGAAGATTCCACTAATCACATCGAAAATTTTATCTAAGAAGTTCATTTTCTTATTCGAAGACCCTTCCATAGTAACCTCTTCCCCTAATTGATCGGCAACTTCTTTGTAGACTTCAGCCACCTTGGCACCAATGATCACTTGATATTGCCCCCCACTAAATTGACTGCCGATCACTCCTGCTAATTCATTGATCTCATTCTTTTCTACTTTCGAATCATCTATCAAATTAAATCGTAAACGGGTAATGCAATGCCAGCTTTGGGATATGTTACTTTTTCCACCAACTAAGGCAATGATTTTTTTCGCTAATTCTTTATTTTCCATTGTTGCTCCTCCTTTACTAAAGAAAAAGCCCAAGTGAAAAAAACTTCCACTTAGGCTTATGCTCTTTTCTAGATAACACACCTTATCTTTATTTAGTTGTAATTCGTTCAATATGAATGACTAAATATACCAATTCATCCTCAGAGATTTTCCAATGGTACTCTCTATCTAGCATATCTTTAATGAGCAGACCACAGGCATAACTTTTCATATATCGTTCCTGAATCAGTTCACGTATTTGCTCGTCCATCTTCAACGACGTTTTTTTGTTTTTTTGGCGCATAATGAAATAACGAATATGAGTAATAAATCGTGAATAATCTGCTGTTGTTTTATCTAAGACTGTTCCATAAAGGATTTGGACGATTTTAACAATTTTTTTGATCACTTCTGTTATTTGCAATGTATCTGCCATATTCGACTGATCAATCTGTCCATTCACAAAATGAAGCGCAATAAATGCTGCTTCCTCTGGCAATAATTGCACAGCTAACTCTTGTTGAATAAGTGCCAACGCTTGCTTACCGATTTGATATTCTTTGTAATATAGATGAGGAATCTCCCATTTGATGGGATTTTCATTTTCTACCGAATTGTTCAACGAAAAAGTTAAATGGTCTGCTAAAGAAAACAACAATCCGGTACCAAACTTTTGATTTAATTCTGCTTCCCCAAGATCAATAATTTTTGCTGCAATACTTAATACTTCCGGCGTATAATTCTCTATCTTATGGCTATGCTTCTCCTCTTCATTGGGAGTAAAAATTTTACTGATCAATGCTTCATCAACCATGTCTCCACGTTTCTTTTTAAACCCAATTCCTGTCCCAAATAAAACTTTCTCAGTCCCTTGATCATCTCGTACCAAAACAATATTGTTATTCAGTGTTTTTACTATAGTCATCATTTCCACCTCCTTAAAGACAAAAAAACACCAAACCTAAAACGAAGCTTCCTGCGCTGTTACGCGAAGAATAACTTTGCTTTTGGACTTGGTGGTGCCTGACTTGTTTATCAGTAACACTCCTGCATCTTTGACAACATCGTACTATCTACAAAAGAAAATGTCAACCCTTACATTTTTCTTAAAATCGATGACTATACAAATCGATAAGGGCACCAAGTCGCAGTATTAGTTATAAAAACCAACGATTTTTTATAGCTACTTTTTCGTAATGTTTACTCATTTATTTAGGATTGTTTTCCAGAAAATCTAATTTAATAAGGAGGTTTTTTAAATTTTCATAACCGAATGATTTGTTATTTCATTCTTGCTTCACCTGTTGTTTAAGAATTTCTGATCTTTTTCTCAAAGCAGACCACACTTACCTTCTGATCATTGACTGTTGTCACGGCTTTTCGTGTTTCTTTAAATCCTTGACTCTCCCAGAAAGATCTACCGGCTGTATTTTCTTCAATAACAGCGAGAGATACGAGAGAAATCCCCTTTATGCGCCAGTCTTGTTCTACTTGATGATAAAGAGCTTGCCCGTGCCCCTGACGTCTTTCGCCAACCAGCAGCAAGCCAATATACGCAGTGCCCTCTTGCGGATAATCAACAAGATAATCCATGATAGCAATAGGTTTTTGATCATAATAAATAATAGAAAATACCTTTTGCTCTTGAGCCACAGATGGCGGTAGAACAGTCATGTCCCGCATGAGTTGTTCGATGGAAGGTGTCTCTTTCGTTAAAGCAAAATAGGCCTGGTTTTTCTGATAAATACTATAGGCAGCTTGTTGGTTTTCTGACGTGACGGAATGAAACGTATACTCGTTCATGAATGCTCCTTTATTGTAGGTTTATTGAACCTTATTTCGACCAAAAGTGAAGCAGGTGGATTTGATGGCTCTTACTGCTAGTTTATCCTATTCAAGTCCCCTCGTAAATTACTCTCGAAACCTCTTCCTATTTACGTTTCATTCCTACGATGATAACCGAACTTGTCAACGTATAAAAAAGACACCCTAAAGCCTTAAGTCAGAAGCCTGCCACTTCTTCTCAAAAGCCCTTAAGATGTCTGATTATTGGCCATTTCTCTTGTCAAACAGTGAAAAAACTATTCCTTGACTGCGACTTTGTCCCACCAAGAAGTGGCGGTCTTTTGGATCACTTCATTCAAGTCTTCGATGTGCTGTTTTCCAGTACTTGCTAGCCATTCTTTGGCTGCTTCTGTTCCTTGTTTTACAAAGGGCTCAACACCATCTTTCCACGTTGCCCGGCCGCACAAGACGCCATTGAAGGTGGAGCCAGCTTCTTTGGCAAAAACCAGTGTTTCTTGGAATAAGCTGGCTGATACGCCTGCACTGAGAAAAATAAACGGCAGATGTGTCGCGTCGCTTTGCGCTTTGAAATACGCGGCAGCTTCTTCCTTGGTATGCACGGCTTCTCCCTTGGCAAAACCTGCCACATAATTCATGTTGACTGGTACTTCCACTTTTAACACATCGACTTTGTACTGCGGTTTTGAAAATTCCTTCATCAATCCAATGACTTTTTCTGGTTTGCGTTGCGCATATGCTTTTGAGTCGACTTCAGGCAGCTTAGCATCATAGGAAAGGACTTCTAAAAAGAAGGGCAGATCAGCCGCTTGGCATTCGCTGCCGAGTCGTTCCACAAAGACGTGTTTCAACTGATTGATCTGGGCATCTTCATCTACATCATAATAAAGCAAAAATTTGATGGCATCGGCGCCTGCTGCTTTTAATCGCTCAACTGACCATTCCCCTAATAAATCAGGCAAACGTCCCGGCGTAGTCGCATCATAGCCGGTTTTTTCATACGCCAGCAAAAGCCCCGCCTCTGGATCACGACTTTGCGCAGCTGCCAACCCATATTCTGGATCTAGTAAAATGGAAGACGCGTAAGGGGTCAATTCTTGTGAGACTAGCTTTTTAAACTGGCTGATTTTTTCTGCATCAGCCTCCACGCCAAGTGCTGCCATCATTTTTTTCAAGGCACCTCGTTGGTCGATTGCTAAAGCTGCGATCACTCCTTCTTTCGTTGACAGGCGATCCATTGCTGCTTTTTTGGCTTTCGTTATGGTTGCTTTCATTAAAATTCCTCCTTTTTTGTCCATGCCAAAGAATCAACCGCTTTCACTTTTTTCAGTGTTGGCGAAACGGTTGTCAGCACATATAAAAATGTCTATTGATGAAGCCGTTCGACTGATTGACCACCGCACGTATCGACTTCGTACACGAAAAGATACGTGCTCGTGGTGGTCTTTCTCAGTCATCGTTAGTTGTTATACGGATGAATCGTCACGCCTTTGACCACCCGATTGACGGTACGCGTTGGCGAAGGGGTATCCGGTGTATTACCGACTTTGATCGATGCCAACAGTGCGATCGTTTGCGCAAAAACAATGTCTACTAAGGCAAGATAACCGTCTGGCAATAATGTGGCATCTGGAAAGAAAAAGTTTGTTCCTGAAAAATTCACAGCTGCCGGCTGTCCGATGGCGGTCACTGCGACGGCGATGCCGTCACTCTTTAATTCTTCCAACATATCAAGATCATACTGCCGCGTGTATGGCGTATTGCTGACAAAGACAAAGACGAGGGTTTGATCATCTACGAATGATTTCGGTCCATGACGGAAGCCCATCGAAGAATCGAACACGGTGGCGATTTTTCCCGCAGTCAGTTCCAATACTTTTAGCTGTGCTTCCCTGGTCAACCCCGACAACGTGCCTGAACCAAGGTAAACGATTCGCTTAAAGGAACGGTCCGTCAGTACTTGGAGTTCTGTTTCTCTGTCGATCACTTCTTGCCCCAACCGGCTAAGGGTTTCAACATAATGCCCTTTTTCCGCCAGAGGCGTCTGGTCAAAAATCAGCAGTGCCGAAAGGGCCATGCAAGAAAAGCTTCCCGTCATCGCAAATCCAGCATCATTTGACCTCTCAGGCATCAATAACAGATAACTCGCTTCATCAGCCGCAGCTTGTTGTGCCAAAGATCCGTCGGCTGCACAAGTGATCGTCAAATGATAGCTGTCCGCAACGAATTGATCGACGATTTTGACCGCTGCTAAACTTTCTGGTGAATTGCCACTTCTAGCAAAAGAAACGAGCAGTGTTGGCTCATCCGCAAATAAAACTTGTTCTGGAGCAGCGACAATATCCGTCGTAGCAATACTTTCAAAAAGATAATCCACCGTTGCGCCGTTCTTATTCAAGTAAGGAACGATCGTATCTCCAACATATTGCGATGTCCCCGCTCCCGTGAAGACCACGCGGATTCGCTTGTCCGTCTTTTGCTTGATAGTACGTAAGAAAGCCGCGATAGCCTCTTGCTTTTCTTGATAGATCGTCAAGGTTTCTTGCCACAGTTCTGGCTGTTGTTTGATTTCTCTTGTTGTAATCTCCGCACCTAATTCTGCTAATTCCTTTGTTGACAGTTGAAACATCTTTCTTCCTCCTAGCTGCTGGTTTTCCAGTATGTATTCCCAGTGACGGTACGAGGAGCGTTGTCTTGGATGAATACTTAGCGATCACCCAAAGGGCAAACTTCCTCGACCTCACTGGTTTTGAATACACACCTTTTCTTTGCTCGAGCGGATCATTTCAGACTGTCTAGGAAATGCGCTACTCGTCGTTACGCAAGTGGCGGACTTTGTATCTAAATTGGTCTGCTCGAGCAACACTCAAGGTGTATTCGATCACTTCATTTTCAATATTGAACGTGCTGCGTACCAGGTTCAACACCGGCGCACCTTCGTGGATTTTTAGCAATGCCGCATCTTTCGCACTGGCAATGCTGGCAAAAAATTCTTCGTCCGCTAGGCGGATCACTTGATGAAAATCTTCATGGAAGATATCGTACAATGGTTTTTGCTCGATCATCTCACTCGTTAAATTCATGAAGCGCTTGACGGGCAGATAAGAACGCTCGATCATCATCGGTTGGCCATCAGCAAGACGCAATCGTTTTAACTTGTAGATCGGCTCGCCAATGGAAACTTGCAACTGAGTAGCAAAATATTTTGTCGCTTCCATTTTTTTGAATGCCAATACTCTAGTTTCCGGTTGTTTCCCCAGTGCTTTCATCTGTTCGGTAAAACTATAGGAACCCGATAAATTGGTTGCCTGCTTGCGGATATCCGAGACAAAGGTTCCTTTACCATGTTGGCGATAAATATAGCCTAATTTTTCTAACTCCTGTAGTGCCAAGCGAACGGTGGTCCGACTTAACCCGTAGCGCTTTGACAGTTCTCTTTCTGAGGGAAGCATCGTGTCTGCTTCCATTTCATTTTCGATTTTTTCAATCAGTAAATTTAACAATTGATCGTATAATGGTTGTCGATTTTTATTGATATTCATAAGCCCCTCCAAACTGGTTACTACCACATAACGAGTGTACTATTTCCCGATAGGCGTGTCAAACAATCGTCTACAGGGGCTCTGTTTCCTGAACTTGCATCTCTTCACGCAGGAAAATGAACCAATTGCCAGCACGAGCTAAGCTGAAAAGTCAGCTTTTGCTTGCTTAGCAAAACTCCTCCTACGGTTTGCGCCGTTTCTTCTGCTAGCTTGCTTATTGCGGCCAAATGGATGGATACAGACCAAAGCCAGAACCGATCAAGCCGATCACTAGCAGCAAAGCGATACATTTCAACGGCGTCCAGCCGCGTTTTGATAAGAAGAAATACAGCATCAGTGTGATGGTCAATGGAATCACTTGCGGCAAGATCCCATCGAGGATTTTTTGAATATCGATCGTCACAGGCACTTCGTTGACTTTGTTAAACGTCAATTCATATTTGCCGTTAGCCAATTCGTTGACCGCCGCATTTTCTTGCAGTGTGTCGGTCAATTGTCCATTCTCATCCGTGGTATACAGCATGTCTTCGTAAGCGGCAATGGCTGCTTGATCATCCACGATCGTCGTCGCTTGTGTCACTTCATTGGTAGTACCGTTAGGGATCTGAATATCCAAAGACGTCGCCCCATACACGCAGGTCAAGGAACCGACAACAAAAATCCCTAAAATACTCGCTGCTCGGGTGAACTCTTTGGCATTTTCCGTTAAGATCCCAATCGCATCTGTCCCTAAACGATAGGACCAATGCATCAAGAAGAACCGTAAACCAAATTGGGCCGCATTGAATACCAGTAAGAAAATAAACGGTGCAGCGATGTTGCCGTTGATCGCCATATTGGCTGTGATACCAGCTGTTATCGGTACCAGAGTGAACCAGAATAACGCGTCACCGATCCCGCCTAGCGGTCCCATCGCGGCGACTCGCACTGCCCGAATCATGGGAATATCGGCTTTGTTTTGTTCCATCGATAGAATGATCCCCATCACAAAGTTCACGAGGAATGGATGAGTATTGAAAAACTCTAGGTTATGGCTCATTGAAGCAGCCAAGTCCTTTTCATTTTTGTGGATCTTTTTCAATCCCGGTAAAATACTGAATAACCAGCCTCCTGCTTGCATTCGCTCATAGTTGAAAGAGGCTTGTAGAAATAAGGAACGCCAGACCATATTGTTCAAGGTCTTTTTATCCAGTTGTTCTGCGGGCGCTTGTTCGCTATAAGAATCGGGAATATTATATGCCATCTTCATCGCCTCCGAAATCATAGGTATTGGCTGTTGCTACTTTAAATTTGGACTGGATTTGATAATCCCAAAAGGCTAATGCAAAACCGATAAAGGCTAGAATGATCAAGGCTGGTCCTTGCAAAGAAGGTGCCGCCATTACGATCGTGGCTAAACCAAACCCCATAAAGAAGAAGCCCCACATTTCTTTGGAAACCATCACTTTTAGTAAAATCGCAAAACCGACATACCGCATCATGCCCCCAGCTGCGCCGAGCCCACCCATCAACCATTGAGGGATCGCTGCGACCGCCTGATTCCCGAAGGCAGCACCGCCGATAAAGAATAAGACCACAATCAAGCCGAAGATCGTTCCAAGACCCACCATCGCTAAATAATTGATCCGGTCAATGCCCTTCGTATTGGCATCATGGGCGTAGCTGTCAGCTTTTGACATCACTGGCGACATTAGTGAGAAGATAATCGTCACCCCATATTGCCCCAGCAAAGAAAACGGAATCGCCGTAGCGACGGCCACTGTCGGTTCCAGCTGCAGCGTGATCGCTAAGATTGCTGCCATAATTCCGCCAATCACCGCATTTGGCGGTTGCGCGCCGCCCACCGGCATATTGCCGATCGTCATTAACTGATAGGTTCCGCCAACGATCAAGCCGGTTTGAAGATCTCCAAGAATAAGTCCGATAACCATCCCGGTAACAATGGGCTGGTACAATGATTCTAAAAAACTAAATTGATCGATTGCGGCAATGAATGTAACTATGAAGACTAAAATGATTTGAAAAATCGTGTAATCCATTTTCTTTCTCCTTCCTTATCTCTGCATCACTGAAATAATTTCTTTTCATCTTCAACAGGTGTCGTTGGAACCCGCTGAATCACTAATTGCACCCCCATTTCCTTCAGTTTTTTAAAAGCATCGACATCTGCTTCATCGACGGCAACTGTCGTAGCAACCTGTCTTTTCCCTTCTGACATATGCATATTCCCAATGTTGAGTTTCTTGATTGGCACCCCACCTTCAGCTAATTTCAACGCATCTTGAGGATTTTCAACCACCATGAAAATCTTTTGTTTTGGCGATGCTTTATGAATGATCTCGATGGTTTTTTGAATCGAGAAATACCTCGTTTGGACGCCAGCTGGCGCCGCCATATCCATCAACCCTTGTCTGACTTTGTCTTTGGCGACCTTATCATTTGCCACTAAAATTAGATTTGCCCCCAACGTACCGTTCCATTGGGTGGCAACTTGCCCATGAATCAACCGATTGTCGATTCGCGTCAACAAAATATTTGGTTCTCCCATAAATATGTCCTCCTTCTATTTACTGCATGATTTCTGCAACCGCACTGCGTTCTACTTCGATCACCGTTCCCGATTTCACCCTTAGATCGACCGTCTCTTTCCCAAGTGCTTGAATCTCCCCAATAATGCCGCCGTATAATTTGATTTTCTGCCCCTTTTTCAAGGACTGCTGCAATTCAGCGAAATAGCCTTTTTGCTTTTTCAGATGTTTCCCATTCAAGAAAGATGAGACCGCCAAAAAGAGAAAGAGAAAAACAAGCACCACGATTGAGGCTGCTAAGATCATTTCCCACATCGTTAAATCCCTTCTTCCTCATTGGTTTCCTCATGGCCTTTGATCTTTCCGTGAAAAATACCGCTCTTGCCAATCTCTGCCAGTTCTTGACAAAAACGCTCTGGATCAGTTGCCGTATATCTAGTCAACGAACCTTCCACTAGCAGCAGTAGATTGATGCCGCCGATGACCTCGACTTGCGGGACCTCATTGGCAGCGGTCATCGCAACATTAAAAGGGGTCCCGCCTACAAGGTCTGCACAAATCACGACCCCATCACAGGTTTCCTTTAATTGATCGATTGCTCCTTGCAACTCTTTTTCAAAGTCAGCTAACGGATTTTCCTCTAAAAACGACACTGCTAGAAACTGTTCTTGCGGCCCTGCAATCATCGCAAGCGCATTTTCCATCCCTTGCGCAAATCCTCCATGACCTGTTAAAACCAAACCAAGCATCTTATGTCCTCCCCTTACTCTCAACTGGTAGTAACCACATATCCAATATAAACGCTTTCATTTTGTCTGTCAACAATTTTTTTGTTTTTATATAAAAATGTCTTTGTTATCTTTAAATACGAAAAATGGCGCCAAAACAATGATTATCAATTAATAACCCAATTGATAAAGGTATTGAAATCCATCAAGGGAACGACCTTAATGTTATTTTTAACAAGTACGTTCACTGGTTTTTGAGTCTTGGTATCTAAAGAACCACAAGTCACTCACTATTCACCGATACAACAATCAACGTTGTTAAATAAAGGAACTATCAACAAATTTGCTTCCTTACTAAAAAACCAGCTAGGTATAATCCCTAACTGGTTTTGATCATCACCAAACTCATTTTCCATTATGCGTTTTATTAAATTGTATCTCCAACATTGCCAATACCACTCAGATGCCATCCTGTTTTTAGTTCGGATAGATGATTTGCGTCAGTTCTCCAATCTTATCGTTATAAGCATCAGAAATAATGACAACGTCTTCTGTACTAAAAGCTTTTACCGCGGCGACTTGTCCATATTTCGAACTGTCACACAATAAATAGGCGGTTTTGGCATTATTTAGAATTTCACGCTTTTTGTTCGCCTCTACCAAGTTGGGCGTGCTTACACCTTTTTCAGCATCAATACCATTAGCACCTAAAAAAGCCGTTTGAAAGTTAAACGTTTGTAAATTTGCATCCGTCAATGGACCATTCAAGGATGAAATAACGGGATTGTATCGGCCACCAAGAAGTAAAATCTCGGCAGGAGTTTCTTGTTGAATTGTAAAGACACTCGTATTGGTAGTAATAATCGTGATTTTTTTATTAATGATTTTATGCAGTAACGCTGTACAAGTCGAACCAGAATCTAGGTAGATCACATCACCATCGTGAACCAACTCAGCAGCCAAAGTAGCGATCGCTTCTTTCTCTTGGGAATACAAAGCAGCTTTAGCTGCAATCGGCATTTCGGAAGCCGTTGAACAAATCTTCACTGCGCCACCAGCCAACAATTCAACTCTTCCTGATTTTTCTAATTCTTTTAAATCCCGCCTCAATGTTGAGATAGAAACAGTAGGCAAAATGCTTTGCAATTGCTCTATTTTTAACAGTTCATCTTGAGCCAAAGCTTCTAAAATTTTTTCTTGTCTTTCATATGGAATCATAGCAACCTCCATTAATTGGTCAACTTCACTTTTTTTCAAATTATACCATACTTTTTCTCTCGGTATGAGCAAGGACTTTCATTGTTCGTCAATTTGATCTAGATTATGGGATAAATTTCTCGTTAACAAAAAAAGACGAGGATTCGCATTAGCGAATCCTCTAACCTTTGATCATTCTACTTCTAACTGACCAATCATTGCTACCCGTTTTTGGTGACGACCACCTTCAAACTCAGCAGCCAGCCATTCCTTAGTAATCATTTTCGCTAGTTCGACGCCCACGACGCGCGAACCAAACGCCAATACGTTGGTATTGTTATGCTCTTTTGAGAGCTTAGCACTATAGGGTTCGCTGCACACTACGGCTCGGATGCCCTTGATTTTGTTGGCAGCAATTGAGATACCCACGCCTGTGCCACAAATCAAGATTCCCAAATCACACTTTTGGGTTACCACCGCTTCTGCAACAGTCGCCGCATAATTGGGATAGTCAACGCGTTTATCACTTTCTGTCCCAAAATCCTGTACCGTGTGCCCTAACGACTCCAAATAGGTGATGATATCAGTTTTTAATTCAAACCCAACATGATCACAACCGATTGCTAGTTTCATGCTTGATCCTCCTCTTTATATATTGAGATCAGTTCTTGATACGATTCTTCTTTTCCAAAAAGAGCGGAGGTCCCTAAAACAAACCCATCAACACCTAAGGCGCTTAAGCGAGTCATTACGGCAGGCGAAATCGCTCCATCTGCCATTAATTGGTAGAAATAACGTTCCTTAACTGCAGCAAGCTGCTTTATTTTTCCTTCTACATGTGTCAAATACGCTTGACCTGAAAAACCGGGATCAACAGTCATTACCATCACGTAATCGATCAATGGCAGCAGTTCTTCAATCATTGCTACACTTGTTCCAGGATTGATAGCGATTCCGGCTTGTTTTCCCTTTTGCTTGATTTTGTTGATAGTTCTTGTAGGATGGCGATCTGCTTCCGGATGAAAATAAATGATATCTACACCTATATCCGCAAATTTCTCTACATACGCTCCCGGATCTTCAATCATCAAGTGGACATCAACTAAGGTTTCTGACCATTTGCAAATAGCTTCGATATCTTGAAGTCCCATACCAAAATTTGGAACAAATCGTCCGTCCATAACATCAAGATGAAAAATATCGATTTTCGCCGCTTTTAAAGCGGCAACCTCGTCCTTTAGCATTGAAAAATCAGCACACATCATAGATGGACACAAAATTTTTTTCTTCAAAACACTACCTCCTGTCAGCAACTGTTCTCACTCATTGATAACGCCAATCGTTTGTCCACAACGCCCTTGCTTCTCTGTAATCGTCAAGGTTCGCTGTGCGGAATTAGTGAAAACAACGATTACATCCGTTTCTTTGCCTTGTGATGCCAGAAACGGAAAATCAACGTTTGCCAGCACACTCTCGGCAGTAACTTTGTCACCTTCAGAAACTTTGGTATCGAATCCTGCGCCATTTAGTTCCACAGTATCGATCCCAATATGGACTAGAACTTCTAAGCCATTTTTGGTTTTTAACGAAATCGCATGTTTTGTAGGAAACACAGAGACCACCGTTCCTTCAATCGGTGCTGTAACAAGATCATCTGTTGGTACCACAGCAAACCCATCGCCTAATAGTTTGGTTGAAAACATCTCGTCCTTCACTTGGTCAATACTTTTCACCACGCCATTAGCTGGTGCATATATAACGTTTTTCTTCTTAAATAGACCCATATTTCCCCTGCTTTCTACGCCAACGTCTCGTCTCGATTGGTAAATACAAATGCTAAGACTGCTGAAACCACCATTGAAATCAGTAAGCCGATCATCGCTTGTATGAAATTCGAGGAAGTTGAGCCTACAAAGGCGGGAAAAGTGGTGACACTACCAAAGACAAAGGCATTCGTTACAACTTGCATCAATCCTAAATAGGCCCCACCCACAGCACCACCAATAATTTGCGCTAAGAAAAGTTTTTTATTTTTTACAAGTAAGCCGAACAAAGTAGCTTCGATAATCGCTGATAATGCGATCGTGACCAAGCCAGTTAAAGCAAAGCTTCGTAGTTTTTTATCTTTTGCTTTAAAGTAAACGCCAATCGTTGTACCTATCACAGCGAAGTTACATGCAAAAGTAAAAGGAACGATGTAATCAAAGCCATAGGTTGAAACGTTATTAATCATGATTGGATTGACTGCCCAGTGAATGCCCAAACTTACGAGAACACTCCAACCACCACCAACTAAGATTCCAGTTAGCACACTACTGCGCTCGATCAACCAATTCACCACATTAGCGACTGCTTCGCCACTATAGACCCCGATTGGTCCAATAACGATCACTGTCAATGGAACCATAATCGCTAGTGAGACTAAAGGAACGACCACCAATTTTAAAGTCTCCGGTATGTGTTTGTCTAAGAATTTGTAGAGATATGAAAAAGCCCAAATCGAAAGGATGATTGGTACGACAGTCGAATTGTAGTTCATCAAAACGACTGGAATCCCGAAGAACTCCGTCGTTGCACCGTTGCCTGCTCCTCCCATCAATGCAATAAAATCAGGATTGATTAACGCAGCCCCGATCAATGCCGAGATATACGGACTGGCACCAAACCGCCGCGCTGAAGTAAACGCTAACAATACGGGTAAGAAATAAAATACACTCATAGAAGCAACAAATAAAATCGAATAAGTGCCGCTGTCTTCACTGATCAACCCGAGCTGAACAAACAAAATCAGTAGTCCTCTTAAAATACCTGAGCCCGCCAAAACTGGGAGTAGTGGCGCAAAAATAGCAGATACGGCAGAAAAAACATTGCTGATAATACTGCCAGAAGCTTGTTCTTCTGTGGTAGGGCTACCAGAAATTTCGTCACCTTTAACTAACGGCTCAAACTCATCATAGAGCTTTCCAACTTCTGTCCCAATCAAAAGCTGGTACTGGCCCGCCTTATTAATGACATTGATCACTCCGTCGATATTCTCGACGGCTTGATCGTCCGCTTTTGCGGTGTCATGTAACGTTAGACGCAACCGGGTGGCACAATGTGTCATATTGCGAACATTTTCCGCTCCGCCTATTTTTTCTAAAATATTTTTTGCCATCACTTTGTAATCCATCTTCCCCACTCCTTTTATTTTGATTGATTTGTTGGTGACAAAAATTCAAGCAGCAACTGATTGGCTGCGACTGCATCGTTTTGATCGATCACAGCTTGAATCGCAGCCAAGCCTACGTTATCGATCATTTGATCCATTTGTTTGATCATTTTCATGTTTTGTTCGCACTCTTTTGAGGCATGCTCAATTACAGGGAACGTATCAAAATAAATCACACCGTCATAGTTATGCTTTTTGACATAATACAAGAATTCTAATGTTTTGAAGGGTGTTGCTGAACCGATCATCAATCCATCGTCGTTTAACCCATACCCATCATTCAGATGCACCCCGTATAATAACCCTTTTCCAGCGAACAGATCCGCAGCAAAAGCAGGGTTTTCGTGTTTCATTAGCATGTGGCAATAATCAAGGGTCACACCTACATTTTTACGGTTGATCTCATTAAGCATCATTCCAGTGACACCCATACTATCAATGAACGCATAGGCTCTTGGTTGAAATGGCTTATACTCGATACTGATTTTCAAATCTGGTGCGTAGTCAGCAATTTCAATAAAGGCAGCCCGAATCTGATTCCAAACCTTTTGGTAATTGATTTGAAAACTATAGTCAAAGCCATCAAACCCGAGCCAAATGGTTACGACTTCTCCACCTGCTGCACGACAATAATCAACAGCTTCTTTGCATAACGTTAAGGCATGCTGCGCAACCTGTGGGTCAGCATTGCCTAATTCACCGTTGATAAACTCTTCTCTGAATCGCAATGCAACACCATTCAATTTCAAATCAGCTTGTCCCAATCTCTCTTTCATTTCAGAGGCAGTCGTCCCACCGACGTGCTCCGGATAATTTAAATCTACGTAATCAAGCCCCAATTCTTTGAATGCGCCAAATACATTGTCTAAATCATTTTCGTAAATTGATAAAAATGAATTGATTCTCGTTGCTAATTTCATCTTCATTCTCCTTAGCCATTTATTATAGACTCAGAATAGCACAAAATTTTTCCATTAACAACCACTTTATTTCATATTATTTCAAATTAATTCATAAAGAAGCATTGTCTCTATTAAAAGAAATACTTCAAAAAATTGATTTATAAGCATTTATTTTGTTAAAACTCCATTTTGGAATCATTTGAAATAAATTGATTTTTTATGGATAATTTTAAAAAAGTTGTCTTGATTCACTGATTATGCTGATTTGACTCTATTCGTTTCAGAAAAAGGATCATTTGGTAAATTCCTAGTGGGCTGTTATTGAACTAGGCGTCCCTAGTAATGTATCCCCTCTCACTCTTTCGAATTGTTTTCACGTGAAACAAAAAAACCTAACCAACCAGCAGGATCGCTGTTTGATTAGGAAATGGGCACTGCTTTATTGTTTGGTCAACCACGTGCGCGAGTGTTCAACTTCTTCATACGTTAACTGATGACTTGGGGTCCAAACGGTTGAAAGGACTGCGCCCCGCGAGGTAAAGATCTCTTGGACGTAAGCACTGTCAGCTAGGGAAACGATCGGGTCGTTTCTGCCAAAACTCAGAAACACATGAGTGTCAGGCAAGGAATTCGTCGGTACATTCTCGACTGGATACATGGCGTGGTAGAGGATCGCTTTTTTGAAGTGGTCACTATCATTTAGTAATAAGCGAATGGCAATGTTGGCGCCATTGGAATAACCCACCAGTACCACTTGCGCTAACGAAAAGTTGTATTCTTTGGCGGCTTGCCGAATAAAATCGGCTAATTCGTCGCCGCGAAGTGCTAAGTCGGCTTCATCATAAACCCCTTCAGCTAGGCGTTTGAAGTAACGGGGCATGCCGTTTTCTAAGACATTGCCGCGAATACCTAATAGTGAAGCTTGGGGATCAAGGGCTTTGCCTACTTCTAGCAGCGACTGTTCGTCGCCACCGGTGCCGTGGAGCAGCACCAAAACTGGTGCGTCAGCTGCTCCTTGTTGATAGATTGCTTTCATCGAAGTTCCTCCTTTAACTTGGTCGTTTGATATCGAAAATCTCCCCAATCGTTGCGTAAGAATTTCCCGCTAGCCGGCTGACTGCTTGTAAGGCACGGGGATCGATCTTGCCATCTTGATAGACATCCTCTGCAATCTGGTAGCCGACGACTTCCAACAATAAGAGATCGGCAGTGGTCTGCTGGTCTTTTTTGATGGGTACGTGTTGATGCAGAATCGTTTCTAAGCGTACATTGGCTTCTTTCAAGCCAGGAACGACAATTGTTTTCGATGTCGTTGTGGTAAATCCAGAAACCGTCAACTCGCTTTGGTCTGCGGGCAATAATGCCGCGGTTTTATTGGCCTCTTGGACATTTGTTTGATCCAAAATATGCACGACGGCTTCTTTTGTCGCCAACAGATTGCGGGCGGTGTCTTTCAGTTCCCCCTCTTTACGCTGGATAGCCAACGAGAGGATCACGGGTTCTGAGCTGACGATGTTAAAAAAACTGAATGGGGCGATGTTGACGATACCATCGGCTGATTGCGTACTGACCACTGCCACTGGCCGTGGAATGATGGAGCCGATCAGTAGTTTATAATTTTCTCGTTGGGTCAAATTCTTGGGATCTAAATAGTGCATACAGCGTCTCCTTTTTTCTAAACCGATAAGTCTGGCAAGCGATCCTCGATCTCTGCACGACGGCTTTCAAATTGGGCTGGCAGCATCAACTGCTGTCCTAACGTTTCTAATGGTTCATCAACTAAAAAGCCTGGGGTTTCTGTTGCGATCTCAAAGACGATGTTGCCCCGCTCTTGGAAATAGACGGCTTTGAAATAATTGCGGTCTTTGATTTCAGTGACTCCGTATCTTTGATCGTACAAGTACTCTTGCCACTCTTTTTGCACTGCTTCCGTTGGCACAGACCACGCGATGTGATGGACGGTGCCGACACCCCAGCGCCCTGCTGGCAGTGCTTCATGGGGCACGACGATCTCATGAGCGAGGGTGCCTGCGGTATGAAGATGGGTGCTTTTCTCTGTTTTGTTAAAAATGTTTAGTCCTAGATCATCTGCCAACGTTTGAATGGTCGCTTCTGGTTGTGCCGAAAGCAAGACGGCCCCATGAAAGCCTACAATCGCTGGTGTTTCCGCCGATTCTTCGGCTTCGACTAACGCCAAAGACAGGTCATGCTGATCATGAAGTTCTAAAGTTGGCCGATCAAACAATGTACTTTCTTGGACAGTTACTTGATGTTTCGCCAAATGTTCTTGCCAATAGGCACTGCTGCCTTTAGGAATACGAAACGCGATCGTGCCGACTTGTCCGCTTCCTACTCGTCCAGGATGGGCATTTGCCCATGGAAAGAAGGTGATGATGGTCCCATTTTCTAATGCTTGATTGCTGTAATAAAGATGATACGTGTACGGATCATCAAAATTGACGGTTTGTTTGACGAGGCGCAACCCCAACACGTCGCGGTAAAAGGCAACGTTCGTTTGCGGATCGCCTACGATGGCTGAAATATGGTGGATCTGTTGAATGGGTTGCATACTGTGTGCCTCCTTAGGCGCGTTTTGTATTGAAGGGTTTGATGACTCCTTCGATGTATTCACGGCGATTTTCTAAAAATGGTGCCAATGATAAGGACTCACCCAATGTTTCGTATGGCTCATCCCCCATGAACCCTGGTTCATCTGTTGCTAGTTCAAAAAGAATATGGCCGATGCGCACATACAAGGATTCAAAATAGTAGCGATCCACATAGCCGGAGTTGGCCAATCCCAAGTTATCAAAGATTTCTTGCCAAACTGCTAATGAGTCGTGGTGAGCTAAGCGAAAAGCGACATGATGTACTTCGCCATCGCCTTGTTGCGCTTGCGGGCTCGTGGTATCTTCCACTAAAACGACTTGAGCGCCATTGCCGCCTTCACCAACTTCTAGCAAATAGCGATTATCTACTTGATCAATGGTTTTGAAATCAAAAACGGATTCCAGCAGCCCTTTGAAATCTGCCAAGTAAGAAACAGACATTTCGACAGGACCTAAGCCATAAATCGCAAATTTAGTAGGAACCGGTCCTTTTTTCCAAGGAGTACCAGCTTTCACGCCAGTATTGTGTTCGTCAGAGATCAATTGATAAGCTTGCGTATCAAAATCCCAAAAACGCATCACTTTTTTCCCAAATTCGGTGGTGATTGCTTCGTGTTTTACCTCAAATTCATCAAAGCGTGCGGCATAATAATCAAGGGC
This sequence comes from Enterococcus sp. AZ141, assembly GCF_051714385.1. Classification (NCBI taxonomy): domain Bacteria; kingdom Bacillati; phylum Bacillota; class Bacilli; order Lactobacillales; family Enterococcaceae; genus Enterococcus; species Enterococcus sp. AZ141. The sequence continues at coordinate 857,185 of NZ_JBIORT010000001.1, forward strand.
AGCATCACTGGGTACTCGGAAACTGGTGCGGGTGATCGAGTTGGTTCCTTTGCTGCCGCGAGCGGTATTGGGAAAATCAAAGAACGTCATGGTCGTTCCCGGTGACCCTAAATCATCCGCAAAGTAGGTATGGTACGTATAAATGTCATCTTGATTGACGGTTTTTTTCACTAAACGCATCCCTAACACATCTGTAAAGAAATGGTAATTCCGTTCCACATCACTTGTCATGGCCGTCACATGGTGTACCCCTAATAATTGATCTTGTTTTCTCATTTTCTTTTCCTCATTTCTGATTGTAAGTTATTTTTCGTAAAATTGTTTTTAATTGTTGCAATTCTTCACTGCTGAGTTCGGAAAAACTCGCCGCAATCTTTTGTGCATGACTGGGAAAAATTTTCTCCATCAATGCCCTGCCTGCTTCCGTAATCCTGACGTAAGTTACCCGTTGATCTTCTTGGCTAGGTTCCCGGCGCACGCAGCCTTTTTTGACTAATTGATCGACTACATAGGTTGTCGAGCTGCTGGCGATCAAAATTTTTTCCTTGATGGCTTGCGTCGTATGGGTGCCTTTATGGTAAAGCAATTCCAGTACAGAAAACTCTGTGATATTTAAGCCATAACAACGAACATCTTTTTTTGCCACTTGTTCCAAACGACTCGCCGTACGCAGCAAACCGATGTACGCTTTGAGCGCTTCTTCTTGATGCGCCATTTTCCTCACCTCTTTATTTCGAATTCGAGATAATCATAACTTACTTTTTGTAAGTTGTAAAAAGATGTGCTTTGGTTGTTTAAGAAAATCATTCAATGCTTATTTTTATAGAGGTTAAGAACGGTTAGACACTAACGAAGGTCCCACCTTTTCTCTACGTCCCCTTCAAATCTAATAAAAAAACGGAACTCATGAAAGGTTCCATGAGTTCCGCTAAATATATATTTTACTGAAGAGGATTCGATCCATTCCATGTACCGATGAATGAAGCGCTGATTCCGACGCATACTTGTCCTTTTTAGATCATTGTGGTCGGCTGCACCTGCTTTTCCAAAGCCAGTAACCACTTTTTGCGTTCGACACCGCCGCCATAGCCGCCGATGCTGCCATCGCTATTGATGACGCGGTGGCATGGAACGATCAACGCCAATTGATTTTTTCCGTTGGCATTGGCAACAGCTCGGGTAGCTTTTTCATTGCCGATTCGCTGTGCCAATTGTTTGTAAGAGTATGTTTCTCCGATCTTCATCGCCAACAGCTGCTGCCAGACGGCTTTCTGAAAATCGGAGCCGATCAATGCAATTGGAATCGTGAAAACAGTTCGATTTCCTTCAAAATATTCCGTCAGTTCTTGCTTAAGCTGCTGGATGATTGCTGTTTGCTGGGGAATAATCACTGCATTCAAACGGCTTCTCAAAACAGCGATCTCCGTTTCTAGCCCTCTGCGATCCACGAATTCTAACAAGTAAAGCTGCTGCTGGTCGCTGATCGCCAACATCGATCCCAGCTTGGTCTCAAGCCAAGCAGAAGAAAGAATCGTTTTTTCGCGGCTGTTGGAAGGCAATTCCCCCATAATCCGGGAAAACGCATCTCGAAAGCCGTTGCCAGAATCGAAGCCGGCTTCTAATTGTGCTTGGATCAGCGGTTCTCCTTCACGAATCTGCTTAAACGCTAACCCTAAACGGCGTGAACGGGAATATTCGATAAAGGTCATGCCAAAATATTTTTTAAATTGTCGACGCGCAGTATTGGGATGGATCGCTAGCGCTTCAAAATCTTTGTCGGTCCACTTTTTCTCCGGGTTGCTCTCCACCGCTTCCACAAGGCTTTTCACGTCAGGGGATAAGTGGCTAGGTGAGCTGAGCGGGCGACATCGTTTGCAGGGACGATACGCCGCCAGCAACGCTTCTTGTGCCGTCTGAAAAAACTCGCAGTTTTTCTTGAGCGGTTTTTTCGCTGGACAGGTAGGACGGCAAAAGACGCCGGTGGTTTTTACTCCAACGTAAAAAATCCCTTCATATTGGGAATTTTTTTCAATCAGCATGTCGTAATAGTGGTCCCGTTGACGGCTATCTTCAATCATCTTGCGCATCCCTCCTTCTTTTCTATACTTACAAAAATACTTTGTGCTTGTCCAAACACACGACCAACCAATGCAGCAGCCTGCAAAGGCAGGTCGAAAATTTGCCCACATCCTTCTGATGACATACGATCACCCTTTCCTCTGAATGACCTTAGTGTACAAAGAATGGTCTTGACGCATCCCATAAAAATTAACACCAATTTTTTAAAAAGGATCGAAGGCAGTTATCCTCCGATCCTTTTGATTTCCCGTTTGCCTATTTTTCGGCGAATCTTAAAAGCAACGCCTACATGAACCTAGACCGTCGCCTTCTGCTTGACTTGCAGGGCACTTTTTTTCAGCAAGACTCGCTCCAAACGGGGGCGATTATAGCGTTGGATCATGATGAATGGGCAGTTTGCCAATAACGCATAGGCGATCATCACCCAGCCCGCCCACGTAGGATTCCAGAGGAAAAAGAACGGTGCTGGAACAATCAGCAGCCAATGGGTCAGCTCTGCTCGGCGTGTTTCGATGACGAATTTTTCCAGATAGTCCTTTTGTTGCTGAGCCAAGCGAGATTTGTCAAAGCCTTTTTTGGCAATCACAGTGCCGTCGGGCAATTTGTCTTTCCACTGACGAATACGAAATACCTCCGCCCAGATTCTGCCGCCTTTTTCAAAGGCAAAAGAACGGAACCAGTTGGCATGACGTTCAAAAAAAGCATCACTGACTTTGCGCAAGCCAAACGAGATGCCTAGATGAAACAGCAGCCAAGCCAAGCTGTCTGTAATGAGCAAGAGCAGTGGAGATAAGGTGATCAGCGGCATGTGCATCGCCTCCTATAAATTGATTTTTCGTCCTTTCCAGGTCACGGATTTCAACAAATGGGTTTGGATCCATGACCAACCAAATAAGCCTAGGAAAAAAAGAAAGTAACATGGGAAAAAAAGCAGCAAGACTCGGTTGAAGTTGCCGACACGGCGAGCAAAGCACAGAGTTTGTCCAAAATAAGCAGCATAAAAAAGCAGTCCTAGCCAAAGCGGTTCCATCAGAAACGGTGCCGCCAGTACCCCAATGCCGCCGCTGATCCACAAGATGACACCCGCCATGATCAAAGGGTGAGTGAATTGCGAAGCAGTGGCAAAGTCCTTCGTCCAGCCTTGAACAAGTTGACGAACACCAGCTGGATACATCCGAAAGGCCAACAGGTCTTTTCCACCATACAAGGTGATCGGCAAGCGTTTTTTCTTAAAGCGTCTCGCTAATGCTAGATCATCTAAGATTCCTTGTGGCATGTCCTGATGCCCATTGGCTTGAAGGTACGCTGTTTTGCTGCACAAGATACACGGACCAAAGGCGCCGCCGGCTGAGAGTTTTTCGCCTACGATAGAGAAACGGTTCAACCCGACAGGTAAGATGACATTAAAGACGGCAGATAGTTGTTCATACAGGCGCTTCGTTTGATGATAGGGCTGCACCGAGAGCAGGCCTTGTCCCGATCGCTCCTCATACGCAGCGAAAAGGCGCTCTAAGCCATCTTCTGCTAGAAAGAAGGTATCGGCATCCAAAAATAATAGATACTTGCCCGCCGTTTGTGAGGCGCCTAACCAGCAAGCCGCCGCTTTCCCAGCAGAATCAGCAGCGGTTTGCAAGACCGTCGCACCGAAGCGCTTGGCACAGGCGATCGTCTCGTCTTCCGATCCGTCATCAACCACCAAAATCTCCACAGGATAAAGGGTTTGCTGCTGCAAGGATGCCAACAATTGCGGCAAATTTTCTGCTTCATTGCGGGCGGGGATGATGATCGACAATTCTGCCCTCTCCTTCAAGTCTTTGGATGCGGCTGTCTCCTTGCGGGTGGGTATCGTCGGCAGGCGGAAAAAAATCAGCCAGCCTGCCAGCCAAGCAGCGCAAATACCAGCGAGCAGCAGGTACACAGTCATCATCCTTTCTTGTCTTAGTGTTCTCTTTTGGTGATCATCTCACTGACTTGCTGGCCACTAAGGGTCACCATCGGCATGCCGGCACCGGGATTGACCGTACCGCCAACGAAGTATAGATTGTCGTAGCGTTCGCTGTGTTTCGGGTGTTTAAAGCCATGATTTTTCTTGCGATTAGAGACCGTGCCGTAGATGGCGCCGCGATGTGACAAATAATTCTTTTGGATGTCTTCGGGTGTCCAACGGTCTTCATACACGATGTGCTTGCGTAGATCCGTTAAGCCCATGTTTTCCAGCTTGATCAAGATCCGTTCACGAAAGGCATCGTATTCCGCTTCCGTAAAGGGTTTATCCTGCAAATAAGGGATATGAGGCAAGATTTTGATGTTCTCATGCCCTGCCACTGTTTGCGACGGATCGGTTTTGTTGGCATTGACCAAATAGATCGTTGGGTCTTCCGGCAGCTGATGCTGATGGAAATTTTGATCAAAGTTTTCTTTTGAGGCATTGGAAAAGAAAAAGTTGTGGTGCGCCAGTTGCGGATAGGAGGTTTTGACCCCTAAGTGCAAGACAAAGCCAGAACTTGCTGGTTCAAATTTTTCTTCCAGTTTTCGAGTAAAGGTCGGCGCTTCTTCTAACAGCTCTTCATAAGCCGGGATCACTTCCATGTTGGAAACAAAATAGTCGGCTTCGATCAACGTACCATCATCCAAACGAGCGGCACGGATTTGTTCTTGTTCAACGATCAATTTTTCCACTTTATGTCCCGTATGGAAGGTCACACCGATCTCTTTTGCTAAGCGAACGATGCCTTCGGCTAACCGATGCATCCCGCCTGGCACGTACCAGACACCTTGGGCATGCTGCATGTAGATCATCATGTTCAAGACGGCTGGGGCGTCATAAGGAGACGAGCCGACATACTTGATAAAATAGCTCAGCATGTCTTGCAGCTGCGGATTGCTGACACGTTTTTGAATGGCATCATGCATGGAAGAGAAATAATCAAAGCCTTTCAGCGCTTTGATCACGCCGTGATACTTCAAGATTTCTTTCGTGGTATCTAAGCCTTTCTCGAAATAGCCTTTTTCCGTGATATCATAAATCTTTTGCGCATAGTCCAAAAAGTTTTGGTACTCTGCCATGTCTTTTTCCGACAAGTGGGGGTTTTCCTTTGCCATGCGGGCAAGATCGCCATAGAGATCGATCTTGGTGCCGTCGGGGAAAAAGGAGCGCCATTCCAATGGCAATCGGCGAATCGCAACATAATCCGCCATATCGCGATTGCTGCCAGTAAATAATTTTTCAAAAATCTGCGGCATCGTCAAAATCGAAGGACCTAAGTCAAAGCCGAAGCCGTTTGTTTCCAGTCGGTTCAATTTGCCACCTAAATGGTGATTTTTTTCATATAATGATACATCAAAGCCATTTTGGGCTAATGAGACCGCCGCTGATAGACCACCAAGTCCGCCGCCGATCACTACAACTGTTTTTTTCTCATTCATTGAATTGCTCCTCGTTTGCTTTAATAAACGTCCCTATTTAGCCAATTCTTTTCACCGAAACAGACGGTTGCGTCTCACTGCAACTGCGTGTCTTCGCACTATTTTGGCATTGGCAACTTGAATCAAAGGATCGTTTTTCTAGATAATTCTATAGTATCACACCTTTGAAAAAATGACGGGGATGAGCCTACCGGTCAACTGATGCTGTTTTTTCTCAACCATGATTTCAGCGAATGAAAAAACAACCTGCTGGAAAAGAAAGGAAACCCAGTCATTTCGTCCATTCCGAAAATATTCTTTTTATAACAACAATTATCAGAATAGTTGAACATTTTTGACGTTAATACCAGCGAAAACAAATCTTCGTATGGTTACGAAAAAACGCGTTTGAGCCAATTTGGAATATCCTGTACATTGAATGTAGCGAAAGTCCTTCCCCCAATCATTAAAAAAAACAAAAGGGCCTTCTCAGTAAGACATTGCTTAACAGTGACTCTTTTTGATAATGACACGTATTGTCACCTTTTCCTAACACTTATAAGGAGTATTGATATGAACTTAAAAACGATCCAATCAGCCGAAGAATATGTAAACTTTTTTGACGTAGAATTTATCCACTCTCCCTGTTCTTATACACACCCAAAAATCTTTAATTTTTATCTCTCTTTGCGCCAACGATTCTTGGCGATCTATGAACAAGACGAGGGTACTTTTTTCGAAAAAATGTCGTTGCTCTTAGATATCGACGCACAGCTGCAAATACTAAAAGAACTTTATGTTTTAAAAATTTCTTCTCTAAACGAGTATACGGAAGAAGAGATCATTCAGCTGACGGTCAAAGACAAAACCTGTTTCTATCGGGAATTGACCGGTCTTCAGCTAAACCAAAAGGCGCCTTGGAGTTTGATTTACTTAAGTGAAGCCCAATGATTTCGCCCACATTGATCGATTGAATTGAAAACCGCTGGTTCCAAAGGCTTGCATCCGTACCTGATGCATTCCCCACTTCCCCTTCCCACACTCCTGCACAGCTGCGGAGAGTCAAGCCATTAAAAAAGAAAGCATCTTTCCTTCTCACTGTCTAAGCAGTGAAGGAAAAATGCTTTCTTTTCATGTAAAAGGCCCTTTCTAGCAACTCTTTAGGTCAAAACAGAATGGGAAACTAGAAGAGGTCTTTTAGGGCAAATTGGCGGGTGACGTTAGGATTGATCCGTTCAAGCAGCCGATTCCAGTCAGAAGAAGAAGGGATCGTTTTGAAGACGATACATTCAACGATATCTCGAAATTCGGTCGCATGCTCGGCATAGTTCGTCACTAGCAGATCAATGGTATTTTGTTCTAAATATTGAGCATTGACTTCCCCTGAGTCAGGATAAAAGACTTGATGGGATCGGCTAAAATAGCGGTTGGACCAGCCCTCAATGTACTGAACGATATTGTTATTTCCTTCGAAGATAAAGGCGATATTTTTTCGGGGAAACCAATGACGTTCTCGAACAGATTCGATAAAAATCACTAAGTTTGCACAAAAATCCGTCAGATACTCCACAGAATAAAGGGTGTGGTACTCGCAACTACTTTCTAAAAACTCTCGGTAAGCAGCAAACTCCTTAGAAAAAGTTTTCTTAATAAACGCATTCACATCATAAATATTACGATTGGCCGAAGTGGATAAGCACTCCTTCAATTTGGCAGAAGTAAAAAAGGATTCGATCAGAATCTGATCTTCCTTAGGCTTTTTCGACGATACATTCAACATCTGATAAAACTCGTTGGTCAACGTGCGAATCTCGGTCCAATGATTATAAGAAAGACAAAACTTTTGTTCGACGATCACATTTTGCAGTTTTTTCTTTGTGATAATACTAACAAACAAAAAGATAAGTTCATCGTTCGTCAATCGACATTGAAAGTACTTTTCAATAATGCCATTGATTCGCTGAAAGTGCATCAGCTGAATACTGTGTCGCAAGGCGTGGTACAATTCGTCGTTGATTTGCACAGTTTTGCCTTGCATAAATCGCTCAAGCGAAATATAGAGTAGATACGTATATTGTGAAAACGAAACGGTGTGATAACTATTTTTGTTAAACATCCTGCCGATTTCCGTTACTGCCTGTTGGACCGCAGCTGGCGGAAAGACAGTATGGGGTGTGCTATCCGTTTCATAGAAAAAGGTACAGAAGAAATTGCGGATATCTGCTTCTTGTCCAACGATATTCAGGGGATCTAGTGCTAGTTGGAGATCAAAACGTGCCAGTTGTTCATGAATGCGCTGCAAGTATTTTGATAAGGTACTCTTGGATAAAAACAAGCAGTCCGCCCACTCATCGATCGTCTTTAACTCTCCAATAAAAATATTTTCCAATAAAATAAAGAGCGGTTCATTCGCTAAAAGCGAGGCTTTTTTCTTTTCATACTGTGAATAATCAAATAGTTCAAACGAATAGCCTTGATTGGTGGAAGTGATCAGGATCAACCCACAGAAATAATCATTAATCTGACTGATGTCTTTGCCAATCGTCCTTGTGGTACTACTTGTTACTTCAGCCAAATGGCTGGCACTGCAAATTTCATTTTTTTCAAATTCACTTAGAATCTGCAGCCATCGGACGGTCGATTTGCTTGTGACAAAACTCAATTGAAAATTTTTCAAACATAAGCTCCTTACTAAGAATTTCTTTTTTGCGGCTAATTTACGCATGAAAGGCGCCTAAGCAGTCTCATTATATCGGTTTTCATCCTACATAAAAAATCGGTTTTTTCATAGACTGATGAAAAAAAGCGTTGTGTCCAGACTACTGTCTTATAACAATTATTTTATCGGCTATTAAAAATAGTGCAAGGATTTCGCTTTTACTTTCATCAGATTCTGCTTAAGGAATAAGAAAATTCTTTGTATTATTTGCTTCATTTTGAAAAAAAACTGCTATGTTGAAAATCACCTATGTTTTCTTTATTTGTCTAAATGTGTCTGTCATGATGTTTAAAAGCTGTTCATATTGCGTTTCTTGACTTACTTTTTTCATCTGCACATTAAAGTCCTGTTCAATAAATTGTTTGGGTATCAACTGATCCATTTCTATTTTTGAAAGCCTCTCGGTACATTCCGCTAACAGTTGGTAATCCTTTACGAGTGTTTGCGGCAGCTTGTATGTTTGTGTAAAAAAGGAATAGCTCGCATTCTTTTGAATCGTTAGTGCCACCTGCTTTTGAATCAAATAGTGTAATTTTTCTAATTGCTTATCTGTGACGGATCGTTCACCGTTTTGTTCAAATAATTGACAGTAATAGTCTAAAAATTCGCTATTGGCCATCACTGTCTCAAAATCCGTTTTATTTATTCTCATAAAATGTTCCCCTCTTTTTTTATTTTATGCATCACTGTGTAAAACATTCTTTTCGTTTAACAGAAAAAAAGAGCAGCTCATTTATCTCTTCTACTTTTTTATGGTTAATCATTTCTTGTTAGTTCTTTTCAACGATCAATACTGATTAGAAAAAAAGGAGTAGACTTATAATTGATGCACTTCCTGATTATTCGCTCCCCTACTTCGTTAGCAAGTTTTTATTCGTAGGGGTAATAACTGTAACGATTTTGCTTCTCCGCTCATCATCAATAGCATTCGAACCTACCATTTGTGCTGCTGGCTGACCGATCTGTTCACGCCAGTTTATGGGTTAGCAACTGTTACGGTTATGTGAAAATTATAAAGAATCTATGCACGATTTTTTTAAACATTTTTTTGGTTTTCATGAAAAAAAAATTAAAATCGTTGCTCCCAAAAAATTGCTGGAAAAAGACAAAAAAAGAAAGTATCCACGATACTCTCTTTTCGGCAATCCTTATTTTGTTAAAAAAGCGATTGGATCGACCAATTTCGCTTGGCTCAAGCTAGGCGATGCACTGACTTCAAAGTGCAGGTGTGCGCCTGTGCTATTGCCCGTACTACCCATGAGCGCAATCGTTTCTCCTTGTTCCACTTGTTGACCAACCTTCACAAGGTTCTGTTGATTGTGAGCATAGAGTGTCGTCATCCCGTCCTCATGGAGAATCGCTACATAATTCCCCCAAGAAGGATGAACCTCTGAACGGATGACCGTTCCAGATTGACTTGCCATGATGGGTGTCCCAAACGCTGCGGCAAAGTCAACGCCCCGATGAAAGCTTCCCCAACGTGGGCCAAAAGTAGAAGTGACAACGGCTTTTTCAACAGGAAAAAGATACGTCTCACTTGCGGTCACATCAGGTTTTTTCTGATCATAACGGGTCAACGCATAGGCTTCGATCAATGCGGTCAGCTTTTGATCATACGCGGTATCAGTGGCATACCGACCAGTCAAATAATGGGCAGCTTCTTGATAAGAAGCCGCTTCTGATTTCCATACACCTTTATAAAAATCAGACTGCTGTCCGACCCCTTCTTTCAACAAACGAGCATAGTCCATCAATGACTCTTTGTAGCCAGTATATTGGCGGAACGTTGCCGTGATTGTGTAGTGATTTCCCGAACCATCATCTTCTTGTGTCCGAAAGGCAACACCCTGTCCGTGATAGGTTCCTTTGATACCAAAGAGATTGAAATACGGCGCCTGACTCAATCTGCTTTGACCGCCACCTGATTCTAAAATAGCCTGTGCAATCATGACAGAAGCGTACAAATCATTTTTCAAGCCAATATCTCGGGCATCTTCGCCGATTTCTTGGATAAAATCCCACACTTCTTTTACTGGTGTGACCGTCAAGCTCGTTTCGCTACCTTGCTGCGTTATAGGATCGGATTGACTTGGCCCGCTTGGTGCTTGGGTACTTGGTGGTATGATCGGAGACACAGCCGCCGGTGTTTCTTGACTTGCATCACTGTTTGCTTCTGGTGTCGGTTGCGTTTCTACAGGTTCTGACGGTTGGGGCTTCTCTGGCTGCGTCTCAGGTTTGGGCGCTTCAGGCTTCGTTGGTTTTTCTGGTTTCGGTGCTGGGGTTGGTTCTTCTGGCTGAGAAGGCTCTGGCTTACTCGGTAGTTCTGGCTCTGGTTTCGGCTCTGGTTTCGGTTCTGGCGTCGGTTGGGGATCTGGGGTTGGTTCTTCGGTTTGCTCTGTTCCCTCCGGCGCTGTCTCAGATCCTTCTGGTACACTTTCTACAGGTGCCGATCCTTGCTCCGAATCGGACACTTGTCCTTCCCCTGCTGGAGCAGTTTCTTCAACCGTCCCTGCTGTGCTGCTACTGTCACTTTCTTGTGCAGCTGTTTCTGATGTTTGGGCAACGATCGTACCTTCCGATGCAACAACCGCAGCTGAAACTGGCACACCAGCTAAAAGTTGTCCGCAAACCAAAAGAAGCGCTACCCCTTTTTGCGAATGCTTCATAGGCGATTTCCTTTCTCTCCTTTTTTCACTTAACAACCTCTATCAAAAAAACATGTTGTCATCCAAATAGTAAATAAATATCAATTCTCTTTTATTATACTACGCTTCGTTTTTTCGACTCAAGCAAATGACTCCCGTGCTTGTCAAAGAGAACGAGTTGTTGGAAGAATGGGTCTACTGGTAAAGGATCACGTTTTGCATCCAATTCGTTATCGAGTCTGGGTTGCAGCTTTTTCTTTCTGTTGCCTAAGATCCTCTGGCGTCATCAGAAAAAAACACAGTTTTTCAAATGGGCAACTGCCAGTTGAAAAACTGTGTTTTTATCGTCTTTTCTTGCTTCATTAGCTTTTTATCTAGCGTTTGGAGCCTTTCTATTAGCGCTTCGTTTTCTCAAGTTTATGTATGATTTTTGGCAATTGGTTTCTCAGGTCCTTGCTATACTTACCGTGAACGATTGATATTCCCGGAAATGTTCTGCTGGTAGTCAGAGCCTTCAAGGCACTGTGGCAAGAACGCCTAACAGTTGAACGTTTCATTCTCTGTGTAAATGATTATGCTATAATTATTTAAACTTATTTTTCGGAGGCTGACATGAAAACATTTCAATTAAAATTCATGCGAAATCGTACGTTGATTCGCTGGCTGCAATTGTTGAATGAATTTGAGAAAAGTCCCTCCCGTACACTGGGAGAACTCGCTGAAGTGACCGAGAGCAGTACGCGTACGTTGATTACTGACATTGCTAGCTTGCGAGAGTATTTTAAAGGGGCTATGGCGATCCATACAGCAAAAATCGGGTATCTTTTTGAAGAAATCGATCATGATAGGTATCGAAAGCAAAAGCAAGAATTGATAAAAGATGAACCGATTTTCCAGATTTTAGAAAGTATTTTTTATGATGAGCAGCAAACCCTCTTTGATTGGAGCTTAACGCTTAATATTTCTGAACAAGCGCTGATCAGCTACTTCCGGAAAATACAGCCATTTTTATCCCCTTTCTGTTTAAAAATCAAAACGGATCCCGTCTCTTTGTCAGGTTCGGAGATCGATATACGAAAATTTTTCTGTCTTTTTTACTACGAGTCTGACATTAATGTCCACACGTTATTTCCCTCGATCCATGTACAAGATGCGGTGATGGAAATCACTGACCTTTTGGAAACGAAGGCCTTACAGAGCTCTTCTTTTTCTTATTTTGCTTATATCCTTTATATGAGCGTGGAGCGCAGCAAACGCGGTTTACTTGCTGCCCCCTCTCCAGAACTAAGCGAGTTAGTTAAAAAAAATGGTTTACTTTCAAATTATGAGGACCTTAAAAAGATTATCCAGCGTTATTTTACCTTTGAGTTTCCTCAAGAAGAAGCAATCTATCTTTTGACTTGCATCATTTGTCGTCGCAAACTCAACACCGATCTAGAAACAAGCAAAGTGTTTTGTCTTAACTATAACCACTGGCCCGCGATCAAACAAATCACTGCTGATTTCTATGCCCAAAATCGCGGCAACAGCTTTGATGAACAAAAAGATTTGCTTTGGTTAGAGTCATTCTTCACTATTTTCAAGCTTCGTGAGTTGTTATCGCCAACGATGAACGTCAACATCGATGATTTGAATGCTTTCGTCAAAGAAAAATTTGCGGCTGAATATAAAAAAAATCGCCAGTTTTTGCTCTCACATCCTCTTGTGAAAACACTCTATTCTTTCGACCATTTGGATGATTTTTGTGCAAGTCTCACCTTCCACATGGAAGCCATCATTGAAGAGAATTGGGGCACACGGAGAACTATAGCTGTTATTTTTGAAGGTAACGAGTATGTTTGTGAGTACGCCGAAAGTATTATCCGAAAATATCTTGGCGTTTATCATGAAATGTACTACCCTGATTCAAACGAACTCTCCCACGAGTATTTAAAAGAAAAAAACATTAATTTTCTCATTACTAACTACTCCGAATACGCCACTGAATACTTACTGGATGTTGAAAGTGTCTTATTAAAATCAATACCCGACGCTGCCGACTGGAATTATCTTTTGAATCGAATCAATCCGAGAATTTTGCGGTTGGTCGTTCTTGATAATACGTAGTAATTCCAATCATTCACGCCGCTTCTCCAAAGAAAGAGAATTGATATTTCCTTGTCGCCTTTAAACGAACGCCTGACTAATCCTCCCATATAAAGCTGTTCTTTTTTAGTGGAAGCAGCTTTATATGGGACTTTTCCAATGAATCAAGTACGCTTTTTCCTTCTACGCTGCTACTATCAGCAATCATTGCTCTTTGGATTGATCTGCACTTAAAAATGTCCGTTTCGTAAAAGCCAGTGCGCCTACGAGGGTCATGAGTACGATGATTGGATGAGAAGATGCAGACAAGATCCCCAAAATCGCCGTCAACAGCGTGCCCGTATAACTCAAACCGACTGCCCATTGCTGAAGCCTTGAAAGCTCTCGCAGCTGCCCTTTAAAGGCCACCCCCAGCATCATTGCTCCGACAAAAGATAAAAGACCAAAAACTACATGTAAAAGTAACATTCTTTTTCCTCCTTTCTTAAATGTTCACATCGATCGCTTCAGCGATTCGTCTGCCGTATTCTGGGTCCGCACGGTAAAAATGCATGACCTGCCGTTCTTTGATCTGTTGATTTTGAACCTGTCCCAAACTTCCCGCAATCGTTTGAATTAAACGTGTTCGTTCTTCTTCTGAGAGCAAACGATAAAAATCACCTGCTTGGCTATAATAGTCTTCATCGTAATCAAAGGAACCGATCTCTCCTTCTAACGAATAGTGGATGCCCTTGGCATGCGGGTTTTCTTTGATGCCATCGAAACTGTTCGGTTCATAATTGATCCCTGAAGAATTCGTTTTGGTATTCATGAAACCGTCCTGTTGGTGATTATGGACAGGCGCTTTTGGCGCATTGATCGGCAACTGGCTGCTGTTGGGTCCAACTCGATAACGATGCGCATCACCGTAAGCAAACAGCCGACCTTGCAATAGTTTGTCCGGAGAAAAATCAATCCCTGGAACGATATTGCCCGGTGAAAAAGTGACTTGCTCGACTTCGTTGAAATAGTTCTCTGGATTGCGATTCAAAGTCATTCGTCCCACTTCAATGAGCGGATAGTCTTTTTGTGAGACTGTTTTGGTCACATCAAAAAGATTGACGGCAGCTGACCAACCTTCTTCAAAGGGAATGATTTGAACATAGAGTGTCCAAGAAGGATACTCCTTTGCCTCAATCGCTTTATATAGATCTTCAATATGATAATCAGGATTGCTTCCCGCAAGTTCTGCTGCGAGTGCCGCACTCATGTTCATAATGCCTTGATCCGTCCGAAAATGATATTTCACCCAAAAGCGTTCTCCCTCTGCGTTGAGCCAAGCGAATGTATGGCTCCCATACCCATGCATATGACGAAAGGTTGCCGGTAAGCCCCGATCCCCCATCAACAGGCTGACTTGATGGAGGGATTCCGGTGAATGGGACCAAAAATCCCATACCGCCTCTGGATTTTTCAAGTGCGTTCGCGGGTCTCTTTTTTGGGTATGGATAAAATCAGGAAACTTCAACGGATCACGAATAAAGAAAATCGGGGTATTATTGCCCACGAGATCATAATTCCCCGCTTCCGTGTAAAATTTAACCGCAAACCCCCGAGGATCGCGCAACGTATCCGCAGACCCTAGTTCTCCGGCAACCGTTGAAAAGCGAATAAACATCTCCGTTTCTTTCCCGATGGCTGAAAGAAACGCCGCTTTCGTGTACATCGTTACGTCGTTTGTTACTCGGAAGACCCCATGAGCCCCCGCACCTTTCGCATGAACGACCCGTTCGGGAATCCGCTCACGATTAAAATGTGCCAGTTTTTCTAGCAAATGGACATCTTGAATCAACACTGGGCCACGGCGCCCCGCTGTCAAAGAATTCTGGTTATCCGCTACACTGGCTCCTTGCGCAGTCGTCAACTTTTTTTTCATATCTTTCCTCTTTTCTCTATAAAATCAGTCAAGTGCAATTACTCTCAACAAAATACTTCTAATTAGTACAAAAATTATCATTATTCTTAAAATATATCAATTTATTTGCTCGGAAATAAGAATTAATTCAGATTTTTGACCATTTCCCAACTTTTCTATCGAAGTATCCAGGTTTTGCAGCAAGCCTCATGAATAGAAGGAAGCACAAAAAAGCAGTGAAGCGTTGGCTTCACTGCTGCTTTGCGTTCCATTCGATCCGAGACCACTCTACTGGCGATCAATTATTTTTTGCTGCCTGCTGCTTATTCGGCAGCTTCAATATCCTTGGCGATTTTTGCGACATCGATCTCCCGCTGCAAATAGTCTTGGTTGTCGATAGGAAAATGCTGACGAAATTCGGCTAGTTCCATCAATTCGACTTCGCCAGCTGCCACTTCAAAGTCTAAGACATGACCAGCAAATGTGCGATCATCACTAATAAAATGCAAATGGAAACCGGCGGCCGCAGCACCGTGGAACAGCAACGGGGTAAAGAACCCGACGATCGTGCCGCTGATATCTTCTGCTTGAAATTCCGGCTGATGCTGGATGATCTCAATGAATTTTGGGTACGGTTTTTCTTGCTTTGGGGCAACGCGGACGTGCATCTTGGTAAATACCCCATGAATCTTGACAGCGGAAAACAAATTCGGGCTGACTTCTGTCAGGACGTGGTTTTTCACTTCTTCATCTGTCATTTCTTGGCTGACCTGCAGGTGCTTCGCCGCAGAAAAATCAACGACTGCCGCATAGGGGGTTCCTTCATTTCCTTGGAGCACTTGTACCTTGCCCGACTCGTCTACATGGTAGATTTCACCATCTAAAATAATCACTTCACCATTGGAACCAGCCAAAGTACCAATCCCAAAATTGCCATATTCAAGCATTTTTCCGATTTGCTCCGTGCCATCCATTAAATCCTGCATCAACCCACCTAGGGTGCCATGCTGATATAAATAACTTTTGTTTTTCACTTTCATCTTGATGCTCCTTTGGTCTTAATAAAATTGATCAGGTAGGATCGTTTTGCCAAGATCGGCATTGTCTGAATAATCCACAGGGATATCAATGATCACTGGACCATCCGTTGCAAAGCCTTCTTCGATGGCTGCCATCAATTCTTGTTTGGTGGTTGCCCGTAAGCCTTTGGCACCAAACGCTTCGGCATATTTCACGAAATCAACTGGTCCAAAATCAACCCCAGAAGCACGATCATATTTCATTTCTTCTTGGAATTTCACCATATTGTAGGTACCGTCATTCCAAATCAAGTGAATGATGTTTTGTTTCAAACGGACGGCTGTTTCTAACTCTTGGGCAGAAAACAAGAAGCCACCATCGCCAGATACAGAGATCACTTGAGTATTTGGTCGCACGAGCGCTGCCGCGATCGCCCATGGCAAAGCTACCCCTAAAGTCTGCATGCCATTACTAAAGAGCAGATGCCGTGGCTCATAACTGCGGAAATGACGGGCCATCCAAATGTAGTGGCTGCCGACATCCACCGTCACCGTCATGTCATCGGTCACTTCTTGTTGCAAAGCATCAATGATTTCCAGGGGATGCAAGGTATTGTTGCTGCCTTCGACATCCGCTGGTTTTTCATTGAGTTTGGTTTGCAGCGTCGTTAAATAGTTTTGAGCGTCTTCGGTCAAGTGATACTGATCGATGGCTTTTGATAGTTGTTCAATAATTTTCGCGATACTGCCCATCAGTTCAACTTCTGGCTGCATAAATGGATCGATCTCCATCGGTACTTCATCGATGACGATCACGCGGGCATCTTTTTCCGCATTCCAGTTGCGAGCTTCGTATTCGATCGGGTCGTACCCCACAGCGATCACTAAGTCGCTGCGTTTCAACAGCATATCACCAGGCTGATTGCGGAACAAGCCGACGCGGCCAAAGAAATGCTCTTCTAATTCACGAGAAATGATCCCAGCGCCTTGGAAGGTCTCTACGACAGGCAACCCAGTTTTTGCAACTAAATGACGAATCGCTTGTGTTTCTTTCACGCCTGAAGCCCGCATTCCTAAGAGTAGGACAGGCAGCTTGGCTTCTTTGATCCGATCGACGAGTGCCTGGATATCTTCTGCATCGGCACTGCCTAATTTAGGCGAAGATAGTGGTTTGATCGCTGCCCCTTGAACGGTTCCGTCCGTCACATCTTGAGGAATGGATAAAAAGCTCGCCCCTTTTTTCGCTGTTTTTGCGATGCGAAAGGCGTTGGCAATACTTTCAGAAAGGGTTTCAGGATCTTGGACTTCACTGCTGAATTTCGTGATCGGCGCAAACAATGCCGCATTATTCATGCTTTGGTGGGTCAATTTTGAAAGGTCAGAACGCTTCACTTGGCCTGCTAGTGCCAGGACGGGATCACCTTCGGCAGTTGCCGTGACCAACCCAGTCGCTAAATTACTGGCTCCTGGTCCACTTGTCGCAATGACGACTCCTGGCTCTCCTGTCAGGCGACCGATTGCTTGTGCCATAAATGCCGCGTTTTGTTCATGTCGTGCCAAAATCAACTCTGGTCCCCGATCACTCAACACGTCAAATACGCCATCGATTTTTGCACCGGGAATCCCAAAGATATAAGGCACCCGATGATTTTCTAAACTTTCAACAATGATTTCTGATCCTTTTGCACTCACTGTATTACCTCTTTCCAAAAACTGTATTAATCACAATACATATAATAGCACTTTCTATTTATTTATCAACGAAAAACACTTATTAATATCTGTACTATAAAAACGTAGTTTTTTAGAGAGCGTTTGCATCTGCTTCAGACCGCAGGTGTATGTCTTTCCATTTTTCCGACAAAAAAAGGAGTGGATCGCTCCACCCCATAAATCCTTTACTGTATCAGAACACCTCTAAAAAGAAGCTTCTTTTGTCGGTTTTTTATTCTGCTGGGACATTTTTTTCCGTCAGCCAACCGACAGCCAGTGTCATGGCAGCTCGTGCAGCTTGGGTCTGATCCATCGCATTGACCATCACAAAATCATGGATGATTCCTTGCAGACGTGCTTGGGTAACTTCCACGCCAGCTGCTCGTAAATGCTGCGCATAGGCTTCCCCTTCATCCCGCAAGACATCTGCTTCCCCCGTAATGATCAACGCTGGTGGCAGATCGGCTAACTCCTCTTTGGTCGCTCGTAAAGGAGAAGCGGTAATTTGATTCCGCTGTGTTTCATCCGTCGTGTATTGATTCCAGAACCATTGCATCCCTTCTTTGGTCAGAAAATAGTTTTCGCCAAATGCTTCATACGAAGGCGTATCAAAGCGGGCATCTGTCACAGGATAGAACAATAATTGCTGTGCGATCGGAATGCCACCACGGGCTTTCGTTAACAAGGTCATAACAGTCGCCATGTTCCCACCTACGGAATCGCCAGCCACGGTCAAACGGGTAAGGTCTAAGCCTTTGACATCGACAAATCCCGGTAATTGCTGCAAGACCGCATAATTTTGTTCGATCGCCGTTGGGTATTTTGCTTCTGGCGAACGACTGTATTCAGGAAAAATGACGATCGAGTTGGTTCGTACCGCCAATTCACGGATCAATTTATCATGAGTTGCGGCACTGCCGAAGACCCAGCCAGCGCCATGGAGATAATAAATAACAGGGAGAATCGCATGATTTCCTTCGGGACGAACAAAACGAACATTGATGGCCCCCCACTCGCCTGTATCTACGGTCTGATCTTCTATCTCAACCGCCAGTTTATTGACGGGTGACTCTTGGACTTGTTCCAATAGTGCGCGCCCTTCTTCTGGCGGTAATTCATAGATCCGTGGGTGCGGTGCATTTGCCTCACTAAATTCAACGGCTGCTTTTTCCAACGAAATTCTATCTGTCATACGATTCTCTCCTTTTGTTTGAAATCGTTCGTGTTGACCTTAAGGGTACCACCAAGTCATTCTGATGCAAAGAATCTTGCTTCCTTCTGCTTCCAGGCATTTTGTTCGACAAAAAAGGTGGTTTTTGCACTCTTAACTGCCTTGCCTTCATGACCGATAACTGTAAGACACTCGCTGTGTAAACTTCCCAAAAAACTGAAAGGCGTAGGTAAGTACGTATGAAATTCACATTAGATGAAACACAAAATAACCGTCTGCTCGCTGCTATTTTTCAAGAACTCGCTGTCATAGTCTTTGATCCGCAAAAAGAAGTTGTTTTCGCCAATGCCAACATGACTGATATCCTAGGGTACAGCCAAGAAGAAATCATTGGCTTGCCGCATCGGACCTTTTGTTTTGACCATTATGCTGCCAGTACGGATTACCAAGCTTTTTGGAATCAACTGCTGTACTCAAAGCAACGGTTTCAAGACAAAATCATCCGAAAAAACAAACAAGGAGAAAAACTGATTTTAGAAGGAATCTACTTCCCCGTCCTCGATGAGCAGCAAGAAGTCGTCAACGTCGTCAAAATCGCTTTTGACATTACCCAAAGAGAACAAGCCTTAGCGGTCACTATCAAAAAAGTGCAAGAAAGTGCTGCTTCCCTGACACGACTTTCTGCCAACGGGCATCAGCAAGTCGATCATTTGTCAGAGAACTTGGCGCAAGTCAAACGGCTGTCTGATCAAAATCAAGCAACGACCCATGCCTTAGAAATGGATAGCCAACAGGTGACAGCGGTGCTGCATGACATCGACCGCATTGCACAACAAACCAAACTGCTATCCTTCAACGCTTCCATCGAAACAGCACGGATCGGCGAACAAGCAGCTGGCTTTCGGGTAGTTGCCGATGAAATGCAAAAATTAGCCGAACAGACCAAGCAGTTGACCCAAACCATTGCCGCAACCATGCAAGCCATCAACCAACAAGCCTTAGTCGTGTTAGATAGTACCGAGTCGACGACTATGAAAATCAGTGATTCGCAAAAAAGTCTCGCTGCCGTTTTGCATTCTTACGACACGCTGCGAACGACGGCCAGTCTTTTAAACGATGAAGCCGAGTATTTAACAGGGACCAACAATGCTGAGTTGGAAACCACATGAAGTGAAAGAGAGCGCCGCTGTTTGCGATGCTCTCTTTGTTTTTTTGACCAATAAATTGATTCCCTATTTGATTTCATCGATACTCAGCACTAGCCAGTCTCCCACTCTTGCAACAACTGCTGTAATTCTTGCAAAAATGATTGGGTCGCAAAGCCCAATGCTTGAAGAGGAACACGATATTCCTGTTGAATCACCAAAAAGCTACTAAACATTTTATGCTGGACCTCAAAACCGAGGTTTTTCCAAACACTCCAGGAAAAACTGACTATTCGTTTTTCTTTCTTTTCGTACGTGCACAAATACACTCGTTCAACGCCAAAAAGCAGTCCCGCATTCGCTTTCTTGCCAGTCATCTTTGACGTTAGCAACGCAAGAGGGGTCTCCGTTTCAGGCACTTGAAAACTAGCGAGGACTTGTCTTTGCCATTGCCTTGGTAGCACTTGTCTTTCTCCAGAAAAATAGAACAAAAAATTTTGTTTTTGAAAAAAAGCATTCAAACGATTTTGCCGCTGGTTGCGCTGATGGATGGGCGCCCTTTGAATCGGAGACGCCTGGTTTCTTGACGTTGGTTTTGGCTGCTCCCGTCCAACGAAAACGTCGGCTGATGGTGCGTTTTCCCTAAGAGCAGCAGATGGCAGACTGATTTTCTTCAAAAGAGCCGCCAGCTGGGTCAGCGCAAGCTGTTTGTCCGTCAGGGGACTGGACTGGGCAATTTTGGCGTGGTCAAAGGGCAATTTGATCACCATTTTCCCACGACAATACAGACAAATCGCCGTGCCGACACTCCAGTTTACTTCTAGTTCCCCTAAACAATGGGGACATTGAATGGGAATGATATCCATGAGATCATCCTTTCGTTTTGATGCATCGATCAGAGCTATTCGTTGTAAAAATACGGATCGCATTCCAGCTGACAAACGCCAGCAGCATGACAAAAGACAAGCCGTAGAAGCCAAAATACCAAACCAATATTGCTAAGAAGAGAATCAATGCGAATTCATACGCCATATTTTCCAGACCACTGTAAAATACTGTCTTTCGGACGAGTTTCTTTTTTCGGGCTTCAAATGTCTGCAAAATAGCTATTTGATTTGCCTGTGGCTGACTGAGTGCTTGATTCAGATCCTTTTTAAACTTTTTATGTTCTTTAAAGAAGTTGATTTTTTGCGTAATCAAAAAAAATGAAACTACTAGCCAAATGACAAAAAGCACGATCGATGTGCCAATCAAACTAAAGGCAACGGCAGGCATTAAAAATCCACCAAAAATAAAATTTAAAAGGGTCCCTGAAATTATTCCGAATGAAAAAAAGGTATAGCAGAACTGCCATAGGACTCTGCTGGTCTTCGAAAAACTTTTTTTCACTTGCACCAGCTGTTCACATTCAGGGAGCTGGGTTGGAAAAAGGCGTTCAGCATCGGTGCCATCAGCCACGAAAGAATAGGTTTGGTTTCCATACTTGAATTCGCCAATGTAATAAGGAAAATACAGTTTTTCCGTATCACATTGTTTCGGAAAAAGAGTCAGTTGAACCTCATTGGCAACATCTGCTCCCACCAAATGGTCTTTGGCTTTTGCTTCAAAGACTTCCAATAGATGGGTATCCGAGAGTGCCGCTTCTCTGGAAATATCAAAGGGCAGCACCTGAGCGTCTTGGCTAAGTGCCGAAAACTGCTGCATATCCGTGCAATAGGCGGCTCCTTTTTGAAGATGCAGCGGCAGCTTGCCATTGATACTGTAATCCGCTTCTTTTCGGGTATCCGTAGGGAAATATTCATTGAAAACCGTTGTGTTCCCGCTGTTATGTAAAGAAATGTCGGCAGTAATGCGCCCACTCCCCCTCTGCTGTTCCTCGTGGACATAGCTCCCTCTCACTTGCGCGTCATAAGCAATTTGAAAATAATACATCGGGATAAACACACGTTTTAGATGAACCATCTCTAGCTCAAAAAAGATACTTTCCGAGATGGTCTCTTGCCATGCTAGTTTATTTTTCAACGCCGCTTCACATGCCTTTTCATCATAAGCAAACGGATAAAATCCTTCTTTGACGGTCCCTTGAATGCGTGGCAACTCTTTAAGCGAGACGACTTGTTTTGTTTGTTCCTGGTTTATTTGTTCCGGTTTGATCAGCAACTCGTTCAAACAATACTGACAGACTGCTTTTCCTGAGTCCCAATCAACTTCTAGACGTCCCAGACAGCTGGGGCATTGGATTTGGGTGATTTTCATTTTTTCTCCTTTTTATGAATCGTTTTTTCTTTTCAACAAGATGGTTTATCAAAGAAACCGAAGAATGTTCCAAATAAGGGTAACGACCACGACCACATAAGCGAGCGTATCGAGCCATTCATAAAATCTTCTGATTCTTGCAAGCTTCTTTTCACGCTTCTCGTAGTTTGCTAACAAAGCGGTCCCAGCCGTTTTCTTACCTAATAATTCTCTTTGGCACTCATCTCTAAATTTTTGGGCTGTTTTGAGGTACTGTTCTTTTAGAAAGTGCAACACTATCCCCGATACTACCCAATAAACTGCAGTTGGCAGGGAACTCATGACAATCCCCCCTATGACAGCTCTGAACACTCTTCCTAGAGGAAGCCATTCAGAAATGAATAGCGCCAAGATCATCAGGATCACACCTAACGTAAAAAAGAGTACGGAGGACCAGCCAAAAACCTTACGAGCTTTTGAAAAATTCGCAACCGTTTGATAGGTAGCTTGGCACTGTGGGATAATCGGCAGCTTCATTCGGTCAGGATCTTTGCCGTCGATCGCAAATTCAAAGGATTGCTCTTGGTACTTGAAGGTGCCCATATACAGGGGAAAGTAGAGCTCTTCTGTAGCACAGCTGATCAGGGAAAGATTTAGGTGCAGCTCTTTTAGATGATCGGCAGATTCTTTCTTCTGGATCACCGCATTCGCATGGGCTCTCAATTCCGCTTGTTTTTCAGAACCAAAGAGCGCCTGCTCTTGCTCAATATCAAAGGGAAAAACATGAATAGCATGTGCTGAGACTAGCTGTTGAAATTCCTTTTGATCGGTACTAAAGTGCGGTTTTCTTTTCATTTCATCATTGACCTCAAAGCTCTGAGGAATTTCTTGTTCGATCACCTCCGAACTGCCGCATTGATAGAATATAACCGTCTCACCTGAATGGTCGCCTCGCTTCTTTTCCCACGTGGTCGTATGCGAGCCTTCCCATGCAATGGAATGGGTATCGTAGCCAAAGGCCCCCTCCCACTGCATCGTATAGGTCACCTGAAATTCATAAATCGGAATAAAATATCGTTTTACCTCGCTGACTTCAAGATGAACGATAATGTCCTCAGGAACTGATTCCTGTTGGATCAGCCATTTTTTCAAGGCATTTGCTACCTCGTCTTCATTAAAGGCAAACGAATAAAACCCTTCTTTGACTTCTTGAAAAACTACGGGAACCTGTTCATTCGAAGCTTCTTGCGTTTGTTTTGGCGGCGACTGTAGGACTGATTTAGTTAAGCAATATTGGCAGATTGCTTTTCCTGTCTCCCAGTCAACGGTTAACTGACCCAAGCAGCTGGGACATTGGATTTGTGTGATTTTCATTGCTACTCCTTTTGCACATACTGATTTTCTTATCAATGAAGTCGCTTAGTTGCACATGAGGGGGAATGTCTTTTTTATGGTGTTATTTGGGGGAAGCAGCGAAGGAAAGCCGCTTGTTTGCAGGTATTTGCTCGATTTCATCCGTTTGTTCAAAGCGTCTTTTTCCAGTAATGAAGTAAATACGTGTATTAGGACCAAAAGCTGTCTAGCAAAAAAAGCAAATACAAACGAAAAACAACTCTTTCTAAATCATTTTATAATAAAAATTTCTGTAAATCTATTTATTATTGATAAAAATCTATTGGTTTGCTAGTTGAACTCCCTCCATACGTTCAGCAACCCTTGCTAGCCGGTTATTGATGGCGGATACGTTAGTAAAAATGTTATAATTAAATTATTCACAAGAAAGGAAATGGAAAAAAGTATGGGGATATTTATTTTTGTTGTTGGTTTTTTGACAATGGTTGTAAGCGGAATCTTTTTTATTCTTAGTTTGATCAAGAAAAAGCCGCTTCGCAACAAAATCGTTATTTTTATGGGTGGTTTTCTCTTATTGATTGGCGGAGCACTAATGACTCCAGCAGCAACACCGGAGCTTCACGTAGATGAAGCAGAACTGGTTACCAACGAACAAGGCGAAGCGGCGATTACGGGTCAAACCAACCCAGAAGCGCAACTGACGATCAACGGGGTGGAGGTTTCGCTGGCGGACGAAACATTTTCTTACACCGTGCAACTTGAAGATGAAGAGGAACAGGAATTTACCCTCCAAGCCTCAATGGGTGGAAACACCAAAGAAGAAGTCGTCACCGTCAAACCTTCTCGCGCATTTCTAGCGAGTTTGCAAGCTGAAAAACAAGAACAAGCAGCACTGGAAAAAGCCGAGACGGCACTGGCGCTTGCCGAAACCCAGCCAAACCAAAAGAATTACGACGAAGCCGTGACGCTGATTCATGCTTTGAGTAAAACCTACGAAGATTTCGCTACCCGGCTAACCGTGGTGGAAGAACATCTTGCCATCGGCAAAGCCCTCGATACTGCTGAAGCTTCCCTTGAGCGCAGTGATTTCGATCAGGCAAAAGAATTAGTCGCACAAGCGGTTTTGAACAAGGAAACGTTTGAAAGTCGGTTATCCACTGTAGAAACCAAGATTTCTGAGAAAGAAGCAGAAGCCCTCGTTGCAGAAGCTGTCCAAGCGGTGGAAGCGGCAGAGGCGGAGCCGACAAAAGATGCCCTTGCTCGTGCAGAAGATGCTGTCGCTCGTCTCAAGACCCCCGATGAGGAATTAGCTACTCGAACGAAAACAGTGGCGCAAACGATCACTGCCAACGAACAAGCAGCCGCACAAGCCAAGGCGGAGGAAGAACGGCAGGCAGCCGCCGCTGTGCCAGAACAAAGTCAGCCAGCCGCTGCTAGCAATCAAGCCCAAACGTCGGTCCTCGTTACACCAACAGGTTCGAAATATCATACGAGAAAATGCGGCAACGGTACCTACACGCCTGCCACTTTAGCAGAAGCGCAAAGTCGCGGACTTACTCCTTGCGCAAAATGTTTTCCGTAATAGTCACTAATATTTTGCAACGAAAAAAAACAAACCTCATTTTTGTCTAAGGTTTGTCTGCAGTCTAAAGCGGTTGTCTCGTCGGAGGCAGCTGCTTTTTTATCACTTGCTATTTCTCATCGTAAGAAAACTCGTACTCGTTTTGTTCATCATCGATCAGACGCTTGTCATTGTTGTCCACCATTTTGAATACTTTCTCAAAATCATCGCCAGTCATGCGCACTTCCTTTTTCTCTTGATCAATGATCACTTGGGCATTTGTCACTTCAAAGGTGTGCATAGTGCCGATGTCTGCCGCAGTCAGTGCTTTGCTTTTGGGAAACTCTGCTTGCAGTGTTTCGTTGATCTGCACTAATTGCGCCTCTTGTTCTTCTACCAAGTCCGCAGGTTCCTGATTCGGATCGACCAAAAAACTCAGCGTTTTATTGACAGTGATCCTTCCATCTTCAAATAGATACAAAGCATATTGTTGATGACTGTTGCTATTGGTCAATACTTGATTTGCAGCTGCAGAGTCAACCCCTGAGCGGCTGCAGCTTGCCAAAAAAAATAGCACCGCCAAACAAACGGTAGCAAACATTCTTCTACCTAACTTGCTTTTCGTTTTCATTTTTCCCCTCCTCGTTTTCCCTAAGTTTCCTTCTTTCATGATTTTTCGCAAACCCGTGGGTTTGTGTTTCCTGTCAAATTGAGTTATTTTCAGTATAGCATAAACAATTTGCTTTTATAGCTTTTTTTTATAGTGAGATTAATTTCACGCGCAAAAAAACCAACCTTGTCGAGACAAGATCGGCTTTCTTTAGGATTGATTCGTTGAGATCTTTGAACGTTCTCGCTGGGATATGATCGCTGCCTATTGTCCAATTAGTCCGACAACAAGCCCTAAAACGATCACTCCTAGAAACCCATTCACAAGGTGCAGCCCAACTAATTTACGGGACTGTCCCGAGTAAACAGCCATCACGAAGGTGGCGACCCCATACACCCCTAGCCACAATAAGCAAGCGACTTGCAAGGAGGTCATCAGCCAACCATCATGATCGAATGTGGCAAACCAATAGACGACTTGATAGGTCGCTGCCGATAAGAGAATCCCACCAACAATCGTGCCGCCAAAGGTAAAGAGCATGTCACCGGTCGTCATCTGCTGACCGTCCATCTTCTCTGCCATTCCTGATTCTTTCGCCCAAAACTTGCCCCACTTATGCATCGGGTTGTAAAGCAGACTTTCCACCACAACCCAGCTGAGGGTGCCGAAAATCAATGTCCAAAAATTAACCATTTTCGTATTCTCCTTTACTTTATTTTTAGCCATGTTCCTGAGAAGCGAAAAAATAGCCAAGCGGGCTGTTCCTTCTCCATCAGTTTATGCCTTAAGGGAAGGTTCTTCAACTTTTTCCACTGGTGTCCCCTATTTTTCGATGGTTCCAATAAAAACTAAGAAAAATGATCGTATACAGCAATGCGGTGAAACCTGTAACCGCTAACGGGTTAGTGATCAAGATACCGGCAAACAGCAAAAGCAACGCAAGGATCGCCCCACCCAAAAAAATCGTATAGCCCATTTTCTTCTGCTTGCGTACCAAAACAAACGCCGCCACACTGATCAACAACCAAATCAGTAATACAGTATACGACAGGGAGCCTGCCAGATAATTGAAGAGTTTGTCGCCTAAAAAGTAAGAAAGAACGACTCCAAGATATAAAGTACCGCTGCAAAACATGATCGCTCGTTGGGGCACGCTGTTTTTATTCAGCATCGTGAAGCGGCTTTTTTTCTGGCCATTGTTGCTTAACCGGAAAAACAACGTTCTTGAAGAAGCATAGACCCCAGAATTGATGGAGGAAAACAAGGCCAAAATGATCACTAAATTAACGATGTCGGAAGCAAAAGGCACATGGATTTTTTGAAACACCATTACAAAGGGACTGACATTTGGATCTGCTAATTGATTCCACGGATAAATGATCAGTAAAAGAAACATGGGAATGATGTAAAAAGCGGCAATCCGAGTCATTACTCCTTTGATTGCTTGAGGGATCGCTTTTTTGGGATTTTCTGCTTCACTAATCGTGATGGCTACTAACTCAGAACCGCCATAAGAATAGATTACGACCAATAAAGAATTGATAAATCCTTTGAGACCGTGAGGGGCAAAACCACCATAGTCTGTCATTTGTCTCATCGTCGGTAAAAAGCCCAGATCAAAGACTTGCGTGGCAACCAGATAGAGACCCACCAAGATCAGCACAATCACCACACTGATTTTGGCCCACGAAAGCCAGTATTCCGTTTCTGCAAACAAGCGGACCGAAAACAAATTGATGATGGTCGTGAGTAGTGCCAAAATCAAAACAAAGATCCAAGCTGGAATATTGGGAAACCACAGCTGCAAAAAGCTTGCGGCAGCAACTGCTTCGGCGATGATGTTGATCATCCACATTGACCAGTAGATCCAATCAATGAAATCAGCTGTATGCAAGCCAAGATACGGCTGGACTAAGCCCGAAAGGCCATGTTGTTTTTGGTCAGATAAAACCAACTGTCCCAGTCCTGTCATGACGACAAATAAGATCAGCCCACAAAAAATAAACGCTAGCAAGACCGCAGGCCCCGCTAACTGGATCGCTTCCCCACTGCCTTTGAATAGGCCGGCACCGATTGCGCCACCTAGTGCCAACATAGTGATGTGTCTGGTTTTCATCTGTTTTTTTAATTGATTTTTTTCTGTCATACGTTCCTCCTCGAAAACCGTTGATCCTTCATACACAGTGATTCTCTCACTGTTGCTATTTTTAATTATATGAATGATTTTTTTTAACTACCTCATAGAGAATACCAGACGTTTCTGCTATTGCAACTAAGAATTGAAAAAATTATCTATTTTTTCTGAAAATTCTATCATCCTCTAATCTTTTTCACCCAAATCAAATCTTGGCGAACTTTTCTTTAGGTGAAGGTACTAAAAAAAGCCATCTCCCAACTTGTGGGAAATGACTTTCTGTCCGTTTCTTCAAGCAGGCTCGATGATCAATGGGTCGTAACCAACTCGTCTTTGATAGCGTCAGGGAGATCCTGCTCGGTCACCTCTTGATACGACTCCACATGTTTGCCCTTTGCATCAAGCTCTAGGTAGGCATTTTCTTTTAATTTTTGTGGTGCCCAAAACGTGATTTTTATTTTTTGTCCATCTTCATTGATTCCTTCTTGCGTATATTCATAGGCATCATGTTTTTGCGGCACGCCATACTCATCGGATGTTTTGACATAAACCTTTTTCTCCGGTACGAAAGGATTGAAACGATCCACCAGCTGAACCAGTTCGCTGGAATCATCTTTCGTAAAATAAGACCATGTAACCAATGTGACGGTCCCGATCGTTAACACGAGCAGGATCATACTAATTGCTTTTTTCAAGTGATTGTCCTCCGTTTTTTCTATCTACCTTCAGTATAAAAAAACAAGCGATAAATATAATCAAACTTAAGACGTATTTTTCCGTCGGTCATTGTGACTAAGGTATCAATGGAATATTTTCTGCTTTTTCCACCTAAATGTATAGACAAACAACTAAGTTACTCCTACAAAAACGTCCCTTCTCACAGGAAGACCAGACTGTTTAATAAGTATCGTGATTTTTCATTCTTTGTAGTAAACTAAACTGCAACAACTTACTTTTAAATACTCATGATTGAAAACTATAGAAAATCGAGGTGTCCCATGCTAGAAATCAAACTGATCGATCAAGAACACCAAGCTGATATCCGCTTGAAAAACGAACCCTTCTCCTTATGGGGGAAAATGCTGCCGTCTTATAATGAGGGCAACTGGCAGTACACGATCTGTAAATTTGCACCTGAAGACATTCAGACGATGCGTTTCCCAGATGAAAATTATTGCTATGATGAAATGAGCCGAAACAGTCTGTTTATCGGTGCTTATGATGATGGAAAATGCATCGGCTTAGCGATCGTTCAAGACGCTTTTTTCAAGTATCTGTACCTCTATGACTTAAAGGTCAACACAGACTACCGCAAGCAAGGAATCGGTCAACTGTTGATCCAACAGGCACTGAAAGCGGCCCTTGCCAAAGACTATCGCGGCATCTATACACAAGCGCAGGACAACAATCCTTCTGCCTGTCTGTTTTACTTGCGAGCAGGCTTTCGTATCGGAGGCCTGGATACGGAGGTGTACAAAGGAACCAATCAGGAAGGCAAAAGTGACATTTTGTTTTATTTGGATGCAGCGGAAACGGCTGTCAAAAAATAGCTGAAAAAAGAAAAAAATTCCTCCTGCCAGATGGTACACTTAAGGCAACAATGTTTTGAAAGGTGAGGAAGAAGAATGTACGTAGGATTTGATATTGGCGGAACAAGTATTAAATATGGGGTTTTAGATGAAACCGGAGTGATCCTTGAAAAATCAGCGATCCCCACTAGCTATGAGCCAGCCCAGTTTTATCAGGATATACTCACGATCATCGAAGATGCCCAGAGCCGCCACACGATTGATGGCATTGGGATCAGTGCCCCAGGGATCGTTCAAAAAGACGGCTTTATGTTAACGGCTGGAGCCATCAAATCGTTATATGGTGAAAATTTTAAAGCAGTCTTGGAAGCGCGTACAGGATTGCCGGTGGCGGTGGAAAATGATGCCAATGCAGCAGCGATTGCTGAAAAATGGATCGGGAATGCGCAAGAGGTAGCCAACTATTTGTGTCTTGTCCTAGGCACTGGTGTAGGCGGTGGGATCGTAATCAATAATCAAGTCTACCGAGGTGCTCATGGCATGGCTGGTGAATTTGGTTGGATGGTGATCGATCAGCTGCCAGAAGAAGGCAATATCGAGGAAAGTTCCATCAATAAAAAAACTGCCGTCGTGGGCGGCTTGATTCGCCTCTACAATTTATCTGGCGCAGCAGTTCCTGGCTTTGAACCCACCCAAGACGCCAAAGAGATTTTTGACCGCGCGCAGCAAGGCGAAGCATTGGCGTTGAAGCTGACGGACCAATTTCTAACGGATTTGTCTGTAGGGTTGATCAATTTGATCAGCTGCTTTGACCCAGAATTGGTATTGATCGGCGGCGGCATCAGTGCCAATCCTTATTTCTGGGAACGCCTGCAGGCTCGCTTGACGATCACGGAAACACGGCATGAAGCGATCAATTATTTGCGCGGACAAACCATCGCACCTGTTCGTCCAGCGAAGCTGAAAAACGACGCCGGCTTGATCGGCGCAGTCTATCAGATCCACCAACAGCTGCACCGTTAAAAGTTCGGATATGCTATACTGGTGTAAATTGATTATCTAGGACAGCGAGGAACCAGCATGGCGCTTTTTGAACAATTAAACTTGAACAAGCTCTCTGCGGTAGAACAAGAAATCTACCGTTTTATCGTCAATCACTTAGAAAAGATCCCGTATATGCGTGTGCGCGACATTGCCGATGATGCTCATGTCTCTTCGACTTCGGTCTTTCGTTTTATTCAAAAAGTCGGCTTTCAGTCGTTTCCAGAATTTCGCTTCTATATCAAAAATCATTTAGAAAAAGCCCATTTTGATGCGCACCCTGAACACTTAGGTTTAGAAGCGCGCATCAAAGGCTTGAATATGCAGATCTTCCACCCTGATGCGGAATACCAAATACGAAAACTCGCCGAAGCGATGCGGGATGCCGATTTGATCTTATTTATGGGGATGGGGGCATCCGGTGCGATCGCACAATACGTTGCCCGCAAACTAGCCAGTCTCGGTTACTTTAGCATCAGCATTGATGAGCTGACCTACCCGATCAAAAGCTTTTTGCGAAAAGATCAAAAGAATGTTTTGGTTTTTTTGAGTGTCTCTGGTGAAACCAAAGAACTGATCGAAGTCATTACCGGTTTAGACAATCAGGCGATCGTGCAGAAGTACTGCATTACCCCAAATCGGGAAAGTACGTTGGCACGCCTGTGCGATTATTCGATCGAGTATGCGATCAAAGAGGAACGCAAAGACATCTTTCTTGATTTGACTAGTCAATTGCCTTCAGTAGCGATTTTAGAAACACTGATCGGCTATTTACAAGATTATCGTTCCAACCCTTGATGGTTCAGTTTACTGAACCATCTTTTTTTGTAACACTGTGTTCCGGATGCGGAATTTTTTTCATTTCTTGAGAGATATGTACGGAATCCGTATCCGCTTACTTTTAGCCGCTTTCATTCGCTATAATGATGGCATCAATTAAGGAAAGGTGTTATTATTATGCAAAAATTCAATGACCTGTTAGACCGCTCGTTGGTACCAATCGCAACAAAGTTGAACAATCAACGCCACGTAGCAGCGATCCGGGATGCATTCATGCTGATTTTCCCACTGACCATCGCTTCTTCTCTCGTTATTTTGGTCAACAATATTTTATTTTCCAATGAAAGTTTCATCGTGCAATTATTTCAACTGAATCGGCTTTTTCCTAATCTGGAAAGCGCCCAGCAAGTTCTAGCTTCCGTGGCGAACGGGACCATCAACATCATGAGTTTATTCATTGCGTTTCTTGTTGCCCAACTTTTAGCCAAGCATTTCCAAGCAGATGCTACGCTAGTTGGTTTGACAAGTGTCGCTGCCTTTATGATCTTGTACCCGACCTCGTTTGCAGTAGATGATGTCAATGTGATCTCTACACAATATTTAGGCGCCCAAGGGTTGTTCGTAGCTATGATCGTGGCTTGTTTGGTCGGTGAATTCTTACCGAAGCTTTTCAAGGTCAAACGATTGCAGATCAAAATGCCTGAAATGGTACCACCAGCTGTTTCCCGTTCCTTTTCTGGCATGATTCCGATCGTGATCATCGTGGCAGTCACTGCTTTGATCAATTTCTTAGTTTTAATGATTGCACCGGAAGGCATCAATGAACTGATTTACAACGGGATCCAAAGTCCATTGCGGGATCTGGGGGGCAATGTCGTCGGTGTCTTGATCTTGGCATTTTTGCAAACCACGTTGTT
Source organism: Enterococcus sp. AZ141 (assembly GCF_051714385.1). Classification (NCBI taxonomy): domain Bacteria; kingdom Bacillati; phylum Bacillota; class Bacilli; order Lactobacillales; family Enterococcaceae; genus Enterococcus; species Enterococcus sp. AZ141. The sequence goes on from NZ_JBIORT010000001.1 coordinate 889,220, forward strand.
TGCGATTGGGATCCATGGACCAAACACATTGAATGCGGTTCGTTCAGCGATTTTTACCGAACAAGATCTAGCTAACCTAGACTTTATCAACCAGGGCGGCTCCTTGTGGGACGTTCCTTACAAAGAAACCTGGGGCGTTTTAAATGATATGTTCGCAAATATGGGCGGAACTGGTATGACATTGGGCTTGATCATTGCGATCTTCATCGCTTCAAAACGTCCAGAACAACGTGAGATCGCTAAGATGTCCTTAGTTCCAGGAATTTTCCAAATCAATGAACCGATGATCTTCGGTCTACCGATCGTCTTGAATCCAATCATGATCATTCCGTTTATTTTGACACCAATGGTGAATATTTTGGTGGGTTATTTTGTCACTGTTGTCTGGCCGATCATGCCGACCCCAGCGATTGGGGTACCATGGACGACCCCAGGAATCATTAATCTCTTTTTAGGAACTGGAGGAAATGCGATCGCTGCGGTTGTCGGTGTCGTTTGTCTTGCGATTTCGGTCTTGATCTATTTGCCTTTCGTGATCGCCTCTAACCGTTCCCAGAAAGTAGAATTATAAGCAAACGAATGAGTCGAGGAGGAATGAAATTTATGTCCGCAAAAATGCCGAAAGATTTTTTATGGGGCGGCGCGATCGCTGCCCATCAAGCGGAAGGCGCTTGGAATGTTGCTGGCCGTGGAATGAGTACCGCCGATGTCATGACGGCCGGTGGCAACGGTATTCCCCGTAAAATCACCAAAGGAGTCATTGAAGGGGAATATTACCCGAACCATGAAGCCATTGACTTTTATCACCGTTACAAAGAAGATATCCAGTTATTCAAAGAACTGGGCTTGAAATGTCTACGGACATCGATTTCTTGGAGCCGGATCTATCCAACTGGAACAGAAGAAGAACCAAATGAAGCCGGTCTCCAATACTACGATGATCTTTTCGACGAATTGCAGGCAAATGGCATCGAACCTGTCATCACTTTGTCTCACTTTGAAATGCCTTATGCCCTCTATGAAGAATTTGGTGGGTTTGCTAACAAAGAAGTGATTCCCCTCTTTGTCAAATTCGCTAAGACTGTTTTTCAACGGTATCGTGACAAAGTGACGTATTGGATGACTTTCAATGAGATCAATAATCAAGCAGATGGGCAAGAGCCGTTGCACGTTTGGACCAATTCTGCCATGATCATCGAGGATGACAGTCAAAAAGAAGCACTCGTCTTTCAAGCGGGCGTCAATGAGTTGATTGCCAGTGCGGCAGCCGTGATCGAAGGCAAAAAAATCAATCCAGAGTTTCAGATTGGTTGTATGATGGCCTATGTCCCGGTCTACCCCTACTCTTGTGCGCCAGCTGATTTGATGGCATCCGTCAAAGCCAATGAACGGCGCTATTTTTACAGCGACGTCCACGTACGAGGCAAGATCCCAACCTATGTGCAAAAATATTGGGCAAAAAAAGGCATCACGATTGAGATCACGCCCGAGGAACAAGCGCTATTAAAAGCGGGAACCGTTGATTATATTGGGTTCAGCTATTACATGTCAGGAACGATCTCAACCCTTGATGAAGTGGCTGGCACACCAACTGAGGATATCCCGGGAGCAAAAATCGTGAGTAATCCTTATATCAGTGCTTCTGATTGGGGCTGGCCTATCGATCCAGTCGGGTTGCGCTATGTGTTAAATACGATCTATCAACGCTATGACTTGCCGCTATTTATCGTAGAAAATGGCTTTGGTGCTTACGATCAATTAACCAATGAACAGCAAGTCCATGATGACTACCGCATCACTTACCTGAAAGAGCATATCGAACAGATGGAAAAAGCGGTGGTTGAAGATGGTGTACCGCTATTAGGTTATACGCCTTGGGGGATCATTGATATCGTCAGCTTCGGCAGCGGCGAAATGGAGAAACGCTATGGCATGATCTATGTCGACAAAGACAATACCGGCAAAGGAACCTTGAATCGTTTGAAAAAAGATTCCTTTGCGTGGTACCAGCAAGTAATCGCCTCTAATGGTGAAACGCTCTAATTACTGCTTCCATGACTAACACAAAAACCGCCCCCTCGTTTCGCCATCCTCCTTTTTACATTAGGAGCCTGGCAACGAGGGGGCGGTTTTCTTATTAAAGAGGTGCGCCATTGCGAGGATGCTTTTCTTATCATCACTAAACACTCCCCCGATGCTGTGGTACACTATAGCTATTCATTTACTTTTACGTTAAGGAGGAACTGCATGAAGCCGATATTTCGTCCGATCCAATCTCAAGATGATGCGCCATTAGCTGCTATCATTCGCAAAAGCTTGACCGACCACCAGTTGGCGGTTCCAGGAACTGCCTATTTTGATCCCGAGTTAGACCACTTAAGTGAATTTTATGCAGCAGATCCTGCTAGCCGCCATTATTTTGTCGTCACCGATGAATCGGGTATCCTTTTAGGCGGCGGTGGTCTTGCCACTTATGATTCAGAAGGGCAAATCGCCGAGCTGCAAAAATTTTATCTCAGTGATGCCGCCAAAGGGCAGCGCCTCAGCTATCCCCTGCTGGCGAAGATCGAGGCCAAAGCTTTTGAACTAGGCTATCGGCAACTCTATTTAGAATCCCATCATTCTTTAGAAGCTGCCTTGCATGTCTATCAAAAAGCCGGCTATCGCGCATTGTCCCAGCCACTATTGGCGGCACAGCATACCACGATGGATCGCTTTTATGTGAAAACACTCGTTGAAGAAAACGAATAGAAAAGCAGCCATTCCTTGATCGCTAGGAATGGCTGCTTTTCCGTTATCCTTGTCCATAATAAGCATGTTCGCCATGCTTGCGGAAATAATGTTTATCCAGCAAATAATCAGCGATCGGTGTTCGATCCAAGGTCAAAGCTTCGGTACCTAGTGCCATTTCTGCAACCTCTTCTAAAACAATACTATTGCTGACCGCTTGTTCCGCAGATTGCCCCCAAGTAAAGGGACCGTGTCCCGCTGTGAGGACAGCTGGGCATGCAAGCGGATCTAATCCCCGCTTTTCAAACGTCTCGACAATGACTTTGCCGGTTTCTTTTTCATAGTCTGCCGTTACCTCAGAGGCCCGTAATGGTCGTGTACAAGGGACACTACCATAAAAAGTATCCGCATGCGTCGTTCCATATGCAGGAATGTCTCGCTGTGCTTGCGCCCATTTTACCGCATTTGTCGAATGCGTATGGACGATCGCCTTGACGCCTTCGAAGTGCTTATACAATAGCGCATGGGTTTTGATATCCGAGGAAGGCTTCAACGTCTTCGCCTCTTTCGGTGTTCCCGTTAAGTCGCAAACCACCATTGAATCAACCGTCATCGTCTGATAATCAACACCACTTGGTTTAATGACGATAATCCCTAAATCTCGATCAATCTCACTGACATTTCCCCAAGTCAGCTTTACTAGCCCTTCCTCAGGCAGTCTCTTATTGGCTTGATAAACTCGCTCTTTCATCAATTGAAGCTGATTGATCAAGGTAACCGACCTCCTTTAGTTTTGGTAATAAAAATGCTTTGGCTTGTTCAATCTCCCCAATCGGGTCAGCGCTCGTCTCACTCCACATCTCGATGACAAAAGAACCGTTATAATTCAACCGCTTCAGCGTGCGTAAGCAGCCATCAAAATCAACACACCCAGTGCCAAACGGTACTTCTTTAAACTTTCCTCGAAACTTATCTGAGACCGCCAATGTATCTTTCAAATGAATCTGGGTAATCTCGCAAATGCCTTTTTCTAATTCATAACCGACATCATTTTCTGGCCAGGCCGACAGGTTCCCGACATCTGGATAGACTTGTAGATAGGGTGAAGGGATCTGCTCCTTGATCCGTAAATACTTTGAGATAGAATTCAGAAACGGATCATCCATGATCTCTAGTGACAAAACGACCCCCTTTTCAGACGCCCTGGCGACGGCTTCTTTTAGATTGGCAATGAACCATTCGCGGCTACAAAGACTTTTTTCCTCATAATACACATCGTATCCGGCTAATTGGATGCAGCGAATACCCAAATCTGAAGCCAAGTCGATGGCTTTTTCCATCAGATGCATCGCGTGCTTGCGCTTTTTTTCATCGATCGAACCAAAGGGAAACCGCCGATGTCCACTGAGACATAAAGACAAGATTTTGATCCCCGAGTCATAGATTGCCTCGACGATCTCTTTGCGCTGTGCTTGGTTCCACTCTAGGCGTGCCAAGCGTTCATCGGATTCATCGATGGACATTTCAATGAAGTCGAAACCTCGGTCTTTGACAAACTGCAATCGTTCCGGCCAAGAAAGGGCTTTGGGTGTTGCTTTTTCATATAGACCGATCAAACTCATAGAAAACTACCCCCAAATCCGTAAAATCTCTTGCTTGAAATCAACTGCTGCTTGTTGCGGATCGTCAGCGGCAGTGATGCCTCGTCCTGTGATAAAGGTATACACATCAATGCCGGCAAACAGAGCCAACGTCTCGACGCTCAATCCTCCCGTGACGGACACTCGAAACCCCATATCGATCAATTTACGGACTTTCGTTAAATCTTTTTCTCCCCATGTTTCACCAGCTAACAATGCGTCACGACTTTGATGATAGATGGCTTGTGAGATGCCGGCATCTAGCCACTGCTGTGCTTGCTGGTAGGTCCAGTCACCATATAATTCTACTTGGATCTCAGCAATTTCTTTTGCCGCTGCCTTCATTGTTGGGATCGTTGCTGCACAAATCACGGTCATATAATCCGCGCCAGCTTGCTGGCAGTTTTTGGCGACCGTCCCACCGGCATCGGCACATTTTGTGTCTGCTACGATCAACTTCTCCGGATACATTGCTCGGAAACAGCGTAATACCTGTTCTCCTTCTTGCAACAATAAAATAGTCCCTGCTTCAATAATATCAACCACATCGCCGACTTTTTTGATATCTGCCAGTGCACTAGCTAAATCGGAGTGATCGCAAGCAATCTGTAGTTTTGGTATACTCATGAAATTCCCCTCTCTTTTGTTCGATCATCTTTTTGTTCTTGTCACGTCCTGATGCACTACTCCTTCGAAAGACCCGCTTCTCTGACCCGCTCAATAATTTCTTTAGGGGACATCACATTTCTGACTCCGATCACTGTTACGCCCTTTTCTTTGGCTTTATCGAACATATTGACAAAGTTCATTGGCGTAAAGACCACATCGTAATTCTTGGCGGTGCTTTTGCCTTCAGAAATCGCGCAATGATGAATAGAGGTGATCGTGATCCCTTCTGACTTCAAAGCTTTTTCGACACTCCGCATCATCATCAAACTTGTTCCTGATCCATTTGCACAAGATACCAATACTCTCATCTTCTTTTCCTCCTAAGAATTCATTATTTTTGTTTTTCTACATACGCATCATAATCATCTACGATCAAGAAATACCCTTCTGGATCTCTGCGGTACTGCAACTGTGGAATCACTAATAAGATCACCACTACAAGAACCACACCAATGATGCCTAAGAATTTCATCAATACTGTAAAGAATGGCCAGACGGTCGCCCAGTCGAACATCCCAAGATAGCCGCCATATTGAGACAATCCTACCCAAGTAGCGATCAATGCCGAACCACCGATCTGAATAATGCCTGATAAGAATGGGAAGAGACAAGCCGCCTTGATGCCTCCGCGGTTGTTGGCAAAAACGGCGATCGCTGCGTTATCAAAGAACAGTGGGATAAACCCAGCAATGACGATCGTTGGTGAACGGAACAAAATCAGTAAAGCAATCATTAAGAATTGTCCTAATGCACCGAATAAAAAGCCCACCGTCACGGCATTTGGCGACCCAAAGGCAAAGGTTGCGGCGATATCGATCCCTGGAACAGCACCTGGTAAAATCGTATTCGAGATTCCTTGGAATGACTCGGTCAATTCAGAAACGAAAGTGCGGACACCTAATTGAAGAATTGCTAAATAGACGGCAAACATTAGTGAAGTTTGTAAAATATAAAATAAGAAACTTTGTCCTTCTGCCATAAATCCTGCTGTTATTAAATAATCTTGTCCAAGCGTTACTAAAATGATACCGAAGAAAAAGAGCATCAAAATCGAAGTCGATACCATATTTTCATTGAAGACCGATAAAAAACCCGGTAGTTCGACATCTTCTAATTTGCGGTTGGATTTGTTCTTTTTGAAGCGTTCCGCAAGTCGTGCAAAGAAGTAAACACCAAACATCTGTTGATGGGCAATCGCAAAACCAGCACCTTCCGTCAAATCTTGACAGATGCCCACGGTCAAATTGGACCCCACCGCCCAATAGCAGCCTAAGATCAAGCCCATGACAAGTAAGACTTCGATTCGACCCAGGTCTGGGAAACAGAATAGCAGCAGCCAAAAGGCCGTTGCGGCTTGCTGTACTTGCACATTTCCAGTAGTGAAGACGGCCCGCAGCTTCGTATATTTTTTGAAGCGAACGAGTAAGATATTAAAAACAAAGGCAATCAATAATAAGAGCATCGTGTCACCAAAGGTGCGTCCAAATCGTTCTTCAATGCCGGCGGTGATCGCATTTTGACCAAAATACGGGTCAGTGACCATCGCATCTAATTCAAAACGCTCCTTAAGCCCCACCAGGATCGGACGGAAATTATTGACCAATCCACCAGAGCCAATCGTCAAAATCAAGTAACCAACGGTGGCCTTTAAGAAACCTGCAACACATTCAACAAACGGCCGTTTCAATAGTAAGTAACCAATCAGTACAATAAAACCGATCAAAAAAGCTGGCTGCATCAAAATATTCTGAGCAAAGTAATCCCAGCATCTCAATAAGAAATCTCCTACCATTTCCATCTAATCCCTGCTTTCTTTTTGGTCATATTTCTCCATCACCGCTTCAAAATCTGCCATTGTTTTTACACCTAGTAAATCTTCCACCAGCCCTTCTTCCATCAGCATTTCGGATAAACTAGCGATATTGTTCATATGTGCTTCAGCGTTTTTGGCAGCGAGCATAAAGAACAACTGCGCCTCTTTGTCGGGGTCATCATCTTGAAATGAAACGGGGGCTGGAAAAATCGTCAATCCGATCCCCGTTCCTAAGACACCTTTGCTTTCTGCTGAAGAATGGGGCATGGCTACTTTGGGAATGATCACAATATAAGGACCGTATTGATGAACATCCCGAATGACATCTTCAATATACTGATCCGTGATCAACGCCTTTTGCTTTAATCCTTCGCCACTCGCCCAGATAGCGGCTTCCCAATCTTCGGGCTGTTCATGATTGATCGCAACCAACTCATTTTCATAAAAATAACGCAGCATTACCTTTGCTCCTTTCAAATTTGGCTTTTGCAGCATCCCCCTTCTTTTATAAAAAAGAAGGGAATGGCGTATCATTATCGACCGAAAACACATCTTTGAAGCCGCGATAGAAATTAAATTCAAGATCATCTTTATTCGTTGGGTAGGTAAATTTGCCGCCAACTTGCCAAATATACGGTTTAAACTCATAGTTCAAACGATCTTTTTTAAACTTCCAAATCTCAGTGATCTCCTTTGGATCAGCCATAAAATTGGACCAGATATCATAGTGTACAGGTATCACTACTTTGGCATTGAGGGATTCGGCCATCCGCAACATATCGACTGAAGTAACCTTGTCGGTGATGCCCCGCGGGTTTTCGCCATATGCACCTAAGCAAACATCGATCTTGTACTGATTCCCATGTTTAGCAAATACATTCGAATAATGAGAATCTCCAGCGTGATAAATCGCCCCACCGGAAGTCTCAAACAAGTAATTGACTGCGATACGATCCATGTCCTGTGGCATTTTTCCTTTCAAGCTGGTATCCGGATCTTCACAAGTAATCAGAGCGGTTCGATCGAATGCTTCTAAAGCGACGATTTTCACCTGCCCAATGGTCACTTCATCCCCTGGTTTGACCACGATGGTTTTTTCTTCTGGTATTCCCCATTTCAACCAAGTTGCAACGACTTCATGGGGACCGACGAATTTTGCTTCTGGACAATTTTGATGGACTGCAGCTGCGGTATTGATGTCTAAATGATCGGAATGAATATGGGTCACCACTAACGCATCCACTCCTTTGATTTCAAATGGATCGATCACAAAGGGCTGCGTCCGTAAGTTAGGCTGCATTTCCTGTACACCACTCATCCGCATCATTTGATGGCCTTTTTTCATTTGCCCATTCCCATGGCTGCGCTTGCCAGTGCCGCACCAAAGGTCGCATAAAATGTTGGTTCCTTCCGCACTCTTTAACCAAATACCCGTACAGCCTAGCCACCACATGGAAACTGTGCCTTCTTTCACAAGTTCACTTTCGATCTCCTCGTTTAAATAGGTTCCCCATTCTGGAAACGTATTTAACAGCCAACTCTCTTTCGAAACATCATTTACGTGTACCATCTTTGATCCTCCCTTGCTTATTTACACCTTGATTCTAACATATAGAAAAACGCTTTCAATCAAGTTTTATGTTAATTTATCTTATTATATGTTAATTTACCGAGAAATAAATGTGATTATTTAATATATATGGTAATGTTTCTGTGATATGTTAAAATGAGTTCGAAAGAAGAAACAACAAACACATCGTTGCTTCTCAACAAGTGGTGTGGGATCATCACTTGAACTTGCGAGAAGGAGGCGAGAAGGTTTTTGCTATGCAAAGGCAATCGCAATCTGGATAAACGATGAAAGACAAGAATAGAATAAAGCGCATGTAAGGAGGAAGTATCGTGAAACGTTCCAATGAAGAAGTGAGGCAAAGGAGAAAACAATTGATCGATCTGATAAAAACATCTGGTTTTTCTGATGTGAAGACCCTCAGTCATCAGTTGGGAGTATCAGAGATGACGATCCGCAGAGACTGTACCGTACTGAGTGAGATGGGTCAGATCAAACAAACCCACGGAAAAATCGAATACTGTGAAGCTTATGAAGATGAAGCGCATCCCACCGACTCGATCGAGTACATCAAAGATCGACTGGCCAAAGAAGCGGCTCGCCAAGTAAAAGATGGCGATACCCTTTTCGTCAACACGAGTACTAGCGCCGCTCAAACGTTGCGCCATCTCACAGACAAACGAATCAGTTTGTTGACGAACAATACAAGTGTGATCCAAATGGAACACCATCCAAAATCAACGATCGTTTTAAGTGGCGGCGAAATACGCTATCCTAAAGCGGCCTTGTCAGGGGATATCGCCGTGGAGTCGTTTTCTCATGTTCGTTCTGATGTTACGATCATTGGTTGTAGTGGGTTAGATTTACAGACTGGCATTTCCACTTCAGTGATCCACGAAGCCAAAGTCAATGCGAAAATCATCGAAAATTCTGGCAAGTTGATCGTTATCGCGGATTATCGCAAAATCGGTAAGCAATCCAATTTTACGATTGGCGCAATTGCGGCTATCGATCTGCTGATTACCGACCATTATTCTGATCCCAAAGTCATCGACTTGATTGAGCAACAAGGTGTTCAAGTCATCCAAGTCCCCGTCTAACCATCTTTGTCGCTAAAAAAAGCCCGACAGTTGATCTGAAAAGCCACGCCTTGCTGCCTCTTCCAACAGAAACAGCAAAGCGTGCCCTTCGATCAACCGTCGTGGCTTTTTTCGTTAAACAATCGTACGCTTCAAACGTGCTTTATGGGATGTGCCTCGTGTGAATCAGAGCCGCAGCAACCAAATCAACGCAACAGCACCCACGGTTTGGACGGCTCCAACGGAAAGACCATAGAATAAAAAGCGCGGTCCTTCTTTTAAAAACTTGCGGAAATCCAGGCGCAAACCGATGGCTGCCAACGCCGTTGTTTCAAACCACGTACTGATAAAATGAGCCCCCTCATTCAACCAGCTAGGCAGCGGCAAGAAGCTGTTCAAGATACAGATGGTCAAGAAGCCCAACACATACCAAGGGATTGGCAGCCGTAGCTTACCTTTGCCTTTGGTTTTGGTGGGGGTCTTTGTCGTCATTCGTTCAAAAACAATGACGACGACTGCCAACATGATGATGCGCGCGATTTTAAAGAGCATCGCGTATTTGACGGTGTCGGCATCAATCAAACTAGCCCCCGCCACGACTTGCCCGACGGATTGCAGTGTGCCGCCAAGTAAGGCACTTTTTTGCAATAGATCATCGCCGTATAAGGCCAAGCCTAAAAACGGCAGCGTCAGCATCATCACCGTTCCTAAAAGATTGACCAAGGTGATGATCTGCCCTTTTTCTTCATCATCGGCATCAATGGCTGGTGCGATCGCCGCAATCGCAGAGGACCCGCAGACAGCATTGCCGCCTGCCATCATCAGGCTCATCTTTTGATTAAAGCCCAATTTTTTCCCTATCAAATAAGCAGCGGTAATGACCAAGCTCATCATCAGCAAAATAAAGAGAAAGCCCCGAAGACCCATTTCACTGATAGTCTGGAAAGTGACGGTAAAGCCCAGCAAAACCACCGAATATTCTAGGAGACGACTTTCCGCAACCTTCGTCCCGACTTGATAGCGTTCTTGCTTGAACAGTGTATTTCCTAAAATGATTCCTAATAAAATAGCAAGGGTTGCTCCCCCTAATTTTGGCACAGCCAAAGCCATGATTCGGGCGATGACGGCTACCGAAAAGGACAGGAACAAACCGGGAAGTATCAAAGCTGTTTGTCGTTGCTTCATTGCTTTCATCCTTTCATATAACATCCATTATACACAGATTGACCGATCAGTAGGATTTATTGGTATAATAGTTATGATTGAATTTTCTAATGGAAGGGATTGCAATGTTAAAATTATTGGAGACCTTTAAGATGGTCTATGAAACGAAAAATTTTTCGAAAGCTGCCGAATTGCTATTTATTTCGCAGCCCACGGTTTCTGCTCAAATCAAGCAGTTGGAACAAGACCTGGATACACCGCTTTTTTTACGCAATGGTCGCAAAAACGTGATCGCCACGCCCCAAGCAGAGTACCTTTACGAAAAGGCACTGAATTTATTGGATGAGTGGTCGACGATCGCCAGCGAGATCCATACCAACACACAGCATCAAAGCCACTGTGCCCTAGGCATCTCTCATACCTATGCGATGGCCTTGATGCCTGACTTGATGATTGCTTTATACAACGCCTTTCCCACGGTGCGTTTCCGGGTATCGATGATGAACTCCGCTGAAGTCTTAACAGCGCTTGAACAACATCAACTGGATTTAGGGATCATTGAAAAACCCTTATCCGCACCGAGTATTTTGCGTTTTCCGATTTTGAAAGATCAGCTCGTCTTAGCTGGCGATCCCCAAACCGGTCCTTGGCTCGTCCGAGAAGCGAGTTCTGGTGTCTACTATTACACTAAGCGCTATCTGGAGGAACAGAACATTCAAGGACCGATCATCGAGATCGCCAGCAATGAATTGATCGTCGCTTTGCTGAAACAAGGCTTCGGCTGTTCGATCCTTTCCAAGCGAGCCGCCCACGGCATTGGCTATCAACTGCTGGATAAAAACTTTGAGCGCCAATTTTACCTCATCCAGCGCAAAGTAGTCACAGAACCAGCCATTGAGGGATTGCGGACCTTCATTCAGGAGTGGTCGCAAAACGATCCCTCACAGGTGGCAAGCGTATAAAAACAAACTGATTTTTTGGGGGAACCACCGCCTCGTGGGATTTCTTAACCTTTTCTTACGATTACGCTTCCTCGCTGCCGATCTGGTCCGATTGATTGTTTCTTAAGAAATTTGTGCTAAAATGAGGAGTACTGGCTATGGGCTCTAACGTTCCCCTTTTTGAGGGAAACTTAGACCGCCCTTTGACTACTTTTGCAGTTCGTGAGCAAACCAGTAAGAAAGGATCTTGAAATGAACGAACAAATCAAGAACAAATTAGCGCTGCTTCCCGATCAACCCGGTTGTTATTTAATGAAAGATAAAAATAACAAAATCATCTATGTTGGGAAAGCCAAAATTTTAAAAAATCGTGTCCGTTCGTACTTTACCGGCAGTCACGATACGAAAACCGAACGGCTTGTTCAAGAAATCAATGATTTTGAGTACGTCGTTACCGAATCAAATACGGAAGCCTTATTGCTGGAAATCAATTTGATTCAAAAAAACAAACCGAAATACAATATCATGCTAAAGGACGACAAGTCGTATCCTTTTATTAAAGTGACCAAAGAGCGCTATCCGCGTCTGATCATCACTCGTAAAGTTTTAAAAGACGGAGCTTTATATTTTGGCCCCTATCCTGATGCACGAGCAGCCAATGAAACCAAACGGGTGCTGGATCGTCTCTTTCCTTTACGAAAATGCGGTCCTTCTCAAAAGCGGCCTTGTCTTTATTATCATTTGGGTCAATGCGTCTGTCCTTATGTCAACAATGTAGATCCCAAGGATTATCAGAAGATCGTTGATCAAGTCAAACACTTTTTCCACGGCGGTCACGTCGATATTTTGAAAGACCTGAAAGAGAAGATGGGCGAAGCCATTGAAACGTTAGAGTTTGAACGAGCGGCTGAGCTGCGGGATCAGATCCAAGCAATCGATACCGTCATGACGCGACAAAAAATGACTCTGACAGATCTGATGGACCGTGATGTCTTTGGCTACAGTGTCGACAAAGGCTGGATGTGTGTCCAAGTCTTTTTTATCCGTCAAGGAAAGCTGATCGAACGAGAAGTCTCTTTGTTTCCTTTCTACAATGAAGCGGATGAGGATTTCTTGACCTTCGTCGGCCAGTTTTACCAAAAGAATGAACACTTCATTCCCAAAGAAGTCTTTGTTCCGCAAAATGTCGATGCTGCCCCATTAGAAGCGCTGCTGGAAACCAAAGTCCTGCAGCCCCAACGAGGCGACAAAAAGAAATTGGTCGATTTGGCCAATAAAAATGCCCGCATTGCTTTAGCACAAAAATTTGCGTTGATCGAGCGTACTGAAGAACGGACGATCGGTGCAGTGGATCGTCTAGGCGAAGCCATGGGGATCGCGACACCTTATCGGATCGAAGCCTTCGATAACTCCCACATCATGGGGACCGACCCGGTGTCTGCAATGGTGGTTTTTGTCGACGGGAAGCCGTTTAAAGATGATTATCGGAAATATAAGATCCGTACCGCACAAGGCGGCGACGATTATGGCTCTATGCAAGAAGTCATCTATCGCCGATACTCTCGTGTCCTAAAAGAAAACCTGCCTTTTCCTGATCTGATCATCATCGATGGTGGGAAAGCCCAAGTCGGTGCTGCCCAAGAAGTGCTGTATAACCAGCTAGGTTTAGATATTCCCGTTGCCGGTTTAGTGAAGAACAACAAACACAAAACCAGCGAGTTGATTTTCGGGGAGTTTTTAGATCCGATCCAGCTGGAACGCAATTCTGTGGAATTCTTTTTGCTGCAACGGATCCAAGATGAGGTCCATCGTTTTGCGATCACCTTCCATCGCCAATTGCGCAGTAAAAACAGCTTTTCTTCCAAACTGGATGAAATTCCTGGCTTAGGACCAAAACGCAAGCAACAGCTGATGAAAACCTTCAAGTCGTTAAAAAACATCCAAGCAGCTTCCGTGGAAGAGATCCAGCAAGCTGGCATCCCCAAAGCCGTTGCGGAAACTATCTTAGCCAAACTAGGCGATCAAAATCAACCCACTTCTTAAGTCAAAACAAAAACGCTTCATAGCCAACAGTAGCTATGAAGCGTTTTTTCATTGAAGAAGCATTTTGTAAGCCGTTACTTTTTGCGGTGCTGTAACAGATCAGGCTTCATGTCTAACATGGAATAGCCACGAACATCATACCGATTGCGGCTGCAGGAATAGTCCACTGGACGTCCCGATTCTAAATAGATGATCTGTTCTAATTCCAATACTGGGTCATCTGCTTGGCACGCTAAATAGGTTTGATCGTATTCATCGCTTTTGGCAGCCTGAAAGGTCCGATAAGCACCAGCAAATTTGTAGCCTAAATCTTGCAGTAGATAGTCATAGACGGATTCTTCCAAGATTTCTTTCGTCAAACCGCTGACCAGATCCAACGGCATATAGGAATGCTCGAGTATGTATGGATTGCCTTCTAAGATCCGCAAACGGATCACATGATAGATTGGTTGTTCGGCAGTGATCTGAAGCATCTCTTGAATTCTTGTTGTAGGAAAACAGACTTCAAAGGTGATGACTTGGCTAGTCAATGTCCGTTTTTCTTGTTTCATCTGATAGCTCAGGCCTTTGTATTCTGTCACCGATGAGGTATCTTTGCCCCAAAAGGAATGATTCAAAACTTTGGTCCCTAAGCCGCGCTTTGTCAGCAGCAAGCCTTCCATAATCAGGATATTCACCGCATTTTTAATCGTCATTCGGCTGACGCCAAACTCTTCCACTAACTCTGTTTGATAAGGTAAAAGACTGTCTTTCGGATAAGTTCCGTCCTTGATTCTTTTACGCAGAACATCTGCGATCTCCATATATTTGGGCATTTTGCCACCTCCAAAACGTGTGTTGTATTGTATTGATTGAAAAACGATAAAAGAACCGGCCAAACGAAAAGAGTGTCATCACACCACTGCACCTTCCAATGAAGCAGTGTGATAAGGGGTATTGCACTCTGATCGCGGCCGGATAAGGTCTATTACGTTTGGCGCTTGTTTCTAATCGACTCGATCAGACATTACGCATTTTTTAAACGGCGTGTTTCTTGAATTTGCGCCATTTTCACGAACGGCAAGTAGATAACGATTGACAAGATCAAGTTAACAGCTGCCAAGATTCCGCCAGCAATACTTTGTGTCGACAAAATACCGCCGATGATTGGTGGCGTCGTCCATGGTGCGATGACGGTACTTGCAGGAACTAAGCCAGTTGCGGTTGCAAAATAAGCAGTCGTTACTAAAACAAGTGGGGTCAACACATATGGGATGAACAAGATTGGGTTCAAGACAACTGGTAACCCAAACATCACTGGTTCATTGATCATGAACACACCTGGTGCAACGGATAGTTTTGCGACAGTCATATACGCTTTATGATGACGAGCAACTAAAAAGATCGCAATCAAAAGACCTAGTGTCGCACCTGTTCCGCCGATGTTCACGAAAGAATCAAAGAATGGTTTGTTGACGATATAAGGCAA
The DNA here is from genome assembly GCF_051714385.1 of Enterococcus sp. AZ141. Classification (NCBI taxonomy): domain Bacteria; kingdom Bacillati; phylum Bacillota; class Bacilli; order Lactobacillales; family Enterococcaceae; genus Enterococcus; species Enterococcus sp. AZ141. The sequence continues at coordinate 904,337 of NZ_JBIORT010000001.1, forward strand.
ATCTGTTCCTGCTTCTAATGCTCGTGCGTTTGCTTCGATCGCTGGCACATTGATCGTTTGCATGAACGGGTCGATGATGTTGGCACCATGTAAACCAAAGAACCATAAGAATGCAGAGATAAAACCTAATAGCAAAGCAGCTGGATAAGAGTTTGCCAAGCCCATGAATGGTTGTTGCACCAATTCATAGAAGGACAATACGATACTTGTCACACCAAATGCTTGGAAAATTGCTGTAAACAAAGCAAAGATCGATACGGTGATCATTGCTGGGAATAATGCAGCAAATGAACGTGAAACTGCTGGTGGTACGCCATCAGGCATGTTGATGACTAAGCGTGGGTTGCCAGCTAGACGACGGAAGATCTCAGTAGAAATGATCGATACGATTAATGCTAAAAATAATCCTTGAGAACCAAGTCCGGCAGCTGTTAACAAACCATCTGGGCCTGTCGCCATTGCACCTAATGCGAAGAAACTTGCAACTGAGATCGCCCCAGCACCTAATGCGTCTTGATTGTAGCTTTTAGCTAAATTATACGCTACTGTGAAAGCGATTAACAGACCAAGTATTGAAAAAGTACCTGCTGACAAGTTGTTCCCAAAGGCTTGCCATGTTCCTTCACCAAAAATGCCATTCATAAAATCAATATAGGCAGGGATTGGTAAGTTGTTGATCAATACCCCAAAAGAGCCTAAGATCATCAACGGCATCGTTACGATAAATCCGTCACGAATGGCCACTAGATGTCTTTGAGAGCCTATTTTAGAAGCGATCGGAATAAAGTGCTTCTCCATAAATCCAATAAATTTATCCATTGTTTTTTCTCCTTTCAAACCCTAAACAAAATAATGAAACCGATTTCTACTAAAGAATACCACGAGAACGTTTCCATGTCTAGTCTTTTCTTTATCAAAACTGTGCTTTTATTTAACCCAGCTTATCATTTGCAAAAACAGGTGGTTTTTTAATAGACCCCCCCCTTTGAAATTAGCCAGAAAAAATCCGCGATTTTACACAAAAAAAGCAATGCTGATTCCTACAGCATTGCTTTTTTCATTGTTATTAAAAGCCGTTATTATCTGAAACTTCTTTAAACCAACGACCTGATTTTTTCACCGTTCGTTTAGCATCATTTGCTAAGTCAACGGAGATAAATCCGTAACGGTTCTTGTAAGCATTGGTCCATGACCAGTTGTCCATGCAGGTCCACATATGGTAGCCAACACAATTGGTTCCTTCTTGGATCGCTTGGTGGACGTACTTTAGGTGGTCAGAGACAAACTCGATGCGGTAATCATCTTCGATCACGCCATCAGCATTGACGAAACGTTCTTCTCCTTCGACACCCATGCCATTTTCAGAAATGTAGCACTTGATATTGCCATAGTTTTCTCGCGTGTTTGTCAAAATATCATAGATCCCTTTTTCATAGATTTCCCATCCACGATACGGGTTCATTTTCTTGTTCGGCATATCATAGTTATCAAAGTAATCATCTGGCATTGGACTTTTCGCTTGATCGATCGGTGATTCTTTCTTCATGATACGACGAGGTTGGTAATAATTGATCCCCAACAAGTCGATCGTATTTTCGCGAATCGTTTGTAAATCATCAGCTTCCATCGCTGGTACCATATCTAATTCCTTGACGATGGTCACTAATTCTTCTGGGAACGTGCCTTTGACCGCAGGGTCTAAGAAAGAGCGATTAAAGAAGGCATCTGCGATTTGCGCTGCTTTGACATCCTCTGGATCGTTCTCATCTCTTGGATAGCTTGGCGTCAAATTCAAAATAATGCCGATCTCCCCACCAAGGTTCATCTCATGGTAGACTTTGATGGCTTTAGCACTCGCCAACGTTTCGTGGAACCCAACTTGGACTGCATGTTTCATGTTGATCTCATTCGGATAATGGAATTGGTAAAGATAGCCGCCTTCAACAGGGACGATCGGTTCATTATGAGTGAACCATTTCTTGACACGATCACCAAATAACGTAAAGCAGGTTTGCGCAAACGCGACATAGGCATCCACGGTCTCTCGGTTCAACCAGCCGCCTTTTTCTTGCAGCGCCATTGGCATATCGAAGTGGTATAAATTCATGAAAGGTTCGATCCCGTTGGCGATCAACTCATCAATGTAGGCATTGTAAAAATCAACGGCTTTTTGATTGACTTCTCCTTTGCCTTGCGGGAAAAGACGACTCCATTGGATCGACGTCCGAAACGTCGTATGGCCGGTTTCTTTCATGAGTTGAATATCTTCTTGATAGCGTGTGTAGACTTGCGAGGTTTTTTCAGGACCTACCCCATTGAAAAATTTCTCTGGTTCTTGCTGATACCAGTAATCCCAGATGCTTGCCCCTTTGCCATCGCCTTCAAATACACCTTCTGTTTGTGGGCCACTAGCGGCTGACCCCCACCAAAAGCCTGCTGGAAATTGATAATCCATCTTCATTCACTCCTCATTTTTTCTTTGCTGCCCTAATCATAAAGGAAGCAGTTACAAAAATCAATCTTTTTTAAAATAAATGTATAGACATTTAAAATAAAACATGATACATTATCAATGTAATCGATTGCAAAAAGAAATTTAAGGAGTGAAATAATAATGAATGGTTTTATGGACAAGTTATCTGAAAAGATTTTGCCCTTGGCGAATGCCTTAGGACAAAATCGCTACCTGACCGTCTTGCGGGACGCGTTTATGCTTTCGTTCCCAATCACTATGTTTGGATCGATCGTGGTCGTTTTAAACAACCTGCCCTTCTTCAGTGATGCCACTAAAGGAACATTAGGAACACTGTTTGGCAATGGGCAAAATGCAACAATGAGTATCATGACTGTTTTCGTTACTTTCGGTATTGGCTATTATTTATCAAAATCATATGATGTGGAAGGGATTTTTGGTGGTGCCGTTTCGTTTGCCAGCTTTTTGATCTTGACTCCTTTCTTTATGACTACTGAATCTGGCGAAACGATCTCCGGTGTGCTGTCTCTTGATCGTCTTGGCGCAAAAGGGATGTTTATCGGGATGATCGCAGCATTTTTGGCAGCTGAAATCTATTGCCGCATCACAAAACGCGGCTGGCAGATCAAAATGCCTGATGGGGTACCACCAGCAGTTTCTAAATCTTTTGCCGCTTTGATTCCAGCAATTATCACCTTAACGGTATTCTTAGTGATCAATGCCATCATGACGGGTGTCTTCAATGCCAACTTGCATGACCTGGTTTATGAATTGATCCAAAAACCATTGACTGGACTAGGCAGCAGCTTGCCAGCAACTCTATTGGCTTTGTTCTTTGTTCAATTCCTTTGGTTCTTCGGTCTACATGGTCAAATCATCGTCAACTCTGTGATGGACCCGATTTGGAATACATTGATGTTAGACAACTTAGAAGCGTATCAAAATGGGGATGCACTGCCGCATATCGTCACAAAACCATTTATGGAAACCTTTACTGTTGGATTAGGCGGTTCTGGTATGACGTTAGCCGTTGTTATCTTGATGGCTTTCGTATTGAAGAAAAAACAATACCGCGATGTGGGTCGTTTGGCTTTAGCACCAGGGATCTTTAACGTTAACGAACCAGCCATCTTCGGTATGCCGATCGTCTTGAATGCGACGATCCTGATTCCTTGGGTCGTGGCACCTCTTGTGGTAACGACCTTCAACTACTTAGTGATGGCGGCTGGACTTGTTCCTGCACCAACTGGTGTTTCTGTTCCTTGGACCGTTCCAGTGGTCTTCAGTGGTGTCTTAGCAACCAACTCTTGGTTAGGTGGTTTGCTGCAAGTCATTGACGTGGTGATCGTCGGCTTGATCTGGTATCCATTCTTACGTGTGTTAGATCGTCAAGCAGAACCATCGATCGATTAAGCGCAACGGCTGGCTGAATTTTTTCAGTCAGCCGTTCTTTTTATAAAAAAACCAAGGTTTGATTGTCGAAACCGCTTTTTTCAGCTATACTTCTTGCGAGGTGATCAGATGCCAAAATACCAAGAAATTGCCAATATTTTACGCACACGTATCAAAAACAAAACGTATCCGCCTGACAGCTTACTGCCGAATCAAACTGATTTAGTCGAGGAATTCGGAGTCAGCCGGATGACCGTCAAAAAAGCCATCGGTATTTTAGCCATGGAAGGACTGGTTTATTCTCAGCGGGGCGCTGGAACAAAAATATTGAACCACCCATTCTTAAAAAAAGACACCACTGCTTTAACGGTCTATGAAGGCTTGTCAACGGAAATGGGCAAAGCTGGCCGCAAGCTAGTCAGTCAGGTCATCGATTTTCAAGTCGAATTTCCTGACCAAACGATCCAAGAAAAGTTGATGTTAACGGAAGAACAGCCGATCTATAGTATTGTCCGCTTGCGGATCCTTGAAGACCAACCGTTTATTTTAGAATATACCTATATGCCCGTCCATTTAGTGCCCAATTTAACTCGTGGCCATTTAGAAAGTTCTATCTACCGTTATGTCAAAGAGGAACTAGGGGTCCAGTTTGCTGGCGCCTACCGCACCATCGCCGCTGATAAAAGTACCGCGTACGATCAACAGTATTTGGACTGTAAAGCCGATGATCCGGTCTTAGAGATCGAACAGATCGTCTATCAGAAAAATGGCTCACCCATCGAATTTTCCCGTAGTCGCAACCGTTATGACGTGCGGGCCTACTCTTATTTAGATGTCCAGCACTAAAAAGACCTGCCCACGGTTTCTTATGGAAGAAAACCGTGGGCAGGTCTTTTTGTTGGTGCATTCGTTGCTTCGTTTATTTTTTCGCTGAGGGTTGGAATCGTTTCAGCCGCAAGGCATTTAATAAAACGGATACCGAGCTGAAGCTCATGGCCGCCCCAGCGATCATTGGATTGAGCAAGGGACCACCGAAAAGATGCAGCACACCCATTGCGACAGGGATGCCTAAGACGTTATAAGCAAAAGCCCAGAAAAGATTTTCTTTGATGTTTTTGATGGTTGCCCGACTTAACTCGATCGCTGATGGGACGTCCATCAGATCGCTGCGCATCAGTACGATGTCTGCCGATTCGATGGCGACATCGGTACCAGAGCCGATCGCGATCCCTACATCGGCTTGGGCTAACGCGGGCGCATCATTGATCCCGTCACCTACCATCGCAACCTTTTGGCCTTTGGCTTGCAGGCCAGCTACTTTGGCGGCTTTATCTTCTGGCAAGACGTCACTGATCACTTCATCGATACCGACTTGTTTGGCGATGGCTTGGGCCGTTCGGGCATTGTCGCCCGTGATCATTGCTACGTACAAGCCCATTTGATGCAACCGTTCAATGGCTTTTCGACTGCTTTCTTTGATAGTATCTGCCACAGCGATGATCCCGATCGCTTCGCCATCTTTGGCAACATACATCGGTGTTTTCCCTTCGTGAGCCAATTGTTGGGCTTGCTCGATCAGGCCATCGATGGCAACGTTTTGTTTTTCCAACCATTTCTGGTTGCCTAATAGGACTGGACTGCCAGCGATCGTTCCTTGAATCCCATGCCCTGGGATCGCTTCAAACCCGTCAACTTCTTGTAGGGCGAGAGCTTGCGTGCGGGCTTCGATCACAATGGCTTCGCCTAATGGATGTTCTGAGCCTTTTTCAACAGAAGCCGCCAGCTGCAGCAATTCCGTCGGCGTGTGATTACCTGCAGGCAGGAGATCGGTTACGACTGGTTTGCCTTCTGTGATCGTGCCGGTTTTATCAAAGACGATCGTCGTCACGTTTCTAGCTGTTTCTAACGCATCGCCGCTTTTGATCAAGACGCCATTTTCTGCCCCTTTGCCCGCACCCACCATGATGGCGGTCGGTGTCGCTAATCCTAAGGCACACGGACAGGCAATCACTAATACAGAGATCGTAATGGTCAATGAGAAGATCCAGGTTTCTTGTCCTAAGAAAAACCAGGCAAGTCCTGCAAAAACCGCCAAGACCATGACGATCGGGACAAACACACCCGAAACTTTGTCAGCCATGCGGGCAATCGGCGCTTTGGAGCCTTGGGCATTTTCTACTAACTGAATGATTTGCGCTAACGTTGAATCTTCTCCCACATTGGTGGCTTCATATTGAAAGGAGCCGTTTTTGTTGATGCTGGCGCCGATCACCCGATCACCGACTTGTTTTTCGATAGGTAAGCTTTCTCCGGTGATCATTGATTCATCGATGGCAGAGCGTCCTTGGGTAACGATCCCATCCACAGGAATCTTTTCACCAGGTCGTACGACTAAGATATCGCCGGCTGCGACTTCTTCAATACCCACTTCGACTTCTTCGGCTTGATTCCCGCTGCCGCGAAGCACACGGGCTTTTTTCGGTGCGAGATCCAACAACTTCTTGATGGCTTCGGAGGTTTTGCCCTTTGAGACCGACTCAAGGTATTTTCCTAAGGTCACTAATGCCAAAATAACGGCGGCCGTTTCATAGTACAAGTGCATCGCATAGTGGGTCGTGCCCAGGTAGACCATCACGGTCCCATAAATACTATAAAAGAAGGCAGCACTGGTTCCCAATGCGACGAGGGAATCCATGTTAGGATGGCCTTTCCAAAGCGCTTTGAAACCAGCAATGTAAAAGGCGCGACCGAGGACCATCACCGGTAAGACTAAAATCAATTGAGTGGTAACGAAATTGACTGGATAGGCCATTGGATCTAAAAAGCCAGGGATCGGCAAACCGATCATTTCCCCCATCGTCAAATAGAACAAGGGGATCGTAAAGAGCGCCGAAAGCCAAAACCGTTGCCATAAAGCACGAATCTCTGCCTGTTTTGAATCCGCCTTGTCGGCAGAAGCGGTCGGCAGCTGTGCGTCATAGCCCGCCTCTTTCACGGCAGCTGCGATCTTCGCGGCGGACACTTGGTCTTGTTGATAGCTGACCGTCAGTTTTTCTGTCGCCAGATTGACGGAGGCTTGCTCCACACCCGCTAATTTTTGGACAGCTTTTTCTACTGTTTGGGCACAAGACGCACAGGTCATGCCCGAGATGGCAAAGGTCTCTTGTCTTTGAGAGCCGATCAGTTGATAGCCCGCTGCTTTGATGGCCTCAGCGAGTGTTTCTTCGGTGAGCTGCTGCTCATCATAACGAATATGTAATTTTTCAGTAGCCAAATTGACAGCTGCTTGGTCGACCCCCGCCAGCTTGCTGACTGTTTTTTCGACTGTCTGGGAACAAGACGCACAGGTCATCCCTTTTACCCCATAATTCTTTTCGATCATTGTTTCCTTCCTCCTTGCTTGCTATGCAAACCCATTCACCTTTTATGTTTACAGTTGTAATCTTCTTCTACTTTACAATTATCGTTTACACTTGTCAACGATAATACTCAAAAAAAGGACGTTCTCCTTTGAAGCGGCCCAAAAAGCGAGACTTTTGGTCTACCTTTGGGCGGTCGCTACAGGTGGAACGTACTTTTTTCTAAGAAACGATCACTGCCGTTGCAGGGGTCGTTTCGCTTATTCAGGTATTGGCTTTAGGAGGCTAGCACTCTTGCCCGTTGGTTTTGATCAGCTCTTGGTACCAGTAGAAGCTGTCTTTCTTGTAGCGTGCCAGTGACCCTTCTTGGGTTTCATCTTGGTCGACATAGACAAAGCCATAGCGTTTTTGGTAGCCGTTCAACCAGCTTAGCAAATCAGTGAAGGACCAGGTGCAATAGCCAAGAACTTCCGCGCCGTCGCTGATCGCTTCTTTGATGGCATGGACATGCCCTGCTAAATAATCGATGCGGTATTGGTCATGGATTTGGTGATCGTCTGTTAGTTTATCGTATTCACCAAGTCCGTTTTCCGTAATGATCACAGGCACCCGATAACGGCTAGTGATTCGGCGTAAAGCGATCCGCAGCCCTTGAGGATCGATCTCCCAATCCCAATTCGTCCGTTCCACAAATGGATTTTCAGCTTTTTTGAACATTCCTGGTGTCCCGGTTTCTTCGGAGCTACCTTTTTTCCCAGTGGTGTTCATTTTACCGGCACCGACACCATCTAATGGATTGTAGGCATTCGTTGCTGTTTGGTAATAGTTGACCCCTAAGAAATCTGGTTTTGCTGAACGCAGCAAGTCCATATCTCCTGGTTCGATCGTTGGTGCGATCCCTTGCTCGTTCAAGTAATTCATTGCAGCAATCGGGTATTCGCCCCATAGATAGACGTCTAACCAATAATGCGCCATCAAGTCTTCGGCGTTTTCAGCTGCCAAAATATTTTTCGGGTCGCTGTTGATTGGGTAGTTTGGTGAATAGGCGAAACTTGGTCCGATTTTCCCTGGGATTTTCATCTCATGGAACTTGTTGATCACCGACGCATTTGCCAAATTAGCGATATGATTGACTTCATACATCCGTTTAGGATCGGTCACTCCTGGTGGATGGGCAGCTAAAAGATAGCCTAAAGAAGTAAAGATATTTTGTTCATTCAAGCTGACCCAATAGTGAACTTTGCCGCGAAAGGCTTCAAACAATACCGCCGCATAGTTGGTGAAATCTTCAATGATTTTGCGAGATTCCCAGCCGCCATATTCTTCTTGCAACGTACGTGGCAGATCCCAATGGTACAAGGTCACCATTGGTTCGATCCCTGCTTTAATCAGCTCATCGATCAATGCTAAATAAAAGTCTAATCCTGCTTGATTGACTTCTCCTCGTCCTTCTGGAAAAATCCGTGTCCATGCAATGGAAAAACGATAGGTTTTCAATCCTTGTTCTTTCATCAAGGCAACATCTTCTTTGAAGCGGTGGTAATGGTCGACCGCGACATCTCCGTTCGTTGCTTTAAAGGTTTTGCCTGGAATGCGGACAAAATCGTCCCAAACTGAAGCGCCTTTGCCGTCTTCTTGCCATGCGCCCTCTACTTGATAGGCTGCTGATGCTGAACCCCATAAGAAATCGTTGGGGAATTCTTTTAGTTGTTTATGATCCAATTGTTTCCCTTCTTTCTGTTTGATGATACCCCTTTCTTAAGTATACCGATAATTGCCTGATTTGTCATAAGAAGATTTTGTACCTGTGCCAAGAAAGCCGATGGCACACAAAAAACATCCGTGCAAGCAGTGGGTTACTCCTTGTACGGATGCGGACTAGCTATGGATCATGCGTCAAATTGTGCCTGATAGAGTGCGGCATAACGCCCCTCTTTGGCTACTAACTCTTCGTGGGTCCCTTGCTCTACGATATTGCCCTGTTCCACCACGAGGATCGTGTCGGCATGTCGAATCGTGGACAAGCGATGGGCGATCACAAAGGAGGTTTTGCCTTTCATCAATTTGGTCATCGCAGCTTGGATCAGCAGCTCCGTTTGCGTGTCGACATTTGATGTGGCTTCATCAAGAATCAGCAGATCGGCATCTAACAGCATTGCTCGCGCAATCGTCAATAGTTGTTTTTGCCCTTGTGAAATACCGGTTCCGTCTTCAGAAATCAAAGTATCATAGCCTTTTGGCAGGCTCATAATAAAGTCATGGATATGGGCGGCTTGTGCAGCAGCTTGGACTTCTGCCATCGTCGCATTCGCCTTGCCGTAGGCCAAATTTTCAAAAATCGTTCCCGTGAACAGCCAGGTGTCTTGCAGCACCATTGCATAGCTTTGCCGTAAGCTGCGGCGTGTCGCTTGGCGGATATTTTTTCCGTCTAAATGAATCGCTCCTTGGTCAGGGTCATAAAACCGCATCAAGAGGTTCACAATGGTGGTTTTCCCGGCTCCGGTCGGTCCGACGATCGCGACCAAGCTGCCAGCTGGTACTTGTAGCGAAAGGTCTTTGATGATGGGCTGCTGTGCTTGATAGCCGAAGGTCACATGATCAAAGGCGACCTCACCAGACACCTCGCGGTATTCGTAGGCTCCAGGAACATCAGAAACTTCCGGTTCTTCATCCAGCAAACGGAAGATTCGTTCTGCCGCCGCCAATGCCGATTGCAAATCACTGAAGATGTTGGCTAACTCATTGATTGGTCCTGAGAATTTTCTGGAGTAAAGAACAAAGGAAGAAACATTCCCTAATGTCAGATGACCGAACAAAAACAGCAAGGCGCCAAACATACTGATCAAGGACAACGACAGATTGTTGATAAAGTTGATGGAAGGACCAGTCATACTACCGTAGTACTCGGCATTGTAATAGGCATCCACCGCTTCTTGGTTTTTTTCGTCAAAACGGCTGATGATCGCTTCTTCTTGGTTGTAAAGCTTGATCGTTTGCTGACCAGAAATAATCTCTTCCACAAAGCCGTTCAGCTCACCTAATTTGCGGGAACGACGGCGAAACAATGGTTGAAATTTGCTCATCAAAAAGCGGGTCAAAAAGATCGAAGCGGGAACCGTTACGACAAAAATCAGCACCAGCAGCGGCGAAATCAAAACCATCATCACAAACGAACCAATGATCGTCACAAGACTGCTGAGGACTTGAATGGCATCGCTGGCCAATGACGTATTGATGGTATCGACGTCATAACTGATGCGGCTGATGATATCCCCAGTGGCGACCCGGTCAAAATACCCCACTGGCAGTTCGGTGATTTTATCAAAAATCGCCTTGCGCATCGCTGCCACCACCCGCTGACTCAAGCGGATCATCATCAGAGAAATCAGATAACTAAGAAGGGAAGACGCAAGATAAAACAGCAGCATCAGCCCACAATAAAAGAAGACTCGGTCAAAAATGACCTTGCCGGGACCCGGTTGAATGGCATCAATGGCGTACCCGGAAAGCAACGGTCCCACCAAGGCGAAGATGTTGCTGACCATCATTAAAATAGCGGCTGCCAACAGGAGTCCTTTGTACTCGTAGAGATAGCTCCACAAACGGCGGAGTGTTTTCTTGCTATCCTGCGGTTTTTCCGTTTTTTTCTTCGGCATCATAGGCACCTCCTGTCTGACCTTGATAAATGGCTTGGTAGATCGCATTATCTGCTAGTAATTCTTGGTGACTGCCAAAACCGTTCATTTGACCATTTTCCAGTACCAAAATTTTGTCGGCATGCTGGATCGAACTGATCCGCTGCGCGATCAAGATCGTCGTCGTCTGTTGAAACTGCTGTTTCAGGACCTTGCGCAACTGAGCGTCGGTCCGATAATCCAGCGCACTGGCAGAATCATCCAAAATCAAAATTTCCGGATCCCCCGCCAATGCCCGCGATAACAAGACCCGCTGCTTTTGACCGCCGCTTAAATTGCTGCCTTTGGCATGCAGTGGATGAGCTAAGCGCTTGGGTAGTTGATTGATAAACTCCTTGGCTTGGGCGCGAGCCGCCGCTTCTTCGATCTGCTCTTTGGAAAACCGCCGGCCAAAAGCGATATTTTCTTCGATCGTTTCCGCAAAAAGCACGTCTTTTTGTAAGACGACACCGAATAACTGATGCAGCTCCGTCGGATCGATGGAGCGAATGTCGCGACCAGCGATGCGAATCATGCCCTTCGTTGGGTCATAGAGCCGCAGCAGTAGTTTGACGATCGTTGATTTTCCACTACCAGTCGCACCGATGATCCCTAAGGTTTCTCCCGGCTGCAAGGAAAAATCGATGTCTTTCAGCACCCGAGTGCCATTAGGATAGGTGAAGGAAACTTTTTCAAAAACGATATGCGCCGACTCTTCTTTGACAGGCGCCTCAATGACTTGCATATTTTGCGGCAGGCGCAAGACGGATTGGATCCGATCGGCAGAAGCCAGCCCCTTCGACACGATTACAAAGATGCGAGTGATACTGAGCATGGCATTCAAAATGATCGTAAAATAGGTCAAAAAGGCAATGATGACCCCTGGTTGGGTCAACCCTTGATTGACGCGAAAGGCACTGACGACGATCACCAATGTCAACCCGATATTCAAAAATAGGTCCATCAGAGGTGGTGTCGCAGCCATGGTTCGATTAGCAGTGGTTTCCGCAGCTACTACGTCTTGATTGACGTGGTCAAAGCGCTTTTTCTCGTAATCTGCTTTAGACAAGGCCTTGATCACCCGAGCCCCAGTTACATTTTCTCGGACAGTCCGCACCAACACATCCACTTGCTTTTGCAATGAGGCAAACAAGGGGATCCCCCGTTTTGAGATCGTGACTGCCGCCACTAAAGTGAAGGGCAAGACGCCTACTAAGACCAGTGTCAAAACGGGATCTAATGTAGCAGTGATCATGATTCCCCCTAATAACAGAATCGGGGCACGAATCCCCATCCGCTGGATCATCCCTACCGTTTGATGGATGTTGTAAGTGTCTGTCGTCAAGCGAGACACCAAGGAAGGAATCCCGACTTCTTCGACTTGCGGAATCGACAGATAGGAAACTTTTTCAAATAAATCATGGCGAATACTACCGGTGGTATCGCGAGCAACACTAGAGGCCATCCGATTGGCGATGATATTGGTGACAACTGCGATGATGGAGCAGACCACCATCGCCCCGCCCCAAGCAAAAATCGCTGATACTTGCTTCGTGGGAATCACAGAATCAATGATATACGCCAAAATCCAAGGCAATAGCAAGTCCATCAATGACCCGAAGAATTTGATGCTGACGCCAAGGGAGATGCGCCCGATATAGGGTTTTAAATATTGAGCCAAAAGATTCATTCCATCGCCTTAGCTTTCGCTAAAAGCCGTTGGGAATTTTCTTTGACGATTTCCAGATCGGCGATCAACTGCTGCTGTTGGGCAGCAGAAAAACCTGCTACGACTTGTTCATTCCAGCTTTGAAGCAGCTGTTGGATCTTTGGTTGGACGACAAGTGCTTTTTCGGTTGGATAAACCAGTAATTGTCGTTTGTCGGTGGGACTGCTGGCTCTAGTGACAAATCCTCGTTCTTCTAAGATCGCTAGTTGACGGGCAACATTGCTTTTATTAACAAAAATCTTCTTGGCTAAGGCTTCTTGACTGATCCCCGGTTGACGGCAAATGTTTAAGATATAGGTATGATGCATCCCACCTAAACCAAATTTTTTCAGTTCTTTTTCCCGATAAAGGGTGGCGAGACGGGCAATATGATTGATTGAGCGGATAATGGCTTCCATGAGCACTCCTGCCTTTCTTGGTTCTTCAAAGTGTCTTATCTATTATAAGGAATAATTGTTGCGCACGCAACGATTATTGTTTCTCTCGGAAAAAAATAGGTACACTGTTGCTGATCAACAAAAAAAGAACTTCAGCCCTCTCGCTGAAGTTCTTTTCTGATTCATTTTATTCAGATTCTTTCAATAAAGCTTGTACGACCTTACGACGACGATACAGCTGTCTTGTTTTCCAGCTGATAAAGCCGATGAGTAAAGCGAGCCAAGAAATGATCGTCAGCCATAAAGCTCCGTCGAAAAACCAAGGTGCGTCATAGTCAACGACTAAGACATTCTCCCCTGCTTGCTGTTGGACAGAAACGGCACCAATGGCACTCAAAGAGACATCTTTCTCAGTTAGTGGCTGCTGATTGAGGGTCAATTCAGTATAGCGGTAATTGATGATCGGTAACGCCTTCCACGCCTCTTGATCACCTTGCCAACGTAAAGTAAGTTTCCCGTTTTCTACGGTTTTTGCCACGGTATCATTTTTTTCAATGATTTCTTCCCCGTACAAATTGTACTTGTTCTTCTTGGTCTCTTGATAGAGGGGCAGATAATCTGGGGTGGAACGTTGATACAGCGCTAATGCTAAGGACTTGTCTTTACTAAAATAGGCTTCCTTCAATTGCGCTTCAGATTCCGCCGAGAGATAGGTGTGGTTTCGCAGTGAAACTGCCGCTTCATCGGAGTGCCAGTCCTGCATTTTGACCGTGTTTTGGATCAGGATTTGACCAACACTCAACACTAAAACGAGGACGAACCAACGCGGATTTGCCAATGGCTTGCCCCGATAATAAGGAACCAGCAGGCACAAACCGACTAAGATCAAAATCGTGGCCGGAACAAAGAACCGAAAAGGGAATTGTAGTAAATTGATCACACCATTGTCCAGACTGCCTAGCCATTGCCAAGGAATAGCGTTCGATGATAAAACGAAAAAGACCGCTGCAGCTGCTGTCATTAATTTGAAGCCGCCGGATAGACGAGGCCATACACGAATCGCACCGCAAAAGAACAAGGCACATAAGATTGGCAGCAAGTACGGCGTCGTCCACCAATAGCTGCTGGTTCCTGTAATGGTATTGTTCTGCATGTTGCGATTCACAAAAGGCGCGATCAACGTGTTACTCGTATAGAGATCCAACATCCCTAACCAAATATTGGCGGTTAACAGTAAGAAGATCCCGATCGCTCCTGCTAAGCGCAGCACCAATTGTCGTTTTTCTTCGCCGGAAGTTCCAACAAAAAAGGCGCGTAAGAAAAAGGGCACATATAAGAGCACTAACAAGATGCTTGAAAACACATGGATTTGAAATAAGACCGCCACGGAAACCCCTACCGCAAAAGGCCGCAACCGTTTATGTTCCCCTAGTGCGATCAGTGGAATCAGACACAGCGGTAACACGGCTGCTCCCCAAGCAGAAAAGCCCTGCCGCTCAATCCAATACTGGACAGAATAGGTCGCCATAAACAGGATGCTCATCCCCACTGACAGCCAGCCATTGACTCGTAGTTTCTTTAATAAGCCAAACATCGAAAACCCTGCTAGCAGATAGAGCAGCCCATTGGCGAGCAGTTGGTAGGAAAACCACGAAGGACTCAGCAAGACCAGCAGACCTTGGAAATAGGCAAAAAAGGGACCGTATAATGCATTGACGATACGAGCAGATTGCTGAAACCCGTAGATAGAAAGAAAATATTGAAAATTGCCCTCTTTGATCTGCTGGCTGGTCTCATAAAAACGATTGAAGTGAAAGACCACATCAGAGCCCAAAATCATGCCTTGGCCTAAGATCTGCGGTAATAAAAAAACACCACTCATTGCAATCAGAATCACCACTTGCCAGAAAAGCGGCTTTTGTACTATTTTTTGTTTCAAAAAAAAACCTCCTTGCACCTTTTCGGTACGCTCATAAAAAGAGTACCAGATAGGGACGAGGAGGGGAAAAAGAAAGCTTAGTGAAAAGGGATACATGGTAAAAATTTAACCAATTACTAAACTTTTCTAGGTTTTAGGTGGTCGTTTCTTTGCTTTTTCTCAAATTTATTGGGTGATCGTTTGCCAGCTTTCCAGTAGTTCGCTTAAAAGCGGGACGACCGTTTCTGCAGGGGCTGCCTCTTTTTGGACATTGGCACTGACTAGCTGATCGTACATATAGCCATACAGCTGATCGAGATCTTCAGCAATAGCGCCGCCTTGCTCACGGTCTAAAGAGACCCGTAATTCCAATAAAATATTCTGCGCCTTGACAAATTGCTGATGGGCTTGGCTCAACTCTTCTTTTTCCAATGCGATCACTGCTAATTTGATGTTTTTGATGGCTGCTTGCAACAGCATTTCAATCAGTTTGTTGGGGGAGGCACTCATTACTTGGTTCTGCAGGTAGTTGTTTTGCATTTTTTGATAATTCATCTTTTTTTCCTCACTATAAATCAAATTCGACGAAGGCGGCACTGTCTTCTTGCTGCAAATACGTTTTGACAAGATTGTTTTTGCGGTTCAAACGCCCCAATTCTTGTTTGATCTCTTGCTGCTGGGCTTTGACCTGGTCTAGGAACGCTTGATACGCTTGGATCACTTGTTGCGCCAATGCACTGGTTTGTGGACTATGGCTCTGTTCTTCTGCTTGCATGGCTGCTATGACCGCTGCATTGGCTGCCATCAAACGACCGGCTTCTTCGCTGTCGCCGCGCCATTTTGCAAACCCAGTTAAAATCTGATTCAAACGTTCATCTAATGATACGTGTGGCTCCATAGGTTGTTTCCTTTCTTGTTGACGAGGGTTTCTTATGCGAATGAAAAAATGACTGCTTTAATCGGCTATCCTGCCTAGTTTGACGTATTGGCAAACTGATTGCTTAGGTAACTCAGCTGATTTTCAGCCTCCATCATCACGGAGTCTAATTTGGTAAACATTGTGATGTAACGCTCTTTTTTCATTGCTAAAATATCATCAAACCGTGTAATCTGTTTGTTTAAATCCTTGATGGTACTGTCATAGGTCGCAGATTTGGTGGCAATGATCCCTTTATTGGCTGAAGTATTGACGACATAGCTGTTGGCTAATTCTTTTAGCGCTAATGTATAGCCGGTCTCTTTCGTACTCGCAGTGCCATCGGCTTCTTTGGTTTTCGTACTTGCATAAAAGAAGGACTTCACAGCAGCGGGATCTTCCGCTAGGGCTTCTTTTAACTTGGTCGTATCCAGTCCCAATGTACCATCATTATCGACGGTGGAGATGCCTAGCTTATTAGCAGTCAGCTTTGAGCCGCTGACGGCTGGAATGGTGATCAAATTTCGCAATTGAGTCTGTAGACGGGTCAACGCACTGTCTCCCACCAAGGTCCCCGTCTTGTTGTTTTCACTACTAGGATCTCCCACGGTCAAATTATCGCCGATAAAACTCATCAAGCTATTGTATTGATCCACTAATCCTTGTACTGCATCAACGACTTTCGAAGTATCATTGGCTAAAGAAAGCGTCACATGCTCCTCGCTTTTTTTCGCTAACGTCAGAGTGACACCATCGATAACATCCGTCACACTATTGCTGTCGCGGGTGATCTCCATGCCGTCTAGTTCAAAAATAGCCGGTTGGCCTTGCGTCGTAGCCGCAGTTGAACCGATCCCTAATCCTTCGGCGGCATTGCCGTCGATCAAGAAGTTTTTGTCGCCCATTTTCGTATTCGTTAAAATCAAACGGTTATCCACGATGCTCGCTGCAACGAAGGTCGTCTTGCTTTGGCCATTGATCTTAGCTGCCACATCTTTTAAGCTGTCTTCGGCAGTGATCTCGATCGAAGCGGTGATCGGTTTGCCATCTTCATCGACTTCCGAACTGGTCAATGACAGCTGACCACTGACATTTAGGGCCGTTTTGCTGCTTTGAGCTACTTGACTCCCCGTCACCTTCGTGGCTGTTGCTAGTTGGTTGACTTTTAGATCATAGGTGCCTTCTGGGGCTTCCGTTGTTCCTGCAATTGAAGCGATACTACTATTGGTGGTCGTCGCTTTTTTTGTTTGATAAGCATCATCTTTTTGTAACGCATCGACTTTTGACAAAAAGTTAGTCAAGCGAGTGCTGATATCACTCCATGCCGTTTTTTGTGCTTTAAGCGACGTGATTTTATTCTCAGCACGGGTCTTATTGATCGCATCTGCCGCCAATAATTTTTCAATATCTTCTGAAGTCACGCCAGAATAACTCCCTAGCGTTGTACTGATTCCTGAACTGCTGGTTACACTTGCCATAGTTTCATCCCTTTCGATCGACCGCAATGCCCATGTCATCCCATATTTTTCCAATCACATCTAGCATGTTGGCTGGTGGGATCTCTTTGATCACTTCGTTGGTCTGCATATCCACTAAACGCACCATCGTACGCCCTGTGCGCTCATGTACTTCATAAGCCAATTTCATATCTTTGCCAAGTAGTCGCTGATTCACTTCCTCCACGGAGGCTGCGATCTTGTGCTGATCGGCTACTGAAAAATAGTGGATCGGCGGTTCAGTGACCACTGTCCGTTCCTTTTTCTCCGCCATTTTCCCCTCTTGGTGTTGCGGCTGAAGGTTGGCGGTCTCTGGATCTAGGGATTCGATCGGACGTGCTTTAGCGACCGACGCAACGGCTTCGATCGGGTGTATTCCTGACATTGGCTGAATATCCATCAGAGCTTCCTCATTTCTAAGCGTTTTTGTGCTGCTATGTAAAACACAAGAACTGCGCTTCCCCTAGGCAGTCCTTGTGTCAGTGGTTCACTTGATCAAAAATTATCCTTGTAACAAGCTCAATACGCTGTTAGGCATTGAGTTTGCTTGTGCCAACATTGAAGTTGCTGCTTGAGAAAGGATGTTGCTCTTCGTAAAGCTCATCATTTCTTGGGCCATATCAACGTCACGGATACGTGAGTTTGCTTCAGATAGGTTTTCTTGTGTTGTACCTAAGTTGTTGATTGTGTGTTCTAGACGGTTTTGCGCCGCACCAAGATCCGCACGTTGTGCAGAAACTGCTTTGATCGCTTCATCGATTTTCGTGATTGGGTTGTTTTCAACGCTGACAGTTGCCGCTGCTGCTTTGCCTTCATCAGAAGCGGTAAATGTTGCTAAAGCATCATCGTATGTTTTTTGAGCTGTTGCTTTTGCTGTATCATCCGCAGCTGTGTCGATGGCTGTTTGTAATTCAGCAACTGTTTTACCAGCTGCCGCATCAACTGTGCCGTCCGCTGCATATTTTGTTGTAGCATCTGCTTTGAAGGCAGTCGCTACTGCTTTATCTTTTGCTGCAGCAACAGCTTTGGCATCGCTTGTGTCAATGGCTTGTGTTAAATCTAAGCCTTTTACTTTCAAGGCAGATGAGCTCATGTTGTTGATTGAAACGCCCATTGTTTGGTTTGCGTTGGCACCGATTTGGAAAGTGAATGATTTCGCATCATCGCCTTCACCAGTTAACAAGCTTTTTGTATTGAATTCAGTGGTATTGCTGATACGGTCGATTTCATCAGACAATGCAGTGTATTCTTTGTTGATCGCACTGCGGTCGTCATCACTTAACGTACCGTTTGAACTTTGAACCGCAAGGTCACGCATACGGCCTAAGATGCTGTGGGTTTCATTTAATGCACCTTCTGCTGTTTGGATCAATGAGATACCATCTTGTGCATTGCTTTTTGCTTGTGACAAACCGCCGATTTGGCCTTTCATTTTTTCAGAAATTGCTAAGCCAGCTGCGTCGTCCCCAGCTTTGTTGATGCGTAAGCCTGAAGATAATTTAGACAAAGAATTGCTTTTAGAAGCATTTGCTGCCGTTAGGCGTGAGTAAGTATTCAATGCTGAAACGTTTGTATTGATTCTCATGTGTAGTTCCTCCTAATTTTTATTCGCTAAGGTTTCCCTCTGCTACTATTTATCGGAAGAAACCGTTCAGGGTTAAGCCTTTTTTCTAAAAAAAATAAAAAACTTTTGCTCCCAGCAAAGAACAAAAGTTTTTTGGGTTAATTTAAATAATCTAGAATGGACATCTGCATGATCTTTGTTCCCATTGCTAATGTTGAGCGGTAGGCAGTCATTTGATTTTGATATTCCATATACTTTTCCGCAATATCGACGTCTTGTTTGTTGGACAGTGTTTCGGTCAAGTTCAGCTTTTCCGTCTCATTTCGATCAGCTGCCGCCTCCAAGCGATTGTAGAGGGTGCCGATCTGCGCCCGTACATTCACTACATTGGTGGCATGCTGGTCATGAGCAGTTAAAAGCTCGCCCCCTAAGGCATCTTTATCATCACTGCGCAACGCAGACAATAAATCATTGAAGTAGGTGCTTAAATTTTGGGGATCCGTAGCGGTGCCCGTCTCGTTCATCAGTCGATCACCGCTGGCTAACAGATCCACCGAGACCCCGTTTGCGATTTCTCGGGGCAAGTCTTCACTGGTGCCATTGTATTTGATACCGACGATGGCGTCATTTTCTTTGACGATCTCAAAAGGCGCCGTCGTCGTATTCGTTCCGCTAAATAAATAGCGGCCATCAAAGTTGGTATTTAATGATTCAACGATACCTGCGATCTCTTGCTCGATCTCTGAACGATTTGCGCCTAATTCCTCACTGCCGGCTGTCGCATTGGCAGAAGATTGAACCAATGAGCGAATCCGCAGCATCGAGGTACTGACGCTTTCTAAAGCAGAATCTTGGGCTTTTGTCCAAGAAATACTGTCTTTGATCGTATTATTGTAGGTTTTGTTTTGATTTAACGACACATTGAGATCCATGATTTTTGAAACCAGCAGTGGATTATCCGAGGACTTGCTGACTTCTTTCAAGCTCGATAGCTGATTCAACGTGGATTGGACTTTGGAGGCGTTGGTTCCTAGATTTCGTAAAAAATCATTGTAGGTGATTGAATTGGAAATACGCATGTTCTACACTCCTGTTCGATTGATCAATGTGTCTAACATTTCAGAAACGACCGATAATATGCGGGCATTGGCCTGAAATCCTTGTTGGAAACGAATCACATCTGACATTTCTTCATTTAATGAAACACCGGACACCGATTGATTTTTGTATTCTAGTTGATTCAGCAGCGACAATTGGGCACTGACCGTATTGTCGGCTTGCTGTTTTGAGATCCCGTTTTTGGTGACGATGCTGTTAAAATAACTGCTGACACTCATGCCGGATGCTGCATTAGCAAACGTCAATGTCTCAGAATCAAAAGAAGCGATCGTCTTTTCTGACAACGGGAAATCCAATTTGGCACTGCTGAGTTTGGCCATTGCAGCAGCTCTTGAACCATCTCCTGCTGCATTGCTCGTTCCGCCGGTCACCAGACTTGGGTTATCTAACAGTGCTTGGCTGACCCGAATCGTCGTCGCTGTGCCGGTATCATCTTGGCCGATCTCAAATAGTCCGCTTGTACGAGAAGCGCCGCCGGTAAAGACCATGTTCATGGCTTGCGCGATCGTCGTCGTAAAGTTGTTCAATTCCGTCAAGCGGCTGCCGATTTCACTAGATGATGCTTGCAGGCCACCGATCGCCCCTTCTTTGATCGGCAATTCTGTATAGGCGGTGTCGCCATTGTCGGTGGTTTTCGTCAACAAGACGGTTCCAGCTGGATAAGACCCTGTGATGGTTTCGGCAGGATTCAAGGCGTTGCCGTCTTTGGAAACCAAGGCGCCTGTCTCGCTTTGTCCCACCACCACACTAAGGGTATTGCGTTCCTCCGCACTTAAGATCGTCTGTCCGCTCATGGATACAAACCCACGACCATACTGATCGGTCTTGGTTTCGATCCCTGCTAGACCCGAGAGATCTTTCAACAGACTGTCTCGACGATCTAAAAGATCATTGGGTGTCTCACCACTCGTCGTCAACCCATAGATCTGTTCATTCAAGGATTGCAGCTGCTTGACCTTCTCATTGAAGTCCAGCGCGGATTTTTCGATGGTATCCAGCGTGTCGCTTTGCAGCTGCGTCATTTGTTTGCCCATTTGGTTGATGGTATCGGCAAATGTACTGCTGTTTTCCAGCACAAGGGTCTTAGACGTATCCAGTTCAGGATTGTTGGCTAATGCGGTCCAAGAATCAAACATCGTTGCCAGCTGTTTGGACAGTCCGTTGTCAGAAGGCTCATTCATTAAACTTTCCAGCTGTCCTAATATGTCTGCTTTTTGTTCATAATATGTATAGGTAGAATTGGCATTGCGTACTTGTCCAATGACAAAATCATCGACGATCCGTTCGACACTGCCGACTTTCACACCCATACCGATGCTGCCGACACCCGCTAAATGATAAGACGCTTCGGCTTGCAAGTTGACTCGTTGTCTTGAGTAGCCGTCTGTATTGGTATTTGCAATGTTATGGCTGCTGGTTTGCAACGCTGCTTGATTGGCGGTCATGCCCCGGGTTGCGGTGCCTAATGAACCAAATAGTCCTGTCATAGAAGTACTCCTTACATTTTTTGATCGATGATCGCTGTTGAGACAGCTTGTTTTTCTTGGTATTTCGAATACGTATTTGCCGGTGTCTTGATATTTTCTTTGACTGCATCCATCAAAACGGTTTGGAAACTAATGGCTTGTTCCGTCAGCAGGAGATTCTCGGCTTGCTGCACTTGGATCTGGCGGATGAGTTCTTTGATCGCCCCTGAAAGAGTTCCTTCATACGTGGAAAAAACGGGTACGAAGGCGGTTTTTTTCTCGACGAGTTCTGGTAATTTTTCTGCTTGATTTTTGATCAAGCAGGTCTTTTCTTTTTGCAGCAACCGCAAGAACTGCTGTAGCTGACGCTCAAATTCCCGTTCTGTCATCTAGTCGACCTGCTTTTCATCTTGTTGCAGCATTTTATCGGCGATCGTTTCGGCAGATACTTGGTAGGTGCCTTCTTTGATCGCTCGTTTCAATTCTGCCACTCGTTCACTGCGACTGGCTGTTTGATTGGCACTCTTTTGAATGGCTTGAGCTGTTTCGGACAATTGAACATCGACGGTTTTTTCTGTCTGAGCAGCAGTTGGCTTTTCTTGTTTGACCGCTTCACGTTTGATGGCCTTGTCGCTGTATTCTGCGTAACCTCTTTCGATTTTCATAGGTTCTCCTCCGTTCTCATTCTTCTACCCTCTACTATCGGTCAAATCACAAAAAAGTTAAACCCATATGTTTAACTTTTTGCGATTTCTTCAAATTAATGCAAATTGTGGATGCGTTGTTTTTGCGAAAGAATGTTGGTGATCCGTACGCCGAAGTTTTCATTGATGACCACGACTTCCCCAGTGGCGATCAGTTTGCCGTTCAACAAAATCTCTAGCGGTTCATCCGTCAGTTTTTCCAGTTCGATGACGGACCCTGTATTGAAAGATAAAATGTCCTTAATGGTTTTTTTGCTGCGGCCTAACACGACACTTAGATCCAGTGGCACATCAAGAATCAAGTCCAAATTATCCCCATCGCTCACCCCGCTAGAGGCCAATGTTTGAAACGCCGGTTTGCTGACTTCAACGGGTTTTGATGTAGCCGCCGGTTCAGGGGTAGGCGCAGCAACGGGTGCCGTTGGCTGCGGTGTTGGTGTTTCTCGAGTAACGACAGTCGCTTCATCGGACAGCATCGCACTGGCGATATCGTTAACCACCGGATCCGTAAAGATCTGCATGATTTTGCTTTCGATCAGACCTTCGACGCGCAAAGAAAATGAGATACAATAAATCTCTTCCTCTGCCTCGATCCCGCTATACTCAATGTTTTCTGGTGTCTCCCATAGTTTGACGATCGGCGGTAAGATATCCACTTTACGGCTGATCATCGTCGCCATCGAAGTCGAGGCAGTCCCAATCATTTGGTTCATGGCTTCTGCCACAGCACTTAGCTCTAATTCCGTGAATTGGGTGTTGCTGGTTTCACCGGTTCCCCCCATCATCAAATCAGCGATCACGATGGCATCTTTGACTTCTAACAGCATCAAATTACTGCCTAAAAGGCCTTCTTTAAATTCAACTGTCGTTGCTACTTTTGGTGCAACGAGGTCGTTTAAGATCTCACCAAATTTGATTTTAGACACCCGGGGAGTCGTGATGCTGACCCGACGATCAAGAATGGAAGACAACGTCGTCGCCGCTTGCGACATGGAGATATTGCCAACTTCGCCGATAATGTCGACTTTGACTTGCTCTTCTAATCCTTGCGGCTGGGTTGGGGCACTTTGATTCAACAATGCATCGATTTCTGCTTGGGATAAACGTTCACTCATAGTTCTTGCTCCTCTTCTAACTTGTCTAATAATTCAATGGCTAAATGGTCCTCTTGCTTCCCAGGTTTTGCTCGGAAGTAAGGTTTTCCATCGATGAAGGTCTCTAATGGTTCAGTAATTTTTTTGTCTAGTTTGATGACATCGCCTTCTTCTAAGTGGAGAAACTCAGAAAGACTCATTTGAGCATGGCCCAGCAGAACTTCTAGATTCAATCCGACCCCATTCAAACTTTTTTGCAACTCGCGGCTATCGTCTTGGTTGACTGGCTGATTGCTATCAAACCAATTGCGGAAACTTAATTTATCAATGATCCCTTCAAAGAAGACATAGGGGATACATAGATTGATAAAATGTTTCACTTCAAAAATTTTGATAGTAAAGGTCACTAACACGACGGGTTCGTTGGGCGACATGTTTTGCATCAATTGCGGATTCGTATCGATTCCATCCAAAACCGAATCCAAGGCAACGATGTCCTTCCAAACATTTTGGTAGACCCGTACAAATTGTGCTACTACTTCTTCCAAGATCGCTGTTTCAATATCAGTAAAACTTTTTTTCTCGCTAAAATCCATTTCGATCGGCTTGTTTTGATAAACATCCAATCCGCCGCACAACAACTCCACCAACATCATACACAGTTGTGGGTTCATCTCGATCATTTGGATCCCGCTCAAAGGCTGCGAATGAAAGAGCCCCAACAAAGTAAATTTTGGTATCGAATGGATAAATTCGTCATAACTGACTTGTTCGATAGCTGCCAACTGCAAAGAAACATTGGTCCGCAGTTGGGTAGAAAGCATGCTGCTGCTCATCTTCGAGAAATCCTCGAAGATCATGTGCAGGGTATTGACGTATTCTTTCGACAGCTTTGTTGGTCGGCGAAAATCGTAGGCTTTCACTTTGGCTTGTTTGTCTTCTATCTCAATAATTTCTTGATCGATCTCTCCGCTGCTCATCGCATTCAACAATAAATCAATCTCTTGCTGCGTCAATACCTGATCCACACTAATCCCCCATTTTTTTAAAAAATCATGTGATCGATTTGAATCACACTGGCTACTTTTTCACCGATCGTCACGACCCCAACGGCATGTTCTGTCTCTTGATTGCTTAGTTGGATATCGTCTTCGGTGATATCAAGAACTTCAATTACTTCTTCTACGAGGACCCCTTTGGTCTCCTCTTGCTTCTTCATGATCAATATGTTTTTTTCGTAGGCTGGTTCCATGATGGGAATCAATTTTGCCAAACGAATCACCGTTACGACAGACCCCCGCAGATTGATCAACCCTTCCACCCACTCTGGTGCTAAGGGCACCTTCGTAAAAGAAGGGGCATCAATGACCTCGTCCACCGAGTCCGCCGAGATCAAATAGTACTGCTGAGCCATTTTGAAAAGAATCATCTGCATGTCGCTATCCTCCTAGGCATTAGGCAAAGGCTTTGTCGATGGCAGTGATTACGCGGTCCGTGTCAAAGGGCTTCACGATAAAGTCCACCGCACCGGCGCGAATCGCATCCATCACCATTCCTTGTTGTCCCATGGCACTGCACATTACGACTTTGGCCTGCGCATCAAACGTGCGGATCATTTTTAATGCCTCTAAGCCATCCACTTCTGGCATCGTGATATCCATAGTCACTAAGTCTGGTGTCGTTGCTTGGTATTTTTCAAAAGCCTCTTGGCCATTTTGGGCTTCCCCCACGACTTCATAGCCGTTTTTTTCTAAAATATCCTTTAATTTCATGCGCATAAATACCGCATCATCCACAATCAATACTTTTTTTGACATTGTATTTGCCCCTTTCAAATTCCTAATGAATCAAATATGTTTTCTAGTACACCGATTTCTGGAATCAAA
Source organism: Enterococcus sp. AZ141 (assembly GCF_051714385.1). Taxonomy (NCBI): domain Bacteria; kingdom Bacillati; phylum Bacillota; class Bacilli; order Lactobacillales; family Enterococcaceae; genus Enterococcus; species Enterococcus sp. AZ141. The sequence continues at coordinate 929,504 of NZ_JBIORT010000001.1, forward strand.
AATAACGATGCCTCTAATGTTTCTTTGGCGTAGACGAACTCATTACGGATCACCATCACCTGCTCATCATACTGGGCCATCGCCAAATAGATGGAGCTGATCGCTGCGCCAAAGAAATCATAGCTGGCGCTTGGTAAAGACGCACTCAGCTGAGTTTCCAATAGTTGGCCGATCGCGATCAAAAAAGAATTGGTAAGAATGTTAGTCAACTCGTTGATGACCGATTGTTTCAATTCTTCAGACGGATCGCTTTCTTGGATCATCAACTGACGCAATTTTGCGGCGGATTCATCCGTTAAGACAAACAAGAAGATCCCTCGAAACGCCCCTTCGATCTGGCTCATCACCACATGAACTTCTTTGTCTTCCGCCATGATCTGCTGATACAGGTCCTCATACGCTAGAATCTCGACTTCCGGTACCCGCATATCGATCGGTTGTTGGACGAGCTTTGATAAACTCGTCGCAGCGTGACCACCGCCGATATTGATCAGTTCTTTTAGGCCATCGATTTGCAGCGCTGTATAACTCATAGGCGTTCATCCTTTTTTTCCTGACAGATGGCATGAATGTCTAGGATCAATGCGATCGAGCCGTTGCCCATAATCGTTGCCCCTTGATAGCGATTCAGCTTTTGCAGCAATGGATCGATTTTCTTGATGACGATTTCTTGCTGGCCGATCAGCTCATCTGCCAAAATGCCGTGAAATTGCTGGTCATTGTTGACGATGATGGCGAATTTTTTCTCAGATGGATCGCCTTCGATCGCTAAGAGTTGATCGGTCCGAACCAAGGGAATCAACTCCTCTTGAAAACGATAGACCTCATCCGAGACCGTCTGGATGATCTCTTCTTCTTTGACCATCACCACGCGTTCGACGAGATTTAATGGGATCGCAAAGGTTTCTGCTCCGACGCGAACCATCAACGCTTGAATGATCGACAGAGTCAATGGCAATTTGATCACAAACTGCGTGCCTTTATTTGGCTGACTCTTCATTTCGATCGTGCCCCCTAGTTGGGTGATCTTCGATTGCACGGCATCCATCCCGACACCGCGCCCTGAAATGTTGGTCACTTCTTGCGCCGTTGAAAAACCAGGATGAAAAATCAGCTGCTGCAACGCTTCATCGGAAAGACCTTCCGTTGCTAAGCCTTTCTTTTCAGCACTTGCTTTGATTACTTGCGGATCAAGGCCTTTGCCATCATCCTCTAAAGTAATGATCACGCGATTGCCTTCTTGGTAGGCCGCCAAGCGAATCGTGCCCTTGCGCGGTTTGCCCAGTTTTTCCCGAACATCGGGTGCTTCGATGCCGTGATCGACAGAATTACGCAATAGATGGACCAGAGGTTCACTCAACTCAGAAACCACTGTTTTATCCAATTCCGTTTCTTCCCCAAAAATGACAAGTTCCATCTCCTTTTGCAGTTCATTGGATAAGTCCCGAACCATTCGCGGAAAGCGACTAAAGACGACATTGACTTGCTGCATGCGGATCCGCAAGACCAAATCTTGCAGCTCAGAGGTCAATCGTGAAACTTGCTCTAAGGGGTCTTTGACTGCTTCGATGTTTTCCCGCTCACTGACATCTTCTAATTGATTGCGATAGACCACCAATTCGGACACGAGATCCAAGAATGAATCTAAGCGATTCAAGTCGACTCGGATCGATTGGTTTTGGGCGGACGCATGATGCGCTGGCGCCGACGATTTTTCTTTCGTTTCTGTTGTCGCTTGCTGAAGGGCAGGAGTCTCTGACTCTTGGGTCGGCGCTGGTTGAAGTAACTCTTCTGCCTCCTCCAACACAGCGGCTGATGGATCAAAAGGTGCCACCACGAAGGCTTCGATCTCACTATTGCTGGCGATGTTTTGCTCGACATCAGCCAGTGTTTGCTGCGTCAAATACAGCAGTGAAAAATCTGATTCAAAGGTGCCTTCTTCGAGTGTTTGGGCATCTGGTTCTGTATAGAGAACATCCCCTGCTTGGCCCAGCTTTTCCATGATCAAGAAGGCACGAGCGCCTTTTAACATGGATTGGGCATCTAAGCGAACAGCAATTTGGACCGCTTGATAGCCATCTCCAGCCGCTTGCTCGATCACATACAGATCAGAAGGGTCGATCTGTTGAAGCTGTGGGGTTAATGCGCCCACTGCGGTGGGTTTTTGACTTGCTTCTGTCTCGGTTGGTAGGCCGCCAGAATGTTCTGTTTGGTCAAGTTCGGCCAATAAATCGGCAATTTGAGCTGGCTGCAGGTCACGTTCTTCCCGCAGATCCTCCACAAGTTCTGACAGACGATCTAGACATTTGAAAATCAATGAGATCGATTGCTGGGTCACTTGCAAGGTCCCTGTTTTAAATAACTCAAAAATATTTTCCATTTTATGGGTCAGCTGCGTCATGACGTCATAGCCCATCGTTGCCGCCATCCCTTTAAGGGTATGGGCAGAACGGAAAATATCATTCAGCAAGGCGCTATCTTTTGGATCGTTTTCCAATTGCAAGACATGATCATTCAACTGCGCTAAATGATCGTCTGTTTCTTCAAAGAAAAGGGTACGATAGACACTATTGTCATCCAAATGGGTCCCTCCTTTACAAAATTATACTTTTTGATAGATAAACGAATCGATTTTCTTGAGACCGAATTGTTCCGCAAAATTGATCGTTTCTGTCGCTCCCGTAAACAAAATGCCCCCTGGCACCAATGCATCGCTGAATTTTTGATAGACGGCATCCCGAGCATCACTTTTGAAATAAATCGTCACATTGCGGCAAACGATCACATCAAAAGGCCCATTGTACGGGTCTTTCAAAAGATCGTGTTGCTTAAAATGAACTCGCCGTTTGATTTCTGGTTTGATCTGAAACTGGTTCTTTTCTTTTGCATCAAAAAAACGGGTACGTTCTGCCGCTGAGACATTCCGCAATTCGTGGTCTCGATAGAGTCCTTGCTTGGCTTTTGCCAAAATTTGCGTATCGATATCAGTGGCCAAGACATTGGCTGCGGCAATTTGGTTTTTTTCTAGCAGCATGGCGATCGTATAGGGTTCTGCCCCAATCGAACATGCGGCACTCCAAATTTTTGGCAGCGTGGTTTTCGGGAGAACAATGGTTTTCAAGACGCGTTCAAAGGCGTCAAACAGTTCTTTGTTGCGATAAAATTCCGTTACGTTAATGGTGATATGGGCTAAAAAAGCCGCCCGCACCCCTTCATCTCCTTCGATCAACTGCTGGTATTCCCTCAACGTTTTTGCCCCGCTGTTTTCCATGATCGTAAGGATGCGGCGCTGCATTTGATTTTCTTTGTATGCGGCTAATGGAATCCCTAATCGGCGATCCACCCACGCATTAAATAAGGCAAATTCTTCTTCCATCTTCTTCACCTGACCATCTGTGCAATTTTTGCTTCAATGCCCTGCAACGGCAGGACTTCATCCACGACTCCTTGTTCAATGGCATACCGCGGCATCCCAAAGACTGTACACGTTTCTTTGTCTTGAACGATCGTATAGCCCCCAGCCGCTTGAATCTGTCGTAAGCCAGCGGTGCCGTCTTTTCCCATCCCCGTCAAAACGATTGCCGCTAGTTGCGGGCCATAGTAGTCAGCTGCTGAGGAAAAAAGATAATCGACGGTTGGCCGCGTCCCATGTCGTTTTTCTCGCTGGTCCATTTGCAAGTGCCCTTGTTTGACCGTCATGTGGTAATCCCCTGGGCAAAGATACACTTGATTTTCGATCCGCATGCCATCGACTGCTTCTTGTACTCGGACGGTTGTCTCTGTGTCTAAGCGCTTTGCAAAGGAAGCCGTAAATCCCGCAGGCATATGCTGAACAATCAAAATGGGACAACGCAAACGCGCAGGCAAACGGCGGATTATCCCCAGCAAGGCACGCGGTCCGCCTGTTGAAGCACCAATGACTAGCGCATCAAGTGATACCGGCAAGCTGTTTTGCGTCAGCTTAGTGGGCTGGGCAATCGTTGGCATCAGGGTTTGAACCGTGCCGGCTTCATGATCCATCGCCAAAATTTTTTGATGAAATTCAGCGATCCATTCTTTTTCGATCATCGATAGACTGACCGGTTTTTCGACAAAATCTCGGGCGCCTAGCGCCAATGCCTCAATCGTGGTTTCTTGATTGGTTAATGAACTAAGCATGATGACGGGAATGGCTGATTGCTGCTTCATCCTCCGCAAGGTCTCTAATCCATTCATCACAGGCATCTCCACATCCATTACTACCAAATCGATCGCTTCTTTGGTCAGATAGTCCAATGCTTGTTTGCCATTGCGGGCAGCGACGGTCACTTCGATATCAGGCAGCTGATTCAATAAATCTGTCACTACTTTCCGCATGAATGCCGAATCATCGACGATCATTACTTTTTTCATATCCCTGTACTCCTTTTACAAATAAACGATTTCTTGTTTGACTTGCCGAACCATGGTCTTGAAATCCTGAAGATCTACGATCATCGTTCGACCAGCGCTGCCGCCAACATGTTTGGCTACGATCGGAATGTTTAGCCGAGCCAAGACTTCCTCGACGGCTTCAATATTGCGCTGACCAATGTTGCTGGCAGCGTTAAGCGTCTGGAACTGAAACATATTGGCGCCCCCAACGATTTTCGCTTGAAAGCGAGGCCGACGGATCTTTTGTTCCAGCTCAGCCACCATCGCTGGCAATGCCAAATCCGCAAACTTCTCGGGCTTGATTTCCCGCTTGTGCAAAAAAGGCTGACTATCTGGCAGCATAATATGACTCAAGCCGCCGATATGACTGGCTTCATCGTAAATGATCGTGCCGATGCAAGAACCTAAACCCACCGTGATCAAACGCGTTGGCGCTTGGGCGATCTTATACTCCGAGATCCCCACATGCAGTTCCTCATTCACGGTCATCATTGTCATCGTCATTGGCGGCTGCCAATTCCTCTGTCTGATAGGCGTCTAACTCAGCCGTCATCTCAGCGGCTTGTTCATAGCTAAAGAGAAACGGCAGCTCCAATGCCAGCACAAGTTCATCGTCTTTTTTCAGAAAGGCTTCGATATAGTTTTGCTTGAGTCCTGATGTATTTAGTTCCGCATTGCTAGGACTTTCAATTAGCGGTAAAATGCCGACGATCTCTTCCACGTATAGGCCGATCGCCTGCTCTTGCCAGTGACACAACAAGACCACATTTTGCCCAGTTTCCGGTGTAAATTCATCAAACAGCTTTTTGCGGATGTCAATGATCGGCACCATCGCCTCTTCAAAAGGCTGGATCCCCAGCACGAAATCTGCCACTTCTGGCAGCTGTGTAAAAGGAGCAGCCTCAATGACCCGTACCACATAGTCGATACGCAAGGCAAAGAGTTGTTGATGACTTTTAAATACAACGTATTGTTCCATTGGCGTCACTGCTCCTTTTTAGAATTTGAAACTATCCACTTGGAATTTAAGGATAGTGGCGATCGTTTCGATCTCTTGCACATTCCGCTCAAAGTCTTCGATGACTAAGTAGAAGTCCTCTAAGTTTGCCGTTACTTCTTGGGTGCCGGCAGAGGTTTCCGAAACAGCAGCCGAAATGTTGCTGACGGAAACTTGAACCATGTCTTTTTTCTCAACGATCCCGGTAATATGGGCTTCCACGGCTTGAATACTTGAAACCAATTTTTCGACAATATCAGAGATCTCATTGGCTGACTCGATCGCTTTGTTGATATTGTTGGTTTGTTTTTCGCCGCTTTCAAAGGAATCCGTCACTGCAGAGACCACTTTTTCCGATTTTTTGCGGATTGTTTCAATGATCGAACGAATGCTTTTCGTTGATTGACTGCTTTGTTCCGCCAAGCTGCGGACTTCCTCCGCAACGATGGCAAAACCTCGGCCCGCTTCTCCAGCTCGAGCTGCTTCGATGGATGCATTCAATGCCAGTAAGTTGGTCTGATCAGAAATGTCATTGATCAGCTGAACGATCTTACCGATGCTTTGGACATCTTCGTTCATGTCGTTCATGCTTTCCACTAATTCCGCTTGGTTTTGCCGTTCGATCTCCCAGCTTTCAAATACATGGAACATCATTTCTGAATTGTGGACATTGCTGCTTTGGGATTGACCGACATAGCCGTTCATCAATTCGATCTCTTTGTGGATCTCTTCGATACTTAAGGCTAGCTCGTCCATATCAAAGGAGGTTTGTTCCGCTTCGGAGGCTTGTGAACTAGTGGCATCTGCGATGGCATTCATCGTCTGACGCACATTTTCAATTGAATTTTTGGCATTTTTTGAGGTTGTCGTTAGGCCGCCTACCATTTTTTCCATTCGGCTGCTTTCTTCGTGCATGCCAACGATCACCGCTTTGAAGGTGTTTAAAACCCCTTGAAAACGATTTTGAACTTGCCCAAAAAGGGAAGTTTGGTCGCTGCTGCCGATCTCATCGATATGCGACAGATCACCAGAACCAACTGCTTCTAGTTCTGTCAACAACGTATCCATGCCCGAGTGGGTCTCTTTTTTTACCAAATAGGTCATTCCTACTAACACTGCGATTTCTAGCAGCAATACGATCACTGAAAAAATAAAGAAACTTTTTGCTGCTTGTCCGTCTCCGTGGGTGCGGATCACGAAGAAATAGCATCCTAATAATACGATCAGGGTAAAACCTAGCGGAATCAACGCCGCCAAGCGGATTTTTTTGATGATAGCTTGTACCTTCTTCTTCATAACAGTATCCTTTCCTATGCAAAATGATCAGTCGTGCTGTTTATCAAGATTCGCTCTTCACTTGATAATCGTTGGGTCACTCCTTCTTTATCCGATTATGAAAACAATCTTCTAGTTCTTTAATCGGATCTTTTGCTAGAAAAGTTAAGCATCTTCACCAGACATATGTATCTTTTGGATCAGCAAAGCGCGTATAGCCGCCTTGGTATTCATCACGAACCAAGCGACCGTTTTGCAGCTCGACCACCCGATTACGGACCGTATTGACCATCGTACTGTCGTGGGTCGCCAAGAGGATCGTGGCACCGACTTGATTGATCCGTAAGAGTAGTTTCATGACTTCAACGGCTGATTTCGCATCCAGATTGGCGGTGGGCTCATCGGCGATCAAGACTGCTGGCTCTGTGACGATCGCCCGCGCGATCGCTACTTTTTTGCGCTGTCCCACGGAAAGCTCTTCAGGATAGTGATCCTTTTGAGGAAACATACCCACCAGTTGCAGTGCTTTGGCGGTTTTTTCCTGACGCAGCTTACGGGGAGTGCCTAGTACTTGCAGCGCATAGTCAACGTTTTTGGCAACCGTCAGATAAGGAAGCAAAAGGTCTTCTTGTCCGACGATACCGACTTGTCGTCGAATCATATAGAGATGACGGTCTTTGAGTTGTTCCAACAAGACATTGCCGACTTGGATAGAACCAGCCGAAAGCTCTTCTTCTTTCAAGAGCAATTTGAATAATGTCGATTTGCCGGCACCACTGGGACCCACCACATAGATAAATTCTCCTTGAGGGATCGCAACAGAAATATCGGCCAATGCCAACGTACCATTGCTGAATTTTTTACTGACCTTGGTTAAGCGAATCATGTTCTTTCTCCTCTAATCTGTAAAACGATTGATCACGGACCACATCTCATCAGCTGTCTGCATGGCTTTCGTATTCAATCCATACGCACGCTGGGTCGTTAACAAGTCTGTCATGGAAGTCGCTAGATCCACCGTCGACTGTTCTAACTGTCCTTGCAACACGCTGCCAAAGGCTGCCGGATTGGTTTGCGAAGTAAGCAACGCTTGATCACCGGCACTGTACAGTTGGTTGCCCACTGGCGTGATGTTTTCTGTATTCGTCGGCTGATAAAGGGTCAGCTGTCCCAACACGCGAGTCTGACCATTTTCTTCCGTCGTCAACTGACCGCTGGCATCTATTGCGATTTGCTGCGCATCTGGCCACTGCGCGGTCGGTACGTTTGTGGTCATTGCCACAGGGTACCCTTCACTATTGACTAATTGCTTGTTCTCACTTAAATGAAAATTGCCTGCTCGACTTAGCAGCAATTGACCGGTTTGGTCCCGAACCCCGAAAAAGCCATTGCCTTGGATCGCGAGATCTAATGGCTGAGCAGTGCCCGCCAGATTGCCTTGGGCAAAACTGGTGGTCGTGGTTGCCTTCGCCCCCATTGACGCACCATATTGGGCGGCGTTGCCATTAAACAGCGTTTCTTCTGCACCGATGGCATTTTCCATCAATGCTTGAAAGTGCGTCGTTTGTGCTTGGTAGCCATTGGTATTGACGTTGGCAATATTGTTGGCTGTCGTGTCTAAGTTTGTCTGCAAATGATTCATCCCAGAACGGCTGATTCCTAATAATCCACTGATATTCATTGACTCATCCTCAAATCTTTCCTAATTCGTTGACCGCTTTTTGCAATGTCTGATTCGTTGAACTCAAGACTTTCTGATTGGCTTCAAATTCCCGAGAAGTCTGGATCATCGCCACCATTTCATCGGCAACCGCTACATTGGCTTGTTCTAAGGCACCTTGTTGGATCACTGGTGCATTCACCGTGGTTCCTGCTGCGTTGCTAGTCACGTAGTTTTGACCATCTGTAGTCAATGCTTCTGGGGGGAATGTTTGGATCTGAAAGTTCGCTGGTCCTAAGGCGCTGACTGCTTGTCCATTGGCACCCAAGACAAGATAGCCTTCTTGTGTCACGTATTGATTCTGCTGATTGACAGTAAAGTCGCCATTTCTCGTATACAACCGCTGACCCGCATTGTTTTGAACGACAAAGTAGCCTTCGGAAAGCAGTGCAAAATCACTGGCTTGTCCCGTCTGTTTGACAGCACCTTGGTCTTGACTGATGGTACTGCCTGCCAATTGGGTCCCTAAAGGCAACCCACCGATATCGCGACGAGTATCCGCATTGGGCCCGCTTTGGTAATTATGCAGCGCCACTTCATCTAGCGCCGACTGGAATAAGGTTTTTGCTTGATACCCTGTTGTATTGACATTGGCAATATTGCCGCTCGTCGTCTCTTGTCGCTTTTGTAATAATGAAATGTTCCGTGATAAGACATCCAGTCCTCGAATCATGCCAGTTCCTCCTCAATCAATGTGCGCAATTTGGCAATCGTTTTGCCATGAATTTGTGAAACTCGCGGAATCGAGACTTCTAAGATTTCAGCGATTTCTTTTAACGTCAGTTCTTCGGTATAGTACAAACTTAAAATCAATTGTTCCCGTTCCCCTAATTTTTTGATGCACGCAACCAAAGCGGTGCGTTTTTCTTCGGCGACCAAGGTATCTTCGACATTCTCGGCAGGATCTCGAACCATATCTTTTAACGTCATGCCTTCTTCTTGGTAAGCAAACAAGGTATCTTCCAAAGAGACGCTGGCTAAGTAGTGCAGACTCTCATAAATATCCGCTAGTTGACTTTGGTTGATTCCCAACTGTTTGCAGATCTCGGTGTCGGTCGCTTCTCTTTTGAGGCTTTGCTCCAACTCTTGCCGCGCTTGATAAAACTGATTGACTGCCGCCATTTTGTAACGGGAGATTTTGGCGTGCTTGCGTACTTCATCAATGATAGCCCCTTTGATGCGAATCGCTGCATAGCTTTCAAAAGGAACTTTTTTTGAGGGATCGAATTTCCGCAAGGCATCCATCAGCCCAATCACCCCAATATTGTAGAGATCGCCTGATTCATAATCGGCGGTTTTGATAGACAGGCGCTGAACCACCCGTTCCACTAGCGGCAGATACTTGATGATCTCCGCTTCTCGATCGACTTCATACATCGGCGATGCCCCTTCCTAAGAAAATTCTGCTTAAATGTCAATACTGCCCACCGTTTCGATCGCAATTTCATTGGGAATCTCATTCAGAGAAAGAACGGCGATATCTGGGAAATTAAAAACGATCATTTTTTTGAATGCTAACCGGATCTTAGGCGATGCCAGAATCACGAAATTGATATTTTGAGCGATCGCTGCATGTTGGATCCCACTGATGGAATCCAACAGCTTGGTCACGGTATCTGGTTTTAAGACCGGGTACGAGCCAGTTGCGGTTTTTTGGATACTTTGAGCGATGATTTCTTCTAGTTTCGGCTGGATCACCGCCACTTGCAGCTCGTGGTTCTCATTGGCATACTTGGCAGCGATCGTCCGTTTCAATGCTTGGCGGACATATTCTGTCAAAACTTCTACGTCTTTCGTGACAACGCCGTAATCGGCTAAAGTTTCTAAGATCGTTGCTAAGTCATTGATGGGAATTTGCTCATCCAATAAATTTTGTAAAACTTTTTGGACCTCGCCGAGCCGTAAAATATCGGGGATCAATTCATCGATCACGACATTGTACTGCTCTTTGATGCCCTCCAATAATTTCTTGACTTCTTGGCGACCTAACAGCTCTGGTGCATGGGCATAGATGATTTCTTTTAAGTGTGTTGCGATCACGGTCAACGGCTCGATAATCGTAAACCCTTGCAGATCCGCCATCTCCTTATCGGATTCATCGATCCACATAGCATCCAGATGAAAGGCTGGTTCTTTTGTTGCGATTCCTTGAAAAGGAAACGGCTCTTCATTCGGACTGATCACCATGACTTTATTCGGGTAAATATCGCCGCGGCCGACTTCGTTGCCGCGGATCTTGATCACGTAATCGTTGGCATCCAAATAGAGATTGTCGCGAATACGAACGGGACTGACTAAGATCCCTAATTCTCTAGCACTCTGTTTACGGATCGCCACGATGCGGTTCATCAAGCTGTTGTCGATCGAACTATCCACGATAGGGATCAGACCATAACCGATTTCCACTGAGATTGGTTCCACTTGGAAGGAAGCCACGGAATCGTCTTCTTCCTGTGCTTCTTTTTTGCGTTCCAGTGCCAATTTTTGTTCCCATTGTTTTTGTTCCACTCGCTGCTTTTCTTCTTTTTGCGTCACCAGAAAGCTGGCTGCGAAAAGGCCTAAGCCAATCAACACAAAAGGCACAAAAGGAAACCCAGGAACTAAGGCTAAGACGAAGAGAATCGCCCCCACGATCCGAAACAGTTGGGGATTACGCATCACATCTGCCGCAATATCCAAACCAAAGGAACTATCGTTATCAGAACGAGTCACGATCACCCCAGAAGCAATCGAAATCAATAAAGAGGGAATCGAGCTGACCAAGCCATCCCCGATCGCCAGTTTCCCGAATTGGGCGAAGGCTTCCATGACGGTCATTTGTCCCCCCATGGAGAAAATGATCGCCCCGCCGACTAAATTGATGACAGTGATCAAGATCCCTGCGATCGCATCCCCTTTGACAAACTTGCTGGCACCATCCATCGAACCAAAGAAATCAGCTTCTCGCTGCAGATCTTTTCGTCGTTTGCGGGCATCCGCTTCCGTGATCAAACCGGCATTTAGGTCGGAATCGATCGCCATTTGCTTGCCGGGCATCGCATCCAATGTGAATCGAGCAGTCACCTCTGAGACACGCCCTGCACCATTGGTCACGACGACTAGCTGAACGACCATGATGATCACGAACAAAATGATCCCCACGATATAATTGCTGCCGGCAACGACATTGGCAAAGGCATCGATCACGTGTCCGCCATTTCCTTGGGTCAAGATCAAACGAGTGGAAGATAGGTTCAAACCTAAACGAAACATCGTTGTGATCAGCAGCAAAGTTGGAAACGTAGTGAATTCCAACACTGATTTGGTAAACAGGGTGATCAGTAAAATGTTGATCGCAATCGTCAAATTGATAATGATCAAAATATCTAATAATGCACTCGGTAATGGAATAATAATCAAACCAATAATAGCTAGGACGATCACCGAGATTAAGATATCCGCCAGACCAATGCCTTTTTTCGGTTTTGAGGCAGCCTCATTCATTTTTGTTCCTCCTGTTTCCTTAAATCTTGCCGCGTTGGCTTTCTTCTAACTGATAGACCAAAGCGATGATTTCGGCAATGGCTTCATACATTTCAACAGGGATCAGATCCCCGGGTTCTACTTGACGATAAAGGGCCCGTGCCACTTCACGGTTTTCGATCTGTGGGATATTTTCTTTCAGGGCTTCTGCTTTCATCCGCTGCGCCAGCTGATCTGCCCCTTTGGCCAAGACCCGAGGCACCCCTTCACTGCTGGCATCGTAACGAATCGCAATGGCGAAGTGGGTCGGATTGGTGATCAAAACCGTCGCTTCTTTGACGTTGGCGATGGCATTTTGGGTCATCGCACGGTACTTCGCTTTGCGCTGTGCTTTGACTTGCGGATCACCTTCCATTTGCTTGAACTCTTCTTTGACTTCCTGCTTGCTCATCATCAAGTTCTTACGATGGCTATAGCGCTGGTAGCCGTAGTCGACTACGGCTAAAATGATCAAGAAAATCGAGATCTGTAAAAACAATTCTTTGGCCCGCAGCAGCATGAACAGGATCGTTTTTTCCAACCCCACTTCACTCAAACCCAGTAAAACAGGGACGGCGGCTAAAAATTGTTGATAGCACAAGTAGACGATCACGCCGAATTTCGCCAATGTTTTGCCTAAATTCATCAACGAGCGCAAACTGAATTGCTGCATGATCCCGCTGATGGGGTTCAGCTTTTTAAAATCTGGTTTAATGGCCTTGCCGGAAAACAACAGACCGACTTGGGCATAATTCGTGATAAGCCCGACTCCGAGCGCAACCAGAAAGACGGGCGCACACAACAAAAGCAGCAGCAAGATACTCTGCACCCCCAGTTTTGGCAGATCCGCCAAACTGGTTTGATAATCAGCCAGCTGCGCCAAACTTTGGGAAAAATAAGGCAAAAAAGAAGCGGCGAAAAACTGCCATAAAGACAGGATCAAAAATGAGAAGACCAGCAGCGAAACAGCAGCTGCTAATTCCTGGGTCTTAGGTACCTCCCCGCGTTTGCGGGCATCCCGCAGCCGCTTGGCACTGGGTAGTTCGGTTTTGCCATCTTTTTCTGCCATCTTCTCACCTCCTGCTGGCTGCCTGTTACTTTATTGAAAGGACTCGATAAACTCCTGCAAGTAGCGGACCGTATCTGGCAAGTGTTTGCCTAAGTACGAAAGGACATTGGGTAATAGCAAGAGAAACACCACAAAACTGATGGCAGTTTTCATCGAGAGACTCATCATCAAAATATTGATCTGGGGGATCGAACGAGAGATCACACCTAGCACGAGGTCCACCAACAGCAGCGCAATGATCATTGGTGCCGCAAGATTGACTGCCATCACCATCATTTGGCTGAAAAGTTTGACGATGCCTTCAACCGTCGTGCCTTGGATCACCACAGAGCCTAAGGGCACGATCCGAAAAGACAACAGCAGTGCTGTGATCAGTCGATGATGCAGATCAAGACCAAAAAACACAGCGATCGTCAGCCAATAGTACGTTTTGCCATACTGGGAAGAGGCGATTTGCAACGTCGGATCATAGGCTTGCGCCATCGAAAAGCCTACTTGAAAGTCGATCAATTGGCCCGCAATTTCCACACCGGTAAAGACCAGCTGGCTCAAATAGCCCATCGCCATCCCAAACAGTACTTCTTTGATGACGAAAACCGTCAGCATAAAGAGGGAAAGCTCGGGAATTGCAGGTGCCGTCGGCAGACATAGGACCGTCAACGCCATGCCGATCACGATTTTTGCCAGTGACGGAAAATTTTGCTGTGAGAAGATCGGACAAAGGACAACAAACGCCAATATTCGACAAAAAATCAACACCGTCGCTTGAATCGGCGCCATCAGGTTTCCTCCTTACATTGCCGCAATCATTTTGAAGATCATTTCGGTAAAATTCAACAAGAGATTCAGCATAAAATTCCCCGCCAAGATCAAGGTCAAAAAAATCGCTAATAGTTTCGGCACAAAGCTCAACGTTTGTTCTTGGATTTGGGTAGTGGCTTGAAAAATACTGATCACCAATCCAACGAGCATGCCGACCAATAAGGCAGGGCCAGATATCGCTAAAATTCGAAGAAAGGCTTCCCTTAGCACATCAAGTACCATTTCTACTGTCATTTCCTCTTGGCTCCTTTCTTAGCGGCTATTGAAAGCTCTTGATCAGCGACTCCACGATCAGATACCAGCCATCCACTAAAACAAATAGTAAGATCTTGAAGGGCAGTGAGATCATGATCGGCGACAGCATCATCATCCCCATCGACATCAAGATACTGGAGACGACCAGATCAATGATCAAAAAGGGGATAAAAATCAAAAAGCCGATACTGAAAGCCGTTCGTAACTCACTGATAATAAACGCCGGTACCATAACGGTCAGAGGAACATCGTCAGAAGAATGATACTTTTCGGTCTCCCCATCAGCTTCCGCAAACAAGGCAATGTCTTTTTCCCGTGTCTGTACCATCATAAAGGCCTTGATCCGTTTTTCTGAGCGGTCAAAGGCTTCGGCTTGGCTGATCTCTTGTCGATCAAACGGTTCGATCGCTTGCTGATAGACGTCGGTATACACAGGTTTCATAATAAAAAATGTCAAGAATAAGGCCAACCCGATCAACACTTGATTGGGCGGGTTTTGCTGTGTACCTAACGAACTGCGCACAAAGGACAAAACCATGATGATACGAGTAAAAGAAGTCATCATGATCAGCAAGACTGGTAAAAGGGATAGCAGCGTCAGCAACAAGAAAGTATTGATCGTATCACTTGAGCCATTCCCATTCGACAATAAATTGTTGATGGTGGAACTGACGTCTTCCGTGTCTAACGCAAACGCTGTCTGCGGAAGCATCAGACTGCTGAAAAGGACCGCAGCCATGATCTTGATATCTCTGCCTTTGATCTTCATTTTTGCTTGCCTCGTTTTCCAGCAATTTCCGCCTTGGCTTTGTTTAGCCATTCAGAAAAATCTTTGCCAGCTTGCACTTGGGTGCTTTCTAGGCTTTGCTGTAAAAAAGCGGCCGTTTCTTCTTGCGTCAACTCTTTGATGATCTGATTTTGCTGTTCAGAAAAGCTCATGACGTAACATTTGTCCATGATTTGGACGATCCCGATCGAAGACGACTTGCTGACGGCGATTTTTTGCAAAATACGCAACTGGTGATTGTGCTGGTTCGTGTAACGATTCAAATATTTCAAACTAATGTTGATCAAATAAAGAATAAGCAGCAAAAACCCAATCATTTTGACCAGCGATAAAAATGTTTCCATCAACATGCCTCTTTCTATTGGATCACTAAATCCGTCACATAAACATCCTTGGCGATTTCTGATCCGTATTCCTGATTAATTGTTTCTTTCAATGCTTTTTTTAAATTCGGTACACTTTCGGCGGAGCTCAAAATACCGCTGGCCTTTTGTTGGCGCAATAAGTTTACGACGCTGTCACGAATGACAGCCACATTTTTCGTGGCTTCCGCACTTTTTTCCTCATCCGCCACTAAAATCGATAAATTGACCTTCATGTATTGCTGCTCTTGGTTGTCTTCTTTTGCCAGATTGACTAAAAATTCATCCAATGCCACGATCGCTTCGTCTGAGGAGATTTTGCTGCTGTCTTTTGCTGTTTCAGCAGCTGCTGTTTTTTCCCCCGTCAAAAAGTGATTCGTCACTAAGGTTCCGCCGATACTGCCGCCGACTACCACGATCAAGAGGATCGGCAGTAAAACAACCATGCTCAAGCCTTTTTTCTCTTTTTCTGCTTTTGGTACTTTTTCTTCTTTTGCCATCTTTCCCACCCTTACGTTTTCACTTGGTTCGAATGGATCACCGTATGATACTCGATCACCCGCTGCGCAACTTCTTGCGCAGCTTCCGTCACCACTAAGGTTTTGCCGTCTGTCAGTGTGATCAATGTATCCGGCATTTCTTCGATCCGATAAATCAATGTTGGATTTAAATAGAATGGCTTGCCATTCAATGCGGTCACTAGAATCATGGTCAAACTCCTCTCAATGATGAAGCGTCACGTTCTTAACGTTTTAGATTCAATAATTCTTGCAGCATTTCATCAGAAGTCGTAATACTTCTTGAATTTGCTTGATAGGCACGGCTCGCAATGATCATTTCGGTAAATTCTGTCGAAAGATCGACATTCGACATTTCCAAGGCACCTGCTTGCAGCGTTCCCGCTCCATTATTGCCGGGGCCTGCAACGATCGCATTTCCTGAGTTGCTGGTTTGGATATAGTTGTTGCCGCCGACTTTTTCTAAGCCTTCTGGGTTATTGAAGGTTGCGACACCGACTTTTCCCATCACAAAGGTTTGATTGCCGTATTTTGCCAACACTAAGCCATTGGCATCGATTGCCATGGAGTTATAGGTCAAGGTTTCCCCATTGACGGTCAGTGTGCTTGGGATCGACAAGGGAGATACCGCACCTTGTCCGCTCAATGCCGTGTTTTCATCAAAGTTGTCATCATAGACAACTGGTTGACCGCCATTGACTGAACGACCTAAGACTTGCATCCCATCACTATTGGTCAAGGTTCCGTTGCTGTCGCGAACAAATGCGCCATCTCGTGTGTAATAGGTTTCGCCATTTGCTCCTGGTCCTTGTACCATAAAGTAGCCTTGTCCGCTGATATAAAAATCCATGCTGCGGCCAGTCGATTGCGGGGCACCGACTGTATTGATGGTATCGATGGAGCCCGTCTGAACCCCTAAACCGATCTGCGTTGCATTGATCCCGCCTAAGCCGTTGCCTGGTGCAGTTGCGTTAGACATCGTTTGGCTCATCATGTCTTGGAAAAGGACTCGACTTGATTTGAACCCAACCGTATTGACGTTGGCGATATTATTTGAAACCACGTCCATTTTCGTTTGAAGATTTTTCATTCCACTGACACCTGAATATAATGATCGTAACATGCTTATTTTCCTCCTTATGGTTGACGTATTTTCCTCTGTCATTCAGAAAATACTTGCAGCCCCTTTTCAGTCCAGCTGCTATTTGATAAATGTGGCGCTGTCAATATTGGTGACGGTGTGAAGCTCATTCATCCCCATCGCCGTAATGATGGTTCGTGAATGGACATCGGCGATCAAGCCCATATCTTTGTAAACAAGCAGTGATTCTTTGCTGCCTTTTTCCGCTAGCTCGCTAAGCGCCGTTGAAAGGGATTGGTAATCATCGTCTTGTAAGGTCAATTCCCTTGCGGTCAAACGCTTTTGCGCATGGTGCGAGACTTTGATGTCGTTTTGTTTTTGTTCAAGCATTGAAGAGAAGGCTTGTTTGTCCACGGCTTTGCGGGGATTTTGATAAGGCTCCCCAGCAACTTTTTGCAGCCCCTGTTGAATCGTCAAACTCATTTTGCTTCGCCGCCAATCTCTTGGATCGCACTCATACTGTATTCTTTGCCATTTACGACGATCGTGGCGTAGCCATTGGCAAAGCGGACCTTTTCGATGGTTCCTGACAATGTTTCTGTGCCGTCCATCAGAGTGACTTGTTTATTGATCAAGCTAAAAGCTTGCTGCTGTTGCTGTAAAATCACCGAGGTCGTCAACGTTTCGCTCAATTCATTCAAGCTCTCTAAGGTCGTAAATTGAACCAGTTGCGAGATATAGTCGGTGCTACCACCACCAGAAGA
The DNA here is from genome assembly GCF_051714385.1 of Enterococcus sp. AZ141. Classification (NCBI taxonomy): domain Bacteria; kingdom Bacillati; phylum Bacillota; class Bacilli; order Lactobacillales; family Enterococcaceae; genus Enterococcus; species Enterococcus sp. AZ141. The sequence continues at coordinate 947,068 of NZ_JBIORT010000001.1, forward strand.
ATCGCTGCCTCCCATCGATGGGTTGCTCATAGATGCTGCTAAGATCTTCAAAAAATCATCCATGGAGATATCTGAAGATTTTTTTGTTTGCGTTAATGCCGATGTATTGGCAATACCGGCCGCAGCTGCTGTAATTTCATCTGCCATAGGTCTCCTCCTTTACACTAAAATACTGATCGCATGATCGATCGGTGCTAATTGCTGCTCTTCTTCAACCGTATTGCTTTGATGAAATGGCTTTTTGCTTTGTCCTTTTTGAGCCTGTAAAAAACGCTGTTGGTTTAACTGACTGTCACTTGCCATCATACTGCCGGCAAAGGATTGATTTGACAGCGGACCAGCCTGCTGGACAGAAGCTAATGTAGGTTCTTTGATCGCTAGGATCGGCTGCTCTTGCTTTTGCAAAACTTGCTCTAGCTCATGCTTGATGGACAGCAATAATTCTTTGGCTTGCGGCTGCTGAACGGTCAGTTCTAAGCGGCTGCCTTGGGCATTCGTTTCTAGAGAAAGCTGGATCGTGCCTAATTTCTCGGGAACGAATTGCAACGTGATTTTTTTCTCGCTTGACGTGCTGCTCGTTTGGACGAGTTGGGCAGTCGCTTTTGCTAAGGGCAGAGCCGCTTGCTCCATACTCGCTTTTGTCGGCGCTAGTCCTTGCTTGCTCAAAAGGGGAGAAACATCAAGCAGTTGCAGTGCTGGTGTCGCCATTTCATTGTCGGTTACTGCCGAAAAAGCAATGGCTTGTGCAGAAACAGCTTCCGTATTTTTGGCGACTGTTTCCTTCGTGCTTTGCAAGGTGCTAGTCGTATCCGTCGCTTGGTGGGTCACTGGCGACACTTGATCCAATGGTCCCGTTTGGCCCAATTGAGCGGTCCCTTCGGTGGACTGTTTCAGCTGTGCTTCTGTCGTCTGCGCAATCGCGGATTTTGTTACTGAATCGATTTCCTTGAAAGTCGCGATCCCTTTTGCCGTGGACTGCTCTTCGCCTACTAAGTTTTCTGGCAAAGGCGTTTCAAGCGTTGGTGCTGCGGCTTCACTTCTGTCATTTGTCATCAAATACAGACCTTCAAGCGTAGACTCGGAGGGGTCGATGACTGTGGTGGCTACGTCTATTGGTGCTAAAGCTGCTGTGGCGCTCGTTTGGTTCTGCTCCGTCGTTACCATTGATGCCTGTGCCGCTTCCTGAACCAAGCCTGCAAAAGGTGTCTGGCTGATCTGGCTCATTCCTGGCGCTTGCGTCGTTGCAGATTGTTCAGCTGCTGAAGTGATTTCTGACTCCTGCGGCAGATGTTCCATACTGCTGGCCGTACCCATTTCTGGTGCGGCGGCGATTTGCTCCGTCATCCCTGATGTTTCGATAGGGGCTGGCAGGTTGCTGCCTGCTTGAACTGTCAGCTGTCGCATCATCAAACTGAAGACCTCTGGTGACGCCTCCATCTTTTTTGATTTGCTACCGACAGGTACAGCGGTTGCGGCACTTGTTGTGATCTCTTTCATTGTTCACCTCCTCTCAGCTGATGCTTTAAAACCAAGGTCATCTCATCACTAAAACATTAGTTCTTTAAGAAAATAAGGCGCGATTGCCGAACTCATCCAATTGTTTTTGCTCTTCCAATTGCTGTTCATAGGTGTATTCAGCAAATTGTTTTTCTCGCAGTTTTTCCACGATCTTGCGTTCCTGCTGCGCTTCTACCACTACCGATAAAGACTCTGCCAATTCTTGCTTCACGTGAAACATTTTGTTCTGAACCTCATCGATGGTGGCATTCAAAGCAAGCAAATAGCGTTGCTGCACTTGCATCCGCCCAATGGTCATTTCATTGACATCAAAAAGCTGGGCTTTTTCCTGTGCCAGCGTGTTCAGGTGCTGTTCTTGCTGAATCAACAATTGCTGTTTTTGGGCGTACGCTCGTTTGGCTTCTTGCTCAATGGTTTTTCGGTGATCCAATACTTTTTCTAAGGAAAAGTGAAATGCTTGCATGTTTGCTCCTTTATCATCTGTTTTACATGGTCGAACGCTGGCGCTCGATCAGCGCTTCTTCACTGAACAAATGCGCCAATTCAAAAATCGTTTGTTCAAATGGGATCCGCTCATCCACTTTTTGCTGTAAAAACCTTAGGATGGGGTGATGCAACGCGAGCGCTTGGTCGGTCAACGCATTACTGCCGCTTTTGTAAGCACCGATATCGATCAAATCCTTGGCCTCTGCATAAACGGCCATGTTTTCTTTTAGTTCCCCCGCATGTTCATGCTGTTCCTCAGAAACGAGGGTCTTCATCAAACGGCTGAGGCTGTTTTGAATATCGATGGCAGGATAATGGTTTTGAGCGGCGATTTTCCGTGACAACAGAATATGACCGTCAAGAATTCCACGCACCGCATCAGCGATCGGTTCATTCATGTCATCACCTTCTACCAAGACGGTATAAAAGGCAGTGATCGAGCCTTTGTCAGACATCCCACTGCGCTCTAACAACTTCGGTAAAGCTGTAAACACAGAAGGGGTATAGCCTTTGGTCGTCGGTGGTTCACCTGTTGATAAACCGATCTCCCGCTGCGCCATCGCAAAACGGGTCACCGAATCCATCATCAATACGACTTTCTTGCCTTGATCGCGGTAATACTCAGCGATCGCCGTTGCCACATGAGCCCCTTTTAGTCGTACAAGGGGTGGCATATCGGAGGTAGCACAGACAACGACCGACTTGCGGTAGCCTTCTGGGCCTAGATCATTTTCAATAAATTCTTTGACTTCTCGTCCTCGCTCGCCGATCAAGCCGATCACGATGACATCTGCTTCGCAATAACGAGCCAGCATCCCCAATAAGGTACTCTTACCGACCCCGCTGCCAGCAAAAATGCCGATCCGTTGGCCAAGGCCGACGGTCAAAAGACCATCGATCGCCCGGACACCTGTCGGCATGATCTCAGCGATTTTTTGACGACGAAAGGGGTCAGGAGAATCTTGACTAACTGGATATTCTGACGCAGTTTCCAGATCCAGCGCCATATCTAACGGTCGCCCTAGTCCATCTAAGGTGTGCCCTAGCAGCGTATCATCGATTTTTACCGTCAACGATTTGCCAGTTGGCCGCACTAAACAGCCCGGTCCGATGCCTTCTAGCTGATCAAGGGGCATCAGGAGCACGGTTTTTTTCACAAAGCCCACGACTTCGGCTAAAGCTGTATGTGTCTTGTTTTGCAGTGCGACTTCACAGATTTCTCCTATGAAAACCGCCAACCCTTCGACTTTGATCAGCAGACCTACGACTTCGCTGACTTTGCCGTAAGTGGTAAAGAACGGCTGTGCTTGCGCTGTTTTGCGCAGCGCTGTGATCGGTAATTCAAACGTCATTCCTTCACACTGCTTTCTAAAAATTGGCTCAAAAAGCGAGCGATTTCTTCCCTCAGTTCAAAAACCACCAAGGCATTTTCAGATTCGATACAAAAATCGTGTTCCGCCAAGCCGTCATCTGCCATGAGTAAATAGCGAAACCCGCTGATCGTCTGTTTTTTGGTTTCCAACAATTCTCGCAACCCTGCAAGATGCTGCTCTTGGCTGCGAATAGTCACAAATTGATCGGGTTGTTCAAATTGCCATAGCACAGACTCCACAAAAGGCAGGAAGCCTGCTTGCTCGTCTGTAAAACGTTGATTGATCAAGGCTTCGGCGATTGCCGTGCCGTAAGCGATCATTTCTTGCTTTTTCTCTGAGCGAAAGGTGTTGATTTCAGAAACGGCTTCAGCGACATTGGCTTGGGCTTGTGTCATCAATGCTTGCGCGGCTTCTTTGCTGGCATTGAGTCCTTCTTGATAGCCTTGTTGAAAGCCGTCTGCTTGTCCTGCTTGAAAGCCTTCCGTTCTCGCTTCTGCTAGAATTTGCGCCGCTTGCGCTTGTGCATCGGTCAAGATTTGCTGTTTCAAGGCTTCCATTTGCTGCAGATGCCGTTCCTGCTCCAACTGGCGTGCACGTCTAGCCGCTTGCAGTTCTGGGTCTAAGCTCGGTTTCTCAATCGGCGCTTTGATGGTCGTATCCGTCAAAATACTGCGAGCAGCTTCAGTCGTTTTGACCGCCTGCTGCTTCAATAAACTGCTATTTGACCACTGCATCTTGGTCGCCCCTTCCGATGTAGATCTCACCGGTTTCATCTAGCCGTCGAATCACAGCCACCACACTTTGTTGGGCTTCTTCTACAGCAGACAAGCGGGTAGGACCCATAAATTGAATTTCTTCTTGCAGATTTTCCACCGCCCGTGATGAGAGGTTGGAGAAAATAAAGTTCTTGATGTCGTCGGTCGTGCCTTTAAGCGCTAAGACTAAGACATCGTTTTGAACATCTCGCAAGACTTTTTGAACATCCAAGCGATCGAGGGTCACGATATCCTCGAAAGTAAACAAGCTTGATTTCACTTCGTTGGATAGTTCCGGTTGCCGCTTTTCCAAGTCGTTCAAAATGTTCTTTTCAGTACTGCGGCTGACTGAGTTCAAGATTTCTACCAGTGTATGCACACCACCGACATTTTCCGTATCGTTCTCAATGTAATTCGAGAATTTGTTCTCGATCACTTTTTCAATCCGTTCGATCACCAAAGGCGACGTACTGGAGATCGTCCCGATCCGTTCAGCGATCTCCACTTGCAAATGATCGGGAAACTGTGACAAGACGCTGGCCGCTTTGTCCGGCTGCATGTAGCACAAAATCAACGCTACCGTTTGTGGATGTTCGCCGATCAACAGATTGGTCAACTGTTGAACATCGGCTTTGCGAGCGATATTAAAGGGCCGTTCCCGCAGCTGAATCTGAGTCAATACGTCAATGACTTCTTTGGCTTTTTGAGGGCCTAATGCTTGGTTCAGCAAATTTTTGGCATAATCGATCCCGCCGTCTAAGACATATTTGCGGGCCGTTGCGGTATGAGAAAATTCCTCCAACACTTGATCCCGCTCTTCGGGACTGACAAAGTCGATGTTGGCGATCTCATAGCTCACTTTTTGTATAAATGATTCTGGCAGCAGCTTCATGATCTTTGCAGAGGTATCTGATCCTAGAGAAATCAGAAGAATCGCTGCTTTTTTTACCCCGTCTATTGTATCCATGGCTGCCCCCTTATTTTTCTTTCATCCAAGCTTTGATCAATTCCGCCGCTACTTCAGGATTGCTTTCGGCATAATTTCTAGCCGTTTGATCCAATGTTGGTTCTCCTGTATGTTCTGCTGTGGCTTCTTGTGTGGATGCTTCTGGCACCGCTGGTTTCGTTTCAGCAGACCGGTTACCGACACCGCCAAAAACGACTTCTTGTGCAACCGGGTTACTCGCTCCGATGCTAGCAGCGGATGGTTGTGCAAAAGTGACCATTTCATCCGTCACATCCACTTCCAACTCGTCTTCTTTGCGTCGGCGTCGGATCACGCCAACGATCATTAAGATCACCAATAACAAGGTCAACACGATACCGCCGATGATGGCATACTTGACATAACCTTTGGCAGCTGCAATCTGTTCATTCCCTTGAGGATCAGCGGCTGGATCAACCTCTGCTTGGGCAAAGTCAAACCCTTGGATCGCAATTTGATCGCCACGATCATTGTCATAGCCGACGGCGCTAGCAATCAACTGCTGCAATTCTGCTTGATCCGCTTGCGAAAGGTTCGCATTGATCACGATTGAGCTGGTCATTCGTTCGATCATGCCAGGAGCCGTAATGGTCGTAGTGGTCTCGGTATCCAATTCATTTTCAACGGAGCGACTGTAGGAATTGTTCCCCTCTCCGTCCGTGCCCGTCACATTGGAGACATTGTCATCCACAGTCCCTGTTTGGGCTTCTTGGACGGTCCCTTGCGAACCAGCAGCCTGCACTGTTTCACTCTTGATCTCTGGGTCATCATAAGTGACTTTCTTCCGCTCGATCGAATCAAAATTCAAGTCTAAATTGATCGACACTTGGAATTTGTCTGCACCATAGATCGGTGTCAGCAACTTCGCTACTTTTTCTTCTAGCGTTTTTTCATAGGAATCTTTGATGGCAATGTATTTATTGTTTAAGCCACTTAATTGACTGGCTTCATCTTCGGTTCTAGTCAACGTATTGCCCGCGCTATCAACGACTTTTACATTTTCAGGCTTCAGCTTTTCCACTGCGCCGGAAGTCAAGGTAACGATCCCTTGCACGGACTCGTCTGAGATTTGCTGATTTTTCAAGGACAACACGATAGAGGCCGTCGGCGCACTTTCCTCCGAAGAAAAGACACTTTCTTCTGGCATCACGAGTAAAACTTTGGCGGATTTGACCGCATCGATCGACTCGATTGCTCGCTGTAGTTCGCCCGTTACTGCCCGCTGATACATGATTTTGCGGTCTTCATCCGTTGTCATCATGTTGGCATCATCAAATAATTCAAAGCCTGTACTGGTATTTGGTAACTTATTGTCCACGGCAAGATTGATGCGGTATTCATCGACTTGGTCCTTATCGATCAAAATAGTCGTCCCATTGTCGGCTAATTTGTAGGCGATCTGCTGTTCATCCAAATCCTTGCTGATCGTTCCCGCATCGACATCGCTTAGATCCGTAAACAAGATACCGTATTCAATTCGCGTATTTAAATAATAAACAGCTGCTGTGATTCCGAGAACGCTGATAACGGAAAGAACAACGATCATTTTCTTTAAAGAGCTTTGCATTTGCCAACGGTCTTTGAGTTGTTCTGTCCATTCTTTCACTTTATCCATCATTTATTCTTATTCCCTCACCCACTGCTAAAACTGCATATTTTTCACGTCATTGTAAGCTTCTAAACACTTGTTTCGTACTTGAACGGCTGTTTGTAGCGCCAATTGCGCCTCCGTCATGCGAATCATCACATTGCCTAGATCGCTTTCATCGCCGGTGATCAAATTGACAGTATCTTGATCCATGACCGCCGTTTTTTGATTCAACTGATCGACCGCATTGGTCAAGTAGGAAGAAAACTGGTTTTCCTTGGTGCCCACAACACTAGTCTCGTTTGAAGCAGCCCCCGTGCCTAGTGTCCGCAAAACGTTTTGGTAGTCTGTTAATCCTGTCGTTAAAAGTCCATCCATTTTCTCGTTACCCCTTTGATATTTCTAATGCTTTTTTCAAGATTGTTTTATTCATTTCTGAAGCAGAAACATTGGCTTCGTACGTTCGAACCGCTTGCAACATTGCCACCATTTCATCGGCAATATCCACATTTGATTGACCGACATATCCCTCAGCGTTGGCAGCGGGATTGGTAGGATCATAGGTCAGTTTTTCCGTCTCATCGGCAGCGATCCCCGTCACTTTGACACCGTATGTAGCAGGTGTTCCTTCACGACTATTTTTTAAATTTTCTGAAAAAAGAATACTCTTTTTTTGATAAGCCGCGGTTGTTTGTGTTTGATTTGTATTTACATTTGCGATATTGCTGGAGATCGTATCTAGTTTTAACCGTTCCAATGCTAGACCGCTCGCGTTGATCGTTAGTCCGTTAAATATACCCATTTGTTTTTCCTGCGCTTTCTATCAATTACTCAAGACAAGGTTCATCATTTGCAAGCGTCCGTTGACTTGTGCGGTCAATGCACTGTAATACAACCCATTGGCTGCTTGATCCAACATCTCTACCTCAAGATCCACGTTATTGCCGTTGTCTTTGATACTGGTAGTTGCATTTTCAGTGATTTTCGGTTTTACTTGAGAAACTGACGCTTCTGTTACAGCGTCGGTCCCTGACAAAGCGAGTGCCTGCTTTAATTCGCTTTCAAACACGATGCGTTTTGCTTTGTACCCATCCGTGTTGACATTAGCGATATTAGACGAAATCAATTCTGCGCGTTGTGCAGAAACGTTCATAGCTGTTTTTAATAAATCATAGGTATCCAACAATAATTGCTCCTTCCACCTTCTGTACCAAACGTTTTTTTCATCGATGGAACAGAAACAAATATATTTATTTATTTTTTTGTTATAGATTAAAAAAACAAGAAGACGTGATGTCATTATAGTAGAATTATTTTTATTTTACAATTTGATTTTTGCAACTTTACGGATATGACATTTAAGTTACAGACGTGTTATGTTATTTGTTAAACACTGTTTCATCGCAATTTCGTCCCCAGTTATAAAAAGCAAACGATCGATATAAAGCGTTTTACAAGCATATCTATGCCTTTTGATCAAAATCAGTTTTTTGATAAAAAAACAAGTATTATTCGAAAAATTGATTAAAAAATTTTCATTTGTGCCTGTTGACATGACAAACCCTGAGAAACGCTTCACGAAAAAAAACGGTACCATCTATAAATATTCACAAAAATTGCAAGCTGTACCATTTCAACAATTTGACGAAACTTGTCAAAAAAAGAACAAAAAAAGGAGAAACAGAAAATTTATTTTAGTTATTTTTTGGATTATTTTTTTTTGCTATTAAGAATGATTTTAATTCACCGATAAAATAAATGAGGGTTTAAAACCTGGAAATAGAATTTAGGAGGACGCAACAAATGGATTTTTTCTTGCTGATCGGTATTATTTTAGGATTGATATCTGTGGTGGTTGGGATGATTGTAAAAGGTGCCAATGTGGCCGTTTTGATCAATCCGGCAGCCGCGATCATCATTTTCGTCGGTGTGATCGCAGCCGTTATCAATTCATTTCCCAGCAGTGATATCAAAAAAATCCCGAAGATCTTCGGCGTTCTGCTGAAAAATAAAGAATACGACTTAAAAACAACCATCAATACCATCGTTGAATTAGCTAACCAAGCTCGGCGCGATGGCCTACTATCTCTTGAAGGTGCTATCCAAAACTTAGAAGATCCTTTTTTAAAAAAGGGCTTGGAAATGGTGGTGGATGGCATCGCTGCCGAACAGATCCAAGAAATCATGGAAAATGAGATCTATGGGATCGAAGAACGGCATCGCATCGGCTCGGCTATTTTTAAAACCGCCGGCACGAGTTCCCCGACCTTAGGGGTGTTAGGAGCCGTGATCGGGCTGATAGGGGCGCTAGGCAATTTAGAGGATGTAGAAGCACTGGGTCATATGATCTCGGCGGCTTTTGTGGCGACCCTTTATGGTATTTTCTTCGGTTATGTGCTGTTCATTCCTTTTAGCTCACGATTAACTTTGAAATCGGAGCAAGAAGTCCAAATGATGTCGATCATCGTGGAAGGGGTCTTAGCGATCCAAGCCGGACAATCGCCGAAAAGTATTGAGAAAAAATTATACAGCTTGATCGATCCGAAAAAACGGCAAGAACAATTATAAAGGGTGAAGCGACATGAAGCGAAAAAAGAAACATGAAGAACATGTAGACGAAGCGTGGCTTTTGCCTTACTCGGATATGTTGACCTTGCTGCTGGCCTTATTCATCGTCATGTTTGCCATGGCGAAAGTCGATGATGAGAAGTTTCAAGAAATCCGAAGCGAATTCGGCACCATCCTTTCCAGCCACCACAGCAACGCCTCCGTCATCGGGTCAGTGATCGATATGGGCGAGACCACGCCGCGAAAAAAAGCCGCCACTTCTGCCGAAGCACAAGCGCAAGAAGCAGCGGTCCGGACCCAACTGGAAAATCAGCAGTTAGAAAAAATCAGTGACCAGCTATCTCAAGAACTCGCCGCTTCTGGCTTAAAAGACCAGACAGAAGTCCGCTTGGAATCCGATGGCTTGCATATCACGCTAGCCAGCAGCATCTTGTTTGCCTCTGGTAGCGCCGAGATCACGGACACCACTCGTCAGTCACTGGATCTACTATCGGACTCACTGAAAAAACTAAAAGCCAACAAAATCGTGATCGCCGGGCATACCGATAACGTACCGGAAAAAGGCAATGGCCGCTACCAATCTAACTGGGATCTTAGTTCCGCTCGTGCGATTACCGTTATGGAATACTTCATCAGCAAAGGCGCCGTTTTAGAAAAAAATGCTGCCATCCAAGCCTTTGCCGATACCGAACCGAAAGCCGATAACAACACCCCACAAGGCCGCTCGGAAAACCGCCGCGTGGAGATGATCATCCAGCGGACCGAAACGACACAATAGCCCATAATAAGGTTTTATAAATATCATTATGAAAAGCCAAGATGAGCAACATTCGTCTTGGTTTTTTTTGTAGTCTCCTCCTCAACAAACAAAAATCACTCATCAGCCATTCTTGCGAATAGCTGATGAGTGATTTTTTTGCTTGATTTATTTCTCCACTTCAAAACGATTGGTCAATCGCTTCAACTCTTCTGCAATGTCTCTGAGGTCGGCCACATGGTTGGTAAATTCATCCATGGTTGCCAAGACTTCTTCTGCATTTGCGGAAACTTCTTGTGTGCCAGCGGCATTTTCTTCCGTTGATGCGGAAATGTTTTCTAAGTTTTCCAGTACACTGTTTTGAATATTTTCGATACGAGCACTGGCTGCTTCAATATGATGGATGCCTTCGATCATATAGCTACTGCGTTGGAAAACTTCTTTTGAAGATGAGATCGCTTCTTTGATCAAGTTGGTTTGGCGAACGCCGCCTTTGACAGACGCCGACGTTTGTTTGACCATTTGACTAGACTGCTCACGAATTTCTTCAATGATCGCTTCGATCTCTTTGGTAGAAGCTTTGCTTTGTTCCGCCAATTTACGGATCTCAGCAGCCACGACGGCAAAGCCTTTGCCAGACTCGCCAGCACTTGCGGCTTCGATTGATGCATTCAAGGCTAGCAAGTTGGTTTGGTAAGAAATATCGTTGATGACCCCAATGATCGAGTTGATATTTTGGATACTATCATTCATTCCCGTCATATTCGACATCAAGCGCTCCATCTGTGCCAACTCTTGTCGCCAACTGTCATCGACTTGATCCATGATCGTTAAGTTTTCTTGATTGATCTTCGTAGATTCTTGCGACTTGCTGCTCATGCCGCCAACATTTTCTCGTAATTCTTTCACGACCTGCGAGAGGTTTTGCATTTGTGACACGCTGTATTCTGTTTCTTGGGCTTGAGCACCGGTCACTTCAGCAATCCCCGTAATGGTTTGAGAGACTTCTTCTGTCGCAATATTGGTTTGTTTTGACAATTCTAATAAAGAATCCGACATTCCTGCGACACTATTGCTTTCTTTTTGTACTTTTTGGATCAATGCACCCGTGCCTTCGATCATCACATTGTAATTGTCCGCCATTTGCTGGATCTCATTGCCTGCTTTGTCTGGATATACAACTCGGCGTGCCAGTTGATCCCATGTCCATTTTTCGCCTTTGGCTCGTTTGGTTTTGCTCATCTTCTCTAGTTTGCCTTCACCGACTTTTCTAAAGTAACGATTGAAGCAATCGATGATCGCAGCGACTACTTTGATCGCGGCATACGAAACCAGTCCTACAAAGAGCAGCATCAAGATAGTAACGATAATGGTGGTACGGACTAACGCCCCTAACTCTTTGTCTAGATCACTAGCTTTGACTTCGGAGTACGCCCAAACATTGGAATCAGCAGACTTGTCATACAACACATCACTGACTTTATTCGAGTCGCCTAAGCCAACCATGCCTGTCGGATCTTTGGCGTCTTTGATTTTTTGGAACACTTCTTCTTCTTTGATATTCTTACCGATTTGCTTGGTATTTTTTGAGGTCACGATGACCCCAGATTCTGAAACTAAGGTGACATTCCCAGTCCGCCCTACGGTAAAGGAAGACAAGATGTTTTGAATGCTTTCATAGGAAACATCGACGCTTAAAACCCCCACCTGATTATGGGAATTTTTGACCCGGATCGAAGCCGACGTCACAAATTGATTCGACACCGTATCTAAATAAGGTGCTGTCCAATACACTTCTCCTTCGGCTTTCACGGCCCCTTTGTACCACGGCCGAATTGTAGGCTTGTAATCATCCGGTAAGGGATTGAAGGTCACATACTCATCATCTTCTGTCCCAAAAGTTACTGCTAAGAAGCTGTTGCTCCCAGCAATCGCTAAAGAAAGATCTGAACGGATACGTCCCATGCTGAATTCTGTTTTCATCGCTGGCAGTTCAGCCATTGATTTCAATTTGCTTTCCGTCGATCGGCGCAAACTCTTTTCTTCCGCCAAGATCAAATTGACGGCACTTTCTTTGTTCAAATCATTTCGTTCAATCAATAAGTTCTTGGTGGTTAAATAGGAACTTGTCAGCATGACAATGATCGGGATCCCCGCAACCAGCATCAAGGTGATCATCACATAAATTCCTATCGTCTTTTTTCTTTTTTTCACAACTGTGCCACTCCTTCATTTCCAATTTCACACGATCCACTGAAGACTCGTCCGTAGACGACCCTTAGTAAGGATAATCGGTCATTTCTTTGAATATTTAAGAGGATTCATTGTCAGAAACGGCTGCAAGCGTATTTTCTTTTTTGCTAAGGCTTACAGTTGCTGTTGTAACGAATAGAAAAGCTCCTCAGTCATCAAGGAGCGTTGCGACTGCATAAAAATAGCCAGTACGGAAGTTTCCGCACTGGCTGTAGGGTCCCTTTAATAGGACCGCTTCTATTGCCTATAATTCTTTGATGACGGCTTTTTCTTCCGCCGTCAAAGCGAAATCAAAGAGCGCTAAATTTTCGGCTTGATGTTTTTCTGAATGGGATTTCGGAATCACGATCACCCCACGCTCGATTTGGTAACGCAAGACCACTTGGCTCCAGGTTTTTTGATACGCTTCACCGATTTGGGTCAAGGTTTCCCGTGCCGCTTCCGAAATCCGGGAAAGCGGACCCCAGGCTTCTGGAACTACCTGATTGTCTAAGGAATACGAGATGATCGCATCATTCCACTTGCCTGGATGCGATTCGATCTGATTGACCGCTGGTTTGATCCGACTGTTTGCCAATAAATAGCTGAGTTCTTCTTCTTGGAAATTGGACACCCCGATCGCTTTTAAGACTCCTTTATCGACATAAGCCTCAAGAACCGCCCAGACAGCGGCGATCTCTGCCAAGTTGTCCCACGGATGATGGATCAAATAAAGATCGATCGATTCCGTCTGCAAGGCTGCTAAACTCGCTTCGACAGACGCTTTCACGGCAGCTGCATCTTGCGTATGCTCTGGTTTGCCAGGAATCTTAGAAGTCAGGAAAAATTCGCTGCGGTCAATCCCGCTTTCCTTGATGGCTTTGCCAACCACGGCTTCGTTGCGGTAAGAAATCGCCGTATCAAAATGCCGATACCCAAGCTTGATGGCAGTCAATAGCTCTATCGTATCATCATTGATCGCACCTTGGTATTCTCGGTTTTCTTTCCCAAATGTATTCGTCCCGCTGCCGATCACTGGAATCTGAATGCCGGTATTCAATTCAATCGTTTCCATGCTGCTTCCCCCTTTGTGTTGTTTCTAGTCTATCAAAAAAGCAGGAGTAAGGGGAAGAAAAACTCTTATTGCCGCTAAAAAACGGGGAAAAGCACAAAACGCATGTTCAAGCAGCCCCTCCTCCGTTATACTGAGGGTAAGATACGAAACACCCAAATAAGGAGGGTTACTTTTGAAAAAAACACTGTTTTTTCTTTGTGGATCACTGACATTCGGTTTAGGTACTTTAGGAATATTTTTGCCTTTCTTACCTACAACCGTCTTTTACTTGCTGACGGCTTATTTCTGGCTGCGGAGTTCCGATACCTATTATCAACGCTTGGTTCAATCAGAAAATTATCAAAAATACATTGAAAAACCACTCGTACAAAAACAGCTGAGCACCAAAGGAATGCTCCGGATGTTTGCCATGATGCTGATAGTTTTTGCAATTCCTGCACTATTGATCTCCAATCTGCTGGTACGTTTCGTCCTCGCTGCCATCTACCTCGCCCATGTCATTGGGATCACTTGGTATTTAAAAGGACGCAAACCTGCGATCCAAAAAACGGATCAGCCCCTGTAAGTACGACGCTAAACGAGCACGCCGTAATCCACCAAGCAAGTGAACCTTGCTAGTGGACTGCGGTGTATTTTTTTCTCCTATTTTAGCGGGTGCTCACTGACGCCTCTTCGATAATGGGGGCTGATTGGGCGATCGCTAACCAAGCAGCAGGGATCCGGTATGGGGAACAAGAAACATAGTCGATGCCGATCTCTCGCAAAAATGCAATAGAATAGGGATCGCTGCCGACTTCGCCACAAACACCGATCGAGTGCTCTGGCTGACGATCTCTTACGCCGGCGATCGCTTGACGCATCAACGCGCCAACACCTACCTGATCTAAGTGCTGGTAAGGATCTTCTTGTAAGATCCCCGACTGCAAATAGGCTTGAATAAAGCTGCCGGCATCATCCCGCGAAAAGCCAAAGGTCATTTGGGTCAAGTCATTGGTACCAAAACTAAAGAACGCCGCCTCTTCAGCACACTCCCCAGCAATCAAGCACGCTCTAGGCGTCTCGATCATCATCCCGATCTCGATGTGCAACGGTTGCTGAAGGGTTGCTTCTGCTTGAGCGATCACCTGTGTCAACGTCTCTTTCAACACCTGCAGCTCTGCGGGCAAACTGATCAGGGGCAATAAGATCGCCGCCTCTACCTCGACTCCTTGCTGCCGCAACTCCACAGCCGCTTCACAAATCGCCGCTGTTTGCATTTCATAAATTTCTGGATAGCTGAGTCCTAAACGGCTGCCGCGATGCCCCATCATAGGATTGACCTCTTGCAGTTCGTCAATTCGCCGCTCGATCACTGCCAATGATTTTTTACTGCGGCGGGCCATCTCAAGGCGTTCATGCTCATGGGGCAAGAATTCATGGAGTGGTGGATCTAATAAACGAATCGTGCATTTCTTTCCTTGCGCGGCCTGCAGCATTTCTTGGAAATCGGCTTTTTGATAAGCCTTGATCTCAGCCAAAGCCGCCAATCGTTCCGCCTTCGTTTCTGCCAAGATGACTTCCCGCATTTTCCACAAACGCGCTTCCCCAAAAAACATATGCTCCGTCCGTGCTAAGCCGATGCCCGCTGCACCAAAGGCCAGCGCAGCCTCAATGTCATTTTTCGTTTCCGCATTTGCGTAAACCTTTAGATCTGCCTGGGCTTGTGCCCACGTCAAAAGCTGATCCAGCAAAACCCGCTCCTGTACACTGGTCATAGGCAGCTGCCCTTGATACAGTTTGCCAGTGCTGCCGTCTACGGAAAGTACGTCACCTTCTTCAATCAGCAGCTCGCCGCAGCGGGCCTGTTTCAAAAATGCATCGACACTTAATGCCTCGCACCCTACCACACAGCAGACCCCCAGACCACGGGCGACCACCGCCGCATGAGAAGTCATCCCCCCACGAGCGGTAATGATCGCTTCACTCACCACCATGCCTTCAATATCTTCAGGTGAGGTTTCCTGCCGCAGCAGCAGGACTTTTTCTCCTGTGCGGCTGGCTTTTTCCGCCGCCTCTGCAGTGAAATAGACATGTCCTGAAGCTGCCCCTGGACTAGCCGGCAAGCCCTGCGCAAAAGCTTCGGCTTGCTGCAAGGCTTCGGGGGCAAATAACGGGTGCAACAATTGATCGATCATTTCTGGTGTGATTCGGTCTAAGGCTTGCCTGATGGTGATCCGACCTTCTGCGACCATATCCGTTGCAATTTGCGCTGCCGCAGCGGCGGTTCGTTTGCCGTTTCTTGTTTGCAAGACAAACAACTGGCCGTCATCGATGGTAAATTCAATGTCTTGCATGTCTTGATAGTGATCCTCCAACCCCTCAGCCAGTTGCTTTAGTTCCTGATAAATCACAGGATGTTGTTGCGCCAACGCTTGGATCGGTTGTGGTGTACGAATGCCAGCAACCACATCTTCCCCTTGAGCACACACTAGAAATTCGCCGAAAAGTCCCGGTTCCCCGGTTGCTGGATTGCGGGTGAAGGCGACACCCGTCCCACTATTTATCCCGCTGTTGCCAAAAACCATTTCTTGAATCGTTACGGCAGTCCCTAGATCGTCAGGGATCCGATGGAGGGAACGGTAGGTCTTAGCCCGTGGGTTGTTCCATGAGCGAAAAACTGCCGTGATGGCTGCCAATAATTGCTGAAACGGGTCTTGGGGAAACGCTTCTTGGGTATGTTCCATATAAATACTTTGAAACACGCGGCAGATCATTTGCCAGTCATTGCCGGTCATCATTTGGTCTGACACATAATTCTGCCGTTTCTTATAATCTGTCAAATAGGCTTCAAAGTGTTCTTTTGCTACACCTTTCACCACATCCCCATACATCTGGATCAAACGGCGGTAACAATCATAAGCAAAGACGGGGTCCCCCGTCTGCTGAGCCAATCCTTGGACGGTTTCATCATTCAACCCAAGATTTAAAATCGTATCCATCATCCCTGGCATGGAAAACTTGGCACCACTGCGGACAGAAACCAATAACGGCGACTGCAGTCCGCCAAATGTTTTGTTCCTGCGGACTGCCAATTCTTCGATGGCAGCTTTGACTTGCTTGATGATCGCCTCAGGAAGAACCTGTTCTTCTAAATAGGTCAGGCAAATGGTGGCCGGGACGATAAATCCTTGAGGAACAGGCAAACCCAAATTGGTCATCTCCGCAAGATTTGCCCCTTTCCCGCCTAATAATGCTTTTTGCTCTTTCGTGCCTTCTGAAAACCATACGACTGCTTTTTCCATCATGTTCCTCCTTTTAAATGTTGTATACTATTTCGATTAATTAGCAGTATATAGTATGACACATTTAATCGTCAAGCCAAAAAAAGAAAACTTTTAAGGGATTTATCCTTTTTAAAAGAGAAGGATTGCCTTTTCATTCGGAAAATCATATAATCAATAGCATAGCACATAAAAGAAAGAAGGTGACACATTGGAATTAAGCCAAAGACAAATGAAAATCATTGAGATCGTCAAAGAGCATCAGCCGATCAGTGGGGAGACCATTGCGAAGCAGTTGGGTTTGAGCCGCGCAACCTTGCGGAATGACTTATCGATTTTGACCATGACCGGTTTATTAGACGCCCGACCGAAAGTCGGCTATTTCTATACAGGACAAACCGTTGAGCCTTTGCTTTTCGAAAAACTCTACCATACCAAAGTTGCAGAAGTCATGATCCCACCGTTGCTGATCTCACAAACGGTCTCCGTTTATGAAGCAGTCACGACTTTGTTTATGTACGATGTCGGTTCCCTCTATGTCAAAAATGACCAAGACGAACTGATTGGGGTACTCTCCCGCAAAGATCTGCTGCGCTTTGCGATCAGCAATGCCGCACCGGAAAAAACACCCGTAGCGATGATCATGACTCGCATGCCAAACATCGTGACCATCACACCGGAAGAAACGATCTTGACGGCTGGTACGTTGTTAGGACGACATGAAGTCGATACCTTGCCAGTGGTCGATCCACAGGAACCAAAAAAAGTCATCGGCAAAATCACGAAGACGCGGCTGATGAATTACTTTATTCAAGCAGGCAATGACAGCGACAACACACACTTTTAGGGGGCAAAAACAATGAAGAACGTTCGAATATATTTGATTTCAGATTCCGTAGGCGAAACGGCACAAAAGCTGATCGCCGCCGTTTCCGCGCAGTTTCCCACGATCGACCTTTCAGATATCCAGCTCTTTCCCTTTACTAATGATGAAGAGAGCTTAGGCGAGATCCTCAAAGATGCCTTGCTAGACAAATCGATCGTCGTTACCACCTTAGTCAATAAAGAATTAGTCGCTTTTGTTGATGCCTTTGCCAAACGGACTGGCTTGCAGCATGTCGACTTTATGTCGCCCTTGACCACGATGCTGGAAAAAACATTCGGTGTAGAAGCCGTCCAAGAGCCTGGTGCCTTGCATCGCTTGAACCAAGCATATTTCAGCCGGGTGGCCGCGATGGAATTTGCGGTGAAATACGACGACGGCAAAGACCCACGGGGATTTCTCGATGCTGACTTTGTCCTATTAGGGGTTTCGCGAACCTCAAAGACCCCATTGAGCCTATACATGGCAAATCGCGGCTACAAAGTGGCGAATCTGCCTTTGATTCCTGAAGTCGCTTTGCCAGCCGAAGTGCACCAAGTAGACCCACGGAAAATGGTCGGTTTGACTACGAATCCAGAATCCCTTACGGAAATCCGGCGGTCCCGGATGCATTCATTGGGCTTGAAAGAAGAAACCCATTACACCAATTGTGAACGAATCGAAGCAGAATTAGCCTACGCGAATGAATGGTTCAAAAAGCTGAACATTCCGGTGATCGATGTCAGCAAACGCTCCATTGAAGAAAGCGCGATGCTGATTGAAGAACAAGCCAAAGAACAGGCCCATGTTCAATAAAGACACCTTGGCAAACCTGACCGAGATCATCAACTTGGAAGCCATCCAGCAGCTGCCGAAAGCTACCGAGCATTTTGTCAGCGATCTGCATGGCGAATACGATGCCTTTGACCATATTTTGCGGAATGGTTCTGGCAGTATTCGAGAAAAAGTCGAGACTTTGTTTACCGGTGTCTTGACGAAAGAAGAACAGACCGAACTCTGTTTTGTCATTTATTATCCAGAGGAGCTATTACAAGAACAGGCCTGGACCCCTGCCGATTGGCGCTTGAAGATGGCACAGCTAGTGAAAGTTGCCCGCTTTACTTCCAGTAAATACACACGCTCCAAGGTACGCAAAGCATTGCCGACTTCTTTTGCTTACATCTTAGAAGAACTGTTGTACCAATATGATGCCGACTTCAATAAAGAAGCTTACTATCAGGCGATTTTTGATAAGATCATTGAATTAGAGGCAGCCCCGCTTTTTTGCCAAGAACTGGCGTACTTGATTCAGCGTTTCGTAGTGGACCATCTCCATGTCTTAGGCGATATCTATGATCGAGGACCGGCGCCAGACAAAATCGTCGATCGCTTGATGACTTTGCCTTCACTGGATATTCAGCTAGGCAACCATGATATCTTGTGGATCGGTAGCTTTTGCGGCTCGCTGCCCTGTTTGGCCAATACGATCCGCATCGCTGCTCGCTACGGCAATTTGGCATTATTACAAGATGGTTATGGGATCGATCTATCAAAAGCACTGGCTTTTAGCCAAAAATATTACACAGAAAATGCCGGCTTTTATCCGCAAAAAACAGTGGACCCTTTATCAAGCCAGCAAAAAAAAGCCGCCATGCTTTTGCAGCAGGCATTTGCCATCATCCAATTCAAAGTCGAAGCAGCCGTGATCCAGCGGCGACCGGCATTTGCGATGGCAGAGCGCTGCTTATTGCATCGCTTGTCTCAAGATCGGCAACAAATCCAGCTAGACCAGACCTATCCTTTGATCAACGGCTGTTTTCAACTAGTAGATCCCGATGATCCTTACCGTTTGACAGCCGAAGAACATGAAGTATTGCAAGATTTGCTGAGCCAATTTCAACGCTCGCCCCGCTTAGCTGCGCATATGCGCTTTTTAGTTGAGCATGGCACATTGTACCAGCGCTTCAACGACAACCTGCTGTATCACGGCTGCCTGCCTTGTCAGGAAAACGGCGATTTCCTGGCCTTTACTTTCCAGCAGCAGCCCTTAGCAGGCAAAGCGTTGATGGACTTTTTTCAGCAATGTTTGCAGGAAAGCTTTGCCCAACCAGAAAAGCAAATAGACCTTGCCACCGATATGATCTGGTATCTTTGGTGCGGCGAAGGCTCTTCCCTCTTCGGCAAAAAAGCCATGAAAACCTTTGAGCGCTACTTTATAGCAGATCGCAACACCCATACGGAACAAAAAAATGCCTATTATTCTTTAAGGGAAAACGAAGACTTCTGCTGCCGTGTCCTAGCTGCCTTCGGTCTGCCGCCGACAGGCCACATCATCAATGGCCACACCCCTGTCAAAGTGCGTAAAGGTGAGACGCCCATCAAGGCAAATGGTCGTTTATTGGTGATCGATGGCGGACTCTCTCGCTCCTATCAATCCGTCACAGGCATTGCTGGTTACACGCTGTTGTCAAATTCCTTCGGCATGACCTTAGCAGCCCATCAACCCTTTACAGATCGCCAGCAAGCCATCCAGCAGCGACGTGACATCGTCACTCAGAAAAAAATCGTCGTGCGGCAAACGGAAAGAACAACGGTAGGGCAAACAGATATCGGCAAGCGGCTGCAGCAAGAAAGCCGAGTGCTTTTTGAAGAATTAAAAAATCATCCGATCCCTTGACGAGTCATTCGTCAAACAATCGGATGATTTTTTTTACAGTCCTTTAGAACTATGAAAGGCTTTGAGTTTTTCCAACGCCTGCAGCACAATGATCAAGACCAAGATCGCTAAGGCCAAAAAGAGCGTTTCTAACCCTTTTCCTTGTGCCAAAAGTAGCTCTCTTAAAATTGCTGTAATACTGATCAAAATCAAGTAACGCACCGGAATATGGTGACCTTCTTTTACGTAACGCAATAACATCAAAATAATTTCCAGTAAAATAAACAATGTCGCGATCTCTTCGATCAATAAGGAAAGATCGCTAACTTCATGCAGTGGGATCACATGGACAACGATTTTGTAGATCGCTTCCGCCATCACCACCAAAACCAAAAGAACCAACAGTCCTAACATAATATCAACAATCACACTAATCATTTTTTCGAAGTGCTTAAAATACTTTCCCATAACACCCCTCCTCGCACTTATTATAGCGAAACTACTCAGAATCACTTTATGATATGCTTGCAAGTGCAGCTTTTTTTATGGAGGCAGTGAATAAAAACGTAAGACAGCTCTTTTCTGTTCCAGCAATCCTCCAAAAAACCTTCCTCTTTGCTACTTTTTGAAGTCTCAGAGTGAGGAATCGCGCATCCTTCGTGCACTTGGTGTGTTCGTGGCTCTGAACATAAGCAAATAAAAAAGCTAGGCACAAGGCCTAGCTGAAATGGTCCCTTTAGATGAGATTGATTTTTACAGTCAGGCTCAGTGAGCCCCTTCGACTGTTAGATCAACATTTTCACTCGTATCTTCCGCGGCTTCGTCGTCGCTATTGGAGGTTTCTGAAGACGGCTCAGTCGTTTCACTGCTGGAGCTGCTTGTTGTAGTACTGGTCGAACTCGTACTGGAAGAGCTTGAAGAACTGCTGCTAGCGCTACTGCTAGAAGTATCGCTGGTGGTGGTTGATCCGCCACTCGGAGCGGTACTCGAACTGCTTTCGCTACTTGCAGAAGTGCTGACGCTAGGATCTGTCTCTGCTTCACTTACGGAAACAGACGTGCCTTCATTTGTCGACGCTTCGATCGAGCGACTAGTCGTTGAAGACGATGTGTAAGAACTAACACTGGCTTCATAAAAAATCTGACTGGAATCAGAGGTTTCTTCGATACTGCTGCTTGCTGTCTGGTAAGGTGGCTCGGAGGAACTACTGGAAGAATCTCGTACAAAGGGCGCAGCCACAAAGGCATTGGCGTCTTGATTGATCGCCACACTCAAAAAAACCGCAACAAAACAACTGACTAATGCCGACTGCATATTGAACTTGAATTTCATCGCACTCCCCATCCTTTCCCCAAAAATGTGGTTGGCTCTTCCGACAACGCTCTATCTCATTCTTATATTATACAAAAAAAAGCAATCGTCAACAAATTAAGTTTTATTTTCAAAAATGACAAAGACATAATTGTCCGTTGCACAAAAAAAGCCCGAGGACAACTGCCGATCACCTGCGGGCCCATCCCTTCACTAAGGGTTGGCAGGTGCGACGGATGCTTGTTCCTCTGGCTTTAATGATTCCTTTATTGTTTAACCCCTTCTATTTATAAGTTACGCAGATGGTTGGGGTCATGGATCGGTGCTTCAATATCGCTGTCTCCCATGCGGGGCGTTGGATGGACGGACTCATCTGGCATTGCTGTTTCGCCTGGTAACGGTTGATCGATGATCGGACCAGTATCTGCATCACGATCGGTTATTTTGTCCATCGGCTGATAATCGTAGACACCGACAACGAGTTTGTCTCGTTCAAGGTCATCACGATAACCATATAACGGATCATGCTCATCATGCCTATGATCGGAATCGCCGAAAGAAAAAGCATCTTTGATTTTTTCCCAAAGCGAACGATCTTCATCCTCACTAGCTGCCTGCTCCACTTCCACATCGTCGATGGATTCTAACCCAAATTGATCGATGACTGTTTGATTCGCAAACAGCACGATATCCTCTTTGCCATAGCCTTCGTTTGTCAATTGCTCAATAACCGGTAATACTTCTGTTCGAGTGTCGTAACTGCCAATAATCGTTAGGTTTCTGTTGTGCATGTGAAATCCTCCTTATTTTGTGTACGCTTCGATCGTTCTGGTTCTGAAGCAATTCCTTTAAAACTAGCAATTTCTATTGCTTCTTTCATTCTAACGCAGGGTTCTATGATTGACCAAATAGTTTGATTGCGCTTACGGAAAACAAGCGGTTTCTTGAAAAAAAAACTAGCTGCTCCGGAAGAAGCGGATCCATCATAAAAAAACCGCGTGAGCCAATGGCTTGCACGCGGTTTTTTTGCTTGTTACTTGGAAACGATCAGTTTTTGACCGACAAAGATCGTATAGCTGCTGTTGATGTTGTTCCATGATGCGAGTTGGCTGATGCTGGTATTATATTTTTGTGCCAGTGACCATAAGCTGTCCCCTGATTTCACCGTGTGCGTCTTCGTTGAACTGCTGCTGGTATTCGTATTAGAAGACCCACTGCTAGCAGACGTCAAGTAGGCACCACTGACCCAGCCTTTGCCAGAAACATAATACCATTTGTTCGTGCCATTGACGGTCGTCCCGGTTTTTGTTGCGGTAACCGTGACGGTTGCTCCTTTACTTAAAGAACCAGTAATACTACTGCTGGTAGAAGCATCGGAACGAACATTTAAAATCTCGGTGGTTTTCATTTGCTGATTTGTGGTTGTTGAACCGTTATTATTGGAAGAGCTGCTGGTTGTTGTCAAGTAGGCACCACTGACCCAACCTTTGCCAGAAACGTAGTACCACGTTTTATTGCCTTCCACTGAAGTGCCGTTCTTTTTCGCTGTCACGGTAACGGTCACCCCTTGACCAAGCGTTGTCACGACACGGCTGCTGGTAGAAGCATCGGAGCGGACATTCAATGCGGCCGTCGTTTTCATTTGTTGATTGATACTTGAACCATTGTCTTCTTTTTCCGCTTCAGAAGCATTATTGTTGGTCACTTCAGTAAGGTAGGCACCGCTGACCCAACCTTTGCCAGAGACATAATACCAATTTTTGTTGCCATTGACTGATGTGCCGGTTTTCATGGAAGTGGCAGTAAAGGTCGTGCCTTTGCTAAGTGACCCTACCACTGATCCGCTAGTGGACGCGCTAGAACGAATATTCATCGCTTCCGTCGTCTTCATTTGCTTGTTGATCGTCGTACCGGAATTGCCATTGTCAGAACCGGTGTTGCCTGATCCGCTATTGTTGTTTGAAGAGTCGGTCGAAACCTTCGTCAAATACGCGCCGCTGACCCAACCTTTGCCAGAAATCTTATACCACGTGGTGTTGCCATTGACGCTGGTGCCGGTTTTGGTCGCCGTTGCCGTAAACGTCGTATTAGCTGCTAACGAACCAGTAATAGAGGCACTGGTGGAAGCATCGGAACGAATATTCATAGATGACGTGGTTTTCATCTGCTGATTGATCGCTGTTTCATCACTGACGATCGTTTCATTGCTATTGCCGCCACCTGTGTTTGAGCTGCCAGTATCATATTGCGTTAAATTATACGTACTGATCAAATTGTTTAATTTGCTGGCATAAGAAGTATCGGTTGCATACCGCCCTTGTAGCCAAGCGGTTGCTTGCGTGTAAGAGGTCGTATTGCTTTTCCATGCACCGCTGTAATAGTAGTTGCCGCTAGAAAAACTCGTGTTGCGCAACACATATGCATTGTCTTCAAAAGACTCTTTTAATGATGGGTATTTCCGAAACTTAGCGCTGATCAAATAATAATTGCCAGAACCATCATCTTCATAGGTATCCATCGTCACGTATTGGCCGTTGTAGCTGCCTTTGATCCCAAACATATTGTTGGCCGTGGTCGTCAAAGTCGAGGCGCCCCAACCAGATTCCAAAATCGCTTGTGCCATCATAACAGAGGCATACAGATCGTTTGCTGCCGCCACTTCCGTTGCATAGCCGCAAATCTGACTGATAAAGGCAGCCGGATCGATCGTTGCCCGTGAAAATAATGCCCGACTAGTCAAATCAGAAAGGGCTGATGGTACTTCATCTGCTTCTAAGACATCATCACTAGCGACTGTTGTGCTTTCTGTCGTCGCTGTTTCTGATCCCTCAGTAACTGCTTCAGCTCCTGACTCCTCTGTTATTTCCGAAGTTTCTTCGGTCACAACAGGTGCTGTCGTTGATTCTGTCGTTTCCTCAACCGGCGTGCTGTCGGTTTCTGGTGTAGTGTTTGTTGTTTGTTCAACGACCTTAAGGTCATTGCTGGTTTCTGTCGTTGCCGTTTCAGCCGCATGCCCTAAGGTCGGGATAAACGTTGATCCCGCTACTAAAGTAGTAGCCATCGTAATACTTTTTTGGGTATATTGCGTGCGCTTCAAGCGCTTTTCTAAGCGGCGTCGTTCTTTACGAATTGTCATTTAATCCCTCCGTCGTATTAGCCTTTTATTATTGTAACACGATTTATTAAAAAATGGGGGGTTAAGATGAAAAAACAGTGAAATCAACGAGATAAATTCTTGCTATGAAACAGTTTTCTCTTTTGCTTCATCAGCCAATACTCTGTTCTAAAAAAAGAAAAAAGAGTTGTTTTAGCACCAAAAAAGCAGCCTTTATCAAAAAGACTACTTTTGGTGAATTGTTATTTAATAACAGGTGCGGGCTTTTTGGCTTTTTTTAGCATCGCATAGCCTATGTTGAGAACAAGCCCAAAAACAGCTAAGAAAATTGCAGTATAGAAGGCTTTTGTATAATCTCCTTGGTTACTTTCTGCGATTGCTGCTGCCACTCTGGGGCCAAAGAATGCCGCCGTAGAATAACCAATAAAGACGATTCCATAGTTGACCCCTTGATTGATCGGTCCGTAATTTTCCATAACGATCGATGGGAAAACCCCCATCACGCCCCCGAAGCACAGTCCTAAACCGATGATCCCGACAGTGAAGATCACAGTTGTTTGACCAAGCGTCAATAAGAATAAGGACAATGCCACCACGCCATAGATGATCATCAACGTATTCGTCCGACCAATTTTATCAGAAACGGTGCCCCAAAGGACACGACCAAAACAGTTGCTCAATGAGTACAAGCTGACATAAAAGGCAGCGGCCACTGCCGTCAAACCAAACATACTTTGCCCGATCACTGAGGCGTTGGAAGCAATCATCAAACCTGAGAAAGCCCCTACCCCTAACATAACAATAATCAAGTAAAAAGTTGGTGTCTTCAGCATGTCCAACCAATTTAGATTGATTTGAGGACCATTTTTTCCTTGATCTGCTGGTTGCCAACCTGCTGGACGGTAATTTTCTGGTGCTTTACGAATAAATAGACTAGCCACCAAGACGATCACGATATAGGCAATTCCTAAAATCCGAAACGCCGCTAAGACATCTTGTGATTCGATCAAACGATTCGCAATCGGTGCGGCAATAATCGCTGCCCCACCCATACCTGCTGTGATCAAGCCCGAAGCCAGTCCCCGTTTATCCGGGAATAACCGAATCGTATTGCTTAAACAAGCCGAATAGGCAAAGCCTTGCCCTAAACCAGCAAAGACTCCATAAGTCAGGTACAGCATAGCGGGTGAGTTGACCAAACCCGTCAGGAAGAAACCCGCTCCGAACAACACGCCTCCACCAGCGATGACCCATCTAGCGGCTCCTCGGTCTGTCAGCAAACCACCCAAAATCATGGTAATCGGGCCAACTGCGGCATTGATGGTAAAGGCTAGCATGATCTCTTCCATGGACCAACCTTTTAATTGACTAAGAGGTCCTGCAAAAACACTAAAGGCGTAAACAGCGCCCGTACACAGTAACACTGCGGTCGAAGCGACCAGAATCAGCCAGCGATTGATTTTTGTTTCCATTTTTTCTCTCCTTTGTTTTAAGCATGTTACTTTATTCACATGCTTTTTCAAAAGCTAGCGCGCGTGACGAGTCACAACGCGCAAGGCTTTTTATTCGAGATGTTCTGCGACTGCTGTCTTTCCAGCAATCCGGCCAAAAGTGAAGATGTCTGTCAACGAATTGCCGCCTAAGCGATTGCCGGCATGGATCCCCCCAGCAACTTCTCCTGCTGCATACAGTCCTTCAATGATTTGATCTTCCTTCGTCAACACATGGGTTTGCGGATCGATCTTCAATCCTCCCATCGTGTGGTGAACCGCTGGTTTTCTTGGTGTGGCATAGAAAGGCGCTTTTTCCACTTTCAAGTCGAACACATCTTTGCCAAACTCTGGGTCTTTCCCAGCATCCACATAGCTGTTGTATTTCGCAACGGTCGCTTCTAAGACGGTTGGATCGACATTGATCTGCTCTGCCAGGCCAGCCAAGGTCTCACTACGGAACAGCGTACCAGCAGCTACTTGCTTATCGATTTTTTCTTGGCTCGTGTTATAAGCGGTTTTCTTGATCTCTTCATCCGCGATCAAATAGAACAATCCGCCATTATCGATCGCCGCTTGGGTCAATACATCGCGGCTTTCGTACTCATTGACAAAGCGCTCACCCTTTTGATTGACCATCACAAAGTTAGCTGGCGGCACTTGCAGCCCACTGAATAAAGCCCCTGTGTTCGGATCAGATACGGGCATCATTTGTGAAAAGCCCATGCCAACAAGGTCCGCGCCAGCACTTTCCCCTAGTTTGATCCCGTCACCAGTGATCGCTGGTGAATTTGACGTTTTGATATCGTCTTCGATCTCTGTCCAATAGGTATTGTATTGTTTCAACATTTTGGTGTTCGCTCCGAACCCGCCGGAAGCCAAAATCACTGCTTTGGCATGGATTGTGATTTTTTGACCGTTACGGCCTTCCCCGATGATTCCAGTAACCTTACCATCTTCGATCAATAATTCTTTGACAGGCGTATCGGTTAAGATCGTTCCGCCATGTTCTTTCACGAATTGATGCAAAGCCGATACAAAGGCATACCCTTCGTTTTTAACTGGTTTATGCCCACGGCGCCATTTCGCTCCTACTGGCATATCGACATTGTTCATATCAAATTCTACGCCGATTTCTTCTAACCATTTCACTGAGGCCAATGCTTGATCCGTCAAGATTTTCACTAGTTCGTACTTCCCATAGATCGGTTGCCCATTCAAATCTTTGCGTTTTCCGCCTAGATAAGTTTGGATTCGATGCCACAAAGCAGAATCAAACAAGTATTCTTTTTCTGGCGTCGTTTCTGAAAGATACGCAGTGATTTGTGCCTTCAAAGCTTTGAAGTCTGGCAAGTATTCTGCATCGATGTCTTGTTCATCGATCGTCAGCACTTCTTCTAAAGCACTGCGTTCGCCAGGCAATGCGGAGAAGCCGTTTTGCCATTTTGGATCCGCAGCATTCATCGGTCCGCCAGTACGTACGGTATTGCCGCCGATCGCTGGGAATTTTTCTACTAAGATCACGTCTTTATTGGCTTGCAGCACACTGGCAGCTGCACTCAGACCTGCGCCGCCGCCACCTACGACAACGACGTCGGTAGTATACGTTTCATCTTCTGTTTGCAAAGCACTGGCGGCTTTTGGACGTTTGCGCAAGACATCTGGGTTCGCACCAGCCATTTTCACGGCTTTTGCTACGCCATCAACGACACCGTTACTAGTAACCGAAGCACCAGAGATCGCATCGACATTCAAGGTTTGCCCTTCAATGATCTCTTGAGGAATCCGTACGAAAACGACATCAGCGATCCCTTCTGATTCACCAGACGTATCGATATCGATGGCTTCGATCCGTTCTTCGCTTAATTTGACGACCATTGGCAGATCCCCGTTATGTCCCAAGGCCGTGACGGTGTATTCACCAGGTTCATAAACGACTTCTTCTGGTACGTTCAACAAATTGGCGACTTCCGTAAACCGAACGAACTTGCGGAAACAGCTTTCCAAAAAGTCGATCGTTCGTTGATCTTTTAAATTGCCTTGTTCATCAAAGGCTTGATGCGCACGTCCCAACAAGAACTCATTTCCTGGCATAACTGTCGCATTGACACCTGGAGCGTCAAGGATTTGGCGCAAATGAAGCTGTGCTCGGGAGGAGCCTTGCACATCGTAGGATGCGCCGACGATCATCACTGGTTTGCCATCAAAGGGATGGAGATTGAAGGAGAGCCATTCCAAGACGCTTTTCAATGCGGAAGGAATCGAATGGTTATGCTCTGGTGTTGTGATAATCACTCCATCGGCTGCTAAAATCTTGCTATTTAACCGTTGGATCACTTCGCTATTGGTTTGATCTTGTGTTTCATTGAACATTGGAACATCCTTGATTTCCAGCAGTTCAATTTCTGCTAGGGCAGCAAATTCTCGCTGCATAAACGCTACTAATTGGCGATTGGTCGATTTTTTGGCGTTCGTTCCGATTAGGCCGACAAATTTCATGACTAGTTCCTCTCTTTCTTATGCTTGTTCCCACGAAAATTTCTTTGCTCGTTCTTTAGCCGTTGAATATTCACTGACCAGACGGTTCGTGATTTCGACGAACAAGACAAATTCATTGAAACAGTCTTCTAGTTCGGCAACTTTTTCGTTATCGATCAAGTTTCCTTGTTCATCGAAGGCTTGCATGGAATGCCCTAACAAAAATTCCGCACTCGGCATGATTCGGGCTTTTACTTCAGGCGCATCTAAGATCTGACGCAAGTGGGCTTGGGCTCTCGATGAACCTAATGCACCAAGAGAAGCACCCGTGATCATCACTGGTTTATCGATCAAAGGCCGCGTCGTATAAGAAAGCCATTCGATCATGCTTTTTAACACCGCTGGGATCGAGTGGTCGTATTCTGGTGTACTGATGATTACCCCATCTGCTGCTTCGATCTTCTCTGACAAGGCTTGGACTGCCGCTGGTGCCGTCCGATCTTCTGGTTCATTAAATGCCGGCAGATCACTGATTTCGCAAAGTTCGATCTCCGCTTGGTCACTAAAATGGCTTTGAATAAATTGCAGTAAGCGACGGTTGGTCGAACGCGTCGAGTTGGTTCCTACGATTCCAATCAATTTCATTATCATCTCTCCTAATTGTGAATAATTTAACATTTGACAAAAAATAAAAAGTTTTTGACCATTGGCTTTGATTTCTTTTTTCAATCGTTTCTCAAGTTGATTTTTACGACCTACTGAGATGAAAGGCTTCTTCCTAAACAAAAAAATCTTCCCCAAGTACCCATTAAGTGTACGGCTGAATTCTTTATTTGTGAAATATTTATTTAATTATCTATCGATAACAAATTTGTTATAATGAGAAAAATGACTAGGAGGACAACGCGATGGCACTTAAAGATTCCCATCTGATGCTGCAATACCTCGATACCTTGTTAAAGCATAGCAACTACACCAAAGCCGCCAAAGATCTCTACATTTCACAGCCTTACTTGACGCAAACCGTGAAACGAGCCGAGCAAGAGCTAGGGACCCCCATCATCAATCGGCAGCCGGGACATTTTCAACTGACGGAAGCTGGTAAAATCTATTATCAATATCTAGAAACCTTGGAAACAGAATCTGCCAAATTGAAAAGTCGGCTGTCTTGGTATACCGCGACCGAGAAGCGTTCTTTGCGCTTAGGCATCTTGCCAAGCCTTGGTTCTTACCTGCTGCCGCTCTTTTTGCCTGCGTATTATGAACACTATCCCAACGTGCACTTTTTCTTGCGGGAAGACCTGCCGAAGCACAATGAAAAACGCCTGCTGAATGGGCAGCTGGACTTTTTTATCGGACAAAATCCTGAGACGATCGCACCGAATCTAACGGTCCACAGTACCAATCAAGAACGGTATCTAGCGATCATTCCGCCTTGTTCTTCCCTGTATCAACCAGGGAGGCGGTATTTAGCGCCTGATTCATTGGCCGTCAAAGACTTGCTGCAAAGTCCATTGATTTTGACCGCCAGCGGCTCGGCGATTCGGCGCCAAATCGATCAATTGCTGCAAAAATACAAAGTAGAGGCGACGGTTCTCATAGAAAGCAGCAATATTTATACAGCAGCGGCATTGGCAGAAAACAACCTTGGGATTGCGATCGTACCAGAAAGCGTGCTACAAGCAGCGACCGCGACCCCTTTTAATCTTTATCCAATGCCAGAGGAACTCTTGTCCCTCACCTATTTTATTGCCCACCAAGCCGAACGGGCATTGTCAAACAGCGAAGCCGCCTTGATCGAGGCCTTTTTGCACCACGTCTAACTTTCCTTTTTTACAAAAAAAACAAGCAGCGATCACCTATATTCCTAGGTGATCGCTGCTTGTTTTCATTCTGCTGTTGGCGTTTCGATCAAACGTGCTAATTCTTGCGGATAGATGAGTTCTCCTTGTTTGGTAATGACTAATCCAGTGATCCCTTCTAACGGCGCCAGCTCCTGCAAGATGGCTGGTGGCTCTTTGCCGAATAAGCGGGTCGTCCAAATCTCTCCATCAACCGATTTGTCGGATAGAATCGTGACACTGGCAATGGCTGACTCTAACGGATAGCCCGTTTCTCGATCAAAGATATGATGATAGGTCTTGTCCGCTACCTGATAGGTTCGTTCATAGATCCCTGATGTAACGACTGACTGATTGTGTACCTTCAACGCGGCGACAAAATTCCCTCTTGGCAAGAACGGATTTTGGATCCCGATCCGCCAATAGCCATCAGCATGGCTCGGGGCATCGCCGTAAGTCACCACATTGCCCCCAAGATCGATCAAAGCGGCTGTGACACCGACCTGCTTGAAATACGCCATCAACAAATCAGCAAAATACCCTTTCGCAACGGCCCCTAGATCAAGCTTCATGCCGGCAGCTAACCCAACGGTCTGCAGCGTTTCATCCAAAACGATCTTGGCGGGATCAGTCTTTGGCAGCAGTTCAGCGATTTTCTCAGGCGTTGGTAGATGGGCATCTTGAAACCCGATTCGCCATTCCTGCACTAAAGGACCGATGGCAATATTTAAGTAGCTATCTTTTGGCAAGCTATGGGTTTTCCCTAGTGCGATCAATTCAACCAATTCCGGTGTGGCGGCGATCGCTCCTTGTCCTGCCTGCTGATTGATCTGCATCAACTCAGACGTCGGGTCATTGGCACTAAAACGCTGTTCAAAGGCCGCAGCTCTTTTGGCTGCTTCCTCTAAAATCACTTCTGGGGTTTCATGCTGCACCCAAATCGTGATCACTGTTCCCATTCCCTGTAACACTCGTTGGCCTTCTGGCATTGTCCTTGCTCCTTTGTTCTGTTCTTTTGGCTATCATAGCAGTTTCTGGGAGAAAAAAGTAGTCTGCGGGATACCCCTGCTGCTTTTTTTGAAAAAAAACTGCGAGGTCACCCTCGCAGTCTGCTGTTTCTATTGCTCAATGATAAAAGTCGAAGCGGCCTTTCGCCAATACTTCTTTGACCCCACCGGTTTGGTACAAGGAACGGTCCATAATGGCTTTTTTCACCACGGAAGCGGGATAGCCTTTGATGCCCATTTTCCCTACTAAGCCAAAGGCATGGGTATTGCCGATAGACGCCACTGAACCTAATGATTCAAAGTGGAAATCTGTTGGTTTTTCCCCGTTCATTTGACGTAAGATATTTTTACCCGCATGCTGCCCCATCTTCAAAGCGATTTGAGCTGTTGTTGGATACGGGCGATTGGTCGCTGGGTCCATGACTGCTGAAACATCACCGACAACATAGACGTTACTATGATCAGGGTCTGTTAGGTCTTGATTGACCATCACACGACCACGACGAGCAGAAAAGTCTGATTCAGCCATCACATGGCTGCCGCTGACGCCTGTGGTCCAAACGATGGTTTTGGCTGATAATTCAGCTGTTGCTCCTGTATCGGCATCATCTTGATAGACAACGACACCCGGTTTGATTGATTTGATGGGTTTACCAGTCAGGAAGTTCACGCCCCATTTAACGAGATTTTTGATCCCATAATCCGATAGTTTTTCATCAAACATCGGTAATAAACGAGTCACTGCTTCGACACAATACAGTTTGATGTCTTCTGGCTTGACGCCTGCTGCTTTCGCAAAGGTTTTACGGTTTTCCACCAATGAACCTAGCAATTCGATTCCGGTAAAACCAGCACCGCAGACAACGATTTTTAGGTAGTCAGGATTTTGTGTTTCTTTGTATGCCTTCATTTGTTTCAACAAATGATGATAGATGTTTTCTGCGGAGTCGACATCCACCATTTCCAACGCATGCTCCTCGACACCAGGAATCCCAAATGATTCTAATTCAAAGCCTAACGCCACGATCAAATAATCATACGTGCACGTGGATTGATCTTTAAAAACGATCACTTGCTGGTTACGATCGATCGACGCCACTTCCTTTTGAACAAAGCTCGTCTTTTGGGGACGAACGACATCATTGATGGGATAGCAAATGCGGTCTCTTGGTTGCGTACCAGCCGCAACTTCATGAAGATCGGTTGCCTCATAATGATAATCGTTTTTGTCGATCAATGTGATGTGAAACGCTTCTTTTGCTCCTTGCAGTACGTGCAATGCTCGCAATCCAGCATACCCTGCTCCTAAAATGACAACTTCCTTCATGTTTCCTTACTTCCTTTCTTTGCTGTAAAAATTATAAAATCAAACCAATCGCAAAACTCAGCACTTGTACGCATGCTCCGACCGCAAGGATCCGAACGGCACAAATGAAGGTCTCTCTTTTGATTTGTTTTTGCATAAATCGTTTTGTCTGTTGCCAGACAAAGGGCGCCGCGAAAAAGGTCAGAACCAGTGACCAAGGCGCAATGTTGAGGGCAACTGAGGCAATGATAGCAACAAACGCCAAGACGTTCATCGCGATAAATAATTTCAACGCACGGGCTTTACCAAGGTAATGCACCAGCGTATAGCGCTCATTTTTTTCATCCTCTTCCAGATCACAAATGTTGTTTGCCAGCATCAAGTTGGCGATCCATAATGTGTTGGGCAATGAGATCAAGAAAATACTGCCAATCGTGGCAATGTTCCATTCAAAGGTTTGATAGGCATTGAGATAGACACAGATCAATGAGATCATAAAGCCCATCGTAAAGCCGGAAAAGAACTCGCCTAAAGGCAAACTAGAAAGCGGCCGTGGACCAGAGGAATAAAAGATCCCGACTAGGTAACAATACAGCCCCATCCAAAAGAGCTGCCAGCCAACCACCATTGCCAAGGCGATCCCCATGGCGGCGGAAAGGATGATCATGGAGACCATCAACCAAAAAACCAATTTGACAGACAACTGCTCCCGACCAATAATATTGGTTTTTTCTTTGTAATCATGCCCTTCTGTGGCATGATGGTAATCGTTGTAGTTATCTAAAATATCCACCGCCATATTGAAAATCAGCATGGCAATGAAATACAACAAGACATAGCCAAGATGAATCGTTTGATAATTGTACCAGCTGTAGCAGACACCAATAAAAAATGGCAAAATACTGGCGGTTTTTGCTTTAAATTCGACAAGTTCTAAAAATACAGGTAGCGTCACAACTCCACCTCCTTTAGTGAGTGCATTAAACTAGTCAATCACGCCCCTTTACGCTAGAATAAGGGCTGAATGACTGTTAGAAAGGGTTATACTATGTTTGACTTTTGGATCGATTATCCGACGATCGAACAACGATTGAAAACCGTATGTTCCATCATTGAAGAACACGTTACTGTTCGTAACAAAGAGATACAAGATGTTTTGATCGACTTTACTTATTCAGGTGGAAAAATGCTGCGGCCAGCGCTCTTTTTTTTGTTTGCTGACTTAGGCGATCCCCATTATAAAAAAACCGACCAATTAACAAAAATTGCTGCTTCTCTAGAAATTTTACACATGGCCACTTTGATCCATGATGACATTATTGACGATTCGCCGCTGCGGCGCAGTCAAGTCACTGTTCAAGCCAAATATGGCAAGGATATCGCGGTCTACACGGGTGATCTTCTGTTCACCCAATTTTTTGAGCTTTTGATCGAAAGTATGAATGGCTCCCCGTTTTTAAAAACCAACGCACAAGCCATGAAACGACTCCTTTTAGGTGAACTTGATCAAATGCACACTCGCTACAACATCCATGAATCGATTGACGACTATCTACAAAGCATCAACGGCAAAACCGCTGAACTGTTTTGGCTCGCTTGTCTCGAAGGCGCTCATTTTGGCGGCCTCGACACAGAAAACCAAGAACGAGCTGGTGAGATCGGTCGCAACATCGGGATCGCCTTTCAAGTATTCGACGATATTCTCGACTACACCTCTGATAGCGGCACCTTGAAAAAACCGATTCTAGAAGATTTGGCGCAAGGGGTCTATACCTTGCCGCTGCTATTTGCCAAAGAACAGGCACCTGCAGCATTCGCTCCTTATTTGAATAAAAAAGCAGCACTCTCCTTGGCAGAAGCCCAAGAAGTTGCGGATCTTGTCGTCCGTTACGGCGGTGTCGAAAAAGCGCGCGCTTTCGCGGTCACCTACACGCAAAAAGCCTTAGACGACATCGATCTGCTGCCAGAAGCACCTAGCAAAGCCAAAATTCGTTCATTAACTGAACTGCTCTTGCAGCGCAATTACTGAGCCATAGCGCAATGATAAGAAAAGCGTCCATCACTGATTGATGGACGCTCTTTTTTATCGTCGTCCTTGGTCAATGGCCAATAAGTGTTGAAAATGTTTATTTTCTGCGGCCAATTCGGCAGGTGTTCCGCTCATGGTCAACTGACCATCTTCAATAAAAAGCACACGATCCATCATCGAAATTCCTTGCAAGTGGTGGGTGATCCAAATGATCGTTTTGTTCTCCAGCACTTGGAAAAAGGTTTCAAGTACGCCTTGCTCCGTGATTGGGTCTAAGCCGACGGTTGGCTCATCCAATAAGATGATCGGGGTGTCTTTTAGCAAGATCCGCGCCAATGCCAAACGATGCCGTTCCCCGCCGGAAAAACGCAAGCCGGCTTCATCCACCATCGTCGCCAAGCCATTAGGCAAAGCTGCCACCATTTCTTTCAACCCGACTTGCTCCAGTACGCGCCAGACTTCTTCTTCCGAAGCCGACTCATTGCCTAGCCGAATATTATTCAAGATGGTCGTATGGAAAAGATAGGGACTTTGATTGATGACACCGATCAAGTCACTGATTGACTCACTCAATGCCGTCACTGGCACGTCATTTAAGGTGATCGACCCTTGCGTCGGTTGCAGATCGCCTCGCAACAAGGAGGCAAATGTACTTTTCCCAGAACCGCTGCGGCCAAGGATTGCTAGTTTTTGATGCGCAGGAATCGTTAGATCCAGCCCATGAAGCACTTCTTTGCCTTCAGGATACTGAAAATGCAAGTCCTTGACTGTGATCGACACGAGACCCGTCACTTCAGGTACTAACGGTTGCTCCATGGAGACCTCTTGGCGATTTTCTTCTGGCAATGCATTGAAGCGATCGATGGAGTCTTTGTACCGATTGGTTTCTTGAGCAGCTGACGGTAATGGCGCAAATGCATCAACTAAAGGAAAGACACACAGGACAAAGGCAGCGATCCAGTTGGCTGCTCCTCCGTGGTTACCTGGAAAGCGAATGCTGGTCCAAAGCAGCAATGCGACAGCGATCACCCCAAAGATGCTTTGTAAAAGAAAATCACGCCGGCGATCAAAGGACAGCATCTGTTCATCCACCGCCCGCAACTGCGTTTCCAGTTCCTTATGGGCAGCCACGTACTCGCTCCCTCTTTGAGAGAAGACCCAATCAGAAACCCCTAATACATTATCCGTCAGTGTCGTATACAAGTTGTTTTTCATATGTTTTTGCTTTTCTTGCCGCGCGCCGTTGATGATCACCGACCAAAGTGGCAAGACAAAGACGATGGTTCCTAATAGCAGCAGCATAACCAAAGCAAACCACCAAGAAAAATAGCCGAGTCCAATGATCAAGAACGCATACAAGATCCAAGCGATCACAGTAGGAAAGATCGTCCGCAAATACAGGTTTTGAATATGGTTGATATCTTCTGCCAATAAGCCCAAGATATCCCCCGTGCGATGCGCTTGCTTAAAGAAGATCGCATCTTTTTCTACTACGTTGTACAATTTCAAACGTAAATTAGAGGTCATGCGCAAGACCCAGCTATGACTGGTCAACCGTTCCAAATAGCGAAAGACTGGACGGCCGATCCCAAACGCTCGGGTCAGTACGATCGGGATGTAAACCAATAGAATGTTTTCTGGGATCGATGCCGAGCGGCTGATCAGGTACCCCGAATTAAACATCAGTGCACCGCCACAGAAAAAGGTCAAGAAGCCTAGGAATAAGGCCAACGCCAAAACGTTTTTGTATTTTGACAAGAAAGGCTTGACCCAGGTATCGGTTTTCAATGAGCGCAATAAGCCGATTTTATTCAAGCTGTTCCCTCCTCATTCCATTGACTAGTTCTGTAAAAGCACCTTGCTTTTGCTGCAGTTGTGTCAAGGTGCCTTGTTCCACGATTCTTCCTTGATCCATCACGATGATTTCATCCATTTCTTCCATCCAGTGCAAGCGATGGGTTGCAAAAAAAACTAACCGGTTTTCCATCAGCGGCAGCATCCGTTCCTTTAAGGCCACTTCGGTTTCAATATCCAAATGAGCCGTTGGTTCATCAAACAAAAGAATCTTTCGTTGCTGGTCTAAAAAGGCACGGGCTAACGCGATCCGTTGGGCTTGTCCACCACTTAGATGCCGTTCCCCTTCTCCTAACATCGTGTCTAACCCTTGCGGCAGCTCTGCCAAAAGCTCAGTCAAACCTGCCACTTCAATGGCTTTCAGTACGGCTTCTTTGGTAGCTGTCGGCTGATAAAACGCGACATTTTCCTGCAAGGTCAACCGATAGATATAAGGATTTTGCGGAATATAGATCAGCTGTTCTTGCCAGCTTGCTTGGCGAAAGGCCATGGTTTGGGCTCCTCCAAGAGTGATCTCGCCACTGTCTGGCACGAGAAAGCCACTCAAAGTATTGATCAAGGTAGACTTGCCAGAACCGCTCAGACCGATGATCCCGATCTTTTTGAAGCCAGTCACGTTCAAGTTGATATCCCTCAAAGCTGCTTTTTCCTCGTAGGAAAAAGCCAGCTGATCAATCGTTAACTGGGTGTCTTCCTGCCAACGAGGCACCGTTACTGCCGGTACTTGGGCTTCCGGCTGATGCAAGATCTCCGTCACCGCAGTCATCGCATTTTTCCCGTCTAAGGTTGCATGATAATCACTGGAAAAGTCGCGGATTGGCAAGAAATATTCTGGTGCTAAAATCAAGATAGTTAACGC
Source organism: Enterococcus sp. AZ141 (assembly GCF_051714385.1). Lineage (NCBI taxonomy): Bacteria > Bacillati > Bacillota > Bacilli > Lactobacillales > Enterococcaceae > Enterococcus > Enterococcus sp. AZ141. Next base: position 984,473 of record NZ_JBIORT010000001.1, read on the forward strand.
CGGAAACAGCAAGATCCCTTCATTGATCAGCCGCAAGCCTAGCAAGACTGCCACGACGGCAATCGATAAGGTCGTGAAAAAGTCTAAGGCGAAGGTCGATAAAATACCGACTTTTAATGAAGCCATCGTCGCTTTCCGAAACCGTTCGCTGGAAGCAAAGATACTTTTGCCATATTTTTTACTGACCCCAAACAATTTCAGCGTGTCGATCCCTCGCAAAGAATCGATGAAATGATTGGACAGTAGTTGAAAGGTACGGTATTGCTTTTCCGCTTTGCTTTGGGCGGCATAGCCCAAGATGATCATAAAAATGATGATCAAGGGGAACACCAACAGCAAGACCAAGCCGGATTCCCAATCCAGATAAAAAACGAGTGCCAAAATGACCCAAGGAATGATCGACATATTCATGATTTTGGCAAGAATCAATTTCAAGTAGTTTTCAACTTGATTGATCCCTTCCAAGACCATCGTTGTTACATTTCCCGTCCCTTGTTGTTGTGCGATCTGAGGACCGACCCGAAACAATTTCTCCAACAATTGATCCCGCAAATCGGCGGCTTGCTGGTAACTGTAATCATCGAGTCTTTTGGAACGGAAATAGATAACGGCTTGCCGGGCGATAAACGAACAAAAGAACAGCAGAATCCAGCCCCACTGTTCCTCTAATGGTCGTCCTTCCCATAAGCCAGTGATGGCACGTGCCAATCCATACGCCTGCCCAATAATGAAGAGCGCCTGCAGGAACGAAAGTCCCGCAAGCAGCCCTAAAAGTTGTTTCATTCCTGGGAGCTTCATGATTTGTTTATCAATCATTTATACCCCTCCAACGCCTCCGTATGACTGATCCGCTTACGGAAGATATAGTAACTCCAAGCCGTATAGGCCAAGACGAAAGGCAAGATCGTCAGTGAAAGATAACTCATGATCTTCAATGTGTAGCGGCTTGAAGACGCATCAGCGATCAACAGGTCATAGCTTGAATCGATCGAACTGATCAAGACTCTTGGGAATAACCCTGTGAAGATCAATGCCACCAAAGCGATCAACGTCAAGCCGCTCGCAATGAAAGCCATCATTTCTTTGCCTTTAAAGACGCCGATATTTGCAATCAGTGTCAGTACAACGATCACAAGCAACAAACCAAGCGTTGTCGCAAAATGATTCTCAAAGAAATCCGTTTGGAAGTAAAGCATCACAGCAAAGACGATTAAGCCTGCATATAGGATGCCATAAAAAATACTTGCATAGTTGCGTGCCCGTGCCCGAATCGGACCTTCCGTTTTCAAAGCGATATAGTTTAATCCGTGCAAGTAGCACAACAAGGTCAACGCGATCCCGCCAACGATTGAAAAGGGATTGACGTAATCCGTAAAGGTTGCGGTCATGTTGCCATCTTCACCCAAAGGCATTCCTTGGATCATGCTGACAAACATCAGACCGAAGAAAAACGGTACGATCGTACTGCCGATCGTCAACGTCCAGTTCCAAATGTTTTTGTGCTCTTTCGGGAAGTTCGCTCGAAACTCAAAGGAGACACCACGAATGATCAACCCAACTAAGATCAACAGCAAAATCAAATAAAAACCGCTGAACAAAGAAGCATACCAGTATGGAAATGAGGCGAACATCGCTCCGCCGGCGGTCAATAGCCACACTTCATTGCCATCCCAGACAGGCCCGATCGTTTTAACGATCTGGTCTTTTTCATCTTCATTGTGAGCCAATGTCTGCACAGACATCCCCACACCAAAGTCAAACCCTTCTAAGAAGAAGAATCCGGAAAATAAAAGCCCAATCAACGTGAACCATAGTAATTGCAGACCGGTCATCCTTCAAACGCCTCCTTATCAAATGGGTCTTCGTACCCATCTTGGTTGTCTCCTTGGCTGATTTCACCAAAGGCTTCTTTTTCAGGTCCATGATCCATTTCCCGTTTCACAAGATAGACCATTGTTCCGCCTAAGCCAGAGAATAAGAGGAAGTAAACGATATTTGAGATCAAGAGAGAGGTCACGGAAACGTTTGGTGACACACTATCTTCGATCGTAAACAAGCCGTAAACCGTCCATGGGTAACGCCCTAACTCCGTGATCAGCCAACCAGCTGTATTGGCAATAAATGGGGTGAACAAAGTGATTGCCACTACCCAAAGTAACCAGCGTTTTTCAAAGAGCCATGGTTTCTTCTTACGCGTAAAATACAACCCCAGACCAGAAACCAACAGCATCAAGGCACCAAAACCAGCCATGATCCGAAAGCTCCAAAAGAGTGTGTTGACCGGCGGGTAGTAATTCCGGTCGCCGTAGGTTTCAATCAATTGCTGATTGACCGTATCCATCCCATCGATTGAGCCGAAGGGTTCATTGAAGGCTAAGATACTCAACATATATGGAATCGAAATACCGAAAACTTGGTGATGTTCCGCTTCATTCGCCCAAGCAACGACAGTCCAAGCCGCAGGACTCCCGGTATCTTCATAAGTTCCTTCCATTGCGGCAAATTTCATTGGTTGTTCTTCAACCAAGTATTTCATTTGTTCATCCCCGGCTAGCAAGACGGTGAATGAACCGAACAATGCCACCGCAAAACCGATCCGCATTGATTTTTTGAAGAAATCGCGGTCAATGTCTTTGTCTTTCTTCAATAGACGAAAGGCTGATAAACCAGCAACAATGATCCCACCCATCGTGATGGCTGCGGTGATCACGTGTAAAAACTCATACCACACTTGTGGATTTGCCAATAATGCACCGAAGTCAGTCATTTCTGCCCGGCCATTGTTCAAGGTATACCCCACTGGATGCTGCATAAAACTATTGGCAGCTAAGATCCAAAACGCCGATAGCATCGAACCAAGCGTCACCAACCAGAAAAAGGTGGCGTGCAGCTTGGGACTGACCCGATCCCATGTAAAGATCCACAGTCCTAAGAACGTCGATTCTAAGAAGAACGCCAACAAAGCCTCCAAAGCCAAGGGCGCACCAAAAATATCCCCGACAAAACGAGAATAGTCTGACCAGTTCATCCCAAATTGAAATTCTTGAATGATCCCTGTCACGACCCCGACAGCAAAACTTAATAGAAAAATATTTCCCCAAAACTTCGTCATCCGGCGATATTTTTCATCTTTTTTGATCACATAAAGTGTCTCCATAATTGCAACGACGACACCAGTTCCGATCGAAAACGGTACAAAGAAAAAGTGAAAAATCGTCGTCATCGCAAACTGGATTCGCGCTAGTGTCACAATATCCATCCTACATCCTCCTATTTCATAAAAAAGTGCATTAAAATAATTCTAAAGAAAGAAAAATTCCAACTTCGAATATACTCCTCTAATCAGTAAAAAAGAAGCAAATTGCTTGCATTTACTGATTTTTAATCACTTCCTCTCCGATTCTTAAACATAAGGCGCTTTCATCAGCGGAATATAGCTTTTTAGGGCTCTTCCCACCCGTAACGAGTTCCCTCAGAAAGCAAAGGATCACTCAATAAAATTCCCGGGAAATCCTCCTTTAAAACAAACGTGCTTAATGACTGATACATGGAAAACGTGGTCTTCATCCCTAATCTTTCCAATTGATCTAACGTTTGTTGCATTAAGTCCGCCGCTTTTGGCTTGTTTTGTTTTAATAGACATGTCCAGCCTTCAAAAAACGGCATAAAGATCGCTTGCTCAATGTGTTCTTTTTCATAAACATGATCTCGCCATAAATGAAAGGTCTTTTCCGCATAATCCACCTCATCAAAAACAGCAAAGACGGAAAACACCGTCTCAAACGTGTTGTATAGAATATCTTTGTTGCCGGGGATTTTTGCAAAGCGCTGACTCTTTTTGATGGCGATCGTCAAACAGCGCCAAAGCAAAGCTGGCTCCATCGAAACTGCTACGCGGGCAAATAGCCGCAGCTCATAAACACCCCATGTATCGGTATTCAGCAAGTAATGTTTTGCAGAGTCCAAACAATAATTGTGTTTCGGGTACGCCTCCTGGATGGGCACCCCTTTAAAAAGCTCCTCTTTCATCAAGTAGTCAAAACGGATCAGTTGTAAGAAGTGGTCCAGCTCCAAGGAGTAATGTCGTTGAAAGTAGGCGGTCAGCTTTTGATATTTCTTTTTTAGTTTAGGTACTTCATCAATAGATTCGATCCCCATCGAACGGACATAGTCGACCATTAGCTTTTGAGCCTCCGAATGATGCTCCCCCGTATGCAGCAGCTGAAATTCAGCAAAACTCACTTCCAATTTATCTAGCAAGCGATGAAATCGTTCGCAGGAAATCGTCGTTTTGCCATTTTCAAATTGCGATAACAAAGACATCGACAATTGTTCATCCACTAATTCCTTCAATAGTAAGCCTTTGCTTTTGCGAAGCTCTTTCACTGTCGCACCATAATTGTTCATTTTTTCACCTTCTTTTTCAATATATTGAAATAAGCAGTTGCTTTTCCCGAAGAGCCTTTATAGTTGAATTATCTTATAGAAACGAGGGAAAAGCTATGGATACCCATGTAAAAAAGAAAATGCTTCACGTGAAACATTTACAAAAAAGTTTCAAAGACAAAACCGTTTTGAAAGAGGTCACTTTTGACGTCACTCCTGGCGAAGTATTTGTCTTACTAGGATCAAACGGCGCTGGAAAAACCACTTTAGTCAAAATTTTGTCCACTATCCTGCCTTTTGATCAAGGAACCGCGCTGATCGCCGGGATCGACTTGACTAAAGATCCAGCAGCGATTCGCGAAAAAATCAGTCTGACGGGGCAATTTTCCGCCGTCGATCAAGAACTAACCGGACGAGAAAACTTGCTGATGATTGCTGCCTTGCGCCATGTCAAAAACAAACAGTTGATCGTCCAACAGTTGTTAGAGCGTTTTGATTTGGTGGATGCCAGCAACAGACTCGTCAAAAATTATTCTGGTGGCATGCGACGGCGCTTAGACATCGCCATGAGTTTTATCGGCGAACCTGACCTGCTCTTTTTAGATGAACCGACGACCGGGTTAGACCCGCAAAACCGCTTAGCCACATGGCACATGATCAAAGAGATCGCCGCTCAAGGACGAACGATTTTCCTGACGACCCAATACCTAGAAGAAGCTGAATTTTTAGCAGACCAAGTCGCCATTTTACATGAAGGGAAAATCATCTTGCAAGGAACACCAACGGAAGTCAAAGCACTGCACCCTTCGCAAACGATGGAAATCAGCGTATTGACAAAAGAACACTTGCAAACCGTGCGTCAGCATCTGTCTGATTTTCCGCTGCAAGTCAATGAGTCCAGTCTCTCTCTGGCATTTCCCGTCAGTCAAGACTTCCAGCATTCCTTCACGCTGTTGCAGGAACTCAATCAACTACCGATCACCATCACCAGTTTTAATCAAAAGAATGCTTCTTTAGAAGATATTTTTCTAACACTTGTCCAAGGAGGAAACCAATGAAAGCAATTATAGAAACCAACACCTTATTCAAACGCAACCTCTTGCTATCGATTCGCAGTATGGAGACTCTGCTAAGTGGAATTTTGACCCCAGCGATTTTAATGATCCTCTTTGTCTATGTTTTTGGTGGCGCTATGAACGTCGGTGATACCTCTTATGTCGATTTTGTCGTTCCCGGTGTCCTCGTCCAATGTATCGCCCAAAGTGCTTCCTCCGTTGGGGTAACGGTGACGGAAGATTTGAAATCCGGCATGGTGGAACGGCTGATGACCTTGAATATTTCTAACTCAGCCTTTTTAAACGGCCATGTCTTCGCCGCGACCCTTCGGAGCTTGATCAGTACCTTGGTCGTATTGATCGTTGCCATGGTCATCGGTTTTCGCCCTCAAGCCACAGTTGCTGGCTGGGGGCTCGCCTTCCTATTGATCTTTTGCTTCACCTTCGCTTTTACTTGGGTCTCAGTTCTGGTTGGTCTCATCGCCAAAAGCCCCGAGACAGCTACCTTGTTTACTGTCTTGATCACCCTGTTGCCCTACTTAAGCTCTGGTTTCGTCCCTACGGAAACCATGCCTCGCCCGTTAGCTATTTTTGCTGAATACCAACCAATGTCGCCGATCATCCATTCTTTGCGAGGGCTTTTGTTAAACTTGAAAGATACCACCTTGATCAGTGCCTTTAGCTGGTGCGGCGGTATCGTAGTCGTGAGCTGGTTCTTGGCACGAATGCTTTATCAGAAACGGTTACGCTAATGACGCCGGCTCCCTTTTCTGACTCTCTTATAGAAAAAGCGGCAACGATCAAGCTTCTGCTTCGTCGTTGCCGCTTTTTTTAATCGAGGACTTCTCCGTTAGAAGCCGTCACTTTCTTATACCAGTCAAAGCTGGCTTTTTTGTACCGTTTTCCTGAACCATTGCCCCAATCATCTAGATCCACGTAAATGAACCCATACCGCTTGCTCATTTCTGATGAGGAGCAGCTAACAAGATCGATCGGTCCCCAAGGATAGTAGCCGATCAGTTCTACGCCATCATAGATTGCTTCTTTCATTTGTTCAATGTGCTGTTTCAGAAAATCAATGCGATACGTATCATCGATCGGTCCTTCTTCATTCAATGTCTCATAAAAACCCATACCATTTTCTGTGATCATGATCGGCAATTGGTACCGATCATAATACTCATTCAAAGCAATCCGTAACCCAATTGGATCAATCGCCCAGCCCCAGTCATTGGCTTCTAAATAAGGGTTAGGCGAAGCTGCGTCTTCTTTCCCGTAGTTTTCACTATGAATGATCCGCGTGTAGTAATAGGAGAAAGAAACAAAATCGACCGTATGCTTGAAGTCCGCTTCATCGTTTTCCCCAAATTGAATCTCGATGCCGTTTTCTTCAAAAAAGCGATAGGCATAATTCGGATAAGTTCCCCGCGCAAGTACATCTGAATAATAATATTCCATTTGATTATTTTTGAGAGCACTCAGAACATCCAACGGTTTACAAGTAGCTGGATAAACATTGCCATAATAAGACATCATCCCAATTTGAAAAGAAGGATCAATTTCTTTCCCTACTTTGATCGCTCTCGCACATGCTACCAATTCATTGTGAACCCCTTGGTACTTAGCTTGCTTCAGATTGTCGACTCGGTCAGCGGGAATACCAAGGTGGTTAAATGATTCATGGGTAATCAAGTTCATTTGATTGACTAAGATCCAATATTTGACTTTTCCTTGGTATCGCTTGAATACGACTTGCGCAAAATGAACAAAGAAATCAATCAGTTTACGATTTGACCAGCCATCATAAGCCATCGCTAAATGGATCGGCATTTCATAATGAGACAAGGTGATCAAGGGTTCCATACCGTTTTCAAGGATACAATCGATCAATTCGTCATAAAAGCGCAACCCTTCTTCGTTGGGCGTTTGTTCGTCTCCCTTTGGAAAAATTCTCGCCCAGCTAATAGATGTTCGAAACGAATTCATGCCTGTTTCGGCTAAGAGTGCCAGATCCTCACGAAATGTATGGTAAAAATCGATCCCATCCCGTTTGGGGTAACGCCCTTCTTGATCATTTAAAGCAAATTCAACGTCTGCCGTCGTTATTTCTTTGTTGCTTTTCTTTTTTATATCGATATCATTACGAAAGCGATTGATGTCTGCCACGCTCCAGCCTTTTCCCCCTTCAAGATAGGCCCCTTCTAATTGATTTGCGGCAACTGCACCTCCCCAATAAAAATCGGCAGGAAATTGCTTCTTATTTTTCTTCATGTCATTGCTCCTCTTCTCAAAATTTGATTGCTCATCTCATAGACTTATGCTTCGGTTTGACCTTCTTCAAGCACTAATTTGCGCTCGTAGGCCTTGAAGAAAGGATAATAAATACCCAAATAAATCAAGAAATTCACCACTACTAAGACAGCACCGCGAATGCTGGCTGTTGCGATCACTGCTGAAAAAATACTCGGAACCGTCCACACAGCCGCTAATGGATACGCCATTCCGGGAACAAGATTGGACACAAACGCGAAATAAGTCACGAAAGTGGTCACGATTGGTGCCACGACAAAGGGAATCGCCAGTGCTGGATTCAAAACGATCGGCAACCCAAACAACAGTGGCTCATTGATGTTGAAGACCCCAGGAATAAAGCTGAGACGACCAAGTTGTTTTAAAAATTTTGATTTGGAGAAACACATCATTGCGCAAAGTGCTAAGGTTCCTCCGCCACCGCCGATCCATAAGAAAGTAAAGATAAACGGCTGTACCCCCAGATTAGGAATCGCTTGTCCGGCTTGTGCTGCTGCCATATTTGCTTCAGAATTGACTAGCCAGATCGGCAACATCACCGTCGCTAATATTTGCGGATGAATCCCGAATAGCCACATGATACAAGTCAATCCTACATAGACCAAGGGTGCTGCTAACGAGTTGGAAGAAACACTTAATAAGGGTGTGATCAAACTTGCAATCAGGGCATTGATGTCAAAGCCGATCAAGTGAACAATGATCCAAACGATCGTCATTGAAAAAAACACGGGAATAATCACTTCAAAACTGCTGCTGACATTCGTAGGGACTTGCTCTGGCAGTTTAAACCCGATATTGTATTTTTTACAAAGGCGCATGCACTCGACTGCTAATATAGCGGTCAAAATACTGGCGAACATGCCTTCTCCTCCAAGATATTGCGTAGAGATAAACGTTCCTTCATCTAAAGAAGTGAAGGTCAATGTAGTAAAAAAGGTAAAAATTGCAGAAACGCCCCCTGCCAAACTATCCAGTTGGTAGCTTTGCGCTAATCGTGCGCCGATGCCAAAAGCTGCATAGATCGAAAGCAGTCCCATACTCATATTGAAGGGAATGATCAGTTTTGCCACTAAGTCGGGATGATTGCCCATAAACGATACATAGGATTGAGGCCATGGAATGTACGGTATCAATAAAAAGATCGATCCGATCACTGTGATTGGAATCGTTGCGATCAATCCATCGCGAACAGCACTCAAGTGACGTTGATTAGAAAGTTTCATCATTGGCGGCATCACTTTGGTTTCAATAAATTGCATTAATTTATCCATCAGTAAATCCTCCTAAATTTTTTAAGATATATCTTAACTTGAATATAAGCGCTTTCTCATAAGGAAACAATAAAAGCTATTTTCCAAAAATGGAAAATAGCTTTTTACGTTTACTCTTTTCTCATATTCATAATCATAAAAATCATCCATAGATGAAGCACTTTTTGCGAGTAATAATTCGATGACATCAATGGAACGACCTCTTTAAACAAGACACGCTCTTCAAAGAGATTACTTTGAGCGGCTTGCTCGCTGAACGTCAATAAAACTTTCTGACAGGCCGTTTTTTCAAGCAAATAGGCCTTTTTATCGATCCAGCTGCCTGTTAGATTGATCACAAAACAAATATCTGTTTCCCGCAATACTTGATCAATCAGCTGATCTTCCGCATTACGGTTTACTTCAAAAACGATATAGCCCATTTGACTAAGCAGTTCCCGCAGGAGATTAACAACCGAAAAAGAATAGCTGTTACCCAAAATCGCCACTCGTTTTTTTCGTTTCATTTCTTCTGCGATCCGTGTGCATTGGTGTTGATCAAATTGGTCAAAAATCTGTTTTTGGACCATGTACTCTCGGGCTAAAAATTGGTCAACCATTTCAGATACTTTACTCTTTGTATCGAGATTCGCTAGCATCCCTTCAAACATCGTATTTGCTAAATGGTATTCTTGTTCAAAATAAATCGTGAGGTCATTACGCATTTCTTTAAAACTAGCATAACCAAGTTTCTTACAAAATTTAGTGATACTGGCAGGGGTCGTCTGTGCAGCATAGGCGATTTCTTCAATATAGATCGCAGGAAATTCATCGATTCGCTCAATTAAAAGTTTTGTTATCAAAAAATTCAAATCGTATTTTTTGCATTTAAATAGATGTTCATTTAAACGAATGTATACTTGACTTGTCGTTTTCATAGCGACCACCTCACTTGCTTATTTACGCTGCCGGTTTCTTCTATCTTAGCATAGGCATCCATTTCTTAGAACCTTTCACTTATTGTACTTTTTAATAGAAATCAAAAAAAGAGTCCGCCTACGCGCAACTCTTCGATTCGGGTCCCCAGTTATTTCATTAACTGCTTTAACTGTTCATAAAAATTCTCATGGGTGCCACATAACAAGACTGGAATCACTTGGTCATCGATCACATCATAAGCAATACGACAGGTTGTCCCTGCATACTTAAAACCCTTCGACCAGATTCCAGCTAAATCGCCAGTTTTTTTGATCGCCGCTATACGGTTCGACAGCTATTTCATCATAAATGACATGAAGAAACTTTTGTTTCAGCGGTTTCTCCTTCAACTTTTTTAAATAATTCACTACTTGTCTAGATGGAATCACCTCATAAGCCAATTTCAGTTGCCAACTCCTCTTTGGTCATTGCTTTCCCGTCGGTAGCAGTATCCTTTGCAATTGTCTTAAATGAAGAAATCATCTTACTCTTACGCGCTTTAAATTCGGATAAAATATCTTCGTGTTCGTATCCCTCATTAATAATATCAGTCAAGATATCTTCACTGAAATCATCGAATGGTTTTACCGGTTCAATAAATTCATACAAGATTCCATTTTCTACTAGCTTTGCTTCTACTTCCACACCATTGGGAATACCAAAGTCTTTGGGCACCGTCAACATAATGGAATTCCCTTGTTTTCTTGTTTTCGTAATCATCGTTGCACTCCTCTCTCTGTTTTTGTAATTACTCTGTAAGAACATTATATCGTAATCGAATGTAATGACAAGTAATGCCGAAAGCTGAGTGTCAAATTGAGAAAATAAACCGCCTGCTACTTTACCTTATTTATTACTATCGATGCAGCAGGTGATACGGCTCATTAAACCAAAGAGCCCAATCTCCTTTTCCAGCGAAATATTGGCAAAAATACAGTATACTGGAGTTGAATGAATAAAAAGGCAGGGATACCCATGGATCTTAAAAACCGTCTGATCGCATTCGCTCAGACCTTCAATGATGTTCAGATCGACCATCCATTTGCAAAGTTTCCCGAGTACCAAGTCTTGCGGCACCGTAAAAGCGGCAAATGGTTTGGCTTGCTGATGACTGTAGAAAAGCAGAAATTAGGCCTGGAAGGAACGGGAATGATCGAGATTTTAGATGTCAAAGCAGCGCCCGAAATGGTTTCGATCATCAATCAAAGTCACGGCTATTTACCCGCTTATCACATGAATAAAAACCATTGGCTCACCGCATTACTAGATGGCTCTGTATCAGAAAAACAACTCCAATCTTTGTTACGAGACAGCTATGAACATACCCGTTAAACCCAAATATCACAAAAAACCGATCAACGATGCGCCAGTATAGGAGCACCGTTGATCGGTTTTCTTTTATAACGGATCCTGCGTCATCCGTGAGTCTAACGAAACACTTAGGCCAACTCTTCTCCGTTTGTTGCAATAACTTGTTTGTACCAATCGAAGGATTTTTTCTTGGAACGATCCATCGTGCCGTTGCCTTCGTCATCAAAGTCAACATAGATAAAGCCATAGCGTTTGCTCATTTCGCCTGTTGAAGCACTGACAAGGTCGATACAGCCCCATGGCGTGTAGCCGATCAAGTCTACGCCATCAGCAATCGCTTCCCCCATTGCTTCAATGTGGCGGCGCAAGTAATCGATACGATAGTCATCTTCGATCTTACCTTCTTCGTTAAAGGTATCAATGGCTCCTAAGCCGTTTTCCACGATAAACAACGGTTTTTGATAACGATCATACAATTCATTCAACGCGATGCGCAGCCCTTCTGGGTCGATTTGCCAGCCCCATTCACTTGCTTCTAAGAATGGATTGCGGACGCCGCCTAACAAGTTTCCTTGCACTTCATCGGCTTCTTCTGTGGTGATATCCACGGCAGAAGACATGTAGTAGCTGAAGCCAACATAGTCAACAGTATGTTCAGCAATCAAGGCTAAGTCTTCTTCGGTAATCTCAAGATCCTCTTTATTGACGCCGTGTTCTTTGTACAAACGATCCGTAAAGGATGGGTATTTTCCACGTACCTGCACGTCGGCACAGTAGTAGTTGAAGGCTTGATTATGGATCATCGTCGCCACTTGGTTGACTGGGTTCGCATCAATGCTGTAAGTCGTTGCATAAATGATCATACAACCGATCTGTAACTCTGGGTTTAATTCATGGCCGATTTTGACTGCTTTACTGCTGGCAACAAATTGGTTGTGCCACGCTTGGATCACGTTTGTAAAGTCGCTGGCACCCGTGCTGTTGACCATTCCTTGACTCAATGCAGAGAAATGGAAAGCAGAGTTGATCTCATTGAAGGTCATCCAGTATTTGACTTTGCTGTGGAACCGTTCCAAGACGACTTTTGCAAAACGCTCATAGAAATCGATCAATGCTCGATTTTTCCAGCCACCGTATTCTTTGGCTAAATGCAAAGGCATTTCATAGTGGGAGATCGTAACCACTGGCTCGATCCCGTATTTCAAACATTCATCGATCAGCGCATCGTAAAATGCTAGCCCAGCTTCGTTTGGTGTCGTTTCATCGCCTTTTGGAAAGATACGTGTCCAAGCGATAGAAAAACGATAGCTCTTGAAGCCCATCTCTGCAAACAACGCAATGTCTTCTTTGAAACGGTCATAATGGTCGATCCCGCGATGATTTGGATAAGTGTATTTGTCCTCATCGATCGTCCAATCAAACGTATCACTACCTAAAATCGCTAAACGCTGTTTGCCGCCAGGCATTGCATCCGCCACTGACAATCCTTTGCCATCGCGATCGAACGCCCCTTCTAATTGATTCGCTGCGGTCGCGCCACCCCATAAGAAATTTTCTGGAAATTTTGCCATTTGCTCGTTCTCCTTTTGTTTTCTTTTGATAAACCTACCTAGCTGGTTACTGAAAAATCTCCGATAAAAAAACAAAAAACCTAAATAAGAGCCGCTGCTAAAACGAGAATAGCGCTTTCTTATTTAGGTCTTGCCTGATCGAGTCAGTAACAATCCACGTGGGTTTTCTTTCTTTAACTATAGCACTAACTCATTGGCTTGTCATCATAAAATCGGTTTCTTTTAAACCGTTTCCCCCGTTGCATCGATACTTTCAGTTTGTGGGTGACCCTCCGCTTGCGCAGCTTCTGCTTCGGTTTTTAATTTTCCTTTATCTAAGACTTTAACAAAAGGAATGTACAGCAAGCAGCCTGCCAAAACGCAAACGACTTGTAGAACTGCGACCTGCCAGCCTCCAGCTAGAAACCCATTTAGAAAAATCGGTGTGCCAAAGGGAACTTGTACGCCACTAAGTCGTGGAACGATCCCACTCCAGATCGCTAGGTACGCCACAAGCACTTGAACCAATGGTGTTAATATGAACGGAATCGCCATGATTGGATTCAAAATCAGCGGTAAGCCAAAAATCACCGGCTCATTAATGGTGAACAATCCAGGAACGGCACTTAGGTTAGCGACTGTCCGTGATTGTTTTGATTTCGCCAACAGCAAAATAACGATAATCAATGACAATGTTCCCCCAGCCCCACCAATACCAGCAAACAAATCATAAAACGACTTGCTCAAAATATTTGGCAGCTCGGAACGAGCAACACCGCTAGCTAAAGCATCCATATTTTCTACATCCATTGGTAAGTACAAAGCGGTGACAAAGCTACCCACCACCAACGAACCATGGATACCGAAGAACCATAGCACCATTTGGATCAGTACAATAAATAGCAACGAACCGACACTAGAAGACAAGCTTTGCAGCGGCATTGCCAAGATTTGATAGATGAAATCTGAAAATGAGCCATAAGAAGTAAAACTGAATGCCCAGCTAATGACGATCGCGGTAAACCCAGAAATAATTGCTGGAATCAAACCGGCGAAGGTATCCGTCACAAATTGCGGCACGCCTGCTGGCATTTTGATGGCGATATTTTTTTCTAAAATAAAGCAGTACAAACGAGCAAAAACTAAGCCGCAGATCATAGCGGTAAACAAGCCTTGAGCGCCGAGTTTGCTCATGTCTAGGGTCGTTGTTTCCTCCAAGGTGACCATTGGCGTCATCATCAAAAAGGCAAACAACGAAACGATGCCGGCAGGGACTGCCGACTGCTTAAATTCTGTCGCTAAACGGTGACCGACAAGAAAGGAAGCGTACACTGAGATAACCCCAACGGTCATACTGTAACCGACGGAAAAATAACCGCCAATATTGATCGAGTTGATAAAATCTGTCCACCCTTGAATCGGCAAAACTGCTAACAACAAGGCGATCGAGCCAATAATGTTGATCGGCAGCGTCGCCATCAACCCGTTTGAAATTGCCTTTAAATACCGATTGTTGGAGATTTTATCTGCAAATACTAATACCTTATCCATATATTTATCCATTTTCTTTTCACTCCTTTATTTGGATGACGAACAATACATCTTCGTGACAATTGTGGGGATGGAAAACAGTGATACCATCGGTAACTGTCAGTTTTGGTTTCAAGAAACGATTGGTGTTCAAATCGATCAATGTGACGGTCGCTGTAGAAAGATCTCCTTGCAGGCGAACTGTTGTATTGCTTGGCAAGTAAAGCAAGGCATCCTTCCTTCCTGCGATAGCTGCCATACGAATCTGTTCATCTGCATCGATCAAGCGCTCTTGGCAAGGCACAAGCTCCTGAATATTTAATAATTCAAATAATTGCTTGATAAAGCCATAATCATCTGCCCCAGGAAAAGACAAAGCTTCTGGCCAAATCATCGGATGGTCAAACGCTTCCCCGATTTCTTCCGCAAAGGTTGCCGTCGGGGTTTGCCAACTCCAGATGCCGTGGGCACCGTACGTGATCCCAGCCGAGCCGCCGGCTAACAATGATTGCCATGCTGCTTTGCGGACATCTTTTTGACCAAATCGACCGTATACGTGACGGGCATAGCCCATTTGTTCATAGCAAGGTTCTGAGTTGATGATCGGCAGTTGCGGTTCTCGTTGATAAAAACGCTCTGCCAAATAATAAGGCATATTCAAAAAGGCGCTGTTATGACCTGATTGGTATAAAAATAAGTCCAAATGTTCGACGATAGGTTCAGGGATTTCTTCAAAACGTCCCTTGATATGAATCGTTTTCAAGGTATTGGGCGAATGCTTTTCAAAGAAAACAAAGGCTTCTAGATACGTATCGATGGTTGGCTGTGTTGGGAAGTCCGTATCGCCACCAATAAAGTAGATCGGATGGAAGGCATCAAACGTCTTAATCACTTTTTGATAGTAGGCCTGGCGGCAATCCTCCGGCAACACGTTGCGTTCTTTGTCCAACTGGCTAGCCCAAGTGCCAGCGACATAGTTTGACCACAAGACAACCAATGCTAAAGTAAAGCCTTTCTCATCGGCAATTTTACAAAGACGCTGAGCCCGTTCGAAATAGGCATCCTCCCAAACCGTAAAATCAAAGACACCCGCATCAAGGGGAAACGGCAAGCAGTCAAATTGACCACGGCTGCGATCCCATTGCGGTAACACATTGATTTGAAGGGTGTTGAATCCCTGCTCTTTGCGTTTGTCTAAGTAGGTGATCCAGTCATTTTCTTGAATACTAGTAAAAGCACTCCAGCAAGTATCGGCTAAATAAAAGAAATGCTGTCCGTCTCGCAATAAGGTGCGTTTGTTTTGGTTTACGGTGATTTTCACGGTGGAGCTCTCCTTTCATCGGCACAAGTTGTGCACTGGCGGTTATTAATCAATATAACTACTGAGCCAGCCTTCGCACAGCTCAAACCATTTGGCGACATGGGCATTGAGGTGACTTGACTTGCGTGCCGTTGTTCGATCCGCTAATGCCAGTCCGTGTTCGCCTTTTTCAAAAATATGCAGTTCGAATGGAATTTCTGCTTCTCTTAATTTGACCGCCAACTTCAACGAGTGCGCCACATCGACTAAGACGTCTTCCGTCGTATGCCAGAGAAACATCGGAGGTGTCCACTGATCGACATGATGCAAAATGTTCATGGATTGAATGGCTTCTTCCGTCGGTTGTTTACTCCCAAAAAAGCGCTCGTTGGCAGTTAAAGGTGTTTCGATTAGACGAGCGGCAAAGCCTAGCTCATCGATTGGGAAAGCATGCTCTTGATAAACCAATGGGTAGCCAGCGATCGCCAAATTCACTTTCAGTAAGTCACTGCTGACGCCCAATGCTTCTGCCAGCTCAGCATCGTGCCAGCGCGTCGCTAGCTGCAACGCTAGATGTCCGCCTGCTGAAAAACCGCAAACGATGATTTGCTCCTCATCCACCAACCATTCGTGAGCATGCTCATGAATGATTTTGACGGTTTGGGCGGCTTCCATCAAGGCATTGTGGGGAACGTTTTTCACCTGATCACCGGTGGTGTACCATAAAACAACGCTATTTAGCCCGATACTATTGAATTTCAAGGCAATGACTTCCGCCTCTCGATCACTGGTAAAGGCGTAGCCGCCGCCTGGACAGACGATCACTAGCGGTCGTTTCTTGCCGACATTGTACTCTTTGGATTGGTGCAATAAATAGGTATCCACGTAAGCCGTTTGATTCAGTTGAATTCGTTTGGTCTCCATATAGTTCCTCCTTTATCCTTCACTAAAAGCAGCTGACTTCTCAATGAACCGTTTCCATTTTTCATATTTCAAACGGATCACGGCCTGTTCGGCTTGCGGAACGATCGTGGTTTGCTGAATAGCTGGTTCATTCATGGTTGGTTTGGCAACAAGCATTGTGCCGATGGCTGAAAATTCTTCGACTTCGCTGACGATGACGGGTTTATTGATCAAAGTCGCCAATAAGCTCATCAAGGCGCGGTTTTTCGAAACACCGCCATCGATCATTACCTGATTGATCAGTCGTTCAGCGACTTCTTCCATCACATCGATCACTGCTTTGATTTGAAAAATGATGCTTTCTAAAACGGCTTTCAACAGCTCATGAGTCGTCGTTGTGCGTTTCATGCCGACAAAGCTGGCAGTCATCGTATTATCCCAAAAAGGGGCACCCATTCCTTGCAATGCTGGGATAAAATAGATGTCTTCTTGACTGTCACTGGTCAGCACTTCTTGACAGATCTCAGCTACATCTGGCAGCGGAGCCACTTGCTCACTGAACCAGTTGATGGCGTCACCACAGGAACGGATGATGCCTTCTAGCGCAAACGCTGTTTCCTGGCTAGTTTGCCAGCCGACCGTCGTCAAAATGCGGCGATCCCGCAACGTCTGCTCCTGCTGCACTTGCATCATGATCGAACAACCGGTGCCCATCGTGATTTTTACATCCCCAAGGCTTTGACAACCTTCACCGAATAATGCCGCTTGTGAATCGGCTAAGATCCCTTTGATAGGGATTCCGTGATAGCTACCGAAAACCGTATCAGCAGGTTGGATCGCTGGCAAGTCTGCTAAATGGATGCCAAAAAGTTTGACGAGCTCTGCATCCCAACGGCCCTCTTCAATATTATAAAACAATGTTCGGCAAGCGTTGCTGGCTTCTGTCGCAAATACTGTCCCTTGCGTTAAATTCCACAACAGCCAGCTGTCCATCGTACCGATCGCCAATTCGCCAGTCCCCGACTTTTCTTTGATGGCTGATAATTCTTGGGCCAACCATTTCACTTTGGTGCCGGAAAAATACGGGTCTAAGCGTAAACCGGTCTTTTGATTGATCGTCCTTTCCCAGCCTTGTGCCGTCAATTCTTCACAAATCGCGGCGCTGCGGTTGCATTGCCACACGATCGCATTGTACAGGGGATTGCCAGTCAATCGGTCCCATGCAACGATCGTTTCCCGCTGATTGGTCAATGACAAGGAAACGATTTGATCTGCAGTGATCGCTTGTTCTTGCAACACTTGTGCCAGCAATTCTTGGACATTTTGCCAAATCTCAAGGGGATCATGTTCGACCCACCCGACTTTTGGATAAATTTGGCGATGTTTTTTATCGTAACGCTGCAGGATTTTCCCTTCTTGAAACAGTAAGAGCTTGGTACCGGATGTACTCTGATCTAAAACAAGCTGATAGGTCTTGTCCATCTTAAGCTCCTAGAAACGCAACCGCTGTTTTCGCTATGGAGGCACCGTCTAAGCCATAATGGGCAAACAGTTCTGACGAAGAACCAGTAATCAAGGCTTCATCCGGAAAAGCAATGATTTTTTGTCGAATGCCCGTTTCTTCTGCCAGCGTTTCCGCCACGGCAGCTCCTAAGCCGTTGTATCGGCTGTGTTCTTCCACAGTGATCACGGTGCCTGTTTCTTTCGCCACTCGTTTGACCGTTTCTGAATCAAAGGGCTTCAAGGAATGAACATTTAAAACGGTAGCAGTGATACCTTGTCTTTCCAATAGCTCAGCAGCATCCAACGCTTGGCGCACGGTTTCGCCAGTGGCGAGCAATGCGACATCTTGACCGCTTCTCAGCTCAATGGCTTTGCCGATCTCAAAAGGATAATCTGCAGAATCATAACAATCTTCAACAGGATTGCGACCGAGACGGATATAGGCTGGTTCATTTGATGCCGCTAAGGCTTTAAACATTTGGATCGTTTCAAAGCGATCTGCTGGCAACAGCACTTGCAAATTAGGGATCGCTCGTGCCACTGCGATGTCTTGCAAGGAATGATGACTCATGCCTAATGCCCCATAGCTGACACCGCCGCTGATGCCTACGAGTTTGACATTTTTATTCGAATACGCGACATCGACTTTGATCTGCTCGATACTGCGCATGCTGAGAAAACAAGCAGGGGATGCAACGAAAGGGCGTTTGCCCATATGGGCTAAGCCGGCCGCAATACTGACGATGTTTTGCTCTGCGATCCCTACTTCCACCAATTGTGTCGGTAATTCCTTGGCAAAAGGTGCTAACGAAGCGGAACCACGAGAATCACTGGTCAACACCGTGATCGCAGGATTCTTTTTTCCTTCTTCAATCAATACGTCGCACATCGCTTGGCGATTGGCAATATTATTTTTTCCCATGAGTCAAAACCTCCATTTGCTGATCAAGTTCGGCAATAGCTTGTGCAAGCTCTTCTGCCGTTGGCACTTTATGATGCCATTGCGCTTGATTTTCGGCTGCAGAATAGCCTTTGCCTTTGATGGTTTTAGCAATGACCAGCTTCGGTTGATTGGGCTGATGCGGTTTTTCTAATGCAGCCACCAAGGCAGCCATATCATTGCCATCAACGATATGCACATCCCAACCAAAGGCACGCCATTTTTCATCTAGCGGCTCCACGGCCATCACATCTTCCGAGGCTCCAGTGATCTGCAAGCCGTTGCGATCAATGATGGCGGTCAAATTGTCCAGCTGGTAGTTGGCAGCCGCCATGGCTCCTTCCCATACCGAGCCTTCTGCTAATTCGCCATCTCCCAACAACGTATAGGTTTGATACGTGCGGTGATCCAGTTTGCCTGCCAAGGCGATCCCTACTGCGACGGGTAAGCCGTGACCTAGCGAACCAGTATTCATCTCAACCCCAGCTACTTTATTGTTTGGATGACCGATCAGTCGTGAACCAAATTGCGAAAAGGTGGCTAATTCTTCTTTCGGCAAAAAACCTTTGTCCGCTAAAACGGCCCATAGTACTTCTGCAGCATGTCCTTTACTTTGGATATACTGGTCACGATCTTGCTTTTGGGGATCTTTCGCATCCACATTCATTATCTGATAATACAGGGCCACTAAAATATCGGTACAAGAAAGATCCGAACCAGTATGACCCGTTTTTGCTTGATAGATCAGCTCTAACACGGATTTTCGAATCGTTAAAGCCTTCATTTCCAGCTCGTTTATTTCCATGATTGATCCCCTCTCAAGTATGCTTTGACGTCTTCTTCGATCGGATCATAAAAATCTGGCTGCACGCCGATATATTTGCACGCTTCGTACAAGATCGGCACCACATTTTTTCTGACCGCCGCAACATGATGAATATAAGGGCCCTCAACGAGTTTGAATTCCAAGCGATTCAAATTCGCAAATTCTAGATAGAGATAGGTTCCTTGATTGTATGGTCCATCGATCCCTCTGCCGGTGCCCATCAGCAACGAATACTCGCCGTTGTCTCCATCAAAGCGACACAACGTATACTCGTCTTTGATTGCCCGAAAAGCGACTGATCCCGGATAGTCAAAAACAAAATGCCGTTGCGGCAAAATGGGTTTGGTCTCCGCGGTGGAATAAGCAAAAACCCCTAAGTGCTGCAGCAATTCGCCATTCTCGTTTTCTGGATGGCGGCAGTTGACATCCGCAAAGATCGCACGGTGTTCCCCCAACGAAGCGGCTTCGACCAACAGTTCCGAGATCGCCCCATGAACATCCGTCTCACAGACAAAAGGCAGACCTTCTTCTTGTAAAAGCGACAGGGAGGCATACGGTAAAATACCGATTTCGTCTTGTAAAGCCGTCCAACACTGGATGACCCCTGCATTGCAGCCGTAGCTTTCACATAAGTTTTGCAAGGCCACTTTAAGGGCTGCCACCATCTCCAAATCTTTCGCCGAAATTTGGACTTCCGTATTGGTTTCGAAATAATCAATGACTGCTTGCAATTTATCTGGCTGCTGTTCTTTGACTTTCTTGATTTCTTGCACCACTTCTTGGATCGGTACTGGTGATAGCGAGATATTGAAACGCTCCAATAGTTCGCCTTCGTTGCAGATCACGGTCCAAAAATCAAAGGGGCGTGGGCCAACTTGCAAGATTCGTGTTTGTTTGAAGGTCTTGACGACATTGCAGACTTTGATAAAGTCTTGCAAGCCGCGGGCAAATTCCGGTGAATCAATATCAGAATTTTTGACATAGGTGAAAGGTACCTTGAAACGGCGCAAGACTTTTCCGATAGCGAAAAGACCGCATTGCGTATCCCGCAAACGTGAACCATCGGCGGCTGGTGTCTCGTCTTTGGGTCCCCATAGTAAGACGGGGACATCTAGTTTTTTGGCTAGACGAGCACAGGCATATTCCGTACCAAAGTTTTCATTGGCTAGAAAAAGACCGTCGATTTTTGCTGCTTTGAATTTTTCGGCGATTTTTTCAACCCCTTCATCATCGTATAGCAAGCCATCTTCGTTGATATCTAAAATATCTACATAATCAATGGCCAGTTCGTCCATTTTTTGTCGTGTCAGATTGGCGTACTCAATGGCTGCTTCTGCACTAAATAAATTTCTTCTAGTCGGGGCGAACCCGATTGTTACTTTATCCATAAAACCACCCTTTGCGTTTTAGTATATTTAGCTAAATTTTTATTTCTTCGACGATTCGTGCTACATTTCTGCTCAGAAATTCCTTATCCGTCAGTAAAACGATTTTTTTATTAGGAAAGGCTGTTGCGACTTTCGCTTGATTGAAGCGGGTTTGAGGAGCTAAAATCAAAAAATCATAGTCATTTCCCACCATAAATATTTCTGAAAAAGGCGCGGAATTCACTTGGTAATGCTGATCATCCGCTAGTTGTTCTTTGAGCGCTTTGACGAGCAGTGCGCTGGAGAGCCCAGTTGCACAAAAGAGACCGATCTGTGTCATCTATTCACTTCCTCAAAATGTAATCCCTTACTTTTTACACCTTAAATATAGCATAAGCTAAATATTTTGCAATAGTTTTAGATAAATATTTTTGTTTAATAACTAAAAAAAGACAAAACGCTTGCTAAACGTTTTGTCTTCTTCTTATTTTTTTCTTATTTGATGCTTTCGCGTTCGACGATCGTCGTGGCGACCAGCATTTTCAGATGGTTTTCATCTTCACTGGTGATTTTCTCGATCAAGCGTCGCACGGCTTGGCGACCAAGGTACACTTTATCTACTTTGACGGTGGTCAGCGGTGGGTTGCAAAATTCCGCCAAAGGAATATCATCGAACCCAACGATGGCCAACGGATGATCGGGGAACACTTCGCGAATGGCTTTCATTGCACCGATGGCGATGTTGTCATTGACCGCAAAAAAGGCGCTTGGTAACGGCCGCTGATCGGCACGCAAGGATTCCAAATAGACCTTCATGTCTTGATATGAGCCCTCCAAGGTGGGTTCTACTAAGGCTTCCGTCTCTTCATAATGGATCAGATCATGCTCTTGGATCGCTTGAATAAACCCTTGCTTGCGTTCACGGAAATTGTTGATTTGAAAGGTTGAGTTGATGATGCCAATGTCTCGGTGGCCTTTTTCGATCATCTTTTCAACGATCTCATAGGCGCTGTCACGATTATTGATGGCGACAAAATCAAAGTCCTGCGAATTAAAAATCGTATCTAAAATCACTAAGGGTACTTCCAAATGACGGAAGACTGCTAAATCTTGTTTTTCCAATTCCGTTCCTAACAATAGCAAACCATCTACTAATTCTGGGCGGATCTTTTCGATCGGGTCTTCCTCTGGCGCCAATGTGATATGGGAAATGACCAATTCATAGCCTAACGCGCTGCATTCCATTTCGATCCCCCGGATCAATTCAGAAAAGAAAGGCGTATCCCCTACGACATTTCCTTGTTTGTTCATTACAACAAATTTGATCTTTTGGCTTTCCGTTTTTTTAATTTCTCGCTGATCAAAATACCCCATCTCACGAGCGATCTTCAAGATCGCTTGCCGTTTTTGTTCACTGATCCCCTTACGATTGTTGATTGCATTAGAGACAGTTCCGCTGGAAACGCCAGCTTTTCGGGCAATATCAGAGATCACAACTTTCATTTGCTCACCGCTTTCTGCTTCTCATTCTGTTAAAAGTATAGCAAAAGAATTGTTTTTTTACTACTAAAAAAGCTAAAACAAACTAAAATTTTTAGTTTGTTTTAGCTTCTACTTTGATTAGTTACTTTGTTCCGCCAAAATGCAGAAGGATAAGGGGTCGATGGTTATTCTTGGCGCTGCTACGCCGCGAGAAGTGATCCCAGCTCCTTTGGGGTCAGCAATGATGTGCCAAGAAGCATTTTCTGTTGCCGTCGGTAAGCCAAAGGACCAGCTTTCTTCCGTGCTGTTGAGTAAAACGAACAAGGAACGCCATGGATGCTGTTTGTCACGATTGGGTACTTGATACGCCAAGCGATTTTCATTCTTTGTCTCATAAAAGACCATGCTTTCAGCCGTTTGGGTCGTGGCATCTCTCAATGGTGCATAGGACTGCCGCAATGCCCACAAGCCCCGATACAGCTCGCGCAACTCTTTGAAGGTTTTGGCACGTGACCAATCCAGCTGATTGACTGCCAGTGGCGAACGGAAGGAATTTTCATCTCCTTCTTTGGTACGGCCAAATTCTTCCCCAGCTTGAGTCAGCACTGCTCCTTGGCTAGTAAACAAAATGGCTGCTGCTAGTTTATTGCGGGCTAAAAGCTCAGGATCAAACTCATAATTTCTTTCCTTCACTGAAGCCTGCATGGTTGCCACCAGCTTGTCCCATAAGGTCAAATTATCATGGACTGAAGCATAGGCGATCACTTGGCGGGGCGATTTTGCCCAGCGCTCGGCGCCTTCTTGTGCGGCAACTTTCGTATTTCCTTGAATCGCCGTTGCCAAATTTGCTGCATAAAAGGTTTGCTTGACTTGCGGTTGACCATTCATTCCTTGAATAAACGCGCCGTCTGTTTCTTCAAAGACATCGCCTTTGATACTGTCTCTTAAATCATTGCTAAAAACAGCAACGCCTTCTGACAGTGCCCAAACATTACTTTTATTTGCTGGGATATTCGGCTGAATAATTTGATTGCTGCCGGCATCCCATGGCTCGCCGTATAAAATCACATGGCTGAAGCCGGCATCATCTAGGCGTTGCCGCAACTGGTTCATGGTTTCCACATCGATCAGGCCCATCAAATCAAAACGAAAGCCGTCGATTTTGTATTCTTGCGCCCAATATAAAACTGAATCAATGATAAATTTACGCATCATTTTCCGTTCAGAAGCCACTTCATTGCCGCAAGCAGAACCGTCCGCAAAATTCCCTGCATCATCTTGACGGTAGTAATAATCAGGCACCGTCAAATTAAACCATGATTCTTCCGTGATCGCAGTGTGATTAAAGACCACATCTATCACAACGCCGATGGCTTCTTCGTGCAGCGATTGGATCATTTGCTTGCATTCACGAATCCGCGCCTTGGGATCACTAGGATCAGAAGCGTATCGTCCTTCAGGTACATTGTAATTTTTCGGATCATAGCCCCAATTGTAGGCAGACGAAGTTTCATCATTGTCAAAATCGAAGATCGGCAGCAGATGAACATAATTGATCCCCAGCTCTTTTAAATAGGCCATGCCAGTTGGTTGACTTTCATCTCCCACCAGATGGGTCTTTTTTTCAGTGAAGGCTAAATATTTTCCGCTATTTTCTGGTGAAATACCGCTGTTTTCGGCACCACTGAAATCTTCGACATGTAATTCCCAAATATAGGCATCTGTGATCGACTGCTGACCGACGCCGTGACTTTCCTGCCAACCTTCAGGATCTGTTTCCTTTAAATCAATGATCGCACCGCGGTTTCCGTTGATCCCTACTGCCTTGGCATAAAGATCCATCGCTTCTATTTTCTGCCCATCTCGTTGAAACTCAAAGGTATAAAACAGCTCCTTGACGTTTTCTTCCGTCGTGACTTGCCAACAGTTGTCTTCTTGAACCATCGGCAGCGTCAGCAGACGATCGTCAGTCCCAGCAACACCGCTTTGATAAAGCAATACTGAAACGGCCTCTGCCTCTGGTGACCAGCATTTGAACGTGGTTTGCTGTCCTTGAAAAGTCACACCAAGATCATTCCCGTGATACGTATGTTCTTCTAAAAAACCGATCCTGCGATCGATCGCAATCTTTTTTTCTCCATACTGCGTGTTTTGTCCCATCAAAATTCCTCCATTCAACGTTTCTAACTATAAAAGCCAGTTACTTTTCTGCTATTTCTACCTTCTCATATTTCTTGAAAATTGCCAACAATAACTGACAGCGTGCATACAAAAAACAGCTAAGACCAAAAAAGCAGGCAATGTACATGCTGAAAACCAGCGCATAGGGTGAAAGAAGCATGATGACAATAGGGGCTGCAGTCAGAAGATGAAGACTAAGTATTTTAAAAGGGTGCTTTGCGGCGACTTTTATGCTGTTCAAAAGGATCGTTTTGATTCCGCTATCGTAACGTGCGAGTAAGAAAAACGAAACTTGGAAAAATTGAAGCCACATGAACGTACAAATTACTAAGCCTACGGTAAAAAGATCAGGCGTCCCTTTTAGTTGGAAATAATACAACCAATCAGCAGTCAAAAGCCACAAAGAAAAAAGTAGACTGAGCCAGATAAGAGTGCTCTTTCGAAAGCTTTGGCAAAAGACCGACCAAAACTGCTGAACAACAGCCGGTGCTTTTCCTTCTATCAGATCAGTCGCCACTTTAGAACCCGCAGTAATGGCTGCACCGATCGTGAAGAGCGGCAAACTAAAAAACAAGAGTAGTACATTTAATAGGAGCAACTGGCTGAATTTCCAAGCGATTCGTGCGAAGAAGTTTTCTGAATGAAAAAAGTGTATCATGTGGGTTTACTCCTTTACTGATCCGACAACGATTCCTTGAACGAAATATTTTTGTAGAAGCGGATAAATAATCAATAACGGCACCACTGCCACCACGATCTTCGCTGCATTCAAGTTTCGATCAGAGACCGCTAGTAGACTTTGTAGCTGCTCGGAAGTCAAATTCCCGGCTTGTTGCATTGTTTCAGCAATGTTGACTGATAGTGTTTGGATATAGGTCATTAAAGGATAGTTTTCAGTCTTGGTCATATAGATCAGTCCACTAAAAAAATCATTCCAACTACCGACAATACTGAATAGAGAAACGGTTGCCAAACACGGCAAAGACATTGGAATATAGATTCGTCCCAAAATCTGCAGTGGGTTGGCCCCATCGATCCGAGCAGATTCTTCCAATGATTTGGGAATTCCCCGAAAGAAATTCATCACCAAGATCACACTGCCGATAGGGACTGCACTAGGTAAAATCAGGGACCAAATCGTATTCAATAATCCTAGATTGCGAACGACCAAATACGTTGGGATCATGCCGCCACTGAAGAGCATAGCGAAAACCATCACACTCATGAATAATTTTCTCGTTCGAAATACTTTTTTTGATTTAGATAGCGGATAAGCCATCGTTACGATCATCACCAAATTCAGCAATAAAGAGATCACCACACGAATGACTGAAATACCAAAAGAACGCCAAAACTGCTGATCGCTCATGATGCGCTCATAAGCCGCTAAGGTCAGATCTACTGGCCATAGCCCCACAGCATTTGCCGCGACGGCACTGCTGCTACTTAAAGAAAGTGCCACGACATTCAACATCGGTACTAAACAAGAAAGAGCCAAAACAATGACGATCAAATAAATTACTGCATGCCGTATACTAAATTTTTCTTTCATCTCTTTTTTCCTTTCCTTAAAACATCACTCTGTCAGTCTTCTTCTCCGCAATTTTGTTGGAAGACCAAATCAAGAATAGACCGATCACCGATTTGACCAGACCAACGGCAGTCCCTAAGCTGTAGTCTCTACCGATCAGACCGATTCGGTAGACATAGGTATCGATAATATCGCCGCTTTGATACACAACCGGAGAATACAGGTTATAAATTTGGTCGAAGCCGGCATTCAAGATATTAGGCAGCGACAAAATCGTCATCAGCAAAATAAAAGGCATCATCCCCGGCAGGGTTACGTGCCAGACTTTTTTTGACCAAGAAGCACCATCCATCGTTGCTGCTTCATATAATCCCGGATCGATCGAGGTAATGGCAGCAAGGTACACGATTGAACTGTAACCAAAACTTTTCCAAACATCGGTCCCAATCAGCAAACGAGGAAACAGCTGATTACTACCCAAAAAGTTTAATGGTTCTACACCAAAGTTTTGTAAAATCTGATTCACCGTTCCATCAAGACTGAATAAATTGACCACTACTGAAGCCAATATGACCCATGAAAGAAAATGGGGCAAATATACGATGGTCTGAATGGAGCGTTTCATCCACTTTACACGTACTTCATTTAATAGAATCGCAAAAAGAATCGGTACGATCGTATTAAAGACAATTTTCCAGAAAGCGATGAAAATCGTGTTTTTAGTTACTAAGAAAATATCCGGTAAACTGAACAAATAGCGAAAGTGCTCGAATCCCACAAATTCAGAACCAAATACACCTTTCGCTGGCACATAATCTTGAAATGCCATCAACAACCCAAACATAGGACCATAAGAAAAAATCAAAATAAAAATTATGCCTGGTAAAATCATCCCTAGAAAGAAAAGCTGATCTCGAGAAAACCACTTTTTCTTTTCTTTTTTGCTTTCTTTTTCAACAGAAAGTTCCATTTACTTACTCCTCCATAAATTTTTTGCCTCACCAGCCGCTTGATGAAAAAATTCGAACAAAGAAAAGGCACCTGCAGTCGGTTTTCCTGCATACAACCTTGCTTTTCTTTGTTCGAAAGACGAGTGTCAGAACCGCTGGA
This sequence comes from Enterococcus sp. AZ141, assembly GCF_051714385.1. Lineage (NCBI taxonomy): Bacteria > Bacillati > Bacillota > Bacilli > Lactobacillales > Enterococcaceae > Enterococcus > Enterococcus sp. AZ141. The sequence continues at coordinate 1,011,986 of NZ_JBIORT010000001.1, forward strand.
GTGGCCGCTTAATTATCTGCTCGCTGATCTACTACTTCTTGCATTTCTTCAAGTATGGCTGTCCCACCTTGGCTATTCCAGGTTTCAACATAGTTGTCGAAGTTTTCCAGGGGTTCTTCTCCAGTGATAAACTTAATGAAGGTCTCTTCCTCCAGTTTCCCTACTTGTGCGCCGTTTCGTTCATTGGCTTTGATCGAATCAAAACGCGGTGGTTTCACTTCATTCAAGCGTCCTTGCTCTCTGATACCGCCCATCACATTATTGACGGCTAAATAGCGGGAGGCATAGCGGGTCCAGTCCACCGGATCAGTTTCTTCAGGGCTATCCAGATATTGCTTGATTTTTTCGGCGTTTTCTTTGATGAAGAAGTTGGAGATATCCTCGATAGATGTTTCGCCAACCGCCGCCTTGGAAGCTTCTACTGCATCATCAATCTCACTATAGGCTTTTAAGAAAACAACATTCCATGGACGAACCGTCCCATCGACATCCACTTTCGCATAGTCATAAATTTCCGGAAACTCGGCTTCAATATCTTCCGAGTTGGCAACTTCACCATAAATCAGATTGATCATCTCCATGATTTTTTCCGGCTCAGAAAAACCTTTGCGCACCACGATGTATTGCCCAGTGCCGCGGTTAGCCACGGCATTGACCCCTCCATCGCCGTTAGCATTTTCAAGGGCATAAGGAACAAATTCAGCATTTGGATCATTTTGTTTGGCTTGTACTAAGCCCCAGTCAGGCATGTGCCAAGGACCAAAAGCGATGCCCGTTTCTCCATTAACCATCATGGCATGGATATCGTCATACGTGCGGGTACCAAATTGCGGATCCATGAACCCTTCATCTTGCCAGTCCTTCAGTAGCGTTAGTGCTTCTTTCATTTCTGGCGTATTGGATCCATAAAACATCTGCCCATTCTCATCTTGGAGATACGATTTTGGGTAGGCTCCAAACGCATTCATGATGGCTGTTCCGGTATATGCCGTGCCGCCATGATTTGGCGAAGACAACCAGAAGGCCAATGGCAAACCAACTGCTTTTCCGGTATTGGCTAAATCATTTTCTTGAAAAGCAATCGCTGTTTCCTTCAACTCATCCAATGTAATTGAGCGATTGCCATCTTTATCCAGTTCAATACCTAGCTCATCTAGCCAGTCCTGGCGCAACCAGACAAGATTGGGCCCGAAGTCATCGCTAGTAGATGGGATCGCCATCAAGCGATCATCAAACGTGGCTGCTTCTAACTGAATCCCATCAAACGAATCATAGATGTCTTTTAGAAAATCGTTGGCATGCTCCTCAAATACTTCGGTTAAGTCTTCCACTAAATCATTGTTAACTAATTCTTCCAATTCATCTCTTGATCCGACGATCATCGTATCCGGTAGTTCCCCTGAAGCGATCGCTAGCGATACTTGACGATCATAGTCTTCCCCATGGGCTTCAAAGGCACTCTCCAGCTCGATGCCCAAGCGTTCTTGAATCAATCGAGTATATGCGTTATTGCTGTAAGAATCCCCCTCAGGCAGTTTCGAGTTCGGTGCGGTCTGGCGTCCGATCGTAATCACGGTATCCCCATTTTCATTGGTCTTTGCTTCTTCTGAACTGCATCCTGTCATAATAAGTGCTGAAGCAACTGCTGTTAACATTGCTGTCCCCCGCCTAAATTTCATTGTTTTCCTCCTCAAACTTTTTTGATATCCTTATTATACGCAATCGCTTCCACAGAAAATATAGCACTTTTTTCAGATTCATAGCACGATTTCCAGAAAAATAAAACGTTTACAAATTCGCTCTGTTGCTTTTTTTGTTTATCGCTTACTATAGAAAGAAGAAGCGACTGCGTAATTTTCTCTATACGAAAGGACGGCGAAAACCATGTACCGACTGCTGCTTGCTGATGACAGCTACGATCAAAGAGAAGTGATCAAATACTTCTTGAGTCAGCATGAAAAAGAATGGCTGATCGAAGAAGCCAAAAATGGCCGCGAAGCCTGGCAACTTTTTCAGAAACAGCCCTTTGACTTGATAATTACCGACGTAAAGATGCCCTTTATGGATGGACATGCCCTCGTAGCGAGAATCAAAGAAGCAGTTCCTGAAATTCCTGTGATGTTTATCAGCGGCTTTGAAGATTTTCATTATGTAAAAAAAGCCATACAGTTACAAGCGGTTGACTACCTCTTAAAACCAATCGACCCTGATGATTTTTATGAACAAATAAATAAAATCATTCTTTTTATTGATCAACAAAAGCAGCGCGCTTACACAAAAACAATCGCACAAACCCATTACTTGAAAGAGATTTTGAGTAAACTTTTTTATGGCTATCCTTGGCATTCACTGCCGAAGGAAGAGCAATCGATTGCACAAGATTTTTTTAAGACTCATCCCTCTTTTTTTCTCGTTACTTGGCCGCTGGATTCTTGGAATGCGCCGGATTTTGTCCCTTCGCTATCTGCTGCATTTCCTGAAATGTTCAGTTTGTTTTTAGCTCCAGCACAACTGCTCTTTTTTAACGAACCTTTGCCAAAAAGGGAAATCGAAGAGCGAAAAAACAACTTAACTACCTATTTTTCCAAACAGTTTCAGCAAAAAATAACACTTTTTGACAGCGGACCAGTTCCCCACCATTCAGGGGTGTATGGCACCTATCATGACTTACTGAGAACCAGTCAGCGGTCTTTTTATCAGCAAAACAAAGGGAAAATCTGCCAGCTGCTTCCGGGAGATCACTACATCGTCAAGAAGGCGCTTTTCGAAAAAACCGTTTCGTATGTGAATCAATACGAAAGTAAAAAAGCCCACGCGCTTGTGAAAACAGTTTTCGACTGCTTTGAAACAAATGGACGTGAGGAACCAACCAATGCCAAGTTTTATTTTGCGACCTTTTATCAAACAATCATCGATCAGTGCACGATCACTTTTGATGCGGAGTGTGGCGCTAATCAGATTGGAAAAATACTGGAAGCGCCAAGTCTGCAACTAATTGCGGATATTTTTGATGCCCTCTTCCATTATATCCATGATGCATTGCTTCAAATCAACGGGAGCCAGTCAAATGACTATGTGCGCCAAGTAAAATCCTATATATTCGCTCATTTTCACCAAGAGTTGAGCTTGGAGCGGTTAGCAAAGGAAGTCAATATCAATCCTAACTACCTAAGCGAATTATTCAGTACTTCTGAAGGCATGGGTATCACCAAATACATCAAGTCTTACCGTATCAAACAGGCTCAGAAGCGTTTAAAGAACTCGAACTGCAGCATTCGAACTATCTCCAAACAAGTTGGCTTTAATCATTATTCCTATTTTTGCAAAACGTTCCGAGAAATTGTCGGAATGACGCCGGATGCGTATAGAAAGAGAGGTCCCTTTTGTTAAGAAAAGTCCACGATTGTGTTAAAAATTTTCGTTTTCAAAAAAAGATCGCCCTTATTTCAATTCTTTCAAGCATTGTTCCTCTGATCGTTTTGACCTTTGTCGGGGTATCTATCATCCGAGCCTTTATCCAACAGCAGGAAAAAAGTGCTTACTCCGATAATCTCAAAAGTATCAGCTATCAGTTAGAAAGCAAGATCCACACCTATCGGGACAGCCTGCTCTTTTTAGCCAACAATACCGCCTTGACGCAAGAGCTTTCTAGTCAACGCTTCTCAAACTTTGATCAATACAATCTCTTTCAAAATACGATCGTGCCTTTGTTTCACAGTGTTCGTTTTCCGCAAGCAGATATTAAAGGCATCACGCTATACACCACGATCGATCTTTATGATCATGGGCAATACGTCAAAAAAATCACGGCTGATACAGCACTGCCTTTTCTAAAAGAAAAACCTTCGACCGAGATTCGAACGTATTTTGACAAAGAACGGGAGGAACTTTCTTTTTATACCAACCTTTTTTTAAAAGGCCATACCGCAGATTCCTTAAACTACATCGTTTTAACCATCGATCGAGCAGCATTGTTCACGAATCTTGATGCAGTCACTGAGGAGCCTTATGATTTGACGATTCAGTCAGAGACCGGGCAGACGCTTTACCGCATTGATTATTTGACGAAGCAGCAACGTACTCAAAAACAGTGGCTGGTTGGAAACGCAGTTATTGAAGAGGCACCTGTACTGCTGGATAATCATTGGCAAATCGTTTTTGTTAAAACCGCACAGTCATTTTTCAGCAGTTTACTGTATCTAGTTGGTGCGGCACTTATTATCTTTGGTTTTGTATTAATGATATTGGTTTTATCCAGCTGGTGGTTGGCTAAAACCGTGGTACAGCCGATCAACTCTTTGACCCAGCAAATGGCCTCTTTATCAATGGATCAATTCAAAATCCAGCACACATATTCTTCAAAAGATGAAGTCGGACAGTTATACACCAATTTTCAAAAAATGCTAGATAAAATCGCTGAGCTGATCAATGAAGTATATGAAGCCGAATTGAAACAAAAAGAATACGAATTGCGGTCTCTGCAAGCCCAGATCAATCCGCATTTCTTTTATAATTCCTTAGCACTGATCAGCAATACTGCCACACTAAACGGCAATCACGAGATCCGTGAGATGGCTCAGCTGCTGTCTCGATTCTACCGTCTCAGCCTAAACCAAGGATCCAACCGGCTATCCATCACCAAAGAACTCGATCTAACGATCACCTATGCTAAAATTCAGCAAAAAATGCATCACCATTCCTTTGATTTAGTCCTCGAAATTGACTCAGATATCGATGAGTATCCGATGATCCATCTGCTCTTACAGCCGTTTGTCGAGAATGCCGTCTTTCATGGGCTTGATCATATTGAAGATGACCGCAGAGGGGTATTGACGATCCGCTGCCTCAAAGAAGGACAATGGCTACGGTTTGAGATTCAAGACAATGGTCCCGGGATTGATCCTGAACAGCTAAAACAACTGGAGGAACCTTCTGATCAACATTATGGTATCAACAATGTACGCCAACGGCTAGCATTGTACTATGGCACGCAAGCTTCCTTATCGATTCAATCAGTAAAAGGTGAAAACACCACAATTGTTCTACTCATACCGCAAGACTTACCTCCTCAAAAAAAACCGTCAGTGAAGAATGTTTAATCACTAACGGTTTTTTGGTGTCAAAATATTCAGATATTTATTTTAATGCTTGATTTCAAGTACCTATTCCTCTACAGCAAACGTACCGACCTCTAATAATCCTTGCCGACCCTGGTCTCGCGTCACGCCTTTTGCTTTCTTTAACATTCGTTCCCAATACTCCACGGTATCTTTTATAAAATCCTTGTTGCCGTCAGTACACCCTTCACGAATAAACAGCAATACCAAACCGCTAAAAAAAATCAAGGCTTCTTCATGGTATTTTCTCAGATCGTTTTCTTGCTCACATTGAAAAACAGCTGATTCAGCGATTGCTTCTTGAAAATATGCAAAAGAACACTCTTTTATGTAGGGACCACAACCAATATCATTTAAAAATAATGCAAAAAAGAGGGCTCGATTGCGACTGGCGAACACGTAATAGTCATGCCAAAAACAGTATAGAGGATCCAGTGTCATCACCGTCTCTTTTTTTGCTTCATGAATGTCATGGAAGACATCATCGACCATTGCCTGTTTATAATTTTGCATGTTTGAAAAATTCAAATAGATTGGTTGGGTCGATGTTCGTGCATATTTAGCAATGTCGCGGACAGTGATTGGCCGATAAAGATATTCCACCAGATATTTTTTTAAACAGTTGATCAAATATTTTTTCGTAATCGTTGCTTTTCTCATAATACCCCTTCCTTTCTTGAGGCGATCAGCTCTCGCTAACGCTCCTCTACTCTCACTTGCTTTCTTCCAGTGAAACACCACCAACACCCAATTTTCTTACTGAAAGTAATCTGCATACTTCTACTTTAACAAAAAAGAGAACGTTAACATATACTTTCCGCCGAATTTCTTAATTTTGTTTTATATTTTTGACCATTTTCCTGAAAAACCTCCCTGTTTTCCTCGGCTAAGTCTTAAGACTGATTTTTTTGATACTACTTGTGAAATGATACTATGTAATGTATAGTATGGATATGAACAGGAGGAGAGCCTTTGGATGCCCAATTAAAAAAAGGATTATTGGAAATTTGTGTTTTAGCCTATTTGCAGCACGGGGACTCTTATGGCTATGAATTAGTCAAAAATATTTCTCCTTTACTACCAATCTCAGAATCCACCCTCTACCCTATCTTGAAGCGCTTAGAAGCCAGCCGAGCGGTTGAGACTTACAACAAGAGTCATCAAGGACGGACCCGAAAATATTACCGCTTGACCATACTTGGCAAACAGCGGATCGACGATTTTTTAACCAACGACTGGCCCCAATTGACATTGATCCAGCGATTTATTAAAGGAGGAACACTAGATGAACAGAGTTGATTTTATCAAGGCATTGGCTGCAGAATTATCTGAAAAAGTCAGACCTAGCGAGATTCATCAGCTGATCAACTATTATGACGAGATGATCGAAGATTTGATGGAAGAAGGATACACCGAAGAAGAAGCCGTGGCACGCCTTGGCTCCCCAAAAGAACTGATCCAAACAGTCACAGAAACAGAAGAGGTCGTGGTAGAGATTCCCCGCCGCTTTCATCCCTTTTTGCTCTTGATCTTAGTGCTAGGCTTTCCATTGTGGGGCAGCTTATTGTTAAGTGCCGCTTTGCTGATCCTAAGCTTTTTAATAATCATCTGGTGTGTGCCTTTCACCACTGGCATGATTGGTGTCACTACGTTTATCGGTGGGATTGCTAGCGTTGTCTTAAGTCCCATGCTGATGGCGGATGGTTTCTATCTCTTTTTAAGTCAGTTAGGCGTGGGGATTTTCTTATTTGGTTTAGGGCTTCTTTGTCTGATCGCCACTTATAGTATGAGCCGACCTTTTTCACGTCTTACCCACTCCCTTGTCGTTTGGCCAAAATCATTTGTTCAAAACTATCGAAAGAAGGCAGTCCTATGATCAAAATCAATAAGCGCTTTTTCGTTTTTCTCAGTCTGTTGTTTATTATTCTCGGACTGGTCATCACCTTTATCGGTTTTTCAATGTCAGGGTACTCACCTGATGCCTACCATATTGAGCATCGTCGTTGGTATCAACTGATTGGTTTCTACACAGACTAATCGGCAAAAACAATAATAAGTTGCTTTTTTCGTCAGAAAAGCAAGTGATTTTCATCAATTTCATGTATTGATGAAAAAATTGAACTTTCCTTTTTGACCTCACCATATTACTATATAGGTACATCCTGTATCCTATTTCATAGGGTAACCAGAAAAACCCATACCATCCTATGGGTTTTTTTGTTGTTTATAAAAGCAAAAAAGCGTGCCGCAAGTCCAGGTATCGCCAAGCCAGCTATTTTTAGCTAACCTTGGTAGAGCCTGTCTGCAGTACGTTTTTTCTACTGATCGATTATTCCCCTAGTACTGGCTGTTCTTGCACAGTGCCAATAGGAAACAAGGCGCGAAACACCCGGCGAACGATTGGGCCTGCAATGAACAATTGCAATGGCAATGCGACAATCACATTTTTCCCAATGTTGCTTAGCCAATTGACGAACACCGAGTGATCAGGGTTTGGATGCATCAACGCACCAAAGAGTGACATACAGATCACCATGCCGGCGATCATCAATGAAGAAATCAAACCGATTTTTTTCCAAGTAGCTGATTGATGGTCCAAAAATCGAAATGCCAAACCTTTTGCTGGACCCGAAACAATGAACCAATCCAAAATAAAGGCGACACAAAGAGCTAATGGCAATTCATTCCACGCCAATTGGAATGCCAATGCAGAAACACCGACTTGGAACATGAGGTTGTAAACACTCATAAAATACACCATGAAAATACACATAAGTGTCGTATAGATCAAACTTTCTTTTTTGTTGATGGGCATGTAACAACTTCCTTTCTCTTTTTCGTACTCGACTATTCTAGCAGAAGAAAATTTTTCGTGTAAGTAAAAGTTTGAAAACTTTCAAAAAAGTTTTTTGCTATTTTTTTATCCACTTCTCTTGACACTTTCTTATGAAGTCAGTAGAATAGCGATAGATTAAATCGTACAGATAACAAGCGGGTTCGCTTGTCGAGAGAGAGGCGGTTTCTATGAGAATAGAAACGGTCTCTTTTTTTGCGAATTTTTTAGAGGTGAGAATATGGAAAACAACAAAAAACTCGTGGGGGCGATCCTCGCAACCGGATTGATGTCATTTGCAGGCGTGCTGATTGAAACAGCCATGAATGTAACGTTTCCGACATTGATCGATCAATTTACGCTTTCAACATCCGATGTTCAATGGGTGACGACCATCTACTTACTGGTCATCTCCATCATTGTCCCAATATCGACCTACCTTTTGAAACGCTTCTCATTGAGAACCTTGTTTCTAGCCGCCAACGCCTTTTTCCTTGTTGGCTTGGTGATCGACTTTTTATCGCCGACGTTTGCCATTTTGCTGATTGGCCGCTTTTTCCAAGGTGCCAGCACAGGGATCGCACTGCCTTTGATGTTCCACATCATTTTGACTTACTCCCCCTTTGAAAAACGGGGAGCGGCAATCGGCTTAGGGAATTTGACCACTTCCATCGCTCCAGCGATCGGACCGACATATGGGGGCTTATTGACCGCCCATTGGTCTTGGAATGCGATCTTTCTTTTCTTGATCCCAGTCTTGCTGATCTCCCTAGTACTCGGCCTTTACTCGATCCCTAAAACGGCTGGGGCAAAAGACACTTCCCTGGATTTACTGAGTGTATTAGGAATCGTCTTGATGTTCAGCGGCTTCTTATTGTTCTTGAATCAAGTAGGCACCTTAGCGAGTCTACTGCCGCTGCTTTTCGGTTTCATTGGTGCTGGCTTGTTTTATCAACGTTCAAAAGGTCCAAACCCTTTGATTCGTTTGGCTGTTTTGAAAAACCGCAGTTTCAGTTTGTTTCTTTTCGGCTTTCTCGTTTGTCAGTTCCTTTTACTGGGCATTTCCTTTGTCTTGCCGAACTTTGTCCAACTCGTCTTGGGAAAAGATGCCTTTACTGCAGGATTAGTTATGCTTCCTGGGGCGGCCATCGGGGCGGTCCTTGCGCCGATCTCTGGTCGGTTGCTGGATAAAGTTGGACCGAAAAAACCGATCCTGTCTGGTTTGACTTTGATTGCCATTGGTTGGCTTGCCTTAGCCCTTGTTTTGCGTTCGCCTTTCATTTGGAGCCTAGTTGCCGGACATGTCTTTTACATGATCGGGATCGGCTTAGCCTACAGCAATATGATGACCACCGGCTTAAACAAGCTGACTCCTGCGTTGTACGCGGACGGTAATGCGATCTTTAATACGCTGCAGCAATTTTCTGGTGCAGTGGCGACGGCTGTGGTGGCGACCATTATCAATTTGGCACAAAATGCGACGACCGATTACACCCAAGGGACGGTCATCGGCTCTCAAATCGCCTTATCCTTTTTGTGGGCCCTGGTCTTACTGACTTTCCTATTAACGATTAACTACTTCCGCAAAAACACCGACAAAAAAGCTGTCAGCTAACTGCGGCTTTGCCAATTGAAAAACAACGAAAAAAAGCCGCTCTCCCTTGAGGGCAGCCATAAAAAAATCCGCTTCCGATCCCTTTTCTTAGTCAAAGGGCGCTCTCGGAAACGGATTATTTTTTTAGTTTAATTCAGCTGAACCAACCGCTGTTTTGGCTGTCACTGTGCCTGTGGTCGTCAATGAAAGCTGACGCACTTTTTCGGCATTCGTGATGACTGTTAAAACATCTGTCTGTTTGCCAGCTGCGGTCACTGCGTCTAGATCCATCACTGCAAGCTTCGTTTCTGGTGTGACCGTGTCACCTTCAGAAACAAGGACCTCAAATGGCGCACCTTTTAATTCCACAGTATCTAAGCCCATGTGGACGAGAACTTCCGCGCCACCAGGCGTTAAAATCCCGATTGCATGTTTCGTTTCAAAAATGCTAGAGATCGTACCTGCAACAGGAGCATAAATCGTTCCGTTCGTTGGCTGAACAGCAAAGCCGTCACCCATCATTTTTTGAGAAAAGACAGGATCAGAAACTTCAGTGATGGCAACTACTTTCCCATCAGCTGGGGCATAAAGGGTTTCTTCTGTCGCTGTTGCAGTAGTTCCAGTGGAAGTCATTGGTTCAACCGATGCAGCAGTTCCATTAGCTCCAGCACCAGCTGTTGCTAACCCAGTGGCATACCCAGCGTCCGTTGCTGGTGTTGCTGGATCAATCTTATTAAAGATCCCTTGACGGCGGAATACGATCGTCAAGATGAAAGGAACCACGATCGCAATCAGCATCGCGATACCAAAGGCTAACCAACCGCCGCCTTCTGTTCCGTTGATCGCTAAAATCCCTGGCAGACCACCCACACCAATGGCATTGGCACGTACGCCCATCAAATTATTGAACATGCCTGCAAGACCTGAGCCCACCATTGCCGCTACAAATGGATAGACATATTTCAAGTTGATCCCGAACATAGCAGGTTCTGTAACCCCTAAGTAACAAGAGATCGTTGCTGGGATAGAAACTTGCTCTTCTTTTTCGTTCCCACGGTGCAAGAAGATCACAGCTAAAACAGCTGAACCTTGCGCGATGTTTGATAGAGCGATCATCGGCCATAGATTGGTCGTACCGAAAGAAGAAATCAACTGCATATCGATCGCATTGGTCATATGATGCAAGCCGGTGATTACTAATGGTGCATAAAAGGCCCCGAAGAGGAGACTGAATAACCAGCTAACAGAAGAGGTCAATCCTGTATTTACAAAGTTTGAAATAATATCCCCTAACCACCAACCGATCGGCCCTAAAATCACGTGGGCTGCAAAAATCGTTGGCAACAGTGAGAATAGCGGCACAAAAATCATTGACACAGCTTCTGGAATATATTTTCTAAAGAAGATCTCCAGATACGCCAACATAAATCCGGCTAACATGGCAGGAATGACTTGCGCTTGGTAACCGATCTTATCGATTTGGGCAAACCCGAAATCCCAGAATGGAATATCGCCAGGTGCCGTCGTTGCAACCGCATAGGCATTCAGCAGCTGAGGAGAAACCAATGTGATCCCTAAAATGATCCCTAAGATTTGCGTCGTTCCCATCTTACGCGTGATACTCCAAGTGATTCCCACTGGTAGGAAGTGGAAAATCGCTTCTCCCGGCAACCATAAGAAATCGTTGACGCCATTCCAAAAAACAGAATTTGAAACGATCGTCCCATTACCAAAATCAATTTCACCTAATACATTTCGGAACCCTAAAATAAGTCCCCCTACAATAATTGCTGGAATAATCGGTGTGAAGATCTCGGCCAAAACAGCGATCGCCCGTTGGAGCGGATTCTGGTTTTTCTTCGCTATCGCTTTTCCTTCATCCTTCGAAACGCCTTCAATTCCTGAGACTGCGCTGAAGTCATTGTAAAACGTTGAGACATCATTGCCAATAATGACTTGGAATTGTCCCGCATTCGTAAACATCCCTTTGACACTTGGAATCTCTTCGATTGCCTTCTCATCTGCCCTTGACTGATCGTTCAAAACAAAACGCATCCGTGTCGCACAATGTGTTACTGCAGCGATATTTTCTTTGCCGCCGACGTACTCCAGCAGCTTCTCAGCATCATCACGATACTTCCCCATAATTGATAAACCCCTTTCATATACACTTGTATATATATGTTTTAATTACGCACTAATCATAACTGGATACATTTAAGAATGCAAGCGTTTCAAACCAACTTTTTCAACTTTTTCCATAAACAATACAAGTGAATAAAAAAGGTACCGTATTCAAACCTTGATAAATGAACGATTTTTAAAATTACTCATTGCTATAAAATAATATCGGCAACAACTTTATTTACTGTCCCCTCGACAAAAAAGAATAAAAAAACAGGTGAGATAAATTGAAATAGCTTACAACTTACGTTATAATCATTTTGCATGTATAGACAAGTTTAAAGGAGGACAACTATTGTGAATACGATTATATTGTCTAAGGAAGAATGGCTGTTAACGGATCAAACCGGTACGACCTATCCGTTTTCTGGGACAGACAGTGAACGAGTTGCTGCACTGACCGCGCAGCTGCAGAAAATGGAAGGTGGCGGGATCGTCTCTGAATCGCTGGTGTTTACGAATGAAGAAGGGACTTTTTCACTGGACCAATGGTTGACAGAAAAATTGAATCGTCCCTTTGTTTGCACCACGAAAGAACAGTATGAAGAAAAAAGTGCTGAAATTCCTTGGAACCTCGAATACTATGGCTACACCCCTGGTAAAGATGAATACTCGGTGGAGTCACTTTTAACCGTCGGCAACGGCTATCTAGGGCTGCGAGGCACGACGCCTGAGATGACCATTTGTGAAGCGAACTATCCAGGGCTGTATTTAGCAAGTCTTTACAATACGGTAGAATCGGATGTTTCTGGTCATACCATCAGCAATGAAGACTTCGTCAATGCACCGAATCTGCAAAAAATGTACGTGAAGATCGATGATGAAGTGATCGACATTGCCAACAATCAGCTTCTTTCCTTTAAACGGACATTAGATCTGAAGACCGGCTTGTTCCAATCAGTGGCAGAAATTGAAACAAAAAAACAAAAGCGTCTGCGAATCGAAACGAAGAAAATCGCCAATATGCAAGACGTTCACCAATATAGCTTGGTCTATCAGTTTACCCCGCTGAACTTTTCCGGTCCCGTTACCTTCGTCAGTGAAGCCGACGGATCGGTTTATAACTATAACGTCGCTCGTTACCGTAGCTTAACCAACCAGCATTTGACCGTGAAAGAGACAGCAGCTGAACAAAACAAAGCGCATTTAGTGGTCACCACTAACCAATCACAGATTACCGTTGTCCAATCCTCTGAACTGTTTTCACAGGACCTGCCATTGGCTGAGCTGCACGCTGAAACAAACGACCAGCTCGTCCGTCAGCAAGTAGCTCTTGAGGTGACGGAGGGACAAACTTATCGGGTCGAAAAATCAGTCACTGCTACCGCTTATCGCCAAGAGGATCCGCAACCGGCATTTACGTTTTCTTCCTTAGCATTACCTGATTTTGCGACGATGTATACCGCCTCAAAACAAGCCTGGGCTGAATTATGGGCGAAAGCGGCCATCGAAATCACTGGTGACTTGATGTCACAAAAAATGCTGAATCTGCATACGTATCATCTGCTGGTCTCCGCAGCACCGAATGCTTATCAGGAGTCCTTAGATGCCAGTATCACTGCCCGTGGCCTACATGGTGAAGCCTATCGCGGTCATATTTTCTGGGATGAACTGTTTATCTTACCCTTTTACATTCTACATTTTCCTGACACCGCCAAAGAAATTTTGCTGTATCGCTACCGCCGCTTAGCTGCTGCCAAAAAAGACGCCCAAAAAGCCGGTTACCAAGGCGCCATGTTCCCATGGCAATCAGGCTTGGATGGCAGTGAGCAATCCCAAGAACTGCATTTGAACCCTATCAGCGGCGAATGGAAAGAAGATCACAGTCGCTTGCAACGCCATGTCTCCTTAGCGATCGCTTATAACATTTGGCAATACTGGCACAACACGCAAGATCGAGTCTTCATGGAACAATATGGGTTAGAATTGATGTTAGAAGTCGCTCATTTCTGGCAAAGTGCTGCCACCTGGGATGATGCTGCTCAACATTACTTTATCGATAAAGTCATGGGACCAGATGAATTTCATGAAAGCTACCCAAATAGTGAACAAGGCGGCTTGAAAAACAACGCCTATACCAATATGATGGTAGTATGGTTGTTTGAAGAGATCGAGAACCTTCAACAACAACTTTCAGCAGAGAGCTTCCAAGCGGTATTAGAGAAAACGGCTTTAACCCCTGCAGATATTGCTGCTATGGCAGATATTCGTACCAAGCTGGGCTTAGAGATCGATCCAGAAGGCATCATTGCACAATTTGAAGGGTACTTCCAGCTGGAAGATCTGGATTGGGCCCATTATAAAGAGAAATATGGCAACATTTATCGGATGGATCGCATCCTAAACGCTGAAGGCAAGAGTGCTGACAGCTACAAAGTCGCGAAACAAGCCGATAGTTTGATGATTTTCTATAATTTCTCAAAAGAGCAAGTCAATCAAATTTTGGCGGATCTTTCTTACCAACTGCCAACAGACTATATTGAAAAAAACCTCCATTATTATTTGGCTCGCACCTCCCACGGCTCGACTTTGTCGCGGATCGTTCACGCTCAGTTAGCGGCAATGGTGGATGATCAGGAATTGGCTTGGTCGTTATACCAAGAAGCCCTCTCTTCTGATTATCGTGATATCCAAGGCGGGACTACAGCAGAAGGCATTCACGCCGGTGTCATGGCTGCTACGTTGTTTATTCCATTAACCACTTTTGCTGGGATCGATATTCGAGAAGAGCAGCTGCAGATCACGCCAAACTTGCCGAAAGCTTGGGACAGCTTAGCCTTTCAGCTAGAAGTTCGCGGCACCCGCTTTGCAATGAATGTTACACATGAAACATTGACGATTACCGCTGATCAGCCAGTCACGATCTTAGTGAATGGGCAACAAGTTTCTCTAGAAGCAAAGAAAGAAGCAACGATTACTTACTAAAAGGAGTGTTACACATGAAAAAAGGATTTGTTTTTGATTTAGACGGCGTTATCACGGATACGGCCAAATACCACTACATTGCATGGAAAGAATTAGCTGCGGAGATCGGGATCGAGATCGATTTGAAGTTCAACGAGCAGTTAAAAGGCATCAGCCGCATGGATTCTTTAGAGCGAATCTTAACCCTAGGCAACAAAAATGACGCCTACACAGAAGTCGAAAAAGAAGCGTTAGCGACGAAGAAAAATACCCACTATGTACAATTATTACAAAGCTTGACTCCTGATGATCTATTGCCAGGGGTGAAGACATTCCTTGATGAAGCCAAAGCAAAAAACATTCCTTGTGCGATCGCTTCGGCATCCAAAAATGCACCGTTTATTTTGGACAAACTTGGGGTCATGCAAGACTTTGATACGATCGTTGACCCGGCAACCTTGAAAAAAGGCAAACCAGATCCAGAAATCTTTATCCAAGCAGCGCTGGCACTAGGCATTGAACCGGCAGAAGCAGTTGGCTTTGAAGATGCTCAAGCTGGGATCGACGGCATCAAAGCTGCTGGTATGTATGCGGTAGGCGTTTATTCAGGAGAAGAATTACACGGTGCAGATGTGATCGTTGAAAAATTAACGGACCTAAACATTGACGAACTTTTGGCGAAATAGTCGATTGCATTTCCAAATTGGCCTCGCTATAATAGCCAAAGAGGGGGCAATCCGATGAACAAGTTCAAAGAAATATTTTTAGATTTAGAACAAAAAATTCTAGCAAACGAATACCCTCCGCATTCTTTGCTGCCTAGCGAAAACCAATTGATCAAAACTTATGGTGTCTCCCGCGAGACTGTCCGTAAGGCATTGAATTTATTGCGGGATGCTGGTTATATCCAAAAGAAACAAGGGAAAGGTTCAATCGTTTTAGACTTGAATCGCTTTGATTTCCCGATTTCTGGCTTGACGAGTTTTCGAGAGCTGCAAGATACCCAACGCATTCCTAGTGAAACAAAGGTTGTCGAGATCCGTAAGATCGCCGTTTCGCCAAAGCTGCACGAAACCACTGGTTGGCCTGTCGCTTCTGAGGCATGGAAACTGATCCGCCAGCGGAGAATCGATGGAGAAGTGGTGATTTTGGATAAAGATTACCTTGATGCTTCTATCATCGAAGAGTTGCCAGAAAACCGAGCGAAAGTATCGATTTTTGATTACTTTGAAAATGATCTTGGCCTTGAGATCGCTTATGCACAAAAAGAAATCACTGTTGACCCCGTCAACAAAGAATTGCGGGATCTAATGGATCTGCGTCCTGAAGATCAGCATGTCGTTACGGTTCGCAGCCTCGTGTATCTAGAAGACACGCGCTGTTTTGAATACACCGAATCGATCCACCGACTGGATAAATTCCGCTTTGTGGACTTTGCCCGTCGACGCAAGATTTGATGGACGTATAGACGTGAAAAAGATAAAACAGACCTAGACTTCACCGAGAAGTCTGGGTCTGTTTTATCTTTCAATCCCCCCCTCTCGAGATGATGCTGGATCGATCCTTCCTCTTTTCGCCTCTGTCGCTAACGATTCATCCTTTTGCTTTCCCGGCGTTTGGCTGCCGACGAACAAAAAAGGCTCAATCATTTATGGGACTGATGAAAAGCACAGTTGATTTTGAACAACTCAGTCGTCCTTATTAACAGTCAGCCACACAAAAAAAGCAGTACCCTCTGAGAGGATACTGCTTTTGCTTGCTATTTGGCGTAATCCGTTGCGCGGGTCTCGCGAATAACGGTTACTTTGATATGACCTGGGTAATCCAAATCGTCTTCGATCTTCTTGCGGATGTCGCGAACCAATCGTACAGCATCCAAATCAGAAATCTCTTCTGGTTTGACCATTACACGGACTTCACGTCCGGCTTGGACGGCAAAACTGGAATCGACACCTTTGAAGCCGTTGGCGATATTTTCTAGGTTTTGCAAGCGGCGAATATAATTTTCCAATGATTCGCTGCGGGCACCTGGACGGGCTGCTGACAAGGCATCTGCGGCTGCAACTAAAACAGAGATAACCGATGTTGCTTCAACATCTCCATGGTGAGAAGCGATCGCATTGATCACCACACCATTTTCTTTGTATTTGGCAGCTAACTCAGCCCCGATCTCAACGTGAGAGCCTTCGATTTCATGGTCAAGGGCTTTCCCAATATCATGCAAGAGTCCGGCACGTTTGGCTAACTGGATATCTTCACCTAATTCTGCGGCAAGAACACCGGTTAGTTTTGCGACTTCGATCGAGTGGTTCAAGACGTTTTGTCCGTAGCTGGTACGGAAACGCAAACGACCTAAAATCTTGATCAAGTCTGGATGAAGGGTGTGAGCACCGACTTCAAAGGCTGCTTGTTCCCCATATTCACGAATATGCTCATCCATTTCTTTCCGAGATTTTTCGACCATTTCTTCAATTCGAGCTGGATGGATCCGGCCGTCTTGAATCAGTTTTTCAAGGGTCATACGAGCAATTTCACGGCGAATCGGATCAAATCCTGATAAGACGACTGCTTCTGGCGTGTCATCGATGATCAAATCGATCCCTGTCAAGGTTTCAAGGGTCCGAATGTTCCGACCTTCTCTTCCGATGATTCGACCTTTCATCTCATCATTTGGTAATGATACGACCGATACCGTGGTTTCAGACACTTGGTCTGCGGCACAACGTTGGATTGCTAGGGACAAGAGATTTTTTGCTTTTCGATCTGCTTCTTCCTTCGCACGCTGTTCAGATTCTTTGACCATGATCGTTAATTCATGGTTCAATTCCTCTTCCGTTGATTTCATGATCAACTCTTTTGCTTCATCTCTAGACAGCGCGGCGATGCGCTCTAATTCTTTCTGTTGTCCATCGATTAAGTTTTCTACTTCTTTTTCTCGCTCGTCAATTAATTGTTGTTTCTCACTAAGTCTGCCTTCTTTATCTTCAAGTGAGCGTTCTCGTTTTTCCAAAGAATCGTCCTTACGATCAAGTACTTGTTCTCTTTGGAGTAAACGATTTTCTTGTGATTTTAAATCAAGTTTGCTTTCTTTCAACTCACTTTCAATCTCTGACCGATACTTCTGATTTTCTTCCTTAGCTTCTAACAATGCTTCTTTTTTAAGAGTTTCTGCTTCTTTCTTAGCGCTTTCGATAATTCCAGCTGCAGAATTTTGGGCGCCGTTGATTTCTTTCTCATGACGAGATTTCGTCACATAAACTCCTAATCCAAGACCGACAATTAAACCGATGATAGCGAGGAGAATGTAAAGTAGTTCCAATGAATCCACCTCCATACTATCTTTTTAAATATTTTGTAATTTTGATTAACAAAGGATAACAAAATTATCAATTCGCTACTTCTTATGTGGAAATCCACATACGTTTATTCTAATGTTTGAACACAAGAGTGTCAACTTTAAATAATAAAGTAAACTTTCGCAACCCTTCCTTTTTACGGATGTTTTTTCAACAATAGATGAATCTAGCAAAAAGCCACAAAAAAGCCAAACAACGAGGTTGTTTGGCTTTTTCAAGACTTATTCGTCTAATGGTAATTCTTCTTGCGCTTCCTCGAGGGTTACGGTCTCTCCTGTTCCAATCCCGTAAGCATCGCGGACGCGAGCAGAAACTTCTAGCATCATTTCTTGGTGTTCACGCATATAGTTTTTGGCGTTTTCACGACCTTGACCGATGCGATCCCCTTTATAGGCATACCACGCACCGCTTTTATCAACGATGTCTTGTTCCACGGCCATATCCAATAATTCACCTTCTTGTGAAATACCTAGACCATACATCATGTCGACTTCCGCTACTTTAAATGGTGGCGCTACTTTGTTTTTGACTACTTTGATCTTCGTGCGGTTCCCGATGATATCTGTACCGGATTTCAATTGCTCAGCACGACGTACTTCCAAACGGATGGTTGAATAGAATTTCAACGCACGTCCACCAGGTGTCGTTTCTGGATTCCCAAACATGATCCCAACTTTTTCGCGAATTTGGTTGATAAAGATCGCGATCGTTTTCGTTTTGTTGATGGAACCAGAAAGTTTCCGTAATGCTTGTGACATCAAACGAGCTTGCAAACCAACGTGGGTATCACCCATTTCACCATCGATCTCCGCCCGTGGGACTAAAGCTGCTACCGAGTCAATAACTACGATATCAACCGCACCACTTGAAACTAAGGCGTCAGCGATCTCTAATCCTTGTTCCCCTGTATCTGGTTGTGATAACAAAAGATCATCGATATTTACGCCTAATTTTTGCGCATACTGAGGATCTAACGCATGTTCGGCATCGATAAATGCTGCTGTTCCGCCATTTTTTTGGACTTCCGCAATGGCATGTAAAGCAACTGTCGTTTTACCAGAACTTTCTGGGCCGTAAACTTCTACGATCCGTCCTCGTGGGTAACCACCTACACCTAATGCAACATCCAAGGCCAATGAACCACTTGGGATCGTTGAAATTTGTTGATCAACTTTTTCGCCAAGCTTCATGATGGCACCTTTACCATAGTTCTTTTCAATCTTCTTTAGTGCAGCATCTAAGGCTGCTTTACGATCATCTGCCAAACGGATAATCCTCCTTATATTCATCACTTTCGTGTGTCGTTCATAAGATAATAATAGTCCTTCTGAAGGGAAATTGCAAGAAAAAACGAACAAACATTCGCATTAATTTAATAATTCCTTACGTATTTGATTTAAGCCTGCCATGACAGCACTATGCCGAATATAGGCGCGGTCGCGGTTGAAGTGATACAGCTGGCTCGAGACGCCTTTGTCAGAAGCTAAGGCGATCCAAACAGTGCCTTTGGGCTGGCCTTCTAGTTCGTCCGGACCAGCAACACCAGTAAACGCCACCGCATAATCGGTCTCTGCTTGTTTGCGGGCATAGACGGCCATTGCTTCCGCACATTCCTGACTAACAGTCCCATAGCTTTCTAAAAGCGCTGGATCGATGCCTAAGAGCTTGCTTTTTGTTCCAGCAGAATATGTCACGAACCCACCGGGAAACACCTCAGAGACGCCAGGAATCCCTCCTAGGGTCGCTTGGAACAAACCAGCGGTCAAACTTTCCGCTGCGGTGACGGTTTTCTTTTTCTCGATCAGTAGCTCGACGACTGTTTCTGCCAGCGAATTTTGTTCCCCATATCCATAGAAATACGCACCGACCCGTGCTTGGACGGTTTCTTCTAATGCATCCAATTGTTTGATCCCTTGCGCCTCGTCTGCGGTTTTGACCGTCAGACGCAACGTGACCTCATTGGGTTTGGCATAAGGAGCAATGGTGGGATTGACTTGATTCTCGATCAAATCGGCCAATTCTGTGACCAACGCCGATTCCCCGATCCCGTAATAGCGCAAAACGCGAGAAAGCAAGACTTCTTCTTGGGGAAACTGCTCTAACAGAAGTGGTTTTGCGTGGGTAAGAAACATCGCCTGCAGTTCACTTGGCGGTCCCGGCAGCAGCAAATAACTGGTAGCGGCTGTCTGATAAAAGATCCCGATCGCTAGTCCATTGGGATTTGGCAAAGACTCACCGTCTTTGAAGACTAAGGTCTGCCGCAAATTGTTTTCCGTCATCCTCCGTTGACTGTTTTCAAAGAAGGCTTTCAATTGGTGATAACCTGGTTCATCTCGCACTAATTCCTGTCCCACATGGCGGGCAGTGACTTGTTTCGTCAAGTCATCGTCGGTGGGCCCTAAGCCGCCGCACAGCACGATCAAGTCGTTGCGTTTGTCGGCGATCGTCAGCAATTCCTCTAAGCGATTGGGGTTGTCCCCGACAACACTATGATAAAAAACATCAATCCCTAGACTTGCCAGTTCTTCTGACAAGAAGGTCGCGTTCGTATTCACCACCTGTCCTAAAAGTAATTCGGTCCCGACTGCAATAATTTCTGCTTTCATTCGTTTACTCCTTCATTTATCAGATACGTAAAAGTCTTTCATATTGACAAAAAAAGTCCAGAAAACTTCTGAACTTTCGTGACTTGTATCCTTGTTTTTATCGCTTCTTTATCTAGATCTAGAACTTTTACATAGAATCTTTAAAAACATTCGTATTTTTTATGAAATAATCGACCCCGGAATAGATCGTGAAGATCAAGCATAGATACAACATGATTTGATCGACAGGTAAACCGATCATTGAAAAGGGAATGTTGTTCAAGAACAAGAAAATGATCGCAACCATTTGTGTCGCGGTTTTGATTTTCCCCGGCCACGCAGCAGCCATGACTTCGCCGCTTTGTTCCACTAACAACAAGCGTAAACCTGTCACTGCCAACTCACGGCAAACGATGATCGAAACTACCCAGCCTGGGGCTTTGTCTAATTCGACCAGCATGATAAAAGCCGTCATGACGAGCATTTTATCTGCTAACGGGTCAGCAAACTTCCCGAAGTTGGTAACAAGGCCTCTGGAACGAGCGATCTTGCCATCTAGCCAGTCCGTAATGCTGGCTGCCGCAAAAAGGATCGCTGCAATAAGGTGCGTGTTTTCTAATTGTGTCGTACCAACGGTCATCGTGCCAAGATCGATCGGCAAAACCAAGACCAAAATAAAGATGGGGATCATAATGATCCGTAATACAGTTAATTGATTGGGTAAATTCACGAAATAGACTCCTCTCTGCCGACTATTGTACGAAATAACGGCAAATCATGCCACTACTTCTGCTTTTCACCAGTCGGGTGCAACAGATAACTTTTAGCTAATGATACCTCAATAAGGCGCATTTGTCAGATTTATGCCGCATCGTCTTGGTATTCAATCACGAGACGGACCGTCTTTTGTAACAATTCAAATTGTGGATCAGAAAAGTCCACTTCCTGTCCATTGGCCTTGATGGAGATATTTTGGCTTGCGCCCAGGGTCAAAGTCGCATTCGTGGCGCCTTCTGGCAGCGTCATTGATTGCGTTTCCCCTGCTTGTAGAGTGTATTGGTACACATAAGCATTGTCAACTTGTACACCGACCCAACAAGAAGCATCTAGCCCAGTAAATGCCAATTCAATAGGGTTTTCTGCATCTTTCATCGTGATCGTGATCGACGATTGCGTCGAATCACTGGCAGTCATCGTCATTTTGGCTTCGCTGGATTCCGTCGTACTTGAGGACTCCGTCGCTTCACT
This sequence comes from Enterococcus sp. AZ141, assembly GCF_051714385.1. Taxonomy (NCBI): domain Bacteria; kingdom Bacillati; phylum Bacillota; class Bacilli; order Lactobacillales; family Enterococcaceae; genus Enterococcus; species Enterococcus sp. AZ141. Next base: position 1,033,807 of record NZ_JBIORT010000001.1, read on the forward strand.
CGAAGTACTGGTTTCTTCCGTACTTGTCGTGGTGGAAGCGGTAGACGCCGAATTTTCTACCACGAGAGAAGAACTCCCTTGGATCATCGGTGTTGTATTACGGTCTTGCCAAGCCATGTAGCCCACGATACTCACGATCGTAATGGCAACCAGGCCTAATAGAATCATCGGCAAATAGCGGACGACAAATGAGCCACTTTTTTCTTCTACGTGCTGTGCTTTTCGTGAGCCGCTGACGGTTTCAGGCTGCGGTCTTTTTGGTAAGGGGGCGTCTAACGTATCTTTGCCATCAAAAACGGCCACCAATTTGTCGCCGTCTTCTCCAACCGCTGCTGCATATTGGCGAATAAACGCGCGGACATAAAAAGTGCCTGGCAATTGATCAAAACGCTCCGCTTCAATTGCTTCTAAATAGCGTTTTTGGATCTTTGTCATTTGTTGTAATTCAATCAATGAAATGTTTTTATCTAAACGGGCTTGCCGTAATTTTGCTCCAATCGTTGTTTCGTTGGCCACTCGATCATCTACTCCAGTCTTTTATTCATCTTTAAAAAAAGCCCTAAAATCGCTTCGCTGCTTGTCGTAAGGTCAGCAAAGCTGCTCTATCATTTTAAAACAGGGGTTCCCTGTATCAGTCAATAAAAAAAACTCCGTCACGCCGATTTCCATCTGGGCGCGCCGTCTACTAAATATAACATTTTTTCCGTGATTTTTTGCAAAAAAACAAAAAAAGATTTTGCTTCAATAATTAAAGAATACCATAAAAGAAAAAGTCTGAGGATAGCCTAACCACAACTCGCAAACAAATTTTAATACTTTTCGCCAAATTGGCATCAAAATGCAAGAAAAAACCACCCTTTGACGCAAAAAGAAAACACTGAATGATCTAGGAGGTGGGCAGCCCTTGAGCTGTTGGGCCTTCCTCCTTGAATCATTCAGTGTCGCTTAAATGACAGCTGTTTGACAAAACCAGCCTTCGCTTAGGCTTTTTCCGTTGGATACATGTAAAAACGGCTAAACGCTTTAGGATCGATAAAGGAACGAGCCGCTTGCTGAACATCTTCCAAAGTGATCGATTGGATCACCTCCGGTAGATCAAAGAGCGTCGTTTCACCGAATAAGCTTTGGGTAAACTGGTTTGCAATAAACTCCAATGAGTTCAGTGATTGGAAATATTTCCCTAGCATTTTCTTCTTCAATAACGTCAAGTTTTCTTCATTAATCTCTGGGTCGTGCTGGAAATTCATTAAGATCGCTTCGATCTCTGCCAACATTTCTTTTGGCTCTTCAGAATCCCCCGAGAAATCGGCAAAGTAAAAGCCGCGATCCAAGTTCACTTCAAATCCAAACGTGTCATCGATGATGCCTTGATCATACAGACGCAAATAATTGGCGGAAGTATTGCCTAAAACCAATTGGCAGAAAAGGTTCAACGCATTTTTGAAGCGTAAGAGCTCTCTTCCTGATTCCGGCAGTTTGTTCAAGTCCCCTTTGATCCCTAACACGCCTTTAGCACGTGTCACTGGCATGGTAAGGCTTGATTCTGCTTGAATATCGGCAAAGGTTTCTTCAGGAAACTGGCGAATGATCGCTTGCGTTTCTGGAAAGGTCTTGGCCGCTTGATTGGTCCGAATCCACGCCATCGTTTCTTCCGGATCGATGTTGCCTACCACAAAAAGTGTCATGTTGCTTGGGTGATAGAAGGTATTGTAGCAAAGATACAAGTCTTCTGCGGTGATCTGCGCAATGCTTTCCACCGTACCAGCGATATCGATATGCAGGGGGTGCTTCGGATACAAATTTTTGATGATGCCGAAAAACTGCTGCCAGTTCGGATCGTCATCATACATTTGGATTTCTTGGCCAATGATCCCTTTTTCTTTTTCGACGGTTTCTTCTGTGAAATACGGGGCTTGAACGAAATCGATCAACGTTTCAAGGTTCAGCTTGATTTGATCGGTTGCCGAAAAAAGGTAGCTGGTTTTCGTGAAACTGGTAAAGGCATTGGCAGAAGCCCCCTGCTGACCAAAGGTTTGAAAGACATCGCCGTCTTCTTTTTCAAACAGTTTGTGCTCTAGAAAATGGGCAATGCCATCTGGAACTTGATGCAATGCTTCGGGTGAAAACCCGAAATGATTGTCGACAGAGCCATAGTTCGTACTGAAAAGTCCGTAAGTTTTATGGAAATCGGCTTTTGGCAGCAAATAAACTTTCAAGCCGTTTGGCAATACTTCTTCATAAAGGGTCTCATTGATTTGCTGATAGACTTTTTTATTCATGGGTCGTCTCCTTATCCAGGAAGAATACAGCTTGCAAGGACACGTTTTTGGCCAATGCTTGGACATCTGCTACGGTCACTTGAGCCAATTTCTGCATAAATTCATCTTCCGTCATTTTCGTATTCGGTACCCACTGATTCAGATAGGCTGTTTCGATCAGTGCTTGTGGGTTATCCAACGAAAGCAAGTACTGGTTTTTCAACATCGCTTTTGTTTGTGCCAGTTCTTCCGCTGTGACTTCGCCACGCTGCAAGCTTTGCAGCTGTTGTTCGATCAATTTGAAGACCTTGTCGCGGTTTTTGCCGTCGATTCCTGTTTGGACCGACAAGTACCCGCGAAACGTATCGATACTGCTGGAAGCATAATAAGCCAAACTTTCTTTCTCTCGGACATTCATAAACAGTTTTGAATGAGGGAATCCGCCAAACAACCCGTTGAAGACCATAAAGGCGATCCGCTCGGCTTGGTCATAATACACGCCAGTATGATAACCTAAGTTCAATTTGGCTTGAATGATTGGTTCCCGCAAGATTTTCTCGCGAATGATATTTTCCGCCGCTTGCTGATAAAAGACCGGTATTGCTTGGTCTGGCCGATCGGTAAAGGCCATGTTCTGGAAAATCTCCGCGACTTCTGCTTCAACCACATCGCCGATCACAAAAAGATCGATTTGGTCATTGTCCATCATTGAGCGATAGGTTTGGTAAAGCTCTTTTGCGGTCACAGCTTCTAAGTCTTGGGGACGGCCAAAGCTCGGATACTTCTGATTCTGATCGTTTTCGAAATACAACTCTTGCAGCCCTAAAGAAGCCAATGCTTGCTTATCTTCTGCCACGCTGTTCATATAGGCGATCAAGTTGTGCTTTTCGATGGTAAAGTTCTTTTCCTCAAATTGCTCCTCGTGGGCATTCGGATGGAACAAAACTTCTGCTAAAAAAGCGGCTGCTTGCGGCAAGACTGCTTCATCTGACACATACTTCCCGTTGACAAAGGACATCGCTGCATTGATTTGATGCAGATTGCCCCGTTTGTTGACATTCATTCCGAAGCTGGCACCGTAAAGCTCCGCCAGTTGACTGCTAAATGCGGTCTGCGTCGGATAAGCCAAACTAGTCGTTTCTAATAAACTAGTCAATAAAGTCCGTTTGGCGGTCATTTCGGCCTGCAATGGTGCAGTGAACCGAACGAAAAAACGGATCGTTTTATACTTTTTGGTCGGCAGCACCGTTAACCGAACACCTTTTTTTAATTCAATAGACATGTGACACCCCTTCTAGAAGCAAAATTATCTCTTCAATTATAGCATAGCTGACAAACTTTCTCCTTGGCTCATTGATCAAACCTGCTGCAGCGAGCGTTTTTTTTTATAAATCTTGCATTTTTCGCTATACTGTCAGTAAGATTTAGAAGGGAGGATACAGGATGATTAAAGAATTTAAAGAATTTATTTTACGAGGAAACGTCATTGACTTGGCGATCGGGGTCGTAATCGGGAGTGCCTTCACCGCAATCGTCACTAGTTTAGTTGAAGGATTGCTGACACCATTGGTTTCATGGATCTTATCACTCTTCGGTAACGCCGATGCCTTTTCTGGCTTGGTCTTTGAACCCGCCAAAAATGTAGTCTTTGATTTTGGCCGCGTCATCACTGCCATTATTACGTTCTTGATTACCGCATTTGTCTTGTTCTTGATTGTCAAAGCAGTGAACAAATTACGCAATCTGAAACAACAACCTGAGGAAGACGAAGTACCAGAAATCACTGCAGAGGATTATTTAGAAGAGATTCGTGATCTTATAAAAGCGCAAACGCCTACTGCCAACACCGTTGATCCACGTCCAACATCATTGGACGATACGATCAGATAAGAAACCGGCTCTTTGTCATTAAGGACAAAAGAAGCAATTCGGATTCATCCGATCCATCAATCATAGCGCTAAAAGAAGCAAGCACGGCGAACCTCTTTAGAGAGTCGCTGTGCTTGCTTCTTTTTTCATCCCGACATGCAGGATCCCGTCTTCATAAAAAGGCGGTGTAATGGTTTTAAAGCCATACTGGCCGTAGAATTTTTCTAAGTGGGCTTGTGCTTCGATCTCAATAGGCAAAGCCGGATAACACTGCTCAATGCGATGCAAAACTTCTTTGATCAGACGATGGCCTTCTTTTTGCCCACGGTATGCCGGTGCCACAATGATCCGACCAAAATGCACCGTTTGTTCCTGCTGGAAAATACGGGCGTATGAAACGACCTGCCCGTCCTCATCAAGGGCCCATAAATGTTTGGCCTGTGCATCGATCGCATCGATCTCCTGATACGCACACGCTTGTTCCACCACAAAAACTGCTGTGCGCAAACGGGCAAGTTGATAAAACTCCACCCCAGTCATTTCCCCTAACTCTTTTAGAAAAAACGCCATCCCATCACTCCTTATCTTGTTGAACCAAAAAAGAGTCAACAAAGTGTCAACTCTTCTTGTTTCAAACAGCTTCCGATAAAAATTCAATCTCAACAGTTCTGGTTAAAATATCTGAATAACTATAAGAAACCCGCTCGAATGAATTCTCGTTTGGATCCAAATCTACAACAAAAACTGAAGGATAAGTTTCTGTCAAAACGCCGCGACGTTCAGTTTGACGCTTACGTCCAGTCTGAGCAACTAGCATAATCTCACTACCGATACGGCCTTCTAAATCTTTCTTGATTGTAGCTAAAGTTGTTGGCATCGCATTCACCTCGAGCATCATTATACCACGAAATGCAGAAAATTTCAAGTTTACCATAAAATAATTCTACTTTCAATAAGATTTTTGTTAAACGTCTTTGATAAGCGCTATCAATTTTGTCCTACCGCGGCTGAAAGCGCTTTTTATTTTTTCGTAAGACAGCTTTTCTTGAGCCGCAATCTGATCAAGTTCTAATCCTTTTAAATAATTCATTATAACCATTCTTTCTAAAGACGATAAACTTTTCGGATACTCTACCAACGATTCATTAACAAACAAATAGGTCTCTGCAGTTTCCGCACAGCGATTATGATCGGTCAAAAACCGATTGCCTTCTTGTGAAAGCTTTTCTTCCAGCGAGCAGGCATCGACTTGGGCTTTGCGTTTTTGGGCATGCTGCGCCCGCAACAAGCTGCAGATACGGTTTTCAAAGGATCGCTTAAACAAGATACCCAGCGTCGTTCCTTTGTCCTGATCGTAAGTCTTTAGACACTTATTAAAAACGATCCGGCCTTCTTGCAGCCAATCATCTAAGTCATAATCCCGCAGATAATATTTTTTATGCAAAATCTCAACGATCGGTCGATATTTTCTGAACAACTCTTCAAATCTATCAGAAGGGTGTGATACTTGTCCTTCTTCCCTGCGCATCGATATCACTCCTTTTGTTTTTGCTTCATTTGCTACAAAAGGAGCGTATCATAAATGGCTGGGACATCTTCTAATTTACCAGACCAACTTTGTCCCTAACTAAGGTCGCGCAATTTCTTTTCAAGTTCAGCTAATTGTTCCGGTGACCAAGGGGAATTGCGCCGGAAATTTTCAAACCGCAAATCGGTTTGATGCTCGTGGATGTCTTTTTCCGTTTTTTCCACGCTTTTGTACAATTCCCGTGCCGAAGTTCGTAAGGCACCTTGAGAGAAGATCACCCACTGTTCGGCTAAATCGCTGGTAGCGACGGTGACTTGCGTCAATCGATTGTTTAACTCACCAGCGATTCGTTCAATGTAGCTGTCGGCGGTCTCTCCTTCTTCGGTAAAAATAACTTCCAGCTGATATTTGGTGTAACTTTGTGTCACACCAGGCACCAGTTGGGCATCAAAAACAACGATGATTCTCAAGCCTTCATATTTTGCATAATTCGATAGCCGGTTCAGCAAAGCTTCTCTCGCATCTTCTAAACGGTCCTGATTTTTCAAAAGAACCAGCTCCGGCCAAGCGCCAATCATATTGTAGCCATCCACGATCAGCAAAGGGGTTTTCATTGGGATGCCCCATTTCGGCTAGTAAAGGCCTGATACATCAACAAGCCTGCCGCCACACTGGCGTTCAAGCTCTGCACGTGCCCGGTCATTGGGATCGTCAGCATTTGATCCACTTCTTTTTTCAAACCTTCCCCCATGCCGCGACCTTCGTTACCGATGATCAAACCGACCGCCCCTTGGGCATTCCATGTACGGTAATCACTGCCGCTCATATCAGTACCGAAGATCCAAAAACCAGCTTTTTTCAGCTGCTGGACTGCTTGGGTCAAGTTGGTCACTCGAGCCACAGGGATATGTTCCACTGCGCCGGTCGATGTTTTCACCACGATCGGCGTGATCCCCACCGCACGGTGTTTCGGAATGATGATCCCGTCTACGCCGCTGGCATCAGCGGTTCGCATGATGGAGCCGAAATTATGGGGATCTTCTAGATTATCTAAAATCAGATACAGCGGCTGTTCTTTCGTTTGGGCCAACAATTCATCCAAGGTCAAATACTGGTAAGGGGTGATCGCCAAGATCATGCCTTGATGGACCCCTTGGTCACTCATCGTATCCAGCTTTTGTTTTGGCACCCATTTGACAGGAACTGCCTGTTCCCGTGCCATTTCTTTCAGACGATCGATCTTTTCTCCCCTTGCCTCTTCAGAAAGAAACAGCTTGTTGCCTCGCCCTTCTTTCAAGGCTTCAGCAACCGCATGATAGCCAAAGACAAAATTATCTTCGATGGCTTCTCCCTCGGCTTCTTTGCGGCGATCCGGTCTATTTTCTTTTCTAGCTTCTGATTGGCCAGCTGTTTTTTTATTTGGACGCTTTCTTTGCGGTTTTTCTCGCATCTTCTTCTCCTACTTTCTTTATACACCAGTCTACCAGCTCGTCTAAGCGTTCTTTTTGCTGCGTGAGGTGCAAATACCCGATCAGCGATTCAAAGCCAGTAGCGATGCGATACGTCGTGACATCGGCATTTTTGGCACCCGTATGACTTTTACTATTACGGCCGCGGCGATAAAAATCATGTTCTTCTTCGGTCAAGATCTCTTCATCCAACATCTTTTGGATCAACGCTGCTTGGGCCTTGGCAGATACATAGTGGGTCGCCATATGGTGCAGTTGGTTTGGTCGGGTTTGGCCTTGGGCGACTAAATAATCGCGAATATAGACTTCATAGACCGCATCCCCCACATAGGCCAATGCCAAACCATTCAATTGTTTATAATCTCTCATATTTCTCGTCTCCATCGGGTTCCTTGCGGGGTATCTTCTAAGATGATCCCTTGTTCTTTCAACTCATCACGGATTTGGTCGCTGCGGGCAAAATCTTTGGCTTTGCGGGCGGCGATTCGTTCATTGATCAGCTGTTCGATTTCTTCATCTAGCAATTCTTCTGATACAAAATAAATCCCGAAAATCGTCAGCCATTCGCTGAACTTGGCTAATCCAGCGGTTAATAAAGCCAAGTCTGTTTCTGGGTCTTCGCTAGCTAAGTTCAGCCACTTCGCCAATTCATAGACCACTGTGATCCCATTAGCCGCGTTGAAATCATCGTCCATTTCTTTGATGAAACGTTCTTCAAATTCTTCCAGAACCGGTGCATTGACTTCCTCATCGCTGGCTTGATAGTGACTGCTATTCAAGCGGAATTTGGCATTTTCATAGGTCGTACGCAATTTTTGCAGATTGGTTTGTGCTTCATGTAAGGTAGTCTCGCTGTATTTGATTGGTCGGCGGTACTGAGTCGTTGCCAAAAAGAAACGCAGCACCTGTGGATCAACTTTTTTGACCATCTCATGCACCGTGACGAAGTTGCCCAGCGACTTACTCATTTTTTCTTCGTCTTCACCGATCGTCACATAGCCATTATGCATCCAATAGTTGGCAAAGGTCTTGCCGGTTTTTGCCTCGCTTTGGGCGATCTCATTTTCATGATGAGGGAAGGTCAAGTCTTGTCCGCCTCCATGAATATCGATGGTCTCGCCTAGGTGTTTGGTCGCCATCACCGAGCATTCGATATGCCAGCCGGGACGGCCGGCTCCCCAAGGAGATTCCCAAGCGATCTCATCGCCTTTTGCCGCTTTCCACAAAGCAAAATCCAACGGATCTTCCTTGATTTTTTGTTCTTCACCGGTTCGCTGGCTTGCGCCGACTTCCAGCTCGTCGATGGATTGGTCGCTTAATTGCCCATAGTGAGCAAATTTACGGGTACGGTAATAAACATCGCCATTGACTGGATAGGCATAGCCTTTTTCTACAAGAGCAGCAATAAAGGCAATGATGTCTTCAATATGATCCATCACACGAGGATTCATCGTAGCAGGTTTGACATTCAGCGCTGCAGTATCTTCATTGAAGGCGTTGATAAAACGCTCTGCCACTTCTGGGGCCGTCGTACCTAATTCTTTTGCTGCACGAATGATTTTATCATCGACATCGGTAAAATTCATCAAATAGTCCACTGTATAGCCGCGGTATTCGAAATAACGACGTACGGTATCAAATGAAACAGTACTGCGGCCATTCCCGATATGGATATAGTTATAGACGGTGGGTCCGCAAACATACATTTTTACTTTCTTTTCTTCCAATGGCTGAAACACTTCTTTTTCTCGTGTCAGCGTATTATAGATTTTAATCATCGTGGGTAACCTTCTTTCCTTTGATTCGAACGATCTTTGCCGGGATGCCGACAGCAGTTGCTTCTGCGGGGATATCCTTCAAAACCACTGCATTGGCGCCGATCTTTGCATATTCACCGATCGTGACAGGACCTAAGATCTGCGCATGGGCTGAGAGAAACGCACCGGTTTTAACCGTGGGATGACGCTTGCCCCGCTCTTTGCCGGTTCCCCCCAGGGTGACTCCGTGAAACAAGACGACATCATCTTCAATGATCGCCGTTTCCCCAATCACGACCCCCATCCCATGATCGATAAAGACCCCTTGACCGATCTGGGCACCAGGATGAATCTCGATCCCGGTCAAGAAACGCCAAAACTGGGCCGTCAGTTTTGCCAAAAAATACCAGCGATGCTGAAACAAAAAGTGCGCCCAACGATGCCAAAATAAGGCATGGAATCCCGGATACGTGATGATGATCTCCAACGTTGATCGCACCGACGGATCGTGTTTTTTTGTTGCCGCAATTGCTTTTTTGAACCAAGTCATCTTCTCACCTGCTTTATCCAAACTTCTTGATACGAAAAAAGCGTCTTTCAAATAAGTTTCCTTATTCAAAAGACGCTTTTTTGCGTGGTCCCACTTTTGTTCGCAGTTCGGCACTGCCTTCAAGCGGGTAACGTCCGCTGCTTCGTCTTTGACTTGCGCCAAAGCCACTCCTAGGTGCATTTCCTAGCCTTTTTTGACCACTCTCACCTTCCGTGGCCTCTCTGAAAAAAATCGGCTAGTACTTCGTCTATTCGCTGTGTTTATAACACGTTATTCAAATGATCAAGGGCTTTTTCTTTCCCTAATAATTCAACGGTATCCGGTAGTTCTGGTCCATGGGTTTGGCCTGAGACTGCCACTCGGATCGGCATGAATAAATTCTTGCCTTTGATGCCTGTTTCTTTTTGGATCTCCTTGATAGCTGCTTTGACTGCTGCAGCTTCAACAACTGGCATCGCCAGCAATTTTTCTTTAAAGGCTGTTAAAACCGTCGGTACGGTTTCCCCTGCCAAGACTTCTTTGGCTGCATCATCTAATTCAGGATGTTCTTCGAAGAACAATTCCGAAAGATCGACGATTTGAGCCGCAAAACTCATTTGTGGTTGATACAAGGAAACGATTTTTTTCAACCAAGCAGCTTTTTCTTCGGTCAATGTTTCTTCGATGCGGCCAGCTTTTACCAAGTAAGGAACGCACATTGCCGTCAATTCATCCAAATCCATTTGTTTCATGTACTGGTTATTGACCCATTCCAATTTCTTGGCATCGAAGGCAGCTGGTGATTTGCTCAACCGTTCAGGATCAAAGATTTTGATCAATTCTTCTTGAGAGAAAATTTCTTCCTCCCCAACTGGTGACCAGCCTAAAAGTGCAATAAAATTGAACATAGCATCTGGCAAATAGCCCAATTCACGGTATTGCTCGATGAATTGCAGAATCGATTCGTCCCGTTTGCTTAATTTTTTCCCAGTTTCGCTATTGATGATCAATGTCATGTGACCGAATTCCGGTGCTTGCCAGCCAAATGCTTCATAGATCATCAACTGTTTTGGTGTGTTGGCGATGTGGTCATCTCCACGCAACACATGGGTGATTTTCATATGATGGTCATCCACTGCTACTGCAAAGTTGTAGGTCGGCATGCCATCACGTTTTTGGATGACAAAATCGCCACCGACATTATCTGATTCAAAAACGATCTCGCCTTTGACCATGTCATGGAATTTGTATTCAGTATTGCGAGAGACACGGAAACGAATCACTGGTTTCAAGCCTTGTGCTTCTTTTTCGGCTTGCTCTTCCGGTGTTAAGTTGGCACATTTCCCTGCATAATGAGGCATTTCGCCACGCGTTCTTTGGCCTTCGCGTTCGGCTTCCAACTCTTCTTCCGTACAATAACACTTATACGCACGATTGCTTGCGAGCAATTGATCGATCAGTGGTTGGTAGATATCGCCGCGTTCTGATTGACGATACGGCCCATATTCCCCTGGATTTTCAGGTGATTCGTCCCAATCCATCCCTAACCATTGCAAGTTTTCAAGCTGGCTTTTTTCACCATCTTCGATGTTTCTTTTTTGATCGGTGTCTTCGATTCGGATAATAAATTCACCGTCATTGTGACGAGCAAACAAATAATTGAATAAAGCCGTCCGAGCATTCCCGATGTGTAAATGTCCTGTTGGACTTGGCGCGTAACGTACACGTACTTTTGTCATTGTTTTCCTCTTCCTTCATCTGATTTCCAAGCCAGCCAAGCTGCTTGGGGCTTATTGTTCAGTTTAGTGGGAAAGACCCGCGTAAAAAACAGAACCCTCAAGTTGAATTGTACAATCAATAACCCAATTAGTAAAGGCAGCTGGCATATTTTACGCCAGCTGCCGAGGATTATTTCTCTGATTTTGATCCTTCTTTGTTGTCGATGCCGCGACCAGAATGGGCTGGTTTGGCAAAAATCATCCGCCCAGCTGCCGTTTGCAAGGCGCTGGTGACGATCACTTCGATGTGTTCGTTCATGTAATGCTGGCCATCTTCCACCACGACCATCGTCCCGTCATCTAGATAAGCGACCCCTTGCTGCCGCTCCGTGCCAGCTTTCACTACTAAGACGTGCATGCTTTCTCCTGGAATCACCACTGGTTTGACCGCATTGGCCAACGCATTGATATTCAAGACCGGCACATTTTGAAATTCAGAAACTTTGTTTAAATTGTAGTCATTAGTCACAACGACACCATCCAGCAATTTCGCTAACTTGATCAGCTTGCTGTCGACTTCGGAAATGTCTTCAAAATCGCCTTCGTACATCTCAACTGCGATGCCTTCTTCTTTTTGCAAAGCATTCAAAATATCCAAGCCGCGACGGCCCCGGACCCGTTTCAAACTATCGCCAGAATCTGCGATGTATTGCAATTCATACAAAACGAAATTCGGGATCAGCAGGACGCCTTCCAAAAAGCCGGTTTTGGCAATATCATAGATCCGGCCATCAATGATCACGCTGGTATCCAAAATTTTGTATTTGTGGAAATGGTCCGCGATTTTTCTTTCTAGCATCTGCTGTTCATCTTGCTCTTGAGGCTCTGCCTTTTTGTTTTTCGGGGCAAAGACTTTTTTCCATTCATCGATCCGTGTCGTCCCGATCTGAAAACCGAGATACCCTAACAGGACCATCACTAAGATTGGGGCGATCCCGTTGATAAAAGGAATATCCCAATTGTAAAAAGGAATCGACACGATCACACCAATCATCAGACCGATGATCGAACCAATTGCGCCAAACAAGAGATAGGTTAAGCTCAATTCACTTAGTTTTTCTTCAATTTTGCGAATACCGGCTGCAATATATTTCGCTAATAGTAAAGATAATAAAAAGAAAATAAGGGCTCCAAGCAAACTATTAGTGATGTTATTATTCAGCCATTCATTTTGGGTTTGCCCAATGGCTTGCCATGCGATGGGCATCAGTGAGATCCCTAGACTTGCTCCGGCAAGTACCATTAGTGCGGTAATGACTCGTTTCTGCATACATGTTCCTCCATACTCCAGTAGGTTTCTTTTGTTCAAAAATCCGTGCTGCCAAACTGACTCCTTCCACCAGTCAGCGGCTGTCGGTTGGTTCAATGAATGAACCAGCAGCGTCAGGGCAAGAGGAAGGGAGATTGCCCCTTGCTCTTGCAGTGACTCCACTTTAACGGAAGACTTTCCGTAAGGTTTCGGCTAAGGTAGACACGCCTTCGACTTCGATGCCTTTTGGCGGCTGCCAACCAGTCAGATTGTTTTTAGGCAAATAAACTTTTGTAAAGCCCAGTTTCTGCACCTCTTTGACCCGTTGTTCGATCGCATTGACTCGGCGAATCTCACCCGTCAAGCCAATTTCACCGATAAAACACTCCGTCGGGCTGGTGCCTTTTTCTTTATAGCTGGAGGCGATACTAACAGCGATCGCTAGATCGATCGCGGGTTCATTTAATTTGACCCCGCCGGCTGCTTTTAAGTAGGCATCTTGATTTTGCAGCAGCAAACCTGCCCGTTTTTCTAAAACCGCCATGATCAGCGAGACCCGGTTGAAGTCTAGCCCCGTCGTCGTGCGTTTGGCATTGCCGAACATCGTTGGCGTGACCAATGCTTGGATCTCCACCAAGATTGGCCGACTGCCTTCCATTGCCACTACGATCGCCGATCCGGTTGCGCCTTCTAAGCGTTCTTCCAAAAAGACTTGTGACGGATTGGCGACTTCTTTCAACCCGCCTTCTTCCATTTCAAAAATCCCGATCTCATTGGTGGACCCAAAGCGGTTTTTGACGGCCCGCAAAATCCGAAAGCTGTGGTGCTTTTCGCCTTCGAAATACAAGACGGTATCCACCATGTGCTCCAGCATCCGCGGTCCTGCGATCGAGCCTTCCTTCGTCACGTGGCCAACGATAAAGATGGCGATGCCATTGGTTTTAGCGATTTTCAGCAATTCTGCGGTCGTTTCTCGCACTTGGCTGACACTGCCTGCCACACTGGTGATATCCGGTTGGGTCATGGTTTGGATCGAATCGATGATCACATAATCTGGGCGGATGTTTTCGATCGCTTTACTGATCTCTGACATGTCCGTTTCCCCATAGAGATAAAATTCCGTGTCGATGGCGCCTAAGCGCTGCGCCCGCATTTTGATCTGCTCGGCACTTTCTTCTCCTGACACATACAAGACCGTTCCGCCGATCGCTGCTAATTGCTGGGAAACTTGCAAGAGCAGCGTCGATTTTCCGATCCCGGGATCCCCACCGATCAAAATTAAGGAACCTGGGACCACGCCGCCGCCTAAGACGCGATTCAACTCAGCGAGTTTCGTTTGGACCCGCGGTTCTTTTTTCGGTACGACATCGGCAATTTTCGTCGGCTGCATCTTTTGCCCCGTCAATGTCGTACGTACACGACGATCAGCGGTTTCTTGGATCACTTCTTCTACCATTGAATTCCAGCTGCCGCAATTGGGGCATTTTCCTAAATATTTAGGGGAACTATACCCGCAATTTTGACAGACAAATTGACTTTTTGCTTTTTTTGCCATTGATCTCCTCCACTACTTCTATCAAACAGACCCCTAGGCAGGATTTACTGATTCGAGGAGCCAAAGCCGCCGGTTCGGCTGGCAGTGGTTGTATCTTGATCAGCTTTTAAGAACGGCAAGAAAATTCCTTGGCCGATCCGCTCGCCTTTTTTAATGACGACATCTGTGGGGCCGAAATTAGTAAACTGGAACATAATATGCCCTTCATTATCTGGATTGTCATAGTAATCGCTGTCGATGACGCCGACACCATTCGTCAAGACTAAGAAACGTTTCAAAGGATTGCTGGAACGATTTGTCAGCTGCAAATACTCGTCTTCCCCCATATAGGCTTTGATCCCAGTGGGAATCAAGGTTGGCTTCAACTGTTTTGCGGTCTCTTTCGCAAAAAGCGCTTTGACCCCATCGATCACGCCCGCTTTCCAAATGCTTGGCACCACGATTTCTTCCGCGGCTTCAAAGTCATAACCAGCCGCATGATGGGTGGCACGTTGAGGCAAGGTGATGCTTTTTTCTTTATATGATGTAATAATTTCAAATCCTCGTAATTTCATGGGTTCCTCCAATAATAAAACATATAGCTATTTTAGCATAGGAAGAACTATTTTCTTCATGGAAAACACAATTATCGAAAAGTCTTTACAATTTCTTCGTTTAAAATAGCTCAAAAAGAAAAAAGAGCATGACGAAACGCCCGTTTGCGAGTACAATAGAAAAAATATCAAAAAATAGGCGGTGGCATATGCGCGCAGATCTTTCAAACAAAAACCGAATCGTTGTAAAAATCGGCACCAGCTCGTTGATTTATCCCAATGGTGCCATCAATCTAGCTGGCATCGATGAATTAGCCTTTGTCTTAGCAGCTTTGCAAAACCAAGGCAAAGAAATCATCTTAGTTTCTTCCGGGGCGATCGGTGTTGGCATGAACAAGTTAAATTTGAAAGAACGACCCGTGGAGATCCCACAGCAGCAAGCCGTGGCAGCCGTTGGCCAATCGGAACTGATGACGATCTACAACCAGCGTTTTCAAAGCTATAGCCAGCAGACTGCACAAATTCTGCTGACCAGAGACATCATCGAATTTCCCCAAAGCCGTCAAAACGTTAGCAACACCTTAGAGCAACTACTTACGATGGGGATCATCCCGATCATTAATGAAAACGACACGGTGGCAGTAGATGAATTGGACCATCTCACCAAATTTGGCGACAATGACCAGTTGTCAGCGATCGTCGCTCAGTTGACGAAAGCCGAGCTTTTGATCATGCTTTCTGATATCGATGGCTTTTATTCCGCCAATCCGCTGAATGATCCTGATGCCGTTTTGTATTCCGAGATCAATGAAATCACCCCGGAACTTTTAGAACAAGCTACGGGAAAAGGCAGTCCTTATGGAACCGGCGGTATGACCAGCAAATTAAAAGCCGCTCAACGTATCTTAGACTTGAACAGTCACATGCTGCTCGCTAACGGCAAGCAGCCGAAAATTATTTTTGACTTGCTCGCAGGGGAACCTGTCGGCACCCACTTTTATCAACGAACGGAGGATGAGCAATGAGCAACTTGCAAACGATCGGTCAACAAGCTCAAGCAAGCGCCCAGACATTAAGCTTACTGAGTGCCAGTGAAAAAAATCACCTACTGGCAGCGATGGCCGATGCTTTAGAAAAAGCTACTGAGACGATTTTAGCTGCTAATCAACAAGACCTAGCTGCCGCAAAAGCCAAAGGAACCAGCCAAACGATGCTGGATCGACTGTTGCTGTCAGAACAACGGATCACAGAGATGGCTAACGGCATCCGAGAAGTCGCCCAATTGCCCGATCCAATCGGTGCCGTGGATAAAATGTGGCGCAATGCTGACGATCTTTTGATTGGTCAACAGCGGGTGCCCTTAGGGGTCATCGGCATCATCTACGAAGCTCGTCCTAATGTCACCACTGACGCCGCTAGTCTGTGTTTCAAATCAGGAAATGCCGTGATTTTGCGTGGTGGAAAAGAAGCCTTCCACTCCAATCAAGTCCTCGTGACTATTTTACAAGAGGCATTAGCTGCCAATGGACACTCCCGCCATGCGATCCAGTTTATCGAAGACACGAGCCACGAAACAGCGGCTGAACTAATGCGTCTGACGGATTACTTGGATGTTTTGATCCCCCGTGGGGGCGCCGGCTTGATTCGTCGCGTCAAAGAGACCGCCACAGTACCAGTGATCGAAACCGGCACCGGCAACAATCATATCTACATCGACCAAGCAGCCCAGCTGCCGATGGCACTGGCGATCGTCACGAATGCAAAGACTCAACGCCCTTCTGTCTGCAATGCCATCGAAACGATCCTCGTCCATGAAGCAGTGGCAGCGGAGTTTTTGCCTATGGTAGAAAAGCAGTTTGCCGATCAAGTCGAATTGCGAGGGGATCAAAAAGCATTGGCGTTTTTGAACAATGCACAGCTTGCCACTGAAGAGGACTGGGCAACCGAGTTTTTAGACTATATCTTAGCGATCAAAGTGGTGGCTTCGCTAGAAGAAGCCATTGCTCACATCAATCGCTACAATACGAAGCACTCCGAAGCGATCATCACCGATGATTATTTCGCTTCCCAACGCTTCTTGAAAGAAGTTGATGCGGCGGCGGTTTACGTCAATGCCTCGACCCGTTTCACCGATGGCTTTATGTTTGGCTTTGGTGCCGAGATCGGCATCTCGACGCAAAAACTCCATGCCCGTGGGCCAATGGGGTTAGAAGCACTGACTTCTACCAAATACATTATTTATGGCGAAGGCCAGATCCGTAAGTAACGATATGCAAAAACAGCCCCCTGCTGTAGTGTCCCCCCAAAAGTTCGATCAAAAGCGAACTTTTGGAGGTCGGTACACCCGTGCAAGGGGTTGTTTTTGCGTCTTCTTATGCTTGTGCAGCCCGCAAAACGAAGGAAAGCGGGTCGATGCCAAACAATTCTGTCAGCACCCGATTGGTTGTGGCAAAAACGTCTGCTTCACAACTCTTTTTCGGACAAGCAATCGTCTGTCCTTTGCTGGAAAACGTATCCTGGCGGCTGCCTTCTACAAAAATCACTTCTTGTGTTCCTTTGCGATAGATCAGCCCTTCGTCTTCTTCCAATAATAAGCGAGTTTGCCACTGATTGATTTGAGCGATGGGCATCACCAAGGAAGCAACATCCAAGTTTTCTAGCGAAAAACAACGACCATCTGGCAGCTGCAGCGTGAAGGTATTGAGTTCATAAGGCAAACAGGCATTGCACCCTCCTTCTGTGATGACTTGGCTCGTGAGAATTTCTGCATTCATTCTTTTTGACTCCTTTCATGATTCATTCATGTTTAGTTTATCACAAACCTATGGCGCACGGCGGAGCAATTATTCCGTCTTAAGTTGGATGTGTTTCTTTTTCTTTCTTGTTATGCTAGGGATAAGAAAAAAAGTCTAGGAGGAGTCACAATGAATACAGAAAGTTTATTAGGAAGAATCGTTACTGTCGTGGCAGTTTTAATCGCAGCATCCCTTGTTTTATCCGTTGTATTAGGCATTATTGGTGGGTTGATCGGATTGGTCTTCCGTTTCGGGATTCCTTTGCTGCTAGCCGTTTTGATCGTTCGCTGGTTAACATCGATTCGCCAAAAGCCAAGAAAATATTATCGTTAATTACAAGTAAATCAAAAACACCTGACTTTTGGAAAGTCAGGTGTTTTTTTATCGATCAGCCTAATGCGACATCTAGAACCATCATTAAGATAAAGCCTAACATGACGCCAAAGACCGCAAAATGGCGGCGACTCGTCAAGGTTTGCTGCGCTTCTGGAATCAATTCTTCCACCACCACATAAATCATAGCACCCGCTGCAAAAGCCAACGCATACGGCAAGACAGCGGACATACTCGTTACCAACAAAGCCCCGATCACACCCGCGATCGGTTCAACGATCCCAGATGCTTGCCCATACATAAAGGCTTTGGTTCGGCTTAACCCTTCTTGGCGCAAGGGGATCGAAACGGCTGCGCCTTCTGGAAAATTCTGGATCCCGATCCCGATCGCTACCGAAAGTGCTGCTAAGATCGCAGCTCGCGGATCATCAGCACTAGCCGCCGCCCCAAACGCTACCCCTACCGCCAAGCCTTCCGGGATATTATGTAGTGTGATGGAAAAAACCAGCAAGATCGTTCGCTTCAAATGACTAGGCAATCCTTCTGTTTCATGATTCGGACCAAAATGCATATGTGGGAGTGTCTTATCTGCTGCATAAAGAAACAAACCGCCCAAACCAAACCCGATACTGACCACCAGCCACGGAATGTCGCCATTTTCTTCGGCTCGTGCGATCGCAGGATCTAATAACGACCAGAAACTAGCGGCGATCATCACGCCAGAGGCAAACCCCAGCATTGTATTCAGGACATTTTTATTGATTTCTTTGAAGAAAAAGACTAGCGCTGCCCCAAGCGCCGTCATACCATACGTAAAGATCGTCCCCGCTAGCGCTTGCTGCCATGGCGACAATCCAACCAACCAATCCACCATTCGTCTGCTCCTTTGTCTAACTATTCTACCAATACTCTAGCATAGGAAGCCGTCAGGTTCTACTAGGAAGGCAGCAGCAGCCAAAATTTTTCTTTCACCAGCCCTAAGCCTTTCCCGATGAAATCCTCGGCTTTACTTGAAAGTTTCAACATTCATCGCTATAATGCTAGGAGACTCCATGTCAATTTATATAAAGTGAGGAAAAGAATTGATTACAGTAAGTGATGTAAGTTTGCATTTTTCAGACCGCAAACTGTTTGATGATGTTAATATTAAGTTTACGCCTGGTAATTGTTATGGTTTGATTGGTGCAAATGGTGCTGGTAAATCAACTTTTTTAAAAATTTTATCTGGTGAGATCCAACCTTCGACCGGGAACGTTTCTTTAGGTCCTGATGAACGGATGGCTGTCTTGAAACAGAACCACTATGATTACGAAGAGTTTCCAGTGATCGAAACGGTCATCATGGGCCATAAACGTCTCTACGAAGTGATGAAAGAAAAAGACGCGATCTACATGAAGGAAGACTTTTCTGATGAAGATGGGATTCGTGCCGCCGAACTAGAAGGCGAATTTGCGGAACTTGATGGTTGGGAAGCAGAGCCAGAAGCAGCCGTTCTTTTGCAAGGCCTGAACATTCCCGATGAATTGCATCATGTCTTGATGAAAGATCTAACTGCTGGTCAACGGGTAAAAGTCTTACTCGCACAAGCCCTTTTCGGTAAGCCAGACGTCTTGCTCCTAGATGAGCCTACCAACGGATTGGATATCCAATCTATCAACTGGTTAGAAGAATTTCTAATCAACTTTGACAACACTGTCATCGTTGTTTCCCATGACCGCCACTTCTTAAATAAAGTTTGTACCCATATGGCCGATCTAGACTTCGGCAAAATCAAATTGTTTGTCGGCAACTATGATTTCTGGTTGGAATCAAGCCAATTAGCGGCGAAATTACAATCCCAATCAAATGCCAAAAAAGAAGAGCAGATCAAAGAACTGCAAGACTTTATCGCACGCTTTAGTGCCAATGCATCAAAATCCAAACAAGCAACGTCTCGGAAAAAAATGTTGGATAAAATCACCCTTGATGATATTCAACCTTCGTCCCGCCGTTATCCGTTTGTTGGTTTTAAACCAGAACGTGAAATCGGGAATGACTTGCTGCAAGTCGACAATGTCAGTGTGACGATCGACGGCAAAAAGATTTTAGACAATATCTCTTTCACCTTGAATAAAGACGACAAAGTCGCTTTTGTTGCCAATAGCGATATCACCACCACGACGCTATTCAAAGTCATCATGGGGGAAATCACTCCTGATACAGGTAGTGTTCGTTGGGGCGTCACCACGCAGCATGCCTACTTGCCAAAAGATACGACCAGCGAATTCGATACGGATACCCCGATCGTTGATTGGCTGCGTCAATACGCAAGCAAAGAAGAAGACGACAATACCTTCTTGCGCAGCTTCCTAGGTCGCATGTTATTCTCTGGTGATGAAGTATTAAAACCCGTCAACGTTCTTTCCGGGGGCGAAAAAGTTCGCTGTATGTTGTCGAAAATGATGCTTTCAAAAGCCAACGTATTGGTGTTGGATGATCCAACCAATCACTTGGACTTAGAATCGATCACCGCATTAAACGATGGTTTGATGGCCTTCACCGGCTCATTGTTGTTTGCTTCTCATGACCACCAATTTATTCAAACCCTTGCGAACCGTATCATTGCGGTCTCTAGCAAAGGCGTGGTGGATCGTGCCGAAACGACCTACGATGAATTCTTAGAAAACAAAGATGTCCAAAAACGCGTAGCAGAAATGAATCAATAAGCTGCTTTTGAAAAAAAGAACGCTCCAGTTGCCCGCCACCAAGGCTGCAACTGGAGCGTTTCTTTTATTTTACCTAGGTGCTTCGGGTATTTTTGGCAGGTTACGCTTGTTCTAAACGGGCTTTGCCGAATGAAAACAGCGCCAAGCAGCCATAGCCGGTATGACTGGAGATCGTTGGACCTAATGGATAATGATGAATAATAATGTCAGGAACTTTTTCGGTCAAACGTTTGATGAGTTTCTCCGCTGCTTCGGCATCGCCAGCATTGGCAAAATAAACCGTATTGGTTTTTGATTCGTGAAGATTGGCGATGGTTTGATCCACGATTTTTTGGATCGCTTTGTTGCGTCCCCGCACTCGATCAACGCTACGTAATTTTCCCGCGGTATCGACGGTAATGATTGGTTTCACATTCAACAATCCACCGATCGCTGCGGCTGTTTTAGAGATTCTGCCGCCGCGTTCCAATTGTTTTAAATCATCGACGGTGACCCATGAATCTAAACGCAGTTTATTTTCTTCTACCCATTGGCTGACTTCCAGCAACGAACGCCCTTGGGCTTTTTGTTGGGCTGCTTCAGCCACTAAGAAGCCTTCGCCTAAACTAGCAGAGCGCGTATCGATCAAGGTGATCGCGACTTCTTTGTATTCTTCTTTTAGTAAGGCTACGGCTTGGACGGCACTTTGGAATGAGCCGCTCATTCCTGAAGAAAAACCTAAATAAAGGACCGGTGTGCCCGCTTCGACATATGGCCGAAAATATTCCATATAACGTCCGACATTGATTTGAGAAGTCGTCGGTTGCGCATGCTCTTTTAGTTTTCCTAAAAACCATTCCGTATCAAATTCTTTGCCCATATCATCGATATATTCTTTGCCATCTAATTCAATCAGCATTGGAATATAGGCGACATCTAGCTCCGCTAATCTTGCTGCTGGTAAATCACAGCAGGAATCTGTCATGATTTGAAACATGGTTTCACCCCTCTCGTTACCCCCTATTATAGCAAAAAAAGAACAAGACAGAAGAAATTCTCATCAAAAGCAGCCAAACTTGTCGTTGACCGCTTCTGACACAGAAGTTCTTTGTCTTGTTCTGATGCTTTCGCGTCAGGTTAAATTTGCGCCCAAACACTTTCTAAGATGTTGGTTTGGCTGCGGTCTGGCCCTACCGAGAAGGTCGAAATGCGGACACCGACTAATTCAGAGATGCGGTGAACGTAATTGCGTGCATTTTCTGGCAGATCTGCCAATGTTTTGCAGCCAGTAATGTCTTCAGACCAGCCAGGAAGTTCTTCGTAGACTGGTTTGCAGCGGTTCAACTCTTTCAAGCTTGCTGGATAATGATAGATCAATTCGCCGTCTAGTTCATAAGCGGTACAGATTTTCACGGTTTCTAAACCGCTCAAGACATCGATCGAGTTAAGGGATAGGTTCGTGATCCCTGAGACCCGTTTTGAATGGCGCATCACGACGGTATCAAACCAGCCCACACGACGAGGTCGTCCTGTCGTTGTCCCGTATTCACGACCGATCTTACGAATTTGTTCACCTGTTTCATCAAACAGTTCCGTTGGGAATGGACCATCTCCTACCCGAGAGGTGTAGGCTTTGCAGACACCAACGACTTTGTTGATTTTTGAAGGGCCCACACCACTACCGATGGTGACACCTCCAGCAACGGGGTTGGATGACGTTACGAAAGGATAGGTTCCTTGGTCGATATCCAGCATCACGCCTTGTGCCCCTTCAAATAAAACTCGTTTGCCTTCATCTAAGGCATCGTTAAGGATCACCGAAGTATCCGTCACATATTTTTTGATTTGTTGGCCATATTCGTAATACTCTTCAAAAATATCTTCAAAGGCGATTGGCTCTGCATCAAACATTTTCACGAATTGACGATTTTTTTCTTCTAAGTTGATACGCAGACGTTCTTCAAAAATTTCTTTGTCTAAAAGATCAGCGATCCGAATGCCGACTCTGGCTGCCTTATCCATATAGGCTGGTCCGATCCCTTTGATTGTCGTACCGATCTTGTTGTCACCTTTGGCATCTTCTTGCAGCTGATCCAAATGGATATGGTAAGGTAAAATAACATGTGCACGATCAGAGATCTTCAAGTTTTCTGTTATTATATTGTTTTCTTTCAAGTATGCTAATTCTTTAACTAATGATTTCGGGTTCACAACGACCCCGTTTCCAATGACACTGATTTTATCTGCATAAAAGATCCCTGAAGGAATCAAATGCAGTTTATAGGTCACACCGTCAAATTTAATCGTATGGCCGGCATTGTCTCCACCTTGATAACGTGCAATGACTTCCGCGTTTTCACTCAAAAAGTCCGTAATCTTTCCTTTCCCTTCATCGCCCCATTGTGTACCTACTACTACTACAGATGACATATAATGACCTCTTTCTTTAATTAGTGCATTCCTTAAGTATTGTAACAAGATTCGCAAGCTCTTTCAATCTAAAATCGAATAATCGTTTTAAATTCTCATTTTTCAGGGGTAAAAAACGAACTATTTTCTTTGGAATAATTATTTATACACGTAAAAACGAATAAAGTCGACACATAAAAAAAGCCCTACTACCATCAGCGCGATGCGGATGGTAGCAAGAGCTAGTGTTTCTCAGATAGCTAGTTGTCTTACCCGAACTCTTCTCGTGGCGAGACCGAGGAGAATTTATTGTATTCTTTGATGAATAGAAGTTCGACCGTCCCCCGGGCACCACTCCGGTTTTTCTCGATAATGACTTCGATCACATTGTTGTTTTGTTGTTCTTCTGGTTCATCGTCATCGTCGCCTTCACTGCGGTAGTAGTCATCCCGATACAAGAAAGCAACGATATCGGCATCCTGCTCGATCGACCCTGATTCCCGGATATCACTTAAAACAGGACGTTTGTCTTGTCGCTGTTCCACACCCCGAGAAAGCTGAGACAGTGCAATCACCGGCACTTTCAATTCCTTCGCCAGTTTCTTTAATTGGCGAGAGATCTCAGAGACTTCTTGTTGGCGGTTTTCGCGACCCGTTCCTTCAATCAACTGCAAATAGTCGATCAATATCAAGCCGAGATTGCCTTTTTCTTGCGCGAGTTTCCGACAACGTGCCCGAATCTCAGAGATCTTGATCCCGGGGGTATCATCGATATAGATATTGGCGTTAGAAAGACTGCCCATGGCAACGATCAAATTCCGCCACTCTTCTTCTGAGAGCTGCCCCGTCCGCAAGTGACTGGCCTCAATCGAGCCTTCCGCACAAAGCATCCGGTTAACCAATGATTCAGCCCCCATTTCCAGACTAAAGATCGCCACGGAACGATCGGTTTTCGTTCCGACATTTTGTGCGATATTCAAGGCAAATGCGGTTTTCCCTACCGCGGGGCGGGCAGCGAGAATAATCAGCTCTTCTTTTTGCAGCCCCGCCGTCATTTTGTCTAAAGCCGCATAACCCGTAGGTAATCCGGTGATTTCTTCATTGTTTTGCGCCAATTGATCGATCGTTTCGATCGTCCGATTCAAGACTTCCGCTATCGATTGGAAGCCATTACTGTTGCGCTTTTCGGATACTTCTAAAATACTTTTTTCTGCTTGATCAATGATCGACTGCACATCTTCATCTTGTTCAAAGCCTTTGGTTACGATACGGCTCGCTGTTTGGATTAGATTGCGCAGCGTGGCTTTGTCGTCAACGATCTTCGCATAATAAGCAATACTTGCTGCTGATGGTGAAGCTTGACTCAATTCAGTCAGATACGTCAGACCGCCAACATCTTCAAGACTGTTGCTTTTTTCAATTTCTGCTTTCAACGTGATCAAGTCGATCGATTCACTCCGGTCGTTCAACTGGATCATTGCTTGAAAAATTATTTGATGGCTGCGGCGATAAAAATCTTCTGGGGCGATTACTTCCATTGCATCGATGATCGCATCGGCATCTAAAAAGACTGCCCCTAGGACCGCTTGTTCCGCTTCAATATCTTGTGGGGGAACTTGATTTTGCCAAACTTCATTCATGCCATTCGCTCCTTCGTCCATTCATTCTACAAGATTCCCATCCAAAGTACAAGATTGCTTGGACGTTTGCCGAAAAAAACCCCAACATGTGACTGTTGGGAGTAATACTTATTCTTGAATGGTATGAACATTGATCGTTGCTGTTACTTGTGGGTGCAATTTTACAGGTACTTGCGTAAACCCTAATGCACGAATCGGCTGATCCAATTCGATTTTGCGTTTGTCGATTTTGATTTTGTATTGCTTGTTCAAAGCATCGGCAATTTGTTTTGATGGGATCGAACCGAACAAGCGGCCATCTTCCCCTGCTTTGGCATTGATCTTCACAACGGTTTCTTCCTTTTCAAGAAGTGCTTTTAACTCTTTCGCTTCTGCTAAGACTTCTGCGTCTTGTTTTTCTTTGGCTTTTTGTTTGCCTTTTAATTCTGCCATGCTTTCATTGTTGGCAGGTTTGGCTAAGTTGTTTTTGATCAGAAAGTTTTGTGCGTAGCCATTAGGGACTTCCTTGATATCGCCTTTTTTGCCTTTGCCTTTGACATCTTGTAAGAAAATAACTTTCATCTTGGTCACTCCTTGTTATTGTTCATTTTTCGTTAATTCCGCTCGCAGCTGGTTTTCTACATCACCAATGCTGCTGTTCTTTATTTGCGTGGCTGCGTTGGTAAAATGTCCGCCGCCGCCTAATGCCTCCATCAAGGTTTGTACATTGACTTTACCAGTGCTTCTAGCACTGATACCGATCAAATCTCCTGGCTGTTTCGTAATGACAAATGCGGCATGGATCCCATTGATCGATAGCAGAGTATCGGCCGCTTTTGCAACGGTGACACTATCGTACACCCGATCTTCATCCGCTGCAGCAATCACGATATCTTCTCGGAAATGCTGGCTGCGAGAAACCAGTTCACTGATCATCAAATAGGAATCGAGATCCGTACTCAACATGTATTGAACCAATGACGTATCTGCGCCTTGGTTTTTCAAATAGCCAGCAATATCAAAGGTCCGACCAGTGGTTCGCACCGTGAAGTTCTTCGTATCCACGTAGATTCCCGCTAATAAAGAAGTCGTAATAAATTTAGGGACTTGCGATCTGCGAGAAGCGCGATACTGGATCAATTCTGCTACCAGTTCCGATGCTGAAGACGCGGAAGATTCAATATACGTCAATAATGGCTTATCGGGAAACTCATCCCCGCGACGATGGTGATCGATCACTGCGATTTTGTCAAATTCATCATAGACCGCTTGCGAGATCGACATCGACGGCTTATGGTAATCTACCATCACTAAAACACTTTCTTCATTTGATAAATTGACTGCTTCTTCCCCAGTGATCACAAATCGTTCCAGCTCGGGGTATTTTTTCAATTCTTCCAATGCCCGCTGAATGTCGGCGGTGATCTCTTTCGGATTTAAAATGATGTAGCATTCTTTGTCGCTCATCATCGCCATGTAAGCCACCCCAAAAGCCGAACCTAAAGCATCCATGTCCGGGTAACGATGACCCATGATAAAAATCCGCTGGTTTTCAGCAAAAATCTTTCTCAACGCCGTACTCATGGCACGAGAACGAACACGCGTTCTCTTCGGCGTACCATCCGTATTACCGCCAAAGAATTGCGGTTTTGCTTCTTCTTTGGCTTCTTTTAAAACGACTTGATCGCCGCCACGAACTAACGCAATGTCGAGATTGTTTTGTGCCACTTCACCAATCTCTTCAAAAGACTCTTCCCCATAGGAGATTCCCATACTGATCGTTAATGCCAGATCATTTTTTTCCGCAACTTGCCGTACTCTAGTCAAAAATTGGAATTTTTCTTCCTTCATCCGCTCAATATCTGAATACTTCGCGACGAAAAGAAACCGCTCGGAATTGATTCGTTTGTAAAAAACATGATTCTCACTTGCCCAATCAGAAATCAGTGTCGTGATCAGCGAGTTCAAATAAGAAACTTGTTTGTCGTCTTTTTTCTCAATCAAATCATCGTAATTATCAATTGAAATCAACCCAATTGCTGCCATCTTTTTTACCCCTCAATGTATCATCCCATTTTTTTGAAGCTTTGTTCCTTATTTTACCACAAAACAATCAAATAGGCGATTGATGCAAAAAGTTCCACGTGAAACTTTTTTGGTGAGATAATCATGGGAAAATTTCTGTCACTCGTTATTTTATCTGTATATAAAATAACAAGTATTTCTTCAGTAGATAAAAAAATTGACAAGCTTCAAAAGAAACTTGTCAATGAAAATCATTCGATTTATTCTTCGCCTACGAATGGAAGTAATCCCATAATACGCGCACGTTTGATTGCAATGGTAAGTTTGCGTTGGTTTTTCGCACCAGTACCAGTTACACGACGTGGTAAAATTTTACCGCGTTCTGAAATGAAACGTTTTAGTAATTCAATATCTTTATAATCGATATGTTCAATATGGTTTGCAGCAATGTAGTCTACTTTACGACGTTTGCGTCCGCCTCTTCTTTGTTGTGCCATCCTATTTCCCTCCTATCAATTTCTTAGAATGGTAAATCATCGTCTGAAATGTCGATTGATGAGTTTCCGAATGGATCGGAGTTGTCTCGATCAAAATTAGGCATTCCTGATGGTTGAGAGGATTGAGTTTGATTTGAGTTATTGTTACCAAATCCAGAAGAACTATTTGAGTTATACGTATTGCTGCTGCCAGATCCGCTATCAGTTGTGCGTCTTTGCTCGGAAGCATTTCGCGATTCTAATAATTGGAAGTTGTCAGCAACGACTTCTGTTACATAAACACGTTGGCCTTGTTGGTTGTCGTATGAACGGGTTTGAATACGTCCAGTAACCCCTAATAAAGTTCCTTTGCGTGCATAGTTTGCTAATGTTTCCGCTGGTTTTCTCCAAATAACACAGTTGATGAAATCAGCTTCGCGCTCTCCACTTTGGTTGGTAAAATTGCGATTTACCGCCAAGGTAAAGGTTGCGACACCAGTGCCATTAGAAGTGTAACGTAAATCAGGATCTTTGGTTAGTCTTCCTACTAGTACAACATTATTAATCAAAGTTCATCATCTCCTCATCGCTTTTGTTTCATGTGAAACAATATTATGCTTCTTCTTTGACAATCATGTGACGGATAATGTCATCATTGATTTTCGCAAGACGGTCAAACTCGTTGATTGCACTTGCAGTTGTTGAAGAAGAAACTTTAACGATGTGATAGATACCCTCACGGAATCCATCCATTTCATACGCTAGACGGCGTTTTTGCCAATCTTTTGATTCGATAACTTCAGCGCCGTTATCAGTTAAGATTGAGTCAAAACGAGCGATCAATGCGGCTTTTGCTTCTTCATCAATGTTTGGACGAATGATATATAAGATCTCATATTTCGTGTTTTCCATTGATTTTTCACCTCCCTGTGGACTTTGGCCCCTAGTTTTCTAGGAGCAGAGAGAGTGGTCTAATTAGACTACTCACAAATAATTATTATACACTTTTTTCGTCCCTACTGCAAGCTATTTTTTTGCGTCCCTGCATCTACCCATCACTGCAAACAATCGCTTACACTGATAAATACGTCAGCTGCTGCCGATTTTTTGAAAAAGAGTAAAAAGACAGCAAGCTGCAGGTTCGCAGGTTGCTGTCTTCCTAGAAAATGTATTGCTTATTCTTGTGTATCCGTGGTGTCTTCCGTTGTTTCTTCCACAACTGGCACGTCTTGTCCCGCTGTTTCTTCGGCAGTCGTTAGTTCTTCTTCGACTTCCGGTTCAACCGTTGCCATCGTCACTACTTTGGCATTGTTTTCCATCTTCATCAAACGAACCCCTAAGGTTGCCCGACCAGTTTGGGAAACAGTCGCTACATTGAAACGAATCAAGACGCCTTTATTGGTGATCACCATGATGTCTTCCTCACCGCTGACCGTCGTCAAGCCGGCTAATGGACCGTTTTTCGCCGTAATGTTGGCTGTTTTGATCCCTTTTCCGCCACGACCTTTGATTGGGTATTCAGAGCCTTTGGTGCGTTTGCCATAGCCGTTCTCAGTGATGACCAAGACTTCACTGTCTTCTGTGATCACAGCGGCACCTACGACGTAGTCTCCATCTCTTAGACGAATGCCTCGCACACCAGCAGCTGTTCGGCCCATATCCCGAACAAGGGCTTCTTTGAAAGTCACAGAGTAGCCATCGTGGGTGCCGATGATCACGACATCTTCGCCATGGGTTTCGATCACGTTAACCAACTCATCATTTTCCCGAAGACCGATCGCAATCAGACCATTGGCACGGATATTTGAAAAGGCCGTCACTGAGGTCCGTTTGACCACACCTAGACGCGTCGTGAAGAACAAGTAGCGTCCTTCTTGAGGCCCACCAGAAGCCGAAATGATCGCTTCGATCCGTTCGCTAGAATCGATCCCTAGCAGATTGATCACAGGGATACCTTTGGCTGCCCGACCATACTCAGGAATTTCATAGCCTTTGGCTTTGTAAACTTTCCCTTTATTGGTGAAGAACAGTAATGTGTCGTGAGTCGAACAAGAAATCAACGTCTTCACGAAGTCTTCATCGTGGATCCCCATTCCTTGAACGCCACGTCCGCCGCGACGTTGTGCACGGAATTCAGACTTAGCTACTCGTTTGATGTATCCATTGTTCGTCAAAGTAATGACGATTTCTTCTTCTTCGATCAAGTCTTCATCTTCAAGACTTAAGACTTCCCCAACCAATAATTCAGTCCGGCGATCATCGCCAAAGCGTTGGCCTAATTCTTGCAACTCCGTTTGGATGATCTCTAGGACTCGTTGTGGATTTGCTAAAATGTCTGTCAAATCAGCGATAAATTCTAACAAACCTTGGTACTCGTTTTCGATCTTGTCGCGTTCCAAACCAGTCAAGCGACGCAAACGCATATCTAAAATTGCTTGCGCTTGGCGATCGGACAATTTGAAGCGCTCCATCATGCTATTTTTTGCTTCATCATCAGAATTTGATGCCCGGATCAAAGCAATGATCTCATCGATATGATCCAATGCGATCCGTAACCCTTCTAAGATGTGGGCACGGGCTTCTGCTTTGTTTTTATCAAACTGTGTCCGACGAGTCACCACTTCTTGTTGATGCTCGATGTAGTTTTCTAAAATTCGTTTCAAACTCAAAATCTTCGGCACGCCTTTTTCAATGGCTAACATATTAAAGCCAAAAGAAGATTGCAGTGCAGTCATTTTGTAGAGATTGTTTAAGATCACCGACGCACTGACGTCGCGACGAACGTCGATAACGATCCGCATGCCTTCACGAGACGATTCATCCCGCAGATCGGTGATTCCTTCGATCCGTTTGTCACGGTGCAGCTCAGAGATCCGCTCGATCAACTTCGCTTTATTGACCATATACGGCAATTCAGTCACTAAGATCCGTTCTTTACCGTTGGGCATTTCAGTCACTTCGACTTTTCCGCGAACAGTGATCGAACCTTTCCCTGTTTCATAGGCACGGCGAATACCGGATTTTCCCATGACGATCCCGCCGGTTGGGAAATCTGGTCCCGGCAGGACTTCCATCAATTCACTTGTCGTGACTTCTGGATTTTCCATCAATAGATCGATGGCTGCAATAACTTCATTCAAGTTATGAGGCGGGATATTGGTCGCCATCCCAACAGCGATCCCCGTCGTCCCGTTGACCAAAAGGTTCGGGAAGCGTGCTGGTAATACCGCTGGTTCTCGTTCTGTATCATCATAATTGCTTTGGAAATCAACAGTATCTTTGTTGATGTCCCGCAGCATCTCCATCGCCAGTTTGCTCATGCGGGCTTCGGTATACCGCATCGCAGCGGCACCGTCACCATCGACTGAGCCAAAGTTTCCGTGGCCATCGACTAACATGTAGCGATAGCTGAAGGGCTGTGCCATCCGCACCATTGATTCATAGATCGCACTATCACCATGGGGATGGTATTTCCCCATGACATCGCCGACGATCCGGGCTGATTTTTTATGGGGCTTGTCTGGTGTGACCCCTAATTCATTCATTCCATATAAAATTCGGCGGTGAACCGGCTTTAAGCCATCCCGCACATCTGGTAAAGCCCTAGCAACAATTACACTCATTGCATAATCGATAAAGGACTCGCGCATTTCACTGGTCAGATTGACGTCATGAATATTTTGTTTTGCTTCTTCACTCAAGCTGTTTCCTCCTCTACGATTGGCTAGATGTCAAGATTTTTCACGTAGTGCGCGTTTTCTTCGATAAAGGCCCGTCTTGGTTCGACGCGATCCCCCATCAGCATTTCAAAAATTTGATCGGCTTCAATGGCATCATCTACGCTGACCCGCAGCATCATCCGATTGTCAGGATCCATCGTGGTTTCCCATAACTGGTGGTCATCCATTTCCCCTAGACCTTTGTATCGTTGAACTGTTGGTTTTGGTGTCGCAGGTAGTGATTCAATCGTATTTTTCAAATCTTGTTCGGCATTCTTGCCGGGTTGGATATAATGGATATTTTTCCCTTGTTTGACACCGTACAATGGCGGTTGTGCGATATAGACATAACCGGCTTCAACGATGGGACGCATATAACGATAGAACAGCGTCAAGAGTAGGGTCCGGATATGGGCACCATCGACATCGGCATCGGTCATGATGACTAGCTTGTGGTAACGGGCTTTTGCTACATCAAAATCAGCACCAAACCCGGTACCCATTGCCGTAAACAATGAACGGATCTCTTCGTTTGCTAGGATTTTGTCCATGCTGGCTTTTTCGACATTTAAAATCTTCCCACGGATCGGTAAGATCGCTTGGAATTCCCGACTGCGGCCTTGTTTTGCTGAACCGCCGGCAGAATCTCCTTCGACGATAAACAATTCGCATTTTTCTGGATCATTACTGGAACAGTCGGCTAATTTCCCAGGTAAGTTACTGATTTCTAACGCACCTTTTCGGCGAGTCATTTCCCGGGCACGTTTGGCTGCTTGACGGGCTTTTGATGCCAAAAGTCCTTTTTCCACGACTTGACGACCCACATTCGGGTTTTCCATCAAGAATTTCGTGAAATGTTCGGAAAAGAGACGATCGGTGACTGTCCGCACTTCGGAATTTCCTAATTTGGTTTTCGTTTGTCCCTCAAACTGAGGATCTGGATGCTTGATGGAGATAACCGCCGTCAAGCCTTCCCGAACATCTTCTCCGGTCAGGTTTTCGTCGTTTTCTTTCATCAATTTTGACTTGCGGGCGTAATCATTGATCACCCGGGTCAAGGCAGTCTTAAACCCGAATTCATGGGTTCCGCCTTCATAGGTATGGATGTTGTTGGCAAAACTTAGCAGGTTGCTATGGTAGCTATCGGTATATTGCATGGAGACTTCAACCGTGATTCCTTGTTGTTCTCCTTCTAAATAGATCGGATCTGGGAAAATCACTGTTTTACTCGCATTCAAATGCTCCACATAGCTCTTGATCCCGCCGTCGTAATGATATTCTTTCAAAACGGGTTTTTCTTCCCGTTTGTCTTCGATCGAGATTTTTAAACCACGGTTCAAGAAGGCTAATTCCCGAACCCGCGTCGCTAATTTATCAAAATTGAATTCCGTTGTTTCCGTAAAGATCTCTGGATCTGGAACAAAGTGGACGGTCGTTCCGTGGCGGTCGGTTTCATCGATCACTTTTAAGTCATCAACGACTGCTCCACGATGGTATTCTTGATAATACACTTTGCCTTCTTTATAGACTTTTACGTCTAAAGTCGTGGACAACGCATTAACGACGGAGGAACCTACCCCATGAAGTCCGCCGGAAACCTTGTAGCCGCCGCCGCCAAATTTCCCGCCGGCATGCAGGATCGTAAAGACGGTTTCTACCGCTGGACGGCCTGTCTTGGCTTGGATATCAACGGGGATCCCCCGACCGTCATCGACGACCGTAATGCTATTATCTGGTTCAATGATCACTTGAATACTTGAGGCAAAGCCTGCTAGTGCTTCGTCGATCGAGTTATCGACGATTTCCCATACTAAGTGGTGCAAACCTTCTGAACTGGTAGAACCAATGTACATCCCAGGTCGTTTGCGGACGGCTTCTAGTCCTTCCAGCACTTGGATCTGACTGGCATCATAGGCTTTCGCACGTTCAACTAAGCTTTTTTCTTCTTCTGTCATTCAGTCTATTCTCCTTTAATATGTCCTTGCTCTACATAAAAAATCTCTGCTTCCACAGACATTTTGTCTTTTACATGTTCTAATGTCGTTGTTGTCAGAAAGGTCTGAACTTTTCCTTCAATGGTTTCCAATAAATGCAGTTGTCGGGAATCATCCAGCTCACTCATGACATCATCTAATAAAAGGACGGGATATTCCCCTGTTTCTTCTTTCATCAAATCGATTTCTGCCAATTTGACACTTAGGGCCGTTGTTCGCTGCTGTCCTTGCGAACCAAAGGTCTGAACATTTTTCTCATTGATCAAAAAATCCAGATCGTCTCGATGGGGGCCTGCCAACGTGACTTGCCGAAATCGTTCACGGTCTTTGACTTGTGCCAAGGCTTTGACAAATTGCTGTTGGATCTCCTCCAGCGAGGTCGCCTCACCGGGCACATTTGATAAATAGTCGATCTGCAATGTTTCTTTTCCTTGGCTGATCTTTTGGTGCAGCTGATTTGCCCAATACGCCAAGCGCTGAACAAACCGTTGTCTGGCTAAAATGATTTTACTGCCGAAAGCCACCAGCTGTTCCGTCAAAACATCTAAATAGATCTCATCGGTCTGTTTTTTTTCATTCAGCTGTTTTAAGTATTGATTGCGCTGTTTCAAAACGGATTGGTATTGAACGAGATCATAGAGATAAATTGGATCGATCTGCCCAATTTCCATATCGAGAAATTTGCGGCGGACTTGGGGACTTCCTTTTACAAGGGAGAGGTCTTCTGGAGCAAATAAAATGACATTCAGCTGCCCTATGTAACTACTGAGCTTTTTTTGCTCAATGTGGTTTACTTTCGTTTTTCGTCCTTTTTTTGACAAAAACAGTTCTAACGGGATCGTTGAGCGTCCCCGACTGACACTGCCAGAGATCCGCGCACCTTCCGTGTCCCAACGGATAAGTTCTTGCTCGCTGGAGGTGCGGTGGCTTTTGGTCATCGCCAATACATAGATACTTTCTAAAATATTGGTTTTTCCTTGCGCATTTTCGCCTAAAAAAATGACCAGACCTTTCTCAAAAGTCAGTGTCAGCGAATCATAGTTCCGATAATTGCTTAAATGCAACTCATTCAGCCGCATCTGCGTCTTCCTTCTTCACCATAAAAAAAGTACCTTCATCAGGTAGCTCAACACGCATTCCCGCATACAATTTGCGCCCTCGTCGATTTTCCGGCTCGCCGTCGACAAAAACGGTGTGCTCTGCAAGGTACCATTTCGCTTGGCCGCCGCTGCTGATCACACTGACTTCTTTGAGCATTTGTCCAAGTGTCATATATTCCGTTTCTAACGGTATTTGCATTTTCATAATTCCCCTCAATTCTATCAAAGAGCGTTTAGCTCTATTATACTCTTTTTTTGCCAAGAAAACAAATTCATCGGCATATTTTTCATTCTCAGAAGACTTACTGCTTTTAGACAAAAAAGAAGCCAAAATAGAAAAAAGGGCTTAAAAACGATTTTAAGCCCTTTTAACTCATTTATTCATTTTCAGATGATTGTTTCAACTTTTTTCAAAAGACATGAAAAACTAGTTGGTCCGCACCGGTGTGATCAGCTGGATAAAGCTGCCTTTGCTCTCTGTTGGCTCCAATGTAAAGGGACGGATCGCTGAGATAAAGCGGATCACGATGCTGGTGTCACCAAAGGCTCGTAGTGCTGCTTTCATATAGTCAGGATTGAAAGAGATCTCTAATGGGTCGCCGGTCACTTTTTCAAAAGAAAGATCTTCTTCCACTTTCCCGATTTCTGGTGAGTTTCCATATAAGACAACGGCTTCTTCGGAGATCGCCAAACGAACGATGTTGTTACGGCCTTCATGGGAAAGCAATGACGCCCGTTCGATAGCCTGTAACAATTCTGGCACAGAAAATTCAATTTCAGTATTGAAGCTTGAAGGGATCAGACGGTTGGTATCTGGGTAAGTTCCTTCCAATAAACGAGAATAGAATTTCATAGTTTTCGTTTGGAACAATACTTGGTTATCCATAATGCTGATTTGGATCGCTTCTTCTTCATCCGTTAAGGAACGAGAAAGTTCCGTTAGGCTTTTGCCGGGAATCACGATATTGAAGGCTGTTTCCCCGCTTTCCAAGGGAATCACCCGTTGACTCAAACGGTGTGAGTCCGTCGCAACAGCTAATAATTTTTGATTTTCTAAGACAAAGTGGACCCCAGTTAAGATTGGACGGCTTTCGTGTTGCGAAACCGCAAAGACCGTTTCACTAACAACCTTATTCAACACGTGCGCTGGAATCTCGATCGAATCTTGACTTTCGACAACTGGTAAATGTGGATAACTATCGGCATCCAAGCCGTTGACGGTAAAGTTGGCTTTTCCAGAAGTGATCGCTACTTGATTATTGTCTAAAACTTCTAACGTTAAGGTACTTTCAGGCAAACGACGAACGATTTCGCTGAAGAAACGTGCTTGTAAAACGATTGCTCCTGTTTTTTCGATTTGCATTTGCGCTTTTTCGTTTTCCACACTTAAAAAAGTTTCAATGGAAATATCGGCATTGCTCCCAGTCATGGTCAATCCTTTTTCTGAAAGGGACAATTTTACTCCGGTTAAGATCGGGATGGTGGTTTTGGTTGAAATCGCCCGTTGGACAGTTTGTAATTCTTGCATGAACTCTGTTCGGTTTAAAGTTAGCTTCATAGCGATACTCCTTTAATTTATAGTTATTAAATAAAAGTAATAGTAGTAATAGGCTTGTTAGTAATGTGGATAACTCGAGAAAAGAGTGATTAGACTAACGAAAATGCCTGTGAATAACTTGTGGACAACTTTTTTGGTTCTTCTTTTCTTATCCACAGATCAGCTGAAGAGAATTTGTTTGATTTCAGCGATCTCATTTTTGATCGTGGGATCTGTTTCGACTAAATGCTGAATTTTTTCATGGGCATGAATGACCGTGGTATGGTCTTTGCCACCAAATTCGCCGCCGATTTTTGGTAAAGAACTATCGGTTAATTCTCGAGAGAGATACATCGCGATCTGCCGTGGGACAACGATGCCTTTGACCCGTTTTTTCCCTTTTAGATCATTGACATGAATGTGATAGTATTTTGCGACTTCTTCTTGGATCTGCAAAATCGAAACTTGGGTCGAGCCATGGCTTGATTTCAAGGCTTTGATGGCTTCAGCTGCCAAGCTGGTTGTAATGTCTGAGTTTTGCATCGTAGCAAAAGCTTGCACCCGCACGAGTGCTCCTTCAAGTTCCCGGATATTTGAATCGATCTGTCCAGCGATATAACTTAACGTATCGTCGGGGATCTCCAAACGTTCGGCTTCGGCTTTTTTCCGCAAAATCGCAGTCCGCGTCTCTAGATCCGGCGGGGTGATATCAACGGACAAGCCCCAAGCAAAACGGGAAACCAAACGTTCTGGTAAAGTCGGGATCTCATTTGGCAAACGATCACTTGTGAGGACGATCTGTTTATTATTGCGATACAGTTCTTCGAAGGTATTAAAGAATTCTTCTTGGGTTCCTTCTTTATTGACTAAGAATTGAATATCATCCACTAGCAAAAGATCAACATTGCGGTATTCGTTTCGAAAATCTTCCATTTTGTTCTTTTGAATAGAAGTAATGAAATCATTGGTGAAATTTTCACTACTAACATACTTGATTTTGGCATTGGGACGTTTTAGCAACATTTGATGACCGATCGCATGCATCAAGTGGGTTTTCCCTAAACCAACGCCACCATAGAAGAACAGCGGATTATAAATAGACCCAGGATCTTCTGCAACAACTAAAGCAGCAGCGTGGGCCATCTGATTGCCTTTCCCGATGACAAAGGTATCAAATGTGTATTTTTCATTTAAGATCGATTTCGGCGGCCGCTCGTTTTCTTTTGCAGCTGTTTGAATAGTAGAAGGGGCTGTTTTTAAAGCTTCTGCTTCTTCGACAGTCACAAAACTAGGAATCAATTCTTCACCAGTTTTCATAAATCCCATTTCAACAATTTTGGCAGCTAGATTTTTTTCCCAATAAGATTTATGAAGATCGCTGGGTACTTCGATCAGCAGCTGATTTTTTTCAAACGACAAGACATTGGCAGTCTCGATCCAAGCACTATAACTGGCCGGATTCAGCTCTTCTTTAAAGGAACGTTGAAGATCTTGCCAAATAGAATCAGCAGATGGCATAAATTGTCCTCCTATAACTAAGA
Organism: Enterococcus sp. AZ141; assembly: GCF_051714385.1. Lineage (NCBI taxonomy): Bacteria > Bacillati > Bacillota > Bacilli > Lactobacillales > Enterococcaceae > Enterococcus > Enterococcus sp. AZ141. The sequence goes on from NZ_JBIORT010000001.1 coordinate 1,070,564, forward strand.
ATAGATATAACTAAAATAGCACGGATTGAAAAAGTTTTCCACAGATTACGATAAAAAAGGTTAGAAAAAAATACTTTTCCACAAAACGGGATAAAAGAAAAAAGGAAATGCACATGTTCGAAAATGCACTATCCACAGGTTGAAAAAGAATGTGCATAACTAGAAAAAAATCTCTCTTATCCACAGATCTATGTGAAGATCACGCCTTGATAATACTAGGTTTTAGGGGAGTTATCAACAGCTGGAAAAGCGATTGTGGAAAACTTTTCTACAGGCTGTTTGTTTGTGGAAAAAGTCAAACTAACTCTGGGGAAAAAGTTATCCACAAAAATTAGCTGTAAACAGCAAACCCACACAAATCAAGGGAATTGTGGATAAAGAATGGTCGATTTTGAGCAAACTTCTTATTGACAAACTAGTACTTGACTCGTTATACTATCAAAGTATGTCTGTGCGCATAAGCATTATCCTGATGGAGGTGGAAATAAATGAAAAGAACGTATCAACCAAATAAACGTAAACGTCAAAAAGTTCACGGATTCCGTAAACGTATGAGTACAAAAAATGGACGTCGTGTTTTAGCTAGCCGTCGTCGTAAAGGCAGAAAGGTTATTTCTGCGTAAGCCACTGAATGCCAGTGGTTTTTTTTTATGCCGTTTTTGCGGAATATAGTGTCTGACTTTTGGCAAATATGGTATTATTGACAGGTGAGTGGTTACGGATTCAATCCGTTTCGCGAAGCTTAATTGAAAGAAGTGAAGGAACCGAAGATGAGAAAATCCTATCGAGTAAAAACAGAGCAAGATTTTCAAAAAGTTTTTCAGGCAGGAAATTCTTTTGCAAATCGGAAGTTCGTGGTGTATGTCTTACCTAAAGAGCAATCACATTTTCGAGTTGGTTTATCTGTAGGAAAAAAAGTCGGTAATGCAGTGAAGCGAAATGAGGTCAAACGCAAGATTCGTGCGAGCTTAACGGAAATGAAGCCGCGAATCGAACCAGCGATCGATTTTATTGTGATCGCCCGTCCAAGTATCGCCACTTGTTCCTCAAAGGAAATCTACTCGAATTTAGAGCATGTCTTAAAGCTTGCCAAAATTATTCATTAATGGAAAGGAATTAGTTACGTGAAAAAAGGGAAACGCGTCTTACTATTTTTGGGAGTTCTCTCATTAGTAGTTGTCTTATCTGCCTGCGGTGCAACAGGTGAAGTAAATGCACAAAGTACCGGTCTATGGGATCGTTACATCGTTTATTATTTTGCAGAGGCGATCAAAGCCCTCTCCTTCGGCAATGCCGGGATCGGGATCATCCTCTTTACATTGATCATCCGGGTCATTTTGATGCCGTTGATGCACTTTCAAACCAAAAGCATGCGCAAAACGCAAGAATTACAACCGAAGCTAAAAGCGCTGCAGCAGCAATATGCGTCAAAAGATACAGAAACACAAAGCAAGTTAAAAGAAGAAACACAACGTTTGTATGCGGAAAACAATGTCAATCCCTATGCCGGCTGTCTACCATTATTGGTACAAATGCCGATTTTGATGGCCTTGTGGCAATCGATCTCACGGGTTCCTGCTCTGCAAGAAGGAAAATTCTTATGGCTGCAGCTGGGTGATCGTGACCCATACTTCATCTTGCCGATTTTAGCGGCGCTCTTTACTTTTGCAAGTACCTACTTATCAAGTATGAGCCAAGTGGAATCAAATGCGAGTTTGAAAATCATGAATTTCGCTATGCCGATGATGATCTTACTGATGGGGATCAACATTGCCAGCGGTCTTTCCTTGTACTGGGTTGTTTCTAATGCATTCCAAGTCTTGCAAACAATGATCTTAAATAACCCATTCAAGATTCGCCAAGAAAGAGAAGAAGCCGCCCGCAAAGAACGCGAGCGTGAACGAGCCCTGAAAAAAGCAATGAGTCCTAAAAAGAAACGGAAAAAATAAGAGGAGGTTGCACTGCAATGCCGATTTATGAAAATCTGACAGTAGCTGAAGCAATTCAAGAGGGATTGCAAGTCCTTGGTATCACCAAAGATCAAGCAGTAATCGAAGTCCTGGATGAAGGAAAAAAAGGCTTCTTGGGGCTAGGAAAAAAACAAGCACGGGTCTCCATTGAAAAAAGAATCGTTGAAGAACCGGCACCCGTTGAAGAAGTACCAGCAAAACCGCTGGTAGAACCAGATCCTGTGACGACAGAGGATGCAAGCAGTGTGATGGAGGCGGCCGCGAGCGAACCTGTTTTGCTGACGGATCTTTCAGATGAGGAAGCACTGGCTCAGTTGGGACTCTATCTGACAAATATTTCAAAAGCATTGAATGCACCTGCCTTAGTAAAAACCGCTCGTCAAGACGGCGTGATCATCTTTCAATTAGAAACGCAAAAACAAGGCATTTTGATTGGGAAGCACGGCAAAACCTTGAATGCACTGCAATATTTGGCGCAAGTTTATATTCATCGCATCGCGAAAAACAAATTGTCGATCGTTGTGAATGTCGGGGATTACCGTGAAAAACGTCAAGCGATCTTAGAACGTTTGGCCAGCCGTACTGCTGAAAAAGTCAAACGAACAGGCCGCCCGGTCTTTTTAGAGCCGATGCCGGCGTTTGAAAGAAAGCAGATCCATTCCGTATTGAGTAAAGATGCGTATGTTCAAACTCATTCTGAAGGGGATGAACCGTATCGCTACTTAGTAGTGGAACCTGCGGACAAACGAATTTAATGAAAAAAGGGAAAGGCGGTCTGACAAGCCTTTCCCTTTTTTGATGGGAAAAAGCGATTGACAACAAATTTAAAACCAAGTATCCTTGACTAGAAATCATTCTTATCAAAGTCAACATACGTTACGTAGGTCAGCCTTTGGTATCAAAAAAGAGTCCGTATGCCGCGGACTCTTTTTTGTATTTCGTTGTTCAAAGGGGCAATTAGCCGCCAATGGTTGATTGAGTAAATTGAACCACCGTACCATAGGCAAAGATCTCAAGGTAGGTTTTGTCGCCTTCGACGATGCGGTCGTGTTCGAAATGACAGTTGATCACTGCATTCGCACCGTAGCTGTGAGCTGTTTCTTTTAAGCGATAGGTCACATCTGCCAAAAGATCGTTCAAATTCACAGATGTATCAAATAGATCTACTTCGATTTTGTCTGCCGCAAAGACGATATCCCGCACGACATAAGGCCGATTCACGTTTCCTGTCGATAAAATGATTTCTTTAATGCGGGCAGCACTGTTTGATGATTTGATGGTTTCCATAATAGATCCCTCTTTTCTTATTCTTTGCTTTTATTTTAAAGGTTTTTGCGGACAGATGCAAAATTTAAAAGTTTTTGAAGGAAGCTTGCGACTCGCGCAAAAATGTGCTAATCTATTTCCAGAATTTAATTGACAAGCAGTCAAAGTGCTAAGTCTACTCGTTTTTATTGATTTTCAATCAATTTGACGGGTGGAGTGGGCACTTTTTTTATGTGAAAAAATAGGAGGAGCATGCAACATGGCGAATATTACGCAAGAATTTGATACGATTGCCGCAATTTCCACCCCGCCAGGCGAAGGGGCCATCAGTATTGTGCGATTAAGCGGGGAAGAAGCAATCGCAATTGCGGATCGGATTTTTCAAGCAGGCACTAAAACCCTCGCCCAAGTCCCTAGTCATACGATTCATTATGGTCATATCGTGGACCCAGAAGAAAACCGTTTGATGGATGAAGTGATGCTTTCAGTGATGAAAAAGCCGCGGACCTTTACCCGAGAAGATGTCGTTGAGATCAACTGTCACGGCGGGATCGTTGTCGTCAATCAACTCTTGCAACTGGTTTTACGACAAGGCGCACGTTTGGCTGAGCCGGGGGAATTCACGAAGCGGGCCTTTTTAAATGGACGGGTTGATCTTTCTCAAGCCGAGGCGGTGATGGACCTGATTCGTGCTAAGACCGATAAGGCGATGAATCTCGCTGTCAATCAGCTGGATGGCAATCTTTCCCACTTGATTCGGACCTTACGCCAAGAGATCTTAGAGACGTTGGCGCAAGTTGAAGTGAATATCGATTACCCTGAATACGATGATGTGGAAGAATTGACGACCCGCTTATTGTTAGAAAAGGCCACGATGGTCAAAGGGCAGATCCAAGCCTTATTAGCAACTGCCCAACAAGGAAAAATTTTGCGAGAAGGCCTGAGTACTGCGATCATCGGTCGGCCGAATGTCGGTAAATCCAGCTTATTGAACCATTTATTAAGGGAAGAAAAAGCTATCGTAACAGACATTGCTGGTACGACTCGAGATGTCATTGAAGAGTATGTCAATGTTCGCGGGGTACCGTTGAAACTGATCGATACGGCTGGTATCCGCGAAACGGAAGATGTCGTTGAGAAAATTGGGGTCGAACGCAGCCGCAAAGCACTGGCAGAAGCGGAGTTGATTTTGCTGGTTCTCAACCAAAGCGAAGGATTGACCCAGGAAGACAAACAATTGCTGGAGCTGACTGCTGGCAGCCGTCGGATCATCTTATTGAATAAGACCGACCTTGAGCCAAAACTAGCGCCCGCTGAATTAGCGCAGTACGCAGCAGATGAACCGATTTTTTCTGTCTCTGTATTGACCAACGAAGGCTTGGATCAACTGGAACAAGCCATTGCCGATCTATTCTTTGGGGGGAAAACCACCGACAAGGATGCTTCCTATCTTTCTAACACCCGCCACATTGCCTTATTAGAAAATGCCGTTCAGTCGTTGTCTGAGGTCATCCAAGGGATCGAAGCAGGAATGCCTGTCGACTTGGTTCAAATCGATATGACACGTTGCTGGGACTATCTAGGAGAAGTTGTCGGCGACAGTGTCCAAGATGAGTTGATCACCCAATTATTTAGTCAGTTTTGTTTAGGAAAATAAAGAATGCGCCACTGGCGTAAAAAGGAGAACACCATGCAAGAATATCAAGCAGAAAGTTATGACGTGATCGTTGTTGGTGCCGGCCATGCCGGATCAGAAGCTGCCTTAGCAGCCAGCCGAATGGGGGCAAAAACCCTTTTACTGACCATCAACTTAGACATGGTCGCATTCATGCCTTGTAATCCCTCCGTCGGCGGACCAGCAAAAGGCGTCGTGGTGCGCGAAATCGATGCTTTAGGCGGAGAAATGGGCAAAAATATCGATAAAACCTACATCCAAATGCGGATGCTCAATACAGGAAAAGGTCCCGCAGTGCGGGCTTTGCGGGCGCAAGCCGATAAACATGCCTATGCGGCTGAAATGAAACGAACGATCGAAAAAGAAGCCAATCTAACACTGCGCCAAGGGATCGTTGAAAAGCTGATCGTTGAAGAAGGCGAATGCCGTGGCGTCGTGACATCTACAGGCGCTCGTTACCAAGCCCAAGCTGTAGTGATCACTGCAGGAACAGCGTTGCGAGGGGAGATCATCATTGGAGAGTTGAAGTATTCTTCTGGTCCAAACAACTCCCAGCCATCGATTGGATTAGCCGATCATTTGAAAGAGCTTGGTCTAGAGATCGCTCGTTTTAAAACCGGTACACCACCGCGGGTCAAATCCAGCACCATCAACTATGAGGTAACGGAGATCCAGCCTGGCGATGAACAACCGAATCACTTTAGTTACAGCACACCCGATGAAGCCTACAATCAAAACCAAGAACCTTGCTGGTTGACCTATACGAACGAAGGAACGCACCAAATCATCAACCAGAATTTACATCGGGCGCCGATGTTTACAGGGATCGTCGAAGGGGTAGGTGCCCGTTATTGTCCATCCATCGAAGACAAAATCGTGCGTTTTGCAGACAAATCTCGTCACCAACTATTCTTGGAGCCAGAAGGATTGAACACCGAAGAAGTGTATGTTCAAGGGCTTTCTACTTCTATGCCAGAAGACGTCCAAGTCCAAATGCTGCATTCCATCGCAGGTTTAGAAAAAGCGGAAATGATGCGGACGGGCTACGCCATTGAATATGATGTCGTGGTACCTCATCAATTGCGTCCAACATTAGAAACCAAAGTCATCGAAAACCTCTTTACGGCAGGACAAACCAACGGAACCAGCGGCTATGAAGAAGCGGCCGGTCAAGGCTTGATTGCCGGCATCAATGCCGCTTTGAAAATTCAAGGCAAAGAACCTTTCATTATGAAACGCAGCGACGGTTATATCGGTGTGATGATCGATGATTTGGTGACCAAAGGAACCAATGAACCATACCGTTTATTGACCTCTCGTGCCGAATACCGCTTATTGCTGCGTCATGATAATGCCGATCTGCGTTTGACCGAAGTGGGACATCAAATTGGGCTCGTCCCAGAAGCGCAATACGAAGCATATGTAGCGAAAAAAGAAGCTGTTGAAGCAGAAATCAAACGCTTGTCTAAAATCCGCATCAAACCAACGCCAGAAGTACAAGCATATTTGACTGCCAAAGGGACGGCCACCTTGAAAGATGGCGTTTTAGCAAATGAATTCTTGCGCCGGCCTGAAGTGACGTATGCGGAAATGCTGCAATTTATCGAAGCCAATGAAGCATTGAAGCCAAAAGAGATCGAACAAGTCGAGATCCAAATCAAATACGAAGGTTATATTAAAAAAGCCCTCGAAAAAGTGGAGAAACTCAAACGGATGGAAGCCAAACGCATTCCTGAAAACATCGACTATGCCGCTATCAATGGCTTGGCAACAGAAGCCAAACAAAAACTGCAAAAAATCCAACCCGAAACCATCGCCCAAGCGAGCCGTATCAGCGGAGTAAACCCAGCTGATATTAGTATTTTGATGGTGTATATCGAACAAGGGAAGATTGCAAAGGTTAACTAAAGACGGTTAATATTCTTTGAAAAACCAATTTATAAATGGTAAATACAGTGTCAAAAGCCCGCTACGAGAGTAACTCGCAGCGGGCTTTTTGTGTTAGCAATTGAATTATTCAACTTTTTCAATCGTAGTGGTTCCCCAATTCATGATGTTGCTGAGATGGACATAGCCATCGTACAAATTCAAGAAAATTGAGAAGGCACAGACGATATAGATCAATACATAAAAATTATTGGCCTTTTTGTTACGCCATAAGACAAAGCCATCTAAAATCAAACCTAATGGAAAGAGAAATGAGCCGATTCCAGCTAACAGTAGCAAGAGCAGACTTTCATCTTTTTCCGTTGCCATCGTTCTTTGGAGTAACGACAATTTTTCTTTTTTGTCGTTGATCTCTTGATTATTGGTTTCGATCCGCTCTTTTAACGCTTCGTTTTCCCGCAAGAGCTCATCAATCGAGACTTGATAGAGATCGCTCAACAAAATCAAATTCTCAATATCTGGATAGCCGCGCCCGTTTTCCCATTTTGAAATCGACTGGCGTGAAATCTGTAATTTTTCTGCGACTGCTGTTTGCGACAATCCGGAAGACTCGCGACAGCTTTTTAATTGTTCTGCTAAAGCCAATGTATGCTCCTATCTGCTATTTAACAACTAGCTTCCCATTTGAGATCGTGGTTACGACACTCCCATTGGTAGTGATTATACCTGCTTTTTGCTTAAACGTACAGGTGGCTTTAGTGGACGTGTGAGTTAATGAACTAGAAGTGATACTTCCTCTGTGAGCAACTAAACTTAAATTCGAAGTGCCTGTAAATTGATTGCGGCTATTGACCGTGACATTGTAACTAGCGGTCCAATTACCGGTGGATGTTTTTGACACGCGATACGTTCCTGCTGCCAGATTTGCCCGGAATGACGGCAATTTTTCAATGGTCAAAATCAACTCGTTGCCTTCTTCATCTACGGTGATCAGCTGCTCATAGGGACTATCTGATGCTAAGTCGTAAACGAGTTCAGGTTCTTCCACTGTTTGGGCGGCAGCTGGGAGAGCAAAGAAGAAACAAATAAAAATAAACGGCACAAAAAATAATTTTTTCACAAATACCACTCCTTGTACTTTTGATAGTTTAAGTATACAAGGTTTGGCTAGTTAAAGAAAGCACAAGCTAATTTGCAACGGCAACGGATGGTTTACAGTTGTTGCTAGAGCAGCATTTTATAGGCTTATTTTTTAGGATGTCGAGAAATTTTAAAAGTAATGGTTCATTCAAAAGGTCTTCGTTTTTTAGGTTTCTGACAATGAAACGTTGTTTTTTAAAAGAAACGTTAAAGAAGCGGTTGCTTTAGTTTTAACCAAACCTAGCTGTAAAAGGAAACAAAAAAGCGAAAGAGAAGGTAACGTTTCGCGCCGTTAAAACGACAAACGTAAGACCTCCTTCCACTTTTCTGCGGCCAATTTTATTCTCCTAAATCAATATCCTTTTGATGGTCGCCGTCTTTCTTATAAACGTTCACCACGGATTCTTTGTTTTCGGCGATTTCTTTGGCACGGGCGATGGCATCTGCTTTCTTGTCGAAATGGTCACTGGCACGTTTTGCCCCTTTGGAACGGACTTGCCATTGGTCCTCTTCATACACAACTTCTACATCCGCATCCATTAATTTTTTCGCATTCTTATTGGTTTGATGGGCATCATCTTTTTGCGGATTTTTCTCTTTCTGAAAAGCTTTCTTCTCCTCTTCATCTGCATTGTCATACCATTTTTCTGCTTGACTCGTGGCGATCGGGATCGCCCGATCATCGGAATAGCCATCGGCTAGCAAGGCATTGGCGATATCGATCGCTTTTTTACGAACTAAGGGGTCTAAATTCTTCATTGACGCAGGATAATCACGGACATTCCAAGGCATTGTTTGTTTCCTCCTTTTTGTTGATCCAAGGTCATTTTCTTAGGGGTTCCCTTTTACAGGTACCACCAGTTACTACTCATTAGTTTACGCCCTTCTATAAAAAAGGGAAATCATTTGCTTTTGGTCAAAAATGAGGGCACTTTCTTTTTTCATTTTCTAATAAACGAGGATTTATTTTTGTTAACAAAGCGTTATATTTCCCAAAAAAAAATGAATGGTTTAGAATTTTATTATAGAGAAAAGGAGGACGTAAGAATGAGTGAACCTATTTTGACTGATCCACGGGAACTTTATCACACGGGTAAATACAGCAAACAGGAACAAGATACGCCTGCTTTACAAGAAGAAATGCGACCAAAACCTGATTGTGGTGAAGACTCTTATGAGGGAAGTCAGCAGTTAGAAAACCGGCGGGTACTGATTACCGGTGGGGATTCTGGGATCGGACGAGCAGCAGCGATTGCCTTCGCTCGTGAAGGAGCAGACATTGCCCTGCACTTTTTCCCAGGAGAAGAAGAAGATGCCGAAGAAGTTGCAGGGTACATCAAAGAAGCCGGACGCAAAGTGATTTTGCTACCCTATGATCTGCGAGACGAAGCGGCACCACAAGAGATCGTTGACAAAGCGGTAGCAGCATTAGGTGGGTTAGATACATTAGTATTGAACGCAGCACAGCAAATCACGCGGCCATCGATTGCAGAATTACCGATTGAACAAGTGAAAGACACCTTTATGGTAAACATTATCTCAATGTTTGCATTAGTGAAAGCAGCTGAGCCACACTTACCGGCTGGGGGAGCGATCGTGACAACGACTTCTGTCCAAGCCTTTAGTCCAAGCGCCCATTTAATGGATTATGCGGCAACCAAATCGGCGATCGCCAGTTTTACAGTCAGCTTGGCGAAACAATTTGCTGAAAAAGGGATTCGGGTCAATGGGGTAGCCCCAGGACCAATCTGGACACCATTACAGTTAGATCATGGCCAACCGCAAGACAAGCTGCCTGAATTTGGTCAGCAAGCATTACTGGAGCGGGCAGGACAACCAGCTGAGCTGGCACCCGTCTATGTCTTTTTAGCTTCCAATAAAGCTAGCTATGTGACAGCACAGATTTATGGTGTTACCGGCGGAGAAGCCATCAACTTGTAAGCTTATCAAAAAATCGGAGAAAAAGGAGGAGGTGTCCTATGAGTAAATGGTGGAAAATCGTATCAATCATCGTTTCGTTGATCTTTATCACTGTCTTATTACCAATCGTTTTAATGAGTAATCCTTACATGCAGCTGCCATTTGGTTTGGACAGCAGAGGCAATGTCGTCACGTATTTCTTTGACAACTTGTTTATGCGTCAATATATGTTTTGGGTAGCCGTTGTTTTAATCGCCGTATTCTTGATCGTGATCTTAGTCGTGCTGTTTTATCCAAAAACCAAAACAACCTTTGTTTTGAAAGAGGATAAGGGCGCATTGACGATCGATAAGAAAGCGATCGAAGGACTTGTACGTACGAAAGTAAATGAAAAAGAATTTGTTGAAGGACCAAAAGTTCATGTCAAGGCGACCAAAAATCGAATTTTAATCAAAATCAAAGGCCGCTTGAAACGGACGTCTGCCTTAGTTGGCAAAACCGAAAACTTAATGGCGGAAATCCAACAAGATGTCCAACGAGTGCTTGGCTCAAGTGAAAAAGTCAAAGTCGAAGTCAATTACGCGAATTTTGAACAAAATGAGACTCCGGAAAACCCGCGAGTAGAATAGGAGGGCTATGATGAACGAACTACAACAATACAAAATCCCATTGATTTTTGGAGCAATCGGCCTTGTTCTGGCTGTGTTGTTTGTAACGATCGGTTTTTTCAAAACATTGCTGATTCTACTCCTAACAGGTTTGGGTTTTGCGCTAGGATTGTATCTCCAACGTACCGGTATCATCGACGAATTTTTTAACCAACAATAACGTATTTTATAGGAGGAATTTTTAATGAATAACGATAAAAACGAATTAAACAATGAAAAAAATGTCAGTGCACATCCAGATCCAGTGGTTCCCAACACCAATCATCAAGCCAATGAAAATGCGATTCCAATGACTGAATCACCTGATCCAGTGGTACCAAATGCTGAAAAAGCAGTAGCAGGACAACAAAATGGACCAAAACCAGGGGATCATCCAGCACCAGGAAATCCAGATCCAGCCGGACATCATCCAGCACCGCCAAAACCTGGCCACAACGATTTTGAAGGACCAACCGGGGATGCACCCGTTCATGGTTCATTGACCTATGATGACAAAGTGATCCAAAAAATTATCGGAATTGCATTAGAAAATGTAGATGGCCTGTTGACGGTCGATGGTGGTTTCTTCTCTAATATTGCTGAAAAATTAGTTAATACAGACAATGTGACTGCCGGTATCAATACTGAAGTTGGGAAAAAACAAGTAGCCGTTGATTTAGATATCGTGGTTGAATACGACCGCAACATCCCAGAAATCGCTGAACAAGTCAAAGAAGTCATTCAAAAAGAAGTAACGACAATGACCCAATTAGAAGTGATCGAAGTCAACATCAACGTTGTGGATGTGAAAACAATCGCTGAATACGAAGAGGAACAAGAAACGGTTCAAGACAAAGTAACGTCAGCTGCTTCTAAAACCGGCGACTTTGCTTCACGTCAAACCAACAAAGCCAAACATGCGGCTTCCCGCGCGTCTGATCGTATCGAAGAATACAACGAACCTCGCGTGAAATAAAAAAGTTTCATATGAAACAAAAACAAGCATTGATCCTGAGATCAATGCTTGTTTCTTTGAGAAAAAAGCTGACCAGCAGGGTTGGCAGCCTTGCTGGTCAAGGAAAAATGAAAAAAGTTTTTTGGATTGAAATGAGTATAATTTCTATGCCTTAAACCAACCTTAAAGCCCCAGTTAAAAAATAGTAAATTCTCCTAGAAAGCAATCTCTGGCTATTGCATCGCACTGCTTTTTGCGTTAAAGTAGGAACTAGTCTGTGAAACATTTTTCTGTTTCACAAAATAGAAAGGATTCGTTATGCTACCTGAAGAATTTCATGAAGAATTACGCAAAAACGGGATCGTTTTAACCGAAGAACAAATGGAAAAATTCGCTGTCTATTTCGAGCGTTTAGTCGAATGGAATCAGAAGATGAATCTAACCGCAATCACGGAAAAATCAGAAGTGTATTTAAAGCATTTCTACGATTCTGTTTCCTTAGCTTTTGAAACCGCCTTTGACCCGCAAAGTCATTTGTGCGATGTCGGTTCAGGTGCTGGCTTTCCAAGTATTCCACTAAAAATCGTGTTTCCTGAATTAGAAGTGACGATCGTCGACTCTTTAAATAAGCGCATCACCTTTTTACAAACTCTTGTGACGGATCTACAATTGGAAAATGTCCACTTGTACCATGACCGTGCAGAAACATTTGGTCAAAACCCGCAATTTCGTGGGCAATTCGATTATGTGACCGCTCGAGCGGTTGCCCGTTTGAATGTGTTAACGGAACTCTGTGTGCCATTGGTGAAAAAAGCAGGCTATTTTTATGCGCTCAAAGCTGCCAAAAGCGAGGAAGAACTGGTTGAAGCCAAACCAGCGATCTCACTCTTAGGCGGCAAATTTATTGAAGAAAAAAGCTTTACCTTACCGGTCAGCGGCGATGAACGCCATCTTTTGATCATTCAAAAGAAAAAAGAAACGCCAAAGAAATACCCCCGCAAACCGGGAATGCCAGCGAAACAACCAATTAAATAGGAGGAAAATCAATGGCCCGTATTATTTCTGTTGCAAACCAAAAAGGCGGCGTAGGCAAAACCACCACAACGGTGAACCTAGGTGCGTCCTTAGCATTTGTCGGCAAAAAAGTGTTACTCGTAGATATTGATGCCCAAGGCAACGCCACAAGTGGTGTCGGCATTCGCAAACCAGATGTGGAACAAGACATCTATGATGTATTAGTCAATGAAACACCGATCGTTGAAGCGATTTTACCTAGCAGCCGAGAAAACTTGGATATCGTTCCAGCGACGATCCAATTAGCTGGTGCGGAAATTGAATTGACCTCCATGATGGCACGGGAATCTCGATTGAAATCGGCTTTGAATGAAATCAAAGAACAATACGATTATATCTTTATCGATTGCCCGCCATCTTTAGGTCATTTGACGATCAATGCCTTTACCGCCAGTGATTCGATTTTGATCCCAGTCCAATGTGAGTACTATGCATTGGAAGGGCTGAGCCAACTATTGAATACCGTGCGTTTAGTACAAAAACATTTTAACCCTGAGTTAGAGATCGAAGGGGTCTTACTGACGATGTATGATGCCCGCACGAACTTAGGCGCGGAAGTCGTGGAAGAAGTCCGCCGCTATTTCCAAGAAAAAGTATACGAAACCATTATTCCGCGGAATATCCGGTTGTCTGAAGCACCTAGTCATGGATTGTCGATCATTGATTATGATCCACGCTCAAAAGGAGCCGAAGTCTATCAGACGTTAGCAAAGGAAGTGTTAGCCCGTGAAGAATAAAGGGAAAGGATTAGGGCGTGGGATCGATGCGTTGTTTCAAGACCTGCAAGGGTTAGAAGAAGTCGATATCAAGACAGAAAAAGTCGTTGAACTGCCTTTAAACGAATTAAGACCCAACCCTTATCAACCGCGAAAAACCTTTGATGAGCTTTCATTACAAGAACTAGCCAATTCGATCCAACATTCGGGGGTCTTTCAACCGATCATCGTGCGGCAATCATCCGTCAAAGGCTATGAGATCATTGCTGGTGAACGCCGGTTTCGAGCATCCAAATTAGCTGGCAAGGAAACGATCCCAGCCATCATCCGCAATTTTGATGAAGAAGCGATGATGCAAGTCGCCGTTTTAGAAAACTTGCAGCGGGAAGATTTAAATCCTTTAGAAGAAGCAGAAGCCTATGACATGCTGATGAAGAACTTGAAATTGACCCAAGCACAAGTCGCTGAACGTTTAGGGAAAAGCCGCCCGTATATCGCCAATTATTTGCGGTTACTGTCCTTGCCGAAACTCGTCAAAGAAATGGTTCAAGATGACCGTTTGTCTATGGGGCAAGCCCGGACATTATTAGGCTTGAAAAACAAAGAACAGATCTTAAAATTAGCCAATCGTTGTGTCAAAGAAAATCTGACAGTCCGCCAATTAGAACAAATGGTCGCTGAGATGAACGACACGAAAAACGAAAAGAAAAAAGTGCCGCGTCTGATTCGGGAAAAACCGTACTATTTACGAGAAAGCGAAGAACGGTTGATGGATAAATTCGGCACGAATGTCGAGATCCGCGAAAAAGAAGGCAAAGGAAAAATCGAGATCGAATACCTGTCACAAAAAGATTTAACCCGTATTTTAGATTTATTGAACATTCAATTTGATGAAGCTTGAGGTGATAAAGATGTATGATCTTGGGGATATTGTCGAAATGAAAAAACCGCATGCCTGCAAAGCCAATCGTTGGGAAATCATCCGCATGGGGGCAGACATCAAAATAAAGTGTACGAATTGCGGCCACATCGTCATGATGACGCGCCGAGAATTTGATAAAAAGATGAAGAAAATCCTAGAAAAAAAAGAGAAAGAGTGAAGTGAAGCATGGCGTTAACTGCCGGAATCGTTGGATTGCCAAATGTGGGCAAATCTACTTTATTTAATGCAATAACCAAAGCAGGAGCAGAAGCCGCAAACTACCCGTTTGCGACGATCGATCCGAATGTAGGAATGGTGGAAGTGCCAGATTGGCGCTTACAGCGTTTAACAGAATTAGTCCGTCCGAAAAAGACGGTCCCAACCACCTTTGAATTTACGGATATTGCCGGAATCGTCCGCGGTGCCAGCAAAGGGGAAGGATTAGGGAACCAATTTTTGAGCCATATCCGCCAAGTGGATGCGATCTGTCATGTCGTTCGTTGTTTCGACGATGACAACATCACCCACGTGGAAGGCCGCGTGGACCCATTAGCTGATATCGACACCATCAATTTGGAGTTGGTTTTAGCGGATTTAGAATCCGTCAACAAGCGCTATACTCGGGTCGCAAAAATTGCCAAAACCAAAGACAAAGATGCGGTTGCGGAACTGGCCGTTCTTGATAAGATCAAACCGGTCTTAGAAGAAGGGATCTCTGCTCGTTCGATCGAATTTACAGATGAAGAACAGCGCATCGTCAAAAGTTTGTTTTTACTAACGACCAAACCAGTCTTATACGTTGCCAACGTAGCAGAAGAAGACGTGGCAGACTATGAAACCAATGACTATGTCAACAAAGTGAAAGAATTTGCAGCAAGCGAAAATGCGGAAGTGATCGTCATCAGTGCTCGTGCTGAAGAAGAGATCGCTGAGCTGGAAGAAGAAGACAAAGCAGAGTTTTTAGAAGCATTAGGAATTGAAGAATCAGGGTTGGATCAATTGATTCGTGCCGCCTATGATTTGCTGGGTCTAGCAACGTACTTTACCGCTGGTGAACAAGAAGTGCGTGCGTGGACGTTCCGTAAAGGCATCAAAGCACCGCAAGCAGCGGGGATCATCCATACGGACTTTGAGCGCGGCTTTATTCGTGCGGAAACTGTTTCCTTTGAAGATCTGAACCAATATGGCACGATGCAAGCGGCCAAAGAAGCCGGTCGGGTACGTTTGGAAGGAAAAGATTATGTCGTGCAAGATGGCGACGTGATGTTGTTCCGTTTTAACGTATAAAGGGCTTTCTTCCCAGTGAATTTGTGGTAAAATGTCCATTGTGAAGAAAACGCAGAAGGGAGAATCAATTCATGGAACCAGAAACTCTGCGAAATTATGTTTCCGAAAATCGTGAATTAGAACAACAATTAACAAAACGAAACCAACAATATATATTTGATTTAAAAAAATCGCTAGAGGCAGCCAACCTTTCTGAAGAAGAAAAAACGATTGCCTTGCATGAGATGCTGCCGGTCTTAGTCAAAGAACAAAAAGGCGGCAAAACGGCCCGCCAATTATTTGGTACAGTGTCTGAACGTACCGAAGCCATCATCAACAAACCCGTTGAGCAAAAAGAATCCGGCCCTTTCTTGATGTGGTTGGATAACACCTTGCTGATTTTAGGGATTTTTGGGTTGATGCTAGGGGTTATGGGAATCTTTACTAGAGGACAAGCACAACCTTATGGCTTATTGACCCTCTTCTTGATGGCGATGCTTGCTGGTTGGGTCTTCTACTTGATGTACAAATACATGTATCAATATGAACGCCCGGGTGCTGATAAGAGCAAACGGCCGAAGATGTGGAAGATCATTTTGATTTTAGTCGCAGCCTTCATGCTATGGATCGTTGTGATCTCGCTTTCTGCGATGATCCAACCACCATTGAATCCACAAGTGGATCCTGTGATCGAAGCCTTGATCGGGGCAGTGGCATTAGCAGCGAAGTACTACTTGAAACGCAAATACAATATCATCAGCAGTCTGTCTGTTCCTAGAGGCTGATGGCTACACGTTGATCGTGCGCCTTCTTTTGTTAAAAAAGACCGCACGATCAGCGTGTTTTTTTAGAAAAAATGGCGAATTATGAGATTTGACCAAAGGTTTGAAGAGGATTATTAAGAAAGCTTTCCGAATGGTTGACTTATGAAAAAATCTTTGCTATTTTTTTTAAAATACCTAAAAACTTTAAGGAGTGGTTACAAAAATGTCCAACTGGGAAACCAAATTTGTAAAAAAAGGGTTAACGTTTGATGATGTCTTATTGATTCCGGCAGAAAGTCACGTCTTGCCAAATGACGTGGATATGAAAGTGCAGCTTGCCCCGAATATTACACTAAATATTCCAATCATAAGTGCCAGTATGGATACCGTAACTGATAGTAAAATGGCGATCTCAATGGCGCGTCAAGGCGGACTTGGCGTGATTCACAAAAACATGAGTATCGCCGCGCAAGCAGATGAAGTGCGCAAAGTAAAACGTTCTGAAAGCGGCGTGATCATCGATCCGTTTTTCTTAACACCAAGCCACTTAGTTGCTGATGCAGAACATTTGATGAGCAAGTACCGCATCAGTGGGGTACCGATCGTAGAAACGATGGAGAACCGCAAATTAGTCGGTATCATCACGAACCGCGACATGCGTTTTGTCACGGATTATACGATGCCGATCAATGATGTGATGACCAAAGACCAATTGATCACAGCACCTGTCGGTACTTCGTTGAAAGATGCGGAAAAAATCTTACAACAACACAAGATCGAAAAATTACCGATCGTTGATGAAGCAGGGATCTTAAGCGGGTTGATCACTATCAAAGATATTGAAAAAGTAATCGAATTCCCGAATGCAGCCAAAGACACGCATGGACGCCTATTAGTGGCAGCGGCAGTCGGCGTTACTAGCGATACCTTTGAACGAGCACAAGCATTATTGGATGCAGGCGTGGACGCGATCGTCATTGATACTGCCCATGGACACAGTGCCGGTGTTTTACGAAAAATCTCTGAAATTCGCGCGCATTTCCCAGAAGCGACATTGATTGCTGGAAATGTTGCCACTGCAGAAGGCACGAAAGCATTGTATGATGCTGGTGTCGATGTCGTAAAAGTCGGGATCGGTCCAGGATCGATCTGTACTACTCGGGTGGTAGCCGGTGTCGGAGTTCCTCAATTGACAGCGATCTATGATGCAGCCTCTGTGGCACGTCAATATGGCAAAGCAATCATTGCCGATGGTGGGATCAAGTACTCTGGCGATATCGTCAAAGCTTTAGCAGCTGGCGGACATGCTGTAATGCTCGGTAGCATGTTGGCAGGAACTGACGAATCACCAGGTGAATTTGAAATCTATCAAGGCCGTCGCTTCAAAACGTACCGCGGAATGGGTTCATTGGGGGCAATGGAAAAAGGCTCCAGCGACCGTTACTTCCAAGGGGGCGTAAATGAAGCCAACAAATTGGTTCCAGAAGGCATTGAAGGACGTGTCGCTTATAAAGGCAGCGTTTCTGATATCATCTTCCAAATGATCGGCGGGTTGAAATCAGGGATGGGTTATGTCGGTGCCGGCAATCTACAGCAATTACGTGATGAAGCACAATTCATCCAAATGAGCGGCAACGGACTAAAAGAATCACATCCCCACGATGTTCAAATCACGAAAGAAGCACCAAACTACTCCGTAAAATCATAAAATGTTTCACGTGAAAACCAACGCCCCCTCTGTTCAAAAGTGGACAGAGGGGGCGTTGGTTCTAAAAAAGGGTGACGATCTTGCCAAAATGGCTGAGATCGGCACCCTTTTCTCTAAAATCGCTGCTGGATGATCAGCAAATCGCTTTAGCAGCAGTTTATTCGTTTGATTTCAATGCATCGATCATGTTGACATGAGTCAGTTTCACATGGGTGACGTACATCACGATGATCGTAAAGAGAATCGTCATGCCGCCGGCTAAAGCATAAGCCGGCCAATTGATCACTAATGGAAAGACCATGTTCTCCATCGAAGCTTGGATCAAAATAAAGTCAGTCAAGAAGTAACCTACCACGTAACCGGCGAGAATCCCAAATAACGTAAAGACGATATTTTCTCTTACGATGTACATAGTCACTTCCTTATTGTAAAACCCTAATACTTTGATAGTAGAAAGCTCGCGAATCCGCTCGGAAACATTGATGTTGGTCAAGTTATACAAGACGACAAAGGCTAATGCCCCTGATAATACGACTAAGATCAAGACAATGGCGTTCAAGTTACCCATCGAATCATCCTGCATTTTAATCTGAGTGGAAAGGAACGTCGTGTTTTTGACTTTGTCGGTATCTAACAAGGCTGTTGATAAAGCTTCCTCTTGTTTTTTCGTCATCGTCTTGCTTTTGACTAAGAACGCATTTGGTTCAAAGGTACTATTGGTGATTTCTTCATAAACGGTCGGCGACAGATAAAGAGAATTGCCTAAATAATTTTCTGCGATGCCACTAATAGGTACTTCATAGGCTTCTTGATCGCTGGTATAGAAGGTCAATGTATCGCCAACGTGCAAATCATATAATTCTGCGTACTTCATAGTCAGCACGGCACCCTCTGTTAATGACAGCTTCTGTCCTGCCGTCGTTTTCAAATGGACATAGTCTGCAAAAGCATCTTGATCTGCCGGAACCATCAAGGTCAGACTTTGTTTTCCTTGGTTAGCCGGTCGAATCTCGATCGTTTCATTGTAGACTAGCATCGAATGGGTCACAAGAGGCTCGTCTGTTAAAACCGTTTCAGCGGCAGCAACGGTTTCTTCCTTCGCATCATTTAAGGTCACGACGGCTTGATAATCCGTAATGGGCCCAAATTGTTTTGCAGTCACGGCACTTAGAGAATCTTTCAACCCAACGCCTGCCACCATCAGTCCCGTACAACCGGCGATGCCAATGATTGCCATGATCATTCGCGATTTGTAGCGGAAGATGTTACGGAAGCTGACTTTTTGATTGAAGCTTAAACGGGACCATAAGGGGGTAATTGCTTCTAATAAAATCCGTTTCCCGGGCTTTGGTGCGCGAACTTGCAGCAGCTGGGCAGGTTTTTCCCGCAATTCTTTGATCAGAACAAACAGACAGGCACCAAGCGTCGCCAGTAAAAAGGCGATTGCGGCCAAAATAATTGGCGACCAGACATAATAGACGCGAATCCCGTCTAAAAGATACCGTTCGCTGGATAGGAAATAGATCAAACGCGGCAACAGTTCGGTTCCTAATACGGCACCACTAATAATGCCAATGGCCGAAGAAAGGAGGGCATAAATCAAATATTTAAGGGAGATCTCGACTTTGCCATAGCCCATCGCTTTTAAGGTACCGATCTCTTTGCGGTTTTCTTCTACCATCCGCGTCAGTGTTGTAAAGGTGATCAACGCAGCGATAAAGAAGAAGAAGACAGGAAACACATTGGCGATCGCTGCGATACGATCAGACAGCCCACCATATTCTTGGAAACCGGGATTGTCTTTGCGCTGGTTGTAAAGATACGTCGGCTCTGCCAAGTCTTCGATCTCTGCCCGTTTTTCTGCCAGTGTTTGTTGGGCATCAGTTAGTTCTTGTTGCTGTTCATCTAATTGGTCTTGCTGCTGTGTCAATTCTGCTTCCCCAGCCGCCAATTGGCCTTCGAGGGCTGCTTGTTGTACGGGCGGCAGCTGTGCCAAGGCGGCTTGCTGTTGTTCTAGTTCCGCTTTGGCCTGATCCAGTTGGGCTTGTCCATCAGCTAACTGTTTTTGTCCATCGCGGACTTCTTTTTCTGCAGGGGCTAATTCATCAAAAGCGTCTTGTTGAATTTCTGCTAAGCGTTCCTTAGGACGGTCCGCAAACAGTTCCTCAATCGTTTCTTGATGGGCTGCCATCTTGTCGGTGTACGTATCGGAGTATGTTTCAAGCCCGGCGACATCATCAAAGGCGAGATAGAGGATCGATTTGACCTCCATCTTGAACTGTTCTTCCGGTACATAAGCAAAGTACGTCACGACACCGCTGCCGACATTTGCATAGCCCCGTTCGGCAGCACTGATATAAATGGGAGAAGTGGCAAACCCAACGATCGTATACTCTTTGTCCGACAGATTATCGGCATCATCGATCGTAAAAGTATCACCTATTTGCCAGCCATAATTTTTTGCTTCGGTGTCCAGCACGATTTCATCGGCTTTTTCTGGCAGTCGGCCGTCCTTCACCAGTAACTGGTTGAGTTCCTGTGAGGGGTCATAGGAGGTCACTTGCACGACTTCATCTGAATTGGCAGCGTAATAAAATTGATAGGCGGCTTCTGTGTGAGCACCGCTTTTTTCCGCGGCATCAATGTCTTCCTCTGTCAATCCCAGTGTTGAAGTGACTTGCAGATCTGCTAATTGCTGGCCGTTGACATATTCACTCGCGGAATGGTTCAGGATCGGGCCGGTTGCTTTGACACCGACAAAGAGAAACGTTCCTAAAAAAATGATCAAGGTGATTGCGATAAAGCGGCCTTTTGATTGGCGAATCTCTCGCAAACTTGCTTTAAGATAGGTCTTATTTTTCATCAGATCCTCCTACCAAACGATTTCATCGATCGAGATGGGATGAGGATTCTCTTCAATGGAACGGACAGTGGCATCGTTGATATGGATCACCCGATCGGCGATCGGGGCAATGGCGCTATTATGGGTGATGATCAACACCGTATTGCCATTTTTCCGGCTAGCGTTTTGCAAAAGCTTCAACACTTGTTTTCCTGTTTCAAAGTCCAAAGCACCAGTCGGTTCATCGCATAGCAGCAGTTTCGGGTTCTTGGCTAACGCCCGAGCGATCGATACCCGCTGCTGTTCCCCACCAGAAAGCTGAGAAGGAAAGTTGTTTTTGCGGTTTTCTAACCCGACTTGGGCCAAGACTTCATCAGGATCGAGTGCATTCGGTGAGACTTCAGTAGCCAATTCAATGTTTTCTTTTGCTGTCAGATTTGGGACCAAATTATAAAACTGGAAGACAAACCCAACGTCTGTGCGGCGGTATTCTGTTAATTGTTTGTCGTTAAACTTCGCGATATCGACATTGTCGATAATGATTTCTCCTTCATCTGGCGAGTCCATCCCGCCTAAGATATTCAAAACGGTCGATTTTCCGGCACCACTAGGTCCAAGAATCACCACTAATTCGCCTTCTTCAATGGCAAAGGAAAGATCATTGTTGGCAGTGATAGTGGTTTCGCCCATCTGATAGCGTTTATATTCATTCTTTACTTCAACATAACTCATTAATAAAGCCTCCATTTTTTAAACACGTGTTGATTTAATCACATGGTGTTAGTATACTAAGAAAGAAAAGTAAGAGCAATCCTCAATGCTTGCTTATTTGTCATTAAATAGACAAATATTGATTAAATGTACAGAGAAAAGGGGAAACGGTATGGTAGGGACTGTCGGGAACCGTCGAACGATCTACTCGAAAAAAGTGATCCGGCGCGCCTTTCAGGAGTTATTGTTGGAAAAAGAGTATCGCAAAATCACGATCAAAGAGATTGCGGAACGAGCAGATATCAATCGGGGAACATTTTATAAATATTATAAGGACACAGCCGCTTTGTTGGAGGAGATCGAAGGGGAGCTCGTTGAGCAGATCGCATCGAACTTGCAGCAGGAAAATTTGTCATTGGATCTTTGGCTGGAAAAACTATTGACGATTTTGTATGAGAATCCTAGTACCACCCATTTGATTTTGTTGAACAACAGCCATTTGCTGAATCTTTTGTTGTCAGAAATCAAACCGGAGACCTTGAAACGATTTGCCCAATACTTTCAAGATGCTTCCGAGGAAGAATTGGAACTGTGCCTTAGCTTTTTTGTCTGCGGGTCTATCGGTTTGATCGAACGCTGGCTCAAAGATTTTTCAACGATGCCGCCAAAAGCTGTCGCTGATCTATTGATTCAAATTTTTGTGACTAATGTGTATGAAGAAAAGAAGGGCTAAAAAAGAGGGAATGATCCAATAACTAAAAAGGAACGCAGCAAGAGACAATTTGCTGCGTTCCTTTTTCTCTTAATCAACGAGGCGTTCATCGTTCATCCCAAAGTATTGATGCAACGGTTTTTGCCGTGCTTCTAATAATTGATCGACGGTCACGAATTCGTAGCCTTCGTTTTTGAGTGTTTTAATGACTCCCGGTACGGCTTTCACAGATTTCGGGTGAATATCATGGATCAAGATCATGGCACCATTAAAGACATTTTGTTGAACCAAGGCATTGATTTTCTTCGGATCCTTCAATTTCCAGTCTTGAGAATCGATGTCCCATTGAATGATCGGCATGCCGATGGTTTCTGCGCTTTGTTTGTCGATAGCGCCATAAGGGGGCCGTAAATTCCTAGGTAGTAAACCCGTCGCATTGTAAATGGCTTTATTGGTTTTCGTAACTTCTGCCTGCAAATCTTCCGCTGAAAGAGTATTCAGCTGCGGATGAGAGTATGAATGACTGGCGATCTCGTGCCCGGCTTCTTGGACTTTTTTGGCAGCTTGTGGATATTGCTCAACCATTTGTCCCAGCATAAAGAAGGTCGCTTTGACGTCATTTTCTTGTAAGATGTTCAAAAGATCCATAGTGGAGGTACTGTTGGGTCCATCATCAAAGGTTAATGCCACGTATTTTTTATTGGGGTCAAGACTTGGCAAGGCATTGTTGAGTTGGTCAGCAGCCACGAGATCAGGATCAATGAATGGGGCGATCTCGCTGTAAGACAGGGTGATTTCTGTCGCTTCCGTCTGATTTTTTGGCAATTCGATGGTCAGCTTTTCCGGATCATAAGTAAATTTCGAATCGAAGGTGATCCGCTCCATGGCCAAGACGGCGTCGATGATTTTTGCGGGTTCCTTGGCTTGATCCAGCAGTTTCTGTTGAATGACTTGTTGAATACCTAATAAGCTGCCTTCATCAGGAACAAGTTCTTTCAAAGACAATTCGGTTTGCGTCTTCTCTGATACGAAGATCGGTGCATCTGTTAAACGATCAGCATCTTCAAAACGACCGGTTTCTCGATTCCATACATAGCTGTCGGCTTTTAATGAATAGGTAGAGACTTTTGCAGCTACCGTTTGTGCTTGGATACGGGCAACGGTGACGACTTCTTTTTCCGTTTGTTTTTTGCGCAATGACTCAGCGGCTTTTGTCAACCGGTCTTTGATATCTTTGATGGGAAACGTATCGAGGTCTTGCGGGCGGTAGATCAGTTCTTTGTTTGTTCCTTCTGAGAGCACTTCAGGCGTTGTTTTTAACCCATTTTGGCTTTGTTCTGCTTGGATTGATGCCAGTAATTTCTCTGTAGCTGCCTCATATTTTGCTTTGGCCGCAACTTCTTGTTGGTGCAAGGTGTAAAGAACCGAGCCAGCCGTTGCGATCAAAACGATCAATAATAAGGCAAATAAGGAAAAAATTGCTTTCCGATACGGCTTCTTTCTCGAGGGTGGTCCTTTCGGTCTTTCTTCAGCTGATGCTGTTCGTTTTTGATTATTGTTTGGTTTCTTGTGCAAGTCACTCCGACGGGCATAGGTCTTTCGTTCGGGCATTGGTGAAGCTCCCTTCATTCCATCCTAAATTATGCCCACGTTACCATAAGTCACAGGCACTTTCAACGATCATGCCCGGTTTCTGATAGAGGATTAAAAAGACAAAGGGATTTTTCTAATTATTCGCTTAAAAATTACAGCCTTGTTGCGTTGTTTCTCTTGCAAGAAGTGATCAAAGTGGTTAGGGGGATGGAAACCACTCTAGGCTACGTAAACAAGAAAACCCCTAGGCAACAGCTCACGCGGTGTGACTGTTCTCTAGGGGTTGCTACTGAGGTTACTAAGGCTTAGGCTTTTTCAATTTTTGTCAGTCCGCCCATATAAGGAACCAGAACTTCTGGTACCGTTACACTGCCGTCTTCGTTTTGATAATTTTCAAGCACTGCGGCTACCGTCCGACCGACAGCCAAACCAGAGCCGTTTAGTGTATGCATGTAGTGAATCTTGCCCTCTTGATCACGGTAACGGATCATGGCACGACGTGCTTGGAAGTCTTCACAGTTTGAGCAAGAGCTGATCTCACGATACATCTCTTGGGCAGGGATCCATACTTCTAAATCATAGGTCTTCGCTGCAGAAAAGCCCATATCTCCTGTACACAAGCTAAGCACACGGTAAGGCAAATTGAGTTTTTGCAAAATATCTTCGGCATTAGCCGTCATTTTCTCTAATTCTTCATAAGAATGTTCTGCATCACTGAATTTCACCATTTCGACTTTATTGAATTGGTGCAAGCGAATCAAACCGCGAGTGTCACGGCCAGCGCTGCCGGCTTCTGAACGAAATGATGGGCTCAAGGCAGTGAAGTAGGCAGGGAGCTGTTCTTGTTCTAAGATCTCCCCTTGATAGTAGTTGGTCAAAGGTACTTCCGCAGTCGGGATCAAAGTCAAATCAGTGTCTGCCAATTGGAAAACATCTTCTTTGAACTTCGGAAATTGCCCAGTACCGAACATTGCTTGGCTGTTGACGATATACGGGGTGATCATCTCCGTATACCCATGCTCATAAACATGCTGATCCAACATGAAGTTGTATAAGGCACGTTCCAAACGAGCACCTAAGCCTTTGTAGTAAACAAAACGGCTACCAGAAACTTTGGCACCCCGCTCAAAGTCGAGGATCCCCAAGTCTTCTGCGATCTCCCAATGGGGTTTTGGTTCAAAGGCAAAGGTTTTTGGGTCTGCCCAGCGGCGGACTTCTACATTGTCGTCTTCATCTTTGCCCACCGGAACAGAATCATTGGGCAAGTTCGGCAACGTCGTGGCGATCTCTTTGATGTCTTCATCAATTTGAGCGATCTCTTCATCCAATTGCTTGATTTGGCTGCCGACTTCTTTCATTTGGGCAATTTTATCTGCCGCATCTTCTTTCGCCCGTTTCAAGGCGGCGATCTCACCAGAAACCTCATTACGCAATTTCTTGCGCTCTTCCGTTTGGACTAAGAGTTCTCGGCGACGCTCATCAAGTGTTAAAAAGCGGTCCAACACTTCTTTTTGGACACCTCGTGTTGCGAGTTTGCTTTGTACTTCAGCAAAATTTTGGCGAATCATTTTTACATCTAACATAGTGATACATCCTCCTTTGATTTTTCCATAGAAAAAAGGCCATTCCGATCCCGTATTGCTTGGGACGAAATGACCATTCGCGGTGCCACCCAAGTTCAGCTTGCGCTGCCCTTGCTGCTCGTATCGTGAGCCAACGATTTTTCTTTCGAAAAATACACGTTAAAGAACTGGATTCTATTTTTTCCAACACTGATTTTCACCAACCATCAGCTCTCTATACAGATGAAAAAAATATACTAGGTTCTGTGCCTTGATTATTTTCTCTAGCATACCCAAAAAATGTTGGGTCGTCAACCATAGGTTTGTGTGTTGGATAAGTTGTTGCGTTTCAACGGGAGATGGATAATAAAGGACGTCCATTCCGGCGTTGACTTGGCATAGATATAGCCGCCATGTAAGGCGACGATGCTTTGAGCGATCGCTAGACCTAAGCCAGTTCCTCCTGTTTCTTGAGAGCGGGATTCTTCCACTCGGTAGAAACGGTCGAATAGAGAATCAAGGGCTTGCTTAGGGATCATTTGCCCATTGTTTTTGACGGTTAAGATCGCTTCGGTCCCGACTTTCTCGACTTCCATGCGGATCTTATCGGCGCCTTTGCCGTATTTCAAGGCATTCGAAAGCAAGTTATTGAAGACCCGTACCAGTTTTTCGGTATCGCCATCCATCTCGATGTGTTCCGGACGGGTGTATGTTTCAATCTTGATGCCTTTCCGACTAGCTTCTAATTCAAAGTCCGCCGCCAATTGTTCCACTAGCTGGGCCATGTCAAATTCCATCACATTGATTGGGACGCTAGGCTGGCGCACTTTTGTGTATTCAAACAAATCATCGACAAGGGATTTCATTTGCTTGGCTTTGACATACGCCGTATGGGTATATTTCAGCAATTCTTCTTCTGAATGGTATTGTCGATCTTCAATTAGACCTAAATAGCCGATGATCGAAGTCAACGGTGTTCGAATGTCATGACTGACATTGGTAATCAGCTCATCTTTGGATTGCTCGATCCGTCGTTCATCTTCAATCGCCGCCACCGTACTGTCGACTAAGCCATTGATATTAGAAACGATCCGACTTAAATCGCCCCGTAACTCGAAGGGAATGCGATGATCGTAATTGCCTTCCGCAATAAAATGAAGCTCGCTGATGATGTGACGTAGCTGCATTTGATGGTAGCGACGAATCAAACGCCAATATAAGACGATCACATCTAATAGGAAGAACATCGGTAGAATGAAGTTGCGCCCGCTGCGGAAGATATCTGTATTAAAGGCAGATGTGAAAGCATTCTTCGATGCGTAGATGGCATCAACTAAATCTGGTGAATTTTCAACGATTGAGGTCAAGATGACCAAAATAGCGATATTTAATAGAAGTAAAAGAACAATCGTTACAATTCCTTCGGCAAATAACTCACTGATTTCCTTTGAGGTCAGCGTGATCCGTTTCTTTTTTTCGATTGGTGTGTTGCGCTTTTTTTCAGTTGGTTTACTTCGCATCTATTTTGTAGCCGACCCCCCATACTGTTTGGATGACTTTTTCACCATCCGTGGCTTCTTCGATCTTATCTCGTAAGTGACTGACATGGACCATAACTGTTTTGGCAGAAACGACACTTTCTTGTTTCCAAACTCGTTCAAAAATCTCATCGGCGCTAAAGACACGGTTCGGATGCGATGCCAGCAAGTAGAGGATACCGAATTCTAATGCAGTCAATTGAATTTCGTTGCCATCGACGGTTTTTACTTCATGGGAATCGCGATTGATAATAAGGGAGCTTACTTCTAGAATCTCTGGTTGATTTGAAGCAGCCTGCATCTTGGTTCTTCTCAATAGCGATTTTACCCGGGCCATAACTTCTAATGGGTTGAAAGGTTTTGTGACATAATCATCCGCACCGGCGACCAATCCACGAATCTTATCCATATCG
The DNA here is from genome assembly GCF_051714385.1 of Enterococcus sp. AZ141. NCBI lineage: Bacteria > Bacillati > Bacillota > Bacilli > Lactobacillales > Enterococcaceae > Enterococcus > Enterococcus sp. AZ141. Next base: position 1,097,845 of record NZ_JBIORT010000001.1, read on the forward strand.
GTTGTTTTAGCGGTCAGCATAATAATAGGGATTTGGGATTCTTTTCTCAATTCTTTCACGACTTGCATGCCATCCATTTCTGGCATCATGATATCTAAAATCAATAGTTCGATATCAGAAGTGGTGCGGATCTTGGTCAGTGCTTCTTTTCCATCATATGCTTTGACCGATTCATAACCTTCATTGTGTAAATAAATGCTTAATAGTTCTACGATCTCTTTGTCATCATCTGCTACAAGTATTTTCATACTGGGTCCTCCTAGGAACAATATTCTTTTCTCCATTTTAGCAAATATTCTACAAAATAGATAAAATCATACTTAAATTTATAAGAATGATAGGAATTAAGAAAACACAAAAAGGAAAAAGACGAACGATAGGCAAATAATAACGGAAAAAGTCCTTAAAAAAGGCGGAAATCACGGACTAAAAATCACGAATCATCTTTGGAAACGGAGTAACTAGAAACGTTGGTCTATCAATCATTTTATGGTTGACGAATAGCGCAAGTCTTGGTATATTATTACATGTGCCAAATGACTAAACGAATTCGTAAAAAGAATTTAAAAAAGTGGTTGACGCACAGCTCGACAGATGATATTATAACGAAGTCGCAATTTTAAAATAGTTAATCGATGTTGATACATCAACAAAATTAATTAAAAAAAGTTGTTGACAAATAACAAATCATTTGTTATTCTAATGAAGTCGCTGAGACAGCCGCTGCGAAGTTGAAAAACAACGAGCGAAAAAAACTTTTAAAAAAGAGTTGACAATCAATTGTCGCTCTGATATGATATAAAAGTTGCTAACACAGCACGGTAGACCTTTGAAAACTGAACAAAGCAAGCAAACGAACCAATGTGTAGGACGTTTCAATTTATTGAAACAAATACATGCAAGCAATAGCTAGCAAAGTTAATTTTTATGAGCTTAATGACCGTATGGTCATTCAAACAAATCATTATGAGAGTTTGATCCTGGCTCAGGACGAACGCTGGCGGCGTGCCTAATACATGCAAGTCGAACGCTTTTTCTTTCACCGGAGCTTGCTCCACCGAAAGAAAAAGAGTGGCGAACGGGTGAGTAACACGTGGGTAACCTGCCCATCAGAAGGGGATAACACTTGGAAACAGGTGCTAATACCGTATAACACTATTTTCCGCATGGAAGAAAGTTGAAAGGCGCTTTTGCGTCACTGATGGATGGACCCGCGGTGCATTAGCTAGTTGGTGAGGTAACGGCTCACCAAGGCAACGATGCATAGCCGACCTGAGAGGGTGATCGGCCACACTGGGACTGAGACACGGCCCAGACTCCTACGGGAGGCAGCAGTAGGGAATCTTCGGCAATGGACGAAAGTCTGACCGAGCAACGCCGCGTGAGTGAAGAAGGTTTTCGGATCGTAAAACTCTGTTGTTAGAGAAGAACAAGGATGAGAGTAAAATGTTCATCCCTTGACGGTATCTAACCAGAAAGCCACGGCTAACTACGTGCCAGCAGCCGCGGTAATACGTAGGTGGCAAGCGTTGTCCGGATTTATTGGGCGTAAAGCGAGCGCAGGCGGTTTCTTAAGTCTGATGTGAAAGCCCCCGGCTCAACCGGGGAGGGTCATTGGAAACTGGGAGACTTGAGTGCAGAAGAGGAGAGTGGAATTCCATGTGTAGCGGTGAAATGCGTAGATATATGGAGGAACACCAGTGGCGAAGGCGGCTCTCTGGTCTGTAACTGACGCTGAGGCTCGAAAGCGTGGGGAGCGAACAGGATTAGATACCCTGGTAGTCCACGCCGTAAACGATGAGTGCTAAGTGTTGGAGGGTTTCCGCCCTTCAGTGCTGCAGCAAACGCATTAAGCACTCCGCCTGGGGAGTACGACCGCAAGGTTGAAACTCAAAGGAATTGACGGGGGCCCGCACAAGCGGTGGAGCATGTGGTTTAATTCGAAGCAACGCGAAGAACCTTACCAGGTCTTGACATCCTTTGACCACTCTAGAGATAGAGCTTCCCCTTCGGGGGCAAAGTGACAGGTGGTGCATGGTTGTCGTCAGCTCGTGTCGTGAGATGTTGGGTTAAGTCCCGCAACGAGCGCAACCCTTATTGTTAGTTGCCATCATTTAGTTGGGCACTCTAGCGAGACTGCCGGTGACAAACCGGAG
>NZ_JBIORT010000001.1:1105000-1382500 GCF_051714385.1 Enterococcus sp. AZ141
GAGGAGACCTATCAAGCAATTGGCTACCACGTGATCACGTCAAAAGCAGAAGGCGAAGATCTATTGGAACTTCAACGGTACTTCCCTGAGCGGATCACCGTCTTTATGGGGCAATCCGGTGCTGGAAAGTCTACGCTATTGAATCGAATCGTCCCGGAATTGGCATTGGAAACAGGAGTGATCTCAGAATCTCTCGGACGGGGGAAACATACGACCCGTCATGTGGAGCTCTTGCCGATTTGTGATGGAATGGTTGCCGATACACCAGGATTTAGTTCGATCGATTTTCTGGAAATCGAAGCAGTAGAGTTACCAAAGCTCTTCCCTGATTTTTTAGCAGTAGCTTCCAACTGCCGCTTTAGGGAGTGTATGCACCTCAATGAACCTGATTGTGCAGTTAAACAGGGAGTTGCAGCAAATGAGATTGCTGCAACTCGTTACAAAAATTACGTGCAATTTTTAGAAGAGATTGAAAACCGACGTCCGGTTTATAAAAAGAAGAAAAAGTGAGGGAAAAGCATGATGAAACTAGCACCATCTATTTTAAGTGCCGATTTTGCAAATCTTCAAAGAGACATTGAGCTGGTAGAGCGCCATGGCGCAGATTACATTCACGTAGACGTGATGGACGGTCATTTCGTTCCTAATATTACCTTAGGCCCAAACATCGTTAAAGCGATTCGCCCAGTTACCAAGCTGCCGTTGGATGTTCATCTAATGATCACCGAGCCAGAAAAGTATATCCATGCCTTCGCGGAAGCTGGAGCAGATATCATTGGTATCCACGCGGAAGCAACGCCTCATATCCATCGTGCGATCCAAATGATTGTGGCAGAAAATGTCAAAGCAGAAATCGTCATCAACCCAGGTACACCAGTTTCAGCCATTGAACATGTTTTATCCATGTGTGATCAAGTGTTAGTTATGACGGTCAATCCAGGGTTTGGTGGGCAATCCTTTATTGAAGAATCACTGGAAAAAATTGCGGCGCTGGCTGCTTTAAAAGAAGAAAAAGGCTACCATTATGATATCGAAGTAGATGGCGGGATCGTTCCTGAGACAGCCAAACGCTGCCTGGAAGCAGGCGCAAATGTCTTTGTAGCAGGAAGCTATATTTACGATGCCGATGAACCTGCGGCGCAAATCAGAGCCTTGAAAGAAGCTTTGCAATAAATGAAGATTTTGTTAGCGGCAGGTGGAAGTCCTGAAAATTGGCCACAGTTGATGGCGTATGATAAATACATTGGAATTGATCGTGGGGCCCTGTTTTTGCTTCAGCACCAACGGCCAGTCGATCTGGCAATCGGTGATTTCGACTCCCTGACCGCAGCAGAACTGCAAGCGGTCAAACAACAAGTTAAGACAGTGATCCAAGCCCCTGCTGAAAAAGATGATACAGATACTCAATTGGCATTGGTTGAGACGTTGCGTCTTTATCCAGAAGCGCAAATCGACGTGATTGGTGCAACGGGGGGACGCCTTGACCATCTTTTAGCCAATCTGTGGTTAGTTTTAGAAGATCGGTTTCGTCCATTTGCCCCAAATTTGCGTTTTTTAGATCGTCAAAATGTCGTTCAGTTCTTTTTACCAGGCACCTATCAATTGGAAAAAGAACCTGGGATGCAGTATTTGGCGTATTGCTGTTTGACGCCGGTAACAGATTTGACGTTAACAGGTAGCAAGTATTTATTAGAAAACGTCCAAGTACCGTACCCAACTTCTTATGCTAGCAATGAATTTCTGACACAAACAGCAGGTTTTTCCTTTAGCAGCGGGATGATAGCAGTCATTCAAAGTTGTGATTAAGAGACGGAACGTCTCTTTTTTTTGTTGAAAATTTCAGAAACTTAATTACAAAAAAAACATTAAGACGGACAACTTAGCTTTTGTTTGCAGGGTATTAATGGTAAAATTGGAACTACAGTTTGGAATTATTTGAGGTGTCTTTGTGAAAAAGTTTAATCCTAATAAAAATATTATCATCACATTGATTATTGTGATTTTAGTTGTCACCGTATTAAGCGTGACGATCGCCCGCCGAGCAGCGGGAAACTCCACCAATGCCGTGCAATCTACGGTCAATGACTCCGTTGGCTTTATCGATAAAATGATTACCGCTCCTTTTCGTTGGATCGAAAATGGTGCCAATTCAGTCAAAAATTTGTTTGTGACCTATGAAGAAAATGAACGTTTAAAAGAGAAATTGGACAGTTTTGAGGAACTGGAACAAGCGAAGGACAATGCGCAAAGAGAAATCGATGCCTTGAAAGAAGAGCTAGAGCTGAATGCAACCTTGACGAATTATGAACGGATCTCCGCCAATGTCATCAATCGGTCACCTGATACTTGGCAAGATATGCTGATCGTGGACCGAGGCTCAAGAGATGGCGTTGAGGTCAACATGGCAGTCATGTCGCAAAAAGGCTTGATTGGTCGTGTCATTGAGGTCAATGCAGCTTCTTCTAAAATTGAACTTTTGACTTCTGAAAACCAGAATTCCAACCACTATCCGGTTCGGATCAGCGGCGAAGATGGGTCAAACTTTGGGATCCTAAGTAGTTACGATCAAAAAGAACGTTCCTTAGTCATTACCCAATTGACGGGGGACAATGAGCTGAAGGAAGGCGATGTCGTGCAGACCTCTGGATTAGGAGGAAACTCGCCCGCCGACTTAGCGATCGGAACAGTGATCCGTACCACCAAAGATGAGTTTGGTCTTGATACCCAAGTATTTGTAAAACCGTATGCCCAAATGTATGATATTCAAGCAGTAACGATTATCAAACGCTTGGCAGGTGAGGAATAGCCATGAAAAAGCATGACTACATCAAATACCTGGCAGCGGGCGTCTTCTTTTTGATGATGTTGGCAGATGGACAACTGACGCGTTTTTTGGAAAAATGGACCCAAGACAATTATATCGCCAGTGCGCATCTTTTATTGATCGCTCTTTTATGTGGCGCGAAGTATTTGCCGAAAAACTTTTTGATTACCACGGCGCTGGTGATCGGCTGCCTCTATGACGTGTATTATGTCGGTGTGATCGGCATCTACACGGTGGCGTTTCCCTTGATCGTATGGATCATGTATATTTTGAAAAATACGCTTTATCAAAATGTATTTACCATGTTTTTCGGAATGATCATCTTTGTTACAAGCTTAGAAGTTGTGACATTGGGGGTTCAATTGCTGTTTAAGATCGCATCAGTTAGCACGTCATTCTTTGTTTCCCGCTTTCTAGCACCAACGCTTTTATTGAACATCCTTTTGTTTATCCTTTTAGTTGTTCCATTCATGAAGCTATTCAAAGACGAATAGCTTCATTTTTTTTGCGTTTGACTGTATAAAAATAACAGCGATTGAAATGTTTTTGTAATATTCCTTTTATCTCTCTGACATACGGCTGTGTTACAATCACACTATCGTGAAGGACTTTAGGTATTCTTAAGCATTTATACATAAAAAAACCATATTAGGGGAAGCAACAGCCGGAGGAATGAAGAGTGAAAAAGCGAATTTTATCTTTATTGTTAGTAAGTTCAATTGTTCTTACTTCTGCAGCAGCACCGACACTTGTCTTTGCATCAGATTTTGACAATAAAATTGAAGAAAAAAAACAAGAGATCTCTGACTTGCAAAACCAGCAAGCGAGCATCCAGTCACAAGTAGCAGCACTTGAAAGCGACGTGGCTGCAATCAATGAAAAAGCCCAAACTTTGTTGCAACAGCAAGGGGATTTGCGTGCGGATTCTGAAAAGTTGAAGCAAGAAATTGCCGATTTGAAAGTCAGAATCGAAAAGCGTGAAGAAGCGATCCAAAAACAAGCTCGTGACGTTCAAGTCAATGGACAAAGCACGAACTTTATTGATGCAGTATTAGAAGCTGACTCTTTAACAGATGCTATTGGCCGTGTGCAAGCAATGACGACGATCGTCAATGCTAACAAAGATCTTGTAGATCAACAAAAGGCAGACCAAGAAGCAGTTGAAGCGAAAAAAGCGGAAAACGACGATAAATTGGCAGAGATCGCAGCGAACCAATTTGAATTAGAAACACAATTAGGGGATCTACAAGCCAAACAAGCTGATTTGAATGTTTTGCAAGCGGAATTGGCTGTTCAACAAGCATCTAAAGAAGATGAAAAAGCTGATTTAGAAAAACAAAAAGAAGAATACGAAGCAGAACAAGCTCGCATCGCTGCAGAAGAAGCGGCGGCAGCAGCAGCTCGTGAACAAGCAGCACAAGAAGCAGCGGCTCAAGAAGCGGCAGCAGCTGAAGCAGCTACTCAGGAAGCAGCACCAAGCGAATCTTCAACGTCTAATTCAACGACATCAAGCGCCACAACAAATTCTAGTACGACGACTGATACTACGCAAGGCAGTTCATCACAAGGCAGCGGTTCAGCAAATACGACACCATCGACACCTGCCAATAATAACAATAGCAATAACAACCAAGGATCAAATAATAGCAGCAACGGTTCAAGCAGTACTCCTGCACCCGCACAAACGGTCAATGGTTCAGCAATCGTAGCAGAAGCAATGAAATACATTGGTACCCCTTATGTTTGGGGTGGTACGACACCAGATGGCTTTGACTGTTCTGGCTTTACACAATATGTATTTGCTAAAGTTGGGATCTCATTACCACGGGTAACGTACGCACAAGAATTTTCCGGTACGGTAATTTCGATCAACGAAGCAAAAGCCGGTGACTTGTTATTCTGGGGTAGCCGCGGAAGCACACACCACGTGGCGATCGCTATGGGTAACGGACAATACGTTCATGCACCAACACCTGGTCAAAATGTTTCTGTCAGCAGTTACTCTTATTACTCACCAGATTTCGCGGTGCGCGTAAACTAAATCAATTGAAGCTATTTCAAAAGCTGGCGTTTTACGTCAGCTTTTTTTGATTTCTGTTTTAAAAAACGTATGCTTTTTTTGTTTTCAGTCTTGCCAGAACATCTTATAATAGAGAAGAGAAAGGAAGCGGATAAAATGAACAAGACCTCGTCTTCCAGAGAAAAAATGATAACGGTTAAGTTTTATACGAATTATCTTTCTCGCATGATGATGCCGAATTTAAGTATTTTTATTGCGTGGATGCTGATTTCATTCCTGTTGCCTTTTTTCTCAGTCGATCAACAAGTGATCCAGCAAATGGAACAAGGGGTCTTGACTGTGTTGCTGCCCCTCATGATTGCCTATACAGGTGGGCAAATGTTGGCACCTGAACGCGGTGGGGTCGTAGGAGCAGTGGCGGTTTTAGGGGCTATTCTTGCAACCGATATTCCCCAAGTCTTTGGGGCGATGCTACTGGGACCACTGGCAGGCTGGCTGTTGTATCGCAGTGATTCGTTCGTGAGTAAGGTCAAAAGTGGCTATGAGATGCTGGTGCGCAATTTTATTGCAGGTGCGCTTGGCGGACTCCTTTTTTTAGGCAGTTACTTCCTATTGGCGCCGCTTTTTAATTGGTTCAGTCTCGGCAGCTATCAGCTCGTTGATTATTTCGTTCGGCAAAATGTCTTGCCCTTTATTCATATCATTGTAGAACCATTGAAAGTTTTGTTTTTTAATAATATTGTCAACCATGGACTATTTACGCCGCTAGGAATCGAAGCCGCGGCAGTTAACGGTCAGTCGGTTTTATTTTTGATCGAGGCCAACCCCGGTCCGGGATTAGGGGTCTTAGCGGCGTATCTTTTCTTTGGTTCAAAGCGAAACCGAACGAATGCCGCAGCATCCATTTTTGTGCAGGCCATTGGCGGGATTCATGAAGTGTATTTCCCGTTTGTTCTGCTCGATCCTTGGGTGTTGCTCGGTCCGATCGTTGGTGGTTTCAGCGGTACACTGATCTTCCAATTTTTAGGAGTAGGCTTGAGAGCACCGGCGTCCCCGGGCTCGATTTTGGCGATTTTGCTCAATACACCGGCTTCTATGATCCTTGGTGTCTTAACTGGGATTGTCGTCAGTACGGTCGTATCGTTTGCGATCGTTAGTGTGCTATTAAAACGGAAGACCAATACAGAAAATGAGGAGCGTAAGATGCCGAAAATGAAGAAAGTCACGGAGATCGTCGTGGCCTGTGACGCAGGGATGGGGTCCAGTGCGATTGGTGCCAGCATACTAAAGAAAGAGTTAGAAGAAGCCCAGCTAACGTTTCCTGTCCGCTATCAGTCGATTTATCGTGTGACGGATGATCCCAAGCTGTTAGTGATCACCCAACGGGAATTAGCAGCTATTGCCCAAAAGCAGACACCACACGCACAGCATTATGTGCTAGATAATTTTTTGGCGGCAGATGAGTATGCTCCGCTGATCCAAGAATTACAAAGAAGAGAACAGGATCCGCAAAAATCGCTACAAACCGAGGCAGCAAGTTCGCTAGGGTTTTCAACGATCATCTTTTTGTATACTGGAAAAAAACGCGGTTCACAAACGATGGCAGTGGAGATACTAAGAAAAATGGCCCGCCAACAAGCGCTTCCTTTGACCATCAAAAAAATGGCATATGAAGGACAAGCTCTTGATCCTACGGCAATCTATATCCTCCCGAAAGAACTTGCAGAAAAGTGCTCGATCCCAGATGTTCCTTTACTGGTGGTGGATGATTTATTGACGACAGATGCGTATCGTCAGTTACTGACAGAAGGAGTCGACTATGTTTTTGACCAATCGTGAAACACTTTTATTAACGGAATTGATGAATAGTACCGGTCCGGTTTCTTTAGATCGCATGATGCAAGTCTTAAAAGTCAGTAAACGAACGGTGTACCGTGAACTGGCTAATCTAGAAAAATCCCTGGAAACAGTAGGTGCTACCTTAGAGAAGGTCGGTCGTGGTCATTTCCAAATTTTTGCATCAGAAACGAGCATTCGCCAATTACAAGAAGCCATTATGGCAGATACCGATCAAGAATTCGCGGCTAGTGAGCGGCAACACCGTATTTTGTTGCAACTGACTACCGCCACGAAGCCTGTATCCAGTCATTTTTTCTTGGAGCGTTACCAAATCAGCAATACGACGTTTTTTTCAGACATCAAACAGCTTGAAGAGAGTCTCGCACGGCTGCCGTTAAGGATCGTGCGCAATCAAGGGTATGAGATCGAAGGCTCCGAAAAGTATCGGCGGTTGATCACAGCCAATACACTAGTGATGGAGATCAATGAATACCAATTTTTCCATTTACTGGAAACCGATGATGAAGCCCCGTTTATTTTTCAATTTCTGTCCCGCGACCATCTATTGCTAGCCCAGCGGTTGATTCGGGAAACCATCGAACCCCAATTCAAGGAACTTAGTGACCGCAAATTAGCCTTTATCGTCTTGATGCTGGCGCTAGCCATGGATCGGGTAGCTTTGGGCTATACGGTGGAAGAAGAGACGTACCCGAGTCAGATCAACAAAGACTTGCTGAAGGTGGCGAAAAAGATTTTTGCTCAGATCGCCGAAAAGACCAAACTGCTTTATTCCATCAACGAAATCGTCTTTTTTGCCGTGTTACTAGGTGATTTTGCCAATTCCTTTGACCGTGATTTTTTTGATGACAATTTTGATACCGACTTGGCTTATCGTGTAAAACGCTTGATCGAATTGGTCAGTGAGCAAACAGAAGTGGCGTTTTATGAAGACACGAACTTGTATAAAATGCTGCTGACCCATATCTCAGGAGTAATGACGCGGGCGATTTTAGAAGAAGATCATTTGAACAACCCTATCCTAGAAAAAATCATGAACCAGTATGTCGAAATCGCCAGCGGGATTCGTAATCATCTGCCGCAGGTCTTTCCGCAGCAGCAGTTCTCGGAAGAAGAAATCGCCTATATGGTCCTACATTTTGCCAATTCGTTGGAAAAAAATCCGAAAGTGTTAGAAGTCAATATTGCAGGAATCTCTCCTAGCGGATTAGCCTCCATCAGTTTGTTAGAGATGCAGCTGCGGAAACATTTTCCCTTTATCAATCAAATCACCTTCTTTCGAGTGGGGGATGTCAAACGGGAAAATATCGAGGAGACCTATGACTTGGTGATCTCGACTTCATTGCTGCCAGGGTATCAAGGAGAGTACAAACTCGTTTCACCGATCCTGCTAGAAGAAGACATTCAAGAGTTGAAGAAGGCCTTCCAAGCCATTAGTCAGAAAAAACGTTCCGCCAAAAAAGCGCCCTCTGCTTTGGTCAAAGAGGAATCCTATGAAGCGGTCTTGGCTTTTATCGAAGCTATTAACCAGCTATTGGCGCTGTTTCAAGTGCAGGCGATTGATAACCCAGCGGACTTGGAAGAAACGTTGCAGCTGGTGCTGACGTCTTTTGATGCACATGTTGTTTTGGATCGTGAGAAAGTTGTTGATCGTCTCTTAAGGCGCTACTTCCAAGCGCCAGTGGGCATTCCTGACACCCACTTTGCCTTGTTTCACGCGGCGAGTTCGGCGATCCTGCAACCTGTTTTTCGTATTTTCGATTTGAAACAGCCGCTGCCACTTCTAGCGATGGATAAAAAAGAGATCGCTGTTACCCGTTTATTAGTCATGCTGGCGCCCTATCCTATCAATGAAACAAGCTCTCAGATGTTAGGAAAAATCAGTGGTTCGATCATTATGAATGATCTAAATACGGAGATTTTTAATTCCGGCAATGATTCGATTATTTATCAGTTACTCTCTTCGCTCTTGATTGAAGAAGTAAAACAATAGGAGGGATCAGCGATGTATATTCCACAGGAGCGGATTTTGTTGGATCAACACTTTACCGATGCCACAGAGGCCCTGACAAAAATTGGCGAGTACTTAGTCAACCAGGAAATCGTCTCTTTACCTTATGTCAAAAGCCTTTTGCGGCGTCATCAAAAAACAGGTGTTTACATCGGGAACTTTGTTGCACTGCCCCATGGGGAAGAAGAAGCCCAGCAATGGATCAAGGAAGAAGGGCTCTTTTTGATCCAAGTGCCTGATGGCGTTGACTTCGGCACGAAGGAGCAGCCCAAAACCGCTACGATCCTTTTCGTAGTCGTCCTAAAAGAGCAGCAATTAGCTGTTTTGCAAGAAATCGCCTTTTTTTGTTCTGATATGCAGAATGTTCGGGCGCTTAGTGATGCCGAATCGGTTGAAGAGATCCAACAGATTTTGCTGGCAGAAGAATAAGCAATCAGCAGCAGACTGGCTTGCAACAAGAGCAGCGAACGAAATACATGAATGAGCTACAGCCGTGTGCTCGCTCTTTCTACCTTGTGTAGAAGGAGTGGGTACACGTTTTTTTTTGCGTTTTGGCAAAAACCAAATAAAAATGCTTCACGTGAAACATAACAAAAAGCCAGTGAGTGCAGGGGCTACTCGCGTTTTTTTGTTCTGTCTGTTTGGCTACAAGTTTTGGCACAGTTTTTTGCGCCAAAGTACGACTTTCGACCGTTTTGGGAAGCTCCTACAATAAGGGTGTAAGCAGACGAGAGGAGAGAAAAAAATGGAACAGACACAAAAAGCAGCCAAATCATCAGTAAAAGCAAAAGTTCAAAAATTAGGCAGTACGTTGTCGAGTATGGTGATGCCGAATATCGGCGCATTGATTGCATGGGGTGTATTAACGGCATTATTTATTCCAGATGGGTATTTACCAAATGAAGCCTTTGCAACGATGGTCGGTCCAATGCTGACGTATTTGATCCCAATCTTGATCGGGTATACCGGCGGGAAAGTGATTGCTGGCGACCGCGGGGCCGTGGTTGGGGCGATCGCGACGATGGGGGTCATCGTCGGAACGGATATCCCAATGCTATTGGGTGCGATGATCATGGGTCCTTTAGGCGGTTGGGTCATCAAGAAATTTGACGAGATCTTCCAAGACAAAGTTCGCGCTGGCTTTGAAATGTTGGTCAACAACTTTTCATCAGGTTTGATCGGCTTTGCCTTAGCATTACTGGGCTTTGTAGCAATCGGACCAGTTGTTAACACCTTGACACAAGCAATGGCAGCAGGGGTAGAAGTGATCGTCAATGCCCACTTGATTCCATTAGCCAATATTTTTATTGAACCAGCAAAAATCCTATTCTTAAACAATGCCATCAACCATGGAATTTTGACACCACTAGGTACTGAGCAAGTCAGCGAATTTGGGAAATCGATTCTTTACTTGTTAGAAGCCAATCCTGGGCCTGGTTTAGGAGTCTTGCTAGCCTTCACTTTCTTCGGAAAAGGAGCAGCGAAATCTTCGGCACCTGGAGCGATCATCATTCACTTTATCGGTGGGATCCATGAGATCTACTTCCCATACGTCATGATGAAACCATTGATGTTCTTAGCAGTGATTGCCGGCGGTGTATCAGGAAGCTTTACCTTCCAATTGTTAGGTGCAGGCTTACGAGCACCTGCTTCCCCAGGTTCGATCATTGCGATCTTAGCAATGACGCCATTCAACTCGGTGATGAGTGTCGTTTCTGTCTTAGCCGGAATTGCCGTAGGAGCAGGCGTGTCCTTTATCGTCGCTGCCGCGATCTTGAAAGCAGATGCGAAGGATACGGTGGATAATTTTGAAGAAAAAGTACAACAAACGCAAGCAGCAAAACTCAGCGCTAAAGGCTTGGCGGCTCAACCAATGACTGGCATCAATCGCATCATCTTCGCATGCGATGCAGGCATGGGCTCCAGTGCTATGGGGGCATCGATCTTACGTAAAAAAGTCAAAGAAGCCGGTCTTCCACAAAATGTCTCGAATTCCGCCATCAACAATTTGACGGACGATGCCAATACATTGATCGTCACTCAAGAAGAATTGCAAGAACGCGCCAAACAAAAAGCGCCAAATGCGACCTTCGTCGCGGTTGAAAATTTCCTGAACTCTCCACGGTACGATGAAATCGTAGCCACATTGTCAGGGACGAAGACAGCGGGGGAGTCAGAAAAAAAGTCTGAAGCAGGCAACCAGGCAGATGTTCCTTCCGCCAATGACCTTAAGCAAGTCAGTGAAATCATTTTGGCCCACGATGACCGCAAAGGTTCGGCAACGATGGCTCAGAAAGTCTTCCAAGATCTTTTAGCCAAAGAAGCTCTGACGATGCCGATCAGAAAAAGCCATATCAATGATCTCCATGCCAACGCCTCTTCCCTGGTGATCACAAAAGAAGCCTTAACGCCGCAAGCGCAAACTTCAGCGCCAGAAGCGATCCACCTATCCGTTAATAATCTGATGGGAACGACGAACTATCAACGGATCGTGGCATCGATCAAAGCAGCGAATTAAGAAAGGATGAGCCGAATGCAAGTATTAGAAAAAGACATGATTGAATTGAACAAACAATTTGCGACCAAAGAAGAAGCCATTCGTTACTGCGGCGAAAAATTGCTGGCGGCAGGCTGTGTGGAAGAAGAATACGTCGAAGCCATGCTTGAGCGTGACGAGATGCTCTCAGTCTATATGGGGAACTTTATTGCGATTCCTCACGGCACGGATGAAGCCAAAAAATACGTCAAAAAATCAGGTATCTGTATCGTGCAAGTACCTGATGGCGTGAATTTCGGTACCGCGGACGAAGAAAAAATCGTCACCGTTCTTTTCGGCATCGCGGGCAAAGGGGAAGATCATCTGCAATTGGTCCAACAAATCGCCCTCTTTTGCAGTGATATCGATAACGTCGTCGAATTGGCGGATGCTTTGGATAAAGAAGAAATCGCCCAAAGTTTGACCGTAGCATAAGGATTTAAGGAGGAGACAAGACATGAAGGCAGTTCACTTTGGTGCAGGTAATATTGGTCGCGGCTTTATCGGCGAGATATTGGCTGCCAACAACTTTGAAATCACATTTATTGATGTCAATGAAACGATCATTGACGCCTTAAAAGCAAGACAAGGGTATACCATCGAATTAGCCGATGAGACCCAAGAACAGATCCACATCGAGCATGTGACAGGATTGAACAATGCCAAAGAACCAGAAGCGGTGATCCAAGCGATCGCCGAGGCAGACATCCTTACGACCGCCATTGGTCCCAACATTTTGCCGCATATCGCTGAGCTGATCGCCAAAGGCTTAGAAGCACGTCAGCAACACCCAGACAAGCCAGCCATTGATGTGATCGCCTGTGAGAATATGATCGGCGGATCGACCTTTTTAAAAAGCGAAGTGCAAAAATACGTTGCGGATTGGTCAGCGTTGGAAGCGACGGTTGGTTTTCCAGATGCAGCGGTGGATCGCATCGTACCGCTGCAGCACCATGAAGATCCCTTATTCGTTCAAGTAGAACCCTTCTGCGAATGGGTGATCCAAGAGTCTGGGATGAAATCCTCGATCCATCTGCAAGGGGTCCATTATGTGGCGGATCTGGAACCGTATATTGAACGGAAATTATTCAGTGTCAATACGGGTCATGCCACGGTAGCGTACACAGGCGCCCTCCAAGGCTATCAGACGATCGATGAAGCGATGCAGGATCATTTAGTGGTGATCCAATTAAAATCCGTTCTCGAAGAAACTGGCCGCCTTTTAATTGAGAAATGGGCCTTTGATCCTGAAGAACATGAACGGTATATCGAAAAAATCATCCAACGCTTTAAAAACAAGCACATTTCCGATGCCATCACTCGGGTGGCACGGACACCTGTCCGCAAATTAGGGACCGAAGAACGCTTTATCCGACCAGTCCTTGAGTTAGAAAAACGCAACATGCAGCCAGATCATCTCTATGAAACGATCGGCATGATCTTCAATTACAAAGACCCTGAAGATGAGCAAAGCCAACAGTTACAAGCACTTTTGGATGAAAAATCACTACCGGAAGTCATTGCAGAAATCACTGGCTTGCGTGATGAAGACATGATTGAAACGATCCGACAAAACATTGAAAAATATGCGTATGTTGCCGCATAAAAACGAGTAAAACACAGAACAAGCAGATAAATTGCCGCATCCGTAAAAGTTAGCCCAACAAGCGAGCTTTTGCGGATAGGTCAATTTCTTTCAACGCTTGTTCTGTGTTTTTTTGCTCACCGATTGACCTTTGCTGCCAACTTGACGATAATAAGAAAAGAAATGAGGGAGAGCAATGGAACGATGGTTTGAAGAAGCCCAGCTTCAAGTAATTGAGTTGCCGATCGAATGGCAGGAAAACCGCCCCGTCTATCGGGCTTTTATCCGTGAATTGCCGACGATCCAAGGGGAAGGAACATCGCGGCAAGCTGTTTACCGGCAGTTGGCAGAAGCCTACGCGGCTTACCTTGCCCAACTTCGAGAGGTCAATGAGGCGCAGGAAGAAATGACGTCTTCCTTATTATCGACGGAAGAATTATTGCGCTACTATGATGGCGAGACCTTCGATGGTTTTGAGTTGCCCTCTGACGAGTAACAGGAAAAAAGCCATTCACTGAAAACTGAAAAGCTACGCAAGAAAAAACCGCTCAGCTGCAGCTCGATCGATACGAAGGATCGAACGCTGCAACTGGCGGCTTTTTTTCTCTAAGAAACCAAGTCTTATTCGTGGTTAGTTCAATGCCTCAGTAATCGCTTGATTGAAGGCATCTAAGTCATCTGGGTTTCGGCTGGTGATCAACCGATAGGTTTCGTCGATCACGACGGGCTCATCTTTGACGGTGGCACCTGCGTAGGCTAAATCTGGTCGCACAGAATCATAAGCCGTCAAGGTCAAATCTTTCGTCAGTCCTGTTTGGATAAACAGTTGTGGGCCGTGGCAAATGGCAAAGACGGGACGATCAGATGTCAAAAAGTCTTTCGTCAATGACACATAGCGCTCATCGGTCCGTAATTGGTCAGGGGAGAAACCGCCTGGGATCAACAAAGCATCAAAACTGGCGGGATCGATCGTATCGATGGCCGCATCAACGGGAAACGTTCCACCTTGTTTGCCTTTTACGGTCTCGGCGCCTTCATTACTAATAACGACTACTTCATGTCCGGCCGCTTCCAGTGCTTCTTTTGGTGACGTCAATTCAACATCTTCAACTAGATCAGTGACAATAACAGCAACTTTACTCATTCGATCTCCTCCTTATTACTTGATGAACAATTTGTTCACCTGCTATTATTTATGCTAACGAAGATTTTCGCTGTTGACAAATCATCTGTTTGTCTGCAGCTTGAAAAAGAAAGAAGGCAACGCCATGGCAACGATCCAACTATTTATCTCTGATACCCCCCTTTGCTTTGAAAAAGCGGAATTCACTTTTATGGAAGAAACATTTGTCATCGAGAAACAGCAACTATTTGAAAAAGTCGATGCGGTGATGCATCAAGAGGTATCCTCGTCCTTGGTTTCATTGGTAGAAAAAGCCCTTTTGACGCTAGAAGCGATCGGGGAAGAAGAGGATTATTTCGACCTGCTTTATTTGACCTATGAGAATACCCGGCGTTCCCTCAGCGGACAGCAATTACTCGCACAGCCGTTTCCAGCTGTAGAGGCAGCCTTGCAGCCGGTCTTTGATGAGTTGGCAGAACCGATCATAGAAAAGTTTTATGAAGAGCTGACCAATCAATTAGAAGAAATCGCTGATGATGAGCTGTTTAGTTCCTACTATCTGGATGATGAGCAAGCGGTGATTCAAATCGATGCGCCGATCCAACATGAAGAAGTAATCGCTTTGCCCGCCCTTTTACGAGATTACCATGGCACGTTGCACCTGACCTTTGAAAAGTTTTATGAATACCTTGTGTAGCGGCGGCAACTGCCGTCGTTATTTTTTGTGAAAACAGTTACATGTTTAGTTTTTTTTAAATCCTGCGACAGAAGCCTCGGGAATCTTGACCCTTTTGTCAGAAACGATTATAAAGGTAAGAAGAGGCTGAAGGAACCGAGACTGCCGATGGGCAGAATCGGGTAAGAAAAGGATGAGAATCATGCGAAAAGTCCCGCCTATTTTAAAACCAATTGCACTTTTAACGATATCAACGATCATTGCCACTGCCACCGGCGTGGTGAATTCAGGCAGTTACCGCCAACCAAGTCGTGCGACGGAAACGACAGAAACGACCGAACAAGCACCAAGTGAAAGCACACCGTCTTCGATAACGGAAGACAGTCAAAATCAAACACCTGCTAGCACGGACTCACAACCGACGAACGATGACCAGCAGAACACACCGTCATCCAGCAGTGAAGTAGTAACACCAGAAACGACCCCGTCTTCTTCGGTGCCTGCAGAAACGACGCCATCAAGCGATGAGAGTGTTTCACCGGCGACACCGGAAAACAATCAAGAAACACCTTCTTCAAGTGAAGAAACCACGCCAGATCAGCAAGTGATCATGGATGAGAATCAAGGAAATGAGTAGGTGAGAAAATGACGCTTATTTTAGATTTAATCAACGGCATCCACAAATTTTTGGGCTATCTTGACATCAGTCCCAAATACTTGAATCGCGCCTATACCATCCTCAGTATCATTCCAACGGCGTATATTTTGCGGATCATCTATGGAATGTTTGCGAACCAAAACTATTTTCAAGCGATCCTTTATACGATCGGCTTTTTGGTCTTAGTCTATTTCTGGGTACTGAATATCTTCTATTATTTCTTGAATAAAAACATGAAGTTCGATGTTACTCAGACCTTTGTCAAAGTCTTACCGGACGAAGTCTTCAATATTGAAGGGGAAACTATCAGCACCA
The DNA here is from genome assembly GCF_051714385.1 of Enterococcus sp. AZ141. NCBI lineage: Bacteria > Bacillati > Bacillota > Bacilli > Lactobacillales > Enterococcaceae > Enterococcus > Enterococcus sp. AZ141. Next base: position 1,120,606 of record NZ_JBIORT010000001.1, read on the forward strand.
CCGACATTGATCGTTTGACGACTGAAAAAGCGGTGATCGATTTTGAAGAAGACTATCAGCTGGTATTGGCGAATCATTTGCAGACCTTGATCGCTCAAGAAGAATTGGCGATCAAACCGTCATCCAACGGCTTTACGATTCCGAAAAATACCTTGTACCCTTACTATTTTGTCAAACAGCAAGGGAAAAACGAGTACGTATTGCAGATCGGGACCAGCTACACGGAGATGACGAAAGTTGGCACGATTCAATGGACCGGCAAGCAACCTTTAGAGCCAGTGGGCTTATTTATCACTGGCGGTGATTTTGTCAAAAACGATGTCAAATACCACGAACCATACAGTTTAAAATTGTATGTCAAAAAAGAGGTCTCCGAAGAAGAACCGCAGACCTCAAGACAGGCGTATCGACGACAAGCACGCAAATAAGAAAAGGCAGTTCCCCCAGAGCGTTCTCTGAAGGGACTGCCTTTTTGGTATCTCGGTTATTCGATCGGAATGTTTTTTGCAGGTGCGTCTTTGTAGCTAGCTTTCGGTAAAGTCAGGGTCAAAACGCCGTCTTCAAACACTGCTTTGATGGACTCGTCATCAATGTCTGTGATGGTGAAGGTCCGTTGATAGGCACTGCTGGAGCGTTCTTTGCGCAAATAATGTCCGAAATCATCCTCGGTTTCAGTGGTCTCCGTTTGAGCCGCTGAAATCGTCAAGGTGTTGTTGACGTAACTGACGCGGATGTTTTCTTTCTTGATGCCGGGTAAATCTGCTTGAACGAGATACTTGTCTTCGTATTCTTTAATGTCCGTGTTCATTTGTCGTTCTTGCCAAAAACTGTTCATTAATTTGCCTAATAGTTCTTCGCCGCCTGCTAAATCTCTTGGAATCAAATTTGCCATGTGGTTCCCCCGCTTTCTTTTATCCATTGAGTTGGTACCTCTATTTTACGAGGAACCAAGCCAAAGGGCAACCAAAATGGCAACAATCATAAAAACAAGAGAAATCACTCAACTATCTTATAAGAATCTGCTATGATAGAACTAAATAACTATCAGATGATTGGATGAATGAAGATGGAGATTATTGAAAAAGCGCCAGCTAAGATCAACCTCGGTCTCGATGTGTTAGAGAAAAGAACAGACGGCTACCATGAGTTGGAAATGGTGATGTCTAGTGTTGATCTAGCCGACCGTCTGATAATGGAAGAGATAGCAGAAGATAAGATCATTGTAGAAACCAACAAAGCTTTTTTACCGATCGATAAACGCAATAATGTCTATCAGGCCGCCAGTATTTTAAAAAAACGCTATGGTATCAAAAAAGGCATCCGCATTCGCATCACCAAGAATATCCCGGTGGCAGCTGGGTTAGGTGGTGGCAGTACGGATTGTGCGGCAGCGCTGCGGGGGATGGTTCGCCTTTGGGACTTGGACCTCTCCATGGCAGAGCTGATCGATATTGGTATGGAAGTTGGCACTGATGTTCCCTATTGTCTGTATGGGACCACTGCTCATATTGCAGGAAAAGGGGAGCTGGTGACGCCGCTGCGGCCGATGCCGCAATGTTGGGTCATCTTAGTCAAACCTCGTCTGAGTGTTTCAACGGGGAAAATCTTTCAAGAAGTCGAGCTAGACCAACTGCACCATCCAGATATCGCAGCATTGTCTGCCGCCGTCTTAGCCGAAGACTACTCGGCTATGATCGCTGCCATGGGCAATAGCCTAGAAGCCATCACGATCCCGAAGTATCCGATCGTCCAACAGATCAAAGATCGCATGATGAAATATGGTGCCGATGTTGCCTTGATGACCGGCAGCGGACCGACTGTTTTTGCTCTTTGTCAAAAATATTCACGGGCACAGCGGGTCTACAATGCCTTAAAAGGGTTCTGCGACGAGGTTTATCTTGTACGTACATTGAAATGAATGAGTCAAGGACACAGGCTGGATTCGCCTGTGTTTTTTTGCATTCCTTCTATAAAATCCAGTTCAATAGTAAAGAATAAGGCAGCTGAGGTAGGGAGGAAGCATCTAGAAGCTGCCTTACAGAAAAGACCCCGACGAAAAAAAGGCGTCGGGGTCTGATTCTTTACCTAAAGCAAAGGCTATTCTTTTTGGTGCTGCTTCTTTGCGGATTTTTTCTTTTTGTCTTCTTCATACAATGGTTTGTCGATCGTTTTGCGGATTTCTTCGGTTTGCTGCGATGCAGGATCTTCTGGTAAATCGATTCGATTCAGCAGTTCGCTGTTGTTTACAGTTGGCGGCACAGTTACAAATTCGTTCATCTTCGTTTCCTCCAAGTGCTTTTAAATGATTATCCTACTTACTCTCTAATTTTTCAAGTTATCACAAAGGAAACGCATGGCCAACGGTGTAAAATAAGACGATGTTCCCGAGAGAAGAATCCGCTTCAAATGAACGTTTTCTCCTATGTTTTCCGATTTATCTCGAAATAAAAGTTTTAAATCGTAAAACGTACGATTTGTCTTGACGAACCGGAAATCATTTGATAGAGTAACTTTTGCTAACAAAACGGAGTTGTTCCGTTTTAAAATAAAAAGATGAGCCAGCAAATGGAAGGGGAAATCCCGATGAAAAAAATCTTACTTACTACAGCACTCCTTTTAGGGGGCGTGCTTCTTGGCGCTTGTGGGCAGCAAGAAGCGACAAGTCAATCCAGTGACGCAGAAAAGCTGTCGATCGTCACGACCTTTTACCCAATGTACGAATTTACGAAAGAAGTCGCAGGTGAGGCAGCGGATGTCTCCTTGCTGATCCCTGCAGGAACAGAACCTCATGACTATGAGCCAAGTGCCAAAGATATGACCAAAATTATGGATGCAGATGCCTTGGTCTACAATAGTCCTGAGCTAGAAACTTGGGTTGCTAGTTTGACGGATTCCGTCGATCCTGAGCAAACAGCAGTGATTGAAGCGGCCAAAAACATTCAGTTGGTGGAAGGCACAGAGGAAGAGCATGGTCACGAGGACGAAGACAGCCATGAAGGCCATGATCATACGTATGACCCTCATGTTTGGACCGACCCAGTCTTAGCGATCCAAGAAGTAGAAACGATCCGCGATGACCTGATTGCGAAGTTTCCTGAGCAAAAGGCAACCTTCACGGAAAATGCGGCTGCCTATATCGAAAAACTTTCTGCGCTAGATGAAGCCTATCAAGCGGCGTTAAAGGATGCGACTCAACGGACCTTCGTCACACAACATGCAGCTTTCGGTTATTTGGCACGGCAGTATGATTTAGTCGAAGAATCGATTTCGGGCATTTCACCCGATCAAGAACCAACGCCAAGTCGGTTGGCTGAGCTGAAAGAATATGTGGAAGAAAAACAAGTCAAAGTTATCTATTTTGAAGAAAATGCCTCATCGAAGGTGGCTGAGACCTTAGCCTCTGAAACGGGCGTGGAGTTAGCGGTCTTGAATCCATTAGAAAGCTTGACGCAAGAGCAGATGGATAACGGCGAAACATACCTGTCTGTAATGGAAGACAATTTGGCAGCATTACAAAAAAGTATTCACTAAGGAGGCGCCTGCGTGCGTTATATCGATGTAAAAGATTTGACCTTTTATTATGATGATGAGCCCGTCTTGGAAGACATTTCTTACTTTGTTGAAGACGGCGAATTCGTGATTTTGACCGGCGAAAATGGGGCGGCAAAATCTACTTTGATCAAAGCAACCCTTGGTTTGTTGAAACCTTCTAAAGGAGCAGTCACCTTGGCGACCAAGAATGCAGCTGGTGAAAAATTAAGCATCGGCTACATTCCTCAGCAGATTGCTTCCTTTAACGTCGGGTTCCCCAGCACCGTTTTGGAATTGGTCCAATCAGGCCGCTACCCAAGAGATCGTTGGTTCAAGCGACTGACGAAACGAGACCATGAACATGTCCGCCGTGCATTAGATGCCGTCGGGATGTGGGACGTGCGTCATAAACGGATCGGTGAGTTGTCCGGTGGCCAAAAACAGCGGATCAGCTTGGCACGGGTCTTTGCCACGGATCCTGATTTATTTATTTTAGATGAACCGACTACGGGGATGGATGAACAATCCCGCAATCTGTTTTATGAACTGCTGCGGCACAATGCTCATGACCACGGCAAGTCGATTTTGATGATCACTCATGATCACGAAGATATCAAAGAATATGCGGACCGTCAGATCCGTTTAGTGCGGAAGGAGGATTCACCATGGCGCTGCTTTCATATGAATTCATGAGAAGAGCTTTTCTTGCGGCGATTTTTATTGCTGGTATCGCACCAATGCTGGGGGTCTTTCTGGTGATTCGACGACAGTCATTGATGGCTGATACGCTGTCCCATGTCTCTTTAGCAGGGGTGGCACTAGGCTTCTTTCTAAATCTAAATCCGAGTTTGACGACGCTATTGATCGTAGTCATTGCCGCAATCATTTTGGAATACTTGCGAACACTGTACCGCAGTTATTCAGAGATTTCGATCGCTATTTTGATGTCCGGCGGTTTAGCATTAGCCCTCGTCCTGATGAACCTTAGCGGTGGAAACTCCGCAACGAGCATCCAATCGTATTTGTTTGGGTCGATCGTTACGATCACACAAGAGCAAGTTTGGATCTTAGGCTTTTTGTTTTTAGTCGTTTTTGCTTTATTTTTCTTATTCAAACGGCCCATGTACATTTTGACCTTTGATGAAGATACCGCTCATGTCGATGGCTTGCCTGTGCGAGTGATGTCGATGCTCTTTAATGTCTTGACGGGGGTGGCAATCGCCATGATGATCCCGATTGCGGGTGCATTGCTGATCTCTGCGATCATGGTTTTACCAGCTGCCATTAGTATGCGTTTAGGCAAAAGCTTCAACGCGGTGATTTTGATCAGTGTCGTGATCGGCATGATTGGGATGATGTCTGGTTTGACCAGTTCCTTTTATTTGGACACACCACCGGGAGCGACGATTACGCTGGTTTTTATCGCTCTTTTCTTAGTAATCAATTTGATCAAACGCATCGTGATCCTCGTGCAACGAAAACAACGCCTCAAATAAAGGGCTTTATGAAAAAGAAACGAAGAATTTTCGTTTCTTTTTTTTAAACTCTAATCAAAACCGAACGATATAAGCAATATTTCAGATAATGCTCGCATTTATCCCGAAAAAGCCTTATAATAAGGCGAATAAACTAAAGGAGTTGTCCGGTGTGAAAATACGTCGAAGTGAACGACTGATCGATATGACACATTACTTGTTGAATCATCCCCATGAATTGATTTCATTGTCCTTCTTTTCTAAACGATATGCCTCTGCAAAATCATCGATTAGCGAAGATTTATCTATTATCAAAAAGACCTTTAAAGAACGAGGAACAGGCATTCTTGATACCGTGCCAGGCGCTGCTGGCGGTGTTTTTTTTGTGCCTGAAATTTCTGAAGAAGAAGCGTATGCGTACGTCGAAGGGCTGGCAAAACGCTTGTCTGAGCAAGACCGTTTGTTGCCTGGCGGCTATGTCTATCTATCTGACTTATTGGGCGAACCGGAATTGCTGCGCCAAGTCGGCCGCATCATCGCTTCCAAATATTTAGGCGAACAAATCGATGCGGTGATGACCGTTGCTACTAAAGGAGTGCCGATCGCTCAAGCAGTCTCTTACTACTTGAATGTTCCCTTCGTGATCGTGCGTCGTGATTCCAAGATCACTGAAGGCTCGACCGTGAGTGTCAATTATGTCTCTGGTTCTTCAGAGCGGATCGAAAAAATGGAATTATCCAAACGCAGCTTAAAGCGCGGCTCTAGAGTATTGGTGGTCGATGACTTTATGAAAGGCGGCGGCACGGTCAATGGGATGAAGAGCTTGATTGAAGAATTTGAAGCCGAATTAGTCGGTATTACGGTTTTTGCCGAAACGAAATTCAAAGGCAAGCGGGCCATCAGCGATTACAGCTCTCTGCTGTATGTTGAAGATGTCGATACCCAGACCAAAACGATCTCGGTAGTACCGGGAAATTATTTTGAGAAAAAAGCCTGATTTTTGTGGCTCTTAGACTGGCGCAAGCAGCTGTTTTTCGAACGGCGGCTGCCAGTCTTTTTTTGATTGGTCTAGGTGGGGATTCCTTAAATCGTTGAAATTTACAAGTACTTGGGCTAAACTGTTTATAGGAAATTCAATGAACAAAAATCGTTCAGATTGATAGGAGTGGAATACGTGGACGCACGTTTTGCAATAATTTTAGCGGCTGGAAAAGGCACGCGCATGAAATCGAAGTTATATAAAGTGTTACATCCGGTTTGCGGTAAGCCAATGGTGGAGCACATCATGAACCGAGTGGTGGAAACAAATCCTGAAGAGATCGTGACGATCGTTGGTCACGGGGCGGAAATGGTCAAGGAGCAACTGGGGGATCGCACCAATTACGCCTTACAAGCCGAACAATTAGGTACCGGTCACGCTGTCGTTCAAGCCGAATCATTTTTAAAGGGCAAAAAAGGCACGACCTTAGTAATTAGTGGGGATACGCCGTTATTGACGACGGAAACCTTGAATAACTTGTTCGATTACCATCAAGGGAAAAATGCATCGGCAACGATCTTGACGGCACAAGCGGCAGACCCAACGGGCTATGGCCGGATCGTACGGGATCATGTCGGCATCGTGGAAAAAATCGTCGAGCAAAAAGATGCGTCGACCGAAGAAGCACTGATCCAAGAAATCAATACAGGCACGTATTGCTTTGACAATGAATTGTTATTTGACGCCTTGGCAAAATTAGATACGGACAATGCTCAAGGGGAGTACTACTTGACTGATATTATCGAGATCTTAAAGGAAGACGGCAAAATCATCGCTGCTTATCAAACCGAAGATTTCCATGAATCTTTAGGAGTCAACGACCGCATCGCCTTAGCCGAAGCCAATCGCTTGATGCGCCAGCGGATCAACCGTCAACACATGCAAAACGGCGTGACCTTGATCGACCCGGCGACGACTTATATCGACGAAGGCGTTGTGATTGGTTCAGATACCTTGATCGAAGCCGGTGTGATCATCAAAGGGCAGACGACGATCGGAGAAGACTGTGTCATTACGGCAGCTTCTGAAATTGAAGACAGCAAGATCGGCAACCAAGTGACGATCAAGGCATCGACGATCGAGGAGAGCATCATTCATGATGGCGCCGATGTCGGTCCCAATGCCCACCTTCGCCCCAATGCGGAAATTTTGGCCCATGCCCATATCGGTAACTTTGTGGAAATCAAAAATGCGACGATTGGTGAAGGCACCAAAGTCGGACACTTGTCCTATGTCGGTGATGCAACCTTAGGCAAAAACATCAACGTCGGCTGCGGTGTAGTCTTTGTTAATTATGACGGCAAGAGCAAATTTAAAACGACTGTCGGGGACAATTGCTTTATCGGCTCCGGGTCTAATCTGGTTGCACCCTTGACCATCGAAGAGGAAACGATGATCGCTGCTGGCTCAACGATCACCAAAGATGTTCCTAAACACAGTATGGCGATTGCCCGCGCCCGTCAGGAAAATAAAGCGGATTACGCGAAAAAGTTACCTTATCTAAATTAGAAATAGCGAAATGACTTGATTTCTTAAGGAAAAATGACTACTATTTATTAGGAAGAAGATTCTAGTAAAAAGGAGTCATTTTTTTCTAGATGAACGCAAAGAAAGTGGAGGTTCTCATGTCAAATCATTATTTTGATCCAAGATTGAAGATTTTTTCTCTGAACTCAAATCGTCCTTTGGCGGAAAAAATCGCAGCTGCAGTAGGTGTTGAATTAGGTAAGTGTTCAGTCAAACAATTTAGCGATGGTGAAATCCAAGTGAATATTGAAGAAAGTATTCGTGGTGCCCACGTCTACGTGATTCAATCAACCAGCAGCCCTGTAAACGATAACCTAATGGAATTGCTGATCATGATCGATGCTTTGAAGCGCGCCAGTGCGAAGACGATCAATGTAGTAATGCCTTATTATGGTTATGCAAGACAAGACCGCAAAGCGCGATCAAGAGAACCAATCACCGCAAAACTTGTAGCAAACATGATCGAAAAAGCCGGTGCGAACCGTATGGTTACACTGGATTTGCATGCTTCACAGATTCAAGGGTTCTTTGATATCCCAGTTGACCACTTGATGGGTGCACCATTGATCGCCAACTACTTCTTGGAAAGAGGCATTCAAGGCGATGACGTCGTAGTCGTTTCACCAGACCACGGTGGCGTGACTCGTGCCCGCAAATTAGCTGAGTTTCTTAAGTCACCAATCGCGATCATCGACAAACGTCGTCCGAAAGCCAACGTAGCGGAAGTCATGAATATCATTGGTCATGTTGAAGGCAAAACTTGTGTCTTGATCGACGATATGATCGATACTGCTGGTACCATCACATTGGCTGCGAATGCGTTGAAACAAGCAGGTGCCAAAAGTGTTTACGCCTCATGTACTCACCCTGTCTTGTCAGGACCTGCCTTGGAACGAATCGAAGATTCGGCCATTGAGCATCTAGTTGTGACAGATTCGATTTACTTGCCAGAAGACCGTAAGTCGAAAAAAATCGATGAGATCAGTGTTGGTGCCTTGATGGGCGAAGCGATCAAACGAATCCATGAGAACAAACCAGTAAGTCCACTGTTTGAATCAAAATTATCAATTTAATCGTGCCTCATAAGCATGAGAACAACAGCCAATGGTCGGTCTTTAACCGCTCATTGGTTGTTTTTTTCTGAGGAGTTTCAGGATGTTTTTAGAAAAAACGATCGCAGTCATGTTTCTTTTCACCAATTTATGGTATTCTTGAAAGTGACTTGCGAAACGCAAGCACAAAATAAAATAGAATCTAATCACAAAGGGGAGTCTGCAAAGGCTGAGAATGAGAGTACTCTAAACCCTTCGTACCTGTTTCGATCATGCGAACGTAGGAATTGTGACGAGTTGAAGTGTCTAACACTTCTCCTTTGTGAATTGTGATGATTCTAAAGGAGGAGTTTTTTTTGAAACGAAAAATGTCGCTGCAAGTGTGGACGGAAGGAACGATGATTGCTGCTATCGGGGTCGTCTTGTCGTATATCCCGATCCAGACAGCCAATTCCAGTATCGACTTGTCTCTAGGGCTCGTGCCCTTGGTCTTGTATTCGTATCGTCGCGGGGTGCTGCCGGGAATGACGGCGGGATTTATGTGGGGCTTGCTGAATATTTTGATTGGTAGCGCCATGCGTAACTTTATCACCGTTCCACAGATCATCTTTGAATATCCCTTTGCCTTTGCTTTTGGCGGGATGGGCGGCTTGTTTGCTAATAAAATCCAGCAAGCGATCCGTCAAAACAGCAAAACCGTTACGTGGTATGTCGTCTTAGGGGGCATCGTGGCGGTGATTAGCCGTTGGTTTTGGCATTATTGGGCAGGGGTTTTTGTCTGGGGAATGTACGCACCAGAAGGACAAAGTCCGTATCTGTATTCCTTGATCTTCAATGGAACATCGGTCATCATCAATATCGTTTATGTGGGCGTTGTATTAGGTCTCTTAGTTAAGGCAGCCCCGAAATTATTTGTGCCTAAAGCTTAGTTTTAGAAATGGAACCATGAAAAAATGTCTTGATGCTCTTTGAAAAAGAGAAGCATCAAGACATTTTTTTGTCGAAAAAGCCAAAAGCCAAATCTTCTTGATCAATTTCCAACGACCAGTTTTTTTTGCTGGCTGAGTAGCGCAAAACTGCAATTTGATCTAACTCTTTTTGATTGACCAATGTGCTTTTCAAGCCAGCATCTTCTGACAGATAGATCGGAATCGTATAAGTTTTATCGATCAGTTGTTCTTGTGTCAGACAGAAGACGATGCCTTCTTGCATGATTCCCCGCAACTCTTTCAGCAAATTAAAATCGAGTTTTTCCACCGGTGTTGCTTTTTTAAAAAAGGAGAGGCGATCATTGATTTTTTCTAAGACGATGCGGGTGATCCGATCCGCCAAGATTCGGTAATATTCATCTAAGTAGCGATAATAAACGCGGGAACGTGCATCTTTTAAGTCAAAGAAAACAAAGTTATTTTGCAGTTTGTAAAAGAAAGGGGAGTGGAGGTGTGTCTTCATGTGGCCAAAATATAACAATTCGGAGATCTCTAAAGGCGTCAATTCTTTGACCATCTCGTAATCATTAAAATCGATCCACTTCATTTCTTCGGCAATGCGACCTTTGTTGATTTGCTGAAAAAACAGTTGGACATCTTCCATTCCGCGTATCACTTTTAAGCCCGTATGACCGTCGAATTCGCCGAAATCACTGGAAGGATCAAGCAAGAGCAAATTCTTGGGCTGATGGACGATGCTCTTGTTAAAATCTTGGGGGGCAAGCCCGCGGGTCAAGACGGCATTGCTGGTTGTATCAATATGTACGTAAATCGTGTTAGACATGCCGATCGATCCCTCCTATATACTAAGTTCATTCTACAACAAAGCGCTGAAAATTGCTTGTATCTTTTCGTTTAAAGTTATATTACAAAATAACAGAAAAAACAATTTTTAAGTTCCCTTTTTCGACAAAAAAAGGCAAATCTTGTCTTTTCGTAAAAAAACTGGCCAAAATTGGCGTCTTTATGAGGATTTTGGTATGATAAAAGAAGAAACTAATGGAGACGAGAACCTATGAGAAAAAAGAAAAGCAGACTTTCGAATTGGCTGAGCAATCTCTTTTTGCTTGTGCTGTTATTGATTGGTTTAGCATTGATTTTTAATAATCAAATCAAAAATTATTTTATTAAACAAACAGGTGAAGCATACGCAGTCGGCACCATTGATCGTAGTGAGGTCGAAAAAAATATGGAAGCGGAAGCGACCTTTGATTTTGATGCCGTGGAGCCGGCAAGTTCAGAAGCAGTCTTACGGGCGCAGCTGAGCAACAAAGCTTTGCCAGTGATCGGCGGCGTGGCGGTTCCCAGTGTTGGGATCAATCTGCCGATTTTTAAAGGCTTGGCCAACGAGGCCTTGCTGTATGGTGCTGGTACGTTAAGTCCCACCCAAAAAATGGGGGAAGGCAATTACGCGTTAGCTAGCCATCGCGCTCAATCGCCAGAGCTCCTGTTTACACCATTGGATGATGTCGCGATCGGGGCGGCTATCTATGTGACCGATCTGGAAAATATTTACACGTATACTGCGACTTCTTCTGTGCGGGTCGACCCGACCGATGTTTATTTGCTTGACGAAGTAGAAGGCCGCAAAATGATCACGCTGATCACCTGTGGGGAAATGGGCGGTGTCACCCGTCGTGTGATCCAAGGTGATCTGGAATCTGTAACGCCTGTCGACGAAGCAACGGATGAGATGTTGGCAGCATTCAACATGGCACAACGAACATTTTAATCAAAAGAATAGCTCGAGTGGTACGGCAGCTGGCGTGTCATTCGTCTATTCTTTTTTGCTTAAGGAGGCGTCTTGATGAAAGTGAAAAAACTGACTTCGATCGATTTTCTTGCACAAAGGGCAGGGTTTCAAGAAAGCCGACTCGTCTTTTCCTTTTTTGAGTCGCACTCAAAAGCGCGACGAGCCTTTCTTGCCGACATGGCGCAGCAGGGCTGGCAGATCGACAGCCGTTATGGCCGCTTTTACCTTGCCGGGCAGTTTGATTTTGACCAAAAGACACTGACCATCACCAATCTGCTGGTGGAAGCGGCCGCCGAGTTTACTTGGAAACAACTGCTGGCCGTGACAGAAAGCTTCGCCCGCAGTCGCTTTGTAGCAGCCGTCTTGTGGCAGCTTCCTCATCGGCCCCCCTTGGCTGAGTGGTTTATCCAGCAAGGGTATCAGGTGGTCCCTCAAGGGTATCAAAGAGCGCTATCTTATCAGACGGCGCTGGTTTTAGGCGGTGGCGGTGCTCATGGGGCGTATCAAATCGGGGTTTGGCAAGCGCTGCAAGAACGGGGCATCACCTTTGAATGGATCACGGGAACTTCCGTCGGTGCGTTGAATGGTGCCTTGATTTTAATGAACGATGTGGAAGCGGCCGTCGATTTATGGGCAAATATCTCCAGCGAGCAAGTATTGCACTATCCGCTTGCTTCGGTACGAGCCCAAACACTGCGGGATTTGATGAATCAAGCCAACTCGCTGGTCCGTGAAGCGGTCAAAAGCAACGGCGCCAGTACCGAACCCTTGGCAAAGCTTTTGCAAAAGACCTTTGATCAAGAAAAATTCAGCCAAACTGCTTGTCGTTTGCTGATCTGTACGACTCGTCTGCCAGATTTCAAGGAGACGGTTTATGCCTTTGATCCATCAGCAGTAGAAGAAAACCTGCATTGGTTATTGGCATCAGCCTCATTTTATCCAGCGATGCAGGCGCAAAAAATCAATGATGCCTATTATATCGATGGCGGCTATCGCAATAACCTGCCCATCGATGTCGCTCTACAGCAAGGGGCAACGGAATGTATCACCGTGGATGTCCAAGGACCCGGCATCAATAAAAGGACGGTTTTGACGGAAGAAACTGCGCAACTTTCGTTAGGGTCTCCTTGGTCCTTAGGCAGCTTTTTGGTTTTTGATGCCCAGCGTTCGCTGGATAATATGACCTTGGGCTATTTGGAAACCTTGAAAGTGTTCGGCAAATACCAAGGCCATTGGTATACCTTTGAAAAGACGGTTGATTTTCAGCCGTTATGGCGGGGCTTTTTGAAAGAGCTACGCCAGACAGACCCGTTGCTTTATCAGGAACTAAAGAAAAAAGAATTTTGGAAAAAAATGCGTAAATTCTATCAACAGGATGTGCCATTTGAGCAGTGGGGGCGTATACTGATAGAGTGTACCGCGAAAGTATTGTATCTAGCGCCTACGGTGATTTATGAGCAGGAAACGATTCTAACGGCTTTAGCTGAGAAAATTGCGCTAAAGGCAGTGGAAGAAGCCGATGCCTGGTCGATCACCGAGTGGCTGAGTTATTATCGCGACCGTTTTTTTGTCTTGTCCGAGCAAAACCGCTTTTTCTTTTTTTATCGGACGCAGCAATTGAATTTGCCCGCCCTTCAGCAGATTCGCCGGCGTTACCCGCTGACTGCTTTGATGGCAGCGTATAGTCACTATCTTTTGAAAGGAGCAGAAAATGGATAAATTTTCGTATGAAATCGTCGAAGAGATCGCCGTGCTTTCGGAAAATCAAAGAGGCTGGCGCAAAGAATTGAATTTGGTGAGCTGGAATGGGCGTCCGCCAAAATTTGATCTGAGAGATTGGGGCCCAGAGCACGAGAAGATGGGCAAAGGCGTGACCTTATCCAATGAAGAATTTGCAGAACTTAAAAAAGCCCTGCTTTCCATGTAAGAAAGCAAAACGGTGAGGAGTGATCAAATGAAAAGTATGACTGGTTTTGGCAAAGGCAGTGCAGAAACGCCAGATGTGCAGATCGAAATTGAGATCAAAAGTGTCAATCAGCGCTTTTTGGACCTGCAGCTGCGAATGCCCAAACAATTGAATCCTCTAGAAGGTGCTTTACGGCAGTCGATCAAGCAGACCCTCCAGCGGGGGCGAATCGAATTGTATGTGACGTTAAAAGAAAAAACCGCAAATACGAAACAGATCGAGATCCAATGGGACCTGCTGGAACGTTTCATGCAGGAGATCGATACCGAAGCCAACGCCCGTTTTGACCTGACAGAGCTGCCAAAAGCAGCATTGCTGGAACAATTCCTGCTCCATGAGGCTTTTCTAACGATCTCTGATCAAGAGCCAGAAGAAAGCACCTTAGCCGATGGCGTGATGGAAGCATTAGACCAAGCGTTGGCAGCGATCGACCAAAGCCGCTGGGTGGAAGGGCAAGGCATTCTGCAGATCTTACAAGAAAACCAGCGACAGCTGCAGGAAAAGCTGACAGAACTCAAACAATTCGTGGCCCTCTATGAGGCGGACTACCAAGAACGCTTTGAAAAGAAACTGACTGCTTATTTAGGGGAAGAAGTCGATCGCGATCGTTTACTGACAGAGTTGGCGATTTTATTAGAACGCGGCGATATCCACGAAGAACTGGATCGTTTAAGTATCCATTTAACGACGATGACGGAGCTGCTGGCAGCTGAGACGCCGATAGGTCGAGAGCTGGATTTCTTGATCCAAGAGATGAACCGAGAAGTCAATACGATTGGCTCAAAATCAAGTCCGATCCAAATCAAAAACAGTGTCGTCCAAATGAAGACGATCATTGAGAAAATCAGAGAACAAGTTCAAAACATCGAGTAGGAGGAATGAACCAATGAAATATTACGATATCACCTTTCACGAACTGAGCGGAAAAAATGTCATCAAGCGCAGTATTCCCTCTGATAAAGAGAATTTCTCTGCGTGGGAAGATGCCTGCGTAGCCATCGAGCCGGATTTTCTTCATCTACTAGTTGATGGCGTAGCTGTTTCTTTAAATCGTCGGTACATCGTACGTATCGATTGCCAAGAAGTGACGGATCCGACCGAAAAAGCGATCACTGCCAAAGACGAATTAGCAGGGGTCATCAATACCTTAAGCAACATGGGCTTTTAAGAAAGCAGCCGAAGTGTAGACTAGCAATTTCATGAAATTCCCATTATAATAAAGTAGTTCTTGAAAGTTGCTGAAAAAAAGTGCAAAATAGACGTTAAGCAAATGTCAGTGAAAGGACGTCATTATGTCAGAGCGAGGATTACTTATAGTTTTATCAGGACCTTCCGGAGTAGGGAAAGGGACCGTGCGCAAAGCAATTTTTGAGAGTGACGACAACGATTTTCAATATTCCGTTTCAATGACCACTCGTCAAAAACGCGAGGGGGAAGTGGAAGGGGTCGATTACTATTTCCGCACGCGGGAAGAATTTGAAGCCTTGATCGAAGCCGGTGAAATGCTGGAATACGCCGAATATGTCGGCAATTATTATGGCACCCCATTATCTTATGTCCAACAAACACTGGATCAAGGAAAAGATGTATTTTTAGAGATCGAAGTGCAAGGGGCAAAACAAGTAAAAGACAAAGTTCCCGATGGTGTGTTTATTTTTCTGACGCCACCTGATCTGGCAGAATTACGCTCTCGTATTACAGGAAGAGGAACCGACTCTGCCGAAGTGATCGATGAACGGATGCGTGTCGCCCGTGAAGAAATCGAAATGATGGCTTTGTATGATTATGCCGTTGTCAATGATGAAGTACCTAAGGCAGTCCAACGAATTCGCGAAATTATTTCGAGTGAACATTTTCGCGTTGACCGAGTGATCGGAACCTATATCAAAATGTTAGAGGAGCTGTAAGAAATATGATGTTAAAACCTTCAATCGATTCTTTGTTGGATCGTGTCAACTCAAAATATTCATTAGTGATCTTAGCAAGCAAACGGGCGCATGAACTTGATGCCGGTGCGCAAGCAACATTAGAAAACTTTGATTCAGTGAAAAGCGTGGGTCAAGCGCTTGAAGAAATCGAAGCGGAATTAGTCGTTAATGATCCGCATCCGGAAATCAAACGGGCCCGTTTGAAAATGGAACAAGAAGAGCGCAAAGCGCAAAAAGACCAAGAACAAAAAGAATTAGAAGCGCGTATCCGCGACGAACAAAAGCTATAGACAAAAGCAAGCTAGAGCACGCCTGTGTTCTGGCTTTTTCTTTTGAATGGCGATGGTTAAATTTTTGTAAGGGGTACAGACAAACCCCAGCCCATTTAGTAAAATAGAACCTAAAAGGAGGAGAAGAGATGGCGTACATAGCAGAAGTGATCGTGGATGTTCCCACGATGCAGACCGATCAGCCTTTTACTTATCTGATCCCATCAGAATTACAAGCCGCCATTGAGACAGGAATGCGGGTCGAAGTGCCATTTGGCAAAGGCGACCGCCATATCCAAGGGTTCGTCGTCGGGCTTTCAGAAGTTGCCGAACCGCAACAGACCTTAAAACCAATCGTTCGTTTGTTGGATTTGTCGCCTGTCGTCAATGAAGAACTTCTCCAATTAGCCGACTACATGAAGGAAACGACCTTTGCCTTTAAGATTACTTGCTTGCAGACGATGCTGCCTAGTGTGATGAAAGCCGAGTACCAAAAGCAGATCGTTTTACTCGAAGGAAATCATCCCATCAAAGAATATTTTCCCGAAGACGGCATCCTCAGCTGGCAAGCCGCCGAAAGTGCAGGGCTGCTGCCGCAGTTGAAGCCTTTGCGGGAAGCCGCAGTAGTTGAACTGCAGTACCTCGTGAAAAATAAAAACAAAGCGAAAATGACCCGTTATATTGAACGTAGGATCGAGCCAGCAGAAATCCCCGCCGTCCAGCAACAGCTGCGCAAAGGGGCCAAACGCAAGCTGGAAATCTTACAGATTTTGACAGAGGAAGCCCGCTTGCCGGTTTCCTTTTTTACCGAACAAGGGATTTCCACCGCGGCTTTGAACCAAGCACAAGAAGCTGGCTGGCTGACCTTTACGGAAGTTGAAGCCTACCGTGATCCTTACAAAGACCGTCAATTTCAAAAAACGGTCCCCCTTGAATTAAATGAAGAACAGGCAGCTGCAGTAGCGCAAATCACTGCTTGTGCGGATAACCAAGAGGCGCAGACTTTTTTACTGGAAGGGATCACCGGCAGTGGAAAAACAGAAGTCTATCTGCAAGCGATCGCCCAATTGCTGAAACAAGGCAAAACCGCGATCATGCTCGTACCGGAGATCGCTTTGACCCCGCAAATGGTCGAACGCTTTAAAAGCCGTCTCGGCGACGCAGTGGCTGTTTTACACAGCGGCTTGTCCCAAGGTGAAAAATACGATGAATGGCGTAAGATCGAACGTGGGGAGGCGCAGGTGGTGGTTGGCGCCCGCTCGGCGATTTTTGCTCCGTTGAAAAACATCGGGGTCATCATCGTCGATGAGGAGCACGAAGCTTCCTACAAGCAAGATGAAGCCCCTCGTTACCATGCGAGAGATTTAGCGATTTGGCGCAGCCAGTACCATCACTGTCCAGTGGTGTTAGGCAGTGCGACGCCGTCATTGGAGTCTCGTGCCCGGGCGCAAAAAGAAGTCTACCGCCTATTGAAATTGAATCAACGGGCAAAAACCAGTGCGCAATTACCGCAGATCGAAGTCGTGGATATGCGTACCGAATTTGCCAACAAAAAGTATCAAACCTTTTCTCGTCCGTTACAGGAAAAAATCACAGACCGCTTGGCCCGGAAAGAACAGATCGTCTTGCTACTGAATCGGCGCGGCTACTCTTCCTTCGTGATGTGCCGCGATTGTGGGTATGTTTTGCCTTGCCCAAATTGCGACATCTCCTTGACGCTCCATATGGATACCAAAACGATGCGCTGTCATTATTGCGGACATGAAGAACACATCCCCCATCGTTGCCCCAACTGTAATGCAGACAAGATTCGTTATTACGGAACGGGCACGCAAAAAGTGGAAGAAGAGTTGAAGGAACTGTTTCCCGAAGCGCGGGTTTTACGGATGGATGTCGATACCACCCGCAAAAAAGGCGCCCACGAAAAAATCTTGACCTTGTTTGGGGAGAAAAAAGCGGATATTTTGTTGGGGACCCAAATGATCGCCAAAGGCTTGGATTTTCCTGATATCACGCTGGTAGGGGTCTTGAATGCCGATACGGCCTTGAACTTGCCAGATTTTCGTTCGAGTGAACGGACGTTCCAGCTGCTGACTCAGGTCAGTGGTCGGGCAGGTCGGGCGGAAAAAACCGGCGAAGTGGTGATCCAAACATTCAACCCTGAGCACTATGCCATCCAGTTGGCGCAGTCGCAAGACTACGAAGATTTCTATCAAAAAGAGATGTGGATGCGGCACCAAAGCGGTTATCCACCGTATTATTTCACCGTCAAAATCACCTGCAGCCATCCCGAAGAGCAAGTCGCCGCTCAGAAGATGTTTGCGATCGCGCGGGATCTGCAGCAGGAGCTGTCACCGCGAAGTATTTTGTTGGGTCCGGCACCAAGTGCGATTTTGCGGGTGAAAAACCGTTATTACTACCAATTGATCATTAAATACAAAAATGAACCGCAGCTACCTGCTTTGTTGACCCGTCTGTTGGATCAAAGTCAAATCGATCAGCGCAAAGGATTGTACGTATCGATTGACCAAGAGCCGTTGAATTTTATTTAGAGGAGAAAATATGCGTTATCCTATTATTATCACCCCCGATGAACGTCTTCGTCGGCAAGCAAAACCCGTCAAAGTAATTACCGATGAACTCGTTCAGCTACTAGACGACCTTTATGAAACGATGGTCGCCCATGACGGGATCGGTATTGCCGCACCGCAAGTCGGCAAAAACCTGCAAGTGGCGATCGTGGAAGTCGAAGAAGACGATCGCTTTGAAATGATCAACCCTGAGATCATCGCTTCTTCTGGTGAATCCCTTGATGTGGAAGGCTGCTTGAGTATTCCCCACACCTTTGGGACCGTCAAACGAGCAGACGAGATCACTGTCCGCTATTTCGATCGAGAAGGAGAAGAAATGGAAGTGGAAGCATTCGGTTACTTGGCGCGTGCGATGCAGCATGAGATCGATCATTTAAATGGCGTGCTGTTTGTCGACAAGCTCGTCGAACGCATTCCTGAAGAAGACTTAGAAAAGTATATGGAGGAACATGAAAATGACTAAAATCGTCTTTATGGGTACCCCGGCGTTTTCCGTCCCAATTTTAGAAGGCTTGCTTGAAGCCGGCTATGAAGTGGCAGCAGTCGTGACCCAGCCGGATCGTCCCGTCGGTCGCAAAAAAACCATCACTCCGACACCCGTCAAAGAAGCGGCGTTGAAGCACGGTTTGTTGGTTTTACAACCAGAAAAAATCAGTGGGTCACCAGAAATGGAGCAGATTCAAGCTTTGGCACCTGATCTGCTGATCACGGCAGCTTTCGGTCAATTTTTACCTAGTGCTTTACTAGAAGTACCGAAGCATGGCGCTATCAACGTTCATGCGTCCCTACTGCCGAAATATCGGGGCGGGGCTCCTGTGCATTATGCCATCATGGAAGGGGAGCAAGAAACGGGTGTAACCATCATGGAAATGATCAAAAAAATGGATGCTGGCGGTATTTTTGCTCAAGCTCATTTGCCCATCACGGCACAAGATGATGTGGGGACGATGTTTGATAAGTTGAGCCTGCTGGGCAAAGACTTGTTGCTGGAAACCCTGCCGAAAATCTTGTCAGGAGAGTTGCAGCCGGTTCCGCAAGAAGAAGCGAAAGTAACCTTCTCGCCGAATATCAGCCGTGAACAAGAAGCCATCGACTGGCAGAAAACGGCGGTGCAAATCGATGCCCAAGTCCGAGGCATGCGGCCATGGCCGATCGCCTTTACGACACAAAACGGCAACCGCTGGAAGCTTTGGCAAGTAACACCGCTGGAGCAAACGACGACAGCCCAGCCAGGAACGATCATTGAACGGACGAAAAAAACGTTGCTGATCGCTTGTGGGGAAGGCACTGTATTGGCTATCGATGAATTGCAGCCAGCTGGAAAAGGCCGACAAGACATTGCCGCATTCTTAAACGGCAGTGGACAACAGATTCAAAAAGGGGATCAGGTAGGTACCTATGAAGCGTAATCTTGGAGACATACAATATACAGTGCGTTTTGTGGCACTAGAAGCGTTGTTGCGAATCGAAAAAGGCGGTGCTTATTCCAATCTACTGCTGCGGGAATTGATGAATCAAGGGCGTTTAAATGACAAGGACGGTCGCTTACTGACTGAATTGGTGTACGGCACCATCAGTCGTCAGCTTTTATTGGATTATTATTTGGACCGGTTTATTAAAAATGCCCGCAAAGTCGACCCGTGGGTCAAAACGCTGCTGCGGCTTTCCTTGTATCAGATGCTGTATCTCGATAAAGTACCCGCCCATGCCATCATTCATGAAGCCGTGGATATTGCGAAAGCCAAAGGCAATCCAGGGACTGGTAAATTCGTCAATGGCGTACTGCGCACGATCCAACGACAAGGAGTGCCAGACTTGGCATTGATCAAAGATCCAATGGAACGTTTAGCAACGGAAATCAGCCTGCCCTTATGGCTAACGAAGAAACTAGTCAAACAAATTGGGATCGAAGAAACCAGTGAGCTAGGCTATGCCTTATTTGAACCCAATCATGCCAGTGGTCGTATCGACCTGCAGCGCATCTCGCAAGCAGCAGCGATCGAACGGCTACAAGAAGAAGGCATTGACGCACGACCAAGTGAGCTTTCCCCTTATGGGGTTGTGGCTGATAAAGGCTTTATGGCGGGCTCTTCCCTCTACAAAGAAGGCTTACTGACGATCCAAGATGAAAGTTCGATGCTGGTTGCCCCCGTTTTACAAGTAGCCCGGAACCATCAAGTATTGGATGCGTGCGCCGCCCCAGGAGGCAAAACGACCCATATCGCTGCCTTCTTGTCTGCCGCAGAGGGCGGCAAAGTGACAGCACTGGATATCCATGCCCATAAAGTTAAGCTGATTCAGCAAAATGCCCAACGTTTAGGCGTAGAAGCAGTTGTGGAAACCCGCGTGATGGATGCCCGAGAGACGGCTCAAACCTTTGCCCCCGAACAATTTGATCGCATCTTAGTGGATGCCCCTTGTTCTGGATTAGGGTTGATGCGCCGTAAGCCGGACATCAAATACAGCAAGACGGAGGCCGATTTCCAACGCTTGCCGCAGATTCAGCGAGAGATTTTGGAAAGTGCCGCCCCAACCTTGAAAAAATCGGGTATAATGGTCTACAGCACATGTACGATTCTAGAGGAAGAAAATCAACAAGTCGTGGCAGCGTTTCTCGCTGACCATCCTGAATTTGAGCAAATGCCTCTTGCGGTAGGACCGCTGGCAGCCGAAGCGGTTCAAGAGGATATGTTGACGATCTATCCGCAAGATTTTATGACAGATGGCTTTTTTATCAGTTGTCTACGCAAAAAGTAACGAGGTGAAAGAAATTGGAGATTCGTTTTCAAACAGATGTCGGCAAACGTCGCAACACAAACCAAGATTTTGCAGCAACCTATGTAAATAAAGCCAATGTGACATTGGCCTTGCTTGCCGATGGCATGGGGGGCCACCGGGCCGGAGATGTCGCTAGCCGTCAAGCAGTCAGTGAGATCGGCACCGCTTGGGAACGGACAGAGCTGACAGACAGTGAAAAAACTGCCCAATGGCTGATCCAAAAAATCCAAGCAGAAAGCCAAGTGATTTTCCAAAAAGGACAAGAACAAGAAGAACTTAGCGGCATGGGCACCACGATCATTGCTGTGGCCTTATTAGGCGACCAGTTTACGATTGCCAATGTCGGGGACAGCCGTGCCTATCTTTTACGCAATCAAGTGCTGACCCAAATCACAGAGGACCATTCACTGGTCAATGAATTGGTGAAGTCAGGACAAATCACAGCAGAAATGGCCTTGAATCATCCTCGCAAAAACGTTTTGACCCGCTCGATCGGCATGCCAAGCGAAGTCGAAGTCGATGTGGCGATCCACTTTATTGCAGACGGGGATTATTTGCTGCTGTGTTCAGACGGATTGACCAACATGGTCTCAGATGAAGAGATCACAGCAACGATCCAAGAAACCCCTGTGCTGGAAGAAGCAGTGCAATCATTGATCGATCAAGCCAACGAACGCGGCGGTGTCGACAATATCACGGTATTATTGATTAAAGTTGGAGGAGAGCGCCCATGATCGAAATTGGGAAGAAGATAAACGGCCGATACAAAATCATCGGCAATATCGGCAGCGGCGGAATGGCAAATGTGTTTTTGGCGCATGACTTGATCTTAGACCGTGAAGTGGCAATCAAAGTGCTTCGTTTTGACTTCCAAAACGACCAAAGTGCGATTCGGCGCTTTCAACGAGAAGCATTGGCGGCGACTGAGCTGGTTCATCCCAACATCGTAACCGTTTATGATGTCGGCGAAGAAGACGGCATGCAGTTTTTGGTGATGGAATACGTCAAAGGGATGGATCTCAAGCGCTATATCCAAACGCACTATCCAGTACCTTATTTGCAGATCGTTGATATCATACAACAAATCTTATCAGCGGTAGCGCTGGCCCATCAACACCGCATCATTCACCGGGACCTCAAGCCCCAGAATGTGCTGATCAATGAAGACGGCGTGGTGAAAATCACCGATTTTGGGATCGCGATCGCCCTATCAGAAACATCGATCACCCAAACTAACTCGATGCTAGGCTCGGTGCATTATCTTTCACCAGAACAAGCACGAGGCAGTATGGCGACCAATCAATCAGATATTTATGCGATTGGGATCATTCTCTATGAAATTTTAACCGGCAAAGTACCTTTTGATGGCGAATCAGCCGTAACGATCGCCTTGAAACATTTCCAAGATGAGATCCCTTCGATTCGGATCTATGACAAAAATGTTCCGCAATCGCTGGAAAACGTCGTATTGAAGGCGACCGCCAAAGAACCGGCGGATCGGTACAAAACTGCCGATGAAATGCGAGCGGATCTTGATACTGTATTGTCACCTGATCGACTCAATGAACCGAGATGGGAACCTCATGCCCTGATGGATGAAACGAGAGTGCTGACCCCTGTAGAAGCAGCCCAAGTTGAAACGCCGCCAGTGGAAGAACCCGTGGCAGAAACGGCTGCGGATCAAGCCGAAGAATCAGCGAAACCAAAAAAGAAAAAACGCAAACGCTGGCTGCTGCTGCCGGTCATTATGGTGATCGCACTGCTAGGCATAGGCAGTTACTTCCTATTCGGCGGTGGTCGGGGGGATGTAGCGATTCCTGAAGTCAACGGCCAGACAGAAGCGGCCGCCCGGGCCGAACTGGAAGCCGCTGGCTTACAAGTGGCAGACGAGGTAGAAGAAATCGAAGACGATGAAGTCGAAGCAGGCAATGTCGTCAAGACCGATCCGCCAGAAGGCAATGAAGTCAAAAAGAATTCCGTCGTGACCCTCTACATCAGTAGCGGAACCAAGAAAATCACCCTTGATGACTATGAAGGTCGCTCCTTTGATGATGTCAAAAAAGAGTTGATCGATTTGGGCTTTGATGAAGACAGAATCAAAGAAGAGCTAGAGTCGTCAGATGATGTCGATGAAGGGGATATTATCAGTCAATCACCAGCAGCAGGGCGGGAAGTTTCCCCAGCAGAAGACGAAATCACCTTTAAGGTCAGCTCCGGACCAGATAGCTTCGCAATGGACAACTATTATGGCATGACAGAGGCAGATGCACGAGCAGCATTGACTTCTCGTGGTGTCGACCGATCACAGATCGAAGTGAACTATCAATCTAGCAGTCAACCATCAGGCACGATCATCGCCCAAGCACCCGCAACAGGTGAAACGGTGGTGACTTCCCAAACGACCATCACTTTGACGGTCAGCAGTGGGCAGGAAATGGTCAATGTACCAAGAATCGTTGGGAAAAGCCAAGCCGATGCAGAAGCAGACTTGAATGAAGCGGGATTGGACTCGACTTTTGAGGAAGAGGACGGCTATAATGACTCGGTACCAGCTGGACATGTTGTCCGTGTCTCTCCAGGTGCTGGAACCTCCGTCGAAGTTGGCTCTACTGTAACGGTCACGATCTCTAGAGGACCTGAACCAGATGATTCGTCCTCATCGACGCCAAGCAGTAGTTCAGATGATTCCTCTGATTCAAGCGCTACGAGTGAAAGTAGCTCAGAAAGTGATTAGAAACTAGCTAAAACCAAATACTTTAACCAAGCAGCCTTCGGGGACCAAAGAATTCTCTTTTTGTTCCCCGTCCAGCTGCTTGTTTTTGTTTCTAAACCTTATAGTGAGGCACAGGTGTCTTTAAAATTTCCTTTAGTCCTGCCATTTGTGCAAGCGTACATCTTTCCAAGGATTCAAAAATTGGGTATAATGAAGGTCAGAATTAGTCAAGGGAGGGAATGAATTGAGTCATCACAATACTTCCGATTTGATTGAAGCATATTTGAAGAAAATTCTTGAAGATAGTGAAACCATTGAGATTCGTCGCGCGGAAATGGCAAATTTGTTCAACTGCGTGCCCTCACAAATAAACTACGTGATCAATACCCGCTTCACCGTTCAAAGAGGCTATGCGGTTGAAAGCAAACGCGGCGGGGGCGGCTATATTCGGAT
Organism: Enterococcus sp. AZ141; assembly: GCF_051714385.1. Classification (NCBI taxonomy): domain Bacteria; kingdom Bacillati; phylum Bacillota; class Bacilli; order Lactobacillales; family Enterococcaceae; genus Enterococcus; species Enterococcus sp. AZ141. The sequence continues at coordinate 1,144,670 of NZ_JBIORT010000001.1, forward strand.
CGAAAAAGTCAAAATCACGGACAGCCACCACTACTTAAAAGAAATGAATCAACTATTCGATGAAACCATCTCGGAAAAAGATGCGTATGCAATAATCCAGAAACTTTATGAGGAAGGAATCCTGTCCAAGCGAGAAGGCAACTTATTATTGACCGTCATCGCGAAAGCAGTTCTAGGACGTTCTCCTTATGAAAATAGAACACGAGCTGATTTGCTCCATGCAATTCTAGAACGATTAAGTTACGAAGACAGGAAGTGAAAGAGATGGATGAATTATTCACCCAACGCGCGAAAGCCGTTTTGGCTATCGCCCAAGAAGAAGCAAAATACTTTAAGCACCAAGCGGTAGGTTCTGAACATATTCTATTGGCACTGGTCATTGAACAAAACGGGATCGCCGGCAAAACGTTACGGGAAATGAATATCACAGAAAACGATATTCGTGAAGAAATCGAACATTTAACAGGGTACGGCACCGTTCGTCAATACCCAGAAAATGCCTATCTCGCGTATTCACCACGAGCAAAACATACATTTGCTTATGCAGGGGATGAAGCCAAACGCTTAGGGGCACCACAAATCGGTACCGAACATCTATTATTAGGCTTATTAAGAGACGAAGACATTTTGGCTTCACGGATCATGCTGAATCTCGGCTTGAGTCTCGCGAAAATGCGTCAGCTTTTGAAGAAAAAAATGGGCTTCAATGAAAGCAAAACGAACGGAAGTGCTGGTCGTCGTCGTCCAGCCCAAGCCAAAGCGCAGCAAGGAACACCAACCTTGGATTCCTTAGCCCGTGATTTGACCAAATTAGCCCGTGAAAAACGGTTGGATCCTGTTGTCGGTCGTGCCAAAGAAGTCAAACGCCTGATCCAGATCCTTAGCCGTCGGACCAAAAACAACCCTGTTCTCGTGGGGGAACCTGGTGTTGGGAAAACCGCGATCGCCGAAGGCTTAGCCCAAAAAATCATCAATGGGGAAGTCCCAGAAGACATGCAAAACAAGCGTTTGATGATGCTGGACATGGGGGCTTTAGTTGCCGGAACGAAATACCGGGGCGAATTTGAAGACCGAATGAAAAAAATCATTGATGAGATCTATCAAGATGGTCAAATCATCTTATTCATTGATGAATTGCATACACTGATTGGGGCCGGCGGAGCAGAAGGGGCGATTGATGCCTCGAATATTCTGAAACCAGCCTTAGCCCGTGGGGAATTGCAAACCATCGGTGCCACAACACTAGATGAGTACCAAAAATACATTGAAAAAGATTCTGCGTTAGAACGCCGTTTTGCCCGGGTGCAAGTCGACGAACCGACACCAGAAGAAGCGGAAGAAATTTTACGGGGCTTGCGTCCTCGTTATGAAGAACATCATGGGGTGGAAATTTCTGATGATGCGTTACACGCCGCTGTGCAACTGTCCGTGCGTTACATCAATTCGCGCCAATTACCAGATAAAGCCATCGATTTGATGGATGAATCAGCTGCCAAAGTGCGTTTAGACAAAACCGATGAAAGTTCAGAATTGGCAGATCTGCAAAACGAGATCGCCAACTTGATCGAAGAAAAAGAAGCCGCTATTCGTCAGCAAGATTTTGAAGCAGCAGCTCGTTTACGGATCAAGGAAAAAAAATTGACCCAACAGCTGACGGAAGTAGCGTTTATGGAAGTCAAAGAAGCATCAGGCTATGCCGATAGTGTTACTGCAGAAGATGTTGCTACGGTCGTTTCCCAATGGACCGGCGTACCTTTGCAGCAGATGGAGAAAAAAGAAAGCGAACGCTTGTTGGATCTTGAAAAGATCTTGCATCAACGGGTAGTTGGCCAAGAAGAAGCAGTCAAGGCAGTCGCTCGTTCGATCCGCCGCGCCCGCAGTGGGTTGAAAGATCCGAACCGACCAATTGGTTCCTTCATGTTCTTAGGCCCGACCGGTGTCGGGAAAACCGAGCTTGCCAAAGCCTTAGCAGAAGCGATGTTTGGTAGTGAAGATGCCTTGGTTCGTGTCGATATGTCCGAATTTATGGAAAAATACAGCACGAGCCGTTTGATCGGTTCACCGCCAGGCTATGTCGGCTACGATGAAGGTGGGCAATTGACGGAAAAAATCCGTTCAAAACCATACTCCGTCATCTTATTGGACGAGGTGGAAAAAGCCCATCCCGATGTCTTCAATATCCTCTTGCAAGTGCTGGATGATGGCCATTTGACGGATGCCAAAGGTCGGAAGGTCGATTTCCGCAACACGATTTTGATCATGACCTCTAATATCGGTGCCCAACAAATCCGCGAAGAAAAAAGCGTTGGTTTCAATGTCACTGATTTAACGAAAGATCACCAAGCGATGCAAAAACGGATCTTAGAAGAGCTGAAAAAAGCCTTCCGTCCAGAGTTCTTGAACCGTGTGGATGAAACAGTGGTCTTCCAATCCTTAGGTGAAGGGGAGATCCACGAGATCGTGAAGATCATGAGCAAAGCGATCATCAAACGATTAGGCAACCAAGACATCCAATTGAAGATCACGCCATCTGCCATTGATGTGATCGGTAAAGCTGGTTTTGATCCAGAATATGGGGCACGGCCGATTCGTCGGGCCTTGCAAAAAGAAGTCGAAGACCGTTTAAGTGAAGCACTCCTATCAGGACAAATTCATTTAGGTGACAAAGTAACGATCGGTGCTTCCAAAGGATCGATCACCCTCAATGTCAAAGAGGGACAAGCACGGGTCTTGCAACAAGTTTAAGTCGAGCCAATAACGGCAGTGGCGTTTCTATGGTCGAGCAATCGGCATCCATAGGAACGCCGCTTTTTTGTCTTGTTATGTCTAGTAGTGATCAAGAAGTCTCCACTGATTATGATTGATGATTCACAAAAAAATATCCTTCTAAATAGCTTTATGACAACGGTTGATTAATGATCAAAGCGCTATTCGTGAAAAAAAGAGTAACGAGACCTCTTGGAAAGAATCCTGCTGTGTGATACTATGAATGAGTTGAAAAAAGGAGGAGTATTATGGTTGAGATTATCGCCACGGTGGAATCGATCGAGCAAGCACAGCAGCTGATCCCTTATGTTGATACATTGTTTTTTGGAGAAGAGACATTTGGGCTGCGCCTACCGGCCTCTTTTTCTCGTGAAGAGCAAATCAGACTGATCGACATGGCCCACGAAGCTGGAAAGAAAGTGACGATCGCGGTCAATGGCATCATGCACCCAGAAAAAATGAATCTGATTCCAGAATACCTAGCATTTCTGAAGACCAATCAAGCCGATCAAATCGCTCTCGGAGATCCTGGGATCATTTACCGCATGAAGCAAAATCCAGAATGTGCCTTGCCATTTATCTATGCAGGGGAAACCTTAGTAACAAGCGCTCGTCAAATCAATTTTTGGGGACAAAAAGGGGCAAGGGCAGCCGTTTTAGCGCGAGAAGTTCCTTTCGAGGAAATGAAAATCATGGCCCCGCAACTAAATATTCCTGTGGAAGTATTGGTTTATGGTGCGACCTGCATTCACCAATCGAAGCGTCCGCTTTTACAAAATTATTATAACTATACCCAACAATCGGAAGAAAAGAACCACGATCGTGGGTTGTTTTTATCCGAACCGAAAAAAGAAGAAACCCACTATTCCATTTATGAAGATAGCCACGGTACGCACATTTTTGCCAATAACGACATTAATTTGCTGCTGCAGCTGGCGGAATTAGCCGAAACAGGCTTTCAAACCTGGAAGTTGGACGGAATCTATACACGAGGGGCAGCCTTTGTGGCAATTGCTAAACTGTTTGCCCAAGCCAAGACCCTTGTAGAAAGTGGGGAGTGGCAAGCAGAGCAAGCTGCTGTGCTCAGTGAACAAGTTGCCCAACTTCATCCGGCAGAACGTGGGTTAGACACTGGATTTTATGCCATCGATCCTGACGATATCAAGTAAGGAGCAAGAACAAATGACCGTTAAACAAGCATTGAAACGACCAGAAGTGTTAGCACCAGCTGGTACGTTAGAAAAATTAAAAACAGCGATCCACTATGGCGCTGACGCTGTCTATATCGGCGGCAATGCCTATGGCCTACGGAGTCGCGCGGGAAACTTTACCTATGAAGAAATGGCGGAAGGGGTAGCTTTTGCCAAAGCCCACAACGCAAAAGTCTATGTAGCAGCCAACATGGTGACTCATGAGGGCAATCAAGAAGGTGCAGGGGAGTTCTTTCGGGAATTGCGAGATGTCGGTATTTCGGCCGTGATTGTTTCTGATCCAGCTTTGATCCAGATCTGCGCAACAGAAGCGCCGGGTCTACCGATCCATTTGTCCACCCAAGCCAGTGCCACGAACTATGAAACGTTGGAATTTTGGCGAGAAGAAGGCCTAGAACGGGTCGTCCTCGCTCGGGAAGTGTCGATGGAGGAAGTCGCTGAGATCCGCAAAAATACCAGCGTGGAGATCGAAGCCTTTATTCATGGCGCCATGTGTATTTCGTATTCTGGCCGTTGTACTTTGTCCAATCATATGTCGATGCGAGACGCTAATCGCGGCGGCTGTTCGCAATCTTGCCGTTGGAAATATGATCTGTTTGACATGCCCTTTGCAACGGAACGAAACAGTTTGACCAAGAATGGGACAGTGGAAGAAGAATTCTCCATGAGTGCTGTGGATATGTCGATGATTGAACATATCCCTGATCTGATTGAAAACGGCGTGGATAGTTTCAAAATCGAAGGCCGCATGAAATCGATCCACTATGTTTCAACCGTGGCGAACGTTTATAAAGCAGCCGTGGACAGTTACATGGCCGATCCAGAGAACTATGTCTGCAAACAAGAATGGATCGATGAACTGTGGAAAGTTGCGCAGCGCGAGCTTGCGTCAGGCTTTTACTATGATACCCCGAGTGAAAATGAGCAGTTGTTTGGTCCACGTCGGAAAATTCCACAATACAAGTTTATTGGGGAAGTCATGGCATATGATCCGGCAACGAAAACAGCTACGATCCGGCAACGGAACCACTTTTCCGTCGGCGATGAAATCGAATTTTACGGTCCCGGATTCCATCACTTTCACCAAACCGTCGAAGTCATGTATAATGAAGACGGTGAATCCATCGATCGTGCACCAAATCCTATGATGCTGCTGACGATGCCGGTCAAAGAACCGGTGGAAGTCGGAGACATGATTCGGAAGAAAAAATAAGGTCGAGAGTCTCTCTCGGCTTTTTTTGTTGAATCAATCCAGCCAAAAAGGATCGATGAGAACATAGACAATCTTAAGGAGGAAACAACAAATATGGAAACATACGACTACATAGTAATTGGCGGCGGCAGCGGCGGGATCGCCTCAGCCAATCGAGCAGGAATGCACGGTGCCAAAGTATTATTGATCGAAGGCAATGAATTAGGCGGCACCTGTGTCAATGTCGGCTGTGTGCCGAAAAAAGTCATGTGGCAAGCCAGTGAGATGTTAGAAATGATCAAGCGGGACGCAACTAGCTACGGTATTTATCCACATGTGGATAAATTTAATTTCACTGAGCTTGTGGATAACCGTGAAAAATACATTGATTTTTTACACACAGCCTATCAAAAAGGTTTAGATAGCAATAATGTAGAAGTTATCCACGGTTATGCACAGTTTGTGGATAACCACACGGTCACCGTCAATGGGGAAAACTACCATGCAGCAAACATCTTGATTGCCACCGGTGGAAAACCTAGCGCTATGAATATTCCTGGTGGTGAGTACGCCATTGACTCGAATGGTTTTTTTGCGTTGCGAGAAGCACCAAAGCGTATGGTCGTCTTAGGGGCAGGCTACATCGCAGCCGAAATCAGCGGGGTCAGCCAACAGCTGGGCAGCCAAGTGGCTTGGGCGTACCGCAAAGAGCGGCCATTACGAACCTTTGACAAGATGCTTGCGGATAATCTTGTGGAGATGTACCAAGAATCAGGGATCGAAACTTATGCAGGCTACGTTGCCTCTCGTATCATTAAAGAAGGTGACGAGTATATCGTTCACTTTGAAAATGGTGAAACCTTGACCGGCGATTGCGTCCTTTTTGCTGGTGGTCGCGTGCCGAATACGGATAAGTTAGGCCTAGAAAACACCGATGTCCAATTGGATGAAAAAGGGTTTATCATTGTGGACAAATATCAAACTACTACGGCTGACACGATTTTTGCAGTGGGTGATGTCATTGGAAAATTAGATTTAACCCCGGTTGCGATCGCCGCCGGTCGTCGCTTGTCTGAGCGCTTGTTCAACGGTCAAAGCGGTGCGTACTTGGATTATCACTTAGTACCGACGGTCATCTTTACGCATCCACCGATTGCCACGATTGGTTTATCCGAAGAAGCAGCCTTGGCAAAATATGGCCAAGAGCAGATAAAGGTGTATCGTTCGCGCTTTACACCGATGTACTTTGCTTTAAATGAGTATCGCCAAAAATGTGAGATGAAATTGGTGTGCTTAGGAGAAGAAGAAAAAATCATCGGTCTGCACGGCATCGGGATCGGTGTCGATGAAATGTTGCAAGGCTTCGCTGTAGCCATCAAAATGGGTGCTACGAAAGCAGACTTTGATCAAACCGTTGCCATTCATCCGACGGGGTCAGAAGAATTTGTGACGATGCGTTAAAAGAAAAAAAGCCTCAACGGACAGATGATTTGTCCGTTGAGGCTTTTTTTGCGTATAAAATTCTAGCTATCAACTAAAAAGTCCCCAAAAGTAGATCAGAAATCGAACCTTGGGGGCTTATTTCAGTATGATCCCAGCTGCTGGGTTTATCCTAGATCCTTGATCAGTTCTGACGCCCAAGGATCTGAGCCGTGATCTGATAAAGATATGTTTTGGTTTCATCTTTGGTCTCAGGCAATTTCTGGATCGCTTGCAAAGCTTTTTTCGTGTAGTCGGCAGCGAGTTTCTTGGCTTCGTCAATCCCGTCGCTTTCTTGGACGATCCGATAGACTTCATGGGTATCCGCCTCAGTCATGGCAGCTTGTTTTTCCAGCAGTGGCAACAGTTGTTGGCGGTCATTTTTCAATGCCATCAACAGCGGCAAAGAATAGACGCCTTGCCGAACATCTTCCAATACTGGTTTTCCTAAGGCAGTCGCATCTTGACTGTAATCCAAGACGTCATCCATGATTTGAAAGGCAAGGCCAATGGCTTCGCCGATCTCACGGGCTTGATTTGCAAAGCGCAAGGAGGTGCCGCTTTCGTAAGCCCCGATAAAGCAGCTTAAGGCAAACAATTCAGCGGTTTTGCCGCGAATGTTTTCTAAGTAATCCTCGACGGTGACGGACAAATCGTATCGTTTGCTCATTTGCCCTAATTCGCCGGCGAGGATTTTTTCCATACTACGGGAATTCATTTGCAAGCTTTTCATGGAGCTAGCATAATCCGCCATCAATTTGAAGCAGCAGACGAAGAGGTAATCACCAGCATAGACAGCGACATCGTTGCCAAATTCGGAACGAATGGTCGGCAGCTTGCGGCGGGTGTCCGCATGATCGACGATATCGTCGTGGATCAGCGAAGCAGTGTGGAGCATCTCAATCGAAGCCGCCAATGCGACGGCTTTTTCGCGATCTTTGTCGCTGCCATAAGCAGAAAAGAGCAGCTGATAAGCAGGACGCAGCAGTTTTCCACCTGAATGGATCATGGACAGGATCGCTTGTTCGACCTCTTTGTTTTTTAGTTTTAATGATTTTTCCATCAATTGCAAGGAGGCAGATAAGTCAGCTTGCAATGCTGGATACTCTTGCCACATGGAATGAAGTTTCATAATTAACTCCTTTATTCTGAATCCGAGCGCCATTTGACTTTGGTCTGGCGTTCATAATCAATTTGAAAACGGCGCAGTGTTTCAACACGACGTAGCAAGTAGTTGGCGGCGATCCCGATAGCGATCCCGGACAAGATCCCAAAGAAAGACAGGACCGGCAAGTAGAGCATCACGCTCCAGGATTGAGCGATCCATGAGGCAGTAATCAACTGTCCGACGTTGTGTAAGAAACCGCCAGCCGCACTAATGCCGATGATACTGACACGCTTAGGCCCCAACTGTTTCACCAAAGACATCCCAAAGTAGCTCAGTAAGGAACCACTCATACTATATAAGAAGGTTGAAACCGTTCCTCCTAGTAACGTCGTTAAAATCAGTCTTAGCCAAATCAAGAGAAAGCTGTCTTTTTTCGGCATGGTGAACAATGCAATAATGGTAATTAAATTTGCCAAACCTAGTTTCGCACCAGGCGCAAAGGCAAATGGATAAGGGATCATATTTTCAACTAAACCAATCACGACCCCTTGGGCGACCAGCAGTGAGATGAAAATTATTCGTTGTAATCGACTCATAAGCAAACGATCAATAGATTAGATCGTCGGTCTCACTCCCATCTGCGGCTTGGATTTCGATCACCAATTTATGAGGTAGACAGACGATGGTTTCCCCATTTTTACTGGCCCAGCCACGGCGCACACAAATCTGGTCGCCGCAATCAGCTTCCTTGATTCGGATCCGATCGCCTTCGATCTCCAGTAAATTGGTATCCCCGTCTTCATCTTCATAAAGATAGGTGTACGTTTTTTGACCTTCAACTAAGTCAAAACGTTTGATTTCTGTCCCATCGACCCGCAAGACGGCTTCTTTGTCCGCTGTTTGCGTCTGGCCAAAAATAAAAATCGGTAAAAAAGAGCTGAGGATCAAAACAAGTATGATGACGCCATCCCATGGTTTTAAATGGGCATCGCGGATAAATTCTTTTAGTTTCATCAAAAAAGACTCCTGTTCTTTCATGTGATGTGTCTCATTCTAGCATAAGAAGACAAGATTCTACTAGCTGAATCCTCAATAATCCACCGATTTCTGTGCAAGGACGATCAAGAAAAAGTTCTGTACTTGGAAAGAGACCAAGACACTGATTGAAAATCAGAATGTCTTAGTCTCATGAAGTCGTACAGGTATTCTATTTTGCTGGCTTATTTATTGCCATATAAGGAGCGAGGGGTACCGTACCACCATTTTCCAAGGGTACGTTGCAACCATGGGATTACCCAACGATCTAAACCGACTGCGCGTCCTGAACCGTTCATCAAGGCAAACGCAACTGGAATGAACCAGATGTTTACCCAGTAGAACATACCAGACATACAGAAAGTCAACACTAAAACGATGGTCGTTGCATTCACTAACCAAGTGAAGAGACCAGCCATCAATGCAAGAGCTAAAGCAATTTCAAAGAAGACCATGAATTTTTGGAAGAACATTGCAACGTCATTGTTTGGCATAATAAATTGCATAACTTTTGTGAACCAGTCAGGTGATTTTTCGATCACGATCATTGGTTGTTCACCGTAAGCATAGCTCAAACCAAAGTGTGCGGCTTGTGTCGCTGCATCGGCTGCTTCGCCGGCGCCACTAGCGGCACTTGCTGCATCGGCTGCTTCACTAGCACCACTGGCTGCATCAGCGACTGTTTGATATTCCCAAGTCCAAGGGAATACGCTGTTGCCTTGGAACCAAGAACCTTCACCGAACCAAGTACCAGGTTTGAAGACTTCCCCATTCGTACCTAAAATTTTCTTGAAGGCTTCAACGAACCAGACAAGACCATAGAAAATACGAAGCGGAACACTCCACAAGACGTTACCGTAACGAGACGTGTGACCACGGGCTACTGTCCGGTCATCTTTGATGTGGAAGATTTCATGCATCAAGTATTGGAACATGTAGTAACCAGAACGAATATCAAAGAAGTATTTCAAGTTAACGATGTGTTTCATAATGATCGCTAAGAAACCGCTCAGGTGAATCTTATTGAATAAGTTCGCCACGCCCCATTTGGCACCGATCGAAACCATAAATCCTTGGTAGTTTCCTTTGAATTTATGTTTTTCGCCGCCTTTGATGGCTGAAACGATGTTCGTTGCTGCAGTGTGACCTGTTTGTTCAGCTGCTTGCACGATTTGTGGTGTTGGTGTATTCGGGAATTCTTCGAAGTAAACCAAGTCACCAATAATATAGATGTTTTTGTCTTCGTAGCCTTTTGCTTCCATGAACTCATTGGCAACTAGACGGAATCCACGAGCGGTTTCTAAACCGAAATCAGCAGCATCACTAGTTCCTTTGACACCGGCAGTCCAGATCAATGTGTGGGTTGGGATCGTTGAACCATCTTTTAGTTTGATGTGGTCAGGTGCCACTTCAACGATTGGTGCATTCAAGACAAGATCAACATTGTTTTTCTTCAAGTAGCGTTCTGCTTTGGCTGCATCGTTACGATCAAGCATGTTCAAGATCGTTGGCATTGCTTCAACGACTTTCAAGCTGATTTCACTTGGGTCCAATTTATAATCGGAAGCTAAACGATCTTTCCAATCGATCAGTTCACCGATCATTTCGATCCCGGTAAATCCAGAACCACAAACGACAAAGGTCAACATTGCTTTGCGTAATGCTGCATCTGGTTCGATCGCTGCTTTTGCGACAGTTTTTTCAATGTGTTCGCGAATACGGACAGCATCGTCAAATGACCATAAAGTAAAGCCGTTTTCTTTAACGCCAGGTGTACCAAAGTCATTCGGTTCGCCACCCATCCCTAAAATCAAGTAGTCAAATGAATAGCTACCTAATTTTGTTTGGACGGTTTTATTTTCTTTATCGATCCCAGTTACTGTATCGGTTACTAAACGAACATTTTTCTTGCGTGAGAACAAGCGCTGCAAGTCATATTGAATTGCGGTAGGTTCTACACGTCCTCCAGCGACTTCATGCAGTTCAGTCATCATCGTATGATAAGAGTGACGGTCGATCAATGTTATCTCAACATCATTGTCTTTTTTCAATTTCTTTGCCATGTACTTCGTAGCAGAAACGCCTGCATAACCGGCACCGACAACGACAATGTTTTTCTTTGCCATTGCAAATCTCTCCTTAATAAAAATAATCTATGATAATAATTACACAATCGTTCCTATTATATAGACAAATGGTTCATTTGTCTAACGATTCTGATGAAAAAAACGCATATTTCCTGAAATTCGTGAAAACTTGCGAAAATCAAAAAATAAGTCCTTTTTCCGTAAAAAAGCGGAAAGGAAGCGGTTGACATATCGTAAATTTACTTTAAAATGTTAGGTGTATCACAAACTTTTTTGTGGGGAAAATAAACAAGTAAAAGGTGGATAATTATGAAAGCAAAGAAATTGATTGTAGGTATGGCGGTATTTTCATTCTCAGCAATGTTGTTAGGGGGTTGCGGAGCAGATGACAATAACACAGCTTCTTCGTCAACTAGTGAAAGTACATCACAAACTTCTGCAAGCGATTCAGCATCAACAGAAAGCACGGAAGCAACCATTGTTGCGGGCGAGCCAATGCAAGATGGGACGTATCGTTTAGAAGAAAAGAACTATAAAAACGACTACCGTGTCACATTTGAGATCACAGTCAAAGACGGCAAAATCGTTGAATCAAAATATGACAACGTGAATGCTGATGGCGAATCAAAAACAGAAAACACTGAATACAATGAAACGATGAAAGAAAAAGCAGGCATCAGTCCAGAAGAATTTATTCCTAAATTCAATGAAGAATTAGTTGCTGCACAAAGCCCTTCTTCAATCGAAGTAGTTTCTGGCGCGACTCATTCCTTTGATTCCTTCCAAAACTATGCACAACAATTGATCCAAGCGGCGCAAGCAGGCAACACGGATACCATTGAAATCGACAACGGTGCAGACTTGCAAGACGGAACCTATACATTAGAAGAAAAGAACTACTCAAACGGTTACCGCGTGGTCTTCTCAATGACTGTGGCTGACGGCAAAATCGCTGAATCAAACTACGACTACCTAAACGAAGCCGGCGAGTCGAAAAAAGATGATGCAGAATACAATGAAAACATGGAAGCAAAATCTGGTACTGGTCCAGAAGAATTCATTCCAAACTTCAATGAAGCCTTTGTTTCTGCAGTCAATGCCGAAGATGGTTCTGTGGCAGACATGGACGTCGTTTCTGGTGCAACCCACAGCTTCCACAGCTTTGTTATCTATGCACAACAATTGTTGAATGCAGCTGAAAAAGGTGACCAAACAACCATTGAAGTCGATAACTTCGTTACTGAATAATCACAACTTTTTTGAATGAAGAGGACAGCATTCGCTTTGAGTGCTGTCTTTTTTTCGTGGGCAGCAAGGTCATAAAAGCAAGTTCGTGCAAAAGGAAGCAATCTGGCGGGAAGTTTTTTTTAAAAGAACTGTTTTTTACAAAGAAGAAAAAGTTCGATTAAGGATTCCTAAAATACGTTGCGGAATCACGGAATGCCCCTTTTCATTCTGCTAAAAAAAGGCTATTATATGAAGGTTGAAGACAATAGAAAAGAGGAAAATCATGAAAAAGAAAGTAACGTTTTTTCTGATGTTTGTTTTTTTAGGCACAATGTTGGCAGCTTGTGGCAGTAATCAGGAAGCAACGACGCTGCGGGAAGAACCATATTTTCAAGAAGAATTTTTATTAGGCACTTATACTCGAATCCGCATTTATGATGATGGCAAAGAGGACGCTATGAAGCCAGCCTTTGACCGCATCAGAGAATTAGGCGATAAAATCACCATCAACCAAGCAGGATCAGAGATCGATGAAATCAATGCGCAAGCTGGCATCAAACCAGTGAAGGTTTCGGATGATATTTATTATTTGCTAAAAGAAGCTTACGATTACAGTGTGAGATCAGAAGGCGGCTTTAATATGGCCATCGGTGCCATCACCCAATTATGGCGAATCGGCTTTGATGATGCCCGCAAGCCAGAGCAATCTGAGATCGATGAAGCATTGAAACATATCAATTATGAACAAGTCGAGTTTAACGATGAAGATCAAACCGTTTATTTAAAAGACAAGGACATGATCCTTGACCTTGGGGCGATCGCTAAAGGCTATATCACGGACGAAGTCGTTAAAGTGTTGAAGGACAATGGCGTGACTTCCGCGATCGTCGATTTGGGCGGGAATGTCTATGTGTTAGGTCATAGTAACCGTGGCACAGATGAGCCATGGAATGTCGGAATCCAAGACCCGAACAAATCTCGCGGCTCGATTATCGGTAGTATCAAAGAAACCAATAAAACAGTAGTTACTTCAGGGATCTACGAACGCTACTTAGAAGTAGACGGCAAAACGTATCACCATATTTTTGATTCTGAGACTGGCTATCCTTACGATAGCGATGTAGCAAGTGTGACTGTCATCACCGACAAATCCATCGATGGTGACGGGTTGACTACGGTGGCGTTTGATAAAGGGGTCAAAGAAGGCTTGGCTTATATCGAACAGCATACCGAAAAGGGGACCGATGCGATCTTTATCACAAAAGAAGATAAAGTGTATGTAACCGACGGTATCAAAGATACCTTTGAACTTTCAGAGGAATCAGGCTACACGATGGGTGATCGTGCTGATTTAGAATAGGAGGAGTGAAAGATGTCTCTTTCAGTGTTTTTAGAAGTAGTGGAGATCCGTACCAAAGTGGCCAGTGTCTTCCCCTTCATTATGGGTGTGTTGTTCTCGTTGGTGTATTTTCATGAATTTCATCCTTTGAATACCGCAATCTTTTTTCTGGGGATGTTGCTGTTTGATTTGACGACGACGTCCATCAACAATTATATGGATTTCAAAAAAGCCAAATCAGAAACCTACAAATACCAGCACAATGTGATCGGGCGCGAAAACATCTCAGAAGCTACTGTTCGCAATCTGATTTTTGCGATGCTGGCAGGAACCTTGTTAATTGGTCTTTACTTGTCGTTTGTCACTGGCTGGTTGCTGCTAGTGATGGGGTTGGTCGTTTGTTTTATCGGGGTCTTTTATACCTTTGGTCCCATTCCGTTATCGCGGATGCCTTTAGGCGAGGTATTCAGCGGCGTAACGATGGGATTAGGGATTTTTGCCATCACGATCTATATCAATACCATTGATCAAAAAGTTTTTTATCTGGCACTGGATTTTGCGAACGGAACCTTTGGCTTAGTGGGGAACCTCTGGGCCGTTTGTGCCATCGTGTTGGCATCCTTGCCATTGATTTTCACGATTGCTGACATCATGTTAGCCAATAACTTACGGGATCTGGAAGCCGATATCGAAAATCACCGCTACACACTGGTGTACTACATCGGTCGCGAAGCAGGTATCCGTCTGTTTCAAGGAATGATGCTAGCTTCCTACGCCGCTATTTTATTGGGCCTCTTGTTTGGTCTCTTCCAATGGCCGATTTTGCTCGTGTTTCTGACACTGCCGAAAATCCACCAAAATTTGAAAGAGCATCAAGCCAGCCTGCCCCACCCACGTAGTTTCGGCTATTCGATTAAGAACATGATTTTATTCAACAGCAGCTATGCCTTGGGCTTACTTTTGTGCCTGCTGTGGCAATTGCTGTAAAAGAAAAGATCGACCCGCTCTTGAAAGAGCTGGTCGATCTTTTTTTGAGGACCAAAATAACGTAAAAAACTTCAAAAATCATTTGATAAAATAACGATCGTAATGCTTATTATGAAAAGATTAGGCTTGCTTTCTCTGCGTTCCTGATCGCAGCAATAAAGTTGGTGATGGTGGCTAATCCCGATAGAAAGGGGTGCTACCTAGGTTGCTTTTTGCTTAAACCCTCGGAATAAGCAGGTCAGCTTATGGAGCATTTGTGCTTGCGCTTGCTTTAACTGATTGCCTACGAAAGCAGCGAATCAGCAAGCTGGTTTGCGGTTTTTTCGCAGCATCAATACCGTTCCAAACTGATTTCTCCAGAAGAAAGCACCTTGCGCTCCGTCGCTGTTTCCACCACTAATTCACCGGTGTTGGTAATGTCTTTGGCGATCCCTTCATAGGTTACACCTTGTTGCGTAAATTGAACGGTGCGGCCCAAAACGAAGGATTTCTGCCGATAGCGGGCCATATAATTCATGTCAGGCAGTTGCGCTAACAATTGGAAGAACCGACGCCAAATTTCTTGGATCAACGCGGCCCGAGAAAAGGTTGGATACTCTTCACCAGGAAAGAGTGAGGTCGCTTTTTCCCGAATCTCTGCTGGAAACTGCTGTTGCGGAATTGAAAAACTGATGCCGATACCAATCACAACCGAAGTAATACGGCCTGTCTCAAAGTCACTGGTTGCTTCAGACAAAATACCGCAGATTTTTTTTCCATCTAAGTACAGATCGTTGACCCACTTAATGGCCGTTTCCTTCATTAGAAGGGCATCGATGGCTTCGGCAACTGCTACCGCCGCCAGAACAGTATATTGCGGCAATTCTTGAAACGCTTGGTTTGGTTTTAAAAGCAAGCTCATATAGATCCCTTGTTTTTTCGGTGAGAAAAACGGTCGTTCGAAGCGGCCATGACCGCCTGTTTGCGTTTCGGTCAAAAAAAGGGCGGGGGTTGCCAGTCCACTATCCAAAGCGGCAATCTTGGCTTCTTTCATGGTGGATTCAACAGCTTCCATGATTTGAATCGTGGGAATCATCGGCAAGGCTGCCGCAAGTGCTGCTTGATCGTAGCGATCATCCGAGACAAAGCGATAGCCGTTGGCCAAGTGTTCGAAATGATAGCCTTCTTTCTCGAGTTCTTTAATGGCTTTCCAGACTGCGGTACGAGAGATCGACAAAGCTTGGGCCAGTTTCTCTCCAGATAGCACAGTATCTTCTTTTTGTAATAAGGTCAGTATTTTTTCTTTTGTCGTCATAAGGATATCCTTCCTAATGTTTCACGTGTAACGTTTTCGTTAGCATAGCAAGAAATCGGCAAAAAGCAAAGTAGTTTCTTACGAAAAACAGTCCACACCAGCCTTGTTTTTTTCTTTAGAAAATCTTAGGAAATGGGTGCACCAGAAAAGCATTGTAACTTCCAATGAAAGCTTGACAGAGAAGTGCTTCATCTGTATAATAAGGAGTTGCAAAAACTATCTGAACGAAAAAAGCAGAAACGAAATATTGTCCGTTTCGGCTTAGGAATAAGGAAACAAAAGTAGAAAATGCCCAATGCATCCGTTCTATTTTTGGTTTTTTTTTGCCTAAAAGCCGCAAAAAATGCTTTCTGTAACCTATATTTAATATTTGTTACAGTTTTGTAAATAATCGGATAGCCTTTTTGAAAGACTTTATGAAGAGGTGAAGAGCTTGGCTGGACACGTAGTAAAATACGGAAAGCATCGCGAACGTAGAAGTTTCGCACGGATCAGTGAAGTATTAGAATTACCGAATTTGATTGAAATTCAAACCGACTCTTACCAATGGTTCCTAGATGAGGGCCTCAGAGAAATGTTTGAAGATATTTTGCCAATCGAAGGATTCAACGGTAACTTGTCCCTAGAATTTGTGGATTATGAATTGAAAGAACCAAAGTATACAGTAGAAGAAGCCCGTGCCCATGATGCAAACTATTCGGCACCATTACATGTTACTTTGCGTTTGACGAACCGTGAAACCGGGGAAATCAAATCCCAAGAAGTATTCTTTGGTGATTTCCCATTAATGACTGAACAAGGAACCTTTATCATCAACGGGGCAGAACGGGTTATCGTTTCTCAGTTGGTCCGCTCTCCGGGTGTATATTTCCATGGCAAAGTCGATAAAAACGGCAAAGAAGGCTTTGGTTCAACTGTTATCCCTAACCGCGGTGCGTGGTTAGAAATGGAAACTGATGCCAAAGATATCTCATACGTACGGATTGACCGTACCCGTAAAATTCCTTTGACGGTCTTAGTCCGTGCCCTAGGGTTTGGTTCTGATGACACGATCTTTGAAATTTTCGGCGACAGTGAATCATTACGTAACACGATCGAAAAAGACTTGCATAAAAACGCAAGCGATTCTCGTACCGAAGAAGGATTGAAAGATGTTTACGAACGTCTTCGTCCAGGCGAGCCAAAAACAGCAGACAGCTCACGCAGCTTGCTGAACGCACGTTTCTTCGATCCAAAACGTTACGACTTAGCAAATGTTGGTCGCTACAAAGTAAACAAAAAATTAGACTTGAAAACACGTCTATTGAACTTGACCTTAGCAGAAACCTTGGTTGACCCTGAAACAGGCGAGATCATTGTTGAAAAAGGCACTGTTTTGACTCACCAAGTCATGGAAACACTAGGTGCATTTATCGATAATGGCCTAAACAGTGTAACGTACTATCCATCAGAAGATGGGGTCGTTACCGAACCAATGACGGTCCAAGTCATCAAAGTCTTTTCACCAAAAGATCCAGAACAAGAAGTCAACGTGATCGGTAATGGCTATCCAGATACTGCGACACGTACCGTTCGTCCAGCAGACATCATTGCTTCAATGAGCTACTTCTTCAACTTGATGGAAGGCATCGGCAATGTCGATGACATCGACCACTTAGGAAACCGTCGGATTCGTTCTGTTGGTGAATTATTGCAAAATCAATTCCGGATCGGGCTTGCTCGGATGGAACGTGTCGTTCGTGAACGGATGTCGATCCAAGACACCGAAACCTTGACACCGCAACAATTGATCAATATTCGTCCGGTTGTCGCAAGTATCAAAGAATTCTTTGGTTCTTCTCAGTTGTCACAGTTCATGGACCAAACAAACCCACTGGGTGAGTTGACCCATAAACGTCGTCTATCTGCCTTAGGACCTGGTGGTTTGACGCGTGATCGTGCTGGCTATGAAGTCCGAGACGTTCACTATTCCCACTATGGCCGTATGTGTCCGATCGAAACGCCTGAGGGACCAAACATCGGGTTGATCAACAGCTTGGCCTCTTATGCCAAAGTCAACAAGTATGGCTTCATTGAAACACCATACCGTCGAGTTGACCGTGAAACAGGCCGTGTTACAGACAAGATCGATTACTTGACTGCCGATACCGAAGACCACTACGTTGTGGCCCAAGCAAACAGCTTGTTAAATGAAGACGGCTCTTTCGTAAACGACGTTGTTATGGCGCGTGCTACTTCTGAAAACTTGGAAGTATCGATCGATAAAGTCGACTACATGGACGTATCACCAAAACAAGTAGTCGCGGTCGCAACCGCATGTATTCCTTTCTTGGAAAACGATGACTCCAACCGTGCCTTGATGGGTGCCAACATGCAGCGGCAAGCTGTACCATTGATCAATCCGAAAGCACCTTGGGTTGGTACTGGTATGGAATACAAATCAGCACATGACTCAGGAGCTGCTTTGTTATGTAAACATGATGGGATCGTAGAATACGTGGATGCAGCCGAAGTGCGCGTTCGTCGTGACAATGGCGCATTAGACGTTTATTCTGTTACCAAATTCCGTCGTTCAAACTCAGGAACCAGCTACAACCAACGTCCATTAGTGGCACTTGGTGAAAAAGTGGAAAAAGGCGACATCTTAGCAGATGGCCCATCTATGGAACAAGGTGAAATGGCATTAGGACAAAACGTCTTAGTCGCATTCATGACTTGGGAAGGGTACAACTATGAAGATGCCATCATCATGAGCCGTCGTTTGGTGAAAGATGATGTTTACACTTCTGTCCATATTGAAGAATATGAATCAGAAGCCCGCGACACAAAATTAGGACCTGAAGAAATCACTCGCGAAATCCCGAACGTTGGGGAAGACGCGTTGAAAGACCTAGACGAAATGGGCATTATCCGCATTGGTGCGGAAGTCAAAGATGGCGATCTGCTTGTTGGGAAAGTCACTCCAAAAGGGGTAACGGAACTTTCAGCAGAAGAGCGTCTGTTGCACGCAATCTTTGGTGAAAAAGCCCGTGAAGTGCGTGACACATCTCTACGCGTGCCTCACGGCGGCGGCGGAATCGTCCACGATGTCAAAATCTTTACCCGCGAAGCTGGCGATGAATTGTCACCAGGTGTGAACATGCTGGTTCGCGTTTATATCGTTCAAAAACGGAAAATCCATGAAGGGGATAAAATGGCCGGACGTCACGGAAACAAAGGGGTCGTTTCTCGCATTATGCCAGAAGAAGACATGCCTTTCTTACCAGATGGCACACCAGTCGATATCATGCTGAACCCATTAGGGGTACCTTCTCGGATGAACATTGGACAAGTATTAGAGTTACACTTAGGAATGGCTGCGCGTCAATTAGGCATTCACGTGGCAACACCAGTCTTTGATGGTGCCAGCGATGAAGATGTTTGGGCAACGGTTGCTGAAGCAGGAATGGCCAGCGATGCCAAAACAGTGCTTTACGACGGACGTACCGGCGAACCATTTGATGGCCGCATCTCCGTTGGTGTCATGTACATGATCAAATTGGCCCACATGGTCGATGATAAATTGCATGCCCGTTCCATTGGACCTTACTCATTGGTTACGCAACAACCATTGGGAGGAAAAGCCCAATTTGGTGGACAACGTTTCGGAGAGATGGAAGTTTGGGCACTGGAAGCATACGGTGCTGCTTACACCTTACAAGAAATCTTGACCTACAAATCAGATGACGTGGTTGGTCGTGTGAAAACATACGAAGCGATCGTCAAAGGGGAACCAATTCCAAAACCAGGTGTACCAGAATCATTCCGCGTATTAGTAAAAGAATTGCAATCACTGGGTCTAGACATGCGTGTCCTAGATATCGATGATGCAGAGATCGAACTGCGTGATATGGATGATGACGATGATGATTTGATCACCGTTGATGCCTTAACAAAATTTGCGGAGCAACAAACAGCCCGTGAATTAGAACAAAAAGCACAAACAGAAGCTAAAAATGCCGCCGACGCGTTGAACCAACAAATCGAGACAGCAGAAGATCGCTTGCAATAATAGACGGCCCTCGCTATTTCCGCCACTAGCGGAAATAGCCCCCGTTCTATCGGATATGTCCATGAAATGAAATGGAGGGAACCTTTTTTGATCGATGTAAATAAATTCGAAAGTATGCAAATCGGTTTGGCTTCTCCTGAAAAAATCAGAAGCTGGTCTTATGGTGAAGTAAAAAAACCAGAAACCATTAACTACCGTACGTTAAAACCTGAACGCGAAGGGTTGTTTGACGAGCGTATTTTCGGTCCAACCAAAGACTGGGAATGTGCTTGCGGCAAATACAAACGGATCCGCTATAAAGGCATCGTTTGTGACCGTTGCGGCGTGGAAGTAACACGTTCAAAAGTGCGTCGTGAACGCATGGGACACATTGAACTAGCAGCACCAGTATCACACATTTGGTACTTCAAAGGCATTCCTTCACGGATGGGTCTTGTCTTAGACATGAGCCCACGTGCATTGGAAGAAATCATCTACTTTGCTTCATACGTAGTGATTGAACCAGGAAACACCAGTCTTGAGAAAAAACAACTATTGACTGAACGGGAATACCGTGAAAAACGTGACCAATACGGTCAAGAATTTTCAGCAGCAATGGGTGCCGAAGCCATCAAACAATTATTAGATGGCGTTGATCTTGAAGGCGAAGTTGCTGAATTAAAAGAAGAATTGAAAAACGCGACTGGTCAAAAACGGACCCGTGCGATCCGCCGTTTGGACATCTTAGAAGCATTCCGTGCTTCAGGAAACAAACCAAGCTGGATGGTCATGGACGTTATCCCAGTTATCCCGCCTGATTTGCGTCCAATGGTGCAATTAGAAGGTGGACGTTTTGCCACAAGTGACTTGAACGACTTGTATCGTCGTGTAATCAACCGTAACAACCGTTTGAAACGCTTGTTAGATTTGAATGCACCAAACATCATCGTTCAAAATGAAAAACGGATGCTACAAGAAGCAGTCGATGCCTTGATCGATAACGGTCGTCGCGGCCGTCCAGTTGCAGGGCCAGGGAACCGCCCATTGAAATCTCTTTCTCACATGTTGAAAGGGAAACAAGGTCGTTTCCGTCAAAACTTGCTAGGAAAACGGGTCGACTACTCAGGTCGTTCAGTTATCGTCGTGGGTCCATTCCTTAAAATGTACCAATGTGGTCTGCCAAAAGAAATGGCGATCGAATTATTCAAACCATTCGTGATGCGGGAACTTGTTTCTCGTGAAATCGCGTCAAACATCAAAAATGCCAAACGCAAAATCGAACGTCAAGAAGACGAAGTTTGGGATGTCTTAGAAGATGTTATCAGAGAACATCCAGTGCTATTGAACCGGGCACCTACGCTTCACAGATTAGGTATCCAAGCATTTGAACCAGTCTTAGTTGAAGGCCGTGCCATTCGTTTGCACCCACTTGTTTGTGAAGCCTACAATGCCGATTTCGATGGAGACCAAATGGCCGTTCACGTACCATTGAACGAAGAAGCGCAAGCAGAAGCACGTATGCTGATGTTAGCAGCCCAAAACATTTTGAATCCAAAAGACGGAAAACCAGTTGTAACACCATCTCAGGATATGGTCCTAGGGAACTACTACTTGACGATGGAAGAAGAAGGCCGTGAAGGGGAAGGCATGATCTTCCGTGACATGGACGAAGCAGTTACGGCATGGCGCAATGGCTACGTTCATTTACACACACGGATCGCCATAAATCCAAACACTTTAGGGGACAAACCATTCACGTCTGAACAAAAACAACGCTTGATGGTAACAACGGTGGGTAAAGTGATCTTTAACTCGATCATGCCACCAGAATTCCCATTCTTGAACGAACCAACAGACTACAACTTGACGGTTCAAACACCAGACAAGTACTTTATTGAAGCTGGTACAGATGTGCCTGCCTTCATCAAAGAACAAGAGCTTGTTGGCCCATTCAAGAAGAAAAACTTAGGAAACATCATTTCAGAAGTCTTCAAACGTTTCCGCATCACTGAAACGTCACGCATGCTTGACCGCATGAAAGACTTAGGATACAGCCATTCAACAATGGCGGGTATCACCGTTGGTATCGCTGATATCATGAACTTGCACGAAAAACATGAAATCATCGACAATGCCCACAAACAAGTTGAAACGATCACGAAACAATTCCGTCGTGGATTGATTACCGATGACGAGCGTTATGAACGAGTTATTGGTGTTTGGAATGCAGCCAAAGATGAAATTCAGTTAAAACTGATGGAATCATTGGAAGCGAAAAACCCAATCTTCATGATGTCTGATTCCGGTGCCCGTGGTAACATCTCCAACTTTACTCAGCTTGCTGGGATGCGTGGATTGATGGCCGCGCCTAACGGACGAATCATGGAGTTGCCGATCATCTCAAACTTCCGTGAAGGTCTGTCTGTCTTGGAAATGTTTATCTCGACCCATGGTGCCCGTAAAGGGATGACCGATACCGCCTTGAAAACAGCCGATTCCGGTTACTTGACACGTCGTCTCGTTGACGTTGCCCAAGATGTCATCATCCGTGAAGACGATTGTGGTACTGACCGTGGTTTAGACATTCAAGCAATTCGCGAAGGAAACGAAATCATCGAATCCTTAGAAGAACGTTTGATTGGACGTTACACACGTAAATCAGTGATCCATCCTGAAACTGGCGAAGTCCTTCTAGGGGTCAATGAATTGATCACTGAAGATTTAGCTAAAGCCATCGTGGACGCTGGCATCGAAACAGTATCCATTCGCTCTGTCTTTACATGTAACACCAAACATGGTGTATGTAAACATTGTTATGGCCGCAACTTAGCTACTGGTTCTGAAGTTGAAGTTGGGGAAGCAGTCGGTACCATCGCTGCCCAATCAATCGGTGAACCTGGTACTCAGTTGACCATGCGTACCTTCCATACCGGCGGGGTTGCCGGAGACGATATCACGCAAGGTCTCCCTCGTGTCCAAGAAATCTTTGAAGCCCGTAATCCGAAAGGACAAGCGGTCATTACCGAAGTTACCGGAGAAGTCATCGATATCTCAGAAGACCCTTCAACTCGGACCAAAGAAGTGACCATCAAAGGGGAAACCGATACGCGTACGTATACCGTTCCTTATACTGCCCGGATGAAAGTAGCAGAAGGCGACTTTATCCATCGTGGTGCGCCATTGACGGAAGGATCGATCGATCCAAAACAACTGTTACAAGTTCGCGATGTCTTGTCTGTTGAAAACTACCTATTACGAGAAGTTCAACGCGTTTACCGGATGCAAGGGGTAGAAATCGGCGACAAACATATCGAAGTAATGGTTCGTCAAATGCTGCGTAAAGTCCGCGTCATGGATCCAGGTGATTCAGGCATCTTGCCAGGAACATTGTTGGATATCGCCGACTTTAAAGACCGCAACTACGACACATTGGTAGCCGGTGGCGTTCCTGCAACTAGCCGTCCAGTCCTACTAGGGATCACGAAAGCATCCTTGGAAACCAACAGCTTCTTGTCTGCTGCGTCCTTCCAAGAAACCACTCGTGTGTTGACCGATGCAGCGATTCGCGGCAAGAAAGATCCACTTCTTGGATTGAAAGAAAATGTTATCATCGGTAAGATCATCCCAGCTGGTACTGGTATGCCTCGTTACCGTGAAATGGAACCAAAAGAAGTAACAGTTGCCAGCGAAAATGTCTACAGCATCTCAGACATCGAAGCACAAATGGCTGCTGAAGACGCATTGAATAGCCAAAACTAATCAATGCCCAGCACCTGATTGACTCAGTGTGACGGAAAAGCTTGTCATTCTTCGGAATGGCAAGCTTTTTTTGTCTATATTATAGAAATTAATGTTATTAGGTCCATATGTGCAAAAGAAATCACCTTCGAAAGTATGATGAATCCCGACATGCGCTCAAATTGTTCCTTGGCGTACGTCATTCAACTCTTTCGAAGGTGATTTTTTTTGTTTATTAGTTTTCCTCTTGCCGTTCTTGCAGCATATGAATTCCCTTTTCCTGAACCTGCCGAGCGATAAACGCCAAGTCATTCGAAGTCAGATTGATGTCTGCATAATGAAATAAGTTTTTTCTGCAGGAGGGGGTCAGATTGCCGATGATCAAATCATAAGTCTCATCCAGTTTGGTCAGAGAAAACGAGTCCAGAGGATTTAAAATCGTGATTGTTAGCTGATAAGGAATAAACTGTTGGATTTTCGTTTGGATAAATTCCGTATGGTAACTATTCGTATCATAAAACAAAGCTAAGCGAAAGCCAGCATTGGCATCGATGATTTCTTTAGCGAAATTTGGGAAAGATATATGGAAAATATAAATCAGGTAATTGATCGTACTTGGTCGAATGATCGGTAAATTTGAATGGGTCAAAAGGTGAACGATGTCTCGATTGACTGCCTGTTGGACCAAATCACAGTTGTTGACAAAACGAGCAAAGCGATCATCCAAGATGCAGTAAGGAACGCGCAAGTTGATCCCAAGAAAATAAGAAAAGACCACAGCGTCGAGTTTCTCTTCAAAGTCGGCTTCATGATAGTTGTACTTTTTAAATATACGTTTGGTCATTTGATAAAACTCTTGTTTGGTCTTACGAAAGACGTTGGGGTCTTGACCAATATGGGTCGTGACATAACCGACCATTTTCTCGACGTAGGCCCGACTGTAGCCGGTAAATTCGCTCAAATCGATTTTCTCTAAGAAATATTCGACGTGGTTTCCATTGGGGTTGGAGGCGTATAGGCGATCGCGCTTCGTGTTGATATAGATCACAAAAGCGATTTTTTTGATGTCGGAAAAATAAAGCTTTAAGGGCGTCGCTGCTGCCATGATACGGGCGATTTTCAAAAAATCCTGTTCTTGGTTGATGTTGGCATCCACAAATTCATACTGGTACTTTTCTAAGAAGAAAATCAGAAAAAACTGGCGAATGTTGTGTTCATTTCCTTTTAACTGGATGGGTTTGGTCGCGATGAAGAAATCATATGGTGCCAGAACCATGTTGATCCTCTTGATCAAACGAATGATCGACGATTTGCTTAAATTTAATTCTAGAGCCAACATATCATAACTAGTGAAACTTGATGAGAAGAGTAGTTCCAATAATTGAAATGCAGAAGAGCGAGTCAAAAACTGGCTGTATACGTCTAGCCGAGTAGCAAAGGGATGCAAGTGGAGGCGAACAGCTGAATAATCGTCAAATTGTAAGTCCAGAAACGAAAATTCATTGTCGATTTCCGCGATATAGGTTTTTGCTGCAGACATTGAAATGGAAAATTTTACTGCCAAATCGTGAAGACTCGTTCCCTGATCGTCTAATAAATACTCAATCAGCTGTAGTTTCTTTTGTGTCGTAGATGATAACAATTTCCGTAACATGATTGCCCCTGAGCCCCCTTTTAAGTAAATAGTATCACGTTTTTACATGTATTCAAAAAAATTGCGTGTTGTATTTTTTTTGAATACATCCCACCCCAAAATTTTGGGAAAATAGAAGTGTGGAATAGTAGTAATACGTTTGATACAAGTAGCAAAGACCAAAATTTTTGAATCATGGGGAGGAGGCAAAAAGCAGTTGTTTGTTGGGATATCTTGCTCACTGTTGAACAATGTTATTCGTCGAGCGTTTCCGAGATCAATTGAAAAAATTTAAATAAAAAAGGAATGAACAATTATGAAAAAACAATTTTCTATCTATATATGTTTGCTAGTCTTGCTTGGCTCCATTTTTTGTGAACCAACGATCATACTAGCAGAAGCAATCAACGCAACCGAAAGTACCGAAAGAACGACTGAAACGCTGGAAAGTACCGAGCCTGAGACGGGAACGATCGATACGGAAAAAGCACCTACGGATTCATCGACAGCGGGAGCAGTTCAGTCAGAAACGAGTCAAGCAGAAGAAGAACAAGCAACCGTCCCTAGTGAAAGTCAAGCAACCCAAGCATCTTCGACACTGAATCAAAACAGCATTCAACCCCGAGCACCAGATACTGAGGCGGAAACGGAAGCTTCTACTACCGCTGAGAATCTTAGTGCCAACCTAAACGAACGGGGAGTACAACTTTTTGACAATGTCCGAATTACTGACTTAAACGATCAACCCTTCACTGCCGAAAATCCACCGATGTATAACGGCAACATCAAAATTCATTTTGACTGGTCGTTAGCAGATACGGAAGAAATTCGCGCTGGCGATTATTATACGTATCAATTACCGGAATATTTTGCTATTCATAACACCGTTAACGGCGAATTGACCCGTTCTGGTGGGCAATCGATCGGAACCTTTACCTTAGCACTCGATGGCACGTTGACTGTTACTTTTAACGAAGCGGCACAAACACTTTCCAACCGCTCAGGGACTATCGATCTAATTACGGAATTAAGTGTGAGCACTGTCACCGAAGAAGTGACGATTCATACTGGGATCTACGATGAAGATGGTCATGAGATCATCATTACATTGCCTATTTATGAAGTCGACATCATTAAGACTGGTAACGTGACTTCCAGCGGTTCAGTGGTTTGGGAAATTATTTTTAACCAAACCAGTCGTGAATTGCATGATGTGGTGATCACCGATAAAATGCCTCAAGGTTTGTCTTATAGTACTTCGACAGGCTACTTGTACGATGAAGCCACCGAGGAGTGGGTTCGTACCGATGGCTTATATACCTTTAACAGCGTTAACAACACGTTTACCTTCAATCAAACGGTTAATCAACCGGTTCGAATCGTGATCAATAGTGCAGTCACCGATCCAACGGCTTCTTCTTTCAAAAACACGGCAACAATCAACGGCAGCGATTTTACAGAAAAAACTGCAGAAGCAACGGTTACTTACGATGAGCAATCGGAATACAAACGGTTCAAAGGCTATGATCAAGAAACGAAACGAGCATCATGGGAAATTTCCGTCACATTGGACAAAGACCAAGCCAGAGTTTTGGATCAGACCTATTCAGGAACGGATCCTGAAAAAGCCCTACATTTTTTTGTTCCAGAGACTTTGGTGATCACGGACAAAGATGGTAACTCTATCCCAGCAGAAGATTGGTCCTTTGATGGGACGTACCAGCTGGATAAAGAGGGGGAAATCGTCCGCTTTGGCATCACGTTTGCCAAAGCTGGTTACTACAAGATCCAATACGATACCCAGTTGTATGAATCTGTTCTAGCTGATACTCGTATTTACAACTACGCTTCGATCCGCGACAATCAAAATACCTCATTGACGGGCAGTGGGACAGTGACGCCAACCAAAACGATCGGTATCGTGAAAACAGCTGGCACCAAAGACTATGAAACGAAGACTGTCGCATGGAAAATTGATGCCAATACCAATCAGCAAAAAGTCAGTGACCTAATCATCGAAGACCGCTATCAATTGATCTCTGGCGCAAACAGCAGCGCACTGGCCTTGTTGGCGGATACGCTGGTAGTGACGGCAAGCGGAGTGACCGAGCCTTTAGAGCTCAATACCGACTATACGCTAGAGCTAATCACAGAAACGAAAACGCTAGCCGATGGCTCAACGAAGGAACTTGAGACTGGTTTTCGGATCAAGCTGCAAGGGGCGTACCAAACGACCTCGGCAACGATCACGGTTAATTTCAAAACTAGCTTCGATGTTTCACAGCAGATCGCATTAGGAAGTTCTAGCAGTCGTTTTAGTAATGCAGCGTTTGTCCATTATAAAGACGAAGCCGGCAATACGTTCACGGAAGCCTCTGAATCCAATACTTGGATGGATACCAACTGGTTAAAAAATGCCTTGAAATACGGCCTATTTATTGGTGAAGGGGAAGATGTCGCCAAAGCGATTACTGCCGTATTAGGTCGGAACTTAGGAACTATTTTTGATGAGCAGACCGCCTCTAGCGATCAAGTCTATTGGATGGGGCTATTCAATACGTACAAAGAAAAAATCAACAAAGATGCAATCATCACGGACCAGCTGCAAGAAGGCCAAACCTTGAAAGACTTGGCGCTTTACACGGTCACAGTAACTGGGTATACGACGCAAGTCAGAGCACTGAAAGAGCAATTGGTGCTAAACGAGGATTACAGTTACACTTATGACCCTGACTCGAAGACAGTTACGATCACCTTGCTGAAAGAAACGTCAGAAACACTGGCGGTCTTCTTGGCAACGGAAGCAGCGGAAGAAGTATTTACCTACAAAAATACTATTACATTGACGGACAATGACACAACGTTGACTGCCGATGGCCAAGTCGACAAGTCTGCGAAAACGGATTGGTTGATGAAAAATGGTAGCCAGAATGCCGACAACAATCGGTTGATCGATTGGGAAATCATGATCAATGCTGACAGCCGCAAAATCCACAATGCGGTAGTGACCGATACCATCAACTACAATCAACACACCTTTTTACGAGATGCCGACGATGCCGTGATCGTAGATGTGTATGAAGCGGTCTTAAACAATGGTACGTGGGAAAAAGGAGAAAAAGTCACCTTCACCAACGAAGACAATCCGAAAATCACCTCGGATGTGGTAGCAGGGACGCAATCGTTAGTGATCGCTTTTGAAGAAATGATTGATAAACCATACTTTATCGTTTATCAAACACAACTTGACCCCGGGATTTTGAACAATGAACGGGTGACCAACAATGTCAATTTGACGGGTAGTGAGATCGAGATTCACACAGTAACCAAAGAAATCACCATCAAATCGACAGATGGCAGCGGAACGTCTTCTGGGACGAACGGTTCCTTGACGATCGTGAAATACGATGCCGATGGCACCAAAGAACGAGGGATCGATGAAGAAGCGGTTTTCCAATTAAGCCGCAAAAATGCGCAAAATACCTATGAAGTCATCTTGTCGAATCTGGTGGTCAAAAACAATCAGATCATGGAAAACGGCAACGCCATTGATCGGATCGACAATCTGCGTTACGGCGATTATATGATCCAAGAAATCACCGCACCGGAAGGATACGAACGAGATGCGACTCAGTACACCTTCACTATTTCTGATAAGCAAGTCAATTATGTCTTTGAACTAGCCAACAAGCGGGAAATCAAAGAAACGACCCACGCCTTGAATGTTCAGAAGCTGCTTGATGGGCGCGAGCTAAAAGACGGCGAATTTACGTTCCAACTAGTGGATGAAACTGGCTCTGTGATTTTAACACAAACCAATGACGGCAACGGTCAAGTTGCCTTTGACGCCATCACTTACAACGAGCCTGGCGAATATCATTACACGATTCGGGAAAAAGCCGGCGATGATCCAACCATCACCTATAGCGACAAAGAACTAAAGGTAACCGTGACCGTCACTGAAGAAGACAGCCAGTTGATTGCGAAAGCAGTCTATGAAGGCAATCAAGTCTTCGAAAATGACTATACGCCAAAAGCTGGCGAAGTGGTGCTGAATGCTGAGAAAGTATTGACCGGCCGCACGTTGGAAGCCAACGAGTTTGCCTTTGAACTGGTAGATGAAGAAGGAACTGTTCTTCAAACAAAAGCCAATGATGCCACTGGCAAGATCTACTTTGACGCGCTCCCTTACGAGGAAGCAGGTGAGTACCACTACACCATCCGTGAGAAAGCAGGAACTGACGGGACCATCACTTACGATGCAAAAGAACTAGCGGTAGTCGTGACCGTCACCGATGAAGACGGACAATTGACCGCAGTGGCGGAATATGAAGGCAACCAAGTCTTTGAAAACGACTATACGCCACAAGCTGGTAGTGTCGTACTGAGTGCCGAGAAAGTCTTGACCGGACGCACCTTACAAGCTGACGAATTTGCCTTTGAACTGGTAGATGAAGAAGGAACTGTTCTTCAAACAAAAGCCAATGATGCAACTGGCAAGATCTACTTTGACGCGCTCCCTTACGAGGAAGCCGGTGAGTATCACTACACCATTCGTGAGAAAACAGGAACTGACGGCACCATCACTTACGATGCAAAAGAACTGGCGGTAGTTGTAACCGTCACTGATGAAGACGGACAGTTGACCGCAGTGGCGGAATACGAAGGCAACCAAGTCTTTGAAAACAGCTACCAACCAAAAGCTGGCAGTGTCGTACTGAGTGCCGAAAAAGTCTTGATCGGCCGCACGTTACAAGCAGACGAATTTGCCTTTGAACTAGTGGATGAAGACGGAACTGTACTTCAAACAAAAGCCAATGATGCAACCGGACAAATCTACTTTGACGCGCTCGCCTATGAGGAAACTGGCGAATACCGCTATACCATCCGTGAGCAAGCAGGAAACGATGGCACCATCACTTACGATACGAGAGAACTGGCAGTAGTCGTGACCGTCACTGATGAAGACGGACAGTTGACCGCAGTGGCAGAATACGAAGGCAACCAAGTCTTTGAAAACAGCTACCAACCAAAAGTTGGTAGTGTCTTACTAAGTGCCGAGAAAGTATTGACCGGTCGTACGTTACAAGCAAATGAATTCGACTTTGAACTAGTCGATGAAGAAGGCAACGTACTTCAAACAAAAGCCAATGATGCCACTGGCAAGATCTACTTTGACGCTCTCACCTATGATGAAACAGGTGAGTACCACTACACCATTCGTGAGAAAATAGACAGCGATGGCACTATCACGTACGATACAAAAGAGCTTGCAGTAGTCGTGACCGTGACGGATGAAGATGGACAGTTGACCGCAGTGGCAGAATACGAAGGCAACCAAGTCTTTGAAAACAGCTATCAACCAAAAGCTGGCAGTGTCGTACTAAGTGGCGAGAAAGTCTTAACTGGTCGTACACTACAAGCAAATGAATTCGATTTTGAACTAGTCGATGAAGCCGGAACTGTACTTCAAACAAAAGCCAATGATGCCACTGGCAAGATCTACTTTGACGCTCTCGCCTATGATGAAACAGGTGAGTACCACTACACCATTCGTGAGAAAACAGGAACTGACGGTACCATCACCTACGATACGAAAGAACTTGCAGTAGTTGTGACCGTGACGGATGAAGACGGACAGTTGACCGCAGTGGCGGAATACGAAGGCGATCAAGTCTTTGAAAACAGCTACCAACCACAAGCTGGCAGTGTCGTACTAAGTGCCAAGAAAGTCTTGACGGGTAGAGACTTGCAAGCCAACGAATTCGCATTTGAATTAGTGGATGAAGCTGGAAAGGTTCTGCAAACCCAACACAATGACGCAAACGGAACGATTACCTTTGATGCATTGACGTATGACGATGCTGGGGAACATCGTTACACGATTCGTGAAAAAGCTGGTAACGACGCCACGATCATCTATGATGAAACCACCTATCAAGTAACGGTCACCGTCAAAGAACAAGCAGGAAAATTAGTAGCTGAAGCGGAGCAAACGGCAGAGATGGTATTCAACAATCATGTCAAAGAAGGCAAAACACCGAAGCCGGGAACTGACAACTTACCGAAAACCAATGACACTACGACCGCTGGTTGGGTCGTCTTGGGACTGTTGTTAGTAGTGATCGCAGTAGGCATCTACCTTGATCGCAAAAAACGGACGCCGTTATCATAGGCAGGGGAAGCAACAGAGCAGAAAGAGAAAGCGGGATGAGGCCAACTTGTCCCGCTTTTTCCTGCCCTATTTTTCTTCACTTCAAAGAAAAAAAGCGTCAAAAGTATGAAACGCTATGAAGCGAACAATCAGCAAACCCAGACTCAAGAAGGGGACAAAGGGCAACTGCGCCAATCGTTTCTTCCAGATGCTTTGATAGCTAAAAAAAGCGAGGAGCCCAAGACTACTGGCTACCAGTAAGAGGGCCAAAAGGGTCGTCGGCGTTAGCCAAATACTCCAACCTGCCAGCACTAAGAGATCGCCACCGCCTATTCTTTCCTGCCAGACAAAAAAGACCAGTGGAACCAGCAAGCCTAAAGACAGCCATTGAAAAGAAGCGCCGCTCCTAAGCTGTGCCAGCGCTAGCAGTAGGTGGGCGGGGTACAGCAGTTGCGGGTAGACGCTATAGTCTATCAAGTCGGTCAAGCTGAGTAAAAAGGCACTGGTCAGCCAGACAAAAGCCAGGAAGCTTTGGGAATCATGAAAGGCAACCACGCAAAGTCCGCCATAGCACAAGCAGACGATGGCCCAATAAAGCAGGGGTAAAAGCCATCTTGTAGGAAGGCGAAAAAACCAATGGTTACCCGAAACTTTGTTCACCTTCTGGTAGTGAGAACGAGAATCACTTTTTGGCAGATTCCAAAACAGGGTTTGTAAGAGCAAAAGCCAAAAGAAGCCGAGTAAAGCGCCTAAAAAAAACACGAAAATCGTCATTTTTCGTCCCCCCTTATAAAGAAATACGTAAGAGAGTGAGAAATTTTCTCAAATAGATGATTTTGTTGTACTTTTTAATTGTTTCGTATTATCCTTAAAATAGATAATTTAGAGGAGGAATCGTTATGAAATTTGAACAAACAAAAGAAGTATTAAACCAACTTGTTGCTGATTTAAGCCAAATGGCTATGGTCGTTCACCAAACACACTGGTACATGCGTGGACCTGGCTTTTTGACATTGCATCCAATGATGGACGAATTCATGGATGATCTAAATGAGCAATTGGATGAAGTTTCTGAACGCTTGATTACATTAGATGGTTCACCATATTCAACTTTGCGTGAAATGGCTGAACACACTCAAATCCCTGATGAAGTGGGTAACTGGGACCGTACGATTCCAGAACGCTTAGCTACATTGGTGGAAGGTTACCGTTACTTAGCGGACTTATACCAAAAAGGGATCGAAGTATCTGGTGAAGAAGGCGACGATCCAACCCAAGATATCTTCATCGGCTTCAAAACAGCCATCGAAAAACGTATTTGGATGATCCAAGCGCACTTAGGCGAAGCGCCATTGATCGATCCAGCGAAATCTCGCGTACGTCATTAATCAACAAAAAACCAGCGAAGAATTTTCTTCGCTGGTTTTTTTACTTGCCTGCCAATAATGCTTTGGCGGCTTCAATTTGCTGTGCCACTTGATCAAAACCGGTGCCGCCATAAGAATGACGATTTTTGACGGCGGTATAGGAATCAAGTTTTTCAAAAATATCGCTGTCGATGGCAGGATGGATCGCTTGGTAGTCTTCCAAGGAAACATCTTGCAGATAGATGCCTTTGCTCAAACACTCACTGACGAGCTTGCCGACGATCTCATGGGCTTGTCTGAAAGGCACGCCTTTGCCAGCTAAGTAATCCGCTAATTCTGTTGCGTTGGAAAAGTCCTTTTCAGTGGATTCTTGCATCCGTGCTTGATTGACTTTCATCGTTGCGATCATTCCCGTCATGATCTGCAAGCTTTTCGTGATGGTTTCGGCACTGTCAAACATGCCTTCCTTGTCTTCTTGGAAATCTTTGTTGTACGCCAGCGGCAAGCCCTTCATGACCGTCAAAAGACCAAAGAGGTTCCCATAGACACGTCCTGTTTTTCCACGGATCAGCTCCGCCATGTCAGGGTTTTTCTTTTGAGGCATGATGGAGCTGCCGGTGGAGAAGGTATCGGTCAGCTCTACAAATTGGTACTCGTGGCTGCACCAAAGAATCAGCTCTTCACAAAAACGAGACAGATGCATCATCAATAAAGAGGCGTTGCTTAAAAATTCCAAGATAAAATCACGATCGCTGACCGCATCTAGGCTGTTGCTGTAAATATTGCTAAACCCTAACTCTTGAGCGGTGAAGGCACGATCGATGGGGAAGGTGGTTCCTGCCAAAGCGGCACTGCCTAAAGGCATCACATCGATGCGGCTCAAACTCTCACTGAAACGCTCTTGGTCACGCGTCAGCATACTGTAATAGGCTAAGAGGTGATGGGCAAAAGAAATCGGCTGTGCATGCTGCAGATGGGTATAACCAGGCATGATGGTGTAGATGTTGGCTTCGGCTTGTAAAACCAGCGCTTCTCGCAAATCAGCGATCAAAGTGATCACCTCTTGCACGACTTCTTTCAAATACAAATGCATATCGGTCGCCACTTGGTCATTACGACTACGGGCAGTATGCAATTTGCCTGCCACTGGTCCAATCAATTCATGCAAGAAGGTCTCGATGTTTAAATGGATGTCCTCATTTTCAATCGTGAAGGTCAATTCGCCAGCGGCTAATTGCTGCTGAATCGTGGTCAAGCCACCAATGATCGCTTCGCCATCGGTTTGACTAATGATGCCCGTATGGACCAGCATTTTGACATGTGCCAAACTGCCAAGAATGTCTTGCTTTGCTAACTTTTGATCAAACGTGATGGAAGCCCCAAAAGCATCGATCCATGCTTCGTTTTTCCCATCGAAACGTCCGCCCCATAATTTTGCCATATTCTCACCTCAAAAAAGATTACGGCTGAAGCGGCAGCTTCAGCCGTGCATACTTAAATCAATGTTTCTGTTAGTTGCTGTTGTGCTTGGATCTCAGCGTGCACTTTGCTTGGCAGTCCCCATAATTTGATGAAGCCGATAGCCGCATGCTGATCAAAGGTATCTGCAGAAGTATACGTTGCTAAGTTTTCATCGTACAAGCTGTTTTCAGATTTCCGTCCTTCACAAATGACATTGCCTTTGAACAATTTCAAACGCACGATCCCGTTGACGTAGACTTGCGTGCTTTTCAAGAAGGTAATCAAGGCTTCCGTCAATGGATTGAACCATAAGCCGTCATAGATGACTTGCGCTAATTGCTGCTCGATAATTGGTTTGAAATGCGCCAATTCCCGTACAAAGACCAAATCTTCCAATTCTTTATGAGCCGTCATCAAAGCGATCGCTCCCGGACATTCATAAACTTCCCGTGATTTGATTCCCACTAGACGATTTTCGATATGGTCGATCCGACCAACGCCATGCTCGCCAGCCATTCGGTTCAGTTTCATGATCAATTCTGCTAGATTCATCGTTTCGCCATCAATGGCCGTCGGTACCCCTTGATCAAAGGTGATCTCAACGATCGTTGGTACGTCAGGAGTATCTTCCAATTCTTGCGTGATGGCGTAGGCTCCTTTTGGCGGTGTTGCCCAAGGGTCTTCTAAGACGCCGCACTCACAAGCACGTCCCCACAAGTTTTGGTCGATGGAATACGGATTGTCCAAATCAGCGGGAATCGGCACCCCTTTTTCAGCCGCATAGGCAATCTCTTCTTCTCGGGACCATTTCCATTCCCGAACCGGCGCGATGACTTTCAAGTGAGGCGCTAAAGCAGCGATCGCTACTTCAAACCGAACTTGGTCGTTGCCTTTGCCGGTACAGCCGTGGGCGACGGTCGTTGCGCCAGTCGCTAATGCCAACTCCACCAATTTCTTGGCGATCAATGGACGAGACAAAGCGGAAACAAGAGGATAAGAATTTTCATAAAAAGTATTGCCTTGTAAAGCGATCAAAGCAAAATCTTGGGCGAATTCTTCGCGGGCATCGATGGCATAAGATTCAATCGCGCCAACTGCCAAAGCTTTGTCTTTAATGGATTGGGTGTCGCGACCTTCACCGATGTCTAGGCAGCAAGCCACCACATCAAATCCTTGGTCCGTTAACCATTTAATTGAAACGGAGGTATCTAATCCTCCAGAATAGGCCAATATTACTTTTTCTTTCATACTTATTAACTCCTTTTCCGCGTGTTTTCAAGTGATTGAAGCTATCTTATCAGAATAAAAATAATAAATCAAGGGTGAAATTAAATATTTATACATAAAAGTGGCGATTATCAGGTTTTTATACTATTATCGATGGTTAAGGAAAAGAAGTGGATGCTCACTTTGTTAATGAAATTTTATACATAATATTCATTATGGTATTCAGTTTTAGAAACCTGCAACAACAAGTTTCGTTTTTCAGAGAAAATGGCAGAAAACGAATGGAGAAAATTTTCAAAAAGAGGCGGAATTACGTTGACATTAGGCTTTATAGAAGGTATTATGTTATATGGTATTGTTTGCCCCACAAGAGCCCCGGAAACTCAAGTGTATGTCAAACATTCGTGAAATTGAATTGGAGGAAAAAATTGTGCGTACAACATATATGGCCAAACCAGGCGAAGTAGAACGTAAATGGTACGTAGTAGATGCAACAGATGTTCCTATGGGTCGTCTTTCAGCAGTAGTAGCATCTGTCTTACGTGGTAAAAATAAACCAACATTCACACCTCATGTGGATACAGGCGATTTCGTAATCGTCATTAATGCAGAAAAAATCAAATTAACAGGTAACAAAGCAAGCGATAAAATTTATTACCGTCACTCAAACTTCCCAGGAGGATTGAAATCAGTCTCTGCTGGAGAATTACGTGCTAAAAATTCTCGTCGTTTGATCGAAACTTCTGTAAAAGGCATGCTTCCTAAAAACACTTTAGGCCGTAAACAAGGAATGAAACTTCATGTTTATGCTGGCGCTGAACACCCACATGCTGCACAACAACCAGAAGTATTGGACATCACAAACTTAATCTAATAGGAGGGAATTTCATTGGCACAAGCTCAATATATCGGCACTGGCCGTCGTAAAAATGCAGTAGCCCGCGTACGTTTAGTACCAGGTACTGGTAAAATTACTGTTAACAAAAAAGATGTTGAAGAATACATCCCACACGCAGACTTGCGTGAAGTAATCAACCAACCATTCGGCGTTACAGAAACTAAAGGTTCATACGATGTTTTTGTAAACGTAAATGGTGGTGGATATGCTGGACAATCAGGTGCAATCCGTCACGGTATCGCACGTGCATTGTTACAAGTTGATCCTGATTTCCGTTTAGCTCTTAAACGTGCTGGCTTACTTACTCGTGACGCACGTATGGTTGAACGTAAAAAACCAGGTCTTAAGAAAGCTCGTAAAGCTTCACAATTCTCTAAGCGTTAATATTCGCTTTATATCAACAATCAAGACGTTTCGCAACTTAGTTTGTGAAGCGTCTTTTTTCATTGTTGACACCACTATTGACACCATTCAGGACAGTACCATTTTGAGCTAGTTTGCGATAAGCAATCTCACCAACGGGCATTTTTATGACGTTTGGTGTGTTTACATAAGTTTTTGTAATTGTGGTATCGCTATGTGTGAGCGCTTCTGAAATCTGCTCTAAAGAAATGCCAGACTGTCTAGCTAAAGTTGCTCCAGTGTGTCTCAATTTATGAGGTGTTGCATGCGCTAGGTTTTTATGTCTGCGTTCGATAGATTTCATTCGATAGTTTAGATAGTCGGTATGAAGTGGTTGTTTGATATTGCCTTTACGATCATTAAATGTGAAAACAAGCTGTTCTTCTGTTTGTTTAATATCAAACTGAGCTAGTTCTATTTGTTGTTGTTTTTTCCATTCAAGTAATAATTCTTTCAGCTCAATGGGAATATGAAAAATGGTTGTTTTGTTTCCCTTTGTATTTTTCTCGTTACCAAACTTGTCTAATGCTTTGCCAATAGAAATTTGTGATTTTGAAAAATCAATATGCTTCCATTTTAAGGCGTAAGTTTCAGATTTGCGATCAGATAAGAAAAAGGTTGTCTGGAAAAGAATATAGTCTTGAAAGGATAGAAGTTCATTTTGCCAATCTTCATGAACAGTGATAAGCCACACCTGTAATTGTTCAAATGACAAATATAAATCTTCTTCTTTTCTAGCTTGCTTTAATTGGTTCTTTTTGGTCGCTTTAATGCGTTTTAAGGACTTTTCAAGCTTGTTCCGCTCAATGTATTCTAATTCCTCAGCCCAGTCAAAAATCGAATTTACATAACTTCTTAATGTTTTAAAGTTTGCATATTCAGCAGCCTTTTTTGTCATGAGTTGTAAAACCAGTGCTTTATTTTGGTTGAGATAATTTAAGGTATATCTGCCAAACATTGGTAGAAATAGTGCATCATTTTCTGTTGGAGAGTTTACAAGTAATTATTACGTTGGTTTTTAATAAATAATAGTAGGTGCTCATTAGAGCAACTTTTTTGATATGTGCGCCAGGCAAGGCGGCTAGCTAGGTGGTGAAAGTCCACTGCGAGGGTACACATCGACCAATCGCTAGAGAAACGCAAGGTGGCACTCGTGAGGGTGTGGCTGAAGGAAGCGTGTATCAAATTCTTGGCTCGACGAACAGAAATCTGATACCAAGGCTCGGTAAGTGGATGAGGTTCCATAACAAACCAAAGTCCAAAAGATGTGCGTAAACTTATCGGGTAAATCAGGCGAGTAAAAGAGGAAAGTTAGCTGTCTTACCCTGGGAGGTCTCACGAACGATTGAGGAGTCCCCTAATAAGAAAATCGGTCGAAAAAGGTTTATCGTGAGAAGTCAGCCGAGGTCATAGTAGTGGGGAATTTTTTTTCCATGAAGGACTGAACAATTTATAGTGTTTCTACACCATGAATGCACGAAAGATATGGTTCTGAATGTGTTAATGATGAAGGTATGAGCGTATCTCAAAGAATAATCAAAAGAGAACGATCTTTCGCCACGTGAAAGGAAGGGAGAAACGAGTATGTACACACTGAAATATAAATTGAACCGCCGTATGCCGAACGGCTTGTACGGTGGTGTGAGAGGGGCGGGAAGTTAGATAACTTCTCCCTCTACTCGATTGTCTTAACGATTGATTTAAAAGGCTTCTCAGTAAGAAAGTTTTGAGTGGATAATCTGATGTGCTATAATTGGTTTAATGACAAAATAGAAGGAATGGGGAACATGAACACGATTTTTAAATTAGAATCTAAGTTAGTAGATTCATTTGTTTCGCTTTATAAAAAAAGTGAATTAGAGGTGCTTGTGACTGAATTACCGATTCGTTTTGGTAACATAGATGTAGTAAGTATAAAAAATAGTAATCTACCATTCTCAAGTAATCAAATAGAGATTTTGTCTAAACCAGCTGCTGCTTTAATTTTCACTAAAATAAAAAATGAACGACCTATATCGAAAGGTACATTAATTAAAGGTTTGGGCTTGAGTAAATCTACTATTGAACATACATTATACGATCTTTTAAATGTAGAGCTAATAGTGAAAAATGAAAATGGATGTTATCTTAGGAAGGTAAAGTTTGTTTTTCCAAAAACTGTTGTTACTGGTTACGAAGCTAAGTTAACAGATTTTAATAAAGCTTTTTATCAAGCAAAAAGTAACAAAGAGTATGTGGACTATAGTTATCTAGTGTTCCCAATTGATATAGCAAATAGACTGCTAATGAAGAAAGAAACTCTTATGTTAAACAATGGTATTGGGTTAATAGGTGTATCCAATACAAAGATTGTTACGCTCCTAAAAGCTACTAAGTCTGAAAAAATGAGAAATCACATAAGGCTTTT
The DNA here is from genome assembly GCF_051714385.1 of Enterococcus sp. AZ141. NCBI lineage: Bacteria > Bacillati > Bacillota > Bacilli > Lactobacillales > Enterococcaceae > Enterococcus > Enterococcus sp. AZ141. The sequence goes on from NZ_JBIORT010000001.1 coordinate 1,183,712, forward strand.
AAGTCTTGCGAAAGTAAATAAAGTAAGTAATTAAATTTTATAATAGGGGGCAGGTATGACTTTTGAAGATGTTATCGAATCGAATTTAAAAAGGATCTCTAATCAGTCGGAAACATGGAAGTTTTCAAAAAATAAAAAAAGAGGACAATCCGATACATTTACAATATATAATTCTTCAGATGAACCAATTTACATTGCCAAATTTTTTGACTATTTAGTTGATTTAAAAAGAGAAATGAATATCCAAAGTTTAGGTTCTTTTGAAAATTTAGATGATTTATTAGAAAACATAGATTCACTAGAGGGTATTGATTGTGTTTCGTATGGAATTGATTTGATTATTGATTATATCTTATTTCAGCAACGCTGTTTTAAACGTTATGTACAAGTATGCCAAATGTCTAATTTAGAATGTTTTCCTAACGTAGTTAACGCAGTAAATGAATTGAAGTTAAATAATTCATTTTATGGTTTTTTAATTGAAGAATATGTAAATGGTGTAACTTTGGAGAATAAATTGCCATTTTCTGATGATATTGACAAAGCTGAAAAAGCTTTTGATTTTTTACAACAACTGGGTAAAGTCGTAGAAAAACTAAGCTCAAATGGGATTGTGCATAGAGATATTTCTCCAGACAATGTTATGTGTAAGCTAGATGATTATATTGTAATTGATCCAGGGATGGTGAAGCTGTCTGATGATAGTCCAGCTACACAATCAAGAATGATTTTGGGGAAAAGGCTTTATGCATCGCCAGAACAATATTTTGGCAATGCGAAAATGGCTACATTTAAAAGTGACTTATATGCTATTGGTATAACTTCATTGGAAATGGTAATTGGTTACAACCCTTTAAAAAAAATAATTTTTGATGAGGGAAAAGCACATGCCCCACATAATGAGTTATTAAAAAAATTTGATAGAGAAATAGAAGATGATTACTATGATAATGTGGAAGAGAATGAATTTACTTCAAGGCTATTACTCATAATAAAAAAATTATTGCAGATAGAAGATGAATTAAGATTTGATTCTGTAGATTCGTTTATAATATCATTAAATAGCTTGAAAGAGAGGGTGATATAATATGACTGAATTATTAGCACAGCATGGTGCAGCTAAAGGACAAAAGATAACCGATGGTATCTTAGATGGGAATTTGAAAGGGGCAATTTTTTCTCCTAATGATGAAAAAATTGATTCTATTATTACGTACGTAGCAAAAACAGATGGATTAAATTTTAAAAATACCTTTTTAGATCCTCAATTCTATTTTTCTACATTCGAACCAACAGTTTTAAAAAAACTTAGCGATATCTCAGTCTATCCATCTAATATTGCCCGAAGAGATTGGCGAAAAAAGAACTCTAATATCCTTGACTATATAGAAATGCATGCAGAAAAGACACAATCACTTTCAAGTACTTTAATTACACCAGGTTTTTATATTGATAATATTGATTGGCATTTTGATTATTCGATTGAAATGTATAATTATTGTGTAGAAAAGTTTGAATTTAATAGATATGCCTTATCTTTGTTAGTTCATACTTCGTTTTTTTCTAATAAAGCAAATGTTGATGAACTTATAGATGAGCTCGAAGATAGCGTTGAACATAAAGATTTTATATATATGACCCTTTGTCACGACAATAATACTGAGAACAATTATGAAGAAATGGATTCTTCATGTCTAGGGAATATTTTGTATACTATTTATAGATTGAAAAAAATAGGATTTAAAATAATAGTAGGCTATACATTTATGAATTCAATTTTATTTTCAGTTCTAGATTGTGAATTTGTGGCTTCTGGATGGTTTAACACATTGAGAAAATTTCAAAAAAATCGCTTTGATTTATCAGATACTTTTGGAAGAAGAAAAAAGAGATATACCAGTACTCCATTATTAAGTTATATTATGTTTGATGATTTAAAAATAATGCTAGATACAGAAATGATAGATTATGAAGATATTTTAAGTGGATCAAAATATGATGACTTGTTTCAACAAGATCCAGATTCTTTGTCATTTGTTGATTTAGAGCATCAATATTGGGAAAGTATATCAATAATTTTGGATAAAATGAAAAAATCTGGTGATATTTCTAATAGAATTAATTTCATGAGAGAGATAATAAAGAATGCAATTGAACTTTATAAGAAAGTAATTGACTTGCTGGAACAAGATGGTGAAAAAGAGGCAGCTACACGTATTAAATCTACATCTAAACATTTAGTTACTTGGTTAGATGCAATTGATGTCTTTAAATCAAATGCTTTAATAGTATAGATTAAATTCGTATTTTTGAAAGAATTACTCTTGGTGCTTATGAAGCAGCTATTTCAATATTTAAGGTCTTTGGTTGAATCGAAAACATGAAGGTGTAGGCTATCTAATTAAATGATTTGTATATACTCTTATTATGTTGTTGGAGGATTTTGTTATTATGCAAACATACAAACAAAATGAAAAAAAGAATTCTAGAGATGAGTTATGGAGAAATGCAATTTACTCACTTACGGTATATAGAAATACTTCAAAGATTCTTCGTGAAGATAGAGTTAGGGATTTATGGAACTATTTTATTTATGATTTTGGAATCAAGTCAAAGACATTAGGTTATATCAATGGAAATTACATTAATGAATGGATGCAATTTTCTGAATCTTTATATCAAAAAAAGACATCGGCAGATTTAAAAATAGTATATCTTTGTGGTCCAGAACCTGAAAATGATTTGAATATAATGCTAAAATATGGGATTAAACTTGAAAATATTTGGGCAGTAGAATCAGACTCGTCATCTTACAATCAAGCTTTACAAAGCTTGAAAGATAATTATATTCCAAACTTAAAAATTTTTAAGGGTCAATTAACAAATGTACTAAAGTTGTTAAAAATTCAATTTGATATTATATACTTGGATTTTACTAAACCTTTGTTTTCAAAGGAAACTCCCCTTGATACGCTTCATAGTATTTTTGATAACAATTACTTGACAGACCTTGGGATATTGATAACTAATTTTCCAACTCCAAATGAAATTGCAGATAAAGATGTTTTAACAGTAAGTGACTTTTTTTATGATTTTTCTTATCAAGAAGAAGATTTAAGGGGTGAGACAGAGAACCCAGGCAGCTTTTATTCTACTGCTGGAGAATTTATTAGCCAAGAACAATTTAAGGAACAAATTAGACAAAACTTTGATGCCGCTTATTCATCTTTTTGTACATTCTATCCAATGATTTATGCAGCGAATGTTTCACCAATTTATTGTATAATAAATGATGATGTTGCTAGAAATCAAATTTTTGAAAATGCTAAATTAAAAGATTATATAAATGAAAAACCATTCATCAATGAATATGCTCAATATGAGACTGGACCTTATGTTGAGTCCAATGACTATTATTTTATTCAGAGATTAGCTGAAAATCTTCCTGAAAGTAGGATATATAATAAATATACAACTGTTGCCAATGGGAAGAAATATACGCATAAACAAGCAATTACAGTAGGTATACAAATAAAAAACAATCCCATGATTGATTGTGTAAATGAGAAGGCGCAAAAATTTATTCAGATAGCCTATCAAAATATGAAATTCTGGGAAGAGTCTCGTACTTTTTGTGATTGTCTTTTTATTCACAATTTAGTTGAATTAGCCCTTAATAATCTAGGGCAAACATATCATGTTAATTTAGAAAACCATTCTCGATTTTCATACACAGCTAAGAGCACTAAAATGAATGTAGATATTTTTACATTTGATAGATGCACACCATTCTACCTTTCAATTCCAAGTCTACCTATGCTTGAAAATACAACTTATACAGAAGAGTCGGAACTATTTTTAAGGATAATGATTGATTTAATAGGTGCAAAGCAGTCCAGTTTCACTCCACTGAATAACTATAAAGGTAGTAATGCTGTAGGGTGGGGAGAGTTACCAAATATTAAGACGATAGACTCTATTCCTAAAAGATTAGAAAAAAATTCATAATGAATAGTTATATATGAATCGGCTCGCATGTTTTTGTTTAAAAAGTTGACACCATTAATTTCAAATTATTTGAAATTAAATAAAACTTTTAAATAGAAATAATTCTGTAACGATTGATATTAAAGGCTTTTGAAGTACATTGATAATTGAAACAATCGAACCAGGTCTTAAGAAAGCTCGTAAAGCTTCTCAATTTTCAAAACGTTAATCTTTTTATCGAAGATTCGAGACACTCTCTATTTGGAGAGTGTCTTTTTTCGTATCAAATGGTAAGTTTGAGTAATTTTTCATTATTATTCAATCCTTTTTACAACCCAATAATTTGATTAATATCTCTAGCATCGATGACCATGATCGAAATTGCTCAGGTGTTGTTTATAGCGCATTGCTATCTTGTTGAGTAATGGTTTTAATCGGTTGATTCTTTATTTTCATTTTCCGATGTCATAAGGGTACCTTCTTCTATATTTATAAACTTCATGTCTATACGAACAACAATCTAAAATTATTGTACTATACCATGTTTATATAGACAACACAAGGAGGAAATATAAATGAACGAAAATGAAGGTGATAGAAAAGTGGAAGTGCTAATCAACGATTTATTAGCAGAACGTCAGATGTCTTTAAGAGAACTCGCAAGGTTGTCGGGAATTGAGCCATCAAATTTAAGCAATTTGGCAAATGGAAAAAGACAAAAAATTTATTTAGAACACATTGAAAGGATAGCAGATGCGTTGGAGATTGATGATATCTCGAGGATATTAAAGTTGAGTAGGAATGTCTAATTTCCCTGACTCATAGCGGGAGTAAGTGGTTTGGCTGATATTCAGTAGTTTAGCAAGTTGTTCTTGATTCAAGTCTTTGTCTTCGCGTAAGTCGCGAATTCTATGATACACAAAATCACCTCATATGATAATATTAATACGGTCAAAGAGATTACAGCATAATAACAAATTGTACACACCCGATTACATTATCCATCAAAAAGCATAAGAAAACATCAAAAAACCATAAATCAAATCTGTTATTAAATCATTTCCCTCAGATTTGGTCTTGCTTTCCAAAACGGGTTTCTATACAATAGAGGGGAATAGAAACCGAATAAAAAAAGGCACCCCGTATCAGAGTTGGCGCTCCAATACGAGGCCTTGAAAAGTCACGCGAACTGACTAATCAAGTTGCCATAGTCAATACCCTAAGGTATCGACCTGTTTATTGTACCTAATATTCTGTTCTTTTTCTAGTAGGAAAAGCAGATTTTCTGGGATTTTATGCAGGATGCCTTATGCTTATTTCGCTATGTCAAAAGGATTGGACAGTCGTCCAATCCTTTTTTTGTGTTTCAAATGGGGAAGTTAAAATAACAGGAGATTGACGCATTCCAATTCTAAAACAGAGTGTCGGCAAGCCTCGGTTTCTATTCGTCTATAAGATGTTCTGTTGTTTTTAAGGTGGATGTACAGAAAAAATATGCTTGGTATTAGATGCACACGGATAGAAATTTCTGACTTGGTTTTATGACAGCGCTTAATTCATTTTGGATTAGATGATATCACTATGCCAAGAAATAGAAATAACGAGAAGTCAGTTGATTGTCAAACGAAGCACGAAAAACACATCAGGAGGAAGCTATGTTCCAAGAAAAAATATTCAATCCAGCAATACTACATGAAAACCGCTTGTCGCCTCGAACCAGTTTTTTTAGTTATGAAACGGTCGCAGCAGCTATGCAAGGGGATCCACAGGCATCTTTTGGGTATCAGTCATTAAATGGTCTGTGGGATTTTTATTTGGGTGAGACAGAAAGTCAAGTTGTGTATGATCAAAAAATCGAGGTGCCTGCTCATTGGCAGTTTCAAGGGCATGGAAAACCGATCTATACGAATGTCCAGTATCCTTTTCCAATTGATCCGCCATTTGTTGCGATGGAGAATCCAACCGCCTTTTATCGAAAAGCATTTATTGTGGAGGACATTGATCTTGAGTACGTGCTTCACTTTGAAGGTGTGGAATCGGTGTTTGAACTGCATGTCAATGATCAGTATGTCGGCTACAGCACTGGCAGTCGCTTGGTCTCTGAGTTTGATATCACACCATATCTTCAAAAGGGCAAAAATGTGCTTAGTGTAAAGGTGAAGCAATGGAGCGCGATGAGCTATGTCGAGGATCAAGATATGTGGTGGCTTGGCGGAATTTTTAGAGAAGTCTACTTGTTTTCCCGTAAGCCGCAGTCGATTCAAAATGTAACGATCCAAGCAGATTTATGCAATCAATATAAAGATGGCATCTTGGAAGTTTCGCTTTTCTTTCAGCAAGCACCGCCAGAGCAGTTAGAACGTACGATAGAAATCGAAGTGCTAGATCAAAAAAATGTAACCGTTTTAAAGAAAGCTGAGAAAACCCAAGGAGAAGCAAAAGCGAATTGGACGATTTCTGCAACCATTGAAGAGATAATTCCTTGGAACGCAGAAGAACCGTACCTATACCATCTTCTGGTGAAACAGTATCAAGGCGAGGAACTGTTGGAGGTCATTCCGTTCCAAGTCGGCTTTAGACAGATCTCCATAACCGACGGTATTTTCCAAATCAATGGAAAGCGGGTGGTGTTAAAGGGCGTCAATCGCCATGAGTGGCATTGTGAGTCTGGCAGAAGTCTGACGGTTGAGACGATGGAACAAGATGTGCAGATGATGAAAGCATTCAATATCAATGCTGTACGGTGTTCTCATTACCCAGCAGACACAAAGTTTTATCACCTGTGTGATCGTTATGGGCTGTACGTCATTGACGAAGCAGACATTGAAACCCATGGGATGGATATCACCCAAAGAATCAATGAATTGAGCAGTAGTGAGGAATGGTTGCCGACGTATTTAGACCGAGCAAAAAGAATGGTCGAAAAAAATAGAAACCATCCTTCGATCATTTTCTGGTCGTTAGGAAATGAGTCTGGCTATGGGGAAAACCATTTGAAGATGGCGCAGCTGATCAAGAAATTAGATCCCAGTCGTCTGGTTCATTATGAAGGAGAAGCACGACACTTGAAAGCCTTGGGAGAGTGGCAAGCGTGCCAAGCATCTGATGTCGTTTCGACTATGTATACATCTGTTGGCGAAATGGCAGAACAGGGGGAACGTTCACTAACACAACCACATATTTTATGTGAATATGGTCATGCGATGGGCAATGGTCCCGGTGGATTGAGTGATTATCTGGAATTGTTTTATCGCTGTCCTCGGTTGCAAGGCGGCTTTATTTGGGAGTGGATCGATCATGGTATCAAGAGCATTGACAACGTTTCTGGTGAGACGTACTACAAGTATGGCGGTGATTTTGCAGAAGAAATCCATGATGGCAACTTTGTGATTGATGGATTGCTATTTCCAGATCGTACGCCATCGCCAGCATTGTTCGATTATAAGAAAGTGATTCAGCCTGTCAAAATCACTTTCCAGCTCTCAGAACAGGCCTGTCGCATCACCAACCGCTTCGATTTTCGAAATTTAGCGTCTTTACAGCCAGTCCTGCAAATAAAAGAAGACGATCAGGTGATTTTCTTACAAGAGCTACCAAGAATTGACCTTCCACCTCAAGAAGAAACAACCATTTCCCTGCCAGAAGAAGCTACGCTGAGCTTAGCAGGAAGAGCACAGGCAGTGGTCACGCTGTTTTTCTTTGAAGAAAGTGCGCCAGATTTTTCTCTAGAACACGCAGTTGCTTGGGAACAAGCCATTATTGATCAACCAGTAAAGAGCGTACACATACCCAAAGCGGATGCCTTTCACTGTTCAGAAACGGCCAATGAACTGAGGATTACTTTGGCTGAGCAGACCTATATTTTTCATAAGAAAACAGGTACCTTGAGCCAGTGGCTCATCGAAGGGCAAGCCTTGCTTACTGAACCGCTTGAAATGAACTTTTGGCGGGCACCGACTGACAACGACTTGTTAGGCAGTGAAGAATTTGGTTCGGCAAGCATCGCCAAGGAATGGGAAGTGTTTCGCATTCGCCGCTTAAAGGAGCGTGTGCTCGCGTTTACCTATGAACAGCACCCTGATGAAATAAAAGTCGAGATTCGCTGCAACAGCATGCCTATTTCCCTCGACTGGGGAATTGAATTGTCCTTTACGTATCGTCTTTCATTGGCAGGTGACATCCGTGTAGCAGTCCAAGGAATTCCGTTTGGCAATGGGCCGAAAACCCTGCCGCGAATCGGTGTGCAGCTGATGATGGATAAAGAACATCAGAATGTGCAGTGGTTGGGACTTGGGCCGCATGAAACCTATCCTGATAGTTGCCATAGTGGGTTTTTCGATTGGTGGGAAAGAACCGTTCCAGAGATGCACACGCCGTATGTGCGGCCGCAAGAAAATGGCAACCGCATGAAGACCAAATTCTTCCGTTTATCTAAGCCTTCCGGAGCGGGACTGACTATTTCCAGCAAATCGCTGAATTTTAGTGTGCATCACTACACCCAGAACAATTTGGAACAAGCGACCCATACCAATCAATTAGAAACCAGCGACGCCGTTGCCGTCAACATTGACTATGGGCTGCAAGGACTAGGAAGTGCCAGTTGCGGTCCCGGCATTTTACCAAAGTATTTATTGCAAAATCAGGCATTTGCCTTTGATTTTCAGATGAATTATCAAAAAAAAGTGGAAGGAGCAAAAAAATGAAAAAAATAGCTTTATGTATGGCAATGATAGGACTAGGAGGCTTAGCTGCTTGCGGGAATGGCAGCGATACGCCAGAGCGTGAGGGGGGCGATCAAAACGGCGCAGAGGAAATCACCATTTGGGCGTGGGACCCAAAATTCAATATCGCAGCCTTTGAGTTGGCGGAATCATACCATCAAGAAGAAAACCCTGATTTCAAAATCAATGTCACCGAGATTTCCCAACAAGACAGCGTACAAAAAATGAATACCATCTTTAGTTCAGGCAGTACCCAAGGATTGCCCAATATCGTCTTGATTGAAGACTTTCGCGCCCGTAATTTTTTAGAAGTGTTTCCAGAGTATTTCGTTCCATTGACTGAGTATATAAATGTTGACGACTTTATGGATTACAAAATCGAAGTATCTTCGATCGATGGCGAGCAATATGGGATGCCGTTTGATTCAGGAGTAGCGGGCGTTTACTTGCGAAAATCGATCATTGAAGAAGCGGGTTTGGAACTGTCAGATTTCACCAATATCACTTGGCAAACCTTTAACGAGTTGGGGATCCGTGTGAAAGAAGCAACTGGCAAACCATTGCTGTCCATCGATATGAATGATCTAGGACATTTGCGAATGATGATGCATTCCAGTGGTTATTGGTATACCGCAGAGGATGGTGAAACGCCGTTTATTGACGGCAATCCTTCTTTGAAACAAGGACTTGAAGATTTGAAAATGCTGCTTGATTCAGGAGTAATGACAACGCATAATGGCTGGGACCAAATGCTAGCAGGTTTTAACAGCGGCGAAGTAGCGGGCGTTTTACAAGGCAACTGGATCACGCCATCGGTGAAAGCAGAAGAAAGTCAAAGTGGCGATTGGGCAGTCGTTCCAGTACCAAAGCAAGAATCGATCGAAGGTTCTGTCAATGCGACCAATCTCGGAGGTTCGTCAATTTATGTGTTGGATATCGATGGGAAAGAAGAAGCCCTGAGCTATATTGCTGACGTATTCGGCAAAAATATCGCCTTTTACGAAGAGCTGATTCAAACCGTCGGAGCAATCGGTTCTTACGTTCCCGCTTCACAAGGAGATGCGTATCATGCACCAGATCCTTTCTTCGACGATCAGGCTATCTATCAAGATTTCATGAACTGGGCAAATGAAATTCCTTCGGTAAACTTTGGGAAAAACACTTATGCGTTGGAAGACATCATGAATCAGGGCTTTTTGGACTATGTCAATGGAGCAGATTTGGACGAAGTCTTAAAAAATACGCAAATGATTGCTGACAATCAATTGAATTAATACGGACTGAGGGGCATGTACGATGAAAAATAAATTATTTTATAAAAAAGGAGTGATCACGGGGTGGCTGTTTATTGCTATCCCGACACTCTTAATCTTCTTTTTCTCTTTTTATCCAATGATCCAAGCGTTTCTATTATCCTTGCAATCAGGAAGCGGTAACGGGCTGACCTTTAGCGGACTAGCGAATTATCGGCGGCTGTTTTCGGATCAAACCTTTTTGACAGCCACGAAAAATACCTTGATCTTTTTGGGCTTTCAAGTGCCTGTCATGGTCTTGTTGGCCATGTTCTTTTCCGTCCAGCTCAATCAGAAAACCCTAAAGCTGAAAGGCCTGTTTCGGACGATCATTTTTTTGCCAGCAGTGACGTCATTAGTCGCATACTCCATGGTCTTTAAATCACTGTTTGCAACAAATGGCGTGGTGAACGCCCTTTTAGTGAGACTGTCGATTGTCTCTGAGCCGATCGCCTTTTTCTCTAGTCCCTTTTGGGCAAAAGTCATCATCATTTTAGCCATCACTTGGCGCTGGACCGGCTACAATATGATTTTCTTTTTATCGGCTTTGCAAAACATCGACCCAGCAATTTATGAAGCTGCTAGAATCGATGGCGCTTCTCCAACGAAACAATTTTTTAAAATCACCGTCCCTTTGCTAAAGCCAGTCATTTTGTTTTCAGCTGTGACCTCAACGATTGGCACACTGCAGTTATTTGACGAACCGATGAACTTGACCCAAGGGGGGCCAGGAAACGCCACATCGACGATTTCCCAATATATTTATAATCTTTCTTTTCGCTATACACCAGATTTTGGTTACGCCTCTGCAGTTTCTTATGCCATTGTCGTCATGGTCATCTTCTTTTCCATGATCCAATTTAAGATCGGAGGAGAGGACAAATGAAAAAAGTAGGCACATATGTATTTTTGGGTGTTTTTACCATTCTGTTTGCCTTTCCCTTTTATTTCATGTTAGTGAGTATCACCAATCCTACCGTAAATATCATGCAAGGCAAACTATTGCCAAGTACCCATTTGCTAGAAAACTGGCGTAACCTAGTCGCAACCTATGACTTGAAACAAGTATTCTTTAATAGTGCAAGGATTGCGTTGTTACAGACGATATTATCCGTGACGATCGCTTCGTTGGCAGGCTACGGATTTGAGATCTATCAAAGCCGATTAAAAAATATGCTTTTTAATATGTTGCTCTTGTCGATGATGTTGCCTTTTGCCGCCACGATGATTCCGCTGTTTCGAATGTTCGGCAGCTTTTCAACGACGATTCCTTTTATCGGACTCGATACAGTAGCTTCAGTCATTTTGCCAACATTATCGACCGCATTTCTGATTTTCTTTTTCAGACAAAACACAAAAATGTTTTCCAAATCACTGCTTGAAGCAGGGCGAATGGATGGTCTGTCGGAACTAGGCTTGTTTTTCCGAATATACATGCCAACCATGAAAACAACTTATGCGGCCGCTGCCATCATTACCTTCATCAATAGTTGGAACAGCTACCTTTGGCCGTTGATCACCCTTCAATCACCAGAAAAGCAAACCTTTCCCCTAATGATTTCTGCCATCGGCGCCGCCAATAATCCAGATTATGGCTTAATGATGTTAGCAATCGTGATCGCAACTCTGCCAACAATGGTGGTCTTCTTCTCGCTGCAAAAGTATTTTGTGGCTGGGATGTTGGGATCGGTGAAGTAGGGACGTTTAGAAAGATTGGAAGAATAAAAGACAGAAGACTAATTGAGATAGTCATCTGTCTTTTGTTATTGAGTCATTCTGATTTATATCGGATTATTTCTAACGATATCCGCTATAAGCATCGTAATCCTCCAATAAACCTGCTATCAACCCAAAAACTGTCGTCCTTCCTTTTCAATCAACTCACACGTCCATTTATCTTCAAATAACGATGCCATCTGTCTTGCTTGGGCAAATAAATCCGAATCTCCGATCGCAAAACTTTTTCGAGCAGTGGCTAACGAATAGTAATCATAGCGCTTGCTCTTTTTTGCCAATAGCAGGGCTTGATCCGCGGCTTTTTTCGCCTCTTGGTGTTGCTGTTCTTGCAGATAAAGCAAGGCGACATTCAAATGAATCGCACACTGCAAAGGCACAGTATTTTCTAGTGCTTCGTATTTTTTTAGCTGTTGGATCAATTGGCGGGCAATGGCGTGGGCGGTTTCAACTGGAAAGAGGTATAAAAGACAATTGATCAGCTTGATATCATCAAGGGTCCAGTCGGAATAAGATTGAAGCGTATCCCAGGGAACCGTCAAAAGAACTTTGGGCAGGCAAGGAATTTCTTTTTCTGCATTCGTTGAGAGCGCTGTGAGAGAGTCGATTACATACAACAATAAGTCAATGGCTTTACTGACAGATGTTTTTTGGAAAAGTAAACATTGCTCTTTCAAAGCAAGCAATACTTTTAGATCCTGGTTGGAAAACAAAGAGAAAAATTGATGCAAGATTTGTTGTTTTTCATTTAAACGGTATCCTTGGGCGATGTAAAAAAATTCATCAAAACCGCAATCGATTCGCGCTAAAAGTTCGATAAAAAGGGTAACGGAGGGCGTTAATTTTTCATTTTCAAATTTAGACAAGGTGGTTCTTGAAAGCAGGTCTTTACAAACTTGCGCTTGCGTGATGCCACGGCTTTTTCTGATTTTACGATACGTGGTTCCTAACTTATTCATAGGCGCCTCCTAGATCAATGTGATTATAGTGTACATAAGATAATTTTGCTCGTCAATCTGGTATAGTAGAACTATTAGACAGCTAGGCAACACCAGATAGAGGAGGCCCACAAATGAATCAGACAAAATAAAATCCTTTACTTAGCAAATGGCGATCAATAACTAGAAAAATGAGCAATCGTTATTTCTAAGTAAAGGTGGAAAACAAATGAAGAAGAATCAGGGATTTACCCCATTGATTATTGGCCAAACCGTGGCGAATGTCGGGGATACCATTTATATTGTGGCAATTATCAGTTCTATTTTTAGCTGGACGGACTCTGCTTTGGCAGCGGCGCTTGTCCCAGTGCTAGTAACAGGAGGCGGTGTCATTTCCGGCTTTTTCTCACCGGTCATCACGAGTTATTTTCGCTTAGAACAAGTGCTGAAGGTCAGCCAGATGTGCAAAACAGCCTTACTCTTTTTTATGACCGCGTATCTCTATTTGAAAGCTGAAACGATGAATCTATTGGTTTTATATTGCCTTGTCGCATTGATTTCATTTTTGGACGGCTGTTCAGAACCAATTAGTCGTGCCTTGATCCCGAAATATGTGGAAAAGCATCGCCTCGTCAAAGCCAATGGAATATTCAATTCAATGCTTCAAACAGTCAACATCGGCAGCTGGGCGATCGGAACCTCCTTGCTGCTGGTATTTTCTGTTCATCAGTTGGTTTTATTAGACAGCTTTCTGTTTCTAAGTGCCTCGATAGTATTAGCGTTTTTGCCTAGAACGACTCGAGAAAAAAACGAAAAGCAGCCGTTAGGGCACCAGTTGTTTATTGGTTGGCGCTGGATTATGAAAGATCCTCTGGTTCGGGTGATCGTTGGCATGGACATGCTGGAAAGTATCGCCAATACAGCCTGGGTTTCCGCGATTGTGTTAGTATTCGTCCGAGAAGTGATGCAGGCACCTGATGCTTGGTGGGGCTATATCAACGCCACTTATTTTGTTGGTGCGTTGCTAGGAAGTGCGTTGGTGATGCGATTTTCCGAGCGGTTTGATAAAAACAAACGAACAGCGATTGTAATGGGCGCTGTCTTAGGCGGACTGATCACAGTTGCCGTTGCCCTATCAGGCGATCGCTTTTTGATTCTAGGATTATCCGTTTTAATCGGGCTCTTTTCCCAGATCAAAAATATCCCGCAAGCCTCATTAATCCAACAAAAAGTAGCAGCCGATCGATTGGTTGCCATCTACGCTGCCTCAGGCATCTTAAATTCCGGTGTTTTTGCTTTATTCACCTTGCTGATGGGACAGGTGGCAGATGTTTTTGATGTACGGTGGGTGTTTGTTCTTTCCGGCAGTTTATTGCTTCTAGTGGGGCTGATTGCAGGGAAGCTTAAAATCAGTTAAAAGTAAGAGAGATAGTAGTCAAGAGAAACTCTTTTTTACTAGGTCTTATAAGACAAAACTAGCTTTAACGGTTAGCTTAGGTAAAGGCACGTACAGGAAGATGAAAAAGTAATCACAGCTAGTTAGGAACAGTCCCTGACTAGCTTTTTGCGTAGTGATCTAAACGCTCTTACATCGAGAATACAATGATTATTGTAGATTTGATCAGTAGCTGATCACAGATCGTTCATATGCAAAAGCATTTCGTAGCTGAATGTTGAGATTGACTAAGTATGGGGCTGCTATAGGAGGAAAGCGCAATCATCTCTATATAAAACTTGATTACTTGAAAGAAAAGCTTTGTATTGATTTGGAGTAAATTCACAATTTTTTTGAAAATCTTTAGTTTTCCAAGATTCCCCTAAAAAGCTCATCTAACAGCTCCTAACCTTATATACATTTACATATCTAACTCTTATCTTTTCGCTTTTAGTTAGTTAAAAAGCAAAAAATAAATGTGAATCCGAGCTATTTTTAAATAATTAACCAGATAATCTTCCGATTGGAACGGTTAAATAGTGAATGATTGGTAGAAAAGAGATTAGAGGATGCGAGTTGTGATAAGTAAATTCATAAAAGAAGAATGCTAGAAAAGTAGAGAAAAATAGGATTAATGAAATAATCGAGATCCTTATTTTTTTACAATTTTCGAAAACCATAAATGAATTGAAGGAAGCTTAGTGTGGGTGAAAGAATAATTACAAAAAAATATTGACTTAAAAAAATGGCTATGGTAATCTATAAACGAAAATAGTGGGAACGTTTCCAAAATGCATCTTCGTTAAATTTTTATTTTTTTAAACGAAAATGGAAACGTTTCTAAAATGTATTGGGAGGAGATTGAATTGGAAAAGACATTGGGACCAGGTGGTGAGATAAGGGCGGTACAACGGGATAAAAAAAATATCTCGAAGTGGGAAAAATTAAAGAAACAGTTGCGTCGTGATAAGTGGATGTACTTGTTGCTCTTACCAGGTATCATCATGACGTTTATCTTTAAGTATGTGCCAATGTACGGTGCTGTGATTGCATTTAAAGACTATAATCCTATGCTAGGAATTTTGGAAAGTCCTTGGGTAGGACTAGATCACTTTAGGGAATTTATCAGTTCACCAAATTTTACGCTTTTGCTGAGCAACACATTAAAAATTAGCATTTATGGTTTATTGTTAGGTTTTTTTCCACCAATTATTTTAGCACTGAGCTTGAATCAAATTATCAATAAAAAAATAAAACAGAAAATCCAGTTGATTCTATATGCGCCGAATTTTATCTCAGTAGTTATTATCGTGGGGATGCTGTTTTTGTTCCTATCCGCAAATGGACCCATTAATGGGTTAGTAGAAAAGGTTACGGGGCAACCAATTATGTTCATGTCTAATCCAGCTTATTTCAGAACGATTTATATTTTATCGGGAATTTGGCAAGGAATCGGCTGGTCATCCATTCTTTACACCGCGACGCTGGCGGGAGTCAGTACCGATTTATATGAGGCAGCAAATATCGATGGGGCAAATATTTTACAAAAGATTTGGCATATCGATTTGCCTGCATTGAGGCCTGTGATGGTGATCAGCTTCATCTTGGCCGCCGGCGGTATTATGAATGTAGGATATGAAAAAGCCTACTTGATGCAAACTTCAATGAACATCCCTGCCTCAGAAATCATTTCCACTTATGTATACAAAGTCGGCTTGCAATCAGGTGATTATGCCTACTCTGCTGCTGTTGGTCTGTTCAATATGATTATTAATGTCATTTTATTACTGATTGTCAACAATATAACCAAGCGGCTAAACGATGGTCAAGGCTTGTAATGAAAGGAGAAAATTATGAATAGTGCTTTATCAAAAATCGACCGTCAAATCTTATGGTTGAATCGAGTGATTGTAACTTTTTTGGTCGTCATTACCATTGTTCCGCTGATTTATGTACTGGTAGCTTCTTTTATGGACCCAGCTACTTTGATCAATAAAGGTATAAGCTTCAATCCGAAAGATTGGACAATACAAGGATATCAACGGGTATTTGCAGATGATTCCATTTTACGCGGTTTCGTAAATTCGTTGTTTTACTCTTTTAGCTTCAGCTTATTGACTGTATTTATTACGATGATCACTGCGTATCCTTTATCTCGACCTAACTTGGCTGGGAAAAAGATTATTATGACTTTTTTTGTCATTACAATGTTCGTTGGTGGCGGCTTGATACCTACCTATTTATTGGTAAAGAACTTGGGCATGTTAGATAGTGTATGGGCGATTATCATACCAGGTGCTATAAATGTGTGGAATATTATCTTAGCGCGTACCTATTTTAGTGCTTTGCCAAAAGAACTTTCTGAAGCTGCTACTATCGATGGCGCCAATGACTTGCAAATACTGTTCAAAGTCATGCTTCCATTAGCTAAACCAATTATGTTCGTATTGTTTTTATATGCCTTTGTTGGGCAATGGAACTCATATTTTGATGCCATGATTTACATCAAAGATCCCGACTTACAGCCGTTGCAACTCGTATTAAGAAATATTTTGATCCAAAACCAACCCTCACAAGACATGGTGGGAGCCAATACTGCCATGGCAGAAATGAAACAAATTGCTGAGTTGATCAAATACGCAACGATCGTCATTTCTAGTCTGCCATTAATCATAATGTATCCTTTCTTCCAAAAATATTTTGATAAAGGTGTTTTAGTTGGTTCTGTTAAAGGGTAAGAATTGTTCACTATTTGTATGAATAAAAATTATAAAGGAGATTTTAAGATGAAAGCAAAATGGATGCTGCCAATCGTTTTTACTTCCGTACTAATTTTGGGGTCTTGTGGAGGCTCAAAAGAAAAGAGTAAATCAAGCCCTGATTATGAACTAGAAAATGTCTCTTTTCCATTGAAAGAAAAAGTATCTTTAAAAATGATGTCTCAAAGTGCCCCTTTGGCTCCCAATGATCCTAATGACAAATTGATTTTCCAACGATTAGAAGAAGAAACCAATCTCCATATTGATTGGACAAACTACAGTAGTGATTTTGCCGAAAAAAGAAATTTGGATATCGCTAGTGGTGATTTACCAGATGCCATCTTCAACGCCGCTGCAGGTGACTATGATTTATTAAACTGGGCGGAAAGTGGTGTTATTGTACCGATTGAAGATTTGATCGAAGATTATATGCCAAATCTGAAGAAAATTTTTGATGAAAACCCCGAATACCGACAAATGTCTACTGCACCTGATGGTCACATTTACTCTATGCCTTGGATTGAAGAATTAGGCGAAGGAAAAGAGTCGATTCATACAGTAAATGGGATGGCTTGGATCAACAAGGAGTGGTTGGATAATTTGGGTCTTGAAATGCCGCAAACCACTGATCAGTTGATGACTGTGTTGGAGGCTTTCAAGACGCAAGATCCAAATGGTAATGGTGAAGCAGATGAAATTCCTTTTAGCTTTATTAACAATGGAGGAAATGAAGACTTAAAATTTTTAATTGGGGCATTCGGTCTAGGTGATAATGATGACCACTTAGTCGTTGATAACGATGGCCAGGTACAATTTACTGCTAACAAAGAAGGGTATAAAGAAGCCATCAAATATTTCAATGAAATGAATAATAAAGGTCTTATTGATAAAGAGGCTTTCGAACAAGATTGGAATACGTATGTTGCCAAAGGAAAAGAACATAAGTATGGCGTGTATTTTACTTGGGATAAAGCAAATATCACGGGTGCAGATGATAGTTATGACGTCTTGCCAGTCTTAGCGGGACCAGATGGAACGAAACACGTTACTCGTACGAATGGCATGGGTTTCTCAAGAGATCGTTTCGTAATTACTAGTGCGAATAAAAACTTGGAACTTACAGCTAGGTGGATAGATAAAATGTATGAACCGTTACAGTCTGTCCAAAATAACTGGGGAACCTACGGTGATGAAGCACAGGCGAATATTTTTGAATTAAAGGATGGTATGTTAAAATATTTGCCTTTAGAGGGGACAGCACCGGGGGAACTAAGACAAAAGACCGAAGCTGGAGGACCATTAGCAGTTCTTGATTCTTATTACGGCACAGTCACTACTATGCCAGATGATGCGAAGTGGCGTTTAGATTTGATGCATGACACGTATTTGCCATATATTACAGAAGACAATATCTATCCACGTGTCTTTTTAGAAAAAGAAGAAACAGATCGATTAGCAAAAATTGAAACAGATATGTGGGATTACATCTATCGCAAAAGAGCAGAGTGGATCACCGGCGGTAAAATCGATGAAGAATGGGAAGAATACCTTGCTGAATTGGAACGTGTAGGTTTGGAAGAATGGATTCAAATAAAACAAACTGGCTATGATAATTTTTTGAAGGGAGCACAATAAGTGTTAGTAGAAGAAACGGCGATTTTGGATAAAGCAAATCGATTTATTGAAATGATGCGAGGAAAAGTTAACCCTCAGTATCGACAAAACTATCATTTTTCCGCACCCATCGGGTGGATAAATGACCCCAATGGGTTTATATATTACAAAGGGCATTACCATCTCTTCTATCAATACTATCCTTACGATAGTCGATGGGGGCCCATGCATTGGGGGCATGCGCGCAGTAGTGATTTGGTCCATTGGGAAGATCTACCAGTAGCGTTAGCCCCAGATCAACCTTATGACAGCGGCGGGTGTTTCTCAGGAAGTGCAATTGAAAGAGACGGAAAACTATATTTATTTTATACAGGCTGTCAAGAAATTGATGGTATTAGCCATCAGCATCAATGTTTGGCGGTCTCTGAAGATGGTATTCATTTTAGCAAATACAGTGGTAATCCTGTGGTAGCAGAAAAACAGCTAGGTGAGAATGGGCTGATACAAGAATTTCGTGATCCTAAAGTAATTGTTCACAACGATGCTTACTATATGGTAGTAGCTACTAAATCTACACAGTCTACTGGTAGAATAGTGATGTTTCAATCGTCAGATTTGTATACTTGGCACTTTTACTCTGTGTTGCTAGAAGGGACTTCAGAGCAAGGAATAATGTGGGAATGTCCTGACTTATTCCATTTAGACGGACGAGATGTCTTAATCATGTCACCGATACAAATTAAGAAGAACGGACTGGAATATCATAATATCAGTTCTACCATGGCTTGTATTGGTGAGGTAGACTGGGAAACAGGTCAGATGATAGTTGATAATTTCCATGAAATGGATTTTGGAATGGATTTTTATGCACCACAAACAACAACAGATCCTAATGGTGGACGGGTGATGATTGCTTGGATGCAGATGTGGGATCGTACATTGCCTACACATGAGTTAGGCCATCTTTGGGCAGGCTCTATGAGTTTGCCCCGAGAGTTAAGAGTGAAAAAAAATCGATTGGTACAAAAACCCATCTCAACTGTATATAGTCATTTAGTTTATCAACAAGGCAGTGAAAATATTGCAGTGACTGACACATCAGTCGTATTTCGAAACGCGCTGTCTGATTCTTCATATTTACATCTAGTCGCAGATTTGGAGAAAGCAGAAGTTTTTACAATTGAATTACTGCGGTCTAAGACGGATTGTCTCAAACTAACTTATGACACTGCTAAACAGGTTTTTGAATTGGATCGTCAGAAACTAGGAAGAGAGCTTACAGGGGCGGAAGAAGACCCTCTGAATGTCCGAAAAGTTGAAATACCTTTGATTGATAATCAGCTCGTTCTTGAGATTTTTAGAGATACCTCATCAGTTGAAGTCTTTATTAATGGTTTAGAAGTTATGACGGCTACTTTCTATGAGCTGGAAAAAGCTCGAGATATCTTATTTCATTCGATCGGAGAAAGTCGTATTCAAGCTTTTGAAACAGCGAGTGTGAAATAAATGTTTGATTGCTTAGGCGATGAATCAATTATTTAATAGGTTTTGAAGGATAATTTTTTAGAAAAGAACAGATAGCTAGATTTCCCATGGCTTTGCTATTAGTATTTTGAAAAAATTAGTAATTTATGACAAAATTCATTATACTAAACTTGTGCAGAAATGTGAGGGATCAACTATGAAAGCAACAATGAAAGATGTCGCAAAATTAGCAGGTGTCGGAGTAGGAACTGTTTCCCGGGTATTGAATAACGGCTCTGTTAAAGCTTCTACTAGAGAAAAAGTTGAAGCAGCAATGACAGAGTTAAACTATCAACCAGATTTTTATGCCCGGGGGTTAAAGATGAAGCATACGAATACGGTTGCTTTGATTCTACCCACTGTATGGCATCCATTTTTTGGCGAATTTGCCTACCATGTAGAAACAGCATTAGAAAGACAAAACTACAAGCTTTATTTGTGTAACTCCAGTGGGAATAGTGAAAAAGAACAAGAATATATCCAGATGGTCAGCCAAAATAAAGTAGACGGCATCATTGGAATTACTTATTCAGATATCGATGAATACATTTCGAGTAATCTGCCTTTTGTTAGTATTGACCGTTATTTCACTGAAGAGGTGATTTATGTGACCGCTGACAATGCGGCCGGTGGACGTTTGGCTGCAAATGAACTTTATCGCCGAGGATGTCAGAATGTAGCATATATCGGTGGGTACCAAGAAACACCGAATGAAACGAAGAGTCGTCGAAAATATTTTGAGATCGAGTGCCGTCAACTGGGGATTTCCTATAAAGCGTTAGATATGTTAGAACCTTTAGACCATCTCTCAGAACGTGTAACAAATTTTTTGTTAGAGAATCCTGATATCGATGGGATTTTTACGATCAACGATCCGATGGCATTAGCTGTCATTGGTATGCTTGAAAAAATAGGGAAAAACGTACCAGAGGATGTCCAAGTTATCGGATTTGATGGTCAAAAGATGACAGAAGGAGACCCTTATCTCGTCTCAACAATTGCCCAACCTACAAAGCAAATGGCGGAAGTGGCAGTGGCAAAATTAATTGCTGTCATTAATGGAGAGACAGTAGAAAAACGTACCGTATTGCCGATTGAATTTGGCGAAGGTGGCACAACGAAACCTTTAGTGAGAAACGATTTTGCTTAGTGCAAATACGTTTCTTTTTTTGAAGATAAGTGAATGAAAGGTGTAGATAAAATGTTATATGGTGGAATTGAAGCTGGTGGAACAAAGTTTGTCTGTGGGATTGGTAATGAACAATTACAAGTGATAGAACGGAAAAGTTTTCCTACCACAACACCAGAAGAAACGATGAAGCAAGTGTTTGATTTCTTTGATAAGTACAAAGGAAATATCGCATCAATTGGTGTAGGAGCATTTGGGCCAATTGATATTCAAATCGAATCAAGAACTTACGGATATATCACCAACACTCCGAAGGTAGCTTGGCAAAATTATCATTTTGTAGGAGCTTTGGAAAACGCCTTGTCGGTTCCCATCTATTGGACTACCGATGTAAATGCTGCTTGTTATGGAGAATATATGGCAGGGTATGGAAAAGGTAAAAATAGTGTTCTTTATTACACCGTTGGTACTGGTGTTGGTGGTGGTGCTGTAGTCGATGGAAAAATAGTCACAGGTTTCAGTCATCCTGAAATGGGACATATGCTCTTACAACGTCATAATGAAGATCAATTTGAAGGAATCTGTCCTTTTCATCATGATTGTTTGGAAGGGTTAGCCTCAGGCCCCGCGATTGAAAAACGCTTTGGAAGAAAAGCCCAGACCATTTCATTTGATCATCCTTATTGGGCGATTGAGGCAGATTATCTTGCTCAGTGTGTGTATAACACAACGTTACTATATGCACCGGAAGTAATAATTTTAGGTGGGGGTGTAATGAAACAGCCGCAACTACTCGAGTTGATTCGCCAAGCGTTTAAAGAAAAAATGGGTTCCTATGTGGATACCCCTGCTCTTGAAGAATACTTACTAACTCCAATGCTTGCTGACGATGCAGGTTTGATCGGCTGCTTAGCTTTAGCAATAAAGAAGTTGGAACAATAGCAGCATGTTAAAGAACGTGTGAGAGAGTTTTTATAGCAGTTGGGATAGATAAAAAGGTTAACTAAAATGTGAGTTAGAAAAAAGGATGGCTAATAATAGATGTTCATATATATTTTTTGCGTAATCGAATGTCGCAAATAAGAATTTTTTCTTTCGTTCTCGTCTTCAGTTATATTGTTGTCTAGCTGCCTCAAAATTACTTCTTAGTGCTTGTTTTTTTTCTATTAGCCCGAGCAAAGAAAAAGGAAACAGAATGTCTTATTAAAGCCAATTAGGCCTACGCCTAATTGGCTTTCTATATTCCTGTGCTAATTGTGTTTGGGTGGGATGAATATCCTTTTTATTAATAATAGTGACGGTGTAATGAACGGTTTTGCTAACGGTAAAGATTCAACTTTCTACAAACGCGAACATCCTTTGAATTTGATTTACTAAAAGCTGGGTAGCTTCTCATCAGTCATTCTCTTCATTGGGGTTAATAAAGTGTTGTCAGTCATCCTGCCCTATTCTCAACAAGTACCTGCCTAATGCCTTCTTCAAACGTTGTGATCTTAAAATGAGGGAATGCCTTTTTGAATTTATCAGAGACAAAAAGATTATCCACCGTGTATCTAGGTAATAACTCACTTAGTTCGCGCGCGTTTTTACTGAATAGCTTAGCAAGTTTAAATTGCCACAAAGGAATGACGCGGTATTTCAATGGTTTGTCTTCAATTTTTTCGGCGAGATCGATCATGTCTTGGAAACTATGAGGTGTATCACAGGGCAAATGCCAAGTCTGGCCATAGGCACTAGGCGTATTTCCGATAAGGGCCATTGCTCGGCTAGCATCAGGTGTCCATATAAGTGTGCGTAAAGTGTCCTTATTGACAGGTATTTTGACGGGAGCATTGTGGACTATATTGTTTAAGACGAGTGTATTGGTAATGCTCTGGGTCTTGCCTGGGCCGTAAAACTCGGGGGCTCGACAAATCACCGCATCTAAACGGCCACTTTCCATCTCGGATAAAACCAATTGAGCCATTTTAGAGCGTACGAGGGACTTCCTGCCTGCTGGAGAAAATGGCGTGTCTTCCTTTTGGGGTGTACGATCCTTTGGATACATATAAGTATTATCAAAAAAAACCAGTTTGCTCTGTGCTTCTTGGCAAGCGCGAATGACATTTTCTGTGATTTTCATAAAATTGGTTTCCCACAGCTCCGCGTCCATCGGTAACCCAACAGTGAAGTAAACAATCTCACTATGTTCAATCGCTTTTTTCGTTTGCGAAAAGTCCATCAAATCTGCGGAAACGATCTGATCTGTAGGATTGATTTTTTGAGGCTTCCGGCTAACTAGCCGAAGCTCATTTGTGTAATTTTTGTATAGTTCTTTTGCTAGTTCATAGCCGATTTGTCCATTGCTTCCTAAAATTGTTTGCATGACTGTACCTCCTCAAGATATAGTTTTGCTACAGCACGTACAGAAAAAGGATTTTGGCCAGTGATGATCCGCCCATCTTTTAGGGCAAATGCTTTATAAAAGCGTCTTTTTTTGAATTGAGCGTTCCTTTCTTCTGCGGCGGTTTGATTAAAGAAAGGAACTTTGTTCATTTTCCCGGCGAGAAATTCTTCGGTTTTCGTAAATCCTGTGATTTTTTTTCCAGAAATCAAAAAGCTTCCTTCTCTATCTTTTATATTTAGTAAACCAGCGATTCCGTGGCAAACAGATAAAATGTACCCATTGTTTTCATAAATGGCTAAAGCGAGTTCTTGCAGCTCTTTATTATCAGGAAAATCCCACATGACACCATGCCCTCCGGTAAAATAAATCGCATGGTAGTCATTTGGATTTACTTCTGCGGGTTTTTTCGTTTGAATCAAGCCGTTTTGAATGAAATTTTCTTCCAGATAAATGTTCATAATGGCTTGATCTATATATTTCATGCTTCTTGGATCTAGAGGAACAAAGCCTCCTAATGGACTTACGAAATCAACATCAATCCCTTGTTGATAGACTTCATCTAGAAACTCGGCACTTTCTCCTAACCAAAGTCCGGTAGCCTCGTTCGTGCCAGCATATTTTTGAATGTTTGTTTCAACAACTAATACTTTCTTCATGAATGGTCCCTCTCGTTCATAATGTGAAGGACTTTCGTTAAAAAGGATTGGAGTTTTTTTATTTCTGTTTGCTCATGATCGAGATAGTAATAATTTTTTGTTCCTTCTTGCCTGAAATTCACGATTTTGGCTTCTTTCAAGATTTTCAAATGATGTGAAATGGCGGGTCTAGATAAATTGGTGGCCTCTAATAAGGAAGTGACCTGTAAGCCAGCACAATTTTCCTCTTCCAGCAACCGAATGATGATAGCTTGTCTTTTTTTGTCACCTAGCGCGATTAAAAAATCACTTAACTCAGAAAAATCTTGTTGCAGATTGGCATAATCTATCATAATTGTCTCTCCAGTATCGTTTAAAAGTTTAAACCATTAAACCATTTAAAGGAGATTTTTGCAATGAAAGAAGCTCGAGAGCATTCCTCTTCTCCACCATCGCTAAGGAGATTAGAATGTTTTGTAAGCAAATAGATAATAATGGAAAAGCATAAGAGCATTTGAGCCTTTTTGTGTTTAGAAGCAGCTTATTTTTTTATGAAGTGATTAAGAGCCGTGTGTTGCTCATTTTTTGTTGTTGTGTTATGTATGTAACATCTAGACAAAAGACGTAGTGAGATATGAGGCGGAGAATATGAGAGACTTACAGTTAGCATTTATCAGTAATCGCACAACTAAACGCTTATTTCGAGTTTTGAGTGTGATGGAACGAGATCGTTTATTTACAATTGGTGAAATGGCAGAAAAGATGCAAGTCACACAACGCACAATTGCAAATGATCTCAAGTATGTGAAAGACTATTTTGGTGATTGTATTACCCTAATTTCGGGGAATAGTGGCTTTCTTTTTGAAGAGAAAAAACCTTCCGTGTACCAAGAAAAGAAACAAGATTTGCTAGAAAATGAGTGTTTATTTGAAATCATCGGTCATATTTTTCAAGGGGAATTGATGGATATTGACGAGTTGGCCCATCATTATCATTTTTCTGAGAGCACGTTTCGACGGTTGTTGGGTCAATCGAACAAAATATTGAGCAGTTATCGGTTAAAATGGGTGTCGAATCCATTGACAATTGAAGGGAGCGAAGCGGATTTACGGAAATTCTTCAAAGACTTTTATTACGAAGGGATTGATACTGCCCATACCCTTGTTCCCGACCCCGCATTGCATGAGTTGGTCTTAACCCAGTTAAACAACAAACTAGGACAATATGATATTGGCTCTGGAACAACACCAGCTGCTTTTTACTATACTTTTTTTATTGCAATCAAACGGGCGAGCCTTGGTTTTCCGATAACAGTCCCGAAATACTTGATTGAATTAGCCTACAAAGGAAATAGCTTCTCCCTCCTGTATTCTTTAAAAGACGGAATCAACAAGCTTTACGGCGTAGAACTAGCGAAGGAAGAATTTGCATGGATTTATTTAGTTACTATTTGTAAACGTACCTTAGATCGAGAAGCATCGGAGGAAAAGTTCTACCAGCAGTTTCATCAAGGATCAGAAATTGCCAAACTTACGGAGGCTTACTTACAAGAGTTTGAGCTCACAAATGAGAGCTATGCCAAGATAAAAATTTTCATGCAATCCTTCTTTTTGTCTAGAAAAGTGAACTATGCGTTAGCTCCTGCATTGAACAAAGAGGCACAGGACATCAAAGAATCTCTCATGCGTTCTGACAATGAAAACTATCAACGGAATTTACGATTTTTAAAGAAGCATCAAAGAAAAGACTTTTTGGCTGCACCATATCTTGAAGATATTTGTGTGAGTTTAACGATCTACAGTGATTTGATTTTTGATTTTTATTCACCAACAAAAAGAATTTATTTTCTTCTAGAAGGTGATCACTTCATCTGCCAACAGATTCGAACTCGTGCAATGCAACAGTTTGGTACAAAGCACACGTTGACCTTTTTGCCATTGCAACATCTGACACAAGAAATATTAAATGCCGATCATATTGATTTGATTGTCACAAACTATAATCGGTACCTCTTAGACTATATTATTGAAACAGATTACTTGTTATTGAAAGCTGTCCCAGATGAGCATGACTGGCGGAATCTGGAAAGAAAAATTGATCCGTATCGAAAACCATTTCTCTAATCTCCGTACACTCGTTAAAAGTATTAACGAGTGTTTTTTTTCATTTATTTCATCTGTCTATGAAAATGTTGATTCCAATTTGACCAAAAAATCAGGTAACCTTAATCATGTAAGAAAAAGGTATGCATACAAACTTACAAATAAAAGTATCAAAAACCTTCGTTTTTTAGAATAGATATTTGTTATGTATTCTCTAAAATAGAAAACCTAATCTAATAACTTTTCCAAGACATTCGATCCGATCGAATGTCTTTTTTTGTCGTCAACCCAAAAACGAAGAATTTTGAGATACAACAAAGGGGAGGATCATGATTGAGAAAACAAAAAGGTGGATAATATTTATGGGAATACTCTCAGTTTTATCATTACCGTTGGTAAACGCTGCAGAAGTCCAGCAAGTTGAAACAAATGGGACCATTGGATTTACTGGTGTCTATGAACCCATTGGTACACCTGATCCAGCGCCGCCCGAAACTATTGTCAGACCACCAATTACCGAAGTGGCCAAACCAGATGGTACGTTGCCACAAACAAACGAAATAGGACATTCATGGCACGCTTGGCTAGGCGTTTTTCTAATCAGTTTCGTCTTCCTCTTATGGAAACAAAAAAGAAATCATAATAAAAATCTAAAACAATAAGAAAGCAGGAATAACCAAATGAAATTTATTCGTTTAGCAACAATTGCCGCACTATCAACTACTATTTTAGCAGGAGGAGCAGCTTCTGTTTTTGCCGATGAAATGAGAGAAGTAACAACCGAAGGTCAAATCCAGTTTACAGCGGATGAAGACGGTGATCTGGAAGTCATCCCTCCTGTACCTGATCCGGATGTGATTATTCCACCGATTATCGATCCAGTTACAGGTCCATTGTCTATCGTACAGGCACCTACAATGAACTTTGGTACTCAGGTCATCTCCAACCAAGATCAAACATATAATATGGTTGCAGAGACTGCTGAACTCGCTAATCCAGAAGAAGGTGGGCCTACTGACGTTCCATATATTAGTTTTGCTCAAGTACAAGACGTTCGTGGAACCAATGCTGGATGGGATCTAAAAGTGAGCTTAAGTGATTTTGAAGCTCCAGAAGCACAAAATAAAATTCTAACGGGAGCGCAAATCACCTTTGCTAATGCTCAGTTAAATTATGAAGGTAGCAATACTGATAACGAACCTACAGTGCACCAGACTGGACTAACATTACTTCCTAATGGTGCAGCGCGTTCAGTGATGACTGCGGCACAAGGACAAGGTGCAGGAGCTTCTTCAGTTATCTGGGGAGACCAAGCAGACTTGACTGCCCAATTTGAAGCAGAGGGCTTTAATCCTGAGACAGACGTTGTAGAAAACAACGCAATACAATTGTCGATTCCAGGTTCAACAGCCAAAGATGCAACAACGTATACGTCAACGCTAACTTGGGAATTAAACTTAACACCTGGAGACGAACTATAAAAGCCTTGTAACCATTTGTTTTGAAACTCTCGGCAGCGTCACAGTAAAATTGTGACGCTGTTTTTCTAAGAAAGGAGACGTAACCTTGAAACAAACAACTTTAGCTCATCGTTCTCAAAGAGCCTCTTGGTGGGTACTTACGCTTCTTTTTCTTCTTTTTGGAATTTTTCCATCAGTAGCTCAAGCGGAGGAAACACTGTCATTTTATGTCACGCCTGAATTTCCTGAAAGCCAGGTAGAAGGATCAAATAGTTATTTCGATTTGAATCTAGCAGCTGGAGCAACAGAAACCTTAGCATTGAAACTGCAAAATGTTAGTAGTGACCCAATTCAAGTGCAAGTAACCCCTCATACAGCGTATACCAATGTTCATGGAGTCGTTGAGTACGGAAAAGATGCCCAAGAACCAGATAGTAGCCTTACTTATTCATTGGACGAATTGATTGACTCATCTGGCGTCATTGAACTGGCAGGAAATGAAACCCAAACAATTAGTGTTCCTTTACATATGCCAGAAGAATCGTTTGAGGGATTTTTAGCGGGAGGTCTACGGATTTCGGAAGTCAAAGAGGAGCAAGAAGAAACGGCAATCAATGAAGAAGGCGTAGCGATCAAAAATGAATTTGCCTATGTGATTGGGATTGTTGTCAGCAATTCTCGGGATTCAGTTCAACCGGATCTCGATTTATTAGCTGTTTTTGCAGATCAGTTGAATTATCGGAATGTGATTAGTGCAACGATCCAAAACTTCACGCCTACCTTTGTCAATCGAATGGCGGTGGAAGCGACAGTACAACGAGCAGGAGAAAACGAGGTTCTTTATGAAGCGAGTGAAGAAATGATGCAAATGGCGCCTAATTCTAATTTTGATTTTCCAATCTCGTTAGAAGGCGATCGCTTTCAAAGTGGCGACTATGTATTGAAATTAAGAGCAATATCTGGTGAAGATGAGTGGGTATGGGAGAGACCCTTCACAATTAAAGCAGATGAAGCCAGGGCATTGAATCAAGCAGATGTGACCATTGATTCAAGTATGAATTGGTGGATGATTGGCGCAATCATTTTACTTGTTCTTTTACTGGGGGTCATTCTTTATCTACTTATTCAAAAAAAGAAAGCAAACCGAAGCGAACAAGAGTAGTAAAAAGGAGTGAATGGAATGACCACGAGATTAAGAAGACCGCTGCTTCTATTAGGGGCGTCTATTCTAATGATGCAAGCATTGATTCTATCGATTGGCATGGTCTACGCTGAGACAACGATGGACACTGAGGAACAAAAACAGGTAGAACACCCATCCATGAAAAACCTTCTAAAAGAAGAACAGGCTAGTGATGCGCGCTTTTTCTTTACTCAGGCGCGGATGCAAGGCACGGTAGAAGAAACCATACAAGTAACCTTCTTTTCTGATCAAGAAGTGTCAGAGGCACGAGTATTTTTACCTGAAGAAGCAACGCTTATCAACGAGCAGTTACCGGCAGGGGGATCAGTCGAACAGATAGAGCAGTCTCAGGAATGGCTGGTTCAGTCAAAACGGGCGCAAAATACATTTGTTCTTCCTTTAGTATTTGAACAGGCGGGACGCTATGAACTGTCTGTGGGAGGAGCAACGGCTTATCTTGAAATCAGTGAACAAGAAGATAGTATTGTGGAGAACCCTACTGAAGGAATAGAAGCTTCTGATGATGCTCAAACAGTACAAGCGGATCTGGAAGCGAAAGAGAATGCAGTAGAAGAGAATCAAATGAAGGAGCAGCCATCACAAAGTTTAGATAATGAATACAGTTCAAATGCTACCGTCACAAAAGATAATTTTTTGCAGCATTTTGACTTACAGGGTTCTGCAACGTATGATTCAGAAACAGGGGAAGTAACCTTAACTACAGCTAGTAATAATCAAGTTGGAAATGTTACATTGAAGGAAAAATTAAGTGTAAATTATCCATTTGTTTTGACAGGGAAGGCAAATATTGGTTCTAATACGAATGGTGCAGATGGTATGGCTTTTGGTTTCCATAGATCTGAAAATTCTGCTGTTGGAAATAGTGGAAACGGTATGGGGATTGCTGGCCTAACAGGAGGCTTTGGATTCAAATTGGATTCAAATTTTAATACAACTCAGGGAGCAGGTGCAGCTAGAGATCCGGCTGCTTTAGGTGGGGCTCCTTTTGCTGGATACGTTTATCATGAGACGAATGGTTTATTGACTACTTATATGGGAAGCGATGCTCCAGCAAAGCGAACAGGGACATTGAATGGCGCTTACGATGATATAGTCATTGAGTATCTGCCAAGTGAAGAAGCAAACATTTTCCGTATTAACTATAAAGGAGAAACTTGGGAACGAGATATATCCGATTGGCAAGGAATCGATACTACTGCATTATCTTTTTTAATCTCAGGAAGTACAGGTGCAAGAAACAATGTTCATAGCTTTGTATTTGAACAGATGGACTATGTAATAGGGACAGGAGAAGTTGAAGTCAGTTATCGTGATGCAGCTACAAATGAAGAAATAATACCTAGTCAATTGTTAGAAATTCCTTTTAAATCAGAGGCAGTTCTTAATCCAAATTCAGGGATTGATGATGAACCGTACCTTCTTGGTTATGACTATAGTCATGTTGAGACAGATGCACTTTATTTCGATGAAACAAACAATACCATAAAACCAGAGGCTGAGCGTCGGAATGTTACTTACTTTTTTAATCGTGCTGAGTCCGAGGTGACAATTCATTACATTGATGATGCCGGGACAGTTATTTCACCATCTGATACAATCATTGGTTATGTGAATGAGGAGCTAGAAGTAACGATTAAAGAAATAGAAAACTACAAGTTTTTATTTGAAAGAGACAATCAATTATTGAATACGGTATTTAC
Organism: Enterococcus sp. AZ141; assembly: GCF_051714385.1. Lineage (NCBI taxonomy): Bacteria > Bacillati > Bacillota > Bacilli > Lactobacillales > Enterococcaceae > Enterococcus > Enterococcus sp. AZ141. The sequence goes on from NZ_JBIORT010000001.1 coordinate 1,214,333, forward strand.
TCGAGAGCAACAAAATTATTGGCTCGTTTATATCTTACAGGGCTCCATGCCACCAGTAGATCCATTGGATCCTGAAATAGAAGTGAACCCAGAAAATAAACCAGAGCTGCCAGAAAATCAAGGGCTTCTGAGTATTGACTTCATTTCCTCCTTTAACTTTGGCTCACAACCTATTTCAGTTCATGACCAAACCTATTACGCGCAACCACAACGTTTATTGGATGAAGACGGAACTGTAAATGAGATGGAAGAGCGCCCTAACTATGTTCAGATCAGCGATCGTCGATCAGCTACTGAGCGTTACGGCTGGCAGCTATCGGTTACCCAGACGAAACAATTTGAAGGATTAAAAAATCAACAGCTTACAGGTGCGAGTATTACTTTCTCAAATCAACAATTAGTGACCGCTCAAGGTGGCAATACCCCTTCTTTACAGACAGCCAACCCGTTAACGTTGGCACCAGGAAACAAGCGAGCACTGATTCGTGCGGAAGATACTGAAGGAACAGGCACATGGATCTATCGTTTTGGAGATGAGCATACAGCAAGGGAAAGTGTTACGCTCAACGTACCGAAAGGTTCAAATCCTGAAGCCACAAGCTATTCCACAACCCTGATATGGGAATTGAATGCTATTCCTGACAATTAAAAGAGAAATTTCTTTTTTCCTTTTTCTGCCATTTATTAATGAGACCGCTAGATTGGTTCGTAAAAAGATGAATAGTTCGTGTATGATCCTGGTTCATTCAAAAGAAAGTCAAGCCATGACGAACAAAGAATTAAAAGAGAAACTAAGCGTCATGCCACCAATAGTTAAAGGAAATATCAAACAAATCAAGACGTATTTCAAAGAAATCTGTGGTTATGATCTAAGTGTAGAAAAGAAGAATTCTATCGTATTCAATGTGTCATAGAGTTTGCATAAATACAAATTATCTAAAAAAAGGCTTCAAAAAAAATTTTTTGAAGCCTTTTTTTGTTTTCCGCAAGTATTAAGATTAAGAACTAACGCTACTGTCTAATGACATAGTTAAGGGAAAACGTAAAGGTCTGATGTCAAAGCTAAACCTTAAAGGAAAAGATAGGAAAAAACGAATAATTTGGAAGTTACTATTTTTCGCTAATGAATTTAGACAGCAACATTATGGAGATAAAGGAATCACGATTAAGAAAGTTCACGATTGATAAAAACTTGCTAATAAATGAAACTATTTGACCTGTTCTTTCGTCATACCCTATAGAACAACGAAAGAGAGGAAATACTATGAGAAAAAAATTATTGTTAATAGCTATATTCTGTGCACTGATTCTTACGTTAGTAGTGGGTGCCATGTATAAGTACCTAATGAGTCAAGTGTATGGAGAAGAACAAACAAATTTTGAAATGCAAGTCGAAAAAACAATTAAAACTGAATTTTTTGATCGTGATATCACTCAGATTGAAGAATCAAAGAGTGGCGATAATCAATACAACAAATATTACCTGTACTATTCTGCGACTGAAAATAAAAATATTATAAAACAATTGGAAGCTCAAACTCAGGTTGCTTCGAAACAATTGAAGGATTCTCGGTCAATGGTGCTTTCTTATGTCAATGAGGAAAAGGTGAATGATGCCCTTATTAATCGACAATTAGTAACAAAGGAATATATTTGGGATGATAAAACAAAGTCTTTGAAATATTTAGGTGAATTAAAAGAATTATCTGAAATACTCTTATCCAAAAATCGAAATGAGCCTCGATTAAAAGATATTGTCAACGATGAATCAGACTTGCTTGCGATAAACAGAGTTGTACAAGAACAACTACTTAGTACTCGAACTAAATTAAAATCAACAATTGATGAGGAAGAATTAGATCAAGTGTTAACAAATGACTTTTTAAGCAAGGATAGTAAGATAACCATTCTCCCCCACTCAATACAAATCGCTTTTGATAAAGAGGTTTTAGGGTTGACAACGATGAATGTCGACATTGAAAAAATTCTGCCTTTTATTAATCCAGCGATCGTTTCTGATAATAATCTGCCGAAAAAATCCTTAGACCAAAAAAGAAACTATATCGCGCTCACCTTTGATGATGGACCTAATGATACGTCTACGAAAAAATTACTAGGAGAGTTAAAAAAAGAAAAGATCAAAGCAACTTTTTTTGTTTTAGGTCAGATGGTTGATAAGAACCCAGAGGTCGCGAAAAAAATAGTGGGAGAGGGGCATGAAATTGGCAGTCATTCATACACTCACCCAGACTTGACTCAAGTAACCCTGGATAAAGTCAAAGAAGAAGTACTGAAGACTGATAAGGCAATATTTCATGCTACAGGGGTATTGCCAAAACTCTTTCGACCACCTTACGGAGCAGTAAACGGCGCCGTTGCCAAAACCATCGGATTGCCTATTATTCAATGGAATGTAGACTCTGAAGATTGGCAAGTCAAAAATAAAGATTTGATTGTAAATAAGGTAATTGATACTGTAGAAAATGGATCAATCATTTTGATTCATGATATCCATGAACGTTCCGTAGAATCCATTCCAGAAATGGTAAGTCAACTAAGAAAAAGAGGCTATGAGTTTGTGACTATAAGCGAATTGCTCTCTTATGGACAAAAACCACTAAATCAGTATTTTGGTTTAGCTGACCAAAGAGAAATTAAATAGCAGTCTTTTCTAGTCCCTTGGAGAGTTGTTAAAGGAGTGATCTTTATTTTTAAGAATAGAAGTCAAACAAAAAAAGTGCGCTATTATGAGCATCTACTAGAAGAACTGATAGAAGGTAAATATGATCAAATGTATCGAATTGCCTACAGTTATGTTTATGATCATGAAGATGCTTTAGATGTCCTGCAAGATAGCTTTCAAAAGGCGTTAAAAAGCTTTAGAAACACAGTAGAAATTGATAATTTTCAAGCATGGTTCTATAAAATTTTAGTAAGAACCGCGATTGATCAATGGCGAGTGAAGAGACTAAGACCATTTGGGTTAGCCTTTGAAGAAACTATAGAACTAAGTCATTTTCGTTTCGATCAAAGTGAATTTCTTGAACTAAAGGAAATTCTAGAGAGAACGCCTAGTCCGGAAAGAGATATCATCATTTTAAAATATTTTGATGGATTTACCTTGCAAGAAATTGCTCAAATACTTAATTTAAATGAGAATACGGTGAAAACGAAGATGTACCGTTCTCTTGTTCAATTTAAGCATCTTTTAAATTAAAAAAACAAGATATGAAAAGGAGAATGAGCGAAATGAAACAGCACACGTTTGATGGAGAAAACCAAGAACAATTAAAGCGTGAAATAGTTGCGCGTTTTCAAATAGAAAAGGCAAAGGTATACGAAGAAAAGAAGCGAAAAGTACTTAGAAGAGGCGTCGAAAGCGTGATCTTGGTGGTTTTTAGTTTTTTGATTATGCTTCAAAATACTACCTTTAGAGGTTTTGCATCAGAAATACCTATTTTGGGGGATTTGGTATCAATTATAACTGGGGAAACGCTTCTGTTCAGTCAAGAGGAGGCAGAAATCACTATTGATGTGCCTAAGATAACAGAAGAAAATCAAGTGTATTCGCAATTAAATGAAAAATATCTCCGTGAAGGACAACGAGCATATCAAAGTTATATAGACGTAATAAATAAGGTGGACGAAAAACAAATGTATGTCAGTGGTACCTATGATGTGAAAGTCAATGATATTCGATTTTTAGTAATCGACCGTACATTTGAAGAAACAGTGGGGAGCACCAATGTCGAACATCGATTTGATACATTCGATAAAAAGAACGAGGTCTTATTATCATTAAAGATGTTATTTAAAACGGAAAACTATTTAGAGGTGCTGGCTCAGGAAATTGAGCACCAAATGAAAGAGCGGATGAGAGTAAATAGCGATATCAAATATTGGGTTTTAGACTATAAAGATACAAATTGGTTGGAGAATGATCCGAATTTTTATATTAATGAAAATCATGAACTAGTTATTTCGTTTGATAAATATGAAGTTTCGGCTGGATACATGGGGACACAAGTGTTCATAATACCTACTACAGTATTGAAGCCGATCTTAGTTGACGAAAATTTTTTTAATTAGATCGATAAATCAGTTTAAGCTTATTCAGAAAAAGATTTCTGGATAAGCTTTCTTTTTTCGCTAGCAAGAGCGGAAAATAAAGCCTACTTTTCTAATTGGCTGTGATACCATGAGGGAAAAAATCGATGAACCCAGGGGCTCTTTTATACACGTTTACTAAAAATGCAATAAAAAGTCCCTTGTTGTCTGCTTTTGTCAGTAACTTTTCCACAGTGTGGAACTCCCTGAGCCTTACTATCATTATTGAATTTGAAAATAATTAGAGGTCTAATTATTAGATAGCGAATCTTTTTATTGACTTTCCTTTTTAACCGGTGTATATTCTTTTCGAATAGTTAGATATCTAACATTTGGCAAAGGGGGAGTCGTTTTGGAGGAACTGATCGTATCGAATTTGATGCGTTCCATTATGAATAAGTCACGGGAATCGATGGAAATGCGTATAAAAGACCTGAATATCAGTCAACAGCAAGGAAGAATGATTGCGTATATCGCACAAAATGAAGACAAAGGCTTGATTCAGAAGGATTTGGCCCAAGTGTTTCAACGTCGTGATGCCAGCATCACAAGTATGCTTCAAGGGTTAGAAAAAAAAGGGTATATCGAACGCCGCATCCCAAAAAATAATGAGCGGCAAAAAAATATATACGTTTTACCTAAAGGAAAAGCGTTGATTGATCAAACCAATGAAGCTTTTTATGCGGCAGAAAAAGAACTGGTCCAAGCACTGAATGCAGAAGAAGTCGAAGAACTGACTCGTTTGTTAAGAAAAATCGATCAAAGTCTATGAGCAATAAGCAGTCAATCACTGCTTATTGCCTTAAAGTTAGAATTCTAACAGTTAACTATCTAATAGAAGGAGGAATCATCATGGAAAAAGTCACAATGAATGAATCCAATATTTACTACTTAAGCGAAAGTCCGGTGCGAAAGGCAATTGCCCATTTATCGATCCCGATGATGGTTGGTATTTCAACCACGACGATCTATAATTTGATTAATGCCTATTTTATTGGATTGATCCATGATACCAATATGATGTCGGCGATTACCTTGGCGATGCCCATTACGATTCTGTTGATGGCCGTTGGGAACATGCTGGGTGTTGGTGGAGGAAGCTATATCACACGACTACTAGGCAATGGAGACACTCAAAAGGGCAAGAAAGTTGCCGGCTATGCGTTTTACTCGAGCATCCTGCTCGGTGTAATCATAGGGATTGTCGCAGTAATTTTCATGGATCCATTTATTCATTTACTAGGAGCAGGTGGGCAGACATTTTTGTATACAAAACAATATTCACTGATTTTGTTTGTTGGTGGAGCATCGTTCATTTTAAATTTTGCTTTGGAACAGCTGGTGCGTTCAGAAGGGGCATCAAAAGAATCAATGTATGGCATGTTTGTCAGTGTTGCAGTGAGTATCCTGCTTGATGCATTATTGATTCTGGTCTTTAACCTACATGTGATCGGAGCAGGGCTATCACTGGTGATTGCGAATATCGCTTCAACAACGTATTATGTCTGGTTCCTAGAAACGAAAAGCGAGACATTGAAGGGTTTTTTAAAAAGCATGAAACTTTCAATCAAAGATCAGCTAGAAGTTTATAAAATAGGGGTATCCGAGCTGTTTAAATCAGCTTTCATGATCGTCACCACATTATTGTTGAACAATTTTTCTGCTGAGTATGGGGACAATGTTGTGGCTAGCTTTGGTATCGCTGTTCGAATCACGCAATTACCGGAATTTTTAACAATGGGTCTATTTTTGGGTGTCATACCGTTATTTGCTTACAGTTTCTCTGCCCATAACACGAAACGAGTGAAAGAAGCACTAAAAGAAGTATCTTTGTGGATAGGTGGGATCTCCATCCTTTTTGCCTTGATTGTGTATTGGTTGCGAGTGCCGGTGCTGGGATTATTCACAAGTGATCCACGTGTGATCCAAGTTGGCTTAACGATTTTGGGAGCACAGTTGATTTCTTCGATCTTTAATGGTTTCTCTGGTTTATTCACGGGCATCTTCCAGGCATCTGGACTAGGTGCTCAGACCGGAGTGATGTCCACGATTCAAGGAACATTCTTTATTCCAATCGTTTTAGTGCTGCATCATTTCTATGGATTGGATGGATTGATTTGGTCAATGACGATTACAGAAGGTATCGCGTTTGTTGCGGGTGTCTTAATGATGATTCCTTATCTAAATAAACTAAATAAGGATGACCTGCCCGCCATGCAAAACCAACAACGTATATGAATCAGATACATTCGGAATATTTGTTTATGGAAGAAAGGAAAACGAAAGGTTTCTTTTCGAACGTCCTATAAGGAAAGCCCAACGAAGTTTGCTTTGTTGGGCTTCTTTACTTGCTATATATTTCCTTTTCGTTAAAGTAAGAGGAGATGTTGATTCTGTTATACTTACTATTGAAAAAAACTCCATTTCAAGGATAAACGATCTTTTTCATGTATCAATAGAAGAAAAGCGTCTAAAACAAATGCTATTAGCAAAATTATCAAGCGATTTAGGAATCTACTATGCAAAAAAAAATTTATAAAGTTGTCTCTGTCTCGAATAACAGTCGTCTGTTTGCGATTTTAATGGCTTTTTCAGGTGGGGCATTAGATGTCTATTCTCATAATTACTTTCATGGATTAGTTGCTACCCAAACTGGGAACATTATTTTGATGGCTTCGAATTTATCCCAATATAATTGGCAGCAAATGCTGCCTAAAATCGTATCGATCATTTTGTTTACGGTAGGATTTTTATTAGGTATTCTTCTAAAGCGCAGCAATTTCAGTCATTATTGGCGCAGTTATACCATGTTGCCTGTTATTTTATCGAGTTTGATCATTCCATTATTGTCTCAAAATCTACACCTTTTTAAAATTGGTCTGCTTGCTTTTGGCAGTGGCTTGCTGATGCTGACGTTCACTGGAACGCAAATCGAAGGAAATCCTTATACGATCATGATGACCTCAGGCAATTATCGGAAAATGCTAAATGAATGGTATCTTTATCTGACCTCACGGAATAAAACGTCGCTTCAAAGACGCAATGCCCATAACTATACGATCGTCGTGCTCTCATTTGTCATTGGTGCTTGTTTACTAGCCTTTGTCAGTCTTGTTTTAAAAAAATATTCAATTTGGATCGTAACCTTCACGTTTCTGCTTGCTCTTTTTATTGAAATCCATCAAGCGAAAAAGACGATTCGATAGTCAAAGAAAAACCGTCAGAGGGACTCCTTCTGACGGTTTTTCTTATAAGTTGAGAGGGGAATATTTTTAGAATGTCGTCACAGCTCCGCAATCTTCCTTACGGTATTGATGGTCCGAATCGTAATCTGCTTGCCGACGCTAGTGCTGGCTGTTTTTTTCCACCAATTGGTTTTTTGATAGTCTTTGCGGAGGTAGGACCAGAAGACGACGTCTTTGTAAGGAAAAACCTGTTCAAGGGTGGCATTCGGAGCCCCGAGTTTTTCAGATAACACCTCGTAGGACAGTGAAGGCATCAAAAAGATCAGGTTGTCATAGATGGTTTTATCTTCCGTTCCTGACCAGTCAGGTATATGGGTCAAGCGTTCCTGCAGCTCTGATTGGCGAATGATATAAATAGCGATATCAAAGGAAAAGTCGCGTTTGACCATTGCTTTAATCGTTTCGGCAAGGGCTTGTGGATCATCCTCTTCACTGGAAAAAATCACATTGCCGCTATTCAAATAAGTGACCACATTGCTAAACCCCAATTCTTCAAAACCGGCTTTCAATTCTTTCATAGAAATTTTGTTCTTTCCACCGACATTGATGCCTCTTAATAAAGCGATGTATCGTTGCATGGATAACCCCTCCTTTAAAACTCTTCTTTTAGCTGATTATAGAATGGATGGAGCGGAAGCACAATCCTGGCTTATCAGCTACCCAAAATACGTGAGCGAGAAGTGATTAATGCAAGCTTATTGGTGGAGTGGCCGTGGCGTACGTATTTTTGCACTGCTGATTAGTAAAAAAGAAGAAACAGCCTATAGATGGTAATACCCCTCACAAATTTGCTAAAGCAAGCGAATTTGTGAGGGGCACTTTAAGTTGTTTTCTCTATTTCTGGCTTCATTGTTAATCCACCGCAATCCTCACAGACACGGTCTGTACGGGGACATCATAAAAGGGATCTTCTCGTCGGCCTAAAAAGTCTTGGGCTTGCTGAGGGAAGAGGGCGTACATCAGCACGTCTTCTTCGCTTTTGGCATACTCAGCGATTTCTTCCTTGAAGGCTGGCAATTGCGGTGCCAGTAGATCAGCTGGTCTGGCAGTGATCACTTCAGCATCTCCGATAATTGTTTCTTTGATTTCGTCGCTGATGGGTGCTGGCGATTGTCCATAAAGTCCTTTGACGTAATCTTTGATCTCACTTGGGACAAGTTTGTAGCGTTCTCCTGAAATTACATTCATCAAGGCTTGAGTGCCGACCATTTGCGACAATGGGGTCACTAGCGGTGGATAACCCAAGTCCGCTCTGACTTTTGGTACCTCTGCTAGGACTTCTTCATACTTGTCTTGCAATCCTTGTTCCGTCAATTGGCTGAGTAGGTTTGACAACATGCCACCAGGTACTTGATAGATCAAGGTTTTAGGTTCGATATCTTTGACTTTCGGGTTCAGTAGTCCTTCTTCGCGGAAACGATCACGAACGGGATTGAAATGTTCAGCAATCTCAGCGACTTTCTGCAAATCAAGTCCCGTAGCAAAGCCGCAATCTTCTAAGGCGATTGCCACAGATTCGGTTGCTGGCTGACTGGTGCCGCCAGCAAAAGAGGAAATGGCGGTATCAATGATGTCTGCACCGGCTTCCGCAACTTTTAAGTAGGTCATCTCAGCGATGCCGCTGGTGGCATGGGTATGGACTTCTAGCGGCAGATCGACGGCATCTTTGATTCGGCTGACCAGCTCATAACCGGTTTGCGGCGTCAAAACGCCGGCCATATCTTTGATACAGATGGAATCGGCGCCGAGGTTTGCCATTTTGTTGGCAAGGTCAACGAAGTAATCCACGGTATGGATTTGGCTAGTAGTATAAGAGATTGCCGTTTGACAGTGTCCACCGGCTGCTTTTGTGGCGCGGATGGCGGTTTCTAAATTGCGAACATCATTTAAGGCGTCAAACAAACGAAGAATGTCGATGCCGTTTTCGACCGATTTGGTCACAAAGTCAGCAACGACGTCATCGGCATAGTTTTTGTAACCTAAGAGATTTTGTCCCCGTAAGAGCATTTGTAGTTTGGTCTTTTTCACTTCTTTGCGGATCGCCCGCAATCTTTCCCATGGGTTTTCATTTAAAAAACGCAGACAAGCATCGAAGGTTGCGCCGCCCCACATTTCCAAGGCATGATAGCCCGCTTGATCCATGGTTTTTAAAATCGGCAGCATATCGCTGGTAGGCATTCGCGTGGCGATCAGACTTTGTTGGCCGTCCCGCAAGACGGTTTCGGTAAATTGGATTTTTTTCATTCTTTCACTCTTTCCTGAATGATTTTACGGATCTGCTGCTGCATATCTGCTACGCTATGAGTTCTAGAACGGCCACAAACTTTGGCATCTTGTTCACAGACGTAGCAGCTTCTTGCCGGCAGTCCGATTTCGGTACGGCTGATAGGTAAAAGCTGGTCTTGGTTTTTGGCTAAGACATCCAGATCCACCAATCGACCATAAGGATGATGGGTCTCAATCTGAACCATCATTCGTTTTAGTTCATAAGGATCTGTGGGCAGTACGAGATAATATTCCGGTCCAGTTTCCAAACTACGGTAGAGGTTTGCCAGTGGAATCAGTTCCTTGACGGCCTCTTCGATTTCCGTAATGAGTTCTTCAAAAACGGCGGTCAATGGGACAGAATTTTTCACGGGACCGGGAATATTCATGGTGGCAACAAGCAATGCCGCTTTTTCATCCGCAGCGAGAAGCTCCCGTTGAAGGGAGCTTCTATTTTCTCGCGCCTGCAGCATATCGGTTAGCGTCACAGGGGTTCCTGAAAATAGGGCATCAGACATTTTTGACCACATCAATGATCGTGCCATCGCGGTATTCGATCAAAGCGACGGTTTTTTCCCCGTACTTGATTGGTTCGGGTTGACCGACAATGCTGTAGGCTTTTTCTTTTAATTCTTCAATGGTGTACTGGGGAATATCCAATGCTTCAAAATGGCTGATCAGGTCTTTGCGAGCTGGATTGATGGCGATCCCGATTTCTGTGACGACGACATCAATGCTGGCGCCTGGCGTGACGATCGTGTTGACGGTATCGACGATCGTTGGGATCCGTCCCCGCACAAGAGGAGCGATCACTAAGCTCATTTTGCACGCCATACTAGTATCTGAGTGGCCGCCAGAAGCACCGCGAATCACACCGTCAGAACCGGTGATGACATTGATATTGAAATCCGTGTCGACTTCCAGTGCGGAAAGAATGGCGGTATCCAATTGATTGATAAACGCCCCTTTGCTTAATGGTGAGGCATACATATTGGCATCGATCTCGTAATGATTGACGTTTTTCCCTAGCGATTGTGCGGAAGGGTGATCAAAGTCTTGGACATCGATCAGTTTTTCCACTAATCCTTCTTCTAACAGTTCCACCATGGCATTGGTAATGCCGCCGAGGGCAAAGCTGGCTTTGATCTCATCTTTGATCATTGCTTCGCGTAAAAAACGAGAGACGGCTAATGCGGCACCGCCCGTTCCAGTTTGGAAGGAGAAGCCTTGTTGGTAGTAAGGCGAGCTGGTGATGACCTTGGCTGCATACTCAGCAATCAGTAATTCCTTTGGATTTTTGGTAAAGCGGGTCGCCCCTTTTGCGATCCCTGCAGGATCACCGATGGCGTCGACTTCCACGACATAATCGACATCCGTTTGGGGAATGCTGATTGGGGTATTTGGAAACGGCACCAGGGTGTCGGTGATGATCACGACTTGGTCGGCGTATTTTGCATCGACCATCGCATAGCCCAATGAGCCGCAGGTTGCTTTTCCGACGGTGCCATTAGCATTGCCATACGCATCTGAGCTAGGCGCCCCTAAGAAAGCGACATCGATGTGGATATCGCCGGCGGCAATCGCACGAGCCCGACCGCCATGAGAACGGATAATGACCGGTGCATCCATAATTCCTTCGGAGATTGCGGCACCGACTTTGTCCCGCAGTCCGCTGGAGGTGATATTGGTCACGACGCCAGATTTGATATGTCCGATCAATGGTTCATGGACATTCGCGATGGAACTAGGGGCAATCGCAAGATTCTTGATGCCCATTTTTGCGATCTCGTCCAAAACGAGATTCATGATAAAGTCCCCTTCGCGAAAATGATGGTGGAAGGAGATCGTCATGCCATCCGTTAACCCTGTTTTTTCAATGGCTTCACGAATACTACCCAAGACCTTGCTCTTGCCTGGCAGGACTGGCTCGATCTTGCGACTCGCTTCTTTGTAGGCATGGATATTGGCTGTTTCATTTTTAAAGACCCCGTATTGGTTGGCATAGCATTCAGGGATGTCTTTTCCTGCTTTGTTTAACACCATAATTACACTTCCTCCTCGGTAATCAATTTCGCTGCTTTGGCAAGGGCAATCACGCGTTCCGCTCGCTCAACGATTGGTTTATCGACCATTTTGCCATTCAAGGAGATCACACCAGAACCTTTGCTTTCGGCTTCACGAATGGCCCAGATCACTTCTTTGGCCTGTTGGATCTCGGCTTTTGAAGGCGCATAGATCCCATTGACTAGGGGAATCTGCCGTGGATTGATCACTGATTTTCCGTCAAAACCAAGCTGCTTGATGCGAGTCGTTTCAGCGATAAAGCCATCGGTGTCATTGATATCAGAAAAGACGGTATCGATGGCGGCGATCCCTGCAGCTCTAGCTGCATGCAAAATCATACTGCGGGCAAACAACAATTCTTGCCCATCTGGGTAGCGACGGGTTTTCATATTGGTGACATAATCTTCTGCCCCTAAAGCGATCCCGATCAAGCGGTCGGAAGCTGTGGCGATGTCTCGGGCATTTAAAACGCCTTCGGCCGACTCGATGGCAGCCATCATTTTGGTGGTTCCTACCGGTAGATCATTGTCTTCTTCCACTTGTGTAATCACGGCGGCAACGTCAATGATGTCTTGGGCGGTTTCGGTTTTCGGTAGACGAATGACGTTGACCCCCGCTAGGACCATCGCTTCGATATCAAGGGCACCCACCGTGTCGAGGCCGTTGATGCGCACGACGGTTTCGATGGCAGAATAGTCAAAGGTTTTTAAGGCAAAATGCACCAGAGTCCGAGCAGAGTCTTTTTCATTCAAGGAGACCGCATCTTCTAAATCAAACATAACGGAGTCGGCGCCATACAATGGCGCATCCCGTAGCATGGCAGCGTTAGCTCCTGGTACAAACATCATCGTTCTTCTTAAACGTTCCATGTGTCGATCTCCTTCCAAGCATACTGTTCTTGTTCGGCGGCCCGATGAACGGCGGTCAGAGTTCGGGCTTTGATGGTACAGTCCAATGCGCCTTTATCGGTGGCAGTGATTTTGGCCTGTGTCACGCCTAGATGGTTCAGCGTCTCAAGGATGACGGCGCGAATTTGTTTGCCGAATTGTTTTTCGACACTGCTATCGAGGGTCAGCTCGATGGTTTGGGTTGTGGTGGGCTCGATCGCGATCAAGATATCACTGGATTCAACAGAGCCAGCAACCGCACTTTTTTTGATTTCCACTTATTATCACCTCTAAATATAGTTATGCTGCATTAAAAATGAGAACGTTGTTTCTGGTAAAAATTGCTGCAAGAAAAGTAAATCTTTTTCTGCAATCGCTTTCCGAACGTTTGTAGCCGAAACGGTTGATTGGTTGATCTTCAGACGGTCGATCACGATCAGTTCAAGCTCGGGAGAAAAAACGGCAGCCATTGCCTCGTTGTAGAGTTGAGTCACGGGCGAGTAAGGCTCTGAGCCTACAAAACGCGTAGTGATCGCCAACAACGGCGCAATTTTTTCTTTGAAGAGGGTTGCATCAAAGGCGGCTTGTTTTTTGGCGATCGCCTCAGGTGCTTGCTCTTTCAAGAAATAACTGGGAAAAACTGCCGAAGAGACGAGATAGTTGTTGGTTGGCAGCACCGTTACATTTGGCAGGTGAGCCACGCCATCCGTCACCATCTGCAGCCGTTCACTGGCAGAAAATTGCGAGCGGTCTTCTGATAAAACGAACACATAAACCTGTTCTTTTTGACTCGCAGCCGTTTCGACTAAGTACAAATGTCCCTTGGTAAAAGGATTGGCGTTCATCACGATCGCGCCGTTGTTTTGTCCGATTCGCTGTCGTTGCAGTTGTTGGGCATAGCTTTCATAAGAAGGAACGCCTTGTTCCATGAACAAGATGTCTTGCGCAGCGAGCACTTCACGAAACCCGAGAGATTCAAAAAACAGACGATTTTTCGGTGCTGTATAGACGAAGGACTTGGTATAGCCCTCGTCTTTGATATGATCGCTAAGGTGCGAAATCAATTGCGTCAACAGCTGTTCGGAGCGTTTTTTTTCACAGACCACCACATACTTGATGATATTGGCATAGCAAGAAGCAGTAGCAATCAAGGTTTGCTGGTCAAAAATGCCGACGGTATAGGCTACTTCTTCACCGACGGCTAAGCCAGCACGGGTGATCAATTTTTGCCATTGCAAAAAGACTTCCGGATCTTTTTGCAGCCAGATTCTTTTTAGGGTATACATACAATGCCTTCTTTATTTTTTTACTGGGAAGAGCTTCGACAAAAGCAAGGATGCGAAGTAGATGATCAGGATCACGACAAAGACGCCGCCCCAACCGAATAACAACAATTCAAATGAAGTCAGTAAATCTTGACTCATAATTTTCCTCTCCTTTCTAGTGACCTAAGCAATCAGTGCCAGCAGTAAGCCACCGGCGATGACCGAAGCAATCTGTCCTGAAACGTTGGCACCGGCTGCATGCATCAAGATAAAGTTTTGCGGATCTTCATCTGTCGCCATTTTTTGGATGACCCGGCTAGACATTGGAAACGCAGAGATACCAGCTGCACCGATCATTGGGTTGATTTTTTCTTTACGGAACAAGTTCAGCACTTTCGCAAACAACACGCCGCCGACCGAGTCCATAATGAAGGCAACCAGCCCTAAACCAATAACCATCAATGTATCGACTTGTAAAAATTCTTCATATTGCATTTTCACAGAAATTGATAAACCTAGGAGGATACTGATGATATTCACCAGTTCGTTTTGAGCGGTGATGGACAAACGATCTAAGACACCACATTCCCGCAAGAGATTTCCGAACATCAAAAATCCGACCAATGGCAATGAAACAGGAGCAATCAACCCTGCTACGATCGAGATCACGATCGGGAACAAAATTTTTGCCGTTTGCGAAACTTCACCGGCACGATACGTCATGCGGATTTTTCGTTCGTGCTTGGTCGTCACAGCTTTGATGGCTACCGGTTGAATGATCGGTACTAGCGCCATGTAAGAGTAAGCTGCTACCATGATCGCACCCATATATTTCGAGTTCAGCGTATTTGCGACAAAAATCGACGTTGGTCCGTCAGCGGCACCGATGATCCCGATGGAAGCTGCGTCGTTTAAATCAAAACCAAGCAGCACGGCAACGATGATCGTAAAGAAGATCCCGAATTGCGCAGCGGCACCAAACAATAAAAGAAATGGATTTTGCAGCAATGGACCGAAGTCGATCATCGCACCAATCCCGATAAACAAAAGCAAAGGGAACAATTCAGTTGAGATCCCCATATCAAACAATACTTGGAACGGGCCAGCTTCTCCACCAGCACTTAACACACCTGAGTTCGGGAAGTTCACTAACAACGTGCCCAATCCCATAGGGACCAACAAGGTTGGTTCATATTCTTTCTTGATCCCCAAATACATCAATAGACCACCGATGAGCATCATAACGATCCGTCCCGGCTCCGATCCTAACCCGACTACACCTTCAATTAACGTTTCCACTACGTCACTTCCTTTTCAATAAATTAGCCGATCGTAATCAGCAGTTCTCCTGGGTTGACCATGTCGCCCGCATTGACTGCAATGGCAACAACGGTTCCTGCTTTTGGTGCCACGATCTCATTTTCCATCTTCATGGCTTCTAAAATCATCAACGACTGGTTTTCTTGTACAGTATCACCTACATTGACCAAGAGACGTAAAATCGTTCCCGGCATTGGAGAATGAATCGGCTCGCCGTCAGCAGGAAGCGTACCTGGTGCTGGCTGTGGTGCTACTTCTGGTTCTGGTGTGCTGACTGGCTCTGGTTGAGCAGGTACCGCTGCGGGAGCCGGTGTTGGCACTGCTGGAGCAGGAGCGGTAGGTTGTGGGGCACCGATTTCTTCCATTTCGACAAGATATTCTTGCCCATCGATCGCTATTTTAAATTTACGTAACATGTTTTTCCCTCACTTGTTTTCATTTTTTTTTGGCTATTTTTTTGATTGTGAACTGAGAATCTGGTAGCTCTCCGGCGGCAATACTGGCGGCCATCAGGGCGACTCGTCTAAATTCAGGATTGCGTTTCTCAATTCTACGGATGACAAACTGACTTTCAGGGTAACATTCAGCCCCTAGTGCGGCGGCTATCAGACTGACTAATGGATAATCTTCTGCAGGCGCTGGCTGATAGCTCGACACTTCTTGCCAATCAGACGCGGGTGGATCCGTTACCATTTTCTGTGGCTTCAAAGGGGAGCTGACAGGCGCATCAGGTTCATCATGCGTTTTTTTGAACAATCTTTTAATAAGATTCATGGGTTTCTCCTTTCTCAATGATTCGTTCCCTTTCATTATAGAAACTCCCGTTCAATCAGCGAGATTTATTTCGGCTGAAAATTGTTTTTTCAGTGTTCCTTTTTTGGGAAAAGAGCGAAAAACCGAGATAAACGTTGTTTTATCAAGGTTTTTCTTGCGTTAATATTCTGTTAAGAACTTTTTAAACGAAAAATAAGATTTGAAAAGAGAAATTGTTTTTTTGCTGTTCTTTTTGTAAACGGGCCTTTTTTTCTAATTCTTGATTGTTTATTCTTAGACGTGTAAAGCATTCAGTAACATTATTTCCTTTAAGAAAAGAAAAATTTTCACAAACTAGTGGCGCTTGTCACTAATAAATTACGGGCCTGTAATTTTTTTAAAAATGTTTTTTGATAACGCTTACACATTTCGATGCATGAAAGGAAGAAGAAAATGTTCTTAACAATTTTGTCCTATGCCATGATTATTGTCTTCATGTTTGTCATCATGAAGAAAAAAATGTCACCCTTTACATCCTTAGTAATTATCCCATTACTATTTACCCTCGTTGCGATGGTTGCCGGTGTTTCCGAAAAAGGCAACATCGGAGATTTTGTTCTTGAGGGAATCTCCACTACAGCCAACACAGGGATCATGTTGCTGTTTGCGATTTTGTACTTTTCCATTATGTTGGATGCCGGTTTGTTTGATCCAATCACGAAAAAAATGATTTATTTTGCTAAAGGCGATCCGATGAAAGTCTTGATGGCAACGGCAGTCGTTGCCGCTGCGGTCTCTTTGAACGGTGATGGAACGACCACTACCTTGATTTGTTGTTCTGCGTTTATTCCCATCTACAAGAAGCTGAATATGAAAATGATGAACCTTGGTGTCTTGATCATTTTGCAAAACACCATCATGAACTTATTGCCATGGGGCGGACCGACTGCCCGAGCAATGGCCGTGCTGGAAGTTGATGCGGATATTCTTTCTTATTTGTTGCCAGGAATGATTTTGTCTCTGTTATATGTGATTTTCTTCGTGGCTCGCAGAATGGGGATCCAAGAACGGAAACGTTTAGGGGTTACGGAACTGACGAACGATGAGATATTAGAAATGACGACTGTGACTGATCCTGATACATTAGCGATCCGTCGTCCGAAAAACTTTGTCTTCAATGGTATCTTAACGATCGTCTTGATTGGCTGGTTAGTAGCAAGCTCCTTTATTTCTAGTATCGCTTTACCACCAATCTTGTTATTCCTTGTAGGTACTTGTATCGCATTGATGGTCAACTACCCAATTTTGAAAGATCAATCGTCACGGATCGGTGCCAACGGCGGCGATGCTGTTCAAGTAGTAATTTTAGTTTTTGCAGCAGGCGTCTTCATGGGCTTGTTCCAAGGCTCTGGGATGGCTACTGCCTTAGCGAATAGTTTCACGCAAATCATTCCTAAACAATTGGCTGGTTTCTGGGGCATAGTTATCGCCCTGATCTCTGCACCTGGGACTTTCTTTATTTCCAATGATGGGTTTTACTTTGGGGTTCTACCGGTCTTAGCAGAAGCGGGTCGTTCGTATGGCTTCACCAATATGCAGATGGCCTTGGCGTCCTTAATGGGCCAAGCGTTCCACTTGTTAAGTCCATTGGTTGCCTTCATCTACTTGCTATTGCGCTTGACTGGCTTAGATATGGGGCAATGGCAAAAAGAAGCGGCGAAATACGCACTGGGGATTTTCGTGATCTTTGTCGTTACGATCGTACTATTGGGTCATATGCCGTTTTATATTCCACAGTAACTTCATAAAGAAACTATCGAGCAGGCTGCCATTTTGCTCGGTAGTTTTCCTTGTTTATCGATATATCTATTTTTTCCCAAAAATCTCATTTGTTTTTAGTATGATAGGAGTAAATCATGAATCCAATTATTGATGCAGTAAATAAAAATCTGGATCTGACCAAAAATAAACCATTAAAAGATTTGATCTATGAAGCGTTCAAAAAAACCATCATTTTAGGAGACATTCCCGCAGGCTCTCGCATCAATGAGAAAGAATTTTCCGATACGTTAAACATCAGCCGGACCCCAATTCGTTACGCCATGACGCAGCTGGTGGCTGAAAAACTGGTGGAACACGTACCAAAAATCGGCATCGTCGTAAAAGGGATCAGTATCAAAGATGCTTATGAGATTTACGATATCCGCAAATCATTGGATACATTGGCGACTATCAAAGCAATGGCCTTGATGAGTGAGGAGGATTTCCGGGAGATGCGCTGCTTGTTAGAACATGGCGAACAGCTGAATCGTGAGGATGATGTGGATGGGGTCTTGAAAAACTTTTCTGACTTCAATGCGTTTATTTACGAAAAAAGCCAGATGCTGCGGTTAAAAAGTATCGTGCTGGATCTGCAAGCGTACCTCGTTTATTTTCGTGACATTGCGATTCGCTCTTCTAGAAGAAGGGATGCGGCATTGGCGGAACATTGGCTGATTTATCGCGGCATGAGAACCAATGACACGGAACAGATCACGTTGTTGACCCATGAACATTTGGATCACTCCCTGCAATTTATTCTTGCTGAAATGGAGCGAAGAAAAATTGACTGATTCCCGTCTTTTTATCGCCAGCAGCTATGCAGTCAATGCGCTGCATTATGAGGTAGCGTTAGCACCCAAGCCTGGTTTAGTAGATCCTTGCTCCTCTGGTGCGCATCAGGACATGAATGTGTTTACCTTTATCAATAGTATCACTTGTTTGGCGCCTTTTTTTCAGCGCTATAGCCAAGCTGGCTTTGCCCATACAGGCGCCCTGATCCAGCTGTTTGACCAGTTACGTGGGATCGGTCAAGAAGCAGAAGAAGCGATGCTTCAGGCAACCAAAGGCATCAATACCCACAAAGGGGCGAACTTTTCCTTTGCAGTTTTGTTGGGGGCGACAGGAGTCTATTATCAACAGCATGACAAGGCTGTGCTGACGGCTGAAGATACCAATCAGATCCTGCAGCTTGCCGCCGACATCTGCCAGCATTTGGTCAAGCAAGACCTGCAGCAAATCACCCACAAAGACCAGTTGTCTTACGGAGAAAAAAATTATTTAACCTACGGCACGATGGGGATTCGTGGAGAAGCCGCAGCTGGTTATCCAACGGTTAAAAAACTGCTGGAGTACTTACGGCAGCAACCACAAAAAACCTCCGTTTCCTTGTTACGAGGGTTGGTCTATCTAATGAGTGAAACCGAAGACAGCAACCTCGTCCACCGAGGCGGCTACGAGGCGATGAAGACAGTGCAGCAGGAGATGCAAAAAATTCACGAAGCCAATCTGTCGGATACAGACTTGCTTCGTGAATTAACGACCTATGATCAAGTATTGATTGCACGCCATTTGAGTCCCGGCGGCTCGGCGGATCTTTTAGCCTTGGCCCTTTATTTCTTGCAGCTAGAAGGCGTCTCCTTCTGGTAAAAAGGTATAGCCGATCCCCCAAACGGTTTTCAAAAAACGGGCTTGCTTCGGCTCATCTTCAATTTTGTTTCGCAGATGATTGATAAAAACCATCACGGTATTGGCATCGAATTGGCCATCTTGCCAAACATTGCTGTAAATCTGTTCTTTCGAGAACACTTGATCCGGATTTTCCATGAAAAAGCGCATCAGCATGATTTCTTTTGAAGACAACTTGATGGGCTGATCATTTTTGAAAAACTGATAGCGTTTTTGGTCAAAACGAAACATGCCGCTGCACAGATCTCCTTCCGGTTTAGCGATCCCTTTTTCTCGCAGCACGTTGCGGCGATCTAGAATCGAAACGATTTGTGCTTTTAAGAGTGCCGGTGAAAAAGGCTTCGTAATGTAGTGGTCAGCGCCAATCTCATAGCCGTTGATCATATCTTTTTCGTCACTTTTACCGCTCAAAAAGACGATCGGCACCGTGGGGTTTTCTTCTCGAATCAGTTGTGCCAAATGATAGCCGTCATTTTCATGCTCCAAACTGATATCCAGTAAAAAAAGATCAAAGCTGACACGAGAATTGATCGCAATCGTTTTTTCAACGGAATCAGTCTGGTAGATCAAAATGCCCGTCGATTGTAAAGATTTCCAAATCAGCCGCCGAATAGCAGGGTCATCATCAACGATTAAAATTTTTTCATCTCGCAAAATATCCGCCTCCTGTATCAATAGTATTATAGTAAATATGAAAGGGGTTTACAATGAAACCGCCATCAAAGTTTTGGCTGTATTTAAGCGTGGTCGCTACCTTATTCATTACATTGATTGGACTTATTTTTACCTTTACAAGTTATAAAAGCGCACAAAGACAAGCTGAAACCGTCGGGTTGCGGCAGTTAGAAACGGTCAACCAAGCGGCGATCAAGCTGATCAGCCGTAGTATCGAATCGTACCACATGGCTCTTGCCAATTATGCCGATGACCACCTCGAAGGTGCCGCCTTGGCTGATTTGCAGCGCCCCTTAACGTTACCAGTGATCAATTCCGCGAACAATGCCATGGTCGGATTGTTTTTGATCGACCAACAAGGTCAGGTCATCGCCCAAAATACCGCAACGTCGGTCAATAAACCAGAAGACCCGCCGGTGCAAGAATTGTTATTCAAAGACCCATCCTTAGACAAAGTATTGGCAGGACGGCAAGTACAAAATGGGCAAGTCTATTTCGATGGTAAAGAGGCCTATTTAAATGTGTATCAGTCCCTAACCCTTGACGACAAAGAAGCGGTTCTTGTGATGCCTTTAAATCTGCAGCGCATGTATCATCATGAATTTACCACCGATCGCAATGTTTCCGGCTATACGATGGTCAAAAACGCCGATATGCGGATCGTTATGCACCCATCGGACGAACAAATTGGTTTTTCCATCGTTGAGAGCCGCAAAAAAGAATTTCCAGAGCTGGATTTCACCGATCTTGAGCGCTTGGAGCAAGAACAAATCGACAATGAAGAAGGCACCTCCGTCTATTATTCTTATTGGTGGAACGAAGAAACACTGCAAAAAGTGCTGAAATTGGCTGCTTATCAATGGATCACCATCGGCGACAGTCGGCTGATCGTCGCTAGCAATGCCGATTTTTTGGAGCAAAGCGGTCTCTTCTTACAAGACAACTTGATTTTGATCGGCCTACTGGGTTTGTTGTTTGTCATTATGATTTTATTGACCGTCCTGATCAAAAACTACATGAAACGCAATCAAGCCTATGTCGAAAACCAAGCATTGAAAGAACGACAACGGCTGTTAAAAGAAAAGCACGAAATCGAAAAAAACATTTTGCAAGAATCAAAACTGGAAACTATTGGCTTGCTAACGACCTCAATCGTCCATGACCTAAACAACTTTTTGACGCCAATGATTGGTCATCTGCAATTGCTGATCGAGGAAAACCAACACGATGAAGTCTTAGTGGAGGACTTGCAAGAAGTCTGCAAAGCGGCGGAAAAAGGCAAAGAGTTATCCAGCAATGTGCTACGTTTTTCGAAACTCGAAAGTGCCGATAAAACTGTGCAGTCGATCGCTACTACCTTGACAGAAGCCATCGATACTATGCGCGCACTGTTGCCAAAAGCCTTTTCCCTTACGTATGATATCCAAGAAGTAGGATATGCCGTCTACGAGAAGATCGATCTGCAAGTCATTATTTACAATTTGTTGATGAATGTGTACCAAGCAAATGCCGATTGCAGCATTCGATTGAGTCGCACTTCGACAGAAAGCGCCACCTTTCCGTTTCGTAAGCAAGCTTTCTCCGCACAACAGGAGTTTGCTTTGATCGAAATCGTCGACAACGGTCCCGGCATACCAGAAGCGATCCAAGAAAAAATCTTTACCCGCTTCTTCACGACCAAGAGTGCCACTGGCGGTACTGGTCTAGGACTCTTTACTGTCTCTTCGATCGTGGAAAAAAACGACTGGTTGATCGATGTTACAAGTACGCCTAAAGGAACCACCTTTTATATTGGTATTCCTCTAACTGATCCCGAAAAAGCCACTGAACCCAACTGATCCGACGGGCTAGTTTCAGTGGTCTTTTTCTTGGGCATGCTGGAAGGCATTGATTTTTTGCAGGACTAGCAAGACCAGTACCAAGACAAAAATCGCTAGAGCAAAAAATAGGGCATCGTTCGCCATGCCTTGCGTCAACAATAGCTCGCGCAAAATCGCAGTAATACTGATCAAAATCAAGTAACGGACGGGAATATGGTGTCCGTCCTTCATATACCGCAGCAACATCAAAATGATTTCTAACAAAATGAATAACGTGGCAATTTCTTCAATCAAAAAGGACAGGTGGGGCGCTTCACTTAAAGGAAAGAGCGTCGTGCTGATCATAAAAATCGCTTTTCCCATAAAAATCAAGACGACAACGACTAAGATCGCTAACATGCTATCAATACAGATACTGATCACTCGCTCGAACATCCGGGTCAATTTTTCCATTTGCCACTCCATTTCTGCTTTTTCTTTTATTATACAAAAGAAGGCGCAGGACAAAGGGAAAAGAACAGTGAAAGAACAATCGCGGCAATATCTTTTTGACCGCGAACTTAACGGTCATTCTATGAGCGGGACCTTTGTGGCAGCTTTGAATAGCAGAAAGTAGTGAGGAAAATATAATATCTTTTTTCGAAAAAATTAGGAAATAATGAGAATCAATAGTTAAAATATACACAAATTATTACGAGACACTTAGTTTCTTTTTTTGTTACAATGGTTAAATAAAATAGAACTCTGTTGAAATGTTGCTTAAACAATGTTTTTATCGCTATCGAATAGAAAAATAGTCCGATCGCAAGATGTTTAGCATTGTTAATAAAGTAACAAGTTAAGCGGGGTTCGCAAGAAAAATGCTTCTTTTCTCATCATATATGACGGGGATCAGTGAGGAGAAAAGGGCAAAAAGAAAAACGGAGGGAAACAAATGAAAAAAAGTGGATGGTCAAAATGGGTGATTGGGGCAGCCTCATTATTGTTGCTTAGTGCATGTGGTGCCGATGGCGGAACAAAAGCCAGCAGCAGTGCGGCAAGCTCTTCTTCAGAAAGTGAAGTCACTTCAGGTGCTTCCCAACAAGAGTATACCGATCCAGCAGAGTTAAAAGATCAATATGATATCGTCATCGTTGGTGCTGGCGGTGCAGGGATGGCAGCAGCCTTGTCGGCTAAAGATGCTGGAATGAATCCAGTCATTTTAGAAAAAATGCCGATCGCAGGCGGAAATACCTTGAAATCTTCTGGCGGAATGAACGCATCAGAAACCAAATTCCAAGAAGCACAAGGCATTGAAGATTCGAATGAACAATTTTTTGAAGATACCCTTAAAGGTGGTAAAGGAACCAACGATCAAGAATTGCTACATTATTTAGTAGACAACTCTGCTTCAGCGATTGATTGGTTGGATTCAATGGGGATCACTTTAGACAATATCAGCTATAGCGGTGGTGCCAGTGTAAAACGGATCCATCGTCCTCACGACGGTTCAGCAGTCGGTACGTATTTGGTGGATGGCCTGTTGAGAAACATTCATGAGCAAGAAATTCCTTTGTTTGTAAATGCTGATGTGACAAAAATCAATGAAACAGACGGCAAAGTCACTGGCGTCAACGTGAAAATCAATGGCGAAGAAAAAGAAATCGCTGGTGATGCAGTGGTTGTTACTACTGGTGGTTTTGGCTCCAACAAAGAACTGATCGAAAAATATCGTCCAGATCTGAAAGGCTATGTCAGCACGACTTCTGAAGGAAGTACAGGCGATGGTATCAAGATGATCGAAGAATTAGGCGGCGCAACGGTTGATATGGATCAAATCCAAGTCCATCCCACAGTGGTTCAAGATACAGGTATGTTGATCAGTGAAACCGTTCGTGGAGAAGGCGCCATTTTGGTGAACCAACAAGGAGAACGTTTCTACAATGAATTAGAAACCCGCGACAATGTTTCAGCTGCCATCACAGATCTGCCAGAAAGCTATGCCTACTTGATTTTTGACAATGCGTTAGCAGGTAGAGCCAAACAAGTCGATTACTACAAAGAACAAGGTGTAGTGGTAGAAGCTGACACCATCGAAGCGTTAGCTGAAAAAATCGATGTCGATCCAGCAACCTTGAAGAAAACTTTAGATACATGGAACCAAGCAGTGGCAGACAAAGCCGACAAAGATTTTGGTCGTGAAACGGCGATGGACTATGATTTGACGGAAGGACCATTCTATGCGATTCAAATTGCACCTGGGATCCACCATACAATGGGCGGCGTCAAGATCAATACGAAGACCCAAGTGTTGAAAGAAGATGGCACACCAATCACTGGCTTGTATGCAGCAGGTGAAGTGACCGGCGGTATCCACGGACAAAATCGAATCGGCGGCAATGCTGTAGCCGACATTATGGTCTTTGGTCGCCAAGCAGGCGCGCAATCCTCTGACTATGTGAAAGAAAATGGGAAATAGGCGGCTGTTTTTTCCTAAAAAAGATCGTCTATAAAGAAAGAAACTTGGAACGAATCCTCTTAAGTGATTAGGAGGAGAATCGTTTCAAGTTTTTTTGTATTTCTAACTGAAAGGACGGAAAACTAGTCATTATAATCTTATAATGATTAAGTCGTTTATCATACATATATAAATAAACTATTTATAAATGTAGGGTTTGCTTTTCAATGAATCGGAATCAAGGAATAAACGGATAGGATTGGTTTATTCGATGATAAAAAATTTTAGGAGGCAGAGTATGAAAAACGCATTGGTAAAATGGTCGGTCGGGGTGGCAATCTTACTTGGAGGGACCTTGTTCTTCACGGGGAAACAAGTATTTGCTCATGGTTATGTGGAATCACCGGTCAGTCGGGGCTATCAAGGGTCTTTGGATCGCAATACGTTAGGGTGGAGCGCTGCGTTTGAGAAATATGGCAATGTCATTTCAAACCCACAATCATTGGAAACTAAAAAAGGCTTTCCAGAAACAGGACCAGTAGATGGTCGCATCGCTTCGGCAGATGGTGGACTCGGACAAATCGGGGACTTTGTTCTTGATGAACAAGGAACCAATCGTTGGACCAAACAAGACATCAATCAAGGACCATTGCGGGTCAATTGGCATTATACAGCGCCTCACAAGACCACAAAATGGCATTACTATATCACGAAACCAGGTTGGGATCAAAACGCGCCACTTTCAAGAGATAGCTTGGAATTGATCGCTACTGTGAATCACGATGGTTCGGCTGCCAGCAATAGCCCAAGCCATACCATTACCATTCCAGAAAATCGTCTCGGTTACCATGTCATTTTAGCGGTCTGGGATGTTGCCGATACGCCAAATGCCTTTTATAACGTGATCGACGTCAACGTTTCCGGCTCAACGGTCATTCCCGAAAAACCAGCAGCACCAGCAAATGTCCGCTCAGAACGAGTGACTAGCAGCACGGTGGCTTTAGCATGGAACGGTCAAACCGATGCGAAAGAATACAACGTGTATCGCGATGGTGCCTTAGTGGCAACGACTACTGAGCCAACTTTTACCGACACACAATTAAAAGCCAACACAACCTATAGCTATCAAGTAGAAGCAGTCGGCTTTACTGCGTTAGTTTCAGAAAAAAGTGCTGCAGTGAAAGTGACTACCTCAGCAGACAATCAAGTCGAAACCCCTTCGACACCAGGCAACCTGCACCAAATGAGCGTGACAGACAGCAGCGTTTCCTTAATGTGGCAAGCATCGACTCATACAAATGGGATCGCTGGATATGACGTTTACCGCAATGGCGTCAAAATTGCTACAGCCACAGGGACAACCTATGAAGACACGAATCTAGCAGCGGATACAACCTACAATTACCAAATCAAAGCAATCAGCAAAACGGGCGAACAATCCGCTTTCAGTAACCAGCTGAGCGTGAAAACCAATGCCAAAGAAGAAACTGAAACACCTGGAGGCGGGGAGTCAGAATACCGTGTGTGGAAACTAGGTACATTCTCTGCACCAGAAGTGTATACAAGTGGTGAAATCGTGAGCCATAAAGGCAGCAATTATGTCGTGATTAACACCCACTCAAATTACGGGGACACCACTTGGTCTCCTGATCAAGCACCAACCTTGTTTAAGAAGCTGTAACCCTTGAATGAATCAGGAAAGCAAGAGCAGTGCGGAGGCACTGCTCTTTTTGGCTCTTTTATGAGTGAATGGCTGAATCTTTGTTCGATTCGTGCAACCAATTGGACGAATTCGTTTGAGGAATGCAAAAACAGGTGCTGCTATGCATCATGCGTAGCAGCACCTGTTTTTTGTTTTAGATCAAGAATAGAAGAAACGGATCAAGATTCCACCTAGAATCAGCACGATCGCACCGCATAAACGGTTGGCCATTTGGGCAAAAGCAATCATTTCCATTCTATCAGAGGCAGACAATACAGCGATATTACCAGTTCCCCCCATCGAGTTGTTGATCATACCGGCGCCAATTGCGGTTTCAACGGGGTACATCCCCAATACCATCCCGAAGAACCAGCTGGCAGCCCCCATAGATACGACACTGGTTAGGCAAAGCACGACAAATTGCCAAGTAAAGGCAGAGGCCAATGTTGACAGATCGATCAATGCCAAACCAATCCCCGCCAAGACTGCGTGGGTCAAATTCGTCATCACAACATTGTTGAACATCACCACAGAATCTTCGAGTTTCTTAGGGACAATGTTCAAGGCTTTTAGAATAAAGACAATCACGATCATAAAGGCATACTCGTGAATTTTTGGGAAAAAGTCGCTTAAAATCGCACCAACGACCAACAGTGAAAAGGAAAACAGCATCCCGACCCCGATTTGTTGGGCATCAAGCGTTATTTTTGGTTTTTCTAATTCTTCTTTCGTGGCATTGATCAGGGTGCCATGGCCATTGTATTTGGTTTTAGCAAAGGCCTTTGCGATAAATAAAGCACCAATAATGGCAAGAATATTCCCGAAAGTAACTGCTGGCGCTAATTGAGAAAAGATGGCGGCTTGATTGCCGTTTGCCAAGCCATCAGCATAAATTTGTGAAAGTGGGGTGATTCCCGCCCCCATCCCGCCAGACATCATTGGTAGAGACACATACATCACCGAATCAGCAAAGCCATTGCCTAGCAGCATACCGACAAGGCCGACGGAGAAAAAGCCTACTACCATGGTGATCAAAGCAACAGGAATGAATTTCGTAGAAGCCTTCACCAGCAAATTGCGGTTCATACCTAAAATCGAGCCGCAAATCAAAGCGGCAATATAGAAATCAAGAAAACCAAAACCGCCCCCCATGAAGTCACTGACCGCGTCAATGACTTTCGTGGGAACGAGATGGAAGGAGGCCAAAAGGGTGGCACCAAGCAGGGTAAAAACTGACCCACCGCCAAGATAAGAATTCATGATCGGGAGTTTTTCCCCAATGAAATACAGCAGGTGTCCTAAGGCAACCAGTAAAATGGTGATCCCGACCATATTTAATGGCAACTTGTCTAAGGCAATCGCACTGAATATGACAACCATGAAAAAGAGATACAAGGGAAGACTAATTCCCGAAATCGTCATCGTTTTTAATTTATTCATTTTTCAGACCTTCCTAGTATGTTGGATACCATTTAAGATTTTGGACAGCTTTTGCCATATCGGTTTCTTGCGCTTGGGCTAGTCCTTGTTCTTTGGCTTTATTGGCAACTGCTTCAGCCACTTTGATAGAAACGTCCGCAACGTATTCAAATGGTGGGAGAACAGGTGCACCGGGTTGGCTCAAATCAACCAAAC
The DNA here is from genome assembly GCF_051714385.1 of Enterococcus sp. AZ141. Lineage (NCBI taxonomy): Bacteria > Bacillati > Bacillota > Bacilli > Lactobacillales > Enterococcaceae > Enterococcus > Enterococcus sp. AZ141. The sequence continues at coordinate 1,242,015 of NZ_JBIORT010000001.1, forward strand.
CACTTAATGAGTGAGCAGCGGCACCAATCATTTCGTCGGTCAAGAGAGAGGCTTCTGAAGCCAACATACCTAACCCTAGACCAGGATAGATCAAGGCGTTGTTTGCTTGACCGATTTGGTAGTCGACTCCTTTGTATTGGATCGTTCCTGAAGGGACACCGGTTGCCACAAAGGCTTTTCCATCAGACCATTCGATTACTTGTTCAGCCGTTGCTTCTAATTTTTTGGTTGGATTAGAGATAGGGAAAATCACTGGACGAGCAGTGTTTTCACACATCGCTTCCACAACTTCTTTGGTAAAGGCACCCGCATTGGTTGAGGTACCGACCAAAATCGTTGGTTTTGCGACTTTAATGACATTGATCAATTGCGTCATATCGCCAGCATTGGCAAAGTCAGCCCGTTTTTTGGCAAATGGTTTTTGTGCAGGAGTCAAATCGGACATATCATCGAACAAAAGCCCTTGTTTGTCAACCATAAAGAAATGATTGTAGGCTTCTTCTTCTGAAAGACCTTCGCTGACCATTTCGGCATGGACACGGCTGGCAATCCCGGCACCAGCGGAACCACCGCCATAACATAAGTAGACTTGATCCGTTAATTTTTCACCTGTAATATCCAGTGCACCGAAGATACCGCCAAGTACAACGATTCCCGTTCCTTGGATGTCATCGTTAAAAGTTGGAATTGTTTGTTTGTATTTGTCCAGAATCGTTGCAGCATTTGAACGGCCAAAGTCTTCCCAATGCAAGTAAAGTTTAGGGAACAATGATTCTGCCGTTTGAACAAAATGATCGATGAATTGGTAGTAGGCATCACCGTAGACACGTTCTTGACGATTGCCTAGATACAAATGATCCTCTAACAATTCTTTTCGGTTCGTGCCAGCATCGATCACGATTGGTAAAACAGAAGCAGGGTCGATCCCAGCAGCTGCTGTATAAATCATCAATTTACCGACAGAAATATCGACACCTTGGACACCCCAGTCACCAATCCCAAGAATCCCTTCAGCATCTGTGGCTACGATCAAGCGAATGTCCCGATCGCCAGCGGCATTTTTCAACGTTTCTTCGATGTTCTCTGGATGATTGATATCTAAGTATGCTGCATATTGAGGATCCACAAATAGGCGGCTGTAATTTTCAATGGTATCAGCAATCGTTGGATCATAGACGATCGGATTGAATTCAACGATATGTTGATTGAACAAATAGTAGAACAATGTCCGATTGGTATTAAAGATTTCCATTAAAAAGTGACGTTTTTCAATGTCTGATTCTTTGGTGACATATTGCAAATAAGCTTGTTCTGCTTGTTCTTCGATCGTTTGCACGTGTGGGGGCAATAAACCGATCAGCCCTAATTCTTTTCGTTCTTCTTGTGTAAACGCGGTTCCTTTGTTCAAAAATGGGTTATTTAAGATGTCATGTGCTTTCATTATGTTCCTCCAATGGATATATTTTGAGTACTCGTTCATTTCCATTAGCTACTTTAATCCTCGGACAGAATTATAGTCAACTATCGGTGGTATAATAAAAATTATTTATAACAAAACCGCTGCTAGTTTAAACCGGTTAAGAGAGGAATCAGACGATGAATATACGAGATTTAGAATACTTTAACGCTTTGGCAGATATGCTTTCTTTTACCCAAGTGGCGCATAAATTTGCGGTCAGTCAACCAACCGTCAGCTACGCTGTCAAACGCTTGGAAGAGCATTATGGCTGTGATTTGATCGTGCGAGAAGCCTCACATCGCTCCATCTCATTGACCACGGAAGGGGAAATTTTGAAGGCTCATGCGCAATATATCTTAGATGAATTTGTGACCTTAGACAGAGCCATCGACCATGCCAAAAACAACCGCACCCACATCGGCCTGCCACCGATCATTCGTTCCAAAGTCTTTTCAAAACTCTTAGATGAAAAAGAGATCATCCGCTTTATTTCGAAATTTCACTTGGTATCTGGGGGATCCAATGAATTGCTTTCAAAACTATTATCAGGAAAAATCGATTTTAGCTTGCTGGGCAGTGTCAATCCCCTCGTCCACCCGAATCTGCAGGTGAAATTATTGCATCAGCAAGAGTTTTTTATTTTTGTGTCAAAAGAAAATCCATTAGCTAAGAAAAAGGAAATCTCATTTGAAGAAGCTGCCGAATATCCCTTTATCCTATTGGAAAAAGGCTATACCCACATGCGCGCCTTTCAGAATTTAAGTGAGAAATCAAAGAAGAAGCCGGAAGTCCCCTTTTATTTTTCAGACGTCCAGACGATTGGCCAGCTGGTCAGTTCCAATATCGGCATTACCTTGATGACGGAATTTCCTGTGTTTCAAGAAATGGAAGGCTTAGTGAAAATACCGCTAGTCCCTGAAGATAAGGAAATTTTTTATATTCAATATGCCTATCTAAAGAGTGCGTTGTTGAATCAAGAGGTTCAAAAGTTGATTAGGATCTTGGATGAGCTGTCTTGGGAGGAGGAAGGGTGAGGAGTGGGGATTTCTTGAGGTAAGGTCAGAGAAAAATGGTGCAGGTATTTGTGCTTGAGCTGCTGAAATAAAAGGGATCTTTCAACGTGGAAAAAACAAAGGGATGGTTCCTTTAAACGATGAAACGAGAAAAAAACCCCTTTACTTAGACCGTTCTTACCGCATGGAAAAACGCTAAAAACCTTGATAAATCTCGGTTTTTAGCGTGGGTTTTTGGTATAATAAGGATACAGTAAAGTTTGTGACGGTGGCTATCTTTTGAAAGGTGGTGGTGCTTATGAAAGTAAGTGCTAACTCTTTAGAAAGGAGAAGCCTTTTGTCTGTAGCTGAAGCATTAGGGCTGATGATTAGTTTCGGTTCTTTAATCGCAACGATTATCTTTGGCATCCTAACTGCAGCAAAAAACGACAAAAAAATAACCAGTCACTAAACTTTGGCGAGTTGACTGATTACTAAAATAATATAAAACTTGCCACCGTCTTAAACGGTGCTGTAGGGGAGTTGTTGACGCAACTCCTCTTTACACAGTAATTATAGCAAGATTTCAGTAAGATATCAATCATTGACGCTACAGACGTGCTTTGCACGTCTATTTTTTGTCCTCCTAAGTGGTGGGGAGCAACAATTGGTCGCTTTGGCGTATCACTTGTTTACCAGTTGATCAAGAAAGTGATTTATCGTAGACTACAGTTTTATTCATTAGTCTTAATTATTGTGTTCAGAAACACGTAACAAAATCTAAGTTCAGTTATTCAGTCGGTATTAAGTTATGGTAAAATTTACGATGAAATCGATCAGCCTATAAATCAATAGGATTACCAGAATACTGACCTCTTATTTTCAAGGAATTACTAAAATAGTTAACCTTATCGTGCAAAAGCAAAAAAGATAGATCGAAGAGGCTGGTGGAAAAGTCGAATCTTTAGAAGAGTGGGTCCCTCCCATGAAAAGATGAGGGGCAACAAATAGAAAGACGGATACGGTAGAATAGCATGTTTTCAGGGATGTAACATGATGATTGCGTGCCTGTTTTGTCGAACACAATGTATAATCCTACTTGACTGATATAGTAATCAGAAAAAATAGGAGATGATTATTGTGAAAAAAATTGTTTTAGGGATTGCAGTTGTTCTATCTTTATTTATTGGGGGTGTAGCAGCTTCAGCTGAAGAATCAGAGATTTGGGTTTCTGAGGGAATTGAAATTATTAGTGATGTTGAAACGGATGCCGATTTAAGCGATCAACCAATTGAAAATATTGGCATAACTATCCCTGGGTTGACTAGAGGAGCTAATGTGCCAAGTAGCAATTGGAACATAGCCTCCAAAGGTAAATATTCCCTTAGTGGAAGTAGTGATCGAGGGGGATATGTGTATTCTTCTTATACATTCAAAGGAAAAACTTCTTATACCGTATCGATTAGTAATAAAGGAAAAAACGTTATAGATATAAAGTGTAAAAATAGTAGTACAACGTATATTTCTTTTTCTGTCAAAGCAGGGAAAAGCCGGACAGTAACCTGGAATGGAATCAAATCTAGTACAACTTGGTATGCTCAATTTTACAATGGTAACTTGATAAACAATTCTTACTCGTTTACAGGTACAATAAAATAATTAGAGCAATTTATGTTTTACAAAATCAATTGTTAAATGGCAATTGCTAAACAAACGAACCCTTGGAGGATAAACTTTATTTATGGAAATCGGAAAAATGTTACGCCAAAAGAGAACTGATTTAAATTTAACACAAGAAGATATTGCGAAGCAGTTTAATGTTACACGTCAAACTGTTTCTCGTTGGGAAAATGAATTATCATACCCTAATATAGATACTCTTGTAGAACTTAGCATTTTTTTTGAATTTTCCTTAGATGAAATTTTACGAGGTGATTCTGTAATGGTAAAAGATTTCGCACAAAAGGTTAATATGTCAAAAAAATACAAAGGATGGAAAATAGCGACACTTTGTTTAACCTTATTAATTTCTATATTTGTTTTAAACTATTTTTCTCCCTCAATGGATATTGGTAAAGACGATGTAGATTCTGTTACTGTTACTAAATCAAAGGATCACACTAATGTTGAGGTTCAATTGAGTCTCAATGTATTTGAACAACCTGAAGTCTGGGAATATTATCCGGATCTAGAGGATGGAAAGGGGATTATTGAAGTTTCGAAAAGGATACAGCTACAAGCTATTTTTAATCCAAAGAAGAGAGTGAATTTAGAAATTCCTAATGATTTTCTATCTGATAAGCAAACCATCAAAATTAAAAACACGAATTATATCATCGATTTAGAAACAGGAACTGTAACTAACTAATTCTCTCGTTGAGTATTACTTAACGAACATATAGTGCACGTGAGAGTATCCAGGTAATATCAACCTATGAAAATCTTCCCCTTATTTAATAGAGTGTATTGTAAACCCAAGGGTTGTTTTACCCACAAAATAAAGAGTGTCCAGAGTTATTATCTGGGCACTCTTTATTTTGATCAACTTAATATTACAAATTTAGCATCTGATCTAATAAACTATGCTAGGTCGGGAGATATTAATCTATTGTACCTCTATCGATTGTTCGTAAAAATCTGAATCACTTTCCATATACTTAGTTATATTATCCCAATTATTTTTTATATCAGTAATAATCTTCTGATCATTACTCATTACGAAAATACCTAACTTATTTTTTTCTTCAGAACTGTAGGGATGAATTCAACATGTTTTTGATCAGCCGTAAAAGTGCTGGTATTAGATAATTCTTCACTACCTGAAACCGATAAGGAGATTTCAAATTTATTGTTTTGAGAGGTAAAAGTCAATTCTAATTCTCTGCTTTGAGAGTCATTTACAAATTCCGAATTAACTATTTCTGCTGCTTCTTCAGTCTTTAGATTAGTAGACATGATATGAATGGATTGCCCCGCTTTTTGTTCTACTTTAAATCTTGAGTTATCGCCATCAGTTCTCATAATATCAACGGTATTTCCCGTAGGATTAGTAGCAGAATCACTTGTAGCGTTTCCTTCGATGCTAGAATTAAGAGTTTTGCTATCGTTAACTCTGGAAGTGCATCCCCCTCTATAGCCACAAGTACTAGTAATGCTGAAATACTTAAACTGATTTCTTTAAGGAACACTCCTTATATATATAAATAATTAAATATTTACTATCCCATGAAATAGCTGATCAGAAAGATTATTGATCAGTTGTTTCTTTTTTTGCATCTAGACGTGCAGATGTTGAGCCGTAGAGTTTTAAAATATTTGATACTATTATCACAAGTTCAAAAAGGGGTGATTATATGTGCAATTATTAAAGAGGAAATGTATTTGGTTTTGTTTGTTAGCATGGTGGATTTTTGTCCCAACTGTTTCTGCCCAAACGGTTCAATCGAATAGTTCGATTGCCTTTCAAAATATCATTCAAGACGAAATACAGCCGGAGCCACCAAAAGGAGATCAGGCAGACATTCAAGAAATCCCCGCATACAAAAAGCCAGAAAGGCTTCCCCAGTTAATGGCTATAACAGAAACACATATTGTGTTTCTAGGAAGCATCTTGTTGATCGTTTTTGTTCTATTAAAGAAAAGGAAAGAAGGAAAAAGAAGTGAAAAAGAAGTATTTAGCAATTGGATTACTTAGCAGCCTGTTGTTTGGAAATGTTGTTACAGCTTCAGCCGAACAAATTACAAGAAATGCAGAAACAGAAGGAGAAGTAACTCTTTCGATAGTTGATGATGTTGACACGGTCGATCCAGATCCAGACCCAGATCCTGGAATTATCATTCCCCCAGTACAAACCGGAGAATTTTCCATAACATACGTGCCTACTTTAAATTTTGGGATGCACGATAATGTTCATTCAACAGGTTTGCTAAAATTTGAGGCCCTGGCAGAGTCCTTTGAAGTGAATGATGAGTCTGGGGAAGAAGTTTTGCGTCCACATTTTGCTCAGATTCGTGATACCCGTGATGTATCAACAGGATGGACATTGAGAGTTGAACAAGTAACACCATTTACCAATGATAATAATGTGCAATTGAATGGTGCATCCATTACGTTTAGTAACCCAAGACTTTCTCAAGCCTGGGATTCCGAGGTTGCTATTCACTCAAATCCTGTCACTATTTCGGCGGAACATGGCAGCCAAATTCTTATGGGTGCAGAAGTGCTTAACGGGCGCGGATGGAATTCGATTACCTGGGGAACGTTAAATGGTGAGGTGAATCCGAATATTGTTTTAGAAATTCCAGGAGAACGAGCAAACGGCCAATTCACAAGTGAATTGAATTGGAGTCTAAGCAATGTCCCTTCTTCGCTGGCCCCTGTTATTTAAGAACAACGAAAAACGTATTGGCAGAATATTGTTGGTCTCTTTTATATGAATGAGATCAACAATATTTGTAAGAAGATTATTTCGTTGAAATATGAGGAGAAGAAAATGAAGAAATTCATAGTTTTAATAGCGATATTTTCTTTAATCAGTCATTCATTCCCATTGCTAACTTTTGCTCAAACAGTATCTATAAACGAAGTCTATGAGGAAACTAGCGATTCTTTCATGGAAGATAGTGTTGAGAAAGGTAGTGATCATAATGAGGAAGATGAAATACAATCAAGCGATAAAGTGGCAAGAGATGACGCGGTTTCTCCCAGTGATAGTGGTAGGGACACTTCAGAAAGCAAGCAAGAAGAGAATGCGGTTTCTTCTGAAACCCGTTCTTCCGCAGGCCAGTTGATCACTGGCGTATGGGGGACAGTTCCATGGACCTATGATTTGGTATCGTCAACAATCGTTCTCAGGGGAGGCGAGGTTGGGTTGACCGGACTAGCGCCTTGGAAAACCTATACTGATGTTGAACAGATAATTCTTGAAGATCGAGTCATCCTGGATAGTAGTGCTACAAGCTTGTTCAGTGGATTAACTCAATTGAAAAATATACAAGGGATTGAAAAGTTTGATACTGCTAATGTAACAAATATGAACTCAATGTTTCAAGGAGCAAGTAGTATAACAGAATTAGATTTGAGTCAATGGGATATGTCCAATGTTACCAGTACTACCACAATGTTTGCTGAAATGTCCAATTTAAAAAAACTAGATATAAGTTCATGGCATCGCAGTATCCAGGTTATTAACATGTTTAGAGCGACATCTTTCGAGCAACTCACTTTAGGTACCGGAACAAGAATTAACGGTACCTGGTTATCCAATATACCGGCAACGGAAACCTATACGGGGCGTTGGGTACTTCAAGATAGTTTGGCTAGTTCAACTAATTTTGTTTCATTTGCTAGTTCAACTGCATTTATGTCTGGATATAATGGTGCGAATCCTGGCGTATATGTTTGGGAAGAAACAATTGATCTTGAAGCACAAGTAAGGCCCCAGACAATCCTTCTAGGAGAGGGAACCCAAGACATTGATTTAGGCAGTGCGATTCATACGGTAACGGCAGATGGTGTCTTGTTGTCTTCAGGGGAGTACGATGTTACTTACATTGACTCATCCTCCTATCTTTATATAGGTGATCGATTTAAAGATGTGACCATTACATATCGAACGGTGCATACGTTATCTGTCCGCATTCCCATTTCCGTTCGTTGGGGCAACACAATACGTTTACGTGGAACATGGGCGAATAACTTCGAGGAGTGGCGAACAATAGCCGCTTTTACACATCACGTTGGAGAATCGGGCCCCGAACTGTCCCTATCGCCAGGACGCGGTGGGACAAACCCAACTACACCAATGATCCAACAGTTGCCAAATCAAGAGTTTGCTTCACTTCATGCATACTCAGGCTCCGCCACTATTCTTGTAAACCAAGGCCAACATTTTTTTGACTTTACGTTGTCTACTCAGCAAACACCTGCCGAAGCACAACAAGATTTTGAAAATGCGGTGGGAGAAAATGGACGTCTGCAGTTAACGGTTGGTGATATCGTCAGCGCGACGCACTTGTTTTCATCAGGAGAGGAATTTGATGGCGCCTTAGCTGGCTTCTCTAATCTAGAATGGAATGTACTTATGCAAGATGAAGCAGAAGAACATGTAGGCACAGATCACACGAATCATAAAAATAGTGCATTTTATGAAGTGACAGCAACTAACCTAAGACCGTTAGTGATCAATCAGTTGAAGCCGTTGCTGAACAATGAGGTTTGGCAATATATTTCTGAAGAGGAGTTATTGGTAGTAGCAGAAAGTTTTTTTGATTTTGACATTGCTGAAGGGTACGTTTCCATAGCGGAGATCATTGAAATGCCTGATACGAATCAGCCAGGAGATTCATCCATGGTTGTTCGAGTGCAAGAAAAGTTATCCTCTGGGCAATACGCTCAAATGGATTACACCGTTCCAGTAACAATAAGGCCGTTACAAGTCTCACCTAAAGATCCAGAGAATCCTCAAGAAGAATTGCATCCAGAGGTGATGCCAGAACTGCCAGAAAATCAAGGATTTTTAAGCATTGATTTTGTTCCTACGATTCAGTTTGGGGATCAAGAAATATCGTATTTTGCACCGGAAACACTATACGCCGAACCATTAAGAACAACAGCAAATGAAACACGTGCAAACTTTGTACAAGTTTCTGATAGACGTGGAAGAAATCAAAGTGATGGGTGGCGCTTATCTGTGAAACAACGAGAACAGTTTAAGAATAGCGGAACAGGGCATGTTTTAGCTGGCGCTTCTTTGCAGTTTCATCATATTCAAGCAATAGCAGTGTCCGGTCAAGAAAATCAGCCTACCCATTCAGAACAGCTCTCGCTCCTTCCGGGTGTTTCATCTACTGTCGCTCAGGCACAAGCAGGATCGGGATTAGAAACGTGGTTATTTGCCTTTGGTACAACAGACCAAGCAGATGAGAGTGTTGTACTGCACTTAGCGTCCGAACAGGAACGCCAAACTGGAACATATGAAACCACCTTGGAGTGGATTCTTCAATCGGTCCCTGATAATGTCATTCAATGATAGAAATCAACTGGATTCGTACTTCATCAGATGTTCAAACAGCCTAACATCCAATAAGAAATCATTTTGGTTGTTAGGCTATTTTTTCTGTTTGGCCATTTGCGAGGATTACAAGCGAGAGGACTCTGGCGGTACTGCTCCTCATTAGTAATCATGATGGTCAATTTGTGCATCGTCCCATACACAAATCGAGCGTATATGATTTATGAGTTTTGCTATGCTGGGGAGGAATTAGACACTCATGGTAGAAGCAAAAGAAATGAAGGCAATCCCCGTGGAATATAGAGAGGAAGATCGTTATGAATAAAATACTATTTAACAGTAAGAAAACTATGATGTACATAGTGGTAATTTTTATATTGACCCTGTTTTTTGGTCCAGTTGCTTTTGCTGATCAATCTGCTGGTTTTTCAGTTAGACCGATTCTGAGTGAAAATCAAGTGAATTCTGAGGTAGGCTATTTTGATCTGAATCTTGAGCCTGGAGAAAGCCAGACGTTATCCTTGGAGTTACGAAATATGTCTGATGAAGAGATCAACTTATCAATATCCGTACATACAGCTTTTACAAATGTGAGTGGTGTAGTGGAATATGGTAGCGACGCCGATGTCCCAGATGACACCCTACCATTTTTTTTGGCTGATTATATTCAAGGAGATGGCAAGATTACTCTTAGTGAAGGGGAGACGAAACAAGTAGATCTCTTATTGACCTTACCAGAAGATAAACCATTTGAAGGTGTTCTAGCAGCAGGAATTCGCGTGGAAGAAATCAAAGATAGCGAGCATTTATCAGAAGAATCAATGGCTATTGAGAACACACTGTCTTATGTTATGGGCCTCGTTGTATCGAATAAGCGGGAGCAACTTTCTCCCGAGCTAGATCTCTTAGCTATCTATGCGGATCAATTAAACTTTAGAAATGTGTTCAGTGCTCAGATCCAGAATCAATCGGGGACGTTTGTTAATCAGTTAGAGGTTATTGCCTCAATTTATAATGAAGATCAAACAAAACGCCTCTATTCCACAGAGGCATCAGGAATGCAAATGGCGCCGCACTCCAATTTTGCCTTTCCAATTCCTTTGAATGGTGAGTCATTTGCTCCAGGTACTTATGTCCTTCATCTACAAGCAAGTTCTGGAGAACTGGAATGGGAGTGGACGAAATCATTTGTGGTAGATGATCAGACATCTAAGACATTTAATCGACAAGATATAACTATTCCTAGCCAAACTAATTACTGGTTATTAGTCTCGATTTTTCTTGTTATACTATTACTCTTAGTGATTCTTATAAGGAAAAGAAAGTAACCTCAGAAGATTGCATAGTGATAGGAGGCCAAAATAAGTGGATTCTCTAGCAACAAAACTAATACTTAATGCACATAGTAAACGATCGTTACAGTTGCTTATGTTACTTGAAGTTAATTCAGATTTGACCTTAAGCGAAATCTCTCAAAAAGCAAATTTAAGTAAGCGAACAATTCAAGCTGATCTTAATGATTTGAGATACTTGTTTGGAGATGCGATCGACTTAAACGGATCTTTGTCGGGAATGCGAATGACCATCCATGATTACGAATGCTATTATGCTAAAAAAAAACTATTTTTTGATCAAGAGCCACTGATTAGAATGGTAACGTCCGTTTTTTCTAAGAAAAAAATGACGTTACCGGAGTGGGGGGCAGAACTGAATTTTTCTCTATCAACCCTTAATCGGATGCTCACTACGTTGCGTGACGAACTGGCAGAGTACCATATTGAACTGATTACTTCTCCATTATCGATCAGAGGAGAAGAAGTGATGATTCGAAAATTTTACTGGGATCTTTTCTGTGAGTCCACGTATTTTGAATTTGACGATTCATCTGAGTTGTCTAGCAAAATTGGTCAGTTATTTCCCGATATTTCTTTGAAAAAAGTGAAAAAAATTATTCATCTTACTTACCAAAGGATGGGAGAAGGAGAGCTGTCTTTTCCCGTTCATGTGCGGGAATTTTTAACAAATAGTTATTTATATAAAGAAATACTAGCTACCCTTTGTCAAATGAGCCGATTTAAGAGGGTGCCTTATGACAAACTTGAAGATGAAGCGTTTTTTATTTGCATAATGGTTTACGCGCATTGTGACTTTCGTGGCAAAACCAACGTACCATTGACTAATCTATCCCAGACAGCAGCCAATGTTGCCGATGGATTATATGAGATTTTGAGAGAACGTTTTTTGTATCTAGGCATTAATTGCGATATTCATGAAGTGTATGATTTTTTATCACGACAATATGCAAAAGTATTACTAGACCCTATTTATATTAAGAATGATTGTGTTACGAATAAATTTGCTCAATCGCTAGATTCAGATTTATTCGACTACTTAAAAAATTATTTGAACAGTTTGAAAGAATCAAATTATTTTACGGGTGCGTGGGTTTCTGATTTTTGTGCGTCGTTGATTGTTTATTTGTATCTAAACAAAAAAATTGGTCGCACGCATGAAATTCTTGTTATTCTTTCAAACGGATCATTAATAGATGAAACTGTAGCAATTCTTTTGGAGAGATTTTTCTATCGTAGATTAACGATTGTATATGAAGACACTGACTTAGAAAAAAAAATCAAAGGGTTTAAAGGGCACTTACTAATAACGAATATCATCCCTTTTGAATATCAGGTACACACAAAGACGAAACTTGTTTATTTGCCACGAATTTCTAAAGTGACTGATATTGGACTTTTTTTTCAATCGATCCTTGAAGATGAACTCTCATTTACTCATTCACAAATGATGTGTGACTAATCTTCCCTAGGTTTCTTTGTAGTTGTATATGCCTATAAATACATGATAGCTACCTGAGTAGTTTATGTAAGATCCTGATGCTCGGTTTATACAGATGATTTTGAATGATACGAGTAACGAATAGGGAATAGACAAGAATGACGGCAATGAAAAGTATAAAATATAATAAGTGGTTTGGCTGCACCGAATATACCATGTTAATCGTTTAGAAAGGAAAATAAATATGCTTCTATTCACGACAAAAAAAGAGTATACGGACTATTTTTGGCAAGAATTGGGTGATTCTTGCGCTGATGAAATTGAACTTCAAGAGTATATTGATCAACAGTTCGTCAGACTGGTAGAACTGACTGACAATATTTCGAAAACATCATTCTGGCAAGATTTTCCAGAAATACTTGGGTTGGATGCAAAGCTGAATCTTTTAGTGGAGTTATGTAAAATTCACGAATTTACCAGTGCTGACATCATTCGAATCACTGAAAATGATTATCGAACCTATTTTAAGGAACTATGCGGGTATGATTTAAGTATGAAAACAAAAAATTCAATGATATTCAATATTTCTTGATTGTTGAAAGAAGTTAATTAGTGTTGTAAGACTTCCAGAAAATATTTCGATTTTCGAAACAATTTAATTACGTATGCGATTCGCGTTGGCAGCTGTTACAAAGAGAAGAATGAAATTAAGAAAGCGCAATTCCATTGGAATAATTACAAAGAGACTGAATGGAACTACATTTATAACAGTAGAATGAGATAACCCTTTCGAGTTGGAGTTTTTGACCGGACGCAAGAATACGATCAAAACACCTCTAGGCTAGAGATATAGCTTAGAGGTATTTTTATGACTAATTATGGTAAGATTATTAAATAAAAGTTGTCTTCATTTCAAATCGCATCGAATCCTCAAGTGGGGGAGATTAGTGAATGAAAAGGTCCATTTGGGGTGAGCTAATCTTTACAAGAAAAGAAGATTGATTTAGATAATGAAAGAACGGGGAGAAGAAATGAAAAAGAAACATAAAGTGATACAAATGTTGGGTGGGGCTACACTCTTATACATCTTAGCGGTCCTGTTTATAGGTGGCGCAACACTATTGCTGTTCAAAAATCTTACCTTTTTGATTGATCCAGTAGTTAAAGTATTTCAGGTGGTTCTTCCTCCGTTGACTATGACGCTCGTTTTATATTTTGTACTTAAACCAGTTGTAAAGTTTTTGGTAGGGCTAGGACTTTCAAAAGTACTGAGTATTATTATTACATTATGCACACTTACTGCTGCCTTCATCTTGTCAACTGCCCTCGCACTGCCGTTACTTATCCAACAATTTGAACGATTGATCGAAAACTTCCCAAATTATTTGATCGAAGCTGAACGAGTAATAGAAACTTTTATACAAAATACTAGATATGAACAAGCATATCATGAGGGACTCGAGGTTCTGGCGAATTGGATAAATCAAGTTTCTAATAATGTGGGCGTATATCTGGGCAATATTATTTTCGGTGCTTCACAAGTGTTTTCAACGATTACCCATGTCCTATTGTTGTTATTGACAGTGCCGATCATCACGTTCTTTTTATTGAAAAATGACCGTCAATTTGTAGAGTATTCTTTAGGTATCTTCCCCCCTAGATTACGTCATGAAGTCAAAGAAATCATTCGGACGATGGAAAATCAGGTGGGCGCCTATCTAAAGGGCCAACTAGTCGTTTGTGTGATCATAGGAACATTGACTTTTATTGGCTTCTTAATTATCGACATGCCTTTTTCTGGAAGCTTAGCATTTCTTGTTGGCGCAACAGCTATCGTTCCTTATATCGGACCGGTTGTCGCCTTTTTCCCTTGTGCAATCATTGCAATCATGACGTCTCCTACGATGTTCATTCAGTTGTGCATTGTCTGGATCGTTGTTCAATTATTAAATGGGGAGCTGATCGAACCTCAGGTCATGGGAAAACATATGGTGATCCATCCAGTAACAATTATTTTTGTGCTATGGATAATGGGTGAACTTTTCGGCATGTTTGGGTTGATTTTCGGTATACCACTTTATGCAATCGTGAAAGTGTTAGTGGTGTTTGGGTTTCGAAAATTTAAGCAGCGATACAATCGCATACATGCGGAAGATGTTCCCTATGAAGAAACTGAATTTAGTTTAGAATCATACACTAAGAAAAGCAGCCATGGTTAACGAGGGAAACCTGTTGAACAAATGAATTCAAGTACGCATGTCCTGCTCAAATTGATCGTCATAAAAGGTGCGATCCAAATTGATCGTTTGAGTTAAATCATTTGCTTTGATAGTGAAAGAAAGATTTTTAATACATAGAGTGCTTGGAAATATCTATTTTCTGAGTACTCTATTTTTAGTTTGGGCCGATGAATTTCCGATAATTAAGTTTTCCAGTGTCAGAAATTCATTGGATCATGACTCCTTTTTAGCCATTTCAATAACTTGTCATTTTTCTACGAAAGAGGCTGCTTGACTAAGCAGGAATCAACGCACAACAATGATAAGCGCCAGATGGATAGACTACCTATTTGACATCTGATTTCCCAAATGATATAGTTTCCAAATAGAAATCAATTTGAGGGGAAGTTTTCAATGAATAATTTAGAAGAGGTATTAGTAAACTTACAATGTGAATTGGTGGCTGAAAGAACCAGACTAAATCCTAAAACAATTAGTTGGCTTCAATATGATATTTTAAATATTCTAAATTCTGAAACTGAGATGCGCCCGTCACAAATGAGTGTTTTGCTAGGAATTAGTAGGACAAAACTTTCAAAGGCGTTAAAAGAGCTAAAATTAATGAATTATATTCAACAGAAACCCAATGATACAGATGGTCGAGAACTACTCACTTTTTTGACAAAAGAGGGAAGTCATTTATTAACAACTATTGATAATGGACATACACACTTATCTGAAATCGCAAATGCAGTTTTTAATCGGAAGGAAAAAGAGCAGTTCGCTGAACTAGCAAAGAAATATTTAGAAGCGCTTAAAACGGAAAGGCTGAGGTATGATGAATGATCTCATTTCTATCGAAGGAGCTAAAACAAACAATTTAAAAAATCTTTCTTTGAAACTTTCTAAGTATCAAGTAACTGTCGTAACAGGTGTTTCAGGCTCGGGAAAATCTTCTTTGGTATTTGATACCTTAGCAGCTGAATCCCAACGATTACTAAACGAGACCTATTCGAGTTATATCCAACAGCTACTACCTCACTATTCTCAACCAATCGTTGATAAAATAGAAAATCTACCAGTGTCTATTGTGATTAATCAGAAGAAACTAGGAGGAAATGCACGTTCCACAGTTGGAACTGTAACAGATATATATTCAAGTTTAAGGCTGCTATTCTCGAGGGTTGCAACCCCTTTTATTGGATATTCTATGAATTATTCGTTTAATAATCCCAAGGGCATGTGTGAAGTTTGTAAGGGATTAGGTGAGGTCAAAGAGATTGATGTCGATAAATTAATCGATTTTGACAAATCTTTATCAGAGGGAGCTATTCAATTTCCTACTTTTCAACCGAGAGGATGGCGCCTGTCTAGGTATACAGAATCTGGTAATTTCGATAACAATAAAAAAATTAAAGATTACCTAGCAGAAGAATTGGACCGTTTACTAAATGATCTCGGCAGCACTCCAAGTAATCCTACGAATAAATGGCCAAAAACTGCACGTTATGAAGGGATCATTCCCAGAATTACCAAAAATTTTATCGAAAAAGAAAGCACGCAATATAGTGCACCATTAAATCACATTCTGCAAGTGAAAGAATGTCCCAATTGTCAAGGCACTAGAGTAAGTAAACTCGTTCGCTCTGCAAAGATAAATGGAAAATCGATCGCAGACTGTGTAAGGATGCCTATTCCTGAACTAAGCAAATTTATTAAAGGGATTCATTCTTCTGCTGTTCAGGTGATTTTGAAAGATTTAAGTAAGAAACTACAGAGTTTGGAGGAAGTTGGCTTAGGTTATTTGTTTCTTAACCGTCCAACAGCAACATTATCTGGTGGAGAATCTCAAAGAATAAAAATGGTTAAGCATCTTAACAGTGCCCTTAGTGATATTCTATATATTTTTGATGAGCCTAGTATTGGACTCCATCCAGAAGATATTCAAAAAATAGCAAAGATAATTAGGGGGTTAAAAGATAAAGGAAATACTGTTGTTCTTGTTGACCACGATCCGGATATTATACAAATTGCAGACCATATTATTGAGATCGGTCCTGGATCCGGGGATAGCGGTGGAAATATCACCTTTGAAGGAACCTATGATGAACTACTGAAGTCGAACACCATCACTGGAAGAGTGTTGGCAGATCAGTTGAACGTTAATACACAAAGACAACAATTTTCTTCCTATTACGAATTAAATGAGGTTAGTTTGCACAATGTTGTAAACGCTTCTGTGGTGTTGCCAAAACAAGCATTAACGGTTGTAACCGGAGTCGCTGGTTCTGGGAAGAGCACACTCATTCGCTATCTTTTTAAAAAAAAATATCCTGAAGCAAGTATATTAGACCAGAGTCAGATAAATGGCAACATTCGCTCAAATGTTCTCACGTATCTAAATGTCTTTGATAAAATTCGGAGCATCTACGCGCAATGTTCTGGTAAAAGTGCCTCTCTTTTCAGCTATAACGGTAAAGGAGCATGTCCTCTGTGCAAAGGCAAAGGAGTGATAAAAATGGATTTGGCTTTTATGGGGGATGCAGAGCAAGTTTGTGAGAAATGCCGAGGAAAAAGATATAACGATGAAGCCTTATCTATTTTATGGCATGGTTTCACTATTTACGATATTTTACAATTATCAGTTCGAAAAGCAGTAGATTTGTTTGATGATCGCTTATTGATCAGAACGATGCAAATTCTCATGGATGTTCATCTAGAGTATATGAAGTTGGGGCAGTCGCTAGATACATTTTCTGGTGGAGAACTTCAGCGTTTAAAGATAGCAAAAATAATTGCTCAAAATACTTCTAACTGTCTAATATTAGATGAACCATCTACCGGCCTTCATGAGGCGGATATTGACAGGCTGTTATTATTGTTGAATAAACTTTTGCAAAAAGGAAATACATTGATTGTTCTAGAGCACAATCTCAAAATAATTAGTCAGGCTCAATGGCTTATCGAAATGGGACCTGGCGGGGGGAACTTTGGAGGTAAAGTATTGTTTCAAGGGTACCCAATAGACTTATTAACGTTAGAAGATTCATACACAGCAAAACATTTGAAAAGATATACAAAAAACAACAATTAAAAAAGGTGTTTATAAGAATTTTAGTTCATGATTTTTTTAACAGCTATATGAGGGGAAGAAATTTAATAGCTTTTGATCTTCTTAATTTTTCGACAAAGAGTGTTAAGAAAGTGACGAATTTCTGGACACTCTTTTTAGATACAATAATTTATATGTGTCACTGTATTTTTGTGTTCATAAACTCGTAAATAAATCATTGTTCATTTAAAATTTAGGTTCATGAATATTAGGACAATTCTTAGAAAGAGTCAGAAACTTAATAGTTTTTGATACGTTGGTAAACTCTCATTGAAATAAGCTCGAGAGAGCGTCATAAACTTATGTCGTAAATCTAATGTGAATTTTAGTGATTTTAAACAACGAATTGGATGTAACCAATCAATCTGCGTTAGACAAGGTTAAATAAAAACTTAGCAAGCAAAAAGAAAGAAATTATACGATTCGGGGAAAGTAAATGAAAACGAAGTTGATTCATTCACTACTGTACTAAGCAATCATCTTCATGAATTTGGTTTTGAAATGAGGAGAAATTCGAATAGTATTTCTACTTGGAATGTTTGTAAAAGGAGAGTACAGAGAAGTTTTTCTCGGTATTCTCCTGCTTTTTTGAGACAAGCTTATTCAATACACCCATTTTCTAAGAGTGAGTAAAAAAGTAAATCAAGCCCATTATTGTTGCATATGCAACAATAATGGGCTATTATAGTGCTAGATAGGGAGGGGATAGTTCGTGGAGGATATACTTCGTGAGATAGGTTCGATCAGTAGAATGTTGGAATCCATTGCTAATATTGAATTTAAAGAGGTTCAACTCAGTAAAGGACAATACATTTACTTAGTTCGTATATTTGAAAATGAAGGAATTATTCCTGAACGATTAGCCGAACTGATCAAAGTTGATCGCACGACTTTGTCCCGGGCGGTAAAAAAGTTAGAGGAAAATGGGTTTATTCTAAAAGAGTCAGACAAAGAAAATAAAAAAATCAAACACTTATACACAACCGCCAAAGGGAAACAAGCGGTTCAATTAATCATAAGAGAAAATAACTATTCAAATAAAGTAGCGATTCAACAGTTATCTGCTTTAGAAAGAAAAAATCTTGCGGAAATGCTGAAAAAAATAAAATCTTCGGTAGAAGTTGATTGGGTCAACGTCAAGAATGGGATCAAAAGAGACTATTAAACGAATAACGCCGCTGGGGAGATTGGCTCTGATTGAATGTACATTCATGCTACCTAGGGTAGGAAGCACAGGTAGCTGATATTTTGTTAAAAAGGATATAGCTCGGCTGGCTGCTGAAAAAACAGAGATCCTGAAAAATAAAGGACATGAATTTGTTCAAATAAACTAAACAGGAGTGTAGAGAAAGTGAAGAAAATAATGATCGATCAAGAATTTTGGGCACTATTTCCAGAAGCACAAATCAACTGCCTTGTTGTAAAAAATATAAACAATGTTGCCGATGCTGCACACGAAACGTTTTTTACTGACTTGCTAAAAAGTAGTAAAGAACAAGCGAAGCGCTACTTAACGACCGACACCTTCAGTGAAAACCAAGTGATCCAAGAATGGCGAAGTGCTTTTCAGCAATTTAAAACGAAAAAAGGGGTACGCTCTTCCATCGAAGCACTGTTGAAACGGGTGAATCAAGACAGAGAATTTTCTCCCATCAATCCTTTAGTAGATATTTATAATAGTATTTCCTTGAAATATGGTGTCCCTTTAGGCGGAGAAGACCTCGATACAATCGTTGCCGACCTTCATTTAGGCGTTGCAAAAGGTGGCGAATCTTTCTTTCCCTTAGGTGCAGATACTGATTCCCCAGCCTTGGAAAAGGAAGTCATTTACTATGATGAGAAAGGTGCAATCTGTCGATGCTTAAATTGGCGGGAAGCCCAACGTACGATGCTAACAGAAGAGACCACCAATGCTGTTTTATTCATTGAATCGATCAATGAAACGCAACGGGCTCGGGCGAATGAAGCAATCAAAGAGTTAAGTCAGTTGGTTCAAGAGTATTTTAAAGTAGCAGGTAATGATTATGTGCTAAGTAAAGAAAGTCCTGAAATCATTTTGTAAGGGCGAGCTTCTTGTCTATAGGATAAGGATGTACACGTACTTTTTCTCGATTTTGCATACCATTCTCTCATTTTGATTGATCGGTCATCGTGAAAATCTTGACCCAAATATTCGGATGTGCAATAATTAGGTGGAATTTAAATAATGACATTAGATTTGTTCGCCGGAATAAATCTTATTGAAGTCAGAAAAACTAACCTTAGGCTTTTATGGTTAGTTTGTCTGACTTCTTTTTTGTTTTAGGAGGTATAGGCAGATGTTAAAAGAACAATTGAAAGAAAAAGGAAAGAGCCCTAACCAGTCGGGACTTTCCAGTAAAGAAGCAGAAATGAAGCTAGAAAAATATGGGTTTAATTCCATAGAAAGCAAAGACGAGAAGCATTTTTATGACTATTTGAAAGAGTCGATGAAGGATATTACCATCTTGATTTTAATCGTTGCAACGCTCTTATCTAGTTACGTTGCATTTCAAAACCACCCTGATGATTTTACGGAACCAATAGTCATCTTTTCAATTGTCATTCTTAATCTATATTTGTCGATTCGACAGCAAAAACATGCGGAAAAATCAATAAGTGAATTAAATAAGATAAGTGTTCCCGTAAGTAAAGTATTCAGAGATGGGGCGTTAAAAGAGATTGAAAGTTTGAACATTGTTCCTGGTGATATTGTTCAGTTGGCATTAGGGGACCGTATTCCAGCAGATGCTAAACTTTTAACGAGTAGTAATTTCTTTGTTGATGAATCGTTTCTAACTGGTGAAAGTGAACCAAGTGAAAAAGATCCCACCTATATTTCTTCTAAAGAAGATTCTTTAGGGGACAGAAAAGACTTGGTTTTTTCTGGCTCATTAGTAGTCACAGGAAAAGCAAACGTTCGAGTTGAAAAGACAGGAATGAATACGGAAATTGGTAAAATATCGAGCTTATTAAGCAAGGAAGAAACAACCATAGCACCTCTACAAATAAAAATGCAAAAACTTGGGAAAGTTCTAGGACTAATCGCTATTCTCTCTGGCTTTCTAGCGATTGCTATAGGAATCAGCAAAGGATTGTCTTTAGAGACCAGTATCATGACCGCAATATCCATGGCTGTTGCTGCTATTCCAGAGGTTTTGCCAGTCGTAGTAACAATCTCTCTAGCTGTTGGGATGAGAAATATGGCACTGAAGAAAACCATCGTTAGGACTCCTTCAACAGTAGAAACCGTTGGAGGTGTTTCAATCATCTGCTCAGATAAAACTGGAACGATTACGGAAAATAAGATGATCGTGAAAGAAGTTATTATCATGAAGGATAGACTGACTTCCTGCTTAGAAATAACAGAAGAGAAGGATAAAAATCTCTTATTTCTCTTCTATCTTGCTAGTTCGATGGAAGAAAATACAACAGTAACTAGTAATCCAACAGAGTTGGCGATCAGAAAAAAACTGGCATCGCTCTTCACTAAAGAGGAACTAGGTAAAGTCGCTTCAACCTTTGAACAGATTCATGAAGTTCCTTTTGATTCAAAACGAAAAAGAATGACTGTCTTATATAAAGTAAACAACCAATATGTTTCTGTCACAAAAGGGGCTTTTGATCGCTTGGATCTCATTGATGCGAACAACCCCACCTACGTGAGCAAGCATGATGAGTTGGCCAATCAAGCATACCGTGTTTTGGGCGTTGCTTATAAAAGATACGATGAAAAACCTACACGTCTTACTGAAGAAATTCTTGAAAGTCAGTTAGAGTTTGCAGGATTTGTTGGGATTATCGACCCAGCTCGGCCCGAAAGCTATACGGCTGTTTCTATTGCAAAACAAGCAGGGATTCAAACCGTAATGATCACAGGGGACCACTTACTAACAGCAAAAAAAATCGCAGAAGATGTAGGAATTCTCACCGATGGGAAAAAAGCAATGACCGGCGCGGATTTACATGAAATGAGCGATGAAAAATTAGCCCATGTGATTGATGACTATCGAGTCTTTGCCCGTACTTCCCCAGAAGATAAAATTCGAATCGTAAAAGCATTTCAAAAAAATGATGAGATTGTCGCTATGACTGGCGATGGTGTCAATGATGCACCTGCATTAAAAGCAGCTGATGTAGGGATCGCAATGGGAGGTGGCACAGAAGTAGCAAAGGAAGCTTCTGATATGGTTTTAGTAGACGATAATTTTGCGACGATTGTTCAGGCGGTTGAAGAAGGACGACGGGTATACAGCAATATCAGAAAATCATTATACGCGATGCTTGGTTGCAATATTTCTGCACTGACGATCGTTTTAATTTCCTTGCTCGTTGGGTGGGGAGCACCTGTTACAGCGGTTCAATTGTTAATCATAAAAGTAGTTGCAGATGGAATCCCAGGAATGAGTCTTAGTATTGAACCAGTCGATAAAAAAGCAATGGAGGAAGCCCCTATCACTAAATACACGAGCATTTTTGCGCAAGGATTATTGGTAAAAATTGTAGAAATTTCAATTGTTTTTACAGGCGTCACATTAGGCGCGATTCTAATTGGACGTCTAGAATCGATAGAGGTTTCGCAGACAATGACATTTATTGTATTGGGATTATCAACTATTGTGCATATGTTTAATTGTAGAAGTAAAGAATCTATCCTGAAGCTGCGTTTTTTGAGCAATCCGTTGTTAGTAATGACAACCTTCATAGGTGCATTGATCATTATCTTGTTAGTAACGATTCCATTCACGCAAACCATTTTTGGCTTTGTCTCTCTTCGTGCAGTTGACTGGCTATGGGTAATCGGCTTATCCATTTTTCCTTTAGTGTATATTGAAGTGAAAAAATACTTTGGCTTGTTTTAATGTGAATGATAGGAAGAGAATCTTCTATTAACATATTTTCTTGAGAAATGAGGGAGGGCAAAAACTGGGAAGTTTTTGCGTCTCCTTTAATTATTTACAGATGCTTATGATTTCTGGTTTGATATTATTTAGAAGATATCAGAATGCACAACAACTATTGTTGTAAGGAAGGATTCGGTAGTATATTTCAGGTAAATCACCAGAAGTAGCTAAAAATCCCCTCTATTCTACTCTCTTTTTCAAGAATTCCTGTTAAATGGTAGGTTTTATGTCAAAATGAAAGGTAGAAATCGATGAGGAGTGGTCAATATGAAAGAAACGATATTAGCAATGAAGCTGAAAGAATATAGAGAAAAAAACAAGCTAACGCAAAGTATGCTAGCAGAATTATTAGAAGTAAGTGACAAGACAATCTCAAAATGGGAGTTAGGTGCTACCTACCCTAGCAAAAAAAATATGATCAAAATAGCCGAAGAATTGGATATCTCATTAGAAACATTACTTTTGGAAGAAACTAAGAAAGACAATGATGATTTAAAAGTAAGTATCAAGTATGGGGTGATTAGTTTTTGCTTGCTCTTTTTTGTCACGATGATTGTTACTTCGTTCAATCAAGACTTCAGCACGATTATGAATCTTTCTATTCAAGAAAAGTTAGGCGTACTTTTAACCACCGCTTTAAAATTATTGAGCATCTCTGTGCCGCCAGCGATCATCATTGGCTCCGCGTTTTATTTTTATATCTTCCCAAAAAATAAAAAGGAGAACTAACCATCTCCTCGATTTCGACGGAAATGGTAGATTAGGGTATAGGAATCAAGTCATGGACAGAAAAACGGCATTTTAGGTAAAAAAGAGTGCGCAGTCTGGCTAGTGTGAAAAGCGCGTAAGTTTTACAAGAAGGAGAGAGCAGGATGGGATTATTTGGTAAAAAGAAAGAAGTCAGAAATTTAACGAAGGAAGAAGAAGCAGACATCAAAGAAGAAATGGTACGACAAATGCTTTCAAAAAACGAAAATGATATTGGCATGGTCAAGAAAATCAAAGACCTGACAAATATGAATACAGGACAAGCGAAAGAGCTATTCCTGAAATTCAGGGATGAGTTAACCGAGAAATAAGCGGATAGGGAATCAGCCAACAACAGCCTTTCAAATGCGAGGCAGATTCGCTTCATTGACAGCTTATGCGGTTGAAAAGGATGTTGTAATCTGGTCAGTTAGTTTTATAAAACTCGGTTACGCCGTAGCACTTCTATTACAATCAAGATTTTTTTCTTCTACTGGAGGGCACAACGATGTCGAAAGATTTAAAAAAGGTTTACAGTATTACGGTTATTCAGGTAGTGATTTACGTGATTGCATTCGCCATGGCTTTTCTTAATCGCGGGATCTCACCGAACTGGCCCTTCTACTTGGTCCTAGTAGGAATATTAGTAGGATTTTTTATCCCCCAAAAATAGCGCTCCCAATTTTCTTCGACTGCTCCAGGAATTTTTTTTAAGAACCGTACGCGACGTACAGAAAATATAATCGAACTGACCGTCACTTGTTTCGTAATTTTTCTAGTTATTTATTTAAATATTGTCTAGAGGGGGTGTGACTATAGAGAATATGAAAAAGAAGTAACTGTTAGTGTTTGTAGATCTTTATTTACTTTTAGTTGATGTAGAAAAAAGTTGAATAGAGCATTATGTATTCGTTACGAAGTGCCATTTATATATCGGTAAATTGATTTGTTTTCAATAGATCGAAAACCTCTCATCCATTTGAGAGGTTTTTTTAGCGAGACAAAAAAACAATCACCGATCAGAAACTGAACAGCGGTTGTTCACGTTGCGTATTCTTACGAATGTTGTAACAACCCATTTACGTATCTTCCTTTAGCGTAAAGAAATAAATTAGATCACGGCAATCCGCACCGTGCTTTTTTTATTTTGAAACGCTTTTTATAGAAATGTACAACATTCTCTATTCTTTAACAACAACCGCTGTTCTCCGAGCTGTCACCACAATTAAGATAATATCGGAAGTTATAAATTGATTGTATCCGTTATTTTTAAAAACGAGAATTTGATGGAGTTTATAGATATTTTCTTTATCAAAAAAAATATACCAGGTTTGACTCCGTCCCTTAGGTGTGAGTAAATCGATATCAATATAGTGTCGGATAACCACACAGTCAAGAACCTATGAAAAAAGTAGATAATATACCTGGTTCTAAAACACCATTCTCGTATACTGTTATACCAAAATGTCAGTTCTCTAGTGAGAAGCATCCAAAGTCTGCCGTTCTAATATTTTAATTCCATGAAAAAAATAGAAATTCCTATACACACAAAAAAAGGATAATAGAAAAAGTACGATTATTGTTTTTGATTAAATAATTATATGGATGAGAGGTTTAAGATGAAGAAATAATCGATAGTAAGGACCTTTGAATTTTAGGTTACGCACTTTTAAGATACACATTATAAACCATAGCATTTAGCAAATAATTTTATGTAATAACTTTAGTTAGGTGGTTTTTTTAATAAATTAAAATGCGTAATTTAATGCCAAGATGCCGTTTGTTAAATCGAAACGAGGAGAAAAAAATGAAAAATAAACATATGCACCTTTTTTTAGTTGGATTATTGTTTGGGTCAATTGTAATGAATCCAGTACAAGCATTGACAGATACGCTTGGAATAGCACCCGCTCAAGAACAAGAAGCTGGCAATCTTTTATCGGAATCTTTGAACAGCTTTGAAAAAAGTGAAAATCAGGAACCGTCGCCTGATAACAAAGATGTATTTTCTGAAAGTGAAGCAAAGGAAAACCTTTTGGAGAATGAAACGTCAAGCAGTCAAGAAGATGATGCTGCTAGTAATGAGGAGCAAGCGGATAATAGTAAAGAACTATCCGATAGCCAGTCATCTGAATCCGATACGAGCGAAAGTATGACAGATAATGCTGATCAGAATCAAATACATAAAAAAGACTCGAAGATGCTTATGACTCCAACGGAAGCTTCAGAGACGTTCACTTATGATTTAACAGTCGAATATGATCCTTTAAAATATATTTCATTGGATGTAGATTTACCAATCCCTGAAGAGTATAAGCAGGATGAGCTATATTTTCGTCTTACATTGGGTGGCGATTATGGTAATTTTTACGAGTATAAATCAAATGAAAAATTTCTTGTCC
This sequence comes from Enterococcus sp. AZ141, assembly GCF_051714385.1. Taxonomy (NCBI): domain Bacteria; kingdom Bacillati; phylum Bacillota; class Bacilli; order Lactobacillales; family Enterococcaceae; genus Enterococcus; species Enterococcus sp. AZ141. The sequence goes on from NZ_JBIORT010000001.1 coordinate 1,267,674, forward strand.
TAGGATCATCACATAATAATCCAGTAATAGGTGTAAATCCATTGCATATATCATGGGATAGTTTCCTCCAGGGATGGGGGCTTGAGGGTTTTAACTTTCTCGGTTTTACTGTAGTTATTCCTTATAAGGATGCTAACGGGAATGACCTATTTACAGGTACGTACAATATCCGTTTTACAAACAGTCACTTAACCATTAAGTATGTAGATGAATCAGGTAATGAAATCTACCCTTCACGTCGAATTGATGATAGTACAAATCAGCCCTATGACGTTTCAACTAGTGACTATATTCCAGAAATTCCTGGATATGAGCTAGATACAAGTAAGTTACCTGTCGATGCTATTGGAAAATTTAAACGTGGTGAGTTTACCGTTACCTATGTTTATCAGAAGGCGCAAATTGATTATACCGATATTTTGATTAAAGATAGTACTATTTATACACAGGACACATGGTCACCAGTTGATAACTTTATCGAAGCTTCATCAAAAGAAGGAAAACAGCTAACCTATGAGGAATTTTTGGCAAATGGCGGGATTGTTTCTGGTACAGTAGACACACAGACAGCGGGTACTTATACGGTTAGTTATACTCTCAATAATCTAACCAAGGATGCAACAATAGTTGTCAAGCCTCGGCTGACCGCTATAAATGTCTCTGATTCAATAATCTATGTGGGTGATCCATGGCAAGCAGAAGATAATTTCGATAGTGCATTAGACAAAGATGGCCACGATGTTGATTTTTCAGCCCTAACGGTCGATGCTAGTAAAGCAGATACGAGTAAAGCAGGAACCTTTGCAGTTACCTATACGTATGATGGTGTAACGAGTACAGCGATTGTCACAGTTAAAGAAAAAATGACAGCCGTTAATGTCCATGATTCTACGATTTATGTTGGGGATAGCTGGGAAGCAGAAGATAACTTCGATAGTGCGTTAGACAAAGATGGTAATTCAGTAGATTTCCAGGATCTTGCAGTTGATGCGAGTAAAGCAGATACAAGTAAAGCAGGCAGCTTTGAAGTTACCTATACGTATGATGGTGTAACGAGTACAGCGATCATTACGGTCAAAGAAAAAATGACAGCCGTCAATGTCCATGATTCCACGATTTATGTGGGGGATAATTGGGAAGCGAAAGATAATTTTGATAGTGCGTTAGACAAAGATGGTAATTCAGTAGATTTCCAAAATCTGATTGTCGATGCTAGTCAAGCAGATACAAGTAAAGCAGGTAGCTTTAAAGTCACTTATACGTATGACGGTGTGACGATTACAGCGGTTGTTACAGTCAAAGAAAAACAAACTGCGGTGAATGTCCACGATTCTACGATTTATGTGGGAGATTCATGGCAAGCAGAAGATAACTTTGACAGTGCGTTAGACAAAGATGGTAATTCAGTAGATTTCCAAGATCTTGCGGTTGATGCTAGTCAAGCAGATACGAGTAAAGCAGGCAGCTTTAAAGTCACGTATACGTACGACGGTATAACCAGTACAGCGATCATTACGGTCAAAGAAAAAATGACAGCCGTCAATGTCCATGATTCCACGATTTATGTAGGAGATAACTGGCAAGCAGAAAATAATTTTGATAGTGCGTTAGATAAAGAAGGTAACGATGTCGCATTTTCAGCCCTGACAGTAGATACTAGTCAAGTTGATCCGAGCAAAGCAGGTAGTTACAAAGTAACGTATAGTTATGATGGAATTACAGTAACGGCCACCATCACAGTAAAAGAGAAACCTAGCCAAGAAGAACCTGCAGATGATTCAGAGCATACATCACAAGAACAAGAGAAAGAGAATCAGAAAAAGATAAACTCTGGTAGCAAGAAACATGAAGCACTTCCGAAAACAAACGAAAGCAAATCAGTGGTTGAATTAGCAGCAGGGTTCATAATTGTGTTATTGGTAGGTGGAATTTTCTTTTGGAAAAAAAGAAAAGCGAATAAATCGTAATGATTAAATAAAGTACTTGGGATTCATTCCCAAGTACTTTATTTGTGTATGATAAATTTTTATCAGAACCAAAGGTATAAATGAAGCCTGATAGTCGCAAGTTATTATTTGTCAAAAATGATTGGCACAAGACTCTCAGAATTTAGTATCAATTTTTAAAGAGAGTATTTAAAAAATCGTACCAAGAAAACGAGCAGTGTATGAGCATGAACTAAGCCGTTCTATTATAGATGTATCACTTCAATAGATAATTCATATGCTTTCTTGAAAAAGGAATTTCTTCCTAACAATGAATGAATAGATCGTATGTTGAGTATTTGTACCCGAGAAAAATGCACATCTATAACCTTTACAAACTGAATTTTTCCTTTTGGATGTGCTGTTTTTCCAAATAAACACGTTGAATCAGAAAAAGTAACTCAGCCCATCGTCCGTCATTTTCTATCGAGTTCAAATAAAACACTTTTTTCTTAGGATCGGATCGTACTAATGTATCAGTAACGACAATATCGGCTATCTCGTAATTATCGGTAATATTGATGTGTTCTTTATTAAAGAAGTTCATAAGACTATTTTCAATATAAAAACTGGCGGAATAGTCTTTTACTAGTTGTAAGTATATTGTAACTTCTGTCTTTATATTAGCGGTGTGGAGCGTATAGAACAGACTTGATAAATATTTGGTGTGATTTTCATCTTTGGTGTAGATAGAAACAGTTTTTTTTATGACATTCATATAGTCATTTTGAACATTTGATCGAAAAAATAAAGGTGGAATAAATAGTTGAGCGAAGCAGTCAATCGTATCTCCTATCAAAAAATAAAAAGCGTTGAATAAGGTTAAATAGTAGAGAACAAGATGCCTGTTCTGATCAGAGAGTTTATCGTTTATTAGAACAGAACTAGCTGCCAAAACGTCGCGAGAGAAAGTGCAATAAGAATGATCTGATTCGAAAAAAGTTTTTCCTAGTTTTATCTTTTCTTCTATAGGGATAATGTCTGAAATGAAAAGATGGGAAAGAAAATTAAAATAGAGAATCTCGTTATTTTTCGTACTATCACCAAGGGATCCGAAGCTGTTTTTTTGAAAGATTACTGCTGCATCAAAACTTTCAAAAATAATTGTAAACAAAGTTCGAGTCAATAGGGATTCTGGTTGAACCAATCGATGATTACTATGGATTCTTGTTTGCAAAATAGCATACAAAATATAAAGTGATCTATTTTTTGTAAAAGAACGCTTGTAAGATTCTTCTAGGATTTCTTCGGGAACTGATGCGCGAATACTGTGAAGGGAGATATCTTGAAATGGCCACTCTAAATCATGAAAAGAATCTTGCAAGTATAGATAAGAGAACAAGCGAATATTCATTTCATCTCCAACTAAAGTATAGTAGCCCTCCCTAACTGTAATGCGGAAATCAAAACCTGAGAAAAACTCATTTAATTTTTGGGTTAGTATGTTCAGATAGCTGGGGGAAATAAAGAGTTCATTTAATATATGATCTTTATTCAGTGCGCTTCGAGTAAGCAACAAAACGGTATAATTAAAAGCTGCATTGTTTTTTAATAGGTGCAATTTCAGAGAGTAGGCGGAAGAGACTGAATGTTCTTTGAATTCAGAGTTGATTTGCACCACACCAGAGTTTTTTATGAGAATAAAACTGCTGATGCTATGAAATTCCTCAAAATGCTTGTTGATGATGGTTAAGGTATCACGTACTTTTCGAGGAGTGAGCTGCAGGCTTTCGGCAATTTCTTTTGTGGTTGTTTGTTCTTTGTTTATGATAAAAAATAAAACAGATATTTCCCTTCTTAAGTAATCAGGTATCACATAATCCTCCCCTTTTCTCCAACACAATTTCCGTACATTGGTATACCAGAATTGTAGATAGCGAGCGCTTTTTCTGTGTGCTATCATACCACCATGATTTAAAAAACGCAAAATAATCTAACGTTTTTTTATTGCTAATAAATTTATTAATTACAAATAAATGCTGTGCGAAAATAATTTTCATTAATAAATTGAATATGTGATAAATGTAAGAAAGAAAGGCAGCGCTAAAAATGAAAAAAAGATTAGTAATACTTTTTAGTATGTTTATATTAACAATCCCTTCTGTGATAAATTCCAGCCAAGTCGTAGCTGATGTTATTGAAAATCGGCTAACACAAAATGAAGAAAATCTTACTCCAAATGAAACAAGCATTGATGATAGTGGAGAAAAAACTTGTGAAAGCAATACAATGAGTAAAGAGACCGTTGTTAACACTAATACTTTAAAAAGTGGATCGCAGACCGATGGGGCTGATTTTGTCAGTGAAACCGTTGCAACTAAGGAGAGCGTTGAACACACTGAACCAACGGAAAGTAAGACAGTTTCGAGTGACCAAAAATTAAGTAGTAAGGAGGGGGGCAATGACAAGGAGAAGCAAGCAAATAGTTCCGCTGTTGGCGACATAGCTACGGGAACAAATGGAACGAGTGCTTGGGTAATTGATGAAAATGGGATTTTACATATTTACTCAGGGAAGCTTCCTGAATTTCCAGCGGGAGGTGATAAGCCATCGTGGTTTGATTACGGACAGTCAATTAAAAAAGTTGTGTTGGAGGGAGAGGTGATTGCAGGCACTCACCTTGACTATTTTTTTGCGTACCTTACAAATGTAACTCAAATTGATAATTTAAATTTCTTGAATACGAATGCCACAACAACTATGATAGGTACTTTTCAACATCTGCCTGCACTTAAACAAATAGACGTATCCGGTCTTAATACGGCTAGTTTAGTTTCAATGGATTCTATGTTTTTTGGTTCAAGTGCACTTACGACTTTAGATATTTCAAGTTGGGATATGTCTAATATTGATACGTGGAAGTATGACACTAGCGCATTTCCTCCTAACTTGAATTATATAACTTTAGGTAAAAAAACAGTACTTGGCGGCTATTATTTAAATGCGCCACCGAATGACGGAGTTTACGGTGGTGTTTGGATAAATGTTGAAACTAAAGCTAGGTATGATAGAGAAAAACTAACTAAAACCTATGATGGTGATACGATGGCTGGCGACTATATGTGGGCGAAAGTTCCTAAATTAAATGTAAGGAACATTACCTTATATACAGGGGAAAGCTGGAACCCACAAGATGGTTTTATTTCTGCCTCAGACGATTTGGGAGATGAACTATATTCTCTGACTAATGATATTAAGATCCTTGGTGATCAAGTAGACTTAAGTTACCCAGGCGTTTATGAAGTAGAATATCGGTACTATTATAATAGTGCCAATACTACTAATTCTGTCAGCGGTATCTCTAAAGTGACAGTAAAAGATAATAAAACGACAGTCAATGTTCATGATTCCACGATCTATGCAGGAGATAGCTGGCAAGCTGAGGACAACTTTGATAGTGCATTAGACAAAGAGGGCAATCCGATATATTTCCAAGACCTTGTGGTTGATGAGAGTAACGCCGATACGAGTAAAGCAGGAACCTTTGAAGTCAAGTACACGTATGATGGTGTAACCAGTATAGCAACCGTGACAGTCAAAGAAAAACAAACGACAGTCAATGTTCATGATTCCACGATTTATGTGGGGGATAACTGGCAAGCAGAAGATAATTTCGATAGTGCGTTGGATAAAGATGGCAACGATGTTGATTTTTCAGCTTTAACTGTCGATGCTAGTAAAGCCGACACGAGTAAGGCAGGTAGCTTCGAAGTTGCCTATACGTACGACGGTATAACCAGTACAGCGGTTATTACGGTCAAAGAAAAAATGACAGCCGTCAATGTCCATGACTCAACAATCTACGTAGGGGATAACTGGCAAGCAGAGGATAACTTCGATAGTGCGTTGGATAAAGATGGTAATCCGATAGATTTCCAAGAACTGACGGTCGATGCTAGTAAAGCCGATACAAGTAAAGCAGGAACTTTCGAAGTTACCTACACGTATGATGGTGTAACCAGTAAAGCGATTGTTACAGTCAAAGAAAAACATACCTCGGTGAACGTCCATGATTCAACGATCTACGTGGGGGATAGCTGGCAAGCAGAAGATAATTTCGATAGTGCGTTAGACAAAGATGGCAACAATGTTGATTTTTCAGCTCTAACGGTCGATGCTAGTAAAGCAGATATGGGTAAAGAAGGAACCTTCGAAGTTACCTATACGTATGATGGTGTAACGAGTACAGCGATCATTACGGTTAAAGAGAAAATGACAGCCATCAATGTCCATGACTCTACGATTTATGTGGGAGATAAATGGACGGCAAAAGAAAATTTTGACAATGCATTAGACAAAGCAGGAAAGAAAGTCGTGTACGAAGACTTGACAGTAGACGCCAGTCAAGTTGATCCGAGCAAAGCCGGTAGCTATGAAGTATCGTATAGTTATGATGGAATTACGGTAACGGCTACAGTCACAGTAAAAGAAAAACCTAGCCAAGAAAAACCTGAAGATGATTCAACGCATACGACACCAGAACAAAAGAAAGAGAATCGGAAAAAAACAACTTCTGATAGTAAGAAACAGGTAACACTTCCTAAAACAAATGAAAACAAATCAGTAGTTGAATTAGTAGCAGGTGTCATAATTGTGCTTCTAACAGGTGTAATTTTCTTTTGGAAAAAAGAAAAGCGAATAAAGCGTAATGGCTAAAAAATAAAGTATTCGGAAATTATTTCCGGGTACTTTATTTTATTTGAAAAAGATTTCAGCCAAGCTTCTCTTTCTTGATAGTTGAGAGATAGAAACCTTCACAGAGGCCATGTAAATTTATTTCATAGAGGAACATATCTTCTTATATGGAGGATGTTAGGAAGGTACTGACACTATTCTCATCAAAGAGAGGGTCACCTTTCAATTACTAATTATATTAAGTAGGAATTTTCGTAAGTAGATTAGCGTTCTTGAGAAAATTATATCTCCCTAAAATCAACCTTTGATCAACTCTACCAGCACATCAGCTGTTTCCTGTGGGTGGCTGATTGGAAAATGATGACCCAATGGCAGATCGACTATTTTATTCGTTTCTCTTGGCGGTAAATAGCTTTTATCCTCGGTTCCCCATATGATCGGAATTGAAGGATCTATTCTTTGGTGAAGGGTCATTTCTTTTATCAACCGATTTAGTTGAAGTGTTGTATTGACTATCCGTGAAGAACGAACACTCTTTTTCACTCTTTTTAAGTACTCGGTAGAAGAGACTGCTTCGTCTATCAGCAGTCCTTTTTTTGTAAAAAAGGCGAGTAATTGTCGTTCAGAGGCATGTCTTAAAGCTAGTTTACTGAGCCATGATGCAGGGACCGAATCAATTTTGTGGACAGGTGGTTGTAAAAGAATCAGTTGGTCGTTCTCTGAAAAGAAGCGCTGTTCAGAGGCTGTTAGTAACAAGGCAGCCCCAAAAGAATGGCCGATAAAGACAGAGCCATCAGGCAGGATATTCTTTAGTGAGCGTACCAACTCAAGATATGGTGTCAACAGCTGTTGCTTTTTAATAAACGGAGATCTTCCGAATCCTGGTAAGTCTGCAATGATAATTTTTCTGCCTGTTTGTTTATTCAATGCTAGTCCCAGTTGAAAGAGATCGGTGCCATCGCTAAATAAGCCATGCAAAAGCACGAGAGGAGTAGCAGAGCCCTCCAATTGATAGACCGTCGCTTCGTTGACAGCTATTCGTGTGTAGGGTGTTAGGCTTTCTTCCCCATAGGTCAAGCGAAAATCAATATCAGCTACTGCTAGCGGGATGTTTGATGCTGCTATTTTTTTTATCAGTTCCGGTTCAAAATCGCGTTTTGTCAGCCGGTTGTCAAACGTTCTATTGGTCAAAAAGTTTAAACTGCTTTCAGGAATACCCGTTAGTTTGCTTCCGCCAGCTGCCATAACGAACTTGAGTAAACCAAAAGGAACAGTCAGCCGTGGTTTGTTTCGATTAAGACTTTCAGAAATCAGCCCCATCAGTTGAACGATCTCTTTGTCGACGTGTTTATCGGCAACAAGGGGATACGTCATTTCGTCTTTTGTCTCATTGAATATGGTTTTGACAATAAATTGAGCGAGTACATTTTTATTGATTAACGGCAGTCGATAGTCGGTTCCTCCGGGGATAACAGGTAAGGCTCCACTTCGGATTATTTTTATAAATAAGCCAAAGCCTTCGAGTTGTTCGGTGCTGCCTGTTTGCTCATCACCGATGACGGTTGGCGGATTGATTACTGCTAAAGGAATATGGTGCTTTTTCGCTTCTTGTCGAATATAAATATCAGATAAAAACTTCATCTGCTCATAGGGCGGGGTTCCAAGTAACGCTGGATGCACCTCTTTGAACACATCCGTCGTTTCCCAGACAGAAGCATCATCCGTGAATGGGCTCATGTACCCAGCTACGTGGATGATCTTTTTCAATTTGTTTCTCTTGTTGATTTCTGTTGCAAGGGTCATGAGGTTTTTGCTGCCTTCTAAAATGGAGTTCTTCGCGGCTGCTTCTGATAAGTTGATATCCATCGGACCGCCGCAGTGAAGAATCATGTTGCAGTGCATTGCTCGTTCGTGGTCGATCGCATTTAGGCCTAAGTTTTCTTTTGTTAAATCGCCTGTTACCAACGCTATTTTTTCAGGGGCTAATGCTTGCAAAGGTCTTGCTTTCGCTGGATTTCTGACAAGTAATGTTAAGAAAACATCTTCCCTTGCGAGTTGTTTGACGATTTCTTTGCCAATAAACCCAGTTGCCCCGATAATTAAAATATTCATTATTTTCTCCTTTTTTAGAACTATTTAGTCCTAATTTTATATAAAAAAATTACTCTTAAACGAGTAATTTAAATAAATTTTTGGCTGTAGTAGTGAGATACTGACTCTCTTTTTTTACTTCTGCTAAAAAAAGTGCCCCTTCAAGGTTGTTCACAAAAATCTCCGCCGTTTCTTTGACGTTGATGTCTTCACGAAATGCTTTAGTATTTATTCCTTCTTGAATCAATCCCTCGCAGATGCGCGTTAAATAATCAAAAAAATGATTGATTTTTTCTTGGACCTGCCGATCATTTTTCGGCGCTTGCATAATGAAAGTAATAAAGGGACAGCTGCCTTGATAGTCCCGCTCTTCAATTTCTTCAGCCAAACTTTCTAGAAAGGTCAACATTTTTTCTTCCAAAGTTAGATTGGTCTGTTTCAAAATGTCTGCTAGTTTTTCTTGGTATATAGTGATCCAAAAATCAATCACTGCTAGTAATAATTCCTCCTTACTTGAGAAATGGTAATAGACATTTGATTTTGACACACCGCTTTGCTGCACGACCTCATCCATACTGGTATACGTGTAGCCGACTTTGAGAAAAAGGCTGGCGGCTGTTTCGATCACTCGGTTTTTATTTGAACGTTTATAATTTTCCATAATAGAACTATATAGTACTAATTGAGTCTTGTCAATTTTTTATTCACTGATTGATTCATTTTCTTTTTATTGTTGTAAAATTAATGTTAAAAAATAATTTAAGGTTCTTTTTTTAATGATTGGTATGTATAATAAGAACATACAGTAAGAAAGTGTATGCTGAAAAGAGGACTCTTATGAAAAAATTTGCAATTGGCTGTTTTGGGATCAGCCTTTTTATGACGATCGTTGGCCTTTTTTTACAGACGATTTTGATCCCTATTCAAGATTTTGACACAATCAGCAAAGAAGAACTTAAGAATATCCAACTTGATCTTGCTATTAATTATCCATTAGGAACTGGTATGCTCTATGTCGGGCTTCCTTTGTTAGTATGCTCGAGTGGTTATTTGGTTTTTTGTTATTTTAGAGATAGGAAGAACTGAAGCTTATCTTGAAAAAAATGCTTAAGAGGAACGCAATATAATATGATGTATGTTTGTATTTAAATGAAAAGGTAAATATTGTTTGTTTGGATCTGTAATGTTTGAGGAAATTTTTAAGGAGTGTACTGGATTACAGTCAAAAGATTTTATATATGAAGCAAAACATGGACCGATGATCCTACAACGTGCTGTTGATTCGACTTGGTTTTGAAAATATAGAGTTTTTTGAATAGATGCAATAGCACAAATGCATGAAATCATGGTATTGAGATTATTTTGAAGGAATTGAAAATAATGAATTTTTTTAGGGAAGCAGGTCTGAATAGCTATGAACAATCACGAAAAGAATAGAAAACAACATTCAATTAGCAATCTATCTAGTAATTCCTTTAACGTAATGAATACAAAATCTGATCCTTCACAAACAGGATCACCAATACCTTTTCAAAATGGCGACTTTTCATCAGTTGATCGAAACGTTCATTCTTCAAAAACAGTCACTGAACTGCTTTGTTTCTATTTAGCAGGTAGTATTATTGCGGCAATTGGGTGTTATTTGTATATTAAGCTGCCCTTATTTGCTAATTTACTGGAGAATACGATTTTATCTTTTGCTATTACTTTTGGGATTATCATCCTAAGCTTTGTTTTGTCTCATTTTATAACGAAAGTACTTACTGCTCATATCAGAAATAAATGACCAATATGAAATGAATTGTGAGGATAAATAGATGTATTCAAATTACCAGAAGCTGCCGCACTATTTAAAAAAGTGGTATGCATTATTTTATATTTTACCATTGATTCTTCTTTTATTTGTTAATGGCTGGACAGAGTGGTTAACGTTTCCTATAACAGTAGGAATCCTATTTATTCTTTATGGAATAAGTTGTTTTTTTGCTACCAAGGCGTCTTATGGTAAAAAAGAATGGTTTGTTTTAGATGGTATCACTTTTGGGATTGTGTTGATCGGTCTTTTTATCATTTTCAGTTAATAGATAGAAAGGATGGGTTTTTTATGCAGGAACAATTGGGGGAATCTCTTGATTACATGTTGTCTATCCTTGTGCTGTGTTGGAAGCTGTTATGTTCATTTAAAGATTACTATTTCTTGACGATAGCCATAAGCGTAAAATAAATCTATGGTACCGTAGAAATGTGCGTAGAACTTCTAAAGTTTGATTGGCTGAAGCTAATTTGAGAGGCCAGATAAACGTTTTAGGCTTGTTGTTTTGCACAGTTCTTATCTACGAATGTCTGTCTTTCGTCATTTTGTAGGTCATCATTTAGGTCCCACTATTAATATGAAAGACAGTTACTTGATCAGTGCAGATTCACTAGCCCGAGTTCCAAAAACAGTTTCATTTTTACAAAGAAAAGTGACGACCTACCATTCAGTAAGAAACAATACAAGTCCGCCTCCTTTTGCAAGGGGAACGGACTTGTATTGTTTTCCCTATTAGTTTTCAGTATCTAACATCCGATTCATAAACCATTCCACTTGTTGGGGGGCATCGTGGTCAAAGAATGCGGACTCTTTTTTATCTAAAGCGGCTATTTTTTCAATGTCTTCCTGGGAAAGCTCAAAGTCAAAAATAGCAATGTTTTCAGCCATCCGTTCTGGACGAACTGTTTTTGCTAAAGCGACAATCCCTCTTTGCATCAACCAGCGAAGAACAACTTGACCAACCGTTTTGCCATATTGCTTGCCAATTTCTGCTAATGTCGGATTGGTAAATAGGTCATGGCGTCCTTCTGCAAAGGGAGCCCAAGCTTCAACTTGGACGTCATATTTTTCATGCCATTCCTGATCTTCCGCTCGTTGATTCCAAGGGTTCACTTCGATTTGATTGATTTGAGGTTTCGCCTCATTCAAGCCGACAAACTCGATCATCTTAGCTGATTTGAAATTTGAAACGCCAATTGCACGTAATTTTCCTGTTTTTTGAGCAGCAACCATTGAGCGCCAAGCACCATAAATATCTCCATATGGTTGGTGAATAAGGTAGAGATCAAGATAAGTTAATCCCATTGTTTCAAGCGAATGTTCAATCGTTTCTTTCGCTTTATCTTCGGAAGCTTGGAGAATAAATAATTTAGAGGTAACAAAAAGTTCTTCTCGAGTGACTAGACCTTCAGTGATGGCGCGCTTGATTCCCTCGCCTGTTTCTGTTTCATTTCCATAAATAGAAGCAGTGTCGATCAGTCGATACCCAGCTTTGATTGCTTGGTAAACAGCTTCTGCTGTTTCTTCCAAAGGAATTTGATAAACGCCAAATCCTAGTTGCGGCATGGTGACACCATTATTGAGTGTGATTGTTTGCATAATGTTTCCTCCTCTAATTTTCATTGCATGTTCTATCCTAAACCTTGGAGTTAAGTCCATAGCAAGTGAAAGATGTTACTTTTTTCGTTCCCATAATTTTTCCACTTTATCAGGGGTCATATTTCCTGCTTTAAATTTTGCGATATGCTCATCATACGTTTCTATCTTATAAATAAGTAGGTCTCTTACTTCCTGCATTGCTGCTAACTTTTTCTCTAATTCTTCGAGTTGATCGGCTAAAATCTGTTTCTGAGCTGTTTCGACGTTTTGACTTTCACGTACTTGTGCCAATTGAGCAAATTCAATTAGCGATTCGATCGACAATCCTGCATTTCGTAAATGTTTTGCTAAATAGATCCAGTTTAGATCATTTGTTGTGTACACCCGATAGCCACTCTCATTGCGTTGGACAGGTGGAATCACACCGACTCGTTCATAATAGCGCAATGTGTCTACGCTCAAATCAAACATTTCCGCTGCTTTTTTTATATTCATCGTTGGTTCTCCTTATCTTTTCTATAAGTAATCATAAACCCTGAAGTGGACTCTAGGGCAAGTGGTTTAAAATCGTTTATTGAAAAGAATATATTTTGTTCGTTATGGCGACTATTCGGGAAGAAAAAGCTACAAGCATTTTTATTTCAACAGAATGATTTGAGAAATCATCAGTATTGAAAGCTCCTTTCTTAGTGTGTTTCAAAGCAAGTCATACTCTCTTAGAATTGATTGTTTCGTTATCTATTTGAGCGAGGCAGTTTTTATCCATAGATTTTAAATAAATCCATCTCATGTTATGATGATGTTGAAAATTCTTAACTTGGATCAATGAAACAGCGATTCTTGTTATGAAAAACGAAAATAAGCTGATGAGAGTGTGACTATCCATGAATATAAAAGAAGTAAGTAGTATGAATCAAAAGTTAGAGCAACAATTAATTGAAGTATGGGAGAGTTCTGTTAAGGCGACGCACACCTTTTTGTCAGAGACCGAAATCCAAGCCATTAAGCAATACATTCCAGAGGCATTGCATCATGTGCCACATTTGATTATCGTAGAAAGTGAAAATGGAGAGCCAGCTGGCTTCATGGGGATCTCGGATCGAAATCTTGAAATGCTTTTTATAGCAAATGAACAAAGAGGCAAGGGACTAGGAAGAAAACTCTTGGCATACGGGATGGAAAACTATTCTGTAAATGAACTGGGAGTAAATGAACAGAATCCTCAGGCGAAAGGATTTTATGAGCATATGGGATTTGAGGTATACAAAAGAAGCGAGTTAGACGAACAAGGAAACCCTTATCCAATTCTTTATATGAAGAAAGTTGATAACAAGTAGCTGTTAAAAATTATTTGCGTTTGCGGGAAATATGTAAGAAGGAGTCGAGACATATATAGCTAGTCACGACCCCTTCTTTGATTGCTATTATCCTTATTAATAAGTAAAGTAAGGATCAAATGATTTTCTCTTAACTAGCTTTCTCTTCTTTTTTTATCTCTTCTTTTTTCTGATTTGAAAATGGTGTATCAGTCTCTTCAGGTAAGATGATTGGTGGATGATGGGAATGCTGATTACTTCCACACATGGTGATGATTTGTTCTTTTGAAGCTTCAGAGATTACTTTCATTGTATACCTCTCCTTTCTTTTATATTTCCAGATGACATAAGGTAGGCCTATATCATCTAAATTCATGATTTATTTAACTGAATTAGCTCATCAAATGAACCTAGAAATTCCTGATTTGTTGAGTGAGTAACGACAATGATTATTTTATCTGTAAGTGAGCAGATTAAGTCACTGATAATCATCTCGTTTATACTGTCTAGACCAGATGTTGGTTCGTCAAAAAGAATAACATCGGAATCTTTAAAGATTGCCCGAGCAATCTCAAGCCGTCTAAGCTCGCCGCCAGAAAGAAAGTTTATCCATGTATTATCTTGCGTATCGGTTAAATCATTGTTATCAAAGCGATCATCTAATCCACTTCGTTTTAAAACATCAACGATTTTTTCAAGTTCGTATTCACTAAAAATAGAAACGTTGTAAGCAATACTCGTCTGGAAGATAGCAGTTTTTTGTTGGACAAGTGCAACTTTCTCATAAAGGGAGTCTCTAGATAGCTGATTCATCTCTTGCTGGTCAACCAATACTTGATGATCGTCGATAGGGTAAATTCCCGCTAAAATATTCAATAGTGTCGACTTCCCGCTACCGCTTGCGCCAGTGATAGCATATTTTTTTCCACGCTCAAATGTTTGAGTAAAACCATTAAAAATCAAACGATTTCCATGATGGAAATGCAGATTTTCAATCGATAAAGTATTTATTGGTTCTGCAAGTTCAAGTGAGCGATTGGGCTCATCATCATCGGTACCATCAATGAAAGCTATAAGATCGTCCGCGACCTTCTTGCTCGCTAAAATATCTGTAACTGAAGTACTGAAATACTCTAACGGACCGGCAATCGTACTCATTAGTGTAGTCATCGCAATAAGATCGGGAATGGTGATTATTTTGGCAGCAACAAAGAAACCACCAACGATCCATGTCCCTGAATAGGCAAGATCCCCAAGTCCAAAAGAAATTGCATAAGTCAGTCCTTGTAAGGTTTCAAAAGTGATACTTTCCTTTTTTAATCGTTCACTACTGTTAGTAAAAATTTTCGTATATGTTGGAAAACCTTTGCCGACACGTAAGGTCAGGTATCCTGAGAGAAGTTGGTCAAATAAACTAAGTGTACGATCTTGCTCCAGAACAACGGACTTGCGACGATCACTAAGGATTCGCTTAGCGAAATAAGGGGCTAGCAAAGGACTAAAAGCTAAGAGCAGCATAATCAATGAAAAAGAAGTGTTTAATTTTAGTGTGAATAAAAGAGAGAATAGAAAGGTAAAAATGCTTAAAATCAGTCCAAATCCGGGCTTTAAAAATTCTAATTCAACGACTTTCATTTCATTTGCCAACTTTGAGAGATACTCGTTTTTCTCATTTTTAAGAAATAGTACCGGATTCATTCGAACGATTTTCTGCGAGAGACTCTCTCTCAGTTGATTCATTATTGATTGAACTAAGACGGATTTACTTCTTCTTGGAATAAAATCGCTCATCGTGTTCAATAAGATGTAAAAGAAGGCGAATATACCAATAAATAAAAGTCTTTTTACATCTCCTGACATAGCAACCTCGGTGATTTGTCTATACACCAAAGCAACCCCAACTTGAATGAGCGCTGCCATTGCGCATAAAATCACATGCAAAAAGAAAAGTGGTTGGTTTCTTTTTAATATTTTTTTCATTCTCTCCCTCCTATGTAAAAACTATATCACAAATTAAAAAAAAATTGAAATGTTATTTTGTGAAATGTATAATTATTGAAAAAGGGGGTTAGGTGATGCGTTTTTCACGGTATGTCGATATCATTGAGAACGGTAACGAGACTATTCTTTGCAATACATTAACGCAAGAAATAGTTACTATTGATTCAAAAAAAATGAAAAGTAAAACGGAGATTTCGAGCGAAATAAGTGAAGGTGAACGAAAATATTTATTTGAAAATGGATTTATACACGGTGATTTGGAAAGTTATAAACAGAAAACAATCAATTTAAAGAGAGACTTAGTTACTATCACTATAAATATCACAGAAGATTGCAACTTTTCGTGTACTTATTGTTACCAGAATGATTTCCTTTCTAAAAATGTTATTACTGATCAGACGATAAATAATATAATGCAATACATTTTAGACATTGCTCAGCTAGGCGTTCGGAGACTATATATCTATTTTTTCGGGGGCGAGCCACTTCTTTATAAAAAAAGAATTCTCGCAATTAAAAGTAAGATTGATCAAATTGCGTCAGAGAAATCACTCTCAATTTCTTATGGTTTAGGAACAAACGCCTATCTACTCACTCCAGATTTTATAAATCATTTTGATTCTTTAATTGTCGATACTACACTAACATCTAGAAAAGATCATGATAGAAATAGATCTCTTAAGAGTGGAAGCGGAACGTATGATAAGATTTTTGAAAATCTAGCGGTAGCATCTAAGAGCGGACGTGTTAAAATCCATATTGGTTATAATACATCTGATAAAAATACAGAAGAGTTTCAGTCTTTTCTCGTTACGATCCGCCAAAGTGATATCAAAGCCCATATCAATTGCTATTACATTAATAACTATGAGTTTAATGAAAATTATTTCAATGCATTATCCTATGAAAAATATCTAAAGTGGGTATCTTCAACTGCAATTGATCACCTAATTGAAAACGGTTTCCTGGTGAATGTCTCTCCATTTTCTTCGTATCGCTTTGAGTGCGATGCGTATAATCCTTGGTCTGTAAAGTTTTTCTCTGATGGATCTATAGGGTTATGTAATGCAACAAATTTTTATGAACGTAGAATAATAAAAAGTTTTACAGAATCATCTTCTTTTGCAGAAGATGTTCAATATAGCCTTTATGACCAAAAGAGTGTTCTTCCGAAAAGCAACAATCAGTGTAATTCATGTGAATTAATTGCAGTGTGTCGAGGAAAGGTACAGTGTGATACTTCATGTAACCCCAACTATTCAATTGATAGAGAAACATTCATACGTTCTTTTGTAAAGCATACAAATCTAGGTAACAGAAAATTTTTTACCCAATTTAATTAGGAGTGATTTTATGAAATTATCGCAATATACGATTGTTGAAGAAGTGGATAATGAAATACTTTTGTACAATTCGGTATACTCTGCTATCGTTTTACTAACTCAAAGCGAGTTCCATGATCTACAGACTTTTATTAATAACGATAACTTTGAGAAAACAGAATTATTCTCTTATTTAGAAAATCAAAATATCATTGTTTCCGATGAGATTGATGAAGAAGCAAGATTAGTGTCTGTGGCAAATGAAAAACGATATAATCCTAGTCAAGTAACTTTCACAATTGCCCCTACGATGAACTGTAATTTTTCCTGTTTTTATTGTTACGAGCAAGGGTTTAGACAACATACTATGACTACTGAAACTGCTAAGAAAACAGCTGAGTTTATTCTTAAAAATGTATTACCCCATCAGTCATTGAAAGTAATTTGGTATGGAGGAGAGCCTTTGATGGGATTGAACTCTATTAAAGTTATAAGTGAAATAATAATGAAAAACGAAAAAAAATATAAAAATTTCAACGCAGAAATTGTATCCAATG
This sequence comes from Enterococcus sp. AZ141, assembly GCF_051714385.1. Classification (NCBI taxonomy): domain Bacteria; kingdom Bacillati; phylum Bacillota; class Bacilli; order Lactobacillales; family Enterococcaceae; genus Enterococcus; species Enterococcus sp. AZ141. Next base: position 1,284,993 of record NZ_JBIORT010000001.1, read on the forward strand.
GTTATTTGCTAACAGAAAAAGTTGCACAACTTTTAAAAAGTTATCACGTTAATTATGCTCAAATTACTCTGGATGGGGATCAGATAAATCATGATTCTAGAAGATGTTTAACAAATGGGAAAGGGACATTTGCAAGAATATTACAGAATATAGTTAAAACTCTAAAATATATTCCAGTAACTGTAAGAGTAAATATAGATAGGGAGAATAATCATGAAGATGTTATTCGTTTGATGAACTCGCTGGATAATTTTAATTTACTTAAGAAAGTTGGCTTTTATCTTGCGCCGGTAGAGGATTTTGATACCTACAAAACACCCACATGTTATACATCCCAAGAGTTTTCGAAAGAAGAAATAATGGTTTATAAAAGTCTTTTGGAAAGAGGGATAAATATTGTTGCCATACCACGGACAACGATTGGGTTCTGCGAAGCTATCAATCGAGATGACTATGTAATCGACCCTAATGGATTTTTATATAAATGCTGGGTTCATATTGGTAAAACGATTGGACGAGTTGGAGATATCTATACAGGAATACAATTGAACAGTGTGCATAAAACATTTACAGAGTACAAATTTTTTTCGAAAGCGAAATGTTCAAGTTGTAAAGTTCAACCTTTGTGTTTAGGAGGCTGTCCGTTAATTCGAATGAATACAGGTGAGTCGAAGTGCGTTAGCTATAAGTACAATATTGAAGAGCATATAAAAATGGCTTCGGCAAGACTAATATAATCTGGTGGAATATTTTTGCTTCAGAAGATTGATAAGGTCTTCTTAAAAAAATAGCTTAGTTAAATAAGGTTACTATGTTACATTGTGAATAGAATCTATACTTACTTATGAAAATAGAAAGCGTAACTCAATTTTCTCATTCATATTGTAATAAATGATTTCTCATATTAAAATTTTTATAAGAAAACTAAATAGTGAGCAAAGCTCACCCCAAGCAGCCTCCGAAACTGTTTTCGGGGGCTGCTTGAGGTTTGGGGGGCTTAGCTAGCTAAGTAATGATCGATCACTAAAAAAATGATCAAAACAGAATAGGCAATTTTTTCTTTTCAATCAAAAAATTTTGATCATTTTATCAAGCAGAGGATGGCACAAGTAAGTGGAAAGTAGGTAGTGGCTATTTTTTTGTTCAGGATGGGGAAGTAGATTTGTCTAGGATACGCCGGAGGATAAACGTTTTGAGGATCATTTGTTTTTGACTTACCTATGTGCCATCACTGCGGAAACCCTGTGGATGAAGGCGTCATGTACGACACCAGATACTCGGATGAGAGCTAAGGACGTTTGATTGCCGTGCCTGACACGCTTTTTCTAACCGCAAAGTCGTAGGGGCTAAAGAGCTACAGCGCTGAGACAGATGACTGCCCCGTGCGATTTTGGGTGTTTTTTGAACCCTACAAGCTGCTATTGCTACGCGTCTATTCGTCGCAAGCTTGGAAGGTCTTCTCATAAAATGCCCGTCAGCTGTCAACAGGCTGCCTTTTGCATCAGGAAGCATCAGCGTTCCAACAAATCTTTTTGATCCAGTAGTCGCCCACTCATTTTGGGCAACTTCTATCCGAGAAAACATTGCGTTAGAAGTATGTCTGTCCGTCTTTTCCAGATAAAAGTCAGCTGAAAGAGGGCTGATACTTAACAAAACGGCAGTTAGGACGACCACAAGCGCTCTCAAAAAAACTCAGTCCTTTCTTTTCAATGGTCATTGTTCTTATCTGCACTTCATGATAGCACCGAAACGCGAATTATTTTTCGCGTTTTTTTGTTTTTAAAATAAAAAATTAGGTATTCGCTTTTTTGGGTTAAATGGTATACCTGAGATGGAATAAAAATAATAAAAGAAAGGACAGGATTTACAATGAAGAAAACATCATTAGTTGCAGGTTTCGTTTTAGGTGTAGGCGTTTTGTTTACTCTAGGTGCATGCTCAACAGTGGAAGAATCAGGGGAAGTGGTCTCTGGGTCTGGAACGGAAACGTTGATCAGCGATTCGTCAGATGAAGTAGTTGTGGGAAGTGAAAAATTGAGTGATGACGGGTATTTTGAAGAAATCGTAACTAAGGGAATCGATCCGAAAATCAAAGACGTCGTTTGGTATGAAACGAATTATGAAAATGCTGGTTGGGATCACATTCGCTTTTTAGTGAATCATGTAAAAATCGTGAATGTAGAAGAATTCAAAGACAAAGACAAAGAATACAAAACATTGCTCTCACTGAAATATCAATTGTTTAATGAAGATTCGAAAGACAAAAAAATCAAACCTGACAAAGCCTATTTGGTGTTGAATGATGGCAAAAAAGTAGAAGCGGAAGTGTTTGTGGACTACTTAGATGATGAGATTTTGACCCATGACAAACATAAAGATGGCTTTATTCATTTTAAAGTGGCGCAAGAACAAAGTTTGCCAGCGATCAAAGCGGTCGAAATCGAATTTAAAGCAGATGGAGATTTGACACATACGTACCATATTGATCTATCTTCCGCTGCTGAAAAATAGTATCTAACGATAGGAGGTAAAAAAAATGGATACTAGCAAGAAAAAACTATCATTGTTGAGTTTTTTTGCAATAACTGCTTCAATGGTGATGACGGTATATGAGTATCCAACCTTTGCGACATCGAAGATGAATTTAGTTTTTTATTTACTCGTCGGCGGTTTCCTCTGGTTTATCCCTGTAGCCCTTTGCTCTGCGGAGATGGCTACTGTAAAGGGATGGGAAAAAGGGGGACTCTATACCTGGGTCTCAAAAACATTAGGGAGAAAATGGGGCTTTGCTGCCATTTTCTTCCAATGGTTCCAAATCACGGTAGGCTTTATTACGATGATTTACTTTATTGTCGGGGCGCTTTCCTATGCCCTAAATTGGCCGGCTCTTAATACGAATGTTTGGCTGAAGCTGATTGCCACTTTAGTGATCTTTTGGCTGATCACGATCTCGCAATTTGGCGGAACAAAAAATACTGCGAAGATTGCCAAAGTAGGGTTCTTTGTGGGGATCGTCGCAACAGGGATCATTCTTTTTATCTTAGGAATTGTCTACATTGCTCAAGGGAATCCCGTCAAAGTTTCTTTTGGATCAGGCGCTTGGATTCCTGATTTCACGAAAATCAATACGCTGGTCGTTTTTGTTTCCTTTATTTTAGCCTATGCAGGGGTTGAATCTTCTGCCAGTCACGTAAAAGATATGGACAATCCTGGAAAGAATTACCCGAAAGCTATTTTGATTTTAGTTGTAGCAACGATTCTTTTGGATACGTTAGGTGGGGCAACGGTGGCTGCCACGATTCCCCAAAATCAATTGTCTCTTGATACTGGCGTGATTCAAGCCTATTCTTATTTGATCCATCATTTTGGCGGCGGAGAATGGCTGGTTCGTTTGATTGCCGTGGTCATCTGTTTAGGTGTCATTGCAGAAATTGCTGCTTGGGTGGTCGGCCCATCGACTGCGATGCTTGAAGCAGCTGAAAATGGCTTGCTGCCAAAACAAATGGCCAAAGTCAATCAACACAATGTCCCAATCAATATCGTTTTGGTACAAGGCATCATTGTTTCCATTTGGGCGGTTGTCTTGACATTAGGCGGTGGAGGCGCCAATCTATCCTTCTTCGTTGCGATGGCGTTGACGGTCTGCATCTATCTGGTGGCTTATGTCCTCTTGTTTCTTTCCTATATTAAATTAGTCAAAGAAAAAGACGACTTAACAAGAACGTATCATATTCCTGGTGGGAAAAATGTGAAAATTGGTGTTGCGATGGTTGGTTTGCTTGTTTCTATTTTTTCTTTCTTTATTTCCTTCTTTCCACCGAGCGATATCGGCACCGGAAAGGGCGGAACCTATTTAGCCATCTTGATCATCAGTTGGCTGATTATTGTCGTGATACCGTTTGTCATCTATAAATATGTAGGTGAAAAAGCAAGCGATAAAAAATAAAAAGCACAACCTATGAGGAGGAGAGCTGCATGTTATTTAGTAAAAAAAATCGAAAAGAAGCCCAATATTTGGAGCCTATCTATGGGAATGAGGCAATGGATCAAGCGATCCCTATGTACAAATTACCAAAAGAGTCCTTGGTACCGCGGGATGCCTATGAATTAGTCAAAGATCAATTGATCGATGAAGGGGTCTCAAGACAAAATTTGGCGACGTTCTGTCAAACCTACATGGAACCAGAAGCAGTCAAAATTATGAGTGAAACCCTTGATAAAAACGCCATCGATAAAACCGAGTACCCACGGACAGCAGAAATTGAAAACCGCTGTGTCAATATGATCGCTGATTTATGGCATGCCCCAGAAGCGTCCGATTTTATCGGTACATCAACGGTAGGCTCAAGTGAAGCGTGTATGTTAGGTGGATTGGCCTTAAAATTTGCTTGGCGCAATCGGGCAAAAAAACTTGGCTTAGATATCAATAAACAAAAACCAAACTTAGTGATTTCTTCTGCCTATCAAGTCGTTTGGGAAAAATTCTGTGTCTACTGGGACATTGAAATGCGAACGATCCCTATCGATGAAGAACATGGCAGCATTAATGTTGAAAAGGTCACGGACTATTTAGATGAATATACGATCGGGGTCGTTGGTATTTTAGGAATCACTTACACTGGACGATACGATGATATCAAAGCACTAGACAAGAAATTAGAGGAATACAACAAACACACCGACTACAAAGTCTACATCCACGTGGATGCGGCTAGTGGGGGATTGTACACGCCATTTATGGAACCAGAACTTGAATGGGATTTCCGTTTGAAAAACGTTCGTTCCATCAGTACGTCTGGACATAAATATGGGTTAGTCTACCCTGGTATCGGTTGGGTGCTTTGGAAAGAAAAAGATTTCTTACCAGAAGAGTTGGTCTTTAAAGTAAGTTATCTTGGCGGTGAAATGCCAACGATGGCCATCAACTTTTCAAGAAGCGCCAGCCAAATCATCGGACAATATTACACCTTTATCCGCAATGGGTTTGAAGGCTACCGCTTGATCCACAAAAAGACCAGCGATGTTGCCCAATATTTAGCAAAAGAGATTGAAAACATGGGTTACTTCGATATTTATAATGATGGTTCACGGTTGCCGATCGTCTGCTACAAATTAAAAGAAGATGCCGATATTTCTTGGAATCTGTATGATTTGACGGATGAATTTGCGATGAAAGGCTGGCAAGTCCCTACCTATCCATTACCTGATAATCTATCACATATCAATATCCAACGCTTTGTCTGCCGGGCAGATTTAAGTATGCAAATGGCAATGGATCTGGTGCAAGACATGAAAGAAGGAATCGAGCGCTTGAACAAGCGACCAAGCCGTCATGTTTCATCCGATCAAACCTATGGCTTTTCACATTAAGAAACGGTATCGCTAGAAACCCTTTCATTGCTTTTTTCAATGAATAAAAAGTCCCTTTATGAAACGTTTTTTGCAAGACTGAATGAACCTTGGTTTATAGAAAAATCAAAGGCGGTTGCATCGACTGCCTTTGATTTTTTTGTTTGTAAGAACGGGTAAGCACTTGATAGTGTCGTTTTTTAAGAGAAAGTAAAAAAACAGTGCTTGATAATTTCATTTATTGACATTTCTGACTTGTGATAGTATTAATTATTATGGTCTAAATATATTTTTTTAGAGAAGAACGTTTTACATAAACGAAAAGGAAATCTTAGAACGTTGTCGTGAGGGAATTCTTAGGGAAATTCGTCTTGCATCGAGGGTTTTTGTTTGTCAGTCATGGTTTGTTGGGGAGTAAGTGAAGGAAAAATATGTGTAGAAAGGGCCTGTTTTTACTGCGCTTGTTTGTTTCATAAGTAACGTACTGCTATCTTTTTCTGTAAATTGGTTGTAACTATTCTGAATGAATATAGATTTACACTGGAGGAAAAACAGTCATGTATAAAGAAGACTTACTGGATAAGGACTTAAAATTAGAGTATATCTTGCTCAAATTTTTGTATTTATCGACCGGTCATATCAAAAAAAGTGATGCGTGTCGGGAATTAGATATTACGATGCCGACCTTGACGAAATTATCAGAGAGCCTTCAACGGCAACTAAAAAATGAGAAGGTCTCATTTATCATCAATCGTTATACGTTGGAACTGCAAGTAACCGATAGTGTCTCACTGGATGATTTGACCGACACGCTATTGAAAAAATCTGCTAAATATCAAATCATCCATTATTTGTTTCAACATGCAGGCTATGATGCCTTCGTCTTGGCTGATGAATTAAACATAAGTGTGGGGACCCTCAATCGATTGATTGCTGAGTGCAATCAGTTGTTGCAGCATTTTGAATTAAAGATCAGAAACAAAAAACTAGTTGGAACGATGACACAACGCATTTATTTTTACTATAATTTTTTCAAAATGGGTGCGACAACGATCGATTCTGTTTTGATCGATGACCTGGTTGCGGAGTTAGCGAAAAAAATAACCTTATCGATTGCCCAACAAAAGCAGCTGAAGATCTGGTTGTATGTGATTATGAAAAAAGTCACGTCTCACACGACCTTGGGAAGTTTAAGTCCAGAAGAACAAACCAAAATCGAGCGCTGCCAAGAGATGCCCCTCTGTCACTTTATTCGACAGATCTATGCTTCTAAAAAATGTATCTGCTCAGTAGATGAAGCGAAGATCGTGCCATTCTTTATCTGTCTCTTCCTCATTACGGTGGGCGGGATTCCTTACGAGGAACTTCGCTTAGGATTGTACACCAATAAAAATCCCGTCTTTGAGATCACCGATGAAGTCATGGCAGCAATCCAGTCCATTTATCGTCTTGATGCCTCGCATACGACGATCGATATCAAAGCCAATGTCTTTTCCTTAATCGCACAAGTTTATTACTTTCATGGAGTGAATTATTCCATCGATCGAGTCACGCTAAATTATTACCACAAAATGTTTCACAATTCCTTGCGGGATCAAGTGATCTCAGACATTCTGGAACACATTATTGCACCGACCAACTTGTTTACGCCCACGAAACTCAACTATCTCAAGAAACGCCTAGTCTTTTTAATTTATATGTTATCGCCTAAAGAAGAATATCGGGTACGGATCGGGGTCTTAAATATGTGCTCTAGTCTTTTGGCGGATGCTTCGATTTACTTGTTAAAAAATGAACTAAAAGGCAAGCAAAATGTTGTTGTTTTACCCTATACTCCGGACGAGACGTTTGACTTGTTGATTTCCAATGCCAATCTCCCCCAATTAGGGAACAATTATGACCAATTTTATCAAGTGACCGCCATTGGTGCCGATTTAGACGTCAATCAGGTTTCTGCGATCGTCGATCAAATTGCTTATTCTAAGTATCATTCTTTTGTGGTGTGAGCCATCACTTGTTAGTTAAAAAGCAGCGAGTCAACGGATAGGTGATTCGCTGCTTTTTCAATTATCTGCGAAGTAGGGAAAGGAAAAGGCGCTTGAATTGCTCTTATCATTGATGACGGAATGAAAACAGGGATCAGTCAAGCAGCTTTCTGCTAGATAATATGTCCAGTATCCTTGTATAACGTATCGCAACAGAGCAGAAGACATCAAGCGTGAAAATAACAGAAGGGATTCAAAATGCTGGTTTTGGAAGGATGTAAAAAAAAGACCCACATAATGATGTGAGTCTGCAATCGTTAGTTCTGATTTTCTAATTTTTCTAGAACCTTTTTGGGAATTGCATCTTTTTCAACGCTATTCGGGCCTTTTATTGTGCGCTTTTCACTGATCACCGCTTTTACATAAGAATTTGGGGTTAAGGGTTTTGCGTTATCTTCTGATAATGAAACCTCGAGTGTTTGTGTGCTACCATCTTCTTTTACAAAGTTTAACGTGTAATCGTAAGAATACCAAGGCGACTGGTCGCCGATGCCGCTTTTACTTTCATGTTCTACCTTAGGGAGAATCTCAGATGGGACATACGCGTAAGCTGTTTGTCCTGAGTAGGTGGATTGATAATATTCATAGCCTTTGTATCCGGCAAACCCTAAAAGTACGACTAAGACGAATCCGATTATTTTTTTCATATAAACCATCCTTATCCTCAAATATGGAGATATTATAACAGAATGGTTCTATAGATGACCTTTCAACAGACGAACAGTTTTGCAAGGAGAAATGTTACTAGCCAGTCGTGGAAAAGTGGGGAACGCCGCTAATAAAGGGTTCTATCTATAAATCGTCAGGGGATTGTTGCTTAGAGTGACTAGAAATAAGTGCGGAATCAGGCGAAAAGACCTTAATAAAAAAACACAGCATGGAAAATGTTTCTTTTTTGTATGCTCACCAGCAGACTATTTGATAAGACGTGTCGTTGTTTTTTTCACTATAGAAAGATGAAAAACGGTGCATCAGTTTAATAAAAAACCAGCAAAGACGAGCTCTTAAGGAGCGTCTTTGCTGGTTTTTTTCTACTGAAAATGTTTGAGCGCAGGCCATGACAGCTGCTTACGGCTCGATTTTACTATACAAATCGAGGGCTCTTTTCCTGGCTTCGTTATGGTCGACTATAGGCAACGGATAGTCGGTGCCTAAAACTACCTTTAGGTCGGCTTGTTCTTCGTCAGTCATCAGGTAAGGTTCGTGGATGAATTTTAGCGGCAACTGGGCGAGTTCGGGAACAAATTGTTTGATAAACGTCCCCTCTTTGTCGAATTTTTTCCCCTGAGTGATGGGGTTGAAAATTCGAAAGTAAGGAACCGCATCGGTGCCAGTCGAAGCTGCCCACTGCCAGCCGCCGATATTGCTGGCAGCGTCGTAGTCGATCAATTGTCGAGCAAAATAGGCTTCTCCTTGCCGCCAGTCGATCAATAAATCTTTGGTTAGAAAGGAAGCGACGATCATCCGTAGACGGTTATGCATCCAACCGGTTTGATTCAGCTGCCGCATCGCGGCATCAATGATCGGATAGCCGGTTTGTCCTGCTTGCCATTTGTTAAACGCCTCTTCATCCTTTTGCCAATCCATGTTTCGATATTTCTCAATGAGTTCATAGTTTTTTTGCTCCGGATGAGTGAAGTAGATCATATGATAAAAATCTCGCCAAGCCAGTTCTTTTAAAAAGGTCGCTTTGCCAGTGCTGGGTGGCATCCCTTGGCAAGCGGCCCAAACCTTCCGAATAGAGAGTTGTCCAAAAGACAAGAAAGGGGACAGGCGGCTGGTTCCTTTGATCGAAGGGAGATCACGGTCTTTTTCATAGGCGGCCAAACGCTTTTGCACAAAGGCCTGCAATTGTTTATGTGCATAGTCTTCCCCAACGATCGTTGAAAAATCGGTCTTTCTATTTTTTAGCAGCTTAGCAAGCAGCGCTGTCCCTGCTTTGAAGTGAGGGGCATCATTAAAATGAGCGGCTTTTTCAAAATCAAGGGCCTGCTTTTGATAGACCGGTTTGGGCAGCTGGATCCATTTCTTATAATAGGGCGTAAATTTTTTGTAATACGTCCCGTCCTCTTTGGTGACTTCCGTTGGTTGGTGCAGATGATGTTCTTCAAAGGAATGGACAGTGACGCCTTTTTTCTCGACCAATTCTTTTATATAGAGGTCGCGTTTACGACCAAATCCACGGTTATCAAAGTTGAAGTACAGTTGGCTCCATTCTGGATAGTGAGCGAACAACTGATCAAAGGCTTCTGTCAAAGTCCCCGTCAAGAGGTGGATCGTCAGATTTTGCTTTTTGGCAGCCTCGATAAAGTGAGCAACCGCGCTAAAAAAGTAATCATGGCTTGGTGCATCGGGGAGAAACTGCTTTTCATTGAGATGAAACACACACAACAATTGGTCGTTTGCTTGAAGAGACAAAAGCGCCTCAGTAAGCGCCGTATTGTCCTCTAAGCGCAGATCCTTTCTAAACCACATCACATGAATTGCCATAACAACCTCCTTGATAGTATAACCGTGCTAAAAAAACGATCGGATTTCGTTTATAGTAAAGGAAAGATGGGATTTATTCAAATTTGGCGATTGCGTAAGGAAAATTGCTGTTTCAGCAAGTCGAGGGATGCTTACAGGGTTTGTTTTAATTGGTACACCGATTTGAATAGGCGCTTGTCATTTACCGTTTCGTTTCTGCAAATCGTCTCTTCTTAATAAATAATAGGTAAAAAATGAGTAGTAGGGGATGAAATGAGTTACATTTGCGTAACGAGAACGTATATAATCATAGTATATAGTGAGGCTTTTTACTTTAGCGTTTATTAATAAGCGCATATTTGGATGGAGTGAAGGATGATCAAAAACAAATTACAGCAATACAAAATTTTAACGCTTTTACTGATACTTGTGACGGTTGGATTAATTCTCTTTTTAAATCAGATGATTTATGCTTGGCAGGCCATTGAAATTTTGGCGATTCTTCTTTGTGGCTACTTAGTGGTTTTTGATCAAAGGGATGGAACTTCGAAGATTGCTTGGATCTTAGCTTTATTGTTTTTACCGATTGTAGGAGTCATGTTGTATTATTTAATTGGTCGTGAACCTCGATTAAGGAAGTTGCCCAAACAGCAGATACAAAATGAACGGGAAGTGCAGCGAACGGTTTCGGCTATTTTGCAAGAACATTCAGAGGTCATTCATGGGAAACATGATCTCTCCACTGAGATTTTTCATCTTTCAGGCAAATATCCCACAATCAATAATCATCTGACTGTATTAAATGAAGGCGCTGAGGCGTTCGCTTCTTTGCTAGAAGATATCAAGAAAGCCAAGCATCATGTGCATGTGTTTTTTTATATCGTTAAAGGGGATGAAACAGGGGAGGAGCTGACAAATGTTCTGGTCGAAAAGGCCAAACAAGGGGTGGAAGTTCGGTTTATGTACGATAGCGTGGGGTCGATCGCCTTTCCTAATCAATTATTATTATTGATGAGAAAGAATGGGGTAGAGGTACGCACGTATGATTTGTTGAACTCGCCTTGGCTAAGTAATAAAGCGAACTGGCGCAATCACCGTAAAATGGTCGTTATTGATGGTGAGATTGCACATACAGGAGGCATGAATATTGGAAATGAATATAGTGGGCGAGGCAGTAAGTTTTCTTATTGGCGAGACACAAACATCCGGATAGAAGGACCTGCTGTTCTAGAAGTACAAGAGTGCTTTATTTATGATTGGCTCTTTCTTGATGAAACGGAAGAAACGGTCACTCATTTTTTGACACAGACAGCTACGTATTTTCCGTTGAAGACCGACGTTCAAAGCGGTTCGGAAATCGTTCAGGTAATCTACGGCGGACCCTATGATAGCGAGCGAATCATTAAGGATTCCTTTAATGACCTCATTGGAAAGGCAACGGATTCGATTAAGATCGCAATGCCTTACTTTATTCCTGATGAAGAAAGTTTAGGTGCGCTTAGAAGAGCAGCACGGTGTGGGATCAACGTGCAATTGATTGTGCCGGGAAAAGGGGATCGAGGAATTTCTTTTCATGGCACGAATTCGTTTATTGATGAATTATTATCTGCCGGCGTCGAAGTCTACACCTATGATGAGACTGCTTTTATTCACTGTAAATATATGATCGTCGATGAGTTTGCTGCAACGATCGGGTCAACAAATTTTGATATTCGTAGTTTTTACCTTAACCATGAGTTATCTATGTTCATCTATGGGCCGTCGAAAATAATCACAGAGTTAAATCAGCAATTTATGGAAGACTTAGCTCATGCAAAATTAGTAGAAAAAGAAGAATGGCAAGCCAGAAGCCTTTTGACGAAAACAAAAGAAAAAATCAGTGGCTTGTTTGTTCCGATTCTTTGAAGGAAGATAGTGAACAAAGGAATGAAATATTCTGATCCATCAGTCTCATATATGATTGTCCTATGATTCCTAGCTGATAGCATCTTCTCAGCTAGGGATTATTTTTTGTTTGTGCTAATCTATTGGCTGCATGGATGGAGAGTCTAGCGAATTGCTAGGATTTGTAGTGATTAAGCGATGGGGGTGAGTGAGACGGTGCGTTCACCTGAATCTGTCCACGATCATTCGATTTTTGTGTGTAATGCCCCGTTTTTATGTGAGGAGGGAATGCTAGGAGCTGCTCGTGTCTTCAGAAGATCGTTTTTGAAGAAGCGGGGAACAATGAGACCTCTTTTTCATGTTCCGCGCTATTTCATGACGAATCGTGAAACAAACGTCTCAGTTTCAGTCCTTCCTATTGAAATAAGCAATAAATTACGAGATATTGAAATCGGTTACAAGAGTTTTATCCGGAGAAGCTTGATGTGATTGAAAGCCAATTTCTTTCAGGGAGGAAAAATATGAGTGAATCAAAATCTATCATCAATGATCGAATAATGCCTGTAATGGGGAAAATTAGTCAGATAAAAGCGATTCGAGCGATTCAATATGGGGCGATGTCTACCATGCCATTGACATTGGGGGTTAGTCTGATCGCTATTTTAGTCAATCTGCCCGTTGAGCCTTGGTTGGCTTGGTTAGCGCAAACTGGAATCGATGAACACATGCGTGCCACCATCAAAGTGACGATGGAAATCACTGCATTATATATGACGTTTATGATTGGCTATCATAATGCCAATGAAAGAAAATCAAGTCCTGTGACCGGTGGGATATTATCCTTGGCCTCGTTTTTCGTTTTGATGCCACAAGTGATTCCCTATGATGGGGGCGAAGTAGCCGGACTAAACTTTGACTATATCGGTAGTAATGGTATTTTCGGTGGGATGATCGTTGCGTTATTAGTATCGAGCTTGTATTCTGTATTGGACAAAAAAGGCTTGGTCGTTAAACTGCCAAACTCGGTGCCACCAATGGTTGCCCAGTCGCTTTCACCGACCTTTATTGCCATTATTATATTTGTACTTGTTTGCTTAACCCGCATTGGCTTTAGTCTAACTGCGTGGGGCGATTATTTTGATTTTATCAATGGCGTGGTCGGGGCACCGATTATGAACTTGGGGGCAACACCGATCTCGGCGATTATTTTTATGATCACTATTTCGATCTTCTGGTTTTTTGGGATCCATCCCAATACGATCCTCAGTATTTACTTGCCGGTTTTAATGGCTACAGGGGTTGCCAATTTAACGGCGTTTATGGAGGGAGAACCGATGCCGCATTTGGCATTTTCAGCGGTGATGGCTTTTTATGCACTTGGAGGTGCGGGCAATACCTTAGGAATCTCGTTGCTGATTCCCTTTATTTCGAAATCACAGCGCTATAAAACTCTTGGGAAACTCAGCTTGGCACCAGCGATCTTTAACATCAATGAGCCATTAGTGTTTGGTTTGCCACTGATGTTGAATCCGATCTTCTTTATTCCGATGGTCAGTACTTCTTTGGTGAATGGGATTATAGGGATCATCGGCTACAATCTTGGGGTGTATGACACACTGAATCCTTCGATCTCACTGCCTTGGATCATGCCAGCCTTCATTGGACCGATCTTGACCATCGGGATCAAAGGTGTGATTGCGGTAGTCATTGCGATTTGTATCAATGGGTTGATCTACTTGCCGTTTTTCTTAAAAGCCGACAAGCTGGCATTGGCGGAAGAGCAAGCGCTTGAAGATGAGGTTATGGCAGAGAAAGTCACAGAGGCGGTCTAAAGAAAGACAGGAGGATCAGTCAATAACATGAGTTTACCAGAAGGATTTTTATGGGGCGGCGCTACCGCCGCCAATCAATATGAGGGGGGCTTTGATCAAGGCGGCAGAGGACTATCTACATTGGATATTGTTACCAGCGGCAGTCAGGAACAGCCCCGTCAACTTACCGTGAAAGATGCGCAAGGCAAAATCCGCAACATTTCTATGTATGAAGGAATGCCAGCGGATTGCCAAGGATACTTAGACGAAAATCAGTATTATCCTAGCCATCGCGCCACAGATTTTTACCATCATTGGCAAGAAGACATTGCTTTATTTGCTGAACAAGGCTACAAAGCTTATCGGATGTCGATCAGCTGGACACGGATTTTTCCTGATGGAACGAAAGAATCGCTTAATGAAGAAGGAATTCTCTTCTATGAAAGGATTTTCAATGAACTGCTCAAATACGGCATTGAACCAATCGTTACCTTAAATCATTTTGATATGCCGCTGGCTTTAGCTGAAAGCCGTGAAGGATGGCTGGATCGGCGCACGATTGAAGATTTTCTCGATTATGCAGTCTTGTTGTTCGAGCGTTTTAAAGAGCAAGTGAAGTACTGGATCACCTTCAATGAAATCAATTTTTTGAATGGCTATGTTTTTTTAGGGATCAAAGGAAAAGACTTAGGAAAAAGGGCGCAAGCATTGCATCATGTCTTTCTTGCTAGTGCCCGCTGCGTGATGGAAGGGAAAAAAATCAATCCCGATTTTCAAATTGGAATGATGCTTGCCAGTGCTGGTATGTACCCAGAAACCTGTAATCCAAACGATAGTATGCGGGAAATCGAAGTTTCTAGAATGTTCAAGTATCTGTATAGCGATGTTCAGTGCCGTGGCTATTACCCTGAATATGTCTTGAAGGAGTATGAACGAAACGGCTGGCAGCTGGTCATGGAATCAGATGATCTTGATCTTTTACGCGTAGGGACGGTCGATTTTCTTTCTTTCAGCTAATACAATTCAGCGGTCATCTCCACAAAAGAACAAGAAAAAACGAGCCGTGGCAATATGATGGAAGCGGTAAAGAATCCCTACTTAGAGGAATCGGAGTGGGGTTGGCCGATTGATCCGACAGGTTTGCGGATCGTATTGAACCAATTGTATGATCGCTACCAGCTGCCGTTGTTTATTGTAGAAAACGGCTTAGGCGCACTTGACACTTTTAACGAACAAAAAGAGATCATTGACGATGCGCGTATCGCTTACCTCAGTGCCCATATTGAGCAGATGATCAAAGCGGTTGTACATGATGGCGTGAAACTAATGGGCTATACACCGTGGGGCTGTATTGATATCATATCGGCAGGAACTGGGGAAATGAAAAAACGTTATGGGTTCATTTATGTAGACTTGGATGATACTGGAAAAGGGACTTTTGCCCGCAAAAAGAAAAAATCATTTTATTGGTACAAAAAAGTGATTGAATCTAATGGCACCTCGATCCAAGCAAAGTCTTGATTCAACCAGGAGGTTTTTTATGACAAAGACAGAGACTGATACACCTACCCAGATCACGTATTCCGTCCATTGCCAAGGATACGATTGGGGACCGGCAAACCATAAAATTGTGATTGATTTTGGACAAGTGATCGATGAGCAAGTAGATGCCTCGTTTTTTGAAGTACTAGGAGAAAAAGAAGGCTTTGATTGGTCGACGAAAATGCCAAAGCAGATAAAAGGCAAGATTGAACTCAAAGAGGCTTATTTATCTGATTCGACAGGACAAAAGCAACCCGTCGATCTGCCGACGACGTGCGTTACATTGGCGTTGCAGGTTCATCCTGATGCCCCTTTGACATCACCCTTTGTCTTTAATCCACAGCTGTTTTTGAATCAAAAGCGACAGACGATGTATACGATCACGCTAAAGAAGCCTCTGTGTATTAATGGTTCTTCTTTGAACGAGCTCGTTTTGACGAACCAACAGTTTGAAGAAACCGTTTATGAAGGGACCGAGCAATTTCTGCAAAAAGAATTTTTTTATGAAGATGCTGAGTTTGGTGAGATCACTTTACACCATGCACTTTTTGAACCGAAGGATAAAGAGAAGCATCCCCTAATCATTCTTTTGCACGGCGCGGGCGAAGGCGGAACCGATCCTGAAATTGCGCTTTTGGGCAATAAAGTGGTTGCTTGGGCTGATCCCGAAGTACAAGCGATGTTTGGTGGCGCCTATGTTCTGGTTCCTCAAGTGCCAGATATGTGGATGAACGATGGAAGCGGCGGTTACACTCAAGATGGCACCAGCAAGTATACCCGAGCTGTCAGCCGTTTGATTGATGAAGCAGTTCAGACCTTTGAAACGATCGATCCAACGCGGATCTATTTAGGCGGCGGCTCCAATGGCGGCTTTATGACCATCAATCTGCTTTTAAGAAAGCCCAATTTTTTCGCGGCAGCTTTTCCTATTTGTCAGGCCTATAAGACACAATGGCTCGATCAAAGACAACTTGAAGGCCTCAAGGAGGTCCCACTTTGGTTGACTCATGGTATTCACGATCAAGTCGTTTCCTTTAACGAGCATAGTCAGTCATTATATGAAACGCTAAAAGCGATGAACCATCCGAATCTTCACGTGACTGCACTTGAAGCGATAACGGACGAAACAGGCTGCTATCAGGACGGTACGGGGGCACCGTATCGCTACAATGATCATTGGGCATGGATTCCAGTTTATAATGGTGAGATTGCGAATGAAACCCAGTCGTTGTTTCACTGGCTAGCAAAGCAAAAACGATAATGGGTTATCACCTCGGAAGATACCATATATTCCGAGGTGAAATATTTTTTGAGAAAGTTGGGTAAACAATGAATTATCTTGTTTATGATATAGGAGGCAGTTACATCAAATACTGTTTAATGACGGGGGATCGTGAGATTTTCTTCAAAGGGAAAGTAAAAACACCTCTTGAAGAGAAAGCCTGCTTTTTAGTCGCTGTCGAAGAAATTTTTCGGCAATTCGAAGGGCAAGTCGATGGTATCGCCATCAGTATGCCGGGGAAAATTGATGTTTTCAACGGTTATGCCCATACCGCTGGTGTGCTGACCTTTTTAGAACAGACAAATATCGTTGATCTCTTTCATACATTCACTGATTTGCCGATCTCGGTAGAAAATGACGGCAAATGCGCGGCATTGGCAGAATCGTGGGTCGGAGCGCTGGCGCATACAGATCATGGGATCGTCTTGGTCTTTGGCACTGGTGTCGGCGGTGGACTGATCATCAATAATCGCCTACATCGCGGCAGCAGCGGGATCGCTGGAGAGTTTAGTTTTGTCCAGCAAACCGATGCATGCCAACAACCAGCCGCTTATTTCGGTGCTTCTGGCAGTGTTCTGTCACTGGTTAGTGAAGGAGAACGAGTCAAAGGGATGGAAAAAGGCACGCTCAGTGGTGAGTTGCTGTTTCAACTGATTGAAGAAGGCGACAAAGAACTGCAAGGCGTTCTAGAAAAGTATTGTGATACGATCGCCCTTCATTTGTTCAACCTGCAGTATATTTTTGATCCCGAGACATTTGCTATCGGGGGTGGAATCAGTGAGCAAAAACGATTTATCCAAGAAATCGAAAAAAGCATTGATCGGTTGAAAGAGAAACACACATATCATCTTGCAGTGCCGAAGATCGTTCCATGCAAGTTTCGAAATGACGCGAATTTGATCGGCGCCTTGATGAATCATCATTTAAATAAAGTGAAAAAAGTAAAACACAACCTTATATGAGCATGGGAGACACTCTGCGTTTAGAAAAAGACCAGAAATCGTTCGATGCAAAATCGTTTGGGAGATACAGTCATGAATTTATTTGCAAAACTGAATTGTGTTAAATATTTATCTGATACAGAACACAACATTATTGATTTAATTAATAAAGACCCAATTGCTTTTACACAGATGACCATTCGTGAGATCAGTTCATTGGCATTTGTTTCTAAAGCTACCATCTATCGTTTTTGCAAAAAGTTGGGGTATTCCGGGTTGAATGAATTGAAATTAATGGTCACTGCCTCTTATGCCGATCAATTACAGCATGCAGATAAAAAAGTAGATTTGAATATTCCATTTGGAAAAACAGATTCTGCGTTTACCGTCATCTCAAGTTTAAGAGATTTGTACGAGCGCTCTTTATTTTTGGCAACGACTTTTATCAGTGTCAAGGATCTGCAACAGATTGCCGTGGACTTGATCCATGCTGTCAATATTATTGTGTTTGTCGATGATGAACAGCTGCACGTAGCAAAAATTTTTAAAGATCGAATGGAAAGCTGTGGTGCCAGGGTCACAGTTCCTGCAAATCTCTATCAAAAAATTTCACTTGCACAATCGGCAGGCACCCAAGACATTGCGATATATGCTTCCTATCATCCTGTTCAAAAGCGTCACTTGGAGCTAGCAAAGATTTTAAAAGGCAATCAAGTGAAAATGGTCGTCATCAGCTCATCTGATGACCACTTACTCAATCATCATGGCGATCGCAACCTCGTAGTAGGCCCGATCGATCATGAAAAAGACAAGATCGCTGATTTTGCGATCACGATCATTTTTCAATTTTTGTTTGATTCCATCTACTCTGTTTTCTTTAAAGAGCATTATGAAGAAAACATTGAAAACTTACGTGCCTCTTACTTGAAATATCGGAATATCTGAAAGAGGATCTTGTGCTTGGAAATTGGGTTTTTAAGCGGTGAATAGCTAACTGTGGGACTATTTTCGTTTAGGGGTGGATTATCCGTTAGAGTCTGGAAATGCTGCTTGGCTAAGGGACAGTGTTTATTGAAGGGACTATTCTTTATTAAACAAAAGTTAAAAACTCGATTCCATCATCTGGAATCGAGTTTTTTCGCGTCATTTTCTTCTAGCAGTTCGAAAATAATTGATCCCGGTTCCTGCAAATACTACGAAACTAGCCAATAGGAACAAAAATCCTACGGGGATTAGATAGAAATTTTCATGTAAAATGCCGGATTGATCGATGTATTCCACGGAGCTTGCTTTGATGAAGAAGCAGGCAAAGCCGAATAGTAGTAAAAATGTTCCGATCAAGGTCGTGATCAAATTGAGTTTGGCGCGTCGGGTCTCGCTGCCATCTTTGATTAGTTTTTCAGTGATCTTGTTCACTTGAGTTCCTCCTAAAATCAATTCATCAAGCGAGAGTTGAAAAATCGTGGCGATGGCAATCAACATTTCTAAATCTGGTAGATTGCGATTGTTTTCCCAGTTCGAAACGGCTTGTCTCGTCACGTGTAGTTGAGTGGCAAATTGTTCTTGGGTCAAGTTATTTCTTGTGCGTACTTCTTTGATTTTTTCGCCAAATTCCATCTTTTTTTCCTTTCGCTGATGTGACTTAAGCATAGTCGAAACCCGCGTTGTTTCCAAGAAAGCAGGGCTTGCTTCTTGATAAATCAAGGGAAAGTGGTGCTTGCGTCGTTTTTTATCTGCTGTTTTTTTGAGAGGAGCATCGTTTTCATTCTGAGGTCGTGAAAAACGTCTGTGACAAAGTGACCTTGAAGCATGTTATTTTTACTGCATATCATTTTGTTTATTATAGCACTGAGGCTAAGGGGAAGGAAATATGTGGCTCGTTTTTTCTCTTGCTTGATTGGTACATGTTCGATACATGACAGTTTATCGAGTGGGGAGCAACGCAACAGCAAGTTTCTTTTCTTAAAGAAAATCACTTAGTTGACAAATAGGGAAACATCTTGTTTAATATACCCCGAGGGGTATAAGAAAGGAGCGAAAAATGTTTTCATTATTTAAACGCATACCAAGTATGTCAACAGCAGATTTACAAAAAGAAGGAGCCAAAGAATGGACGGTTCTGGATGTTCGCACGCCGGCGGAGTACCGTAGCGGGCACATTGCCTACGCCAAAAATGTACCGTTAAACAAGATTGCGGGCTTCACTCAAAAAGGTGACAAGAAACTGGCAGTCATTTGCCAATCAGGGATGCGAAGCAAACAAGCAGCCAAAATCCTAAATAAAAAGGGGTTTGATGTGGTCAATGTTCGCGGTGGCATGAATCAATGGCGGGGAACAACCAAAGGAGGAAAGTAACGATGGAAAAAATAGTTATTGTCGGTGGGGTAGCAGGAGGAATGTCTGCAGCAACGCGCTTACGTCGGCTTAAAGAAGTAGCGGAGATCATTATTTTTGAAAAAGGTCCTTTTGTCTCTTTTGCGAATTGTGGACTGCCGTATGCCATTTCTGGTGAGATCGAAGAGCGAGACGCCTTATTGGTCCAAACACCTGAGGCATTAAAAAAACGGTTTAACCTAGATGTACGGCCTTTTCATGAGGTACTGGCGATCGATCCGCAGGAGAAAACGGTCACGGTCAAACATGGCGAACAGGTCTTCACGGAATCTTATGATGCGTTGATTTTATCGCCGGGGGCAAAACCGCTAGTACCAGCGATCAAAGGGATAGAAGAAGCAACCAACGCCTTTTCTTTGCGCAATGTTCCTGACTTAGACCAAATCATGGCACATCTTGAAGACAAAAAGCCTCAAAAAGCGACGATCATTGGCGCTGGGTTTATTGGGTTAGAAGTCGCTGAAAATTTACATAAAAAAGGCCTACAAGTAACGATCGTGGAAAAAGCACCACACGTATTGCCACCTTTGGATGAAGAAATGGCGGCGTATGTCAAAAATGAATTGATCAAGCAAGGGGTCAATGTTTTGACCTCGCAGTCAGCGACCGCTTTTGAAAAAGCAGGGCAAGAAATCGTTCTGGAGGATGGAACGGTTCTGGCTTCAGATATCACGATTCTTTCGGTGGGTGTCCAACCAGAAACGGATTTGGCAAAACGTGCCGGTATCCAATTAGGACACCGGGGGGGTATCCTGGTAGATGAGCAATACCAAACCAGCAAGAAAGACATTTACGCGGTGGGAGATGCCATCGTTGTGAAACAACAAATCACTAACGAAGACACGCTGATCTCCTTGGCGTCACCAGCCAATCGCCAAGGTCGGCAAGTGGCTGATGTATTGGGAGGACTGACTCGCAAAAACAAAGGCAGTATTGGGACGGCGATCGTGCGCGTATTCGATCTTGCCGCAGCGTCCACTGGGTTGAGTGAGCGCAGTGCCAAACTGGCGGGGCTAAATCCTCAGGTGGTTCATCTTTCAGGCAAAGACCATGCTGGGTATTATCCTGATGCGACGGATATTTATTTGAAGCTGATTTTTGATGCTGACACTGGAAACATCTATGGTGCGCAAGGCATCGGTGCCAAAGGGGTCGATAAACGGATCGATATTTTGGCAACAGCGATCAAAGGTGGCTTAACGATCTTTGACTTGCCTGAACTGGAATTCACCTACGCGCCGCCTTTTGGCTCAGCGAAAGATCCAGTGAATATGATTGGCTATGCAGCGATCAATCTGGCAGAAGGAATCAGTGAGAATATCCAATGGCACGAATTGACGGAGGCCTTAGAAAACGGTAAGCAGTTGTTGGATGTTCGTTCAGAGATGGAATTAGCCAATAATGGGCGTTTTCAAGAGGCGCTCCACATTCCGTTAGATGAATTGAGAGATCGGTTGTCTGAATTGGATCCAAGTGTTTCGTATGTTGTTACGTGTCATAGCGGATTGAGAAGCTACATTGCCGAACGCATCTTAAAACAAGCGGGCATCAATTGTCAAAACCTCGATGGTGCCTTTTCGTTGTATAATACTATTAAGCCGGAGATGATTATTCATGATTAAAGCAATATCTATGGAGGAATTTACCCAAAAAGAAAAACGTGAGGCGCTTGAGATCCTTGATGTCAGAGAAGTTGATGAGTTTGCACAAGGACACATCAAAACAGCACAAAACCTACCGTTGAGCGAGCTGACGGAACAAACCAGCGACTTAGAGAAGGATAAAAATTACTATGTCATCTGTCATTCAGGGGCTCGTTCGCAAATGGCGTCTGAGTTTTTGAACCAGCAAGGGTTTCAAGTGACCAATGTCCTCGGCGGCATGTCAGCATGGAGAGGAGAAATCAAACGATGACCGCATGCAACAAAGATATTTTGAATCGGTTAAAACGAACCGAAGGCCAGTTGCGGGGGATTCAAAAAATGATCGAAGACGAGAAAGAATGCGTCGATGTCATCACGCAATTGTCCGCCGTCAGTTCCAGCGTCAACCGTATTATGGGGATCATTGTCGCTGAGAATTTGAAAAATTGTTTGGAAAATCCAGACAGCGACACGGAAACCCAAAAGCAGAAAATCGATCAAGCCGTTCAGCTGATCGTGAAGAAATAGCGGGATTTTTGACAGTGTTACGACTTAGTTTCGTTTGAAAGAGTCTGTTTGTCATCAAGATGTAAGATTCGAAGCTGACCGCAAAAGAAGGGAAATACCTATTTTGCGGTTTTTTGTACATAAAAAAATGATTGCGTTTTCTTTTTTTGGATGCTATGATTAATTTAAGAAATAAATAGTGATTTTTTTTATGTGTATGTGACTGTACGGCAGGCAAGGCATAATAAAATCAATTTTGCGAAGGTTCGCAGATTTGATTTTATTATGCCTTTTTTTACGCTCAGAAAGGAGGAAGGAGAAGAATACATGTATTTGATTAAGAAGGTTTTGAATGTAAACGTTATTATTGTTGAGAAAGACAACAAAGATGTTATTGCTTTTGGCAAGGGTATCGGTTATCAGCAAAAGAAAGGTCAATTGATTTCGGAAGAGAAAATCTCTAAATTTTATCTTCCGATTGAAGATAATCGAATGGAGTCCTTGATCACTTTTATGAACAATGTACCTGTAAAGTATATCGAGCTAGCGTATGAAGTCATCCAAGAAGCGGAGAAATATCTAGATACGGAGTTATCTGCTAATACACTCTTTTCACTGACCGATCATATTTATTTTACTGTCGAGAGGATCAGAGACAATGTCATTATGACTTCTTCAATGTATTGGGAGTTCAAACGATTTTATCCTGAAGAATTTCAGGCTGCTCAAAAAGGTGTTGCCATTATTGAAAAAGCACTTGGTGTTTCTTTGAATGAACAAGAAGCAGCGAACATTACTTTCCATATCATTAACGGAAATAGTCGCTCAGCAATTCATGCCAATGCTATCCAAATCACAAAAATCGTGACAAATATTTTAAAGTCTGTACAAATGTTGGTGAAGAAAAAATTGGATAGCCACAGTCTGCACTATGAGCGTCTGGTTACACATGCCAAATTTTTTGCAGAACGCTATTTAACGAATACGATGTTAAACAATGATGCAGTTTTAATAAAGACAGTCTCTACGCTGTATCAAGAACCGATGGCCTATAGTCAGCGAATAAAACGGACTTTAGAAGAAATCTATGAGAAACCAATCACTGAAGAAGAAATTGCATATTTAGCTATTCATATTAATAGACTATTACTATCACAAAATGAGGAGTGAACCAAATGGTTGATAAAAAGAAAGAATCAGTAGACAAAATCATTCAATCGATCGGTGGAGAGAAAAATATTAACGCGGTCTATCATTGTGCAACTCGCCTTCGCTTCCAGTTAAAAGATACCACGCAATTCAATCAAGCACAGGCGAAGGAAATTCCAGGAGTACTAGGGACCAGATTGACTGGAGATGAAGTACAATTTGTGATTGGCGGAGAAGTAGGAAATTACTATTCGACTGTAATCAATCAGTATAAAATCACGGAAAAAAACAGTGATGAAGCTGCAGATACACCTAAAAACGGACTTGTGAAACGAATCGTCGAAAACATTGTTGGTGTAATGGCGCCAATCATTACAGCATTGATCGGATTTGGTTTAATTCGGGCGGTTTTAGCTTTACTGGTCCTTTTGGGATTGAGTAGAGAAAGTTTAAATTATCAAATCATCAATATGATTGGAGACGCCGCCTTTTACTTTTTGCCTTTTTTAATTGCGGCTAGTGCGGCACGGCAATTTAAAACCAATCTTTATTTAGCATTGGGGATCACAGGCGTCTTATTACATCCAACATTTCAGAGTCTGGTTGCCTCGGATGTTTCTATGCAGCTGTTTGGGCTTCCGATACGTGAAGCCGCTTATTCAGGAACGGTTATCCCAATCATCTTGATCGTCTGGGTTATGAGTTATGTTGATCGTTTATCTGAAAAGATCATTCCAAGTGTTTTAAAAACCATGTTGAAGCCGCTTTTTATCGTGATCATCATGGCTCCGCTCGCACTGATGATCTTAGGACCCATCGGCGCGATTTTTGGAGATGGATTGTTCTTTGTTGTGGATTATCTGCGTGTGACTGTTCCATGGCTCGTGCCGACACTGATGGGCATCTTCACGCCGTTATTAGTAATGGTTGGTATGCACACGGCTTTGACTCCGATTGCGCAAGTCTCCTTTTCAACCGTAGGCTTTGAAATCGTCCAAGGACCAGGTATGTTAGCAAGCAACATTTCGCAAGCGGGTGCCGCCTTTGGGGTATTTGTTAAAACCAAAGACAAACAGATGAAACAAATTGCTTTTTCCAGCGGCATCACGGCGCTGTCTGGTATCACGGAACCTGCGCTGTACGGGGTTAACTTGAAACTGAAAAAACCACTGATTTATGTGATGATCTCAGGTGGAATTGCTGGTTTTTATGCGGGTATCAGCGGACTAGTCCGCTATTCATTCGGATCGCCAGGGCTTTTGACCTTGCCGGTATTTTTCGGAGAGGATGCCTCTAATATTGTAAAAGCAGCCATAACATTGGCGTTAGCTTTTTCGATATCATTTGTTTTGACAGTCATTTTTGGTTTTGAAGAGAGTATTGAAGAAGATATGAAAAAGTTGGAGAAGCCTTCACCGATTGTTTTAGAAAAACGGACAGCGGCTGAAGAAGCATTGATTCAAGGCTTTGTCCGCGGCAGCGTTTTGCCGTTGAGTGAAGTAGCTGATGAGGTTTTTGCCACCGAACAAATGGGTCCAGGGCTAGCGATCGATCCTGTGTCGGGAGAATTCCATTCACCGATTGAAGGCACGATAACAACTGTCTTTCCAACAAAACATGCCATCGGGTTGCGGCATGATAATGGATTAGAAATGTTACTGCATATTGGATTAGATACAGTGAAACTGGATGGAGAGGGATTTGAACTTTTTATTGAGGAAGGTCAGCGAGTAAAGGCGGGTGATTTGCTAGCCCGTGTTGATATTGATTTTATCAAGTCTAAAGGCTACGATCCAACTTCTGTTTTGATTTTTATGAACAATCAGAATGAACCGGTATTTTTTGAGCACGATGAATTGATTGATTACTCGAATAAATTAGTAACAATTATTTAGAAGAAAGAAGGGGAAAAAATGAAAGCAAAATTTCCAGATGGATTTTATTGGGGTGGGGCGACAGCTGCTAATCAATTAGAAGGAGCGCATCAAGCGAACGGCAAAGGAATGTCAATTAGTGATCTGCTTCTGGGAGGCGATGTGAAAACGCCTCGGCGAATCACCACAGAAATTGAAGAAGGTGCTTTTTATCCAAGTCATGAGGCGATTGATCATTTTCATCGATACAAAGAGGATATTGCTTTATTTGCAGAGATGGGATTTAAGCTGTATCGCTTTTCTATCGCATGGACTCGTATTTTTCCGACCGGTTTAGAGAAAGTACCAAATGAAGAAGGGTTAAAGTTTTACGACGATTTGATCGCAGAATTAAAGAAATACGAGATAGAGCCGATGGTCTCATTGTCTCATTATGAATCACCGATAGAAATGACAAAGCAGTTTAATGGCTGGGAAAGCAGAGAAATGATTGAAGCGTATGAAAGATTCGCCAAGACGGTCATTGATCGCTATCAAGATGATGTGAGATATTGGCTGACGTTCAATGAAATCAATATTTTATCCAGAGATGTAGGGGTGGGTACGTATTTAGGAGGAGGAATGTATCCAAAGGATATTGATGATTTTTTGAATACTAAAAATATCGATAACAGCCAGCAGCGGTTTCAGGCGCTCCACCACCAATTCGTTGCAAGTGCCCGAGTGATCAAGTACGCAAAAAGTCTACACAAAAATTTGCACATGGGCTGTATGATTGCCTATCGAATGATTTATCCGTTGTCTTCTCATCCAGAGGATATTCGTTTCGCACAAGAGATGACTAATATCAGTAATTTTTACTGTGGTGATGTTCAAGTGAAAGGTCGCTATCCATATTTTGCTAAAAAGTTTTGGCAAGATAGAGGGATCGATCTTACTATCGAAGCAGGAGATTTAGAAGTACTGAAAGAGGGCACTGTTGATTTCTATACGTTTTCTTACTACCAATCTTCTACTGTGACTAAAGTAAATGATCAAGCCGAAAAGCAAACGGGGAATTTTTTCAATGGAGTTAAAAATCCGCATCTTACAGCGAGTGAATGGGGCTGGGAAATCGATCCATTAGGATTGCGCATCGCGTTAAATCAAATTTATGAACGCTATGAAATTCCCTTGATGGTGGTCGAAAATGGGTTAGGTGCAATAGATACCCTCATTGAAAAAAATGGTGAATATACAGTCGAGGATGATTATCGTATCGACTATTTACGAAGACATATTAAGGCAATGGCTGATGCTATTGCAGATGGCGTCGATCTTATCGGATATACTTCTTGGGGGCCCATCGACCTTGTTTCAGCAGGAACTGGACAAATGGCAAAACGCTATGGGTTTATTTATGTAGACAAGCACGACAATGGGACTGGCTCGTTGGCTCGCTATAAGAAAAAGTCCTTTTATTGGTACAAAAAAGTGATTCAATCAAATGGTGAAGGAGTTAATTAAGATAATCGAAAATTCATTTTTTTACAGAAAAAGCGAAGGCCCAACTGGGCCTTCGCTTTTTGTCACCCGGAATTGGATCGGGGAATGGGGGATTAATTTTGGCTGACTTCTTCGTAAAAAATAGCGTTGCGTTCTGCAATTAGTTGGGTTTCCCTTCGCTCTAATTCAAGAAAGGTTTCGTCTGCCAGCAATTCGGCAGCGGAGTAGCCGGCCGCCAAGAAGTTTTCTGCATAGGTCAATTTCTGATTCGTGATGTTTCTTCGTTGCTCGGCAATGACGAGCAGCTGTTTTACATTCATATACACACTCCATTCTTTTATAAAAAGCAAGTACTAAAAGAGGACAGCTAATAATACTTGCAAGTCAACGTTGAAGGCGGGATATCAATCATGCTCGGCTATTCATAAATAAGAGAAATACGGTAGGTTCGTTTCTGATTGGTCGTTTTATACGGAAGCTTTGTACTAAGTATAAAAAAATTTCCCCCGTAGCAACAGAACCTAGTCGTTTACATAAAGCAACGATTGGTTTACATTACTCGGACAAGCGGGTGTTACAAGAAAAACAAGTAATTTTTCCTAGGGGAACGGCGGGATTTGACGACAAAAAAACCTGCGATCGCCTCAGGCGGATAGCAGGTTTCACGGGCTAGTAGAAATAGCTTAAACGGTTTGTTTTGCTGGGCGCAGCAAGACTTCGCTGATCGCCACATGTTTGGGCTGTTGAATGGCATAAACCACTGCATTTGCTACATCTTCTGGCGTTAGGCTGTTGCCTTCTACGCGAGAGGTTTCTTTCAAGGCTGCTTCTAGTTGAGCATTACCTACGGTTTCAAACAATTCCGTGGAGACCATTCCCGGAGAGACGATGGTGGAGCGAATGCCATGTTCACGTTCTTCTTGGCGCAAGCCTTCCATGATTGCACGAACCGCAAACTTTGTCCCGTTGTACACGGCAGATCCCGGGTAAATGACATGTCCAGCAACTGAGTCAGTGGCGATGATCAAGCCATCTTGTTGTTTTTGCATGATGGGCAGTACAGCGCCGATCCCGTTCAATACCCCCATGATATTGATATCCAGCATTTTTTGCCAGCTGTCATAGTTCAACTCTGCCAAGTTTCCTTGAGGCATGATACCAGCATTATTGAAAAGGACATCAATACGACCAAAGGAGGTCATGGCTAAATCAATGACTTGTTGGACTTGTTCGCGATTCGTGACATCGGCTGTTTGACACAAAACATTTTCTCCTAGTTTTTCAGCCAGGGCTTTAATGCGCTCTTCGCGGCGGGCTGCGATTACTACTTTTGCCCCTTGTTCGGCTAGCTTAACGGCGGTTGCTTCCCCAATTCCCGAAGAGGCTCCCATAATTACGATAACTTTTTCTTTGATTTCTGTCATTTGTATTTCCTCCAGTGAATGATTTTTTCATCGAATCCTGCTGCTGCCAAACCCAAACCTGCGAGATGACGGGTGATTGACAGTACAGTGCTTGCGGTGTATTTTTATTGTAGAACCTGAAGTTAGGTTTAGGTCAAGGGAGAAACAAAATTTTTTTTAGGAGCGATGCAAGTGAGTTACTCGATTGGTGAAGTATCAAAAACGACTAACATCCCCATCTCGACACTACGTTACTACGATCGAGAAGGAATGTTTCCGAATATGGCCCGTAGCAATGGCGGCATTCGGGTGTTTTCAGAAAAAGAAGTAGCGACGATCAAAGTGATCGATTGTTTGAAGAATACCGGCATGCCCATCAAAGACATCAAGAATTTCTTGGATTGGGGCGAAGAAGGCGATGCGTCTTTGCAGAAACGACAGCAGCTGTTTCATGAACGTTTGGAAGAAGTCACCAAGCAAATGGCAGCCTTGCAAGAAACGATGAATACGATCAAATACAAATGCTGGTACTACGATACAGCGATGGCAGCAGGTACCGAGGCGGTAGTAAAAGAGTTGCCGCTAGAAGAAATACCAGAAGAAGTCCGATCATACAAACTGTAAGTCCATCGAAAAACCACCTGCTGTTTTTGCAGGTGGTTTTTCGATTCTACTGGTTTTGCTGGGAAAATCAACCTTGCCAGTTGCCGTTTTCTAATGAAAGACTGACAATCCTACGAAAATAGGCTCTGTTATTCAGTAGCGCTACTCAATAACCCCCACTGGAATCAAATAGCGGGGTTCATTTTCCGTCGGCAGTTGTAATAATTCTTTGAGTGCATGATCCGTGAAGGCGCCGATCGGCACAGCGCCTAAGCCTAACGCTTGGGCTTGTAAAAGGACGTTTTGGGCGGAATGACCGACTTCGATATAGGCATAGCGTTCGATTCCTCGGTCCCCATAGCGCTCAATCAGTCGTTCATAAACCACTGTATAAAGCAATGTGGCAGGTGCCCGTTGGATCGCTTGCTGATCCAACGAACCTTCCGCCAATGCGGTCCGAAAATCACCAGCAAGGATTTTTTCTAAGGCATGTTGCTCAGGTTGATACAGATAAAGCCCTGGCTCAAGCCCCGTTACCTGTGTAACCACGACATAGAGGTCTAAGGGATACAAGGCACCAGCCGAAGGCGCTGTCCGGCGACCATCTTCTGTAGTGACACCGGCAGCGGCCCATAAAAGCTGTGCCAGCTGTTCTTGTGTTAGCTCGGTGTCTTGAAAATCCCGTTGCGAGCGCCGATTGAAGAGAGCTTCCGCCACACTGATTTCCCCGTCTAAGATCGGTTGCGGCAGTGGAAAGGTTTCATAGGAAACCGCAGGTTCAGAAGAAGTGGCGGTGTTGGTAGTCGGTTGTTCTTCAATCGGTGCTGTATCCGCACTGCAGCCAGTGAGGAGTAAGCCCAGCATCCAAAGAGCGCCTAAACGAGCAAAGCGAAATCGTTGGTAGCGGGTCATGAGGGTTCCTCCTTTTTCTAAGGACTTCGTGTTATTTATAAGTATAACAAGGATTGCTTTTTCATGCGCTTTTATTCACAAGTAGATAATTAGGGAGGTAAGCAGTCTCTCAGTCGTATCATAGGCTGATTGTGCTTTTTAATATTTTCTAAAGACCTAGATAATGAGTAGTATCGTATTAACTTGCTAAGAATATTTTTATAAAATCCAAACCGATTGCAATCAAACGCAAGAGGAAAAATGCCATACAAAACCCCTCCAGCAATTCGTTGCTGGAGGGGTTCATTTAATTCGCAGCTGCCAATGCTGCTTGGTTTTGTTTGGCATGATAGGCTTCCACGGCTAGGATTGCCTGTTTAAACATTTCTCGCGTGATCTCATAAGGCACGTGGACGATGTCATTGGTGGTCATTGCTTTGTCTAAGATTGCCTCAAGATCGCTGGTGTCGTTAAGACCCATATCAGCTAAGCAAACCGGCAGTTTGTTTTCCTTCATAAAGGCGTAGATGCGCTGGAAGAGGACCTCTTGCTGATCGAGTTGCAACAAGGCCAAAACACCGTAACTAACGGAAGCGCCATGTAAATAGTCTTCCATTTTTTCCAAAACGGTCGTTCCGTAGTAAAAGGAATGAGCAAGGGCGGAGTTGTAATCATTGATGACTAAGACGGAAACTAAGCCGGTGGTCACGATGATATCCAAGACGACTTGCTCAATGGCATAAGACGGCTGATTGGCGGCACTGTCTTTCAAGGCTTGTGTGCCGTATTGCAATAAGCGTTCCGTGCACATTTTGCCGATTTGGATGCCTAACCCATCGGTGTAATCTAACTGATCGCCCCGCGCTGAAAACGTCGACTCGATCTCTTTGGAGAGGGCATCGCCGATTCCTGCCCATAAGTACTTGTCGGGGGCTTGGGCGATTATTTCACTGTCGATAAAGGCATGGGTTGGCGGCTGCGAAGGGAAAAACAGCCCTTGCATCTCGCCGTTTTCTTTATAGATGACACAGACCGCGGTGACTG
This sequence comes from Enterococcus sp. AZ141, assembly GCF_051714385.1. Lineage (NCBI taxonomy): Bacteria > Bacillati > Bacillota > Bacilli > Lactobacillales > Enterococcaceae > Enterococcus > Enterococcus sp. AZ141. The sequence goes on from NZ_JBIORT010000001.1 coordinate 1,315,310, forward strand.
GTGAGCAGTTGGAGCCGATCGTTGGGAAGGTGAAGACTGGTTTGCCTGCTTTTTCTCCAACCACTTTGACGGTATCGCAAACGCGGCCGCCGCCAACGGCGAATAGAACATCGGCGGCTTGGACGCTTGGATTGGCTAACAGCTGATCGACGTTTTCATAGGTCGAGTTGCCGCCGTACCACAAGGTATCCGTCACTTTGACTTCTGACGTTAAACCGGCTTTGATCTTGTCTTCGGCTTTTTCAAGGGCGGTTTTTCCGCCGATGATCACGGCATTGGTGCCGTATGGTTTTACGATGTCATTTACTTTTTCGTAGGCGTCCGCCCCGATTGTGTAGTTTGGCAAAAAGATACTTTGACTCATACTGTTTTCCTTCTTTCTTGGCCACGAGATTGGCTAAAATTGGTCCGGTAATTTGATGGATCACCATGCCGACTGCGGCAGGGGTAACGGCTGCAGCAATGGCGGCAAAGTGGGCATTGGCTAACGAGATCGCTAGGCCGGTATTTTTCATTCCTAATTGAAACATGATGGATTTGGCTTGGGTGGCACTGACGCCCATCACACGGCTCAGACCATAGCCTGCGCCGTAGCCGATCAAGTTATGGAGCAAGACTAAGAAAATTACGATCAAGCCAGATTGGACGATGACGGCACCGTTGCGAGCGACAGTTCCGGCAACGATCAATAAGATACTAACGGAAGAAATCAATACAAATGATTGCAGAAATCGCTCGATGTGCTTGGCAATGAGTTTGTGGACGATCACCCCTAAAATGATCGGCAAAAGCACCATCTGCAAGACAGACAAGAGCATTTCCCAGAAGGAGATCTCAGTATACTGACCAGCCAAGATGTAAACCAAAAAGGGGGTAACGACGGTCGCTAACAAGGTCGATACCGTGGTCATGGAAACGGTGAGGGCGACATCGCCTTTGCCGATAAAGGTCATGACATTGCTGGCGGTTCCACCAGAAACGCAACCTAGTAGGACAAACCCGATGATCAAACCGGAAGAAAGACCAAACAGCTGCGCTAAGCCGTAAGCAACCAAAGGACTGATGGTGAACTGGAAAAGCACTCCTAAGATGAATGCTTTAGGCTGTAAGACGACCATTTTAAAAGCAGCAACGTTTAAAGTCATCCCCATACAAAACATGATGATGCTCAGAAGAATCGTTGTACGAGGCGGAATCCATAAGAAGGGTTGCGGGAAAAAATAAGAGACGATCATCAATAAAATCATGATATAGATCAAATACTTGTTTACAAAAGCAGCGATCGTGTTGACGGTTTTCATAAGAAAAAATCATCCTTCCTTTTTCTGCTTGACCAATCAAGTGTTCAAACAGAAGGGGTCTTTAGAATAAGTGCAGTGCATAACCGCGGGGAATCGGCAGCAGTTGTTCAACGAGCGTTTTCGGATCTATCTGGCATCAATGTGTCAGTTTGTAAAAGGTCGCTTCCTTGAAAATGGGTATAAAAAAACACTCCATCTCAAGAAGCTGATCTTCTTTTTGGATGCAATGTGAATAGGGACTCTTTGAATGTATAAAATCAAACAGTCCCGGCTATAATAATAAAATAATTCGTTTGCTAACATTGGTGCGGGTCATATACGCCACCGTCCTTTTCTTTATTTGGAATTTTCTAAATATTTAAATTATTTCTACCTAGTCTACAAAAGAGTCAAGGCTTTGTCAATCGTTTGAGAAAATTTTTTTCATTTTTTTGGGTGTTTTTTTTAAAACATGGGTTTCTATGGGGAAAAATAGCAAGAATTGGTTTGTGCTGTGCCTTTTTCTCCTTCGTTTAGAAACAGAATAGTTGTTGGATCTAGGTTTTTGTCCTACGATGATACTAGCAAGAGTTGGAAAAAGAATCGAGAGGAGTAAAGAAAATGAAAATTTTTGTCGTTGGTGCTACCGGACGGGTGGGCCAAAAATTGATCGCCTTTCTAGAAAAACAAGGACACATCGTTTATGCTGGTGCGCGCAGCAGTGAGAAAATCACAGAAACGGAGAATATCAAGCCCGTGTCCTTTGATTTACACACGGAACCGGAAGAGATGGCGGCCAAATTCGCAGATGCGGAAGCGGTATACTTCGTGGCGGGTTCCCGAGGCAAAGACTTGCTGCAATCTGATCTGTATGGTGCGGTCAAAGTGATGCAAGCCGCTGAATCAAAAGGAATCAAGCGCTACGTCCACCTTAGCTCAGCCTATGCCTTAGAACCTGAACAGTGGCAAAGAGAAGGCATGGCGTCATTGATGGATTACACGATCGCCAAATTTTTCTCTGATCGCTGGCTGATCGACAATACCGCACTAGACTATACGATTTTGCAGCCGGGTGCGTTGAAAGAAATACCAGGATCTAGTTTGATCGAGATCAGTGAAACGACCTCTGGTGCGATCCCGATCGAGGATGTCGCCGTATTGTTAGGTGAAATGCTGGAACGTCCAGCAACTTATCAAAAAGTCATCAAAGTCCAAGCAGGAGAAACACCGATCAGCGAGGCACTGGATCAGCTTTAAGGCGTGCCTTTGGGCTTGAAGAGAATGTACTGAAGGAACTGCACGGCAGCGAATCGTTGTCGTGCGGCTTTTTTTCGTAAAACTTTGAGATGCCCCTTCATTGCTATGAAAGCGATGACTCTTGACTTTGGAAAAATAGTTTGTTACGCTTATTGCTAACTTTAGAGGGGGTGGTAAACGAATGTCAAGCGACTCGAGTGACGGTGAGCAGAAACACTATTTTGACTTGCCTTACTTTTTAATTGAATAGGAGACCAACAACAGCGCGTTATTTAGGAGTAGTTTCTAAATAAGGGGCTTATTTGCGTTATCCATCAATGAAAAAAGAAAAGGAAGAAGAATAAATGAATAAAAAAGAGTTTCAATTATCAGTGTCAGAAACAATCGAACAGTATCAGGTGCCCTCTATCGATCAGGGATTGACTGAGGCGCAAGTAACCGAGCGGTTAGAAACCTACGGATTGAACCAATTAGCGATTAAAAAAACCGCCAAGTGGCGGTTGCTGCTGCGGCAATTCCATAACACGATCATCTACATTTTGATTTTCTCCGCCATCTTAACGCTGCTGATGGGGCATTTCTCTGATGCCGTGATCATTGGCATCGTCGTACTGGTCAATGCGTTGATCGGTTATTACCAAGAAGCAAATGCTTCCGATGCGTTAGAGCGGATCAAAGAGATGCTATCAGCAGAAGCCACGGTCTATCGGAATGGGATTCGGCAAGACATTCCAGCTGCCGAAGTCGTTCCGGGGGATGTTGTATTCTTAGAAGCCGGTGACAATGTGCCTGCGGATCTGCGGATCATCGAAGCCGACAACTTGCGTATCCAAGAATCCGCCTTGACTGGTGAAGCCGATTCGGTGGAAAAAATAACAGATGCCTTAGTGGATGAAGCAACCCCATTAGCAGAACAACGGAATTTGGCGTTTGCTTCGACTTCCGTGACGTCAGGAAGCGGGAAAGGAATCGTGATCGCTACCGGCGCCACGACTGAGATCGGGAAAATCTCCACAGAAGTCAATCAAACGGAAGAACGAAAAACGCCGTTGATGAAAGAAATCGATGGGCTGGGGAAAGGCATCACCTATGTGATCATGGGCGTGGCGGTCTTGCTGTTTATCGTCAGTTTGTTCCAGCAAACCTACGCGATCTCTGTCTTGTCCTTAGCCGTCGTCACCATGATCGTCGGCTCGATCCCAGAAGGATTGCCAGCAACGACCTCGGTGGTTTTGGCGATGGGTGTCAGCGACATGGCAAAAAACAAGCACACCATCATCAAAACACTGCCGGCGGTTGAAACGCTAGGCTCAGTGGATGTGATCGCGACGGATAAGACCGGTACCCTGACCAAAAATGAAATGACGGTCAAAGACATCGTATTGGCTGAGCAGGAATATGAAGTGACGGGTGACGGCTATGCGCCGGTGGGCGTGATTCGTCCAAAGCAGGAGGACGTTCGCACGCAAGACATCTTGCAGTTGTTTTTGGAAGCTGGCTACGAAGCCAACGATACGGTATTGGTGCCAGAAGGAAATCACTGGACGATCAATGGGGAACCAACAGACGGCTCCTTTTTGACGCTGTATCATAAGCAATTTGCCTATCCGCAAGCACCTGCTTACCAAGAGCTGGATATGCTGCCCTTTGATTCGGACAACCGCTACATGGCGAAACTAGTGGCAAACCCTGCGGGGGAACGCTTGCTATTTGTTAAAGGCTCCCCAGATAAATTGTTTGAAATGGTGCAAAAACAAGCGGCACCTTTTAATGAAGCCTATTGGACAGGTCATGTTCGCCGCTTGTCGGCAGAAGGCAAACGAGTGGTAGCGGTGGGCTATCAGAAAGTTTCGATTGATCACATTGATGAAACGATTTTTGAGCAAGGGCTACAATTACTAGGGATCGCCGGGATCATCGATCCGCCGCGAGAAGAAGTGATTGCCTCCCTGAAGGAAATGAACCAAGCCGGTGTTCAAGTGAAAATGATTACTGGGGATCACCCTCTGACCGCCAAAGCGATTGGGGAAAAGCTTGGCTTAGCGGATGAGATTCACGTCGTGACAGGTGCCGAGTTGGATCAGATGAGTGAAGCTGAATTTCAAGATGCTGCCTTGACGAATCAAGTCTTTGCACGAACCACGCCGAAAAATAAATTGGACATTATCAAAGCGCTACAAGCCAAAGGCAAAGTCACGGCGATGACAGGGGACGGCGTTAACGATGCCCCGGCGTTGAAGCGGGCGGATATCGGTGTAGCGATGGGGATCAGCGGCACGGATGTAGCCAAAGATTCTGCTGATATGATCTTGACCGATGACAATTTCGGTACCATGTCCTTAGCGATTCGCGAAGGACGCAGGATCTATGACAACATCAAAAAGAGCATTCTGTTTCTGTTGCCGACATCTTTTGCCGAAGGGCTGATCATTGCCTTTACGATCATGATGCAAAAAGAATTGCCGCTGCAGGCGACACAACTGCTGTGGATCAACATGGTTTCTGCTATTACGATCCAGTTTGCGTTTATCTTTGAACCAGCAGAGTCTGGGATCATGAGCCGCAAGCCGCGAAAGACAGGCAATAAATTGTTGAATCGTCACGATATTTGGCAGATGGCGTATGTGTCGATCTTGATGGCAGTCATCAGTTTGATCGCTCATGACTGGCTCTTGCTGCAAGGCGTCAGCGAAGCCGTTGCCAGTACCATGATGGTCAATATCGTGGTCTTGAGTAAGATTTTCTATTTGTTCAACATCCGTACCAGTGCACCAGCGTTTTCTAAAGCTTCCTTCACCAATCCAAAAGCGTTCGTGATCATTGGTGTAATGCTGGTTCTGCAACTGTTATTGACCTATGTTCCATTTATGCAAAGCGCCTTTCATACGGAGGACATGTCCTTGATCGGCTGGGTCATCTCAGCAGCTTCTGGGATGGTCGTCTTACTCGTGACGGAGTTCGATAAATGGCTTCGTTCGAGAAAAAATATTTAACCTAGGTTTTCTCGTATTTTTTTACAGGCAAAATTGCCTTGCTGCAGCTTAGGAAAATGGCGGAACGACAAGGGATTTCTGCTGTCGCTTCTTTGGGATTGCCAAAAGAAAAAGCCAAGAGGAATTCCTATTGGCTTGTAATCAGGCCTATTGACAAACAAAAATGGTCGGGCTAAAATGCACATGAATTGAATAGTATTCTTCGGGGCAGGGTGTAATTCCCGACCGACGGTGACAAGTACAATGCTTGAAGTCCGTGACCCGCATAGCTATGCGGTGGAGCCAGTGTGAATCTGGCACCGACAGTGAAAGTCTGGATGGGAGAAGAAAAACCACAAAATTTCAAGGGGCGCAGTGCGTCTAAAATTGATTTTTTGCCGGTCTTGTTTGTCTATGCCTCGTGAGATTCTCACGAGGCATTTTTTTATTGAAAGGAGGAAGGAAGATGCATAACGAATACATGCGTTTGGCGATCGCAGAAGCCAAAAAAGGGCGTTACCAAACCTTTACCAATCCGCTAGTGGGCGCTGTGATCGTCAAAGAGCAACGGGTCATTGCCAAAGGGGCTCACTTAGTCTATGGGCAGCCCCATGCGGAACGAAACGCCATCGAACAATGCCATTCCTCCGAAGACCTAATCAATTCGACTTTATACGTGACGTTAGAACCTTGCAACCATCAAGGAAAACAGCCGCCTTGCACCCAGCTGATCATCGACAGCGGCATCAAAAAAGTAGTCGTCGGCCAGTTAGACCCTAACCCGATCGTGGCTGGACAAGGCAAGCGCTTTTTAGAAAATCAGGGCATCGACGTGTTGGTGGGTATCGAAGAAACAGAAGTGCGCTGTTTGAATCCACACTATAATTTTTACCATCAGCATCAGCGACCTTACGTGGCATTGAAGCAAGCGATCACTTTAGATGGTCGGATCGCTCATGATGCGCAGACCCGCAGTGCGATCACTGGTTCAGCGGTTTGGCAAAAGGTCCATCAAGAACGTGGGGACTATCAAGGAATCTTAGTGGGCAGTCAGACGGTGTTGACGGATGATCCCACCTTATTGACCACGATTGAAACCAGCTTTCCGCCGATTCGCATCGTGGTAGATCGTCGGGGACGAACGCTGTCGCAACCCCAATTGGCACTGTTTGCCGACGATTCGGCACCTGTGTGGATTTTTACGCAGCAGGCAGCTGTCAGTGATTTGCCAGCGCATGTCTCAGTGATCCAGCTGGAAGAGTTGACGATCGCTGCATTGTTGAAGGAGCTTGCCACACGACAGGTCCAATCGCTTTACGTGGAGGGAGGCGCTGCGATCCATGATGCCTTTTTAGCCAGCGGACTGTGGCAAGAAAGCATTACCTATGTGGCGCCAAAGTTTCTTGGGGGCAATAGTCTCGCAAGTTTTACCAGTGAACGTACCCCGAAACAGCTGCAGCAGCTAACAGAGGTGACGGTGACAGCAGTTGGGGAAGATGTTTGCATCCGAGGAAGGAGACAAGAGGAATGTTCACAGGATTGATTCAGGAAAAAGGCCGCATCAAAGAGATCCGCAAGCAAAGCCGCACGATCCAGCTAACCTGCAGTGCGTCGGAAGGCTTGCTGGCGGATTACCAGATCGGAGACAGCATGGCGATCAACGGGACGTGTTTGACGGCGATCGCCAAACAAGCGACGACGTTTACGGTGGATATCATGCCGGAAACCTTTCAACGAACGACCTTTAAACAACTCTCGGTGGGTGCCGAAGTCAATTTGGAGCGAGCGATGGCAGCAACGCAGCGTTTTGAAGGCCACTTTGTCGCAGGCCACATTGATGTAACGACCCGTTTGATCCAGAAAAAGCAGTTGGAAAATGCCTTGATCTTGACGTTTGCTTACCCTGTCAGTGTGCAAGGGGAAATCATTCCGCAAGGGTCGATTGCGATCAATGGCGTCAGTTTGACGGTCACCCAGACGACGGCACAGACATTTTCCGTTAGCTTGATTCCCCATTCCAAAGACCAGACGACGCTGGGGCAGTTGAAACAAGGGGAGTGGGTCAATATCGAGACGGATATGATTGGGAAATATGTCAAATACCAACGAAAATGAAAGAAGGCAGACGATGGATAAAGTAGAACAAGCAGTGGAATGGTTAAAAAAAGGCGGCTTAGTGATTGTCGCCGATGATGAAAATCGGGAATCAGAAGGAGATTTGATTGGGATTGCTGAATACGCAACGCCAGAAGCCGTCAATTTTATGGCGACTTATGGCCGTGGCTTGATCTGTGCACCCATCTCACAAGCGATCGCTGAAAAGCTGGCATTGCCTGAGATGACCGCCAATAATACGGATGCCTTTGGTACCGCGTTTACCATCAGTGTCGATCACGTGATGACGAGTACAGGAATTTCTGCGAAAGACCGGGCAGTGACGATTGAAAAGTTGGCTGATCCTGCGTCACAGGCTGCGGATTTTTATCGCCCTGGACATATCTTCCCATTGACCGCTCAACCTGGCGGCGTGTTGGAACGCAGAGGACATACAGAAGCGGCTGTGGATTTAGCGAAGCTTGCTGGCAGCGTGGAAGCAGCCTACATTTGTGAGATTTTAAATGAAGATGGCACGATGGCTCGGGTCCCAGAATTGAAAAAATTAGCAGAAAAATGGCAGCTGCCGTTTTTGACCATTGATGAGATGGCGGAATATCTACGAGGAACTGCACTTATCACGGTGGATCTGCCAACGGCTTATGGGGCGTTCCAATTGACCTTATTTGAAGATGAATTCGGCAATGAACACCTTTTACTAGCCAAAGGCGAGATTCAACATACTACCGAGCCGCTGTTACTACGGATCCATTCAGAGTGTTTAACAGGCGATGTCTTCGGCTCTCATCGCTGTGATTGTGGCGAACAGCTGCAAGAAGCTATGCGGCAGATCGAAGCAAAAGGCCGTGGTGCGATTTTGTATCTACGCCAAGAAGGCCGCGGTATTGGCTTGCGGAACAAGCTCCGTGCCTACCAGTTGCAGGAACAAGGATTGGATACGTATGAAGCAAATATTGCATTGGGTTTTGCAGCAGATGCTCGTCATTACACGTTTGCTGCCGATGTTTTACGTTCCTTAGAAGTGCAGGAGATTCAACTGATGACCAATAACCCTGACAAGGTGAAGGAATTAGAAAGCTTAGGGATCAAGGTAGTAGCACGGGTACCGCTGGAGATGCCTGTGCATAAAGAAAACAGCAGCTATTTGAAAACGAAGAAAGAAAAGTTTCACCATTACCTATCTATTTAATCAACCAAAGGAGAATGAGCGATGACAGTATTTGAAGGAACGTTTCAGGGAGAGGCAGTCAAAGTAGGGATCGTGGTTTCACGATTCAACGAGTTTATCACTTCCAAGTTAGTGGAAGGCGCCAAAGACAATTTGGTGCGTCATGGAGTCAAAGCAGAAAACATCGATGTGTATTGGGTACCAGGTGCTTATGAGATTCCGTATATTACCAAAAAAATCGTTGACCACAAACAATACGATGGGATCGTGACATTAGGTGCCTTGATTCGCGGAGCAACGACCCACTATGAATTGATCTCAAACGAAGTGGCGAAAGGCGTAGCCCAAATTGGTCTGAATGCCGACATTCCGATCATGTTTGGTGTATTGACGACTGAAACGATTGAACAAGCCGTTGAACGAGCGGGAACCAAAGCCGGCAATAAAGGCAGTGAAGCCGCTCAAGGTCTTTTGGAGATGATTTCGTTGAATCAGCAAATCCTTGGCAACGCATAGGTTTCACGTGCTAACAAAGGGAAGCTAGCAAGAAAAAGCCTGCCTAAGCATAGGCTTCAGACTGGAGACAGACTTCGTACGAAATGAAGTCTGTCTTTTTTCATCATTAAAAAAACTGGATTATTTTGCCGAAGAATTTGCTTCTTCACGGGTACCGTGTTTTCGATAGGTCAATGGAAAGGAAAATGCCCAATCAATCACGAACATTAGAATAACTCTTATTTAAGGAAATTTTCAGAAAATTATTTACATTTCACAAAAGGTTCCTTATAATGACTCTATTCATTGAGAGTGATTCTCATTTGCAAATAGATGTCAAAGTAGCACATGGCTTTGGCGCTTTTCATGAGAAGCACTTTTATAAGCGAAAAAACGCACAGATGCTTCTTTTATGATGGCGGCGAGGCAACGGTCAAGGTTGTTTTTGCTGTGAAATCAGAGGAGTTCGTGCTGAATAAAGGAGAATCACATGTCGGTAGGGTTGATTAAATCAAATCGTTGGATGGTGTCGACAATCATTTGCTGTGTTTTAGTTGTCGCCATTCTCTTATCTGCAGGAGTTGCTTTGGCAAACGGACAAGCCAATATCACCCTTGGCGAAGTTTACCAAATTCTCTTCTATAAAATCAGCCATGGATTGGTTGGTGATCTTTCAGGCATTTCAGACGCAAACATCAATATCGTCTGGTTTGTTCGGGCACCGCGGGTCTTGCTTTCTATTTTTGTGGGGATGGGGTTAGCGATCAGCGGGGCAGTGATGCAGGCAGTGGTCCAAAATCCGCTGGCAGATCCATATATCCTAGGGATCTCTTCCGGCGCATCCTTAGGGGCGACCTTTGCCATCTTAGTCGGTTTTGGCGGCTCGGCGCTAGTCTTGCAGCTGGGCTTATCGTTTGGCGCCTTTGCAGGAGCGGGGATTGCGACTATTTTGGTGCTGCTGCTTGCCAGTATCGGTGGGAAAATGACTTCCACAAAACTTGTGCTGTCGGGGACGATCGTCAGTGCCTTATGTAGCTCTGTTTCAAACTTGATCATCTATCTGGCTAGCAATGCAGAAGGGATGAAGACCGTAGCGTTTTGGTCGATGGGCAGCTTAGCCTCGGCTTCTTGGAACAAATTAGGCTTTATCGTGGTTCTGGTTTCTTTGATCACGCTGTTCTTTCTGACGCAATACCGTGTTTTGAATACGCTTTTGCTGGGGGATGAAGTTGCTTCTACCTTAGGGGTCAAGCTGACCTTCTATCGTCGTTTTTACATGCTGTTAGCGGCGCTATTAACCAGTATCATCGTTGCGAATTCTGGTATGATCGGCTTTGTCGGCTTGATCATTCCTCATATCGTACGTGGAGTCAGCGGGTCGGATCATCGCCTGTTGATGCCTTTGACCGCTTTGACAGGCGCGTTGTTTTTGATTTGGGCGGATGTGATCGCCCGCTCGACCCTGCAAGGAGTCGAACTGCCGATCGGGATCATTACAGCGCTGATTGGCGCACCGATCTTTATCTATATCATTGTCAAACGGCAATACAACTTTGGGGGGTGACGGAATGAAATTAGCAGTTGAAAAGCTCAATCTAACGATCGGGGATCAGCAGATACTAAAAGACATCTCCGTCCAAACCGCACAGGGGCAATTTGTCGGCTTGATTGGGTCCAACGGCAGCGGCAAATCTACATTGTTAAAAGCTATCTACAAAACGTTGAAACCTGACAGCGGCGACATTTATTTGGGTGAGATGAATATTTTGAAAAGTTCCGAAAAAAAAGTCGCCCAGCAAGTCAGCGTCGTCAGTCAGTTCAATGAGTTGAGCTTTGATTTAACAGTAGAACAGATGGTGCTTTTAGGCCGCACGCCCCACAAGGGTTTATTGGAACAAGACACCAAAGCCGATCATGAGCTGGTCACCGAAGCCTTAGCCAAAACAGGGCTAAGTGCCTACAGAAAACGCAGTTACCTCTCATTATCAGGTGGCGAAAAACAGCGGGTCGTCCTTGCTCGTGCCATCACCCAAGAACCGAAATTTATGATTCTCGATGAGCCGACCAATCATTTGGATATCCGTTACCAGCTGGAAATCTTAGAAACCGTCAAGCATCTGAAGATTGGCTTGTTGGCGGCGCTGCACAATTTGGAACAAGCAGCTAACTATTGCGACATCATCTATGCCTTAAAAGATGGTCGGGTCGTAGGGTATGGCGAGCCAGAAACGCTGCTGACAGAAGAACTGATCGAAGAAATCTATGGCGTGAAATGCAGTATTTACCATCATCCGATCACAGGCGGATTAGGGTTTCATTATTATTTTGAAAAGGAGCAAACAGATGAATAAATGGGGAAAAATGATTGGGGTAGGATTGGCAGTCTTTACATTAAGCGCTTGCGGCAATACGAAGGATGAAGGAACTTCGGCTTCTTCCTCACAGGCAGAAAGTACGTATCCCTTAACCATCAGCAACTACACCAAAGCAGAAGGCGGCACGCAATGGACCGCCAAGGATCAAACCTTTAATGAGGCACCAAAAAAAGTCGTTGCCAACACACGACCAGCAGCGGAATTGCTGCTGCATCTCGGCCTCAAGGATCAGATTGCGGGTGTCGGTGCAACCTTTGGTGCCGCTGATGAGGAAGTTGCTGCTGATTACGCAGAACTCAACGACCTGGGCAGCGACTATATCAGTAAAGAAACAGCCTTAAGTGTGGATCCAGATTTGATTTTTGGCCGCGGGGGACTTTTCGATAACCAAGATTGGGGCGTCGGCACCGTTGATTCCTTGAACGAGATGGGCATTCCGACTTATGTCCAAGAAACCTCTGTCACTGGGGCGACGTTTGATTCTGTTTATCAAGACATTGAAAACCTTGGTAAGCTCTTCAATGTCCCTGAGGCAGCCGCTGCTTTTGAAAAAGAATTAAAGGATCGTCAGAGTGCCTTGGAAGAAAAAGTAGCAGACAAAGAAGAGCAAACCTTTGCCCATCTCTTTATGTCTGATCCTAGTGTTGTCAGTGTCTATGCCGCTCAAGATGAGTCTTTTTTCAATAGCAACTTTGATATGATCAAACTGAACAATGTGTTTCAAGACTATTCAGGGGAAGTCAGTGTCGAAACTTTGATCGAAACGGATCCCGATGTCTTGATCGTCGGCGACTGGTCAACGATCGAAGGCAGTGTTTCCGGCCAAGAAATCATTGAAGGCTTATACAAAAACGACAAACTCTCTAGCATGAAAGCCATCAAAAACAAACAAGTCTACAGCATGGACTACAATTATCTCTTTGGCTACGGCTACCAAGCCTTGACTGGTTTGGAAGAACTGGTAGAGCAAATGGCACAATAAACACCTCCTATTCCCATAAAAAGGAGAACCAACTTTTTATATAATAGAAGAAAATCAACGTTTCACTGGCCGATTGACCACAGAAACGTTGGTTTTTTGTATTTGGGAAAAGCAACCTTTGCCGCTGCCCGTTACGCAACAAGTAGCCCGTTAGCTGTTTTTTTCTGTCTCTTGGTTCATTTGATAGCGAGACAAAAGCTTTTCTTTGTGTTTTTGCATGATTGTTTCCAGAGAAATATCGTATTTATCGGCGAGAATAAATAAGTTATCCAGTACATCGCCCAATTCTTCCGTCAGATTTGCCAGTTTTTCTTCCGGCAAGCCTTCTTGTTCATCGGGACGGTCACGGCCAATCTCCAATGTCCGAATGGCACGGCTCACTTCCCCGACTTCTTCTGCTAAAAAATTCGCCCGAATAAACGGATCATATTGATACCAGTTGCGGGCTTTGTAGAAGTCACTGATAAATCGTTGATATTCCTCAATGTTCATAATTTTTTTTCCATCCTTTCCCAGAACCTTTATCAGAATCATGATATACTATTTCAAAATGATTGAGAAGGATGATGGAGAGTTTTATGAAAATTGCAGTCTATTGTGGTGCCAGTGTCGGTAATGAACCTAGTTTTGCAACAGCCGCCCAAGAATTGGGGCAGTGGATCGCTTCACGGCAAAATACGCTGGTCTATGGCGGCGGAAAAGCGGGCTTGATGGGCGTGCTGGCAGATGCTGTCTTAGAAAATGGCGGTCAGGTGATCGGGGTGATCCCAACCTTTTTAAAAGATCGGGAACTAGCACATCCTGGATTGACCGAACTCCATGTCGTCGAGACGATGTCAGAAAGAAAACGAAAAATGTTCGAATTGTCGCAGGCGTTTGTCGCACTGCCAGGTGGTCCCGGGACGCTGGAAGAAATCACGGAGATGATCTCGTGGTCAAGAATCGGTCAAAACCCGAATCCTTGTGCTTTTTATGATGTGAACAACTTTTACCGCGCTACGAGAGCCTTGTATGACAACATGGTGGAAAATGAGTTCTTGACGCAGGCCGATCGCGAAAAAATCGGTTTTGCGCAAACAACGAATGAACTTGAAGCCTTTATTCAAGCCTACGAACAGCCAGTTATTCGGCAGTATTAAGCGTCTGTTGCAAAAGAGCAAGGCGAAGCACCGGCGGGTGTCGTCTTGCTCTTTTGCTTCTTTGACGCATTCTTAGTATAATGGGGTTTGTTTTGCAAGTGGGGTCATAAAATAAGATCCTTGGACAAAGAAATGGAGCGTAAATCATGACAACAAATTTTTGGGCTGAATTGCCGAAGCCTTTTTTTATTCTAGCACCAATGGAAGATGTCACCGATGTCGTTTTTCGGCATGTCGTTCAAGCTGCCGGCGCACCAGATGTTTTCTTTACGGAATTTACCAACTCCGATAGTTACTGTCATCCAGAAGGACGCGACAGTGTGCGGGGACGTTTAGTCTTCACCGAAGATGAGCAACCGATGGTAGCCCACATTTGGGGAGACAAGCCAGAGTATTTCCGTGAAATGAGTATCGGATTAGCCGAGATGGGCTTTAAAGGGATTGACTTAAATATGGGCTGTCCAGTGCCAAACGTTGCCGGACGAGGCAAAGGCAGCGGCTTGATCTTGCGACCAGAAGTTGCTGCTGAGCTGATCCAAGCAGCCAAAGCTGGCGGCTTGCCGGTCAGCGTCAAGACGCGTTTGGGCTATACCGAACTAGGGGAAATGGAAGCCTGGTTGACCCATGTCCTGCAACAAGATATCGCTAACCTTTCGATCCATTTACGAACCCGCAAAGAAATGAGCAAGGTCGATGCCCATTGGGAATTGATTCCTGAAGTGGTGGCCTTGCGGGACCGAATCGCCCCACAAACGAAGCTGACGATCAACGGCGATATCCCTGATCGTACCAAAGGTTTAGAGCTAGCAGAAAAATATGGCGTAGACGGAATCATGATCGGTCGGGGTATTTTCAAGAATCCCTATGCCTTTGAAAAAGAACCGAAAGAGCATACCTCAGAAGAGCTATTAGGCTTGCTACAGCTGCAATTAGACTTGCAGGATCATTACGCCAAAATGGTGCCACGCTCGATCGCAGGATTGCATCGTTTCTTTAAAATCTATGTCAAAGGCTTCCCAGGAGCCAGTGATTTGCGAGCAAAATTGATGAATACCAAATCAACGGATGAAGTTCGACAACTGCTGGCAGAGTTTGCGGAGAAAAAGAACCACGAGGAAAGTATTGAAGCGTAAGTTTCAATGCTTTTTTCGTTTTTGGTTGCTGCATCCGCTCTCAATGTCAATCCTTTCTTGACAATAGATAGGTACCTATGTAAAATGGAGAACGGACTTTTAACTAGGTACCTATCTAAATAGTGAAGAGGCGAAAGGAGCTGAAGATCGATGGTTTCCGAACAAGAAATCGTGGAACGATTGTTTGAAGTGTATAAATTAAATCGGCGGTATGCGGAACAAAAGTATGGACGCTTTATGCCGGGACGGGGGCAGTTCAATTGTTTACTGGTATTGGACGAAAAAGGCACGTTGACCCAAAAAGATCTCGCCGCGTATTTAGCGATTCGTTCGACATCCACTGGCGAACTACTAAAGAAACTGGCTGAAAAAGGGCTGATCCAAAAAGAAGTCGATCCGAAAGATAAACGCAGTCATTTGATTTCGCTGACAGAAGCAGGCAAGGAAGAGGCACAGCGAATGAAAGAAAAACGCAGCAAGGCGCACCAAGAAATGCTGACCTATTTGACGGCAGAAGAAAAACAAGCCTTTGGTCAAGCCTTAGCAAAAATCGAACAGTTTTATCTTGAGAAGGAGGCGGACGTTGATTGAGTGAAACAGTCCAACGAACGGAACGTCAGCGGACGCTGATTTTTATTAATTTAATGATTACATGTATTGCCGTATCCATGTTGGCGACCGCATTGACGACGGCTTTACCCGCCATCGTCAATGACTTGCAGATTTCCGTCACTACGGGCCAATGGCTGACTAGCGGGTATTCTTTGGCAATGGCGATCGTTATGCCCTTGACGGCATATCTTATGAATCGTGTGCCAACCAAAAAGCTCTATCTCGCTGCATTAGGAATCGCTCTGGTGGGTTTGCTGCTTTGTGCCACAGCGCCCAATTTTCTAGTCATGATGCTTGCTCGTATTTTGCAGGCCGTAGGCAATGGAATCTTGACCGCGATGGCACAAGTGATCCTCTTATCGATCTATCCGATCAATCGCATCGGTGTCGTGATGGGCTGGTATGGACTCTCAATCACCGCGGCACCCGTGATCGCACCGACGATCGCTGGGCTGATCGTGGACCGGTTGAACTGGCATGCAATTTTTTATATCGTTGCCGTGATTGTTTTGATCTCATTGATTTGGGCCATAAAGGTTTTTGATGATGTGTTGCCAGTAAGCAACAGCAAATTTGATCAGACCTCTTTTGTTTTGAGTGCCTTTGCTTTTGGTGGGATCACTTTAGGCTTTGGAAACATCGGCAGCTATGGCTTTTTCAGCTTGCCGGTTTTAGGAACCTTAGCGATCGGTTTGGTAGCAGGTATCTTCTTTGTCTTCCGTCAGTTAAGAGCAGAAACCCCATTTTTGGATCTGCGGGTCTTAAAAACAAAAGAGTATGCCATCAGTGTCTTTGGCAGTATCATGCTTTACTTGGTCTTGATGGGTTCGGCGATGCTGATGCCACTTTACGTGCAGTCGATTTTAGGCAAATCAGCGACGATCTCAGGGTTAGTCGTTTTGCCAGGTTCCTTGGTCTCGGCTTTTTTAAGTCCGGTGGCTGGACGAATCTATGACAAAGTCGGCATCCGTCTGTTGACGATTTTCGGCGGCGGCTCACTGGTCTTGAGCAACATCGGCATGTATTTCATCCATATGCACACGGGTATTTGGGTAGCAGTGGTTTTGAACATGCTGCGCTGTGCCGCCACAGGCTGTTTGTTGATGCCCTTCGTGACGTGGGGAAATAAAAATATTCCGCCGCAGTTGACGGCGCATGGAACAGCATTATTGACTTCTTTGCGAACGGTGGCAGGCGCTATCGGTACAGCATTATTTGTCGGGATCATGAATAGTGTGGCGCAAAACAGCACGACCTTAACGGGGACGAGTGCACTGCTTCATGGGATGAATGTTTCTTTCTTATTGATGACGATCGCTTCTGGTCTGCTGTTTGCAACGGGGCTATTTTTGATTCGTGATCAGAAACCAGAAGCCGTGTGGCTGGAAGGTGCGGAAGAACCGCTGGAATAAAGAGGGGCACCTTTCTTTGAAGGGTGCTTTTCTTGATTTATTTCATGAAACTCTATGAAAAACCAAAAAATTCGATATAATAAGATAACTTATGGTTTAGGAGGAGTATTTTTTTTCAGGAAAGACTTGCTTTCATGGAAAAAAATCAGGGAGAAAATGAAGAATAAAGGCGTTTATTTTGGGTTGTCTGCCTATGTATTATGGGGCTTGGTCACACTATATTGGAAAATAATCGTTGGGGTTTCCCCGTTAGCCACGATGTGCTACCGAATCGTGTGGTCCTTTGTTTTTATGGTGTTGTTTATCGTGCTTTCCGGGAAGAAAACGCAATTTTTACAAGAAGCGCGTCTGCTGTGGAAGAACAAAGCATTTGCTGGACTGATCGTTTTAGCGTCTGTGCTGATTTCCATCAACTGGTTCACTTTTATCTTCGCGGTGAGTGCGGGCCACGTGATGCAAGCCAGCTTAGGCTATTACATCAATCCGCTAGTCAATGTCTTGTTAGCAACCGTTTTTTTGAAGGAACGACTTAGTCGTACTGGCATGCTGGCGTGTCTGCTGGCAAGTATCGGGGTGATCTTATTATCGATCCAAACAGGAACGATTCCTTATGCCTCACTGATCATGGCCTTTTCCTTTAGTACGTATGGCTTGATCAAAAAAAGGATCCCCATTAGTTCGGTTACTGGGTTAACGATCGAAACGATGGTGATTTTCCCCTTTGCGCTCGTGTATATTTTAGGATTTTCAACCGTCGGCTTTATGAATTATCCCTTGCAAACCAATCTCTTATTGATGGGTGCCGGGATCGTGACGGCTATTCCGCTGTTGCTGTTTGCGGAAGCCGCGAAAAATGTTTCTTACATTACGCTTGGGTTTATTCAATACGTCAACCCGACGATCATGCTTTTGTTGGCCATCTTTTTGTTTCACGAAACCTATTCACTGGCCCAATTTTCCGCCTTTGCGTTTATTTGGCTAGGGATCGCGGTCTTCACCTATGGTACGTTAGGCACGGCTATGAAAGAGCGGCGCATGGGACAGCAAAGAAAGCAACTCTGATACATCAGGAATGGCTGCAGCTGAGCCGTTCCTTTTTTGATTAAAAAACAACTCAATTTAGATAGTGAAGGATGTTGCAAGGAGAATTGTTCAATGGTATAACAAAGGAAAAGCACGTTGCAGAAATTCTGATTGAAAAGGGTTGCATCTGCCACAGGGGTGTGTTATTATTCTTTCAGTTACAAGGATTGTTACTGTTCGGCAGGCAAAACCAGAATTGACCGTAGCGCGCTAATGGGGAGATTCTAGGTTTTTTTATTTTGGAGTGAGGGAAAACGATGGTTATTGGGAAAATATTAAATAATAATGTCGTCATCTCGACCAATGATGCCGGTCAGGAAGTGATCTATATGGGTCGTGGCATTGCGTTTAAGAAAAAGGTCGGCGATCCAGTGGATGAAGCCTTTGTCGAAAAAGAATTTGTGTTAAAGGATACGTTTACCGCAAATCAGTTTCAGCAATTGTTTTCAGACATTCCTGTGGAAGAAGTCGAAGCCGTCAAGCAAGTGGTGGATGATGCAGAAGCGTCATTGGGGATCGAGCTGTCGCCAAATATTTATTTGACACTGACCGATCATATCCATTATGCGCTAGTTCGGGCACGTGAAGGCATTGAGCTGCCGAATCCATTGTTGTTTGAGACCCGCAAATTTTATCCGAAAGAGTATGCGGTTGCAGCAGATGCCGTTGCTTATTTTGAAAAAGTCTTCGGGATTTCATTGCCGGAATCGGAAATTGGCTTTATCGCCTTTCATATCGTCAATAGCGAACAAGCAAATGGTACGATGGAAACCACGATGCAAGCGGTAGAGATCGTTCGTGACGTATTGGCGATCATCAGTCGTTTTTATGGACGAGTCTTTAACCCAGATTCCTTGAACTATCAACGGATCACCACGCATTTACAGTATTTTGCGCAGCGCTATTTAAGCGATGAACTTTCGGGGGAAAAAGATGAGTTTTTATTTGCCCTTGTGCAATCGAAGTACCCTAAAGCGTTTCAAACGGTTCAACGGATCAACGAATATTTGATCAAAACCTACGACAAATCGATCGGTGAATCAGAAATGATCTACTTAACGATCCATATCGAACGTGTCGTCAATGATCAAACCAATTAACATTCAATCATTAACGGATTGTTACTGTCAGGCAGGCAATACTCAGATTGAAAAGACAACAGTCAGCGAGGAAAAGACTCGTTGGACGGTCGTTTTTTCAATCTGGGTTTTTTTATTAAAAAAGGAGTGTTGAAAAAATGAGTTCAAATAAAGAAATTGCCGTTCGCGTCCTCGATGCGGTGGGCGGCAAAGAAAATGTCAATAGCGTGGTGCATTGTGCGACCCGCTTGCGTTTCAAATTAAAAGATGAGAACAAAGCGGATACGGCACGCTTGAATCAAGACGACGACGTGATCCAAGTCGTTCAAAGCGGCGGACAATACCAAGTGGTGATCGGCAGTCATGTCAGCGACGTTTACCGTGAATTGAATGGAGTAGCGAACTTCGATGGTGAAGCAGACAGCAAAGGCGACAAAGGCAACCTGTTGAATCAACTGGTGGATATTATTTCGTCGATCTTCACGCCGTTTTTAGGCGCAATGGCAGGTGCCGGGGTCTTAAAAGGATTCTTGACGCTGGCAGTCACCTTGAATTGGTTAGCAGCTGATTCTGGGGTCTACACCGTATTGTATGCGATTGCCGATGGGTTGTTTACCTATTTACCAGTGATGTTGGCTTTTACTGCAGCGAAAAAGTTTCGCACCAATGAATTTCTAGCGGTTTCCTTAGCGATGGCGTTGGTTCATCCAGACATTACCGCTTTGGCTGGACAAACCTTGAGTTTCTTAGGCCTACCGGTCATTATTGGTGCTAGTGCTTATACGTCTTCAGTCATTCCGATTATTTTAGCGGTCTTTTTACAAAGCTATGTGGAGCGTTTCTTTAAAAAAGTCATTCCTAGCTTCTTACAGATCATCTGTGTACCTTTAGCGGTCTTCTTGATCATGGCGCCATTGACCTTTATTGTCGTCGGTCCACTAGGAACGATTTTAGGAAACTTGTTAGGTAGTGCTTACGACAGCATTTACCACTTCAGCCCACTGATCGCTGGTGCTGTTATGGGTGGTTTATGGCAAGTCTTTGTGATGTTTGGCATGCACTGGGGCTTTGTGCCGATCATCATGTTGAATCTCAGTCAAACCGGTGTCGATACCATGGTACCAATGCTGTTGCCAGCTGTCCTTTCTCAAGGTGGTGCAGCGCTAGCAGTGTTCTTTATGACAAAAAATGTGAAATTGAAAGGCTTGGCCCTTTCTTCAACGATCACCTCAATTTTTGGGATCACAGAACCGACGGTGTATGGGGTAACCTTGCCATTGAAAAAACCATTTATCGCCGCGTGTATCAGTGGTGCCATCGGGGGAGCCTTCATCGGCTTCAGCCAAGTCGAAAACTATACCTTTGGGTTAGTCAGCTTACTAAGTCTTCCTTCCTTTATCCCACAAGATACGAAAGATCTAAGTGGTCTGATCGCAGCTTCCATCGGAACGGCTATCGCTTTTGGCGCCGCGTTTGTCTTGACCTTCTTCTTACGTTTTGAAGATCAGCCAGCAATCGATGCCAGTGCAGCACCAGCAAAAGAGCCAGCAGCACCCACAGATAGTTCGTCTAAAGAACGAGTGATCCTCAGCAGTCCGTTAGAAGGCAAAGTGGTTCCCTTAGCAGAAGTCAAAGACCAAGTCTTTTCTTCTGGTGCATTAGGAAAAGGCATCGCCATCGAACCGACCGTCGGGGCTTTGTATGCGCCGGCAGATGGCACCATCACGACGCTCTTTCCTACCGGCCATGCTGTTGGTTTGACCACTACGGATGGAGCAGAAGTCTTGATGCATATTGGTATGGATACCGTGGAACTAGATGGCAAAGGCTTTGAGGTCTTTGTTAAACAAGACGATCAAGTCAAACGCGGTGATTTGTTGGTGAAGTTTGATCTAGATACGATCAAAGCTGCCGGCTTATCCACGATTACACCAATCGTTGTGACGAATACCCCGCAATATTTAGATGTGATGGATATGAATCAAACCGATGTCTTGCAAGGAGAAGACTTCTTAGCCATCGTAAAATAAGCAAAAGAAACCCGATCCTCGACTGAATATCAGCAAGGATCGGGTTTTTTGTAAGAAAATAAGGCGCAGTTGCCGGTCTCGCTTGCCTTCTTCGGTGGAGAATGCTTGTCACAGCGCTAGTTAAGGGCAAGACCAACATCAGGAACGCGTACTCAGGGAAAATCCGAACATTCTTATGGGCTGCTCCTTATACATGGCTTAAATTTTCGGCAAGCGACTCTAAAGCGGGGAAATCGAGAATTGCATAGCCCTGTTTTTGTTTTTCGATCAGCTTGTCTTCACGAAAGCTGGTAAAGGTTCGCAGCAGGTGGCGATAGCTGACATTCAAGATTGCGGCACAGGTGGTCAACTGAAAGGAAAAGTGTTGGTTTTCTTGATGCGCAAGAATAAATTTGGCCAACCGTGTCTCTACAGGTTCCGTCAATGAATTCGCTAAGTTGATCCCCGAATTCAAGCGGGAACTGAGCAACTGACAGATAGTTTGCAAAAAGCGGACGTCTTGTTGCAAGGTGCTGCGGTAGCGATTCAAAGGGATGCAGACGCAGACGCAAGCAGAAGCGGCTTTGACACTGCTTTTCGGCAAGAGTTCCCATAAAGAGGAAGCTTCCCCTAAAGGTGCAGCCGGCTTGGCGTAATCAATACAAATCGTTTGGGTATCCGAAGAGAAGGAATAGACCATCACGGTTCCTTCCACGAGAAAATACAAGTATTCAGAAGGCGTGCCCGTTCGAATCAGGTGCTCTTCTTTTTCAAAGGAATGCAAAGTGGCCATCGCTAACAAATCATTGTCCATATAAGATTGCAGATCGTATGTGTCAATGTAATTCCTGAGGCGTGCGGTATCATCGATTTTTTTCATGGGAATCAGCCACTCCTGAATGGTTTTCTTTAAGTATAGCTTAGTTCCCCTTTTGACTCAACACGAACGATAAATAAAAACTAATGTAAATTGTATGTAAAAATAAGGTAAAATAGGACATGTGTCACTTCATTTTGAAGGGATACTTGGTATGATTTGAATGTAAGAAAGCTTCAAACCATTAGGAGGAGAAAAAATGCCATTGAAACGAATTGTTAAAGGAATGTTAGGAATTGCGTTAGTTGCAGCATTGACCGGCTGTGGGAATGGGAGCAGCAGCAGCGACAGCAGTGCCGCAGCCGAAAAAGAAAAGCTGGTGGTACAATTCGTACCGACCAATAATGACGGCTCGATGCAAGCCAAAGCAAAACCGTTTGCTGAGTATTTATCAAAAAAATTAGACCGTGAAGTAGAAGTAACGTTAGCAACGGATTATTCGACGATCGTAGAAGCGATGGCTTCTGGACAAGTTGATTTAGGGATCATGCCGCCAGCCGCTTATGTTCAAGCCAAAGATATGGATGCAGCAGAAGCGATTTTGACTTCTCAATTAGGTGCCTATGATCCAGAGACCGGCTTGCCATTAGAAGGGGAAAAAACCAATACCTTCAAAGGGGAGATCTTGGTACGTGCGGATAGCGATATGACAGAATTGACGGACTTAAAAGGGAAAAAAATCGCTACATTGAGTCCGAACTCTGCCAGCGGCTATATTTACCCAGTTGCCGAGTTGAAAGATGCAGGAGTTGATCCAACGACGGATGCTACATTAACGACGGTGAACGATATTCCAAGTGAGATCACTGCAGTCTTGAATGGTCAGATGGATGCCGCCTTTGTGTTTCAAGGGGCACGGAATGTCTTTGCGTCAAGCTTCCCAGATAACGATTTATTCGAAGATCTAAAAGTTCTTTACTTAACCGAAGGGGACATCCCGAATGACGCCATTGCCGTTCAACCGACGATGGATGCTGAACTAAAAGAGCAGATCAAAGAAGTGTTCTTGAATATGGCAGACGATGAAGAAGGCGCCGAAGCAATGAGCTTGTGGGGACACCAAGGGTATGAAGAAGCAGCTGATTCTGCTTACGATACCATTCGCGACTATACTAAACGAGCAGCAGAGTAAAAAATCAGGGATTGCGGTAGAAGGATAACGGGACACGGAGATGTGCAGCGATTTACTAGGGGAATAGGTGGAATACGCAGTATCAGTGCATTTTTTAGTGAGATAGACCGTGACCGATTGGGGAAACTTTGCCGCGGTCCCTACATAATGGAGAAGACAGATGATAACTTTTGAGAATGTATCCAAAGTCTACCCGAATGGGGTCAAAGGATTACAGAACATAGATGTAACGATTGAACAAGGAGAATTTGTGGCAATCATTGGTTTGAGCGGTGCTGGTAAGAGTACCTTTTTGCGCTCGATCAATCGCTTAGTGCCAATCACTGAAGGAGATATCCGGGTAGATGGCAAATCAGTCACGAAAGCCAATAAAAAAGAATTGCGCTTGATTCGCCGACAAATCGGATTGATCTCCCAAAGCTTCAATTTGGTCAAACGTAGTACTGTCCAAAAGAATGTGCTATCTGGTCGTTTGGGGTATTACGGGACCTGGAAAAGTATTTTAGGGTTGTTTACGAAAGAAGACTACGAAAGAACGAAAGAAGCACTAGCGACTGTCGGCTTGTCAGACAAACTGCAAACGAGAAGCGACCAGTTGAGTGGTGGGCAACAGCAGCGGGTATCCATCGCCCGTGCCTTGGTCCAACAAGCGCCAGTGATTTTAGCAGATGAACCCGTGGCATCGCTAGATCCCATCACGACAGAGAAAGTGATGGAGGATCTGAAGAAGATCAATCAAGAAATGGGCAAAACGATTGTCATCAATCTGCATTCGATTCCCTTGGCTCGTCAGTATGCGACAAGGATCATTGCCTTAAAAGCAGGTGCAATCGTTTTTGACGGCAACGCAGCCGCTTTGACGGATCAGCGTTTAGAACAAATCTATGGGAAAGCAATTTTTGAAGAAAAGGCAGGAGAAATCGATGAAACTGAAAGAAACAGTTCATTTTAATTGGTACAAACACCTGCTGCTGGTTCTTTTATTGCTGCTCTTTTTTCAAAGCAGTGCCTGGATCACGGGGGCTGATTTTGCCCAAGTGTGGTCGAATCGCAGCCAGATGACGGCTTTCATGGCTCGCTTTTTGCATCCGGATTTTAGTTATTTACCGCAACTGATGATGCCCTTGATCAAGACATTGCAAATGTCCTTTTTAGGCACTGTTTTAGGAGTAGTCGCAGCGATACCGGTGAGTCTGTTGGCGACGACAGTCGTGACAGAAAGCCGTTGGGTCTCTGTGCCGATGCGTTTTCTCTTGGGGCTGGTGCGGACGATTCCCAACCTATTGTTGGCGGCATTGTTCGTAGCGATTTTTGGGATCGGTGAAGCCACGGGTGTTTTGACCATCGCGGTCTTTACCTTTGGTATGGTTTCACAGCTGATGTTCCAAGCGATCGAAACCATTGATTTTGCGCCAATCGAAGCAGCGGCGGCGGTAGGGGCAAATAAATTTCAAGTGACTGTTTGGGCGATCATACCTCAAGTCATCAGCCAGTTTGCCAGCTATACTTTTTATGCCTTTGAAGTCAATGTTCGAGCTTCGACGGTGTTAGGATATGTTGGTGCCGGCGGGATCGGGGTCATCCTGAACGCCTCATTGGCATTGTTGAATTATGAACGGGTCTCGATCATTATCTTGACGATTTTGCTAACGGTAACGATCGTTGATTTTCTCAGTGAGCGGGTAAGGAGGTCTTTCCTATGATGATCAGAGAAGTGAAGAAAACGACTTGGCTATTATGGGGACTCTTTGCTATCTTACTGGCATTATCTGCAGCGACGCTGGATTATTCCGGATTGAGTACTTTTTCCTTAGCGATGGGAAGAGATGTCCTGCAAGGGTTGAGTCAGCCAGACTGGTCTTTCTTTTACGACGGTAGCGGGGAGGATCTGTGGAGCTTATTGTTACTGACGATCGGGATCGCCTGTCTAGGAACGATGATCGCAACAGTCTGCGCGATACCGGTGACCTTGCTGAGTGCCGCCAACCTATGGTCTTCTGCGCCGTGGGTCGCGAAGATCGGCAAAATGATCTGCAATATCTTGCGGGCATTTCCAGAGCTAGTTTATGCGATTATTTTTGTCCGTGTGGTAGGTCCGGGACCTTTCGCTGGGGTTATGGCGATCGGTGTCCACCAGATCGGTATGCTGGGCAAGCTGTTCACGGAAGAAATGGAAGCCATGGATGAGCGCTTGACGGAAGAGATGCAAGCAGTCGGTGCCAACTTTTGGCAAACGATGTTTTTCGTGCGGGTTCCTTATTTAGCACCCATCTATAGTTCTTTTGCGTTGAATCATTTTGAAATTGCGGTCCGCAGTGCAGCAACGTTAGGGTTAGTCGGTGCTGGCGGGATCGGTGCACCATTGATTTTTGCTATTCAAACCAGAACCTGGAGCAAGGTAAGTATTATTTTGTTGGGCGTCGTTGTGACCGTCTTCTTATTAGACCAGTTGACTGGAATCATCAGAAAGAAATTGAGATAAACCTATGAATATATTGCATATATCAGATATCCATTTTCGAGAAAGTTACCTGCCTTGTGAGGAAGGGTATCAAGGAATGCTGGCAGCCATGCAAAATCCCTTGATTCCTCTTGAAGAGTGTATCCAAGATGCCAAGGCGCGAGGGGCGATCGATTTGGTGGTGATCAGTGGCGATTTGACCGAAGATGGCGCGCCTGCCGATTATGCCTCTTTGAAGCAATATTTAGAAAAAGCCTTTGGCTCAGTGCCGATCGTGGTAACGCTAGGTAATCACGATATCAAACGGCATTTTCGCCAAGGCTGGCAAGGTAAGTCAGTTGAAACGGCCAGTGATACGCCTTTTAATCAAGTCTATGAAACGGAGACATTGGCGATCGTGACTTTCGATAATTCCTGCTATGGCTATGCCGACGGTATCGTAGATGAGCGACAGTTTGAATGGCTGCAAGCCACGCTGGCGCAGCTCAAAGAGAAAAAGATCGTTTTTGTGACGCACCATCATTTGTTGCCTTATCAAGCAAGCACGCCGGCATGGGCCGGTGCCAATCGTTTGGTGGCATTATTGCAGCAGTATCAGATCTCTTGTATTCTCAGTGGACATACCCATCATGCATTTACGGGAACGATCGCAGGGATTCCTTACTATACTGTGGCAAGTATGTCGTTTGTCGGGGAAGATGAAGGCGAGGGGATGGTCCGTTTTGAAGAACGCTATGGATACAATTTGTATCGTTTTGAGGAAGGCGCGCTGGTTCATCAATCCTCAGAAAACTATCGACCGAACCGCGTATTGATGCGGGTCAACATGCAAGGATAAAAAACAGACGTTCCGTAAACGCTGAATTTAGCAGCAGGAAAGGAACGTCTGTTTTTGTGCAAAAAAGGCTTAACCTTGATTGCCAAAGGTTTTGACAACTTCAATCGTGCCGTCGATATGGAAAAACAAGGTATAGTTTTCTTCGGTTTTGATACCGTCAAAGCGGCGAGCATAATAGGTGACTGCGTCTTTGAAGGTTTGTGGGGGGACACCTAAAAAATCAGCGCATGCCGCCAACGTTTTGCAGCCTTCTTCAAAACAAGCGATGATATCATAGGGCGTGACCACGATCGCAGAACCAATGTCACGGGCTTTGCGTTCTTGTTTGCGTTTTTCGTTGGTGTCTTGGGCGGTAATGTCGCCAGCACTGGTCAAATAATGACCGATTTCTTCACCGATGGTGCTCAAGAGGTCTTCTTGTGATTGGTCAGGGTTCAAGTAAATATGGTGATCGATGTACAATCCTTGCTGACCATCAGGCATATTTTTATCGAAAATAAAGTGCAAGTCTGGGTAGGCGGCCATCAGTTCTTCTACTTTATCCATTTCCATCATTCCTTTTGGGCGTGCCGCTGTTTTATAAATTCAATGTAGCTGAGGATATCTTCCATCTGCTCATCGGTGACGTCATCATCAATATGGGCCGCAACGGTTTGAACTTTTGCAGAGGGCGGCGTAAAGCCTGCCGGGACTTGTCTGCCTAATAAAAAATCGGTGGATACTTGAAAAATCTCCGCGAGTTTGACGATGGTCTCGCCATCGGGTTCGTTACGATCATTTTCGAAATGCGAATACGCTGCGCGGGTGATCCCTAGCTGATCTGCGATCTGCTGTTGGGTTTGGTTGGTTCGTAGTCTGAGTGTTCTTAGCCGTTCGCCAAGCATGAGTGATCGCCTCCTTTTTTGTAGTATAGCACGTTGGATATAATTTGTATCTATTTTTGTATTATTTGATATAAAAAATATCACATCAGTTGACGATACGAATCGTATCTTTTATACTGGAAACAGATGATATGAATCGTATCAAAAGAATGGGGGAGGATTATGGATACATCGATCGTAACAGTTGTCTTGCCGTCACTCATTACTGGTGTACTTACTTATTTGGCTACCCGAGTATCCAGCAAAGCGAATTTGGAACAAACGAATATCGAAAATGCCCAGAAGCTTTACCTTAAATATGAACAGATCAATCAAGAATTGACCCATAAAATCGATCAGTTAGAAGAAGAAGTCCAAAAGACCGCCAAAACCTACCAAGAAGAAGTCTTAGTTTATCAAGGAAAACTTGCTACTGCCCAAAGCGAACGGGATTTTTTGCGGGCAGAAAATCAGGTGTTGAAAGAATTGCAGCGAGTAAATCAAGTGCCTGGGACGCGTGAAGAGAAGCAACATTCAGCCGTTGGTTAATAGAAAAAAACTGCTTATCCGTCAATAAGCAGTTTTTTCGATTAGTTGATCATTTGTTCATTGACATAGGCAGCATAAAGCGGGTGATTGTTGATCAATTCTGCATGGGTACCTTGACCGGTAATGGTACCTTTTTCTATAAAGTAGATTTGATCGGCATCCACGATGGTCGACAAGCGATGGGCGATCACTAATGTCGTGCGCCCTTCCATTAGATGATCCAACGCCCGCTGGACCTTTTCTTCCGACTGAGAATCTAGGCTGGCGGTCGCTTCATCGAGCATCAGCAGCTTGGGGTCTCGCAAGAATGCTCGTGCGATGGCGATCCGTTGTTTTTGCCCGCCAGATAGTTTGACGCCGCGTTCGCCGATTTGTGTTTCTAGTTTTTCGGGGAACTCTTGGACGAACTGATCGGCATAAGCCAATGCCAGTCCTTGCCACAATTCCTCCTCTGACAGTGTTCGGCTTAATCCGTATTGCAAGTTTTCCCGAATCGTACCGGCAAAGACCGCACTGTCTTGGGAAACATAGCCGATCTGTGCCCGCCAGTCCTGCAGATCAATGTCAGCTATCGGCTGTTCACCAATCAGCAAGCGCCCGCTGGTGGGTTCATAAAAGCGTTCCAGTAAAGCGAAGATCGTGGATTTTCCGCCGCCGCTTGGTCCCGCAAAAGCAATCACGGTGTTGGGTTTGGCTTCAAAAGAAATGTTTTGCAAAATCGGCCGTTTGGGATCGTAACTGAAATCGATCTGTTCTGCCCGTAGGACTGCGCCGTCGATAGCGGCTTTGGGTGCTGCCTGGATCGGCTCCAGCGGCGTATCCAAAATTTCTTGGATACGTTCCGTAGCACCCATCGCTTTTTGGACTTGTGAAAAGAACATCGCAAACGTCGTCACAGGCGCAATAATATTAAAGAGATACAGTAGAAAAGCAATCAATGCGCCACTCGTCAAGGTGCCGGCTTGGACACGGATCGCGCCATAACCGAGGATTCCTACGAGTAAGCCCAGCATTGCCGTCGTCATGATTGGCTGCAAAATCGCACTAACTTTCGCATCCTTGACCCCGAGGGTAAAGATTGCCCCAATGTTGCGCCGACCGTTTTCTTGTTCACTAGCTTCTCCGTTGCTGGCTTTGATCAAACGGATCTCTGAGAGTTTTTCGCTGGCATCCGCATTGAAATCGGCAGTCGCTGCTTGTAGTTGGCGTCCTAGTTTCGACATGATCTTGCCGATCGGCCACATGATCAAGGTGATCAAAGGCACCGCACTGAACATGATCGCCGCCATCTTCCAATCCATCAAAAACAAGATGATCATCGAACCAACCAATTGGATCAAGCCAGTGACAAAGCTGGGAAATTGCGAGGTGACTAGTTCTTTGATCACGGAAGTATCATTAACGAGTCGCGAACTGCTTTCCCCCGACTTATGGTCATCAAAATAGCTGACTGGCAAATGCAGCAGATGTTTCCAAAGACGTTCCCGCAACGTTTTCACGGCACTTTCTCCCACATAGCGCAAGAGAAAGCCGCCTAAAGTGCCTACGCCTAATTGCAGCACAAAGGCTAGGATCAAAACGACTAGCATGGAGGTGCTGAACGTGGGGGTGCCGCTGGCATCGACTAGCGTTTTCGTCAGCTGCGGCACGACCAAACTGGCGGCACTCGTGATCAGGCTGAAGAGCATCCCTAAAAGAAACAAGCCTTTCTTGGGATTGACACTGACGATCAGGTGGATAAAGTCTTTCATTTTAAATTTATTTTTGTTCACTGTTGGTGTCGTTGTTTCCATTCGTTTTCCTCCGCTACAAGCAAGATGGCCTGCAGCTTTTTCTTTTTCATTAGGTGCTATTAGAAATCCTGCCAATCATCTTCGGCTGCTTCGTCTTTAGAAGCGGAATCAGGTCTTGCTTTGCGGTCTTGTCCAAACCCGTAGGCATCAAAAAAGTTGCCTTTTCCCCATGTGTCCCGTGGATCATTCGCCTCGCTACTATCAAATGGCCCAAATGGCCCAAATGGCCCAAATGGCCGATTGCCAAACATGCCGCGGTGTCCAGGAAATGGCATTTGCCGCATGGCTTCTTTGATCTGCTTTTTCACTTGACGCCGCTCGTCAGCGCCCATATCTTGCCAAGTATCTTTCATTTGTTGCTTCATTTTTCGGCGATCGTCATTCGTCATTTCCTGCCAATTTCCACCCCATTGCTTCATCATCTGTTCCCGGATCTCCTGCATAGCTTGTAGACGATCCATCGGGTCAATAAAGCGTTGCGTCTGTTGCTGAAAGTCAGCTTCCCACCCAGCGGCGATGTTTTCAAGCAGACGGGCAAATTCGGTTTGTTCTTCCTCTGTTAACCCAGCAAAAAACGTTTGACTGCTGGCGGCTTCTTTTTGTGCCAGTAATTTTTCTGCTTTTTTTCGTCCAGTCTCTGTCAGAAAGATTCGTTTGATCCTTTTGTCGGCTGCATCTTCTTTGCGTTGGATATCCCCACTGCTTTCCATTTTCTTCAATAGTTCTGCCAAGGAACTTGGCCGTAAATCTAAAACTTCTGCGAGGTAATTTTGCACCAAGCCATCTTCTAAATTTAAAACGGCTAGGACGCGTTGCTGTCCAGAAAGGCGTTGGTTATTTTGACTCATAAAAGCATTGCTGGCTTCGCTGATAAAACGAAGCTGTTTCATTAAGTGATCGGTCATTGTACTCATTGAGAACACTCCTTTTGAATTATTGTTCGGTGCCTAACGATATCGATGAGTTGATTATAGTTCGGTGCCGAACGAATGTCAAGAGGAAGTAGCTGGGATTTTTTTCTAACAAAAAGTAAGCAAAATGATTGACTTACTAAAAGTAAGTTTGATATGCTGAGTCCATCGTTAAAGAAAACACAATAAAAGGAGTACAAAAGAATGGTCTTTGGATTTGGGAAAAAAGAACAAATAATTGAAAAAGAAGTAATTAAAGAGGTGTATCGCACTCCGGAAAAGAAAAAAGCGCAAAAAATCGGAATCATCGTTGGCAGCACGAGAGAAGGCCGCGTGAGTCCGCAAGTAGCCAATTACGTTTTACAAACAGCACGAGCACATAGCGACCGCTCATTTGAAATCATTGATATCAAAGACTACGACTTGCCCTTTATGGGTACAGGCAAAGCGAACCAAGCGTGGAACGAAAAAATCGCTGAATTAGACGGCTATATCTTCATCGTACAAGAATACAATCATGGGCTATCGGCTTCCTTGAAAAATGCGTTAGACAGCGCCCGCGAGGAATGGTTCAACAAAGTAGCAGCAATCGTCAGCTATGGTTCAGCAGGAGGGATTCGGGCCGCGGAGCAAGTTCGCTTGATTTTGGCGGAACAAAAAGTAGCCACGGTGCGCACTAATCCAGCATTCAACTTATTTACTGATTTTGAAAATTTTGCCACCTTTACTCCTGGCGAACATATGACGGCAGGAATGAACGATATGTTGACGGAATTATTGGACTGGGCAGACACATTTGCCAATCGTTAAAAAACAAACGAAAACAATCTTAGGAGGAACCTATTATGAAATTTGGTATTATTTTAGGCAGTACAAGAGAAGGACGCGTAAGTCCGCAAGTCGGAGCATATATTCAAGAAATTGCTACTCAACGGTCAGAGCATCAGTTTGAGATCGTTGATGTAAAGGCATTTGATTTACCGTTTATGGGAACGGCTGAGCCAAACATGGCATGGAACAAAAAAATCGCTGAGTTAGATGGCTATATCTTCATCGTACAAGAATACAACCACGGTTTTGCGGCTTCCTTGAAAAATGCCGTAGACTCTGCTCGGGAAGAATGGTTTGATAAAGCAGCTGGGATCGTCAGTTATGGTTCTGGCGGTGGGATTCGTGCCGCTGAACAATTGCGTAACGTTTTAGCTGAACAAAAAGTAGCCACCGTGCGGACTAACCCAGCCTTCAATCTCTTCACAGATTTTGAAAATTTCAGTACCTTCAAACCCGGTGCGCACATGGCTGCAGGTGTCAATGACATGCTGGATGAATTGTTGTTGTGGTCAAAAGCTTTTGCCACGATTCGCTGATCTGTTTTAGGAGGTCACCATTTATCATCGATCATTTGCTGTTTCATTCATTGAATGGAGCAGCATTTTTTTGCGTTTCCAAGGAATGGTTTTCACTGGAAAGGCTATTTCACTGAAAGAATGACTAAAAATCGGGTATACTAGAAGAACAGAAGATGCGGGCAACTGCGTTCGATTTTTTGCCCAACGAGTGCATCCAGTAACAGAGGAGTGAACAAGAGCATGAATCTACTTTTTGCGATTGATGATCGATTCAGTGAACAATTAAAAACAACGTTATATTCAATCAAACGCCATACGACAGCAGCATCTTTCGATGTCTATGTCTTACAAGAAAAAGAATTGAGGCAAGGTGCAGAGCTAGAGGTCTTTTGTCAAAAATTGGCGATGACCTATCATCCCGTCATCATCGGTTCTGGTTCGATCTTTAAAACGGCACCAGTTAGTGACCGCTACCCAGAATCAATCTACTATCGATTGTTGGCACAAAATTACTTGCCGCAGCAGGTGGAAAAAATCCTGTATCTGGATGCGGATATTTTGTGCATCAATGATTTGCGCCCCTTGTATGAGCTGACGTTAGGGGATTTTCTGTATGCCGCTGCCAGTCATTCCAAGCTGACAGAAGTGACGACGGTCATCAATAAAGTCCGTTTGCGCAATTATGAGTCAGAAGGCTACTATAATTCAGGTGTCTTGCTGATGAATGTGCACCAGCTACGGCAAGAGGTCAAAGAAACAGAAATCGCAGCCTTCATTGAGAAAAATCATTTGAACCTCTTTTTGCCGGATCAAGATATTTTGAATGGGTTATATGGTGATCGGGTGCTGGCGATTCCTGATCAGCTCTATAACTATGATGTACGGAAAAACCGTACGTATGAGACGATCAGCCTAGGGGAATGGAGTTTGGATTGGGTCATCGAACATACCGTTTTGCTGCATTTTTGCGGCAAAGAGAAACCATGGAAGAAAGGCTATCGCAGCCGCTACGGTTCGTTATACAAATATGTAGAAAATGAACGGCGGAAGTTTGAAGAGGAACAATCAAAGTAGCTGTCATTGAATATAATCAAAATTACCTTGAAAGAAACGTCCACACGGCCGTTTCTTTTTTTAAGCGTTCTATTCTGCTTTTTTTCGATTCGATGGTACGATGAAACTAGTGAGTTATGAAAAAAAGAAGGAGTGGAGAACATGAAATTTTTAATTTGGCTGGTCTGTGTGATCGGCATTGAAGCAACAGGAATCATCTCGAGTTTGTTTGCAGGGGACATTGCCGGAACGTATGCGCAAATGGAAAAACCCTTTTTAGCCCCTCCTGGCGGGATCATTGGGATCGTTTGGACGATTTTGTATGCCTTTATGGGAACGGCGTTGTATCTGTTGATCGTCGCCAAAGTCAATCCAGCGCTTAAAAAGAATGCCTACATCTTCTTTGCGATCCAGCAAGTATTAAACTTCTTTTGGAGTATCGTTTTCTTTGGCTGGAATGCTTACTGGGCAGGAACGGTCATTATTGTCTTGTTAGTGTTATCAGTGATTATTTGTATGATCCTCTTTGCTCGCATCGACAAAAACGCGATGTACTTGTTTATTCCTTATTTGATTTGGTGTTTATACGCCGGCTACTTAACGATTGGCTTAACTTTATTGAATGCCTGATAGAAAAACCCTCTTCCAAGCGTCTTGTTGGAAGAGGGTTTTTTCTTTTAGATATAGTCTTCAGTCAATTCCATAAAGCTGGCAACATCTTTTAGGACCATGTCGATCCCTGCTTGCCAGAAGTCTGATTTCGTTAAATCGACACCAAGGTGTTTTTGCGCCAGTTCTTCCGTCGTCATTGAAGCAGTATCTTGCAATAAAGCAATGTATTCTTCTTCAAAGCTAGACCCTTTTTCATTGGCATACGCGTAGATCCCCATACTAAAGAGGTAACCAAAGGTATAAGGGAAGTTGTAGAACGGCACATCGTCAATAAAGAAGTGCAATTTGGCTGCCCAGAAATGTGGGTGATAAGTCGCTAACCCATCCGCATAGCTTTCTTTTTGCGCCGCAGTCATCATTTCCGTGATTTGTTCCGCTGAAACCAAGCCCTTTTGACGAGCTTGATAGAAGCTGTTCTCAAAAATAAAACGTGCGTGGATGTTCATGAACATCGCGATCGCATTTTGCATTTTAGCATCCAATAGATTGATTTTTTCTTCTTTTGTCGTTGCTTCTTTGAGGGTTGCATCAGCAACGATCAATTCAGCAAAGGTACTTGCTGTTTCGGCAACGTTCATGGCATAGTTGCGGTTTAATTCTGGCAGCTCCCAAAGAACGCTGCTGTGGAACGCGTGACCGAGCTCATGGGCAAGCGTCGCTACTTCGTTGACAGAATTGCTGTAGGTCATGAAAATACGTGATTCTTTGGTTTCTGGCAAGCTGGTGCAATAGCCGCCAGGACGTTTGCCGGGACGATCTTCTGCTTCGATCCAGCTTTTTTCAAAAGCGACTTGGGCAAAGTCAGCCATTTTTGGGCTGAACTTACGGAAGTTGGTCAAAATGAAGTCAGCTGCTTCATCAAAGGTGTAGGTTCTTTCTTCCATGTCGCCAAGGATGATTGGCGCATCTTGGTCTTGCCATTCCATTTTTTCTTTGCCGAAAAGCTGCGCTTTGCGGGTCAAGAAATCAACGATCGGCTGTTTGTTCTTTTGGATCGTGCCCCACATAGCATCCAATGTCGCTTTTTGCAGACGATTGTATTCTAATGGTTCCTTCAAGTAATCAGTGACACCGTGAAGTTTGAAGGTAGAAAGGCGGAAACCGTCTAAGTGGTTCAAGGTATCCGCAAAGAGGTCTTCTTTTTCTGCCCACGTCTTTTCCCAAGTGTCGAATAAACGCGCACGAACTTCCGGATCAGGATCACCCATCATTTTATTGAAGGCTTGACCAGCTGAAAACTTGATCGTCGTGCCGTCTTCTTGAAGGAAAGGAATTTCGATCGAGGCAACGATCGTATCGTAATGTTGGCTCCAAGCATTCAAGCCATCTAAATTTAAAGTGTTGATGATGGTCTCTTCTGCTTCGGATAACAATTCTTTGCCGTCGCGGCGAATCTCGCTTAAACGAAAAGCGACAGGTGCTAAGTTTTCCGCTTTAACTAGTGCTGTCCAATCATCCTCAGAAATTTCTGTCAATTTTTTCGAGAAAACGGTTTGTGCTGCTTGCAGTGCTGGCAATTTTGCGTAGAGGTCACCCGTCAGGATTTTGGCTTTGCTGTCATTGACATTCGCTGAAAGCAAGGCATTGATAAAGCTGCCGCATTGTGAAAATCCTTGACTAATAGTTGCGGATAAATCAAGTAACTCTTCTAATTTTGCTGCATCGTCTTCGCTGTTGGGCGACCATGCATCGACTGTTGTTCGGTAATTTGCAATTTGTTCTTCCAGTTGGCTCATGCGTTCTTTTAATTGAACAGAATCGCTGCCTCCCGGAAAGATTGTTTCCAGATTCCAATTGATTGAATAGGTCATTCCTATCAAACCCCTTTCTTTTCCTTCGATCTTATTAAGTATAGCATAACGAAATTTGGTCGCAACCATCAGAATCCTTATGAAATAAGGGTTCTTGATGAAACTGTACCAAAAACAAAAAATGGAATGTATATCTCCTTGATCTATTGATAGGACGGAAAAACGTCAAAAATAAAAAAACTATCACATCCTCATCAAATTCTTAGAAAAAAATCGATGGATAAATATTACATATGAAAAAAAACAGCGAGTAAAAAAACGCCTGATGAGCGATATTCGCTTTTTCATGCATAATGCCAAATCCTTTGCGAAAAGAACACGAAATATACCACTGCGAAAGCGTATACAATTAGGTAGCATAGAGGTGTAAACAGAAGAAGGAGGAAGAAAAATGCCAAATGCTATTCATGTTTTTTCAGAGATTGGACGATTGAAGCAAGTCATGCTTCACCGCCCTGGTCGGGAATTGGAGAACCTTGTTCCTGATCATTTGAACCGCCTGCTATTTGATGATATTCCTTTTTTGGAACAAGCCAGAGCAGAACATGATCGGTTTGCGGAAGTCCTACGTCAAAATGATGTGGAGGTGTTGTATCTAGAAGATTTAGCTGCTGAATCGCTCACGTCACCAGAAATCAAACAGCAATTTCTCAAGGATTATTTAGCGGAAACTACAATCCAAAGTCCTGAGATCATCAAAGAAGTCACGGATTATTTTATGTCTTGTGACAATGATCGGGAACTGATCGACAAAACTATGGCTGGTTTAGCCAAAAATGAACTGGAGCTGCCAAATACCCAGAGCCTCGCTGGGACCGTGGATGATCAATACCCATTTCTGATCGATCCAATGCCAAATTTGTATTTTACACGAGATCCCTTTGCGACGATTGGTAACGGAGTATCCTTGAATCGCATGTATTCAGAAACAAGACGGCGCGAAACGTTATACGGCAAATATATTTTTGCTCATCATCCAATGTTCCAGCAAAATCCGCCTCATATGCTTTATGATCGCGCCCAACCAACCCGCATCGAAGGTGGCGACGAATTAGTTCTGTCAAAACATGTGTTGGCGATTGGTATCTCGCAACGAACGGATGCCGCTTCGATTGAGCAGCTGGCCCGCAAAGTGTTCGAAAATGAGCCAAGCTTTGAGTATGTTCTAGCGTTTGACATTGGTCAAGAGCGCAAATTCATGCATTTAGATACGGTATTTACAATGGTCGATCATGACAAGTTTACGATCCATCCAGAAATCGAAGGAGAGCTGACGGTTTATTCAATCTCACGAGCAGGTGATGGGGTGACGATCAAAGAAGAAAAGGACACGTTGGAAAATATTTTATGTCGCTATCTAGAACTAAATGCGGTTGAATTGATTCGTTGCGGCGGCAGTGATTTGATTGCAGCAGCTCGGGAACAATGGAATGACGGTTCCAATACCTTGACGATCGCACCTGGCGAAGTCGTCGTATATGACCGCAATACCATCACCAATCAGAAGTTGGCAGAAGCCGGTATCAAATTGCACAAAATCTCCGGCAGTGAATTGGTTCGTGGTCGTGGCGGTCCTCGTTGCATGAGCATGCCATTTGTTAGAGAAGATATTTAAATCAGAGGAGGAATCATCGATGGAACAAGTATTTAAAGGAAGAAGTTTTTTAGCAGAAAAAGATTTTACGAAAGCCGAGTTAGAATACCTCATTGATTTTTCAATCTATTTAAAACAATTGAAAAAACAAAATATTTCTCATCGTTATTTAGAAGGCAAGAACATTGCCCTTTTGTTTGAAAAAACATCGACTCGGACACGGGCGGCCTTTACGACAGCTGCCATCGATCTTGGTGCCCATCCAGAATTTTTAGGCGCGAATGATATTCAGCTAGGCAAAAAAGAATCTGTCGAAGATACAGCAAAAGTTTTAGGCAGCATGTTTGACGGTATTGAGTTTCGTGGATTCAGTCAACAAGTCGTTGAAGATTTAGCCAAATTCTCCGGTGTTCCTGTTTGGAATGGCTTAACCGATGAATGGCACCCAACCCAAATGATCGCTGACTTTATGACCATCAAAGAAAACTTCGGCACCTTGGAAAACATTACGCTAGTTTATGTGGGCGACGGCCGGAACAATATGGCGAATAGTTTGTTAGTGACGGGGGCAATTTTAGGGGTCAACGTTCGTATCTGTGCACCAAAAGAACTTTTCCCAGCGCAAGAAGTGACAGACTATGCCAACAAATTTGCTAAAGAATCTGGCAGTCAGTTGATGGTAACAGATGATATCCAAAAAGGCGTCAAAGATGCAGACGTCTTGTATACCGATGTTTGGGTGTCAATGGGGGAAGAAGACCAGTTCGAAGAGCGGGTGAAGCTGTTGAAAGATTACCAGATCAACCGCGAAATGGTGATGGCCACCGGAAAACAAGACGATGGCTTGATCGTGCTGCACTGCTTGCCAGCGTTCCATGATACGAATACGACGTATGGAAAAATGATCGAAGAAAAATTTGGCATTTCTGAAATGGAGATCACAGACGATATTTTCCGTAGTCACTGGGGTCGTCAATTTAAAGAGGCTGAAAACCGGATGCACTCGATCAAAGCGATCATGGCAGTAACCTTAGGCGATCTATTTATTCCTAGAGTGTGAGAAGGAGCAGTGAGCAGATGAGTGAAAAGAAACCAACGATCGTTGTCGCCCTTGGCGGCAACGCCATCTTAGCAGAAGATGCCAGTGCCAAAGGGCAAAAAGAGCGACTCAAACAGACCGTGGACTACCTGATTCCCTTGATCCGAAAAGACGTCAATTTGATCATTACTCATGGGAATGGTCCCCAAGTGGGAAACCTGGTTTTGCAGCAGCAAGCGAGCGATTCTAGCAAAAACCCAGCAATGCCTTTAGATACCTGTGTCGCCATGACCCAAGGCAGTATTGGCTATTGGTTGCAAAATGAGCTGAGAATCCAGTTGAAAGCAGCACAAATAGCGAAGCCGGTGGTGACTGTGGTCACGGAAATTACAGTCGATGCCCAAGATCCAGCATTTGCCCATCCGACAAAACCAATCGGGCCTTTCTTAACGGAAACGGCTGCCAAAGAAGCCATGGCGGCTTCAGATGCCATCTACCGGGAAGATGCTGGTCGTGGCTGGCGGAAAGTCGTGGCTAGTCCTGCACCACAAGCGATCCAAGAAGTTGCCAGCATCAAAGCGCTGATTGAACAAAACACGATCGTCATTTGTGCAGGAGGCGGCGGCATTCCCGTGCTAGACAATGGCCTGGGTGTTGAAGCCGTGATCGATAAAGATTTTGCTTCTGAAAAATTGGCTCGATTAGTCGATGCGGATCAGCTGATCATTTTAACGGGCGTAGAAAAAATCGCTTTGAACTTTGGCAAGGAAAGTGAGCAGTGGTTGGATCATGTGACCGCCGCGGAATTGGAAACCTACGTCGATGAAGGCCATTTTTCGCCAGGCAGTATGTTGCCGAAAGTACAAGCCGCTTTGAACTTTGTCAAAATGGGGGCGGAAAAACGGGCAGTGATTACTTCTTTAGACAAGCTGGCAGCTATCGATGATGCTGGCACGCAGATCACCTGGAAGTAAGCGAAGCAGCAAAGCAAGACCCAAAACATTGGAGTGAGAAAAATGATCGACCACCAAATAAAAGATCCATCAACAAGAGCGAACAGCTTTCAATGGCTGGAAGAAGAAAATCAGCAGCGTTTGAAAGAGCATATTTACTGCCGTACGTACAAAAAAGGTCAAGTGCTTTTTTATGAAGGCGACGTAAGAGATCGGATATTCCTTGTGATAGAAGGACTTGTACGGATCGAAAAGACCGACGGAACTGATTCCTATTGTTATGTAGATTTTGTTGGGCCAGATCAGTTATTTCCTTTGATTGGCTTGTTTGAAAGAGACAACTATGATGTATCGGCATTCGCTGCAACAGACATTGTCGTGCAGTTTGCAGCGATGTCACTGTTTGAACCGCTAGTCGTTTCGTCTACAAATCAGTTGCTGTGGCTCAATCAGCAAATGAGCCGGCAGTTGGAAAAGCAAAGACGCCGTGTCGAGTATTGTGTCACCTCCAGCGCGCAAACAAGAGTCGTCAATACGATTGGTCTTTTGATGATCGAGCATGGGCAGACACAAGGTGAGCAGATTCGCATCCCTTTTCCAGTTTTTATCAATGATATAGCCAAGTACAGTGGAACGACGCGAGAGACAGTCAGTCAAACGCTCAAGGCGCTCGTGCATAAAAGAAAGATTTATTATCGCTACAAAGAACTCATTATTTATGACCAAGATTATTTTTCTCATGTTGCCAAGTAATGGCTGGCAGCAAATAGGATCGATTCAAAAAAGGGGGAACACAGATGAAAAAAAAGCAAAAAGAAAAAAAGTCGCTGACATCATTCAGTATCTTATTTCTGATCATTATCGCCTTGACGGTCGCTTCCTGGCTCTTAGCAGGGCAGCCTTTTGCGCCTTCTTTACCAGCAGGCCAAGAAGAGATGGTCAGCCAAGTGGTGGGTGCCAAGTTTTCTGATTTCTTTATGGCGCCTTTTAACGGATTTCGTGATGCGATCGAGATCTGTGTGTTTATTCTCTGTTTGGGTGGTTTTTTGAATATCGTCACGCGAACAGGCGCTTTGGAAGCCGGGATTCAGCATTTGGTCAAAAAACTCAAAGGCAATGAGTTGATTTTGATTCCGATTTTAATGATCTTGTTTTCGATCGGCGGCTCCACTTATGGAATGGCGGAAGAAACGATTCCTTTTTATTCCTTATTAGCAATAACGATGGTGGCATCAGGTTTTGATACGATCGTCGCAGCAGGAACCGTTATGCTGGGTGCTGGTGCCGGCGTGATTGGCTCCACCGTCAATCCCTTTGCGACCGGCGTTGCGATGGATGCCTTGCGAAGCATCGATATTGCCCCAAACAATGGCACGATCTTAGTAGTCGGGGCATTGCTTTGGTTAGTCACGACCGCATACTGTATCTTTGTGGTGATGTCTTATGCCAAAAAAGTCAAAGCCGACAAAGGCTCCACGATCTTATCGCTGCAAGAGCAAAAAGAAATGGAAGAACATTTTGTCAAAGACACGAACGAAGCCTTGGTGTT
The DNA here is from genome assembly GCF_051714385.1 of Enterococcus sp. AZ141. Classification (NCBI taxonomy): domain Bacteria; kingdom Bacillati; phylum Bacillota; class Bacilli; order Lactobacillales; family Enterococcaceae; genus Enterococcus; species Enterococcus sp. AZ141. The sequence continues at coordinate 1,355,865 of NZ_JBIORT010000001.1, forward strand.
TACGCAAAAACATCGCCTGATTTTGACGATTTTTGGCTTATCCTTTGTGATCATGGTGGTTTCCTTGATTCCTTGGGGCGACTTTGATATCCATGTGTTTGACGGTTGGACCGCCTTTTTGACCGGCAATAGCTTCGGTGAATGGTATTTTGGTGATTTGGCCATGTGGTTCTTCTACATCAGTATCATCATTGCGTTGATTCAAGGATTCTCAGAAAAAGAAATCGTGACCAACTTTATCGATGGGGTCAAAGACATTTTATCCGTTGTCTTGATCATCGTTGTGGCACGGGGTGCTTCCTACATTATGCAAACGACGTACTTGGATCTGTTTATTTTGGATCGGGTTTCCCATCTTTTAGAAGGTCTATCACCTGTCCTGTTTGTGATTGGCGCCTACATTTTGTATCTGCTCTTATCGTTCTTGATTCCATCGACTTCCGGACTAGCGTATGTATCGATCCCGATCATGGGGGCCTTGGCGCAAAGCATCGGACTCAATCCGAACGTCATGGTGATGATCTTTACTGCTGGTTGCGGATTAGTGAATTTGATCACACCAACTTCTGGCGTCGTGATGGGGGGATTGGAGCTGGCTCGGGTCAACTATTCCACTTGGACCCGCTTTATGCGCAAACCGTTACTGGTTATCGGAATTTCCAATCTTGCCATTTTAATCTTCTCAATGTTGTTCTTGTAAGCTACGTTTCAAGATGTGAACGAGACGGATCAACTATTTCAGTAAGCGAGGCGACTTGAGAGGAGCGGATCAAGTAAATGAAAAAAAAAGAGCGACAAGCAATTATCAAAAAACTCTTTGTCCTACATCGGATTGAGTCTCAAGAAGAATTGATGAATTTATTAAAAAAAGAAAATGTTTCAGCTACCCAAGCCACGATTTCTAGAGACATGCGGGAAATGAACATCGCTAAAACGTATGCCAAAAACGGTCGGCCGTATTATTCGATCTTTGAATCCAAAGAGCAGGATCTAGAAGACAGAATTGCGTTTTCGATGTATGAGTACCTAAAAAAGATTACGCAGATTGACTTTTTAGTTGTCGTTCATACGGCTGAAAACGGCGCCGATGTGATCGCCAATTATCTTGATGAAATGGAGCTGCCAAAAATTGTCGGCACGATTGCAGGGTTTGATATTTTATTGATCATCACGCCGTCACAAGAAGCGGCAGCAGAGGTCGTCGATCGGTTGAACCATTATGTAGAAGGCTACGAGATGGGTTCGTCATTGTTTACTGGAGAAAAAAACGCAAAACAGCCCTGAGAATCGTTGAAGGAGCTGAACGTCACAAGCCCCAAAATCTCACGACCAAACGGGTGACGGCTTTTCATACCGATGGCTATTTTTAAAAAGAAAGAGTGCTTCTAATCTTCACGGAAGCACTCTTTTTGTGTGTGCAATGTCACCACGGTTTGCTGGAAAAACAGTTGCATCACCAAATGAAAATGGTAAGATAGGAAAATGAGGAGTGAAAACTATGAAAAAATTACTGAAAGAACCGAATTTTTACTTTTGTATCGCACTTGCGGTTATGGTCATCCTCTTTATCAGTTCTTCACAAACCTATGAGCAGCAATCACAAATCGGGTTGCTTTCACGAATCTTAAAAAATGAACCATTGAAAGAGTGGCTAGAGAAGATTTCTTTTTCCTATGCTGGTTCGGAGATCAGTATTGCGGAAAAAGGCTATTTCTCATTTGTGGAATTTTTCATTCGTAAAGGCGCACATTTCTTTACCTATTTTGTCTTAGGGGGCAGTCTGTTCTTAACGCTTGTTTTTCGAAAACAGCCGTATTGGCTAGCCGCTTTTTTTGCTTGGTTAGCAGCTACCGGCTATGCTGGGATCGATGAATACCATCAAATGCTGACGGGAGGACGGACGCCGCTTTTTCAAGATGTCATGCTGGATTCAGCTGGAGCACTGACCGCCGTTCTTTTGGGGTGGTTGATTTGTCAGTTATCGAAAAAGTCACCTAAACGCCGCAAAACATAACGAGTTGTCGGCGTTTTTAAGCGTTAAGCTGTTAGAAAGTATAAAAAACAAGAGGCGAAACCAATGGAAAAAAGTTTGAGTAGTGTCAAAGGCAAAACCGAGTTTGTCGTGCATGAAAGTTTGCCGGTGGGGGTTCTTCTCGCGATGGCTGGCGGCTTTTTAGATGCCTATACCTATCTCTTTCACGGTGAAGTGTTTGCGAGCATGCAGTCGGGGAATGTTATTTTGTTAGGGATCAATCTTTCAACGGGGCAGTTTGAACAAGCCTTTCGGTATCTGCCACCAATCTGTATGTTTTTAGTGGGGATCGTGGTGACGAATTATCTGCAGCATCATTTTCCGACTGGTGGTTGGATCGTTTGGCAAAATGCTGCGTTGATCTTTGAAGCGATCGGTATTTTGGTTCTGGGCTTTTTTGCGCGTTCTTTACCCAATGTCCTGGTTGATTCCGGATTATCTTTTTTTGCAGCGATTCAATATGCCGCTTATCGGCGCTTGGCAGGGATGCCCTATGCCACCACGATGACCACTGGCAATTTACGTTCGCTGGCTGATTACTTATATTTGCGCGGGTTTAAGCAGGACCGATCAGTGACACCCAAGATCATTTCTATTTCCTTGATCATCGGCGGTTTCTTTTTTGGGGCGGTTTTAAGCAGCTTGCTAGGAATTTTCTTATTCCACCGGACCATCTGGGTGGTTTCAGGAATTTTAGCCCTGGTGTTGGGAATCACGATCCACAGTCAAAATAAAGAATAGAAAAAAGACATTCGCCGGAATGTCTTTTTTGTCTTACTTTTTGGTGCTCGAGCGTGAATCTTTGAGATACAGCGCTATTTCTACCAGCAGTGCTGCCAGAAGATAGCTGCCAAGGACGGCTATCTGGTAAAATTTCTCTTCAATCAGCTCGTTGCGCTGCAGCAAAATGACCCCACCTAAAAAGAGCATCGCCAACAGGGAGAACCACTGCTGGGAAAAACGCCAATTGCTGACACTGGCTGTACTGCGCTTGGTGCGAAAGCCGAATATATAATTGGGTTCTTCTCGGTAAAAGAACCGGAAGACGATGAAAAAAAATACCCATAAAAATCAACAACAAAAGACCAATATCGATCGAGATCGCTTCCTTTCAAGCGAGGTTTGTTGGGAAAATCAGCGAATAAAGAGGATTATCTATTTATTGTACTCGCTGTAAAGGGTTCTATGAAGGGGAACTATTGAAAAATAGATAGTTTTGCGTAAATAAAAAGGGAGGGCGCTATAAGTCGCCATCCCTTTTTCAATTATCCGCGTTGAAATGGTCCTTTTGGTGCAATCAGTTCAAGATTGGTACCGTCTGGATCTGTAAAGTAGGCAACACCTGTCCCGAAGCCGCTTTTTAAACCATCTTGTTCTTCAAAAACGATTGGGGTACCGTCAGGTTCAACCCCGATGGCTTTTAGACGAGCAACGGCTTCATCAATATTTTCGACTTCAAAACAAAGATGCATAGCACTGATTTGCTCATTGGAATAGCTAGCTTTGTTGGATTTTGGTTCGACGTATTCTAAAAGGTCGATGTTGAGATTGTCTAAATGAAGATTGGCATATTTGATCAATGTATCCTCTAAACCTTGCGTTTGCGCCATTCGTTTGCCACCGATCGTATCTTGATTGGCGATTTTCTTTCCAGTTAATGCTTCATAAAATTGGATGGAACGTTCGAGATTGCTGACGGTGATTCCCACGTGGTTCACCATTGAAAAGCCTGTGTTTGTGTTTGTCATTATACTTCCTCCTAAGGTTTTGTTTAGTATATCGTTTGGTTAATGAAAATCGAATGTGTCTGGATCTGGACCCACTCGCAGGTCCTCATTTAATGCGTTCAAGCGAGCCATTTCATCTTCTGATAAATGGAAATCAAAAATCGCTGCATTGGCGCGCATTCGCTCAGGGTGTGTCGATTTGACATTGACTAAGATTCCTTGTTGGATAGCCCAGCGTAAAAGCACTTGTGCCGCTGATTTTTGCTGTGCATCGGCGATCGCCAAGACGGTTTCCTCTTTCAGCAGTTTGCCTTGCATCAAAGGTGACCAAGCTTGGATCGCAATCCCCTTTTCAGCACAAAAGTCCCGCAGGTCTTGCTGCGTAAGTTTGGGATGCAGTTCGATCTGATTGACGACAGGAACGACCTTAGCAGCGGCCAATAGTTGCCCCAAGTGATGAATCTGGAAGTTGCTGACCCCGATTGCTTTGATTTTTCCAGCGGCATACAAGTCTTCCAAGGCGCGCCATGACTCTTGAAATGCCTGGTTTCCCGGCCAATGGATCAAGTACAAGTCGAGATACTCGAGGTTTAAGCGGGCCAAACTTTCATTGAAAGCATGGATCGTTTCATCATAAGTTAAATGATCGTTCCAAAGTTTGGAAGTGACAAAGAGTTCTTCACGAGCCAACCCCGTTTCTTGTAAGCCTTGTTTGATTCCTTCCCCTGTTCCTGTTTCGTTGCCGTAAATAGCCGCCGTATCAATCAGGCGATACCCATTGATAATGGCCTGTTTCACGACCTCTGCTGTTTCAGCTTCAGGGATTTGAAAGACACCTAACCCCAAACCGGGGATTTTGCTGCCGTTGTTCAGTGTAACGGTATCCGATAATTTTTCGATCATAAAAACATCTCCTTTATTTTTTTCTGTAATCATCATATAATGAGGAGGTAAGGTTGTATAGTACGTACTTTTTTGTTTGATACACACCTTTTGGTAACATTTGTGTGTTTACAGACTTGATGAGGTGAAAAAAATGGAAGAAAAAATTTATAATATCGGTGTAGAAGCAACGATGGATGTCATCGGCGGGAAATGGAAACCAATCATTCTTTGTAATTTACGCCATGGGGCATTGCGTCCTAGTGATTTACGGCGAAAAATTCCTGGCATCAGTCAAAAAATGTTGACGCAGCAATTGCGGGAACTAGAAGAGTCTGATATCGTTACCCGCAAATCCTATAATCAAGTACCACCCAAAGTTGAGTATTCCTTGAGTGAATATGGAGAAACGTTAGGCGGCTTATTGGATACCCTTTGCCAGTGGGGCACGATGCACGTCGCTGCGCTACAAGACAAAGGAGAACAAGTTACTTTGTTAGAACAAGAAGAGGCGATTGTCTAGCAGAGGGCAAGTGGCATGAGAAAAGGCCGGCAGAAACCATTGGTTTCCGTCGGCCTTTTTTAGGTTATGCTTGTTGGATCAATTCTAGAATGGCTTCAGCATTCATGCCGCTGTAATGATTGATGGGAAATGACAGGCGCTTGATTCGCGGCGGGATGGCCTGCTTGATCATCGGATCTGTTAAAGAAAGCAAAGGATCGACCAAAACGATTTTTTCTTGCGAAAAACGATAATTCATCAGACGTTCTGGTGTCACAACAGTCACGCTGATTTGATCCTCGGACAGCATTTGGATGTTGCGGGCGAAAATTTTAATCAGACTTCCAGCTAAAGTAGAACGATCAATAAAGACAACTTTTTCCAAAGTGATTCTCCTTTTTAATTAATATACTTAATTAAGTATATTAATTAAATGACGCTTTGTAAACAGGAACATATGGGAAACAACAAAAAAGCCGCAAAAGAATTTTTTTTGCGGCTTTTGGTTCATCTATAAAAAGGTTTGACTCTTTTTTTCATTAAATCACGATCACGGGTGTCCCGACTTCGGCTTTGCTGTACAATTCTTTCATCACGCCTGGCGGAGTATTGATACAGCCGTGAGAGCCGCGGGTTTTCCAAAGATCACCACCGTATTCCGTTTGCCAATCAGAATCATGGATTCCGACACCGGTCCAATCGATCGGCATCCAGTAATCAACAGGGGACGCATAATCTTCACCGGTCAAGGTTGCATCTTCTTCTTTGTTCCAGACATAGAAGACACCAGTTGGCGTTGGTGTGGCTGGTTTTCCAGAGATAATTTTCGTATCTAGCACCAGCTCGCCATCTTTGTAATACCACATGTGTTGGTTTTTCAGATCAACTTCGATATACGTGTTGCCAAATAACGGGCTGCCAGCATCGGTGCTTCCTTGAGCGATCGGTGTGCGCGTGAAGTCTTCGCCGGCTTTTAACGCCTCAATCAATGCTTCTGTTTCCGCATCGGTTTGGATCGTCCAGCTGAGGGTGCCGGCTGGAACCGTTACTTCGCCTTGTTTGGTACTCTTGAAGGTCGAAGAATTGGTGCTGGTGTTGTATTGCTCTCCGATAGAAGCGACATAGCTTCTTACTTTGTCTTCGTCGATCGTGGTGTTGCCATCTTTGTAAGAGAGCCAATCCATGATCGATTCTCTTGGAATTTGAAACGTGTTTCCGTTGATCGTATAATTGCCGGTTACTTTGGCGATTTTATTCAACGAATCCATTTCTTTGGTTAGATCAGGATCATCAGCGGTCACACTTGGTTTTGTGACGTAATCGACGAGATTTAATTCCTTTTCGCCACTGACGATGGCTTCTTGTAAGTCCGCTACTGCTTTGTCGACATCAATGGCATCGCCGTCAACTTCTGGTTTGATAGAAAAGCCGTCTTCGCCTTTTTCCAATGTTGCATCGGCTGACTTGGTACGATCCTCATTTAAAGTTTCTAGTTCCTTTTGAATCGTATCCGTTTCGCTGTTTAGCGTATCTTGATCCACCGAGAGATTGTCCAGTGTTTTTTCTTCTGCAGCGGAAACATAAGCCATTCCCCAACTCCACTGGTTCTGTTCATCTTTTAATGATTGCAGCTCATTGGTGAAATCCGTTTGTAACCCAAATTGAGCAAGGTTGATTGTCTTCCATTCGCTATCGCCTTCTTTGATGGTGAAATCTTCTTGCGAGTAGCGGTCATGCAGCAGGGCATTGGCCTCGGCAACAGTTTTGTTGCTGATGTCGATCCCATCGATTTCAGTCTTTGGTAAAAAACGGTTTGCATAATATGTACTTCGGTAGGTATAGCCGCCAGCGATCACTACTAATATAGCAGCCACAACGATCAGAACAATTTTCTTGGTATTGTTCTTGGCGTCAGTATGTTTGTTTGAACGAGTCATTCAACTACTCCTTTTTTTCTAATGGCATAATAGATAATAACGCTTAAATCATACCATATTCCCCCAAGAAAGCGAATATGGCAAATGAAACTTCCATGAAAAATAGAAAATTCTTAAACTATCTTTAGCTAAGCTGTAGAAAAGCATTTCTTTGCATAAAAAAACTGAACGAACCGCAGCAAATCATCTTGATCAAATTGTTCTGAAAAAGAGTGAGCTGTAAGGTTCGTTCAGTGGCATAGTTGACTAGCTAAACGAAGTGAAAGAAATTATTGATTGTCTTCTGCATCTAGTTTCGCAAAAGCTTCATCAAGAATATCTTTTAATTGTTTTGCAGAAGCGGCCATCCGGTCTTTTTCACCATCCGTCAATGGGATCTCAATCACTTTTTGGATCCCTTGGGCGTTGATAACTGCAGGCGCACCGATGTACAAGTCGTTTAAGCCGTATTCGCCGTTCATGTACACAGACAATGGTAAAACAGCATTTTCATCGTCTAAGATCGCGCGAGTGATTCGTGCTAAGGCTACCGCGATCCCATAGAAAGTCGCACCTTTTTTCTCGATAATGGTGTAGGCTGCATCACGAACACTGAAGAAAATGTTGACCATTGCTTCTTCATCGATGTCTGGGTTATTTTTGACCCATTCATAGATTTGCAAGCCGGCTACGTTGGCATGAGACCAAACAGGGAATTCTGAATCCCCGTGTTCGCCTAAGATATAGGCATGGACGTTACGGGCATCAACATCGACTAATTCAGCCAAAGCTTGACGGAAACGTGCAGAGTCTAAAGAAGTACCTGAACCGATGACGCGTTCTTTCGGGAAGCCTGAGAATTTCCAAGTCGAATAAGTCAAAATATCGACTGGGTTCGCTGCTACTAAGAAGATTCCGTTAAAACCTGAATCAACGATTTGGGTAACTACTTCCCGGTTGATTTTCAAGTTTTTATGAACCAAATCTAAGCGGGTTTCACCTGGTTTTTGAGGCGCACCAGCTGTAATAACGACTAAATCAGCATCATGTGCATCTTCATAAGAAGCGGCATAGATTTTTTTAGGGGAAGTAAAGGCCAAGGCATGGGACAAATCAATTGCGTCGCCTTCTGTTTTTGCTGTATTTATATCAATGATTCCGACTTCTTGCGCAATGTTTTGGGTCACCAGCGCAAACGCGTAACTAGAACCAACCGCACCGTCTCCAACAAGAATTACCTTTTGGTGATCTTTTTTGTTCGTTTTTGCAGTCATCTGTGTATCATTCCTTCCGCATAATTGTTTTACTCGCTATCATCCTACCATTTTCAAGTATATTTGTCATGTGATTTGCACAACAATATTACACAAAATATCGCTGTTTCAGTTGTAAATGCTTTCTTTGTTATTACGTCAAAAAGAGGATATATCAACGTTTTATTAAGATTCGTTAAGAAAGATAAAAACTGAGCAAGAGGACGCCACCATAACAGTCCATTTCGTGTTATAATTATTTCAGCAAAAGAACTGGGCGCATTTGTGTGCCCAGTATTTTGTGTTTGGATAAGAAAACCGATAAAATAGATGAAGAATCAGCTTGAAACTAGAAATAATGGAGCGTAATCGAAAAATGAAAATGATTGTAGGCTTGGGAAATCCCGGCAAAAAATATGAGAAAACCAAACACAATGTTGGCTTTATGGTAGTGGATGCCTTGGCACAAAAGTACCAAGCAACCTTTAAAAAGTCGGCTTTTGAAGCAGAAGTGGCAGAGTTTTTCTTGAAGGGTGAAAAAATCCTTTTGGTCAAACCGCAAACCTTCATGAATGAATCCGGTCGTTCGGTAGGTCCGTTGATGACCTATTTTGGCATCTATCAAGAAGAATTAGTAGTGGTCTATGATGACCTTGATTTAGCATTAGGGAAAATCCGCTTGCGCCAAAAAGGCAGTGCGGGGGGACACAATGGAATCAAGAGTTTGATCGCGCATTTGGACTCGACAGTCTTTGACCGCATCAAAATCGGGATCGATCGGCCACGTCCAGGACAAACCGTGGTCAATCATGTACTGAGTCCTTTTGCAAAAGACGATCTGCCCATCGTTTTACAAAGTATTGATAAGGCAGTCGAGGCAAGTAGTGATTACTTGACCAACGGCGACTTTCTTGCCACAATGAATCGATTTAACTAAGGAGGGCCGAGATGGATTTAATTGAATTAATAAATAAAGTGCCGACAGTGGCGGCTTGGCATGCAGGTTTACGTGAACAGGCCCCCCGGCAATTACTGACCGGTCTAGCTGGATCGGCAAAAACATTGGCGATCACCGGTGTGTATCAGGCATTTCAAAAACAAGTGATCGTGGTGACACCAAATCTGTATTATACGAATCAACTAGCCGAAGATCTGCGCAACGTGACGGATGATGTCTATGTTTTCCCAGTGGACGAAGTGTTGTCAGCCGAAATGGCTTTTTCTTCACCAGAAGCACGAGAAGAACGAGTGGCAGCGCTGAATGCTGTTTCTCAAGGGAAAACCGGGATCTATGTGTTGCCGGTAGCGGCTTTGCGAAAGTATTTACCTGAGAAGAAAACCTGGTTAGCCAACCAATTCCAATGGCAAATCGGCGATGAGATCGATTTAGAGCGTTTGCCGCAACAATTGATCTTGATGGGTTACGAACGGCAGTCAATGATTGGCAAACCCGGCGAATTCAGTATTCGTGGGAGCATCCTCGATATTTATCCATTAAATGCCGAATACCCCGTACGGATCGAGTTATTCGATGTAGAAATCGACTCGATGCGTTCTTTCAACGTGGAAACGCAACGCTCAGTGGAAACGCTGCAGCAAGTGGCTATTTTACCGACTACCGAATTGGTTTTCTCAGCGGAAGATTTAGCGGCGGGGCAAAAGCAGCTGCAAGAATTATTGAACAAACGGTTGGCAGTCACCAAAGAAGCAACCGATCGCGCCTTTTTAGAAGACTATTTCGGCCAATTGGCCTCCCAATGGCAAGCGGGGATTCCCGGTGAAAGTGCCCGTTATTACACGGATTTGCTTTATCGTCAGCAAACGAGTGTCTTAGATTATTTTTCTGAAGACGCCTTTTTGATGATCGATGATTATGCTCGGATCATGGAGACCAATCGTGAGATCGAACGGGAAGAAGCGGAGTGGCATACCCAAAAATTAGCGGAGCTGCGGGTCTTTTCTGAACAGCAATTCGGGATCGATGTCCATCAACTGCTGCAAAAAGAAACCTTTGTGACCAGCTTCTTTTCTTTATTCCAAAAAGGAATGGGGAACATTCGCTTCCAAGCGATCCATCAATTCCAATACCGGCCGATGCAGCAGTTTTTCAGCCAAATGGGTCTCTTGAAAGTTGAGATCGATCGCTGGGAGAAGCAACAGCAAACGGTGATTTTTCTGGTCAGTGACCAAGAACGGGCCAAGAAGTTAGAGCAAGATCTGCGAGATCATGATATCTATGCCGTGCAGACGCAACAAGACCGCCTGTTTACGGGACGCACCCAAATCGTGGTGGAACGTTTGCAAAGCGGCTTTGAAATGCCGCAAGACAAGCTAGTGGTGGTTACAGAAAAAGAAATTTTCCAAAAGATGAACAAAAAAAGAGCCCGCCGGCAAAATGTCACCAATGCGGAACGTCTCAAAAGCTACAATGAGTTAAAAGCCGGCGATTATGTCGTCCATGCGAATCATGGGATCGGGAAGTACATCGGCATGGAAACCTTAGAAGTCGATGGCGTCCATCAAGATTACATGACGATCTTGTACCAAAACGAAGACAAGCTCTTTATTCCAGTCACCCAATTGAATTTGATTCAAAAATATGTGGCTTCCGAATCGAAAACACCGAAAATCAATAAATTAGGCGGCAGTGAGTGGGCGAAGACCAAGCGCAAAGTGACGGCTAAAATTGAAGACATCGCAGATGATTTGATTTTATTGTATGCCAAACGCGAATCAGAAAAAGGCTATGCCTTTCAACCAGACGATGCCTATCAAAAAGAATTTGAAGATGCCTTTCCTTATTCGGAAACCGATGATCAGCTGCGCAGTACGGCAGAGATTAAGCGGGATATGGAAAAAGAAAAGCCGATGGACCGTTTGTTAGTTGGAGATGTCGGTTTTGGGAAAACAGAAGTGGCGCTGCGGGCTGCTTTTAAAGCGATCAAAGAAAGCAAACAAGTGGCTTTCTTAGTGCCGACAACGATCTTGGCGCAGCAGCACTATGAAACGATGGTCGATCGTTTTGAAGGATTCCCCGTCAATGTTGGGGTGCTGAGTCGTTTTCGGACGAAAAAACAGCAGAATGAAACGATCGAGCAAGTGCGCAAAGGGCAAGTCGATATTTTGGTGGGGACCCACCGATTATTGTCAAAAGATGTCGAGTTTGCTGATTTGGGCTTGTTGGTGATCGATGAAGAACAACGTTTTGGGGTCAAACACAAAGAGCGCTTGAAACAACTGCGTTCGCAAGTCGATGTGTTGACGTTGACGGCAACGCCGATCCCAAGAACATTGCATATGTCGATGCTGGGCGTGCGGGACCTATCTGTGATCGAAACACCACCGGAAAATCGTTACCCGATCCAAACCTATGTGATGGAGATGAATCCAGGAGCGGTGCGAGAAGCGATCCAACGGGAGATGGCACGCGGGGGCCAAGTGTTTTATCTCTATAATCGTGTCGATACGATCGAGCGAAAAGTCGAAGAACTGCAGGCGTTAGTGCCAGATGCACGAATCGCTTATGCCCACGGGCAAATGACCGAGATCCAATTGGAAAATACCCTGTTTGACTTTATTGAAGGGCAATACGATGTGTTGGTGACGACGACGATCATTGAAACCGGTGTGGATATTCCCAATGCCAATACGTTGTTTGTGGAAAATGCCGATTACATGGGGCTTTCGACGTTGTATCAGTTGCGTGGCCGTGTCGGTCGGAGCAATCGAGTCGCTTATGCGTATTTCATGTATGAACAGCAAAAAGTGTTGAACGAAGTCAGTGAAAAACGGCTGCAAGCCATTAAGGACTTTACGGAGTTAGGTTCAGGATTCAAAATCGCGATGCGAGATCTTTCGATTCGTGGGGCAGGAAATCTATTGGGGGCGCAACAGCACGGCTTTATCGATGCAGTCGGGTTTGACATGTACTCACAAATGCTGTCGGAAGCAGTCACTCGTAAACAAGGGAAAAATACCCAAACAGAAAAAACGACCGTTGAGATCGATCTGGGGATCGATGCCTACTTACCGACTTCGTATATTGAAGACGAACGGCAAAAAATCGAGATCTATAAACGAATTCGTGAGCTGGAATCACAAGAAGCAGTTGATGAACTTCAAGATGATTTATTAGACCGTTTCGGAGAATACCCTGTAGAAGTGGCGCACCTCTTAACGGTGGGCGAGATCAAAATGAACGGCGATCGTGCCTTGTTAGAAACTATCCGCAAGCAGCAACAAACCGTGTCGTTTACTTTGAGTAAAGTCGGCACGAAAAATTATTCGGTGGAGCAGCTGTTTGAAGCATTGAAAGCCACTAAATTAAAAGCCACGATGGGTGTCGATCATGAGCAAATGACCATCAAATTACAGATTCCGCCAGTGATGAAAGAAAGCACCTGGCTATTAGAAATCCAAGATTTTGTCAAAGCGTTACGGGAACAAAAATACGCCAGCCAAGGCTAGAAAGGAACCAGAGGGATGCCGAAATCACAATTGAAGCGTACGATGGAAGGGGCGTTTATTTTAACGATCGCTTCCTTTATCGCAAAAATCTTAAGTGCCGTTTATCGGGTCCCTTTTCAGAACCTGGTAGGCGACGAAGGGTTTTATGTGTATCAACAGGTCTATCCGATTTATGGATTGGCAATGACTTTGGCGTTGTCAGGTTTGCCGCAGTTTATCTCCCGCATTGTTGCTGAAGAACCTGATCCTTTGAAAAGTAAGGAGCGGCTGCAAGCGTTGACGCCTTATGTGCTTTGGTCGGCGATTGGCTTATGGGCTGTGACCTTTTTATTTGCCGGTCCAATCGCGCAAGTGATGGGGGACCATCAACTGGCTGGCTTGATTCGAGTCGTTTCCTTTACCTTTTTGTTTGTCCCGCCCTTGACCTTTTATCGAGGAATGTTTCAAGGAAATCTACAAATGGTGCCAACCGCAGTGTCTCAAGTTGTAGAGCAGCTGCTTAGAGTTGGTGTGATTTTAGGTGCTGCGGCAGCTTTCCAGCAATTGGGCTGGACGATTTATCAAACGGGGACTATCGCCATGATGGGTGCCTTAGTCGGGGGCCTTGCGGCGTGGTGGATTTTAAGTTATTATAGCCGACAAATCAACGGCAAACGCCTATCGCTATGGCATAAACCAGTCACCCGTACAGGAGAAAATACCGCTGTGTTATCCACCTCGTTGAAAAAACGGTTCTTCTTAGAAGGCGGTCTGTTGACGATTTATAGCGGCTATTTGATCTTGTTCCAGTTAGCGGATTCGTTTTTATTGACCAATGCGCTAGAAGCGGGGGGATTGACGGCACAAACAGCCCGGATTTCGAAAGGGATCTATGATCGCGGACAACCCCTCGTCCAACTAGGTCTTGTGGTAGCGATGGCGTTAAGCTCGACGTTTTTGCCAACGTTGACCAAGTATTTGACGGTAAAAAATCAGCAGCTGTTTGAAAAGTCGGCAAAAATGTATTTGCGCCTAACGATCGGGATTGCTTCGGCTTCTGCGGTAGGGTTAGCGATTTTGCTGCCTTATATCAACTTTGCCTTATTTAAAGACGGATCTGGCAATGCTGCGCTGGTATTGTTTGTCTTTTCCATCGCTCTGATGGCGACGATTCAAGCCTATCAAAGCATTCAACAAAGTCGCAATACCTATACCTTCGGCTTGCTCGCTGCGGGGATTGGTCTTTTGGTCAAATGTCTATCGATGTGGCCACTGACCGCTTCTTATGGGACTGCAGGAGCAAGTATCAGTACGCTGTTGGGGTTAGGAGCGACCTTATGCTGTTTTGTGGTTTCCGAACAGCGTCGAGCACAAAGTAGCATCAATCGCTTTTGGTATGAAGGAAATTATGGAAAAAAATTATTTCTTTGTTTAGGGATCATGGCAAGCGTGCTATTCTTATATTATAGCTTCGTTGCGATCTTATTGAACGGTCCTTTGACCCATCGACTACAGGCGTTGATTTTTTGCCTAGGCGGTGTCGGTCTGGGAGGCGCAGCCTTTATCGGGACAGCGATCAAAATCAAATTGTTAACGATTCGCGAATGGCTGTTAGTTCCATTTGGAAAGAAACTATTAAGAAGAGGTGAAAAACATGAGATTAGATAAATTTCTTAAAATCTCCCGCATCATCAAGCGTCGCTCTGTGGCCAAAGAAGTGGCAGACAAGGGACGTATTCAGATCAACGGCAAATTAGCCAAGTCAAGCAGTGACGTCAAAGTAGGCGATACTATGCGTATTCAGTTCGGGAATAAGGTCTTGGAAGTAAAAGTCAATGAATTGCATGAATCGACGAAAAAAGAAGACGCTGCAAAAATGTATGAGATTGTTTCAGAGGAAAGAATCTCAGAAAATGCTTGATTTTTACGGCATTTTCAGTTAGACAAGCTTTGCGGATGTTGGTATAATGTAAAAAACAAAGACAGCGACGGGAGCGAGTTCAGGTGGCAAAAGAATCAAATAAAAAAATAGAACTATTGCAGACCGATTATGCGAAAGAGCAATTTGCCAAGTTTGAAAAAGAGCGGCGGCAAGTCGTGTTTCGCCGACGTCGGCTGGTGGCGTTTTTCGTGGCGGCATTAGCGATATTTGCAGTCGTGGGGATTCAGATGTTTAACGACCAAATGCGCCTGCAAAAACTAAAGGAATACAAGGCGGAAACAGTCGCCGAACAAAAAGAAGCTGAACAAAAAGTGGCTTCATTGGAGCGAGATGTTGCCTTATTGCAAGACGATGAGTATGTGGCAAAATTGGCCCGCAGCCGATTCTTCTACTCAAAAGATGGCGAAAAAATTTATCCTGTCTTGCCAGATGGAACGGATTCTCAAAACACTAACGAGCGTTCTGCGCAAAGCGAACAAGAATCATCAGCCACAGAGTCACAAGATTAAGCAATGTCATACCTACTCAGCGCAGTAGTTTGAATTATTTTAAATGGGTAAAAATTAGGAGGAACATTTTTTATATGTCAATCGAAGTTGGAGCGAAACTAAAGGGCAAAGTGTCTGGTATTACAAATTTTGGTGCGTTCATTGATCTTGGTGAAGGGAAAACTGGTTTGGTGCATATCAGTGAAGTATCAAACGGATTCGTCAAAGACATTCACGACGTGTTGTCTGTTGGGGATGAAGTGACAGTACTTGTTACGGCAATCGGCAACGATGGGAAAATTGGACTATCGATCCGCAAAGCAGAAGATAAGCCGGAAGAAAAACGTGAATACCCGAAAAAAGAATTCAATCGACCAAATCCGAAAAAATCTTTTTCACGCAATCAAACTACGAATGTAAATAAACAAGACTTCGATTCATTGATGAGTTCTTTTCTAAAAGATAGTGATGATCGTCTTTCATCATTACGTCGAAATACAGAAGGAAAACGCGGTGGCCGCGGCGGACGCCGTAACTAAACATGAATAGCAAGTTGGAAAAAGCTGAAACAAAACTGTTGGTTCGTTTTGTTTCAGCTTTCTTTCTTGTGGGTCTACCAAATGAGAAGGAGGGCAAATGATGGTCATTCAAACCGTTCGAGGGCAACTCACTGCCATCGATCCTGAAAAAAAACGCCGCTTTTTGCTGGCGGTATCAACGGGAGTCGACTCCATGGTCTTGCTGCAGGTCTTTTGTCAGTTGTTTCCCGAAATGCAAAAAGAGCAGGTCTTTGGTGTGGCACATGTAAACCATCAATTGCGTCCGGCATCTGCTGAGGAAGCTGCTTTTTTACGGCAGTACTGCCAAGAACGCGGCATTCCTTTTTATGAGCGGTGCTGGGAAAATCCGCCAGAAACCGGCATAGAAGCTAGCGCTCGGGACTTTCGCTATACGTTTTTTGCCGATGTCATGTCCCGAGAAGGCTATGATGTTTTGCTGACTGCTCACCACAGTGATGACCAAGTAGAAACGATGCTGATGAAGATGATGCGAGAAGGCCGCTTGCAATCGGCTGGCGGGATGCAGCAGCAGCAGCCTTTTCACGCTGGAATCCTGTTGCGGCCGTTGCTTAGTGTCAGTAAGACAGCGATTTACGACTATGCGCAAGTACAGCAGATTCCCTACTTTGAAGACGAAAGCAATCACGAACCGCTGTATTTGCGAAACCGACTACGCCAGCAAGTAGTGCCGGCATTAAAAGCGGAAAATCCGCAACTGTTACCGCATTTTCAACAGCTTTCTGTAGAAATGCAGTTCGCCAATCAGTTGATCCAGCAAGAGCAGCAGCAATGGTTGTCTGCGTTCGTTCAACAGCAAGCTACTCGCTTAGTGATCGATCTGCAACAGCTGCCGACGTTTTCGCCGGCGCAGCGCTATTTTTTCTATGCGGGGTTTTTGCAACAAGCAGAAGCTTTTACAAAGCATCCACTCAATCAAAAACAGCTGCCACAGCTATTGCGTTTGCTAGACGAAAAGAAAGGGCAATGGCAATTGGCGTTGCACAAACAGTGGCAGCTGCGGCGCAGCTATGACCAATTACTGTTGGAACCCATTGCTGTTCCCCAAAAGCCTGCAGCGCCGTTGACAGAAGTCAGTCAGCGTCTGGTTTTAGGAGAAGGGATCTATCTTTCTGAAAAGGAATGGATTGGGTATTTTCCGATAAATGAACAGCATATTCCCAAAAAAATCACAAATTGGTCAGAGTTTTCCCAAGATTTACCGCTAAACTATTCCTCTGAGCTGATCGTACGTAAGCGTCAGCCAGGAGACCGAATCCGCTTGGCACGTGGCCTGACCAAAAAGATCAGTCGTTTTTTTATCGATTCAAAAATTCCTAATGAAGAGCGAGAAAAAAGTTGGGTCGTCACAAACCTTGATAAACAGGTGATTGCCTTACTACCTCATGCATTTTCCTATTTGAGTATTACGCCAGAAACTGATAAAATACACTACATACTTCTTTATAAATATCAGAAGTAAGAGTTGGAAGGAGAACTTTATGCTAGATAAAGATATTGAGAAAATTTTGATTTCCCGTGACGAAATCAAAAATCGTTGTGTGGAACTTGGTCAAGAATTAACGGCGGCTTATGCGGATAAAAATCCTCTAGTCGTAGGTGTACTGAAAGGTGCCGTTCCTTTCATGGCAGACATCGTTCGTGAGATGGATTGTTACTTGGAGTTAGACTTCATGGATGTCTCAAGTTATGGCAATGCCATGATTTCATCTGGAGAAGTCAAAATCATTAAAGATTTAGATACAAATGTTGAGGGCCGCGATCTTTTGATCGTTGAAGACATCATTGACAGTGGTCGCACGTTGGCTTATCTGGTAGATCTATTCAAATACCGTAAAGCGAAATCAGTGAAAATCGTGACGTTATTAGATAAGCCGGAAGGCCGTGTTGTTGAGATCGATGCTGATTACGTCGGCTTCGATGTGCCAAATGAGTTTGTTGTTGGATATGGACTGGACTATGCAGAGCAATATCGAAACTTACCTTACGTTGGCGTCTTAAAACCTAGTGTTTATCAGTCAAATTAGTGACTGTTCTAAATCAATTGTGATACAATTAAATGGTCAGGATTGATAAAACAAAATAGCCAGGGAGGTACGCATGAATAAGAAAAATAACGGTATGGTAAAAAATACCTTATATTATGTACTTGTCTTGTTGGCGATGGTCATGGTCGTTTATTTCATTTTTGGAAATGGCAATCAGCAGACCCCAACGATCGAGTACTCCACGTTTACAGAACAACTGAAAGACGGGAAGGTCAAACAATTTACTGTCCAACCCGCTAACGGTGTTTATCGAATCGTTGGTGAATACAATGAAGAACAAACTGTCAGCAATGACAACAGCTTGTCTGTTTTAGGCAATACACAGGCGAGTTCGACCCGCTTTTCAACGATCATTTTACCAAATGATTCTACGCTGAGCGAAGTCACCAGTCTGGCCTCAGCACAAGGGGTCAAAACTACCATCGAAGAAGAATCCAACAGTGGTATTTGGTTATCGCTTTTGGTTAGCTTCTTACCACTTGTGATCATCATTTTCTTCTTCTATATGATGATGAGCCAACAAGGCGGCGGCGGTGGCGGTGGCGGCCGTGTGATGAACTTTGGCAAATCAAAAGCCAAAGAAGCGGACAAAAAAGCCAACCGCGTACGTTTTTCAGACGTAGCCGGTGCAGAAGAAGAAAAACAAGAACTTGTCGAAGTCGTGGAATTCTTGAAAGATCCTCGACGTTTCGTTGAATTAGGTGCCCGTATCCCAGCAGGTGTCTTACTTGAGGGACCTCCGGGAACCGGGAAAACGTTGCTAGCCAAAGCCGTTGCCGGTGAAGCTGGCGTACCGTTTTACTCGATCTCTGGTTCAGATTTCGTTGAAATGTTTGTCGGTGTCGGTGCAAGCCGGGTACGTGACTTATTTGAAACAGCGAAGAAAAATGCACCAGCCATCATCTTTATCGATGAAATCGATGCCGTCGGTCGCCAACGTGGTGCCGGTATGGGTGGCGGACATGATGAGCGGGAACAAACATTGAACCAATTATTGGTTGAGATGGATGGTTTTGATGGGAATGAAGGCGTGATCGTCATTGCCGCAACGAACCGTTCGGATGTTCTAGATCCAGCGTTGCTGCGTCCAGGTCGTTTTGACCGTCAGATTTTAGTTGGTCGTCCAGACGTGAAAGGCCGTGAAGCAATCCTCCGTGTTCATGCTCGGAACAAACCTTTATCAGATGATGTTGATTTGAAAGTCGTTGCCCAACAAACACCGGGCTTTGCCGGTGCGGATCTGGAAAACGTCTTGAACGAAGCCGCCTTAGTTGCTGCTCGTCGTAACAAGAAAAAAATCGATGCTTCAGATATCGATGAAGCAGAAGACCGCGTGATCGCTGGTCCTGCGAAGAAAGACCGTGTCATCAACAAACGCGAACGTGAAATGGTTGCTTACCATGAAGCAGGACATACCATTGTTGGTTTAGTCTTGAGTCGTGCCCGTGTGGTACACAAAGTAACCATCATTCCTCGGGGGCGAGCTGGTGGGTACATGATCGCCTTGCCGAAAGAAGATCAATTCTTGATGACTAAAGAAGATATGTTTGAACAAATCGTTGGCTTGCTAGGTGGACGTACGGCTGAAGAAATCATCTTCGGTGTGCAATCAACGGGGGCTTCCAATGACTTTGAACAAGCAACTGCGCTTGCAAGAAGCATGGTGACAGAATATGGAATGAGCGATAAATTAGGTCCAGTTCAATATGAAGGAAACCATCAAGTCTTTGTCGGTCGCGATTACGGTCAAACAAAAGCATACTCTGAACAAGTTGCCTTTGAAATTGATCAAGAAGTTCGCAAGATTTTAATGGATGCCCATCAAAAAGCCCATGAAATCATTGAAGAACATCGTGCCCAACACAAATTGATCGCTGAAAAACTACTTGAACATGAAACATTGGATGCTAAAGCAATCAAATCTTTGTTTGAAGAAGGCAAAATGCCTGCAGGGACTGAAAGCTCTGAGTATCCTAGTGAAAAAGCCCAAACGTTTGAAGAAGCGAAACGTGCGCTGGAAGAAAAAGATGCAGAGAAGCAAGCTGCAGAAAAACACAGCGAAGATGCATCATCAAACGATTTTGATCAACAATTGGAAGACGTTCGCCGCAATAGCGAAAGCCAACCGACTGATCAAGAAAACAAAGATGATAACGCCTAAAACAAGACGTATCAAGGCGCCGAGGAAACTCGGCGCCTTTTTGTTTCTATTTAAGAAGACTTTTCTTAAATTCAAACACATTCAGTTGAAAAAAGCGGCGCTTCCTAGTATGATTCATTAATGAATAAAAAGGAGAATCAAGATGAAGGATTATTTAGTAAAAGCACTCGCATATGACGGCTTCGTCCGAGCATACGCCGTATCGGCAACAGAGACGATCGCCGAAGCACAACGACGCCATGAAACATGGAATACGGCATCTGCTGCTTTAGGGCGAGCGATGGTGGGAAGTTTGTTATTAGGCAGTACCTTAAAAGGGGAAGACAAATTGACCGTCAAAATTCAAGGAAATGGTCCTGCTGGGGCAATCGTCGTAGACAGCAATGGCCGTGGGGACGTAAAAGGATACATAAAAAATCCACAGATCAGTCTGCCATTGAATCCTCAAGGAAAATTGGATGTTCGGGGCGCAGTGGGAGACCAAGGAATTTTTACCGTAATCAAAGACTTAGGGCTAAAAGAACCTTTCTCTGGACAAACACCGATCGTCTCTGGGGAACTTGGGGAAGACTTTACTTATTATTTAGCAGTGTCAGAACAGATTCCTTCTGCTGTTGGTCTGAGTGTATTAGTAGAAACCGATGATTCGATTCGGGCAGCCGGTGGATTTATGCTACAGATCATGCCTGGTGCCAGTGAAGAGATCATTGATGCCATCGAAAAACGTTTGGGAGAATTGCCTCGAGTGTCAACCTTGATCGATGAAGGCCAATCACCAGAAGAGGTCTTAGCGACATTGTTACCAGACACGACGATCGAAGTACTAGAAAAAATGCCCGTCCAGTTCCACTGTGATTGTACGAAAGAAAAATTTGCGACAGCGATCATCACCTTAGGGGCTGAGGAGATCCAAGCAATGATCGATGAAGATCATGGGGCAGAGGCAGTCTGCTCGTTTTGTGGCAACAAGTATCATTTTGATGAAACGGAATTGGCGGCGTTGAAGAAAGAGGCGGAAGCGTAAGTGAAAGATAGACAGACATGGCAGATCGGCTCGGTTGAGATTCCTAACCGCGTCGTCGTTGCGCCAATGGCAGGGATCACCAATTCTGCGTTTCGTGTGACAGTCAAAGAATTTGGCGCGGGTTTAGTCGTCTGTGAGATGATCAGTGATCGAGGGATTCAACTGCGTAACAAGAAGACCCTTGAGATGCTGTTTATTGACGAGACCGAGCATCCTCTTAGTATTCAGATTTTTGGTGGGAATAAAGCATCCTTAGTAGAAGCAGCGCAATTTGTCGCAGAGAACACAACTGCCGATATCATTGATATTAATATGGGGTGTCCTGTAAACAAAATCATCAAAGCAGAAGCTGGTGCGAAGTGGCTTTTAGATCCCGACAAGGTTTATGAAATGGTCCATGCTGTTTCCAGTGCGATCGACAAGCCCGTTACCGTCAAAATGCGGATCGGTTGGGATGAGCAGCACGTCTTTGCGGTTGAGAATGCCCAAGCCGCGGAAGCAGCGGGTGCTGCAGCAATCGGTATGCATGGCAGAACCCGTGTACAGATGTATGAAGGATCGGCTGATTGGGACGTTTTAAAACAAGTGAAGCAAAGTATCACCATTCCCTTTATGGGCAACGGCGATGTCAGAACCCCTGAAGATGCGAAACGAATGTTGGAAGAAGTCGGCGCTGATGCAGTGATGATCGGACGGGCAGCCTTAGGCAATCCGTGGATGATTCACCGCACCAAGCAATACTTGGAGACAGGCGAGTTGTTGCCGGAACCAACACCACGAGAAAAAATTTCGACAGCGAAACTTCATTTAGAACGGTTGGCTGATCTAAAAGGGGAAAAAATCGCTTCGCGAGAATTCCGCCAACATGCTGCGTACTACTTAAAAGGTATTTCACGGGCAGCCAAAGTGAAGGCAGCTATCAATCAAGCAGAAGATAAGCAAACGATTTTTGATTTATTGGATGCATTTGTAGAGAAGACCGAAAAACAGCCGGTAGCAACTTTTAAGGAATAAGAAACAAATCAAGTCGATTCGAAAGTTCGGCTTGATTTTTTGCGTCATCATTGGCATTATAAGAAGGAAACCCAAGTTAAGAATGGAGGAAAACTCGTGACAGAGGAACGACAAACACAAGAAGAATTGAATGATCAAATGTTGGTTCGCCGTGAAAAGATGGAAAAACTACGGGAAGAAGGCATTGATCCTTTTGGCAAGCGATTCGAACGCACCCATAATTCTGCCGAGTTACATGAGTTATTTGATCAAAGAACCAAAGAAGAATTAGCCGAAATGAATCTTTCAGCAAGCATTGCAGGAAGAATCGTTACAAAACGTGGAAAAGGGAAGGCTGGTTTTGCGCATTTACAAGACCGCGAAGGCCGTATTCAAATATATGTACGTAAAGACCAAGTGGGGGACGAACCTTACGAAGTATTCAAGCATGCAGATCTAGGTGATTTCTTTGGTGTATCTGGTGAAATCATGAAGACCGACACTGGCGAAGTGACCATCAAAGCCAAAGAAATCGTGATCTTATCCAAAGCATTGCGTCCATTGCCAGACAAATACCATGGCTTGACGAACGTAGAACAACGCTACCGTCAACGTTACTTGGATTTGATCAGTAATAAAGAGAGCTTTGATCGTTTCATGAAACGAAGCCAAATCATTAGCGAAATTCGTCGTTACCTTGACGGACATGGATATATCGAAGTCGAAACGCCAGTATTGCATAATCAAGCAGGTGGTGCAGCGGCTCGTCCCTTCATTACACACCACAATGCCTTAGACATGGATCTGTATTTACGAATCGCACTTGAGCTTCACTTGAAACGATTGATCGTGGGTGGCATGGAAAAAGTCTATGAGATCGGCCGCGTTTTCCGAAATGAAGGAATCGATACGACCCATAATCCCGAGTTTACGATGCTAGAAGCGTATACAGCATATACAGATTTCAAAGATGTGATGGATTTGACAGAAGGCATTATCCGTAATGCTGCTGAAAAAGTCTTGCATACAGCAACGATCCAATACGATGGACAAGAAGTCGATTTAGCTAGCGACTTTGCACGAATCCATATGGTCGATGCAATCAAAAATCAAACAGGTGTTGATTTCTGGCAACCAATGTCCGTTGAAGAAGCGCGTAGTTTAGCAAAAGAACATCATGTTGAAATCACTGATGCCATGACTGTTGGCCATATCATCAATGAATTCTTTGAGACATTTGTTGAAGAAACGTTACAGCAGCCAACCTTTGTCTTTGGTCATCCAGTGGAAGTTTCGCCATTAGCGAAAAAGAATCCAGAAGATGAACGCTTTACGGATCGCTTTGAATTATTTATCGTTGGTCGTGAATTTGCGAATGCCTTCACGGAATTGAATGACCCAATCGATCAAAGAGAACGTTTTGAAGGACAAGAAAAAGAGCGCGAAGCAGGAAATGATGAAGCCCATGGGCTGGATGAAGATTTCTTAGAAGCACTTGAATACGGTATGCCGCCAACTGGTGGATTAGGGATCGGGATCGACCGCTTAGTGATGCTGTTGACCGATGCACAATCGATTCGTGACGTTTTATTATTCCCGACAATGAGATAAAAAAGCTCCGTCCACTCGCAAGAGATGGGCGGCTTTTTTTCTTGTCTGCTGGATCAGGGAGAAAAACAGTGAGGAATTAGAGGGGAAAAAGCCAGGGTAATTGCTAGAAAACGGATTAAATGCGAACGATAAAAGTTGGATTCAATGTGATTAGACGGGTTTGTAAAAATTAAAAAAAGCCATAGAAAATGATTGACCGCAAGGGATTTAGTTGGTATATTATTACATGTGCCAAATGACTGAAATGAATTCGTAAAAAGAATTGAAAAAAGTGGTTGACGCACAGCTCGACAGATGATATTATAACGAAGTCGCAATTTTAAAATAGTTAATCGACGTTGATACATCAACAAAATTAATTAAAAAAAGTTGTTGACAAATAACAAATCATTTGTTATTCTAATGAAGTCGCTGAGACAGCCGCTACGAAGTTGAAAAACAACGAGCGAAAAAACTTTTAAAAAAGAGTTGACAATCAAATGTCGCTCTGATATGATATAAAAGTTGCTAACACAGCACGGTAGACCTTTGAAAACTGAACAAAGCAAGCAAACGAACCAATGTGTAGGACGTTTCAATTTATTGAAACAAATACATGCAAGCAATAGCTAGCAAAGTTAATTTTTATGAGCTTAATGACCGTATGGTCATTCAAACAAATCATTATGAGAGTTTGATCCTGGCTCAGGACGAACGCTGGCGGCGTGCCTAATACATGCAAGTCGAACGCTTTTTCTTTCACCGGAGCTTGCTCCACCGAAAGAAAAAGAGTGGCGAACGGGTGAGTAACACGTGGGTAACCTGCCCATCAGAAGGGGATAACACTTGGAAACAGGTGCTAATACCGTATAACACTATTTTCCGCATGGAAGAAAGTTGAAAGGCGCTTTTGCGTCACTGATGGATGGACCCGCGGTGCATTAGCTAGTTGGTGAGGTAACGGCTCACCAAGGCAACGATGCATAGCCGACCTGAGAGGGTGATCGGCCACACTGGGACTGAGACACGGCCCAGACTCCTACGGGAGGCAGCAGTAGGGAATCTTCGGCAATGGACGAAAGTCTGACCGAGCAACGCCGCGTGAGTGAAGAAGGTTTTCGGATCGTAAAACTCTGTTGTTAGAGAAGAACAAGGATGAGAGTAGAACGTTCATCCCTTGACGGTATCTAACCAGAAAGCCACGGCTAACTACGTGCCAGCAGCCGCGGTAATACGTAGGTGGCAAGCGTTGTCCGGATTTATTGGGCGTAAAGCGAGCGCAGGCGGTTTCTTAAGTCTGATGTGAAAGCCCCCGGCTCAACCGGGGAGGGTCATTGGAAACTGGGAGACTTGAGTGCAGAAGAGGAGAGTGGAATTCCATGTGTAGCGGTGAAATGCGTAGATATATGGAGGAACACCAGTGGCGAAGGCGGCTCTCTGGTCTGTAACTGACGCTGAGGCTCGAAAGCGTGGGGAGCGAACAGGATTAGATACCCTGGTAGTCCACGCCGTAAACGATGAGTGCTAAGTGTTGGAGGGTTTCCGCCCTTCAGTGCTGCAGCAAACGCATTAAGCACTCCGCCTGGGGAGTACGACCGCAAGGTTGAAACTCAAAGGAATTGACGGGGGCCCGCACAAGCGGTGGAGCATGTGGTTTAATTCGAAGCAACGCGAAGAACCTTACCAGGTCTTGACATCCTTTGACCACTCTAGAGATAGAGCTTCCCCTTCGGGGGCAAAGTGACAGGTGGTGCATGGTTGTCGTCAGCTCGTGTCGTGAGATGTTGGGTTAAGTCCCGCAACGAGCGCAACCCTTATTGTTAGTTGCCATCATTTAGTTGGGCACTCTAGCGAGACTGCCGGTGACAAACCGGAGGAAGGTGGGGATGACGTCAAATCATCATGCCCCTTATGACCTGGGCTACACACGTGCTACAATGGGAAGTACAACGAGTTGCGAAGTCGCGAGGCTAAGCTAATCTCTTAAAGCTTCTCTCAGTTCGGATTGTAGGCTGCAACTCGCCTACATGAAGCCGGAATCGCTAGTAATCGCGGATCAGCACGCCGCGGTGAATACGTTCCCGGGCCTTGTACACACCGCCCGTCACACCACGAGAGTTTGTAACACCCGAAGTCGGTGAGGTAACCTTTTTGGAGCCAGCCGCCTAAGGTGGGATAGATGATTGGGGTGAAGTCGTAACAAGGTAGCCGTATCGGAAGGTGCGGCTGGATCACCTCCTTTCTAAGGAATATTTCGGAAGACTACACATCGTTTGCCTTTGTTCAGTTTTGAGAGGTCTACTCTCAAGTAAATACCCGGGGCCTTAGCTCAGCTGGGAGAGCGCCTGCTTTGCACGCAGGAGGTCAGCGGTTCGATCCCGCTAGGCTCCATTAACGACAATGGTCGTTATGCTTTGTTCATTGAAAACTGGATATCGAAGAAAAAATCAAAACAAGTAACACACACCGAGTTGAAATGTTAAAAGAGTTTTTTAATAAGTTCAACGCTTATTTTCTTGAGCAACCTTCTATCGCTAGAAGAAGTACTCAAAACCGACCGTAAGGTCAAAGGTTAAGTGAATAAGGGCGCACGGTGGATGCCTTGGCACTAGGAGCCGATGAAGGACGGGACTAACACCGATATGCTTTGGGGAGCTGTAAGTAAGCTATGATCCAGAGATTTCCGAATGGGGAAACCCAGCATCTTTTATAGGATGTTACGTCTGCGTGAATACATAGCGCAGTCGAGGTAGACGCAGAGAACTGAAACATCTAAGTACCTGCAGGAAGAGAAAGAAAATTCGATTCCCTGAGTAGCGGCGAGCGAAACGGGAAAAGCCCAAACCAACAAGCTTGCTTGTTGGGGTTGTAGGACTCCGATATGGTAGTCTATTCAGATAGTCGAAATACTTGGAAAAGTATGTCAAAGAGGGTAAAAACCCCGTAGGCGAAATTTGGATAACACCTAGGAGGATCCTGAGTACGGCGGAACACGAGGAATTCCGTCGGAATCCGGGAGGACCATCTCCCAAGGCTAAATACTCCCTAGTGACC